>NZ_JAUETR010000001.1:4161412-5403368 GCF_032484785.1 Bradyrhizobium sp. SZCCHNS1050 | reverse complement strand
GGGGCGCCCGGAGGGCGAGCCCGGAATCCATAACCACGATCGGGAGTATGGATTCCGGGCTCGCGCTGCGCGCGCCCCGGAATGACGATGGGGAGAGAGCCTCCCCAGCACCTTTTGAAGATGTTGGAGCAGGCTGCGCCTTCCTCCGCAGCGCCTCCGACAATTTCCTGATCCGCTCCTCGTCGCGGTCGATCCAGCGGAAGCCGTCGATCTGGCGGAAGCCGAGGCGAACGGCGCAGTATTTGCCACCCATTTCCTCCAGCGTGTTGTCGGCGAAGCTGTAGGACACGTCGATGTTGCGGATCTCGACACCGTTCTTGCGGGCGTCGCCGACGATCTGGGCCGGCGCATAGAAACCCATCGGCTGCGAGTTCAAGAGCGCGCAGCAGAACGCGTCGGGGTGGAAGCATTTCAGCCAGGACGAGACATAGACGAGCTGGGCGAAGCTCGCGGCATGGCTTTCCGGAAAGCCGTAGGAACCAAAGCCCTTGATCTGGTCGAAGCAGCTCTTGGCGAAGGCGGGATCGTAGCCGCGCGCGATCATGCTGCTGACCATCTTCTCTTCATAAGAGCCGATGGTGCCGACGTTGCGGAAGGTCGCCATCGCGCGGCGCAGACCGTTGGCCTCCTCGGGCGAGAATTTGGCGGCTTCGATCGCGATCCGCATCGCCTGCTCCTGGAACAAGGGCACGCCGAGCGTCTTGTGCAGCACCTTGTAGAGTTCGTCCGCCGGGCCGTGATCCGGCGACGGCGACGGATAGCTCACCTTCTCCAGCTTGTTGCGGCGGCGCAGATAGGGATGCACCATGTCGCCCTGGATCGGCCCGGGCCGGACGATCGCGACCTCGATGACGAGATCATAGAAGGTGCGTGGCTTCAGCCGCGGCAGCATGTTCATCTGCGCGCGGCTCTCGACCTGGAACACGCCGAGCGACTCGCCTCGCTGCAGCATCCGGTAGACCTCGTTATCGTCCTCCGAGCGGATATCGGAGAGCACGTATCGCTTGCCCTTGTGATCGGCGATCAGGTCGAAGCATTTGCGGATGCAGGTCAGCATGCCCAGCGCGAGCACGTCGACCTTCATCATCGACAACGCATCGACGTCGTCCTTGTCCCATTCGATGAAGGTGCGGTCGTCCATCGCGGCATTGCCGATCGGGACGTAACTATCAAGTCTATCCTGCGTCAGCACGTAGCCGCCGACATGCTGCGACAGATGACGCGGGAAGGTGATCAGCTCCGATGCCAGCTCCACGGCGCGGCGGATCATCGGATTGGCGGGATCGAGCCCGGCCTGGCGCACCTGCATGTCGGAGAGGCCGTCGCCCCAGCTGCCCCACACGGTGTCGGCGAGCACCGAGGTGACGTCCTCGGTCAGGCCCAGCGCCTTGCCGACGTCGCGAATGGCGCTGCGCGGACGATAATGGATGACAGTGGCGATGATCGCCGCGCGGTGCCGGCCGTAGCGGCGATAGACATATTGCATCACCTCCTCGCGTCGCGAATGCTCGAAATCGACGTCGATATCGGGCGGCTCCAGCCGCTCCTTGGAGATGAAGCGCTCGAACAGCAGATCGATCTTGGTCGGATCGACCGAGGTGATGCCGAGCACGTAGCACACGGCCGAGTTCGCCGCCGAGCCACGGCCCTGGCACAGGATGCCTTGGCTGCGGGCGTAGCGCACGATGTCGTGGACGGTGAGGAAGTAATGCGCGTAGTTGAGCTCGGCGATCAGCGCCAGCTCCTTGTCGAGGACAGCGCGCAGTTTGTCATCGAGATGGTCGCCGAAATAGGTCTTGGCGCCGGCCCAGGTCAAATCCTGCAGATGCCCCTGCGCGGTCTTGCCCGGCGGCACCGGCTCGTCGGGATATTGATATTTGAGCTGGTCGAGCGAGAACACGATGCGGTCGGTGAAACGGAGCGTCTCGGTCACAGCGTCGGGGTGGTCACGGAACAGCCGCGCCATCTCGTGTCCCGGCTTGAGATGGCGCTCGGCATTGGCCTGGAGCCTTCGGCCGATGGCCTCGATCGAGGCTTTCTCGCGGATGCAGGTCAGCACATCCTGCAGCATCCGCTGTCGAGGATGATGATAGAGCACGTCATTGGTGGCGATCAGCGGCACCTTGCTGGAAGCTGCGAGGCGCGACAGCCGCGCCAGCCGGCGCCGATCGTCGCCGCGATACAGCAGGCTGCCGGCCAGCCACACGCCTTCGGCGGGGCTGTCTTTCAGCCGCGTGAGAATGGTGGTGAGCGCGGCTTCGTCGAAGCGATGCGGCGGCATCAGCACCAGCAACTGTCCCTCGATGAACTCAAACAGGTCCTCGAAGCTCAGGCGGCAATCACCCTTGGCGACCTTGTCCGCGTCACTGCCGCGCTTGCCGCGGGTGAGCAGCTGGCACAGCCGGCCGTAGGCCGCGCGGTCGCGCGGATAGACCAGGATGTCCGGCGTGCCGCAGGTGAACACCAGCCGCGCGCCGTAGAGCAGCTTCGGCTTGTAGCTGAGCCGGTCGTTATTCAGCTCGCTATAGGCGCGCACGACGCCGGCCAGCGTGTTGTGGTCGGCGATGCCGATGGCGGTGAGGCCATATTCGGCGGCCTGGTGCACATAGTCCTGCGGATGCGAACCACCATGCAGGAAGGAGAAATTGGTGGTGACGCCGATCTCGGCATAGGGGATGGGAGTCATGGCGCGGCTGCGAAGGCTGGGGCGGCGCGTTGCCCATGCGATACGAAAGACAGCCCCTCACCAAGCGGCTTGCGCAGCTGCCCACCCTCCCCTGGAGGGGGAGGGTCGACGCGCGCACAGCGCGCGGCGGGGTGGGGTGAGCCCAGCAACCGGTCGTCATTGGGCCCGCTCTTCTCAGCCGTGCGTGAGTTGGCTTCGACGAGCACCGCAGGTGCGGATGCTCCGTCACCCCACCCCGGCTCGCATGCGCGCATGCGAGCCGACCCTCCCCCTCCAGGGGAGGGTGAGCAGCGAGATCGCCGCGAGAGATGTGCGATCCCGACCCTCATGCGAACAGGCCATGCATGTACCAGGCGGGCTGCACCGGCGGGCCCTCAGGCTGCTCGAACTCACGGTCATACAACCCGTCGCGATAGAGCCAGAAGCGCAGGCCGTGCTCGTCCTCGACGCGGAAATAATCGCGCGTGAGGCCCTGCCCGTCCGGCCGCCACCATTCCATCGCGATGCGCTCCGGGCCCTCGGCGCGGACCACGGCATGCGCGGCACGGCGCCAGACGAAGCGCGCGGGCGGGCCGTCCGGCACGCCGGCAATGACTTGGATCGCCTCGGGGTGCGCGAACAGCCGCAGAGGTCGCAGCGGCGGCTCGCCCTCGGCGCGCTCCGGCCAGGCGGCAGCAGTGGCGGCGGCGAGATTTTGCTGCGCCGGCAGCGGCAGCGCCACGCGCTCCGGAACATGGGTATCGACCGGCAGATGCACGACCACGCGCTTGCCGCCGATGCGCGCGGCGATGCGGTCGATCAGTGCCGACAGCTCGTCATTGTCGTGGACATGGGCATCGAGATCGCGCTGCTGCTGCACCACGATCTCGCTGCGGCCAGCAGCGAGCCGGATCATGTCGAAGCCGAAGCCGGGATCGAGCGGATCGTTCAGCGCCTCGAGCCGCTCGCGGAACAGCCGGTCGATGATTGCGGCCTCGGTGACCGGCTGGCCGGTGTCGACCGTGATCACGCGCACCATTCCATCGGTGCGGAAGAAGCAGGCCTCCAGCCGCCGCGCGCCCTTGCCCTGCTGCGCCATCGCCGCCACCAGCATCGCGGCCAGACGGGAGAGGCTGGCCGCAATCACCGTGTCGGTCGCGACCGGCTCGGCAAAACGCTTGTCGACGATGTAGTCCGGCGGGACCTTGCGCGGGCTGATCGGCGCATCGGCCTCGCCCAGCGCCTGCGCCAGCACGCGGGTGAAGGCGGCGCCGAACCGCGCGGTGATCTCGTTGCGGCCGCGCGCGGCGACGTCGCCGATGGTCTTGAGGCCGGCTCGGCGCAGGCCGAGCGTAATGGCCTCGCTGCCGCCGAGGGCGGCCACCGGCAGCGGCGCCACCGCGGCCGCCTCCTCGCCGTCGGGCACGATGCGGCCATGCACCTGGCGGTTCAGCGTACGCGCACAGACGGCGTTGGAGGCGATCGCCGCCGACACAATGAGGCCATGCGCGGTCAGCGCGTCGCAGACCGACTGCATCAGCCTGGCTTCGCCGCCGAACAGATGCACGCAGCCGGTGATGTCGAGCGACAACCCATGCGGCGGGTCGAGCGCCACCAGCGGCGTGAAGCGGTCGCACCAGTCGGCGATGCTCTCCAGCATCTTTGCATCAGCCGCCAAATCGGCTTCGTGCGCGACGAGGTCGGGACAGACCGCGCGGGCATTCGCCAAGGGCTGGTCGAGCGACACACCGTGGCACGCCGCCGCTTCGTCCAGCGAATGGATCAAGAGCGCATTGGCGTCCTTGATGACGACGACCTGCGGCTTGCTCTCAGGCGGAGCGCCTGTGAGTGCCCGCTGTCTTTTGATGCGATCGATGGGCAGGCGCGGCAGCCACAGGCTGAGGATCCGCCGCCGGTTCGTTGAAACGGCATGCATCGGGGGTCCACTCCATGATCCATCGTCCGGTCTGGCCGTGACGGTTGCGAATGAGCTCGACATCGAGGCGCGGCGCGCCCCACGCCATCCACGGGGCAACGAGCGGTGACGGCGCGGTGCGCACGATCCAGCGCGTCTCCGCGGTCGATGGCTCGGGCGCAGCCGCAATGCGCAACATGAGCGCGGTGACGCCGGATTCCTGCGCCGCCAGGGTCAGCTTGCGGCTGGCGACGAGATCGAGCTTTTGCGTCTCCCCCCACACCTCCAGCATCACGCTGCCGAGCGCATCGCAGGCGAGCGCGTCGGCGGCGGTGCGCAAGGCGTGGTCGAGATCGGGCGCGCACACGATGACGATGCGGCGCGGATCGAGGCCGAGCTCGGCGAGCCCGCTCATCGACAGCGCGCCCATCTCGCGCTCGGCGAAATCCTGCCGGATCCAGATCAGGGGCCGGTGCGCGGCGACACGCGCGGCAAGCCCGCACAGGAAGCCGGTCGCGGCTGCCGCCTGGCGGCCGGTCTCGGCGAACACCTCGTGCAGCGCGCCGGTCGCGAGCCCGCCCTGCAAGGTCGCGTCGGCCTCGTCATGGCCGAGCGCGACCCGGCGCAAATCATGTGCGCCATCTCCCGCCTCGAGACGGGCAATGCGGCCGCGCAGACGCGCGAGCGTATCCATGCGTGCGCCGGTCATCCGTCGCCGCTCCTCTTCAATCCATCGTGCGGGCGCTGCCGTTGTTTCAGTGATCAGGCAGTGAACCCGCGACGACCCTCTTTGTTCATGATACGTTCTAATATAAAGCTAACGCCTTCGAGAGAGTCAATCGGGATTGACCCGGGTGTGATTCAACGAATGGAATCAAAGGGATTCAAAGCCATGGAGCTGTTGCGCAAACTGGAGATCCTGGCCGATGCCGCCAAGTACGACGCGTCCTGCGCCTCCAGCGGTACCGAGATGCGGGATTCCCGCGACGGCAAGGGGCTCGGCTCGACCTCGCCCGGCATGGGCATCTGCCATTCCTATGCGCCGGACGGACGCTGCATCTCGCTGCTCAAGATTCTGCTGACCAATGCCTGCAACTTCGACTGCCTGTATTGCGTCAACCGCGCCTCCTCCAACGTGGCCCGCGCGCGCTTCACGGTCGACGAGGTGGTGAAGCTGACCATCGACTTCTATCGCCGCAACTACATCGAGGGACTGTTCCTGTCGTCGGGCATCATCCGCAGCCCCGACTACACGATGGAGCAGGTCGTGAGCGTCGCGCGCAAATTGCGCGAGGAGCATCGCTTCCGCGGCTACATCCATCTGAAGACGATTCCGGAGGCTGACGAGGCGCTGATCGCCGAGGCCGGCCGCTATGCCGACCGGCTCAGCATCAACATCGAGACGCCGCTGGAGGCGAGCCTGACGACGCTCGCGCCGGAAAAGGACCAGCGCGCCATCCGCCGCACCATGGGCCGTCTCCGGCTCAAGCTCGACGAGACGGCGGAGGCGAAGAAGACGGTGCGCCGGGCCAGGCCGCCGCGCTTCGCGCCGGCCGGCCAGAGCACGCAGATGATCGTCGGCGCCGACGACGCCAACGACCGCGTCATCCTGTCGACCTCGGCCAATCTCTACGGCGCCTACAAGCTCAAGCGCGTCTATTACTCCGCCTTCAGCCCGATCCCCGATGCCAGCCGCGCGCTGCCGCTGCAGGCACCGCCTCTGGTGCGCGAGCACCGGCTGTACCAGGCCGACTGGCTGATGCGGTTCTACGGCTTCGATGCCGACGAGATCGTCGAGGAGAACGAAGGCATGCTGCCGCTCGACATCGACCCCAAGCTCGCCTGGGCCTTGCGCCATCGCGACCGCTTCCCGCTCGACATCAACAAAGCGAGCCGCGAGGAGCTGTTGCGCGTGCCCGGCTTCGGCACCCGCACCGTGCAGCGCATCCTCGCCACCCGCCGCACCACCACGATCCGCTTTGCGGATCTCGCCCGGCTCAACGTGATCCGGAACAAGGTCCTGCCGTTCATCGTTCTCTCCGACCACCGGCCACAGCCGTCCCTGCTCGACGGTGCCAGCCTCAGAGCCCGGCTGCGGCCCAAACCGCAGCAGCTGGGATTTGGGTTCTAATTGAACGTCGTGGCGAAGACCGAAGCCAGGAAACAGCCGTCATTCCGGGGCGATACGAAGCATCGAACCCCGGAATGACGCGGCGGATTCGCTCGCAATGACGAGAGAGGTGAAATGCACGTCGTAACCCTCGACAGCGACACTGATTTCGACGGCTGGCGTCAGGCGGCGCGGGCGCTGGCGATGAACGACGTCAAGCCGGCCGACGTCAGCTGGCGCGTCAAGGGCGCAGCGCCCGACCTGTTCGACGATCAGGCCGACACGCAGCTTCCCGAGGTGCCAAAGGGCGCGTTCTCAGTGCCGGCGAGCTTCATGGAGCTCGCCGAGAGCGCGATTCTGCACAATGATCCCAACCGCTTCGCCCTGCTCTACCGGCTGCTGTGGCGTCTGCGGACCAACCACGATCTCATGGAGATCGCGACCGATCCTGATGTCGCCCAGGCCAACGCGCTGGCGCGGGCGGTGCGCCGCGACGTCCACAAGATGCATGCCTTCGTCCGCTTCCGCGAGGTCGGCCGCGAGCGCGAGGCGCGCTACGTCGCCTGGTTCGAGCCCGAGCACCACATCGTCGAGCGCGCCGCGCCATTTTTCGCCCGCCGCTTCGCCGACATGCCGTGGTCGATCCTGACGCCCGAACTCTGTGCGCATTGGGACGGCAGCCGCGTCAGCTTCACGCCCGGTGTGAGCAAGGCTGAAGCGCCGTCGGAGGACCGGCTCGAAGAGGTCTGGCTGCGTTACTATGCCAGCATTTTCAATCCGGCACGGCTGAAAGTGAAGGCGATGGAAAAGGAGATGCCGAAGAAATATTGGCAGAACCTGCCCGAGGCCAAGCTGATCCAGCCGCTGATCGCGGCCGCCTCCAGGCGCACGTCATCGATGATCGCCGAAGCCGGCACTGAACCCCACAAGCCGCAGAAACGCGTCGAGGAGACCGCGATGAGCCGCAAGCCGAAAGCCCACGCGCCCGCTGCTGAGACCTCACGTGATGTCGAGGCCACCGATCTTGAGACCTTGCGCGAAGAAGCCGCTTCCTGCCGCGCCTGCCCGCTGTGGAAGGACGCCACGCAGACCGTGTTCGGCGAAGGCCCCGCGCATGCGCCGCTGATGCTGGTCGGCGAGCAGCCCGGCGACAAGGAGGACCTCGCCGGCCATCCCTTCGTCGGCCCGGCCGGCCAGATGCTGGACCGCGCGCTTGAAGAGGCCGGCATCGACCGGTCCAAGGTCTACGTCACCAATGCGGTGAAGCACTTCAAGTTCGTGCCGCGCGGCAAGATCCGGCTGCACCAGAAGCCGAACACGCCGGAGATCAAGGCCTGCCGGCAATGGTACGAGCGCGAACTTGCCGCCGTGCGCCCGGCACTGGTGGTGGCGATGGGCGCGACCGCCGCGCAAGCGGTGTTCGGCAAGATCACGCAGGTCACCAAGAACCGCGGTCACGTCGCCGACCTGCCCGACGGCCCCAAGGCGATGGTGACGGTGCACCCGTCCTACCTGCTGCGGCTGCCGGATGCCGACGCCAAGGCGCGAGAATATGAGCGCTTCGTCGAGGACCTGAAGATTGCCGCGGCCGCGATCAGGCGCGCACATGCGGCGTGACGGGCCGGCATGGCCTCGACCGGGCCGCCCCCACGCGACAACGGGGCCTCAGGATTTGCGCGACGTGTAGACGTGCTCACGCAGCAAGGCCTGGATCAGCGCTGCTCGGTCGGGAAAGCCGAGCGACACCGCCACGTCCGTCTCGTCCCGGTCGGGTGCGCCGGCCTGCATCGCGGGCAGGTATCTCGCCATCAGCTCGTCCTCGCCGAGGCCATAGTCCGCCGGACTGCCACCGCCGTCGAGCTCCGTCTGCTTCAGCACGTCGCATTTGTCGCGCGCGCGCGCCAGCAGATCCTCGAAATGGCCGTCGATCCGCGCCCAGTCGGCCAGCGCATTCAGGGCCGAGCCGTTGAGCCCCTTCCTGAACGATCGAATGCGCGCCTCGTCCAGCATCAGCTCCAGAAATTCCGACCGGGTCAGGCCGTTGCGCGCGATCCATGCCTCGAGCTCGGCCGGGTCCATCAAATCCCTGCTCTGCCGAAACCGGATGATCTCCGCGCTCAGCGCCTGGGCGTCGACCCTGATGCCGCGGCGCTTCGCCTCCGATGCCGCGAGAAATCGCGCGATCGCCTTGTCGGACAGGTCGCTGCCGCGCACGGCCAGCAGGCGCAGCTCGTCCAGCAGGTGCGGCGTTCCGTCCGGCATCACCGTCTCGCGCGCTGCGGCCGCCGAACGCTGCGCGTCCTGCATCAGGCCGTCCCATAGCTGGGTGTGCTCGAAGGCGTAATCGACCGCCTTGGGCACCGTGTCTCCGGCAAACCGGCGCCGCATCGTCTGCAGCATCTCCAGCGCATCCTCGCGCTTCTGGTCGACGCGGTGATCCGGCAGCCACGCCTCCAGCGCGTCGATCTCCTGCGCGGCTAGGCTGCCGTCGGACCGCGCGCCCTGCAGCAGCGCCGGGTAGCTGCGCTCGGGATAGAAGCTTGCCTTGCCGAGCGCCTCCAGGACCAGGCGGGACGCCTCCGAGATCACGCCATGGTCGACCGCCTTCTGCAGGGTGAAGCGGATGTTGACCAGCGGCTCGGACAGCGCGGGAAAGCCGAGCTCAGCCGGTCCGTGAATCAGGGCGACCTCGTCGTCGGCCTCGAACACGCCGTCGCGATACGCCGCGAACACCTTGCCGACGCCTTCCATGCCGAACGCGTGCAGCTCGGCCGCGCGCAGCGCGCCCATGCTGGCGCTGCCGAACACGTGGATGCCGTTGGCCATCGCCCACAGGATCTCCTTGTGCCACACCGAGGGCACCTGCTCGAAATAGCCGTCGATGATTCCGATCGCCGCAGGCTTCGCCAGCGCAGCACGATAGACGTCGCCCTGCTGCACCGGCGGGAGATACTCGGCCTCCAATTCGAGCGCCGCGTCGCGCGGATGCAGCGTCGGCCCGGTGAATACGATGCACGTCATAGCGGATGCCCCGATGGCTGATGCCGCGAGATCTGATCGCCGGCGAAGGCCCGCGCTCTGCGCCCCGGGCTGTAGTCAGGATTCTTGTCGAAGGTTTCGAGCCCCGGAATGATGATCCTCACCACGGGGATCTCGAACCTGCTCTTGGTGAGATCGACCGCGATCACCTGCCGGACACCGGCGGATTGCAGCCGTTCGAGAACCACGGCGAGATCATCGTTGAACGTCTCCGCTGCCAGCGACGGAGTTTCGCGCAGGCTTCGCGTCGGCGGGCTGTTCCGCAGCAGCGCCCGCTGCTCGCCGAGAAACTGTGCGGCCAACGCCTTCTCGTCATATTCCTCGCGGAACACGTCGTCGCGCGCGCCCGCGATCAGCGTCAGCCGGCTCTGCGCGGCTTCCGTCAGCGCCCGCAGGAAGGCGATCTCTGGCGACAGATGCGCGCCCATGCCCAACGCCGCGTAGAGATCCCGCCCCAGCTCCTCGTCACGATCGAAGATCAGGCACTGGCAGGCGGCGAGCCCGACATCGGAGCTGATGTCCCACGCCACGACCTCGAGGCCCGCGCGCTCGCACATCTCCAGGAGCCGCCGGTTGCCTTCGTCCTGAACCGTCTCGAGCGCGACGCGCCGGCTCTGCTGCTCGTCCGGACTGCGGAGGTGCCAGAGCGTGGTCGCATCGCGCTCCACGACCTCGCAGATGCCGTGCAGGACCGCCTCGATCAGCTGGTTGCCGGACGCCAGCCCGTTCGACGACGAGATGAAGCTGCCGGCCGGCATCTCCGGCCGCGAGGTCGACAGGTTCACCATCTCGAACGGCACCCAGACGTCGGCATCGGCCATGAGATCGCGCCCTTCGATCCACAGCATCTGCAGATCGGGATGGAAACGCCCGCCGGCGATCAGCGGCAAGTCCGCCACGTCGACCACCTCATGGTCGCTGATCAGCTCGGCATAGGTCGCAAGCTTCAGCGGCAATGTGATCGTCTCGGCGTGAAACAGCTCGATCGATTCCATCACGCCCGACGCCTTCGCAGCATCCAGGGTCAGCCCCTTGCCCTGCGACACCGAGACCGAGCGCGAGTTCGGCCGGCAGACCATGGTGACGGGAATGCCGACGCGGTCGAGACCCGTGACGTCAGCAATGCGCGTGATTCCCATTTCTCCCAGGAACGGACGCACCCGCTCGACCGTCTGCGACGGCGGCACCGACCGCTGAGTTCCCCATCGAAAGCTCTTCGGGACCGGACGCGCCAGACGATCCCGATGCAGTGCCGTTCCATTCGCCATCCGCAGCCTCCACACTCAACCGCCGCTGACGTCGTCGCATCAGCCCGCACGGCGGACATCGGCAAAGGCGCCGACCACGACGTTCTGCATCTCCTCGATCGTCTTCTGCACGTCGGCGTCGACCACCGACGAAAACTCCGCGATGCTGTCGAGCAACGGCTGCTTGCAGAAGCCGCGCAGGCAGAGCTGGATGCGCTTCATCGCGACGCCCTGCTCGAACGCGCCGGACTGCATCGCCAGGCTCCAGAAGTGCAGCAGGCCGTACCAGACGAAACAGGCCTGTAGAAAGGACGGAAACGGCAGCCGGCTGCCGCTCCAGGGCGAGGTGATGCGCGGCAGCGAGCCCTTCGCCGTCGAATCGAGGAACCAGGGCTGTTCCTGCTCCTGCATGTAGAGCAGCGCGTGGATGCCCTCATGGACGAGCGCATCGGCGATGTGGGATTCGTCGATCTCGGGAAGATGCGGGTTGGCGAGGAAGGTGCGGCCGATGTAGTAGCCGTTCGATCCTGACGAGAAGCTGCCCGGGCTCTCCGGATCCTTCTGCAGGATGAGCGCGATGTTGAAGCGCGCGACGAAGCGGGGAAGCCCCGCTTCGGTCCGTTCGAGCGCCGCCCGCGACCGGCGCAGCAGATCACGCAGCCGGTCGATTTCGTCCTCGGAGAACGGCGGGCGCTGCGGCGGGACCGGCCGGTCCTGGCCGGACAGATCCACCTTGACCGCATGCGGGCTGCCGTAATCGGTCACGGGCATGCCCTCGATCTGCGGCCAGATGCAGGCGCCGTCACGCCGATAGCCGCGATCGCCGAGCGCGGTCCACACCTCCCGATCGGCGGTGATCTCGAGTCCCTGGCGCAAGGCCTCAGCCACGAATGAATCGCGCAGAAATCGTCCCTTGTCCTCGGCGTACCGGCCCGGCGCCGACAGCAGACGGAACGAGGTCTCGGGGGCATCGAGAACCCGCATGAAGCCGTCGTCCGCCACGCGATCCATCAGGCTGCGCAGTTCGTCCCCGCCCGCAGGGTCGTCGCGGCCGATCTCGCCGAGGGCTTCGCCCAGCTTCTGCGCGAGCCGGTCGCCATAGGTCGCAAGCACGCCGTCACACACCGCCTCGTAGTCATTCCAGCGCAGAACGTCAGGCATCAGGGTGATCGTCATCGTGCGCACTCCTTCCACGTTCCACTCTCGACCACGCCGCCTTGCAGCAGGCCCGCGCGACAGCGCGCATAAGTCGGCGATCGAGGTCCGACCTCAGCCGATGGCCGGAGATTCCTGCTGCAGCCCCACCGCCCGCCGCAGGGCGGTGTCGAGGAGATGAGCCCGGCGCAGCTTGG
The DNA here is from genome assembly GCF_032484785.1 of Bradyrhizobium sp. SZCCHNS1050. Lineage (NCBI taxonomy): Bacteria > Pseudomonadati > Pseudomonadota > Alphaproteobacteria > Hyphomicrobiales > Nitrobacteraceae > Bradyrhizobium > Bradyrhizobium sp. SZCCHNS1050. The sequence goes on along the minus strand of NZ_JAUETR010000001.1, from coordinate 5,391,040 downwards.
TTTCCTCCACCGACGTTCCCAGCCGCTCGCGGACGTGATCGAACAGTTTCAGGAGATCGGCGCACCACACCGTCGGATTGTTGAAGCCCGTCCGCGATGCATAGCGATGCGGAAGATAGCCGCCGGCACACGTGTCGCGCTCGCGGCACGCGCGACAGCCGTCGGGCAGCGGCATGCCCTCGAACACCGCCGCACGATGGAATTCGCCGGCGTGCCGGACGTCCATGAAGTCGGACGTCCGCACATTCAGGCCGGTGCGCGCGGCGCCGTCGTAGCAGACCCGCAGCACATCCAGCCCTTCGATCTCGCCATCGGTGTTGACGAACAGGAAGGTCAGCGGCTGGTTGCCGAGCATGTCGATGCGGCTCTCCCCGCCCTGGACCAGCCAAGCGATGTTCCAGAAGATCTTGATCCGGAGATCCAGCGTGCCGTCCCGCCACCAATCCTCGAAGATCGGGATCAGGAAATCGGCACAGGGTGTCGGTCCATACCGGTCGCGAACCGCCGCGATGGTGTCGTGGGTGAAATCCGGCAGCAGATAGTCGATGGAGGCCGGGCCCAGGCTCGTCAGATGGCGATGCACCGCGGCACCGCTCGCCCCGAGCTGGATCACCGACAGGAAGCGCAGCGGAATCCCGGCGCGGCGCAGCACGGCAAGGCCCTGCTCGACATCGCGATAGGAGCCACGCCCGGCATGATCGACGCGCAAGGCATCATGCACCTCGGGGGTTCCGTCGATGCTGATCCCGAGATCGATGTCGAACCTCTTGATGATCTCGGCCCAGCCGTCGTCGAGCAGCGTGCCGTTGGTCTGCATGCAGAGCTGCACCCGCGCGACGCCCGACAGCCCCTCCTTGATCTTCCGGCACCATGAGCTGAACCGCTCCTGCTTGACCAGGCACGGCTCGCCGCCATGAAAGGTGATCGTCAGATAGCTCTGACCCGTTGCCTGGCAATGGCGGCGGATGCGGTCGATCGCGATCTCGACGACCTCATCATCCATGATCGCGGGCCGCTCTCTCCACGTGCTGTCGCCCTTGTTGTAGACGTAGCAATAGGAGCAGTTCAGATTGCAGCGCGACGCGACCTTGAACACGAAGTGAAGATGGGGACCGTCGTTCATTGGTACGCAATCTCGGCGGTGCGATCGACGAAGATGCGGCCGTCCTCGGTCAGGAACGGCCGGGCACCGTCCAGTACGACCTGCGCCTCCTTGAGCTTGGTCAGCATATTGGCAAGCTCGGCCTGATACTCGGCTGATCCGCCGAACCCTTGCTTCTCGGCCTCACGATAGAAGGCGCAGATATAGGCGATGGCGTGAAAGGCCAGCAGGATCCCGCGCAAGGGCCGCGGCTCCGGCCGCAACGGCGATGCGTAGCGCCCCTGGTGCTGCGGATCCACCAGGGGTCCCGACGCCTCCGCCATGAACAGATGCAGATGCGCGGATTCGTGGACGATGGCCTCCATCACCTGCATCAGGCCGCCGAACAGGTCGGCGTAAACCATCCCGGGCACATCGGCTTGCGACCCGCTGCGGAAATAGGATCGCTCGCTGCTGCGCAGGGGGATCAGGACCCGCGTCACATCGGACACCCAATTCACGCACTCGGGAAACTTCTTCGCGGCGGTCACGAGGATCTCGAGCGCGTTCGTCACCTCGCGCGTCATCCGGGCCTGCTCGTCGGCCGAGAGATCGGTGTGCTCGGCCCAGGTGTCGGGAATCGGAAATCCGAGGGAGTGGCACCCCACGTCGACCGATATGTCGTAGGGCCATTCCTTCATCGGGAGCAGCCCAGCGAGCTCGTTCAGGTCATAGCTGCCGGCCTCGATCCGGTAGCCTCCGACCGGCGACCACAAGGTCAGCGGCTCCGGCGTCGTCAGCGAGGTGGATGCGGTCGGCGCATTCGCCGCCGTCCAGATCGCCACCTGCAGATCACGCTGCGGGCTCTTGTCATGCCCCTCATAGGTGATGGAGTTCATGCAGGGATGACGAAGCCAGTCCGCTTCACGCGCGTTGGCTTCGATGAGCGACGCCTTGAGCGGCTCGCAGTCGAGGCCGAGGCGATCCTCCGGCTGCCATCTCAGGATCCTGTCGTTGAATTTTTCATGCCAGGCAGATTTCGACGGTCGCCAGGTCCACGCGTCACTCATGATCGAGCATGCCTCCGGAAATACGCCAACGAAGCCGGCCGCAAGCTGTCCCGCCGTCAGACAGGACCGCAACCGATGCCGGAATCAAGAGCAGCTATCAGGAAAGGTCACGCTGATGACGGCGACCATTGCCCGTCATCCGCACCAGCGAGTCGCGGGCGGGCCCACGACACGTCACGTCGGAAAGATCCGACATCGCAGGCCCGCTTCGCTCCGTCTTAGCCGAACGATCGATCCATTCACCTGACCGATTTCGGCGCGCCCCCCGCCTGCGGCACGCTAAATTGACCCTTGAGGTCCTTCACCGCCCGTACCTGCGTGAGACGCTCCGCAAGAGCCCCCAACACCGCGGGATCGTTGGCGATTTCACGTTCCATCTCGTCCGGACGCTCCATCGCCGCAAGGCGGCTGAAGACGATGCCGCGCGAGAATGGATTGGTCTTGCTGAAGATCGCTCCACGCGAGAATGGAACGCCTTCTGCCATGATGTCGATCTTCAGAGACGCGCGTGCGATCTCTGAGTCGACTACGGATTTCAGCGCCAGATCGACCTTCTTGCGCATTTCCGCCGGATCGCGATCAGCCATTCCTATACTCCCAGTCGGTTGAGAACCGCCATCGTTCAGAAAGGAAATAGCAACGTCCCGGTACAAGCTCTGTGATCTCGCGCCCTGAACTCACAGAACCTGAAGCAATGTAGCTGTGCTAAGCACTTCGCTCAGGCTGTCCCAATTCGCCAGTCGTCGAAGCCAGAAAAAAACTAACATGAAGCTAGTTCTTTAACAATAGAGTAGTTTGTCAGATACACCTGTTGATTGCTCGAATGAGCGACGCACTGCGGTCGTCTCAGGCCGGCAGTGACCACGCGTGATGACGTCTTGCGCTCTCGGATGTCACCCGCCAGGCATATTGTCGCACCTCATTCCGCGGCAGCGCACATTCTCGCGTAGCTCATGAAGCTCGACGTGCATATGGAAAGCAAAAGGCCCGCGCTCATCGCACGGGCCCTGCCAGTCCACTTTCGTGCCTGATCGCGGCGGTGCCGCTGCACGCGGCCGCGAGCCTCACGCCGCCAGCGTATTCTCCACCACCTTGATGAAGAACGAGGTGCCGTAGACGATCGCCTCGTCATTGAAGTTGTAGGCGGGGTGATGCAGGCCGGCGCTGTCGCCATTGCCGACGAAGATGAAGGCGCCGGGGCGCGCCTCGAGCATGTAGGCGAAGTCCTCGCCGCCCATCATCGGCGGCATCTCGTGCACATTGGCGTCGCCCGCGACCTCCCTGGCGGCGCGGATCGCGATCTCGGTCTGCTCGGCGTGATTGATGACGACAGGATAGCCGCGTGCATAGTTCAGGTCGATCTTGGCGCCGGTCATCTGGGCGACGCCGGTCACGACCTCGCGCACGCGCTTCTCCATCAGCTCACGTACCTTCGGCGTCAGCGTCCGCACGGTGCCGCGCAGCACCGCGCTCTGCGGAATCACATTACGGGCATTGCCGGCGTGGAACTCGCAGATCGACAACACCGCGGCCTCCAGCGGGTCGACGCTGCGCGACACGATCTGCTGCAGCGCGGTGACAAGCTGGGCGCCGACCAGCAGGGAGTCGATGCAATTGTGCGGCTTGGCGGCATGACCGCCATGGCCCTCGATCGCGATGTCGACCGCATCGGTCGATGCCATCAGCGGGCCCTGGCGAATGGCAAACGCGCCGACCGGCAGGCCGGGCCCGTTGTGCATTCCGTAAACCTGGTCGATCTTGAAACGGTCGATCAGCCCGTCCTTGATCATCGCGTCCGCACCGCCACCGCCCTCCTCGGCGGGCTGGAAGATCACCGCGACCTCGCCGGCGAAGTTGCGGGTCTCGGCGAGATAGCGCGCGGCGCCGAGCAGCATCGCGGTGTGACCGTCGTGGCCGCAGGCATGCATCATGCCCGGGGTCTTCGAGGCATAGGGCAGCCCGGTCGCCTCCTCGATCGGCAGCGCGTCCATGTCGGCGCGCAGTCCGAGCACCTTCACCTCGCCGTGGCCGGGCTTGCGGCCCTTGATGACGCCGACCACGCCGGTCTTGCCGAGGCCCGTCACGACCTCATCGCAGCCGAACTCGCGCAGCCGCTCGGTGACGAAGGCCGCCGTCCGGTGCACGTCGTAGAGCAGCTCCGGATGCGAATGGATATCCCGCCTCCAGGCCTGGATATCGGGCTGCAGATCGGCGACGCGGTTGACGATGGGCATGGGGAATCTCGTAACTCCGGTGGGACTTTGCGCCTGTTTAGCATGCAAAAGCCGCACCGCCCAAGATAAGGGCTGCGCCCGTCTCATGGCTCGGTCAACCAGCCATGAACGTGGCGCTTGTCCGGTCCCGTCTGAGCTGACTAAAAGCTGGCAACGATGGGAAGGGAATGCCGATGCCGAGACAGCTCGAGGGGGATTACGACTATATCGTGGTGGGCGCCGGCACCGCCGGCTGCATCCTCGCCAACCGGTTGTCGGCCGATCCGAAGCGCCGCGTCCTGATTCTCGAGGCCGGCGGCAATGACAATTGGATCTGGTTCCATATTCCGGTCGGCTACCTCTTCGCGATCGGCAATCCGCGCTCGGACTGGATGTTTCGCACCGAGGCCGAGCCGGGGCTGAACGGCCGCTCGCTGGCCTACCCCCGCGGCAAGGTGATCGGCGGCTGCTCGGCGATCAACGCCATGATCTCGATGCGCGGCCAGGCCGCTGACTACGACCATTGGCGCCAGCTCGGTCTCGCCGGTTGGAGCTATGCCGACGTGCTCCCGGTGTTCAAACGGCTGGAGGATCATTTTCTCGGCGAGAGCGAGCATCACGGCACCGGCGGCGGCTGGCGCATCGAGGCGCCCCGGCTGTCCTGGGCGGTGCTCGACGCGGTCGGCGATGCCGCCGAGCAGATGGGCCTCCGCCGCATCCCCGACTTCAATACCGGCGACAACGAAGGCATCAGCTATTTCCACGTCAACCAGAAGCGCGGCCGGCGCTGGTCCTCCGCGCGGGGCTTTCTCAAGCCGGCGCTGAGCCGGCCGAACCTGCGGCTGGAAACGCAGGTGCTGGTGGATCGCCTGATCGTCGAGAACGGCCGCGCTGTCGGCGTGCGCTACCGGCAGAACGGCGAGACCATCGAGGCGCGCAGCAGGGGCGAGGTCATCCTCAGCGCCGGCTCGATCGGCTCGGTGCAGGTGCTGCAGCGCTCGGGCATCGGCCCGGCCGACTGGCTCGGCGAGCTCGGCATCGATGTCGTCCTCGACAGACCGGGCGTGGGACGCAACCTGCAGGACCATCTGCAGCAGCGCGCGATCTACAAGGTCACGGGCGTGAAGACGCTGAACGAGACCTACTACTCGTTGGTGCGCCGCGGCCTGATGGGTCTCGACTACGCGTTCCGGCGCCGCGGGCCGCTGACCATGGCGCCGTCGCAGCTCGGCATCTTCACGCGCTCGGATGCGACGCGCGACCGCGCCAACATCCAGTTCCACGTGCAGCCGTTGTCGCTCGACAAGTTCGGCGATCCCCTGCATCGCTTTCCCGCGATCACGGTCAGCGCCTGCAACCTGCGCCCCACCTCGCGCGGCACCGTTCGCATCCGCTCGGCGGGGATCGACGACGCGCCGTCGATCGCGCCGAACTACCTGGCAACCGAGGACGACCGCCAGGTGGCGGCCGACGCCATCCGCGTCACCCGCCGGCTGATGAAGCAGAATGCGCTCGCCGCCTACAGGCCGGAGGAATACCTGCCGGGCCCGTCCGTCGGCGACGACGACGCGGCGCTGGCCAAGGCCGCCGGTGACATCGGCACGACGATCTTTCATCCGGTCGGCACGGCGAAGATGGGCTCCGCTGATGATCCGATGGCCGTGGTCGACGAGCGGCTGCGCTTTCGCGGCATCGACCGCCTGCGCGTCGCCGATGCCTCGATCATGCCGACGATCACGTCAGGCAACACCAACACGCCGACGGCGATGATCGCGGAGAAGGCGGCGTCGATGATCTTGGAGGATGGGCGCTAGGCGCTCACGTCCAACAACCACCGCTGCCGTCATTGGGAGCGAAGCAGCGAAGCGAAGCGATCCAGAGCCCCGTCCCGACTCTGGATTGCTTCGTCGGCTTCGCTCGCAATGACACCATCAATGAACGGTGGCCTTTGACGTCAGAGAGGTTCAGCTTCAAATGATCCGCGCCACCAGCGGAACCCGGCGCAACAGTGCTGCTGCGAGCCAGCTCACCGACAGCGTGCCGATCAGCACGATCGCGAACTTCACTCCCGCCGGCCACGCCGGGTCGTAGACCAGATATTGCAGCCACAGCAGCGGCAGGAAGTGCAGCAGGTAGATGCCGTAGGCCGACGGCTGCAGGCGATCCATCAGCGCCAGCGGTGCCTTCGCCCAGCGCAGGAAGAAGGTCGGCACGCCGAACGCCATCGCGGCGCAGAAGCTCGCCACCGCCATGCCATAGGCCGCGCGCCACCACAGTGGCGGGGAATCGAAATCGGCGATCCAGTTGTGATGCGCGTAGGCCAGCAAAAGGATCGCGCCATAGCAGCCGTAGGAAAGACCGAACCAGATCGACCAGCGCCGCACCAGCGCGCCGTCGGCTGCGAACGGCCCCGTCCGCAGCCCGGCTGCGCCGATCGCGACGCCGCCGACGAAGAAGGCCGGATAGAGCAGCACCCGGCTCGCCTGCAGCGGCAGCGGAAAATGTCCGGGCATGAACCAGAATCCGTCACCGAAGCCGAGATGCGGCGGCAGATAGACCAGGTTGGCGATCACGAGGAAGATCAGGAAGCCAGTGAGCGGATAGTGCAGCACCATTCCCGCCCAACGCCCGAGTGCGCCGACCGCCTGCGGTGCCAGGACCCAGACGAGCGCAGCCAGCATATCAAACCCCAGCAGCACGCCGAGAAACCAGGCCGAGCCGGACGGCCACGGCCCCTCGCTGATCATCCGCCACCACACCGCGCTGAACTGATCCTCCGCCACGTAGTAGCGGTAGTAGGCGATCGGCATGATCACGAAGATCGACACGATATAGGGCACGCCGAGCCGCAGCGCACGGCGCCCGACATAGTCCGACGCGCCCCTGCCCGCCAGGCTTGCCGGCACGAACAGGCCGGAGATGAAGAACATGCACGACATGAAGTAGCTGTCGTTGAACAGCGCGACGAGATCGAAGCCGAGCCAGTGCATGCGGTCGCCGCCCTGGCCGAAATCGGTGTAGTTGATGGCGGAGTGATAGAGCACGACCGAGAGCGTGATGAAGGTCCTGGCGCGGTCGAGCAGCACGATCCGATCGCGCGACGTCTCGGTTCGTTGCAGGGTCGGGGTCACGCGCTCATGCATCGACGTCGCATCCAGTCCATCAGCCGCCCCTCGGCGGCGCGCGCCGCTCATGTCATTCGCGCGGCCCTGCGCCACATCCTGCGTGACCAGGTGAGCCGCCAGCCATGGCCGGCATGATCACGAACACGTCATCGCGTTTCGATCGCGAGAAGCCGGGAATAAAACCGGGCCGCGACCGCTCTTCTCACCCGCAAGCCCGATGACGGGCAACGGGAGATGACGATGAGCCTTGGTGATCATGACGAGAACGGCGTCAGCCGCCGCAAGGTGCTGGAGTGCATGACATGGGCGGGCACGGGCGTGCTCTGGACGCTGTCGGGCGGCGTGCCACGTTCGCTCGGCCTGGTCGACGCGGCGCGGGCGGCCGAGCAGCCCGCGCCCGGCCTGACCTTCCTGCAGATCAGCGACAGCCATGTCGGCTTCGACAAGCCAGCCAATCCCAACGCGACCGGCACGCTCGAGGAGGCCGTCAACCGCATCAAGGCGATGCCGGTGAAGCCCGCCTTCATGATCCATACCGGCGACATCTCGCATCTGTCGAAGGCAGCCGAGTTCGACGATGCCGACCGCATCATCTCGCAGTCCAGGCTCGACGTGCACTACGTGCCGGGCGAGCACGACTTCCTCGACGAGGACGTCAAGCTCTACAAGGAGCGCTACGGCAAGGGCACGCGCGGTTCCGGCTGGTATTCGTTCGATGCCAATGGCGTGCACTTCGTCGGGCTCGTCAACGTGGTCGATCTCAAGGCCGGCGGGCTCGGCAATCTCGGCGCCGAGCAGCTTGCCTGGCTCGAGCAGGATCTCAAGGGCCGCTCGAAATCGACGCCGATCGTTGTGTTCGCGCACATCCCGCTGTGGACGGTGTATCCGCAATGGGGCTGGGGGACCGAGGATGGCGGGCGCGCGCTCGACAGCCTGAAGGGCTTCGGCTCGGTGACGGTGCTGAACGGCCATATCCATCAGGTGATGCAGAAGGTCGAAGGCAACGTCACCTTCCATACCGCGCGCTCGACCGCCTTTCCGCAGCCGGCGCCGGGCACGGCGCCCTCGCCCGGCCCGATGAAGGTCGAGGACGCCAGGCTGCGCAGCCTGCTCGGCATCGCCAGTATCGACTTCAAGGTCGGTGACGAGCGGCTCGCGATCATCGACACGCCGCTTGCGGGCTGAGGGACGAAAACGCGATGATCCAGCCTGTTCTTCGCGGTGCCGGCTTGGCCGCCGTACTGCTTGTTTGCGCCACGCCGCTGCGCGCCGAGACCATCAAGGTCACGATCGACAATTTCACCTTCACCCCGACCGAAGTGACGGTGAAGGTCGGCGACACCGTCACCTGGACCAACCACGACGACATTCCGCACACGGTGGTGTCGGCCGGGAAATACCGATCGAAAACGCTCGACACCGACGACAGCTTCTCCTTCACGTTCGCAGCCGCCGGCGACTACAAATATTTCTGTTCGCTGCATCCGCACATGACGGGGCTGGTCAAGGTTGAGTAGCATCGCGAACCAGGGCATGAGCATCGTCGGATGGGCCGGTCGGCGGCGTACCGCCGGCCGCGCCGTGCGACCGCGAACCGGGCCGGAGACCTCGCCGGTGACGACAGCCAGTGACGATCCCGAGAAGGCGCGACGCTTCCGCGAGGCGGCGCTGCCCTATCTCGACGATGCCTACACGCTGGCGCGCTATCTGCTGCGCAACGCCGCCGACGCCGAGGACGCGGTGCAGGAATGCTACCTGCGCGCGCTGAAGCATTTCGACACCTATCGCGGCCCGGCGATGAAACCGTGGCTGTTCGCGATCCTGCGCAATGTCTGCCACGCCGAATTCGCGCGCCGGGCCGGCGCGCCGGTCAAGGCGCTCGATGACGCGCCGGAAGCGGCCGAGCAGCCCCCGCTGTGGCAGGAGAGCGCCGAGACGCCGGAAGGCGCCGTGTTGCGGGAACGTGATGCCTCGGCGATCCGCCGGCTGATCGACACGCTGGCCGAGCCGTTTCGCGAGACGTTCGTCATGCGCGAGGTCAACAATCTGTCCTATCGCGAGATCGCGGAGGCCGCCGGCGTGCCGGTCGGCACCGTGATGTCGCGTCTTGCCCGCGCCCGCGCGATGCTGCGCGCCGCCTGGCTCGCGCAGGAGGAGCCTTAAGCCATGACCTGCGATGAAGCCGAGATCCTGATCCACGCGCTGGCCGATGGCGAGCTCGATGCCGGCCACGCTCGTGAGGTCGAAGCCCATGTTGCGACCTGCCCGCGCTGCGCCGCGGAGCTTGCCGCGGTCAGGCAGATGAAGCAGATGCTCGCCGGCACCGACCTCGGCTACAGGGCGTCCCCTGCCTTGCGCCAGCGCATCGAAGCCGCCCTGCCGCCGGCCGATGCGGCCTCCATCATCCCGCTCGCTGCCGTGCCGCCGAGCCGCCGCACGCTGCTGCGAGGCTTCGCCCTGGGCTCGGCGGTGTCGGCGCTGGCCGCCACCGGCCTCGTCGCCATCGTGCTGCGCAATGACGACCAGCAGCGGATCGAGGCCGAGATCGTCTCGGCGCATCTGCGCTCGCTACAGGCCGGCCACCTCACCGACGTCATCTCGACCGACCAGCACACCGTCAAGCCCTGGTTCAACGGCAAGCTCGACGTCGCGCCGCCGGTGATCGATCTGACCGCGCAGGGCTTCACCCTCATCGGCGGGCGGCTCGATTACGTCGACGCACGCGCGATCGGCGCGGTGGTCTATCGCCGCCGCCAGCACATCATCAACCTGTTCGTGGCGCAGACCTCGTCCACCGAGCGCCGCGCCGCACGGATGGACACGATCCAGGGCTTCAACATCCGCTCTTGGCGCGACCGCGGCCTGAGCTATTGGGCGGTCAGCGATATCGGCGCCGACGAACTCAACGAGTTCGGCGAGCGGTTCGAGCGCGCGATGGGTGCGAACAAGGAGGGGTGACGCGCTCTTGCGCTTCAGTCATTGCGAGCGAAGCGTGCCCACGGTCTGTCCGGAGACGAACTGAAACGGTGGGCACGGCGCCACGCGCCTTTGCCCACCCGATGCGAACATCACGCGGACTTGCGGATCGCGTTGTCGACCAGGGTTTTGCCGAGCGACCAGATCGCGCCGGGGACCTTGTGGCTCTGCGCGATGACGTCGTCGAAGGCGCGCTCGATCCAGGCGCAGTCCTCTTCGGTGATGGTCAGCGGCGGCAGCAGCTTGATCGTATGCAAGCCGTGGCCGGCGACCTGGGTCAGGATCTTGTGATCCTTGAACAGCGGCACCGTGATGAGCTGGCAGAACAGGCCCTTGTTGGCGCTCTCCAGCATGGTCCACGACGCCTTGAGGCGCAGCGATTTCGGCGGACCGAACTCGACGCCGATCATCAGTCCCTTGCCGCGCACTTCCTTGAGCAGCTCGTAGCCCGGCACCATCCGCGTCAGCGCCAGCCGCAGCTCGGCGCCGCGCTTGGCTGCGGCCTCCACCAGCTTCTCGGCCTTCATCACCTCGAGCGTGGCAATGCCGGCGGCCATCGCGAGGTCGTTCTTGGCGAAGGTCGAGCCGTGCACCACGGCGCGGTCCATGCGGTTGAAGATCTTGTCGAAGATCTGCTTGCGCGTCAGCAGCGCGCCGACCGGAACATGGCCCCCGGACAGCGCCTTCGACAGCAGCACCATGTCGGGTTCGACGTTCCAATGTTCCACCGCAAGGAACCGCCCGGTGCGGCCCATGCCGGTCTGGATCTCGTCGGCGATGAAGATGGTGCCGTATTTCTTGCAGAGCGCCGCGGCGCCGGGCAGGAACTCGTCGGAGGGCATGTTGACGCCCTTGCCCTGGATCGGCTCGACGATGAACGCTGCGATCTCGCGCGACGACAGCGCCTGCTCGAGCGCGGCGAGATCGTTGAAGGGGATCGCCGTGCAGCCCGGCAGCAGCGGCTCGAAGCCGTTGCGGAAGTTCGAATCATCGGTCAGCGACAGCGCGCCGTAGGTGAGACCGTGATAGGAGTGCCCGCAATAGACGATGCCGGGCCGGCCGGTCGCGCCACGCGCGAATTTGATCGCGGCTTCCACCGTCTCGGCGCCGGAATTGGCGAAGAACACCTTGTCCAGATACGGGACATATTCCAGCAGCCGCTCGGCAAGAACGCCCGCCAAGGTCGAGACGTCGAGCTGAACGAGATTCGGCAGATCGGTGTCGAGGACGCTTTTCAGCGCGGCACGCAGCGTCGGATGATTGCGGCCGATTGCAAAGACGCCAAAACCGCTGAGCAGATCAAGATAACGGGCGCCATCACGATCGTAGAGATATTGCCCTTGTCCCTTCTGGAACCCAACATCATATCCAATCGTCTTTAGAACGCGGACAAGCTGCTCGTTCAGATGCCGAGAGTGCATCGTGCTGCGCTGCGCTTGGCGCTCCACAAACATCTCGGAAACGTCTAGATTGGGTTTTAGCATCGGCTACATACTTCGGTTGATGGACGTGACGTCAACTGAAAACGCGCAATGCGGCGTTTTGCCCTCATTCGCACCATCAAAGCAAGCACGGGTTTCTGCCAATGTTGCATCGCCTTAGATATCTCATGTCGACGACACTAGCATACTCCGCAGTCGTGTTCGCAGCAGGAATTTCTTCCGCGCTCGCGGCCGACCCCACCGGCGACTGGCGGGTCGCCGACGGCGTCGCTAACATCCGAGTCGCACAATGTAATGGCAGCATGTGGGGCGTCGTGGCCTGGGAGAAGACCCCGGGCGGACGCGACAGCAACAACCCCGATCCGGCCCGCCAGAGCCGGCCGACGCTCGGCATGCCGATCCTGATCGACATGAAGAAGAAGCCCGGCGCAGACGCGTGGGAAGGCCAAGTCTACAACGCCAAGGATGGGCAGCTCTACAGCTCCACCATCACGCCGGTCGACCCCGATCACCTGGAGATCAAGGGCTGCGTGCTCGGCTTCCTGTGCGGCGGCGAGACCTGGACGCGGGTTGCTCCGCCGATCCCGTCGAGCCCCGTAAACAGCATGGCCAAAGGTACACAGAAACCAATCGCGCCGGCCCCTGCCCCGGCGGCCAAGACCACGACCGGCGTCGGCAGTGGCGCAACCGCATCGGCCAAGCCGGGACACAAGCCCGCGGACCAGGTCGGCGATATCTGCCTGCTGCCCGATATTGCGCGCGCCCGCTAGTTGGCGTCCGTCACCCGAACAAAAAAGCGGCCGAGAGATCGGCCGCTTTTTCTATTCGGTGATCAAGAGCCCTCTTGCTCCTTGACCTCGCGAGGCTTGCCCATCAGGGCCGGCTGGAACAGCAGCACGGCGGCGAGCGTGGTGACCAGCGACAGCGCCAGCAGCTTGCCCATGCTGGACGTGCCGGGATGGCTCGACAGCCACAGGCTGCCGAATGCGGTCGCCGTCGTCAGCGCGCTGAAGAAGATCGCCCGGGTCAGGCTGGTCTGGAGCAAATTGGTGCGGCCGCCGCGCCACGCCACCACGTAGTAGATCTTGAACGCGACGCCAATGCCAAGCAGGAGCGGCAGAGCGACGATGTTGGCGAAGTTCAGCGGCAGCTTGATCAGCACGCAGATCTCCAACGTCACGGCGCCTGCGACCAGCAGCGGCACGATCGTCATCAGCACGTCGGTGAAGCGCTTCAAGGTCACCCACAGCAGCAGGCTGATCACGACCAGCGAGTAGATGCCGGCGTGGATGAATGCCTTCACGATCGTGTCACCGGACTTCAGGATCGAGACCGGCCCGCCGATCGCGTTGGGCTCGGCCGTCAGGACGGCGTTGGCGAATCGCCTGAGATTGTCGTTGTCGTTCGGATCGCCCTTGGGCTGGGCCTCGACCCGAATCAGTCCGTCCTTGCTCTTCCACTGCGACACCAGTTCCGGCGGCAGGTTCGCGAGGCTGACCGGCTGCGCCTGCAGGGTGGCGCTGAGCTGCGTCAGCGTGATCTTCCACGGCTCGACGAACACCGCCTGTGCCTTGTTGCGAACCGCCTCGCTCGCGCCCGCGAGCCTGGCAAGCGCATCTGCGAGCCGCCGCGACGCGACCGCGCCCGGCCCATTGCTCTCGCCCGCGGTGCGCCGGAGATTGTCGACGGTCGAGTTCAGGGCGTCGACATTCTCCTTGTCGCTCGGCGCCGCATCGACCTGATCCGGATTGAGCGCAGGCCCCAGCACCTTCGCGCCCTGCGCGATCAGCTTCAGCTTGGCCGGCTGGTCCTCGGGAACGAAGCTGTCGAGCGACATCACGCGCGCCACTTCGGGGAGTTTCCCGAGCTTGGCCTCGATCGCCTTGGCCTCGGTCTCGGAGCGCGTCAGCACGTCGATCGCGTTGGCGCCCGTGTTCGGATCCTTTCGCAGGTCGAGATAGGTCGCGATCGACTCGGCGCGCGGATTGCGCAGGTTCATCGGGTTGAAGTCGAACTTCATGTAGTAGAGCAGCGGCAGGCCGGCGACGACCAGGCCGAGCGTGCCGACGATGATCGGCACGCGGTGCTTCTCGAGGAAATGATCGACCGGCGCCAGGAAGGCATAGCCGACCGGCTCCTTCTCGCCGGGCGGATTGAGAATCCTCAGCAGCGCCGGCAGCACCGTGATCGACGACAGGAACGCGATGATCATGCCGGCGCCGGCGATGGCGCCGAGCTCGGAGATGCCCTTGTAGTCGGTCGGCAGGAAGCACAGGAAGCCGGCAGCCGTCGCCATCGCCGCGAGCGACAGCGGCACCGCGGAGCGGCGCGCGGCTTCCGCCAGCGCCTCCGGCAGATTGTCGTTCTTGAACCGCTCGGAGCGGTAGCGCACGCTGAACTGGATGCCGAAATCGACGCCCAGGCCGATGAACAGCACGGCGAACGCAACCGACAGCAGATTGAGCGAGCCGACCATCATCAGGCCGACGGCCGTGGTGAGGGCGAGGCCGATGAACAGGTTGATGAACACGGCCGAGATGATCTTGGCCGAATGCAGCGCCAGCCACAGGATGATCAGCACGACGACCACGGTGCCGATGCCGTTGACGACGGCGCCCTCCTGCACGGTGGCGTATTCCTCGTTGGCGATCGGCACCGGACCGGTCAGCCGCACGCGCGCGTGAAAGCGGTTGGGGAAATCGAGCTCGGCCGCGGCCTGCCGGATCGCATCGGTGGCGGCCTTGCCGGGCTCCAGGGCCTGGTAGTCGAGGATCGGCTTGAACTGGATGAAGGCGCGCTTGTCGCTGTCTTCGAGCGGCTTGTCGGAGATCAGCTGGCGCCAGGAAAAGGTCGCATCACCCTTGTCGAGCACGGTCTCCACCGTCTGGGAGATGTAGTCGAACGGCCGTGCGGCATTGTCGAGCTTGACCTGGCCGCGCTTGACGCCGGCAAGGCCGGTCTCCAGCGCACCGGTCAGGCCGCGGATCGAGGGGTCCCCGGCCATGATCTCGACGAGCGGCGCTGCCGCCGCGAACTGGTCCGTGAGCTGCTTGACCTCCTCGGTCGGCAGGAACAGCAGGCCGTTCCTGGCGAAGAACTCGCCGCCGCCGAGCAACTCGACCGATGAGAAGTTCGCGGTGTCGCCCTTGAGCTTCTTGGCGAGCGCATCGGCCGCCACACCTGTCATCTCGGGCGTCGCCGCTTCGACCACCGCCAGGATCATCCGATCGCGATCGAAGGCCTGCTCATATTGCTGGTCGCGCTTGCGCCAGTCGAGATCAGGCGAAATCAGCTTGTTGATGTCGGTATTGATCGAGAAATGACGCGCCGTATAGAAGCCCGCACCTACGGAGAGCAGCAGGGCCGCAATCAATGTCGGCCAGGCAAACCGGGTGCAGGCCTTGACGATCGAGACGACAAACGTGGTCAGCACTTCGTGACTTTCTAATGTTTAGAGAGCTGGGCGGAAACGTCCGCTTCATGGCGGAGTTCCCCGATCAGGGCGAGCCCCGGACGCACACATCCTGAGCGGCGCCCCGACCCGGCCTGGCCCAACCTTGAAGACGAGGGTGGTCCGTCGACGGCGGATCAGGTCGAACGATGCACGGAACCGTCGGGGCGGCTGATATAGCGGCTGTTCTCGGCGGTAAAGTGACGAACGAGTGAGAGCATAACCAACTCAATTGATTGATCTAATTTATAATTACTAAATTACCGGTGACCTATTGCGGGCTGTGTGCGACGTGTCACATGCGAGCCACTTGCAGACCGGCTTTCTTCTTCGCTCGATTTTTGACACAAAGTCCTGCGTTTCCATCCGTGTGGCGGGCCATTGGGCATTCGCTGGTGCGATTATTGCAACCCTGTCGCACGCACGGAGGTGCCAGGTCGAAAGTGAGGCAACGTGGCTGGACGTCCAATGCAGGTGTAT
The DNA here is from genome assembly GCF_032484785.1 of Bradyrhizobium sp. SZCCHNS1050. Lineage (NCBI taxonomy): Bacteria > Pseudomonadati > Pseudomonadota > Alphaproteobacteria > Hyphomicrobiales > Nitrobacteraceae > Bradyrhizobium > Bradyrhizobium sp. SZCCHNS1050. The sequence continues at coordinate 5,375,202 of NZ_JAUETR010000001.1, read as the reverse complement.
CTCGCGCAGCCGCGCGGTTTTTGTGCTGGAGTCGTGCGTGCGATCGAGATCGTGGAGCGCGCGCTGGAGAAGTATGGCCCGCCGGTCTATGTGCGTCATGAGATCGTCCACAACAAGCACGTGGTCGAGAGCCTGAAGGCCAAGGGCGCCATCTTCGTCGAGGACCTCTCCGAGGTCCCCCCGCGCGCCGTCACCGTGTTCAGCGCCCACGGCGTCGCCCGGACGGTGGAGGAGGAAGCGGCCGCCCGCGGGCTGCCGGTGCTCAATGCCACCTGCCCGCTGGTGACGAAGGTCCACAACCAGGGCAAGCGCTACATGTCCAAAGGCCGTACCCTGGTACTTATCGGCCATGCCGGCCACCCGGAAGTCGAGGGAACCATGGGCCAGGTTCCCGGCCCGGTCCACCTGGTGCAGAACGTGGCCGATGTGGCCACCCTGCCCCTGCCGGTCGATACCCCGCTGGCCTATATTACCCAGACTACGCTCAGCGTGGACGACACAAGAGACATCATTTTAGCCCTCCAAGCCCGCTTTACAGACCTTCAAGGTCCCGATATCCGGGATATCTGCTATGCGACACAGAACCGGCAATCTGCGGTAAGGGACTTAAGCAAGCTGGTGGACGTCATCCTGGTGGTGGGCGCCGCCAACAGCTCCAACTCGAACAGACTGCGCGAGATCGGCACCGAGGCCGGGGTCGCAAGCTATCTGATCGCTGATGGCAGCGAGCTCGATCCGGTTTGGCTGAAGGATGCCAAGGCCGTCGGCATCACCGCCGGCGCCTCGGCTCCCGAAGTTCTCGTCGACGACGTCATCGAAGCCCTGCGGCGCATCGGACCGGTCGAGGTCGCGGTGGTCCCGGGGCGGGAAGAAAACATCGAATTCCGCCTGCCGGCCGAATTGGTCGCGGGCTGATCGGTCCTCGTTTGGTCCAGAAAGAAGAGACGTAATGGCAATCCCCTTCCATAAGGAACTGCGTATCGGGGCCTATCTGATGAAGCAGAAGCTTCTCGGCCGGAAACGCTATCCGCTCGTGCTGATGCTGGAGCCGCTGTTCCGCTGCAACCTGGCGTGCGCCGGCTGCGGCAAGATCGACTATCCCGACGCGATCCTCAACCGCCGCATGAGCGCGCAGGAGTGCTGGGACGCGGCCGACGAGTGCGGCGCGCCGATGGTCGCGATCCCCGGCGGCGAGCCGCTGATCCACAAGGAGATCGGCGAGATCGTGCGCGGCCTGGTCGCCCGCAAGAAGTTCGTCTCGCTCTGCACCAACGCGCTGCTGCTGGAGAAGAAGCTCGACCTGTTCGAGCCGTCGCCATATTTGTTCTTCTCGGTGCACCTCGACGGCCTGCGCGAGCATCACGACAAGGCGGTGTCGCAGAAGGGCGTGTTCGACCGCGCCGTCTCCGCGATCAAGGCCGCCAAGGCGCGCGGCTTCACCGTCAACGTCAACGCCACGGTGTTCGACGGCCATCCCGCCGAGGAGATCGCCAAGTTCCTGGACTTCACGACCGAGCTCGGCGTCGGCGTGACCATGTCGCCCGGCTATGCCTATGAGCGCGCGCCGGACCAGGAGCACTTCCTCAACCGCACCAAGACCAAGCAGCTGTTCCGCGACGTCTTCAAGCTCGGCAAGGGCAAGAAGTGGAATTTCATGCATTCCGGTCTGTTCCTCGACTTCCTGGCCGGCAACCAGGAGTTCGAGTGCACCCCCTGGGGCATGCCTGCGCGCAACATCTTCGGCTGGCAGAAGCCCTGCTATCTGCTCGGCGAAGGCTACACCAAGACCTTCAAGGAGCTGATGGAGACCACCGACTGGGACTCCTACGGCACCGGCAAGTACGAGAAGTGTGCCGACTGCATGGCGCATTGCGGCTACGAGGCGACCGCCGCCAATGCGGCGTTGACCAACCCGATCAAGGCGATGTTCGTGTCGCTGCGCGGCATCAAGACCGAAGGCCCGATGGCGCCGGAGATCGACCTCTCCAAGCAGCGCCCGGCGCAGTACGTGTTCTCGTCGGAGGTGCAGAAGCGCCTCTCCGAGATCCGTCACGACGAGGCGATCGAGGCGCAGCAGAAGGCCTCGACGGCCGCCTGATCTTCACGGCTCTGATCAATCAAAAGGCCGCCGAGTGATCGGCGGCCTTTTTCATTGAACTGATCTGTGGATCGGGATGGACGCTACGCTCCGCGATGAGCAAACGGCTCACGCCTCGGCAGCGGCCAGCGTCTCGGTCTCGAGGAAATGCTCAGCCGCCAGCATGCCGCTCAGCAGCAGGTCGCGGGCGCCGCGCAGCGAGCGCAGGGCGCGATTGAACTCGATGCCCGTCGACACCAGGCCGCGCAGCACGGCCGGATTGCGGGCGACGCCGCGCAGGATCATCGGCAGGTCGATGTCGCCGTTGGGCTTGATGGCGTCCTTGGCAAGCGACGGGAGGGTGCGATGGGCGGGATCGGAGATCACCCGCAGCGCCGCGAACGGCAGCCCGTACTCGGCGGCATAGGCGGCGGCGATGTGGCTCTCCATGTCGACCGCGGCCGCACCGGTCTTCATGCGCAGCGCCGCCTTGCGGGCCTGGGCCACCACCACCTCTTCGGCCCCGGCGAGCACGCCGCGCACAACGCGGCGCTTCTTCAGGGCGGCGCGGGCGATGTGCTCCTCGCGCAGCGACAGGCCCGACAGCCAGCGGGCATCGCCGGCGGTCACTTCGGTGGCGACGACGATGTCGCCGGCCTTGAGGCTCGGATCGAGACCGCCGGCCACGCCGAAGCTGACGACGCCGCGGATCGAGGTCGGATCGAACACGGTGAGCAGCGAGCGCAACTGCCTGGGGTCGCTCGAGCTGCAGATCACCATCATGCCGGGCCCGGCAGCAATCCGGGCCTCCTGCACCAAGCCCGTCACGACCAAGACCGGCCGCGAATCAATCGGGCGATCCGCGGACGTGTCGTCCCCCATCCCCAACTTCACAATCCGACCCCTGACACCTTCTCGGACGTCGCGTGATCCGACGTCTCCGTCTCTTGTTCCAAAGCCTCAGCCACGGCGGCGCCAGAGCGGAAAGGCCTTAACAAACCGAGGATTACGCAGAAAAAATCCGCGAGGAAACCCCGTTTGCGCCGCACTGCACCGGCACCTGATGCGTTTTTTGCCCGGTGTTGCCATTTGGCCCCGCCGATCCCTGTTCCGTCCTGGAACAGATTGCGCCGGTGCCACCGGGCGTGGAACTTTAAGCAAGAACCACGCCACGAAAATGTGAGACTCACGGCAGGCGGCATGACGGCGCGGGCAGATTCGGCCGCCCCTGCGCGGGTCAACCGTGCCCGAGCAGGAGATTCGCAGCGCGGTCGCCGGAGCGCACCGAGCCTTCGATGGTTGCCGGCAGGCCGGTATCGGTCCAGTCCCCCGCCAGAGCGAGATTGCCGAACGCCGTCTTCGCTCCCGGTCGGAGCGCGTTCTGCTCGGGCGTCGCCTCGAAGGTGGCGCGACGCTCGCGCACGATCTGCCACGGCGGCAGCTCCGCCGTGATCCCGGCGGCCTTGCAGACGTCGGCCCAGATCGCGGCGGCGAGCTCCTCGCGCGGCATGTCGACGAGGCGATCGCCATTGCTGATGGTGACCGAGAGCCGTTGCGGGAAGGCGAACAGCCACTCGACCAGGCCGCCGACCACCCCGAGCAGAGCTGGTGCATCGCGCGGCGGCGTGATGCGGAAATGGGCATTGACGATGGCACGATATTTCGTCGGCCCCGTGAGCCCCGGCAGCAGGGCCATCGCCGGCCGCGGCGGCACGGCGAGCACCACGACATCGGAAGGACCGAGCGCGACGGTTTCATCGCCGCCGAACCTGAGCCCGGTGACGCGACCGCCCCCATCGTCGAGGCCGCGCAGCTCGCGGCCGATCCGCACGCTGCCGCCCTTGCCTTCCAGGAATTTCACGGCCGGATCGATCAGCACGCCCGACAAGCCGTCGCGCGCGATCAACGGCCGGCAGGCCTGGCCGCCGGCGAGCAAGGTCTCGCGGACGATGGCGCCGGCCAGCCCCGCCGACCCCTCCGGCGGATCGCAGTTGAGCGCCGCAAGCAGCAGCGGCTGCACCAGACGGTCATACAGCGTACCCTTGCAGGGAATCGTGCTGCCGATCGTCCTGGACGTACCGGCCCAGATCAGCGGCGACAGCGCGAGATAGTCGCCGAGCTTGGTATCCGGCACGCGGCGGCCCTCGTCGAACACCCACAGCGGCAGCCGGTCGTTGCCGAGATCGAGCAGCCAGCGCTGGCCGCTGCGGATGTCGACGAAGGCGAACTCTGCCTTCGCCGGCCCCACGAGCCCCGCCTCCGAGCCGATCGCGCGGGCATAGGCCAACACGTGATGATTGGCCGACAGCAGCAGATGGTTGCCGTTGTCGATCACCAGGTCGGTCGCGGCGTCGTAATAGGACCGGCAGCGGCCGCCGAGCTGCTGCGTCGCCTCGTGGACATGGACGATGTAGCCCGCATTGGCGAGCCGCACGCCGGCGGAAAGGCCGGACACGCCGGCGCCGATGATGTGAGCTGTCTTCTGCATCAGATGATTGCGTAACGAAGGATGATGCCGATCTTCGTGAGCTTGCTCACGCGGACAGGCTCGCGCGGCGGCGCGAAGCCTCGTTCGAGCAAGAGGTCGAACACGGCACGATAATATTTTGACATGATCCGCGGCGCCCGCACGGCGCGCCGGCGATTTCGCCGCATGATCTCGTCGGCCTTCTCGAAATGCGTCTTGGCCCTGACCGCAACCGAGTTGCAGACCTTGGGCAGCGCGCGCTCCTGCGTGACCTTGACCGGATCGTCGCCGGTGATGCCGGCGAACAGCAGCGCCTCGCGCGGCAGATAGAGCCGGCCGATGCCGGCATCCTCGTCGATGTCGCGCAGGATGTTGGTGAGCTGCAGCGCGCGGCCGAGATGGTGCGCGAGCAGGATGCCGTCCTCCTCGGGCATGCCGAAGATGCGCACCGAGAGGCGGCCGACCGCGCTCGCCACGCGGTCGCAATAAAGGTCGAGCGTCGCGAGATCCGGCGCGCGGATCTCCTGCGGCACGTCCATCTCCATGCCGTCGATGATGGCGAGGAAGTCCTCGCGCTTCAGCCCGAAGGTCTTCACCGAGCTGACATAGTCGCGCAGCCGCGGCGGCGGGTTGCCCTGGTACAGCGCGTCGATGTCGTCGCGCCATTTCTGCAGCGCCGCCAGCCGCTCGGGCCGCGGGCCGTCGGAATCGGCGATGTCGTCGACCTCGCGGCAGAAGCTGTAGACCTGGAACATCGCGTCGCGCTGGGCGCGCGGCAGGATGCGCATGGCGGCATAGAACGAGCTGCCGGAGGCCGCCGTGCCGTGATCGATATTGTCTGCGGTTGCCTCGAGGGTCATGCGCCGGCTGCCGATTTGGTGACGGGATGACGCCCGGCCACGCGGCGGCCGATCTCGCCCATGACCGACGTGAAGGTGAGGCCGAGCATGCCGACGGGCGACAGGTGCACGCGCTCGCTCAGCGGATCGCGCACCTTCAGCAACGCCACGATGCGGTCGGCGAAAGCCTGGATCACGGCGATCTCCAGTCCGAAGCGGAAATCCTTGACGCCGCTGTTGAGGTCCCTGCCCTCATCGAGCAGCGCCGCGTTGCGCACCGCGAGCTTCTGCAGGCAGGCCAGCAGAGGCGGCGGCGACTTGGCCTCGCCGAGCATCTCGACGGTCGCGCCGGCTTCCGCCAGCGCATCGCGCGGCAGATACACGCGGTTGAGCGCCTTGTAGTCCTTGCCGCAGTCCTGCAGGTGGTTGTTGATCTGCAGGCCCGCACAGATCGCGTCCGAGGCCGGCCAGGTCGCGGTGGACTCGCCGTGCACGTCGAGCATGAAGCGGCCGACCGGCATCGCCGAGTAGCGGCAGTAGTGGATGACCTCGTCCCAGTTCTCGTAGCGCAGCTTGGTCACGTCCATCCGGAAGGCAACCAGCAGATCGAGCGCGTGCCGAGGCGGCATGCCGCGCTCGGCGAGCGCCCGGCGCAGGCTGACGGCGACGTCCTGGGTCTCGCCCGTCCCGGTCAGCTCGGCTTCGAGCAGATCGAGCAGCCGCAGCTTCTCCTCACCCGGCAGGCTCGGGTGGTCGGCGATGTCGTCGGCGGTGCGCACGAAATTGTAGAAGGCGAGGATCAGCGCCCGGTGCTCGGGACGGATGATCCACGACGCCACCGGAAAGTTCTCGTCCCGGTGTGTCTTGCCGGATCGCAAATCGCTCGCGGTGGTCATGGACGAAACAGCTATCAGGTTGAAAGGGCGCTACCGAAAACAATGCCCGCCGCTTCGCTCATGCGAACGGATTGCTCGCCCCCATATAGGCGAAGATCCAGCCAAAACCAATGCAATCGATGTCGGGCAGCCCATAGGATCGAACCGCCGCCCTCCCCCGAGGGGCGGGCCGGCGGTCGTTAACCAAAAGAGTTCGGAAACAACCGTTCCGAACGGCAACCACTTACTGGTTGTGGGTCTTCAGCACCTGATCGCAGGCCGGGCTGATCTTGGGGCGGTTCTCCTTCAGGCACGCAAGGATCGTGAAGTCACCCTGATCGATGACGGCACGACAGAACTTCTGAACGTCACGCGTGCAGGCCGCCTGCTCTTCGGGCGTGCCGCCGCGGCCTTGCGCGAACGCACCGGTGGAAACGGACACCGACGACAGCAGGGAAAGTGCCAGGAAAATCTTACGCATCGTGTTCCTTCATTTTGACAGCAGAGGAGACCTCCCGGATCGCCGATGCTGCCCGGGAAACACCTGTTTGGTTTGGCAAGGACCGCAAGCCCCCCAGCGCCGGAGGTACGCTGCCAAATGCGGCCAAATTTGCGCCCTATGATCCCGAGCGGATCAAGCTCGGAGATCACAGCTTTGGCACAAACAAGGCGTTGATACTAGGGCGTTATTCTCGGAACACGTTTTTCGCATTTGGCTGTTGCAAGCTTGCCGCGCGGACCGTTAGATGCAGCGCCGTCGAGGCGGCTTGCGTGCAGCCGTCTTGCGAGGACGACCATTCGGCGCCGACCCGTCGCACGGTGTCGGCGGGCATCATGGCATCCGGTCGCAGCGCCCGACCGGCCGTCATTTGAACCTAACCTTCGGCGAGAACACCAAGTGTTCGAAGCGGCGGCATACGCCGACACAGCGGTGTCATTTTGGATGGGAAACTCGATATGAAACTGTTCGGCTCATCTTTCTCGGGGCACGTCATCAAGGCCGCCGGTCTCGGAGCGGCACTGTTCGTGGCGGCGACCGCAGTTCAGGCTCAGTCGGGCCCGTTCGCCGGCTTCGACGGCTCGTGGTCGGGCAACGGCACGGTCGCGCTGTCGGACGGCACCACCGAGCGCATCCGCTGCAAGGCCAGCTACAAGGTGGCCGGCGCCAATCTGAAGCAGAGCCTGCAATGCGCCAGCGACAGCTACAAGTTCCTCCTGTCCAGTGACGTCACCAGCCAGGGCGACCGCATCTCCGGCAACTGGAGCGAATCCAGCCGCAACGTGAACGGCGAATTGCAGGGCACCGCCGGCAACGGCCAGATCGACGTGTTCGTGCAGGCCGCCGGCTTCGCCGCCAGCATCACCCTGAGGACCAGCGGCAACAAGCAGGTCGTGCAGATTTCCTCCAAGGGCGAGATCCGCGGCGTCAACATCACGATGTCGAAGACCTGATCCTTGGACCGGAGCGTGTCGCGCGCTCACGGGCAGTCGAATGCGCAAACGGCCCTGACAATGTCAGGGCCGTTTTGTTTTGCGGTGCTTCCGCAGCCCTCGGATACGAATGAGACCCGCCGCTGTCGTCGCCCGGCTTGCCGCCTTCGCTAAAGCTCCGGCGCGCCCTTGAACTTATAGCCGCGTCGAAGCCGAAGGCGCAGACGGGACCGGGCGCTCCAGTATTCCAGAGGCTGTCCTGATTGAACCGATAGGCCGCGGCGTGCTGGATCACCCGCTTTCACGGGTGATGACGGCCTGGTTTACGCAATAGCCTGGGCTAAAGCGGCTTGCGCTTCAGCTTCTGCGACAGGTTGATCAGGAACATCGCGGTCGGGCGGAGGATGAAGAGGTCGGCAAACAGCGCCGCCACCATCGAGAACGCGCTGAGCCAACCGAACAGCCGCAGCGACGGCAGATCCGAGAACACGGTGACGACCAGGCCGCAGGCCAGCACCACGGTGGTGAGGATCAGCGCCGGTCCGACCAGCACGGTGGCGCGCTCCACTGCGACGGCGGCACTGACGCCGGGCGCGCTTTCCATCCGCAGCCGGTTCAGGAAGTGGATAGTCGCCGACAGGCCAAGGCCGAAAGAGACCGTGAGCGCCACCACGCTGGCAAATTGCAGCCCCTCACCCATTGCCCACAGCACGGTGCCCGACATCACGACAGGGAAAATGCCGGGCAGGATGCAGGCGAGCATCACCACCCAGGAGCGGAAGGCCAGCCCGATGAACATCGCGACCAGCGCGAACTCGATCGTCAGCCCATGGTTGAGCTTTTCGATCATGCCGGCGGAGTTGCGCGCGGCGATGGCGGCGAGACCGGTAACGGCGATTTCATAGCCGGGATGCTTCTTTCTCACCGCATCGAGCTCGCGGTCGAGCTTGTCGACCACCGGCAGCAGCTGGCTGGAATCGACATCCGGCACGCGGCCGGCGACCACCACGGCATCCTGTTCCTTGTCGATGAAGCGGCGCACGAGGTGCTTGGGGATCAGATTGACATATTCCTGCAACGTCGCCGTATCCGACGAGCCGGCCTTCTCGGCCAGCCAGCGCCGGAGCGTCTCGACCGACCAGACGTTGCCGACACCAGCGGTCTTTTCGACGGTGGCATGGACGTCGGCGATCGCCTGCAACGTCTCCGGCGCATAGAGCGAGGCGCCCTTCGGAAACTGGATGAGCACGTTGACCGGATTGGCGCCGGTCAGCTTGGCATCGAGCCGGTTGCTCGCTGCAACCGCCTGCTGCTTGTCAGGCACCTGGTCGGCGAGGCGATAGCGCGGCTCCAGGGTCGAATACACCACCGCGAGCGAGCCGACGAACAGCACCGCGATCAGGCTGAACAGGCCGGGACGGCCGACCATGCGCACCGCGATCCAGTAGCAGAAATTGCGCAGCGCCTGGACGCCGGCGTCGGCGCCCTGGAATTTGACCGCGAATGTCTTCTCGTTGCGCACCAGCAGCACGCCGAACACCGGCACCAGCGACAGCACCGCGACCAGCGCGATGATGGTGGCTGCGAGCCCCGCCTCGCCGAACTTGCGGATCAGGTCGCTGTCGGAAAACTGCAGGGCGATGAAGGAAATGCCGGCGGTGGCGTGGGTCAGCACGCAAGCCGGGCCGACGACCAGCACGGCGTTCTTGAACGCCGTCACCTTGTCCTGCCCCGCGATCAGGCGGTCGCGGGCGGCGAAGGTAAGCTGCATCGAATCGGAGAAGCTGATGACCATGATGAGCGGCGTCATCACGTTCAGGAACATGTTGAGATTGAAATTGGCCCAGCCGAGCGCGCCGAGCGCGAGCATGATCGCGATCAGCGGCGGAAACGCCGCTGCGATCATGAAGGAGACCTTGCGGAAGAAGATGATGGCGATGATGCAGCCGGCGAGAATGCCGAGAATGTTGTAGGTCAGCCCGTCACGTTCCACCGCGTTGCGGATCTCGAGCTGCATGACCGGCACGCCGGAAAGCTGGACATTCAGGCCGGTGTCGCCGAGGTCCTCCGCCATCAGCTTCCGGATGTCGCCCACCACCTTCCCGAGATCGTTCGAGGCCACCACCTTGGGCTCGAGCGACAGCACGATCAGGGCGAGCGTACCGTCCTCCGACAACAGCTTGCCGCGGATGATCTCGTTCGACTTCACCGTTTCGATGAACTTGTCGTAGGCCTCGCCCTCCGGCAGATCCGACGGAAACAGCGCGGCCGGCAGCTTGCCGGGCGCCGGCGCCTGACGGGCCGAGAACAGCGACACCAGGCCACGGGTACCCTCGACCAGTTGCAGGTCGGTCACGAAGTCACGAAGCTTCTCGAGGTTCTGGCGGGCCAGCAGGGTCTTGCCCTCGACCACGACGAGGACGTCGAATTCCTCGGCCGGGAACTTCTTCGTCACCTCCTCGTACTGGTGGAATTCCTTGCTGTCGGAGCGAAACAGCTGGCTGAGCGAATCGTCGATCTGGATGCGCTTGATGCCGAACACCGCCGCCACGATGAGGACGAGCAGGACGACGCAGGAGAAGATCGGCGCCTTGACCGCGAGGAGGCCGAGTCGTTCGATGCCAAAAGCGATGCTGTCGGCCGGCCGGTGCTCGACCTTCTCGACATGGACTTCGTTGTCGTGCCTGACTTCCAGCATGCGGTGTCCAGTGGTTGGGGTGCGGCCCAATTCTGAGGGCCTGAGCGCATAGGGCAGAAATAAGGCCGCTCAGCGAAGCAGAGATGACCGCATTGTGGCCCGCAGCCCAAGCTAATCCTTGAAAACACGTGAAAATTCGTCGAGGCGATCTAGCAGGGTTCACTCCCCGGCCGCAACCATGCGCGGCCACACAATACGGCGAGCCGCCACGGCTTCCGATCACGCCACGATTCTGCCGTGCTTGAAAAGAGCGTGGATGGCCCCGACGGACGCGGGGCCTCGAAACCTGAACGACTCAAGGACCGGTATCCGACCGAGCCGTCCCTTGCTCTGGGCAGGCCGCGAGCCGGTGCTGGCGAGCACCACCCGCCGCCCCCAGTTCCACAGAGGACCATCACCCTGCGGGAAGGGCGGCCTCGCGCAGCCGGATCGAGTAGTTCGACGCGTTCTGATGCCCGCGCGAGGCGGCGCGCGCAAACATGATGAGGTGATGCGCGATCAGCGCCACGGCGATGAAATTCTCGATCTCGCCTCGCTTGAGCTGGCTCCAGGCAAAGCGCCAGAACGGCCGCTTGTAGTCGCCGAGCACGCCCACCTTCCAGAAAATCTTGCCCATCATGACCAGGCCGCGCCTGATGTTCGGCCAACTCTTCATCTCGTCGCTGACCGGCACCTCGATACGGTTGGCGTAGGTGGTGTCGCATTGGTGCTTGTAGCGCGCGAACAGCCGCTCCGGCTCATAGGCCACCTCCATGCAGCGCCGCCACGCCGTGACCACCTCGTCATAGGGCATCAGGAATTTCACGTTGGAGTCGCGACCGTCATCGTGGACCAGCCTACCCTCGCGCTCGAGGCGGTCCCACAGGGGCGTCTTCGGCAGCGCCTGCAGCAGATTGATCGTGAGCAGCGGGATCCGGCTCTCCTCGACGAACCGCAGCAGCGCGTCCGCGGTCTGCGGCGTGTCGGTGTCCAGCCCCATGATGATACCGGAGACGACCTCCATGCCGTAGCTGTTGATGGTCCTGATCCCCTCCAGGATCGGCACCATCATGTTGTGATCTTTCTGCATCGCCGTCAGCGCATCCGGATCGGGCGTCTCGATGCCGCAGAAGATGGTGATGAAATAGGCCTCACGCATCTTCTCCAGGATCTCGGGCCGCTTGGCGATGTTGAGCGTGGCCTCGCAGGCGAGCCGCATCACATAGCCGGTGCGCTTCTGCCATTCGATCAGATGCGGCAGCAGCTCCGTCGCGGCTTTGCGGTTGCCGATGAAGTTGTCGTCGACAAAATAGACCGAGCCGGTGACGCCGCATTCCCTGAGCTTGTCCAGCTCGGCGATGATCTGCTGCGGCGACTTGATGCGCGGGTTGCGCCCATAGAGGCCGGGGATGTCGCAGAACTCGCACTGATAGGGGCAGCCGCTGGAATACTGGATACTGCCGAGAAAGTACTTCTTCACCTCGGCGAGCTCGTAGGCCGGCACCGGGAAATCCGTCATCGCCACCCGCTCGTTGGTCCGCAGCACGACCTGCTGCGCAGGCCGTGACGGATCCCGCGCCAGCCGCGCGATCAGCTCGTCGGTCGCATCACCGAGCTCGCCGACATGCAGATAGTCGAAGCTCGGGTAGTAGTCCGGACAGGCGCTGACCGAGGGGCCGCCGAGCGCGACCGGCAGGTCGAACGCGTGCGCCCGCTGGCAGATGTCGTTCATCTGCTGACGCTGGATGTGCATGCCGCTGACGAACACCGCTTCGGCCCATGAGAAATCCTCGTCCTGCGCCGGGCGGATGTTCTCATCGATGAAGCGCACCTGCCAGGAACCCGGAAGATAGGCCGCGATCAGCAGCAGCCCCTGCGGCGGCATGAAAGCCTGGATGCCGTCGGTGAGCGGATAGGCATGCTCGAAGGTTCCGAACGACGAGGTGTAGCGCGGAAACACACAGAGAATGCGACGTACCGTTTCGATGCCCTCGAATCTCATCGACTGCCCCTCGCGACAAACCCGCTAACCGGTTACCTTACGGCCGAAGATAAGGCTTCGCTACCCCTTCCGGAAAAGTTGAGTGCGATCGCGCCTTCCGCTCCTGTCGCAAGGCGCGACGTCCCCGCCGCGTGCCAGATGCTCACGCTGCCTGGCATGATCAGACGCGACCTGACGAGGCGACCTGATCCGATGCATCGCAATACGGATGGCGGAATGCGAAGGGCGATCCAAAGTTCCAATCGGATGGATAATTGATCGGTCGAGCGCGACGACTGCTCCCGCCTGTCTCCGACCGACGAACCAATTGCGGAGCGCGCGTGCGCGGCCACTGGTTTGCAATGCATTTGCAGGGGAACGAGGAGCCTCGAAATGGCGCATGCCCTCCGTAGTCGACCGGATGCCCCGACGCCCTCCCCTGCTGCGGAGCACCAACTAATCGATTGAAACGCCAAGCAAAGTACGCTGTGGTTGCATAATACTGACGGTGTCCACTTAACGCTTTCTCCATGAAGGTTTTGCATAACTATTAACAATCAAGCGCCTCCTCCGTCGTAGCAAAAACTCGCGGTATCTCACCTCATGACCTCAAGCCCGACGTCAACGAAGACGGCCACGCGCCAATCCATCGCAGTCAAGCTCTACGCAATCTTTGCGTTGTTTGCGCTATTGACCGCCGCAATCACCTGGCTGTCCGACTACAACTCGCGGCGAGCCACGGAGCTCATCAAAGCCATCGAGACAGCCAATCTCGCCGCTCACAACGTTCAGCTGGTCAACGGCCTTGTCTATGCCGTCGTCATGGAGTCGCGCGGCGTCTATATGTCGACAGACCCCGCCGTCGTGAAGCAATACGGCAACGGCTTGCTCAAGTTCAATGCCGACATCCTGAAGGTCGTCGACAAGTGGCAGGCGATCGTCCAGGCCGACGACGCCCAGCAATTCGCAACGTTCAAGAAGCGGATCGAGCAATTCGTCGAATTCCGCGCCGAACTGGTCCGCCGCGCCAATGAAATCAGCCCGGCTGCGGGACGCGAGTGGGGCGACAACGATGCCAATCGCTCCGTGCGCAAGGCGCTCAACACGGATCTCGAGGCGCTGTCCAAAGTCTATGTCGAGCGCGCAGGAAAGATCGCCGAGGAAACGGCGCTGAACAACAAGCTCTCGCTCGTGCTGACCGGTCTTGGCGGCCTGATGCTGGTTCTGGTCGCAGCCGGCGTGGTGATCATCGCCCGCTCGATCGCTCGGCCGCTGTCGCAGATCACCGATACGATCCGCCAGGTCGCGACCGGCGCCGAGAACGTCGAGGTGCCGCATGCCGGACGGGCCGACGAGATCGGCGAGCTCGCCCGCGCCATCGGCGTGTTCCAGCAGGCGATGGCCCATAACCGCGACCTCAATGTCCAGGTCTCGCAGGACTCGGAAATCCGCGAAGCCCGGGCCCGCCACATCGAGACCGCGGTCGAGCAATTCCGCACCGCGATCGGCAGCGTGATGCGGACCGTCACCGAGAACGCCGCCGCGATGCGCCAAACCGCCGAGATGATCACGCGGCTGACGGCCGACGCCAACGAGCGCGCGGTCACCGCGGCCGGCGCCACGTCGCAGGCCTCGACCAACGTCTCCGCCGTCGCCAGCGCCGCAGAGGAGCTGTCGACGTCGGTCGAGGAGATCGGCCGGCAGATCCGGCAGTCGGCCGGCGCCGTCGAGCAGACCGGCCAACGCACCGAGAAGTCGGTCACGGAGATCGAGGGCCTTGCCGCCGCCACCCAGCGCATCGACGGCGTACTGACCCTGATCCAGACCATCGCCGAGCAGACCAATCTCCTCGCGCTGAATGCGACCATCGAGGCCGCCCGCGCCGGCGAGGCCGGCCGTGGCTTTGCCGTGGTCGCTCACGAGGTCAAGGCGCTGGCCGGGCAGACGGCCAAGGCGACCGAGGAGATCAGCCAGAACGTCGGCCTGATCCAGGCCTCGACCAAGACCGCGGTCGACGCCGTCCGCGAGATTGGCCAGGCGGTCCGCGGCATCAACGAGATCACCTCGAACATCTCCAATGCCATCCAGCAGCAGGACCAGGCGACGCGGGAGATCTCGACCAACGCGCAGTCGACCGCCCAGGGCAACCAGACGCTGGTCATGAACATCGACTCGCTGCGCGACGCCATCAGCGAGACCTCGACGGCCGCCGCCTCCGTCCTGTCGGCGTCCGGCGACCTCAACGCGACCGCGCAGACGCTCGCTAACGAGGTCGAGAAGTTCTTCCAGAACCTGCGCTCGGGTCCGTCTGCGGAGATGCGGCTGCGCAAGGCGAGCTGACGGCGGCGAGCCATCGGTTGCGGAAATCGCCCCCACAAGACGTGATCCGTTCCGACACCGGAACCGTTTCTTGGTTTTTGGAGAGCCATCGTGCGCCAGACAGCCAAGAAACTTCCGTTCGCCTGCGACCCGGTTGAGGTCACCCAGGATGACGTCGAGGACGCCATCCGCACCATCCTGACCTGGATCGGCGAGGACCCGTCACGCGAGGGTCTCTCCGAGACCCCGGCCCGCGTCGCGCGGGCCTACAAGAGCTATTTTTCCGGCTATGAGCAGAACCCCGAGGAGTATCTGCGCAAGACGTTCGAGGAGACCGCCGGCTACGACGAGATGGTGCTGTTGCGGAACATCCCGTTCCAGAGCCATTGCGAGCACCACATGGCGCCCATCATCGGCCGCGCCTGGGTCGGCTACGTGCCGCGCAACCGCGTGGTCGGGATTTCCAAGCTCGCCCGGGTCGTCGAGGCCTATGCCAGCCGGCTGCAGATCCAGGAACGCATGACCGCCGAGATCGCCAACATCATCGACGAGGTGCTGCAGCCGCAGGGCGTGGCGGTCGTGATCAAGGCAGCCCATCACTGCATCAGCTCGCGCGGCGTCAAGAAGCACGGCGTCGATCTCACCACCAGCCGCATGCTCGGCTGCTTCCGCACCGACCCGATGAGCCGCCAGGAGTTCCTGGCTATGGTCAATTCCGACCTGAAGGATTGAGGGGCACGGAAAATCGTCCGCCCGCTGTGATCCAGCCGTCCATGAGCCACGTTATCCGGGATCAAGCATGCGTGCCGGGGACCATGACCACGCGATGAGAGCGGCTGGATTAGCGCAATGGAACGTGGCATCGTCCCGGCATCGATTTGCACGGGCCTTGGGCGCCCGTACCAAGGTGAATGTGAGCAGAGGGCCGAAGGCGACTGTGGATTGGGCTGAATTGATCGGACGCGTCGCCGCGCGCGGCGACCGCGAGGCGTTCAAGGCCCTGTTCGCGCATTTTGCGCCCCGCATCAAAGGTTTCCTCATCAAGACCGGCTGCAACGCCGACGACGCCGAGGAAATCGCCCAATCCACCATGGTGGCGGTGTGGACGAAGGCGGGGCAATTCGATCCGTCGACGGCCGGCGCGGCCGCCTGGATCTTCACGATCGCGCGCAACCAGCGGATCGACGCCGTGCGCAAGGCCGCCCGCGACAGCCGGCTGAGCAGAGAAGTGGGGCGCGACGAGGAAGCCGATCCGACGCTCGCAGCCGACCAGATCGTCTCGCGTGTCGAAGATGCCACACGGGTAGCGGCCGCGATCGAAAGATTATCGGCGGAGCAATCCACCGTGATCCGCCTGTCGTTCGTTGAGGAACGACCGCATTCGGAAATCGCGGCGGTGCTCGGCCTGCCGCTGGGTACGGTAAAGTCACGAATCAGACTGGCGATGAATCGCCTGAGAGACCTGTTGGACGACGCGACATGACGATCAGCCACCACCCGCCGGAAGACCTGCTGGCCGACTTCGCCACTGGTGCGCTCGACGAGGCCGAGCGGCTGGTCGTCGGTGTCCATGTCGCCGATTGCGGCCGATGCCAGCGCTTCGTCCGCGCCATCGAGCAGCTCGCCGGCGCCTCGCTGGACGCGGCCGAGCCGATCGCGACGGGCGCGGATGCTTTCGATGCCGTGATGGCCCGCATCGATCGACGCCCGCAGGCGGCGCCGCAGGTGAGCGAGGTCGCCGAGCACGATCCCGAGCTCGCGGACCTGCCCGAGATGGTCAAGCGCTGCAAGATCGGCAAGCGCCGGCGCGTGGCACCCGGCATCAGCATGCGCCCGATCCTGCTGCCTGGCACCGGCAAATCGCGCGCCTTCTTGCTGCGCTCGGAGCCAGGGGCGCGGATGCTGGAGCATACGCATTCCGGCAATGAGCTGACCTGCGTGCTGAAGGGCAGCTTCAGCCATCTCGGCGGCTATTACGGACCCGGCGACTTCGACTATGGCGACGACGAGGTCGACCATCGTCCGGTGGTCGGTGACGAGGGCCCCTGCCTCTGCCTCGTCGCCATGACCGGCGACCTGCGCATGCACGGCCTGCTCGGCCGCCTCATCAGCCCCTTCGTCCGGCTCTGATCGCATCGTGGCGTGCCGCCGCGGAGCAATCAAGACGAGCTAGATCGGCTGGACGATTCGCCACTTCCCTCCGCGCGATACCGACAGCACGCTGGCGGTGATCCGCATCTGACTCTGCCCCGTTTCCGTTCAGAGAGAGCGCATGGAGGAGAATGATGCGATCAGCAAGCGCGGATCAGAAGGGTTGCGTCGCGCATCTTGGCAGCCTGCTGGCCCGTGCCTGACGCAACGATGAGCAAGCCTTTGCCGAGCTCCATGCTGCAACGATCTTGAAGATGCGGAAGACCGTGCGCGCCTTGCTGCCGTCCGCGGCTGACCTCGACGACATCCTGCAGGATGGCTACCTGAAGATCTGGCGGCATGCCGCGAGCTTCGACCCGACGCGCGCCTCGCCCATCACCTGGATGTGCAGCATCATGCGCAACACCGCGATCGACGCGCTGCGCGCCACCGGCGTGCCGACCTCGGAGCTCGATGAGGCCCTCGCGATCCCCGATTCCGCCGACAGCGCCGCCGACGAATTCGACTACGCGCTGGCGGAACCGATCGCCCGCGAGGCGCTTGGGCGGCTGCCGGAGGAGCGCCGACGGCTGCTGGCGCTCGCCTATCTCGAGGGCGAAAGCCGGACGCGTCTGTCGGAACGGTTTGGCGTGCCGGTCGGCACCATCAAGACCTGGCTGCATCGCAGCCTGCTCACGGTGCGCAAGGACTGTCTTGGCCAGGCCCACGCGGTTACCGCGGCGGCCGCCTGATCGGCTGCATGGCGTGATGACCAAGGTCCCATGACCAGGACACGTGCCGTAAGACACCTTGTCATCGTGCTGGGCGACCAGCTCGATGCGGACTCGGCGGCCTTCGACGGCTTCGACCCGGAGCAGGACGCCGTGCTGCAGATGGAGGTCAGCGACGAGGCCAGCTACGTTCCGCAGCACAAGATGCGCATCGCGTATTTCTTCGCGGCGATGCGCCACTTCCGCGCCGATCTCGAGAGCCGCGGCCGCACCGTCCATTACGTCCGGCTCGATGATCCCGCCAACACCGGCGCACTCGACAGCGAGATCGCGCGGCATCAGGCGGCGCTGCGGCCTGCGGCGACCATCGTGCTGGAGCCCGGCGATTTTCGCGTGCGCGAGGGCTTGCGCAAGCTGCCGCAGCGGCCCGACATCCGCGCCGACCGCCACTTCCTGTGCACGGCGGAGGAGTTCGACGCCTTCACCGAGCGCCATCCGCGCCCGATCATGGAGACGTTCTACCGCGCGATGCGGCGCAAGACCGGCATCCTGATCGACGAGAGCGGCCGCCCGGTCGGCGGCAGCTGGAATTTCGACGCCGAGAACCGCAAGGGATTCGGCAAGTCGCGCCCGCCGATCCCCGTCGCCAGATCCTATGCGCCCGACGCGATCACGCGCGACGTGCTCAAGCTGGTCGCGGCGCGCTTCTCCAACAGTCCCGGCAAGCTCGACCGCTTCGACCTGCCGGTGTCGCGCGTCGACGCGCTGACCGAGCTTTCCGATTTCGTCGCCTGGCGCCTCTCCTTGTTCGGCACCTATCAGGACGCGATGCTGAGCGACGAGCCGTTCCTGTATCACTCGCGGCTGTCGGGCGCGCTGAACCTGCACATGCTGAATCCGCGCGAAGTGGTCGCGGCCGCGCTTCAGAGCCGCAACGCGCCGCTGAACGCGCTCGAGGGCTTCGTCCGCCAGATCATCGGCTGGCGGGAATTCGTGCGCGGCATCTATTGGCAGCGCATGCCTCACTACGCCGATGAGAACGCGCTCGACGCCGGCCTGCCGATGCCGCGCTTCTACTGGACCGGCGAGACCGAGATGCGCTGCCTGGCGCAGGCGATCGGCCATACCATCGATCACGCCTATGCGCATCACATCGAGCGGCTGATGGTGCTCGGCCTGTTCGCGATGCTGCTCGGCGTCCGGCCCTACGATGTGCACCTCTGGCACATGTCGATGTTTCACGACGCCATCGACTGGGTGTCGCTGCCCAACACGCTCGGCATGAGCCAGCATGGCGACGGCGGCGTGGTCGGCACCAAGCCCTATGCGGCGTCGGGCCACTACATCGACCGCATGAGCGACCATTGCCGCAACTGCCGCTACGATCCGAAGCAGGCGACCGGCGACAGGGCCTGCCCGCTCACGACGCTGTATTGGAGCTTCCTTGCCAAGCACCGCCGGCGCTTCGCCAATAATGGCCGCATGCGCAACCAGTACGTCAATCTCGAGCGCCGCAGCGCGGCGGAGATCCGCGCCATCCGGAGCCACGCCGACGCGATCGCGTCGGCCCTGGTGTAACCGGCGTTCGTCCAGCCTGAACAGCGCTCACGGCTTGCTGGCCGGACGCCGATCGGTCATATCTTGGGCAGTTCCATCCGTCTCCCGCCGATCCAGCCCGGAATGCCCTGCCCATGACCGCCGCCATCGTCGCCGTCTTCACGCTCGCCTATGCCGTGGTGGCGCTGGAGCATCCGTTCCGGATCAACAAGGCAGCCACCGCTCTGGTCGGTGCCGGCCTGATGTGGACCATCTACGCCGTCATGGGCGGGACCGCACCGGCCGTTGCGGCTGAACTCAACGAGTCCGTGGCCTCGACCGCGCAGATCATCTTCTTCCTGATCGGGGCGATGACCATCGTCGAGGTCATCGACGCGCACAACGGCTTCGAGGTCGTGACCTCGCTGATCAGCACCAGGAATCAGGTCACGCTGGTCTGGCTGGTCGGCTTCGTGACCTTCTTCCTCAGCGCCATGCTCGACAACCTCACCACCGCGATCGTGATGGTGTCGCTGATGAAGAAGCTGTCGGGGCGTGACGAAGATCGTCTCGTGTTCGCCGCCATCATCGTGATTGCCGCCAATGCCGGCGGCGCGTGGTCGGCGATCGGCGACGTCACCACCACCATGCTGTGGATCGGCGGCCAGATCACGCCGCTCGCGATCATGAAGTCGGTCTTCATCCCCTCGCTCCTGAACCTGCTGGTGCCGCTCGCGGTCGTCAGCGTCACGCTGCGCGGCAAGCAGCTCGCGCCTCCGGCGAGCGCAGGGCTCGCCTCGATCAGCCCGATCCTGCCGTTCGAGCGCAATCTGATGTTCTTCATGGGCCTTGGCATCCTGGTCGCCGTGCCGGTGTTCAAGGCGCTGACGCACCTGCCGCCGTTCATGGGCATCCTGTTCGGCCTCGGCCTGCTCTGGATGGTCGGCGAGATCATCCATCGCGAGAAGGCCTCGGAGCAGAAGCAGCGCCTGACGCTCGTACATGCGCTGACCCGCATCGACATGCCCTCGATCGTGTTCTTCATCGGCATCCTGCTGGCCGTCGCAGCGCTGGAGCACACCCACATCCTGCAGGCGCTGGCGCAATGGCTCGATCGCACCGTCGGCCGGCTCGACCTGATCGTGATCGTGCTCGGCCTCGCCAGCGCGGTCATCGACAACGTGCCGCTGGTCGCAGCATCCATGGGCATGTACAGCCTGAGCCAGTTTCCGCCGGACAGTTTCCTGTGGGAGTTCGTCGCCTACTGCGCCGGCACCGGCGGCTCGATCCTGATCATCGGCTCGGCGGCCGGCGTCGCCGCGATGGGGCTCGAGAACATCCACTTCTTCTGGTACGTGCGCCGCATCAGCGGCATCGCCCTGCTCGGCTATTTTGCCGGCGCCGCCGCCTACATCATCCAATACAATCTGCTTCACTGAGCGGGACCGACGCATGGAATGGTCGTGGCACAGTCTTGCAGCCGTCGCGACCGCCATGCTCATCGGCATCGGAGCTGGCCACGCCGACGACGCGACGATCCGCAGCGGCTACGCGCTCGGCCCGGCCAGTTGCGGCGACGGCGCCCTCACCTTTCCGCGCCTCCAGATCGACATGAAGCCCGGCTTCTGCGCCGGCCTCGTCGCCAGTCGCGACGACGGCCTGCGATTTCCCCGCAGCATCGTGCAGATTCCCGGCCATCAACTGTTCGTGGTCGCGGACATGGGCGGCTGGGGCCATGACGACGGCCGCCTCCTCATCCTCGATCCCGTAGCGCCCGCGGGCCAGCGCATCCGCGAGGCGGTCACGCGACTGTCCTATCCATTCGGCCTCGCCGCGGGCCTCGACGGCAGGATCTACGCCTCGACCGACACCGCGATCTTCCGCTTCGATCCGCTCGCCGCGAACCCGAGAGCGACCATCGAGACCATCATCCGCGATCTGCCTGGGCGCCGCCTGACCTTGCCGGACGGCACCCGGATCGCGGAGAGTGCGCATCCGCTGAAGGCCTTCGCTTTCGACCGCAATGGGCGGCTGTTCGTCAACATCGGCTCGCACAGCGACAACTGCCTGTCGCCGGCGCCGATCACGCGCCCCTGCGCGGCGGGCGACGGCACCTCGCCGCTGGCTTCCATCTGGTTGTTCACGCCGCCCGCCGGCGACCTCTTTCCAGCGCTGAAACCCGGCGATTCCGCTCCGCCTCATGAGGTGTTCGCGCGCGGCTTGCGCAACTCGATGGCGCTGGCGCTGCATCCGCGCTTTCCCGATCCCGGCACCGCGTTCCTGCAGGGCGAGAACGCGCGCGACCTGCAGGACATCTTCGCGCCCAACGAGGAGATCAACGCGATCGAGCAAGGCCGCCACTATGGCTGGCCCTATTGCTACGACCTGACGACGCCGAGCCCGGAATTCAAGCGTGTGCTGCAGTCCGGCGCGCTCAAGAACCTCTGCAACACCACCACGCTCTACAAGCAGCCCTGGTCGCTGCTGCCGCCGCATGGCGCGCCGCTCGGCATGCTCTACTACACCGGCGATCGCTTCGACGACCTGAAGGGCAAGCTGCTGGTCGGCCTGCATGGCTATCGGCCGACCGGCAGCCGGCTACTCGCCTTCGAGGTCGACGACCACGGCTTCCCCAAGCTGAGCCCGGCGCCGGTGCGCTACCATGTGAGCTGCGCCGCCGAGCCAAGCCGCGCTTTCCAGACCGCAGCCGGTCCCGCGCCGGCCGCGGCGTTCGACGAGATCATCACGGGGTGGCATCGCGTCAACGGCATCCGGCCGCAGGGCGCGCCGGTCGGCATGACCATCGCCGACGACGGCGCGATCTGGCTGGTCGAGGACAAGAACCAGACCGTGATCCGCATCGACCGCTCAGGCGAGGCGGCCCCCGACCCCCTGCCCTGCGACATCAGGAACGAGGCGCTGATCGACCGGCTCGCGGCTTTCGTGATGCAGGACGCGGCGAGTCGCGCGCGGCTCACGACCGTGCGCAGGAGCCTGATCGAAAAACATTGCAGCGGCTGCCATTCGGATTTCGGCCTCAAGGCCGGGCAATCCGATGACGACAAGGACCGCGCCGTGCTGCGCTTCATGCTGGCGCAAGACGGCTGGATCTACCCGGGCGATCCCGAAGCCGGCCGGCTGCGTCAACGATTGCGCGGATTGGGTGCCGAGCGGCAGATGCCGCCGGGCGCCAACCTCATCAAGACGGAACCAGGCTACGCCAGGGTGCTTGATGTGGCGGACGATCTGGTCGCGCGCATGATTCCAGGAACCAGGATGCGGGTGAAACCGGGCGGCCCTCCGCATCGCAAGTTCTTCGCCGGCGACGGCCGCGAATGCGGCGAGATCCCGTTCGGCAAGGTCGTCGTGATGACCGAGAGGTCTGCCGTCAATAAGCCCGGCTTCAGCCGTTTCTTCCGGCCCGCCGATACCTACCTCAACGGCACCTGTACGGACGACAATGGCTATTACATCCAACAGCAGTTTCTGGTGCCGCTCTGACCGGCTTGCAATGGCCCGTAGGGCGGGCAAAGCGACCGCCGCAGGCGGCGCGTGCCCACCGGCCGCGCGCACCGGTGCTGATGCTGGTGGGCACGGCGCGAACGAGCGTGCGTTCGGGCGCAAGCGGCGTCGCCCTGCGCCTTTGTCCACCCTACGCATCTCGGGTTTGGCGACTGTTCTCATGCTCTTGCTTGCGAGCGCGCCCACCCTCGCCGCACCAAAGCTGTTCGAGAGCACCCAGCTCACTCCATCCGGCGAATACACCTTCGGCATCGAGGGGCCCGCCGTCGACCGCGACGGCAATCTGTTCGTCGTCAATCTCGGCAAGGCCGGCACGATCGGCAAGCTCGCGCCGGAGGCGACGGCCTCCGAAAAGTTCACCGAGCTGCCCGACAACAGCATTGGCAACGCCATCCGCATCGACGCCACGGGCACGATGTTCGTCGCCGACTACAAGCGCCACAACATCTTCGCCATCGCCCCCGGCACGACCGAGCCCCGCCTCGTCTTCCATGCCGATGACATGAGCCAGCCCAACGACATCACGCTGGCGCGCGACGGCACGATCTATGCGAGCGATCCCAACTGGAAGGCGCGCAGCGGCCGCATCTGGCGGATCGCGAAAGGACCCGACGGATCCCTGCAAGGCGCAGCCATGTCGGCGCCGCGTGCCATGGGCACCGCCAACGGCATCGATCTCAGCCCAGACGGCCGCACGCTCTATGTCGGCGAATCCAACAGCGGCGAGCTCTGGTCCTATGCGATCGACGGCGACGCGCTGACACGGCCCAAGCTGATCAAGACCTTCGAGCCGAACACGATCGACGGACTGCGCACCGACGCCAGCGGCCGGCTGCTGGTCGCGCACATCCTCAAGGGCAGCATCGCCATGCTGGCGCCGGATGGGCGCATGATCCGGGAGATCGCGCTGAAAGCCAGGGAGCCGACCAACCTCGCCTTCGGCGGCAGCGACGGCAAGACCGTGTATGTGACCCAGCGCCAGGGCGGCTTCATCGAGTCGTTTCGGACTGATGTCGAGGGGCGAGAGCATTGTTTGCAGATGCGGAAGTGCTGAGCTTCTCTGCTGGTGCCGGATTCAGCATGGCGCTCGCTGTCTGAACGACAACTAATAGATCGCGCATATCCGCCATGCCCGAATTGCCCGTCGTGCCAGTTTGTCGCACGCTTGCCCACTTGTGTCGTCGGGCACATCAGACCGATGTTTCCGGCCATCCCGGGCTCGTGAGAGGGGCGTATCGCGATCGTCACGAACGTGGAGCCTGGGGAGCGGTGGGCGTGTGGTGCTGCAGCGTGATCAGTCGCGCGGACGAACGGCATGATGCGCACGGTGAAGTCGTGATGTCCCGACACCCCGATGCTGGTGTCAACCTGGCGCAATACGATCGCGCTGGGGATGGTGGCCAGAAAGCCCGGCGCACCAGGGAGACCACGTATAAGCCGTAAAGCCATCGCGCAGGGAATGCCGGGTTGATCCGGCTGCACCTGTGGTTCCTGCCGCCTGCATTCTTTTCGCAGGCGGGCCATGGGTGAGGCCATCACCCGGCATTCCCTGCGCCCTCTTGTTCTCAGAGGGTTCGAGCTATCCTTCATGACTCGGACAGATCGTGTCGCGAGAACGCCGCCCCGTACCCCGTGTCATGTCCGCGCAGGCGGGCATCCGGTACGCCGCGGCGTCTCGATTCATCACCCCTTCCGGCGAGTACTGGATCGTGAGGCCGGCACCTTTCATCTCACCCGCAAATCAAGGCCCCCGCGTGCGCGAGAGCCTCGATAGCAATGGCGATCGCTTATCGCCCGTACACCACCGGCGCGCGGCGCACGATGAGCGGCGGCGGCAGGTCGCGCTCCCAGACACGGCCGTCGTCGAACTGGATGCGCATGCCGTCGGGCGAATACACTGCGCTTTCGTCACGTGCGTCGATCCAAAGCCGGCTATTGGGAGCATTCCAGTCCGGCCAGGCCTGGAGGGACTCGCCGGTTTCGGTGGTCAGGTTCACGGCATCGCCGTTCTGCGTCACGAAGGCCGGCGCGCCGATCATTCCGTCGCGGCACATCTGGATGCAGCGGTAGGTGCCGGTGAGGTTCGCACTCGGCTGGGCCGAGGCGCTGCCGGCGACGCAGGCGCCGACCAGGCCAATGACGATTGCAACACGTTTCATGTCGATCACTCCATCGCTCGAAAGGGTCAGCCAGCCCCCATTCGGGCCCCTCGGGCGGATCAAGTGCGATGCGGGAAAAATGTTCCGACCGTTCCCGGTCAGGGAACCCTACTCGACCATCACGACATCGACGGCGACGCCGAGCTTCTGCTTGCGCGAGCCGACGATGATGCCATCGACCGGCGAGACGTCGGAGAAGTCGCGGCCCATGCCGAGGATGATGTGATCATTGCCGACCAGGAGATCGTTGGTCGGATCGAAGCCGATCCAGCCGAGGTCGTCGCCGCACCACAGCGACACCCAGGCATGGGTGGCGTCGGCGCCCTGCAGCGGCGGCCGGCCCTCGGGCGGGATGGTGCGCAGATAGCCGCTGACATAGGCCGCGGGGAGACCGAGACCGCGCAGGCCGGCAATCATGACGTGAGCAAAGTCCTGGCAGACGCCGTGGCGATTGTCGAACACCTCGCGCAGCGGGGTCGAGATCACGGTCGCCTTCGGATCGTATCTGAACTCCTTGCGGATGCGCCGCATCAGATCGGCGGCGCCGGCTACGATCCCCGTCTCGGCGGAGAAGCTCGCCGCGGCGTAGTCCGTCACCGGCTCCAGCACCGGCGCCAGCGCGCTGGCGAAGACGTAGCCGATCGGCGACGACGGGCCGAGGCTCGTCGCCTCGAAAGCTGCATCGCGCACCTGCTCCCACTCCGCACTCGGCGCATCGCGCTCGGGCGGCGTGCGCGACAGCTTCACCCGCGAGCGCGAGTCGATGCGCAGGTGGCGGTGCTGAGTGTCGATCACGATGCTCTCGGTCAGTGTGCCGAAGAAATCGCGCCGCGCCGTCCGCTCCGAGGGACGCGGGCGGATGTCAACGCTGTGCGAGATCAACTCCTGGCCGTCGCCGCTGAGCGGCTCCAGGCGCAGCGAGCAGCGCGCGAAGCTGACGGCACTCCCGTATTCGTAGGTGGTGACATGGCGGATGTCGTAGATCACGCGAGGCCCGTCAGCTTTTCCGGCCGCGTCGCGTTCGGACCGTGTGGGAAGTAGTGCTGACCGATCGCCTCCGCCAGATTGAGCAGGTCCTGCTCCAGTGCAAACAAGGCGCGGCCATCGAGATGGGCCGCCTCCGCCGCGGTCAGCCGCGCGCCCAGCGAGATCGCGAGGCGTTGCGGCCGCTCGATCAGCCCGTTCTCCTTCAGCACCGGGAGGCTCGCGATGTGCTCGTTGAGCAGCTCGACCTGGAACGCGACCGAGCGCGGATTGTAGAGGTCGAGCACGACGAGATCGCGGATCGGCGCCAGCGACGGGCCGATCAAATAGCGCGAGCGGTAGGTGATCTGGCAGTCGACCAGCGTGAGCAGGACGTCGAGATCCTCGGGCGTCGCCTCGTCATAGCCGAACTGCCGCGCGAACCGCGCGGTGTTGATGGCGCGTTCGGCGCGGCGCCCCATGTCGAGGAAGCGCCAGCCGGCGGCGCGGTTCATGTTCTCCTGGGCAAGGCCGGCGAAGCTCGCAAGCCGGTCGAGCGTGAGCTCGGCGATGCTGACGACGGCGTCCTCATCCTCGGCCTCCTGCGCCAGGCGATTCGGCATCTCGGTGATGACCTGCCAAGCGTCGGGCGAGAGGCGCTCGCGCAGCGAGGTCGCGGTGCGCTGAGCCGATCTGAGCAGCGACAGCGCCGAGCCGAACTGCGCCTCGGCCTGCAGGGCCTCAGCCGCCACCTGAAATCCCTTGCTGCGCGAGGTCTGCTCAACCGCGCCCCACGCCAGCAACAGCCGCTGGATACGCTCGGAGGTGTTGAGCTGCGCCGGCGATCCCTTGCCGGGATCACGATGCTGGGCTGCGAGCGCCCGGATCAGCCGCACGGTGGCCTCGGCGCGCTCCAGATAGCGTCCGAGCCAGAACAGATTGTCGGCGGCGCGGCTCGGCAGCACGCCGGCGATGCGGCGTATCCGCACATTGTCGGAGCCCGGCAGCAAGGTGCGCGCCGCCACCGCCTTGTCGGCGACCACCCAGACGTCGGCGGCGCGCGCGCCATCGCCCATCGACACCGCGCGCGCATCGAGCTTGTCGGCGATGCGACAGAAGCCGCCGGGCATGACGGTCCAGCCGTCGGGCGTGGCGGCCGCGAACACCCGCAGCACGAACGGCCGCGGCGCGATCCGACCGTCCTCCCACACCGGCGTGGTCGACAGCCGCACCACCTCCTGTCCGACATAATCGATGCCGCGCTGGCTGATCGCAGCGCGCAGCCGCTCGCGCTCGGCGGCCGAGAGCTCACCAGCCAGCACCGGACCGCTGCTTGCGAAGCCCGGCACGGCGCGGCCATAGGCGCCTTCGATCGCGAACTCCTCGAGCCGCGACAGCACCTCGTCGCGTGCGGACTTCTGGCCGCACCACCAGGTCGCGATGTGCGGGATCTTGAGATCCTCACCGAGCACGCGCCGCGCAAGGCTCGGCAGGAAGCCGAGCAGCGCGCGCGCCTCGAGCACACCAGAACCCGGCATGTTGGCGATCACCACACCGCCCTTGCGCACGACGTCCATCAGGCCGGCGACGCCGAGTCGCGAGCCGGCATCGAGTTCGAGCGGATCGAGCGAGTTGGAATCGAGCCGCCGCAGCAGCACGTCGACGCGCTTCAGGCCGGCGACGGTGCGGATATGCACGCGGTCGCCGCTGACAGCGAGATCGTCGCCCTCGACCAACAGAAAGCCGAGATAGCGCGCCAGCGTCGCGTGCTCGAAATAGGTCTCGCTGAACATGCCCGGCGTGAGCACGCCGATGCGCGGCTCGTCACGATCGGCGCTGGCGCGCAGAGCATCGCGGAATGCTTCGAAGAACGGCGCGAGCCGCTCCACGTTCATGGACTTGTAGATCGAGGAGAAGGCGCGCGACAGCACGAGCCGATTTTCCAGCGCATAGCCCATGCCGGACGGCGCCTGGGTGCGGTCGTTGAGCACCCACCAGCCGCCGTCGGGCCCGCGGCCGATATCGGCGGCGTAGATGCTGAGGAAGCGGCCGCCGGGCGGTTTGACGCCGCAGACCGGGCGCAGATATTCGCTGGACCCGGCGACGGCGGCTGCCGGCAGCGCGCCGCTCGCCACCAGCCGTCCCTCGCCATAGATGTCCTGCAGCACCCGTTCGAACAGTTCGGCGCGCTGGACGATGCCCTGGGACAGTTGCGCCCATTCGGACTCGTCGATCAGCAGCGGCAGATGGCTCAGCGGCCACGATCGCTCGGCGTTGTCGCCCGGCGAGCGATAGGTGACGCCGGCTTCGCGCAGATGGCGATCGGCGGAGGCGAAGCGGCGCTCGATGTCACTCGGCGCGAGTGCGGCGAAGGTCTCGGCAAAGCGGGTCCAGACCGGTCGCGGACGGCCGTCGGCCCCGATGAACTCATCGGGGATGCCGGGGAGCCGGGCATAGTCGCGGGCCCAATGCTCGGCCCGGCGCAGCGGAGAACGTGCCGCCGGCCGACCGGCGGCGCTCGCTCCCTGGTCCTGGCCGCTCGAGCCGTCCATACCCTGGTCCTCCGCACAAACTCCGTGCCATCAATGCAGGAGCGGCCTGCGCAAGTCGAGGGTCATCGGGAATTCATTTGTGCGTTCCTCCGGCGGCAGCGCGATTCGTCCCGGAGTGTGGCCGTGATCCTGGAAGCGGGCGAGCCGCCGTGCCTCCGCCTCGTAGGAGTTGATCGGCTTGGTATCGTAGTTGCGGCCGCCGGGATGGGCGACGTGATAGACGCAGCCGCCCAGCGAACGGCCGTTCCAGGTGTCGATCAGGTCGAAGGTCAGCGGCGCATGCACCGGGATCGTCGGGTGCAGGCCGGAGGCCGGCTGCCATGCCTTGAAACGAACCGCCGCCACCGCTTCCGCCGACCGTCCGGTCGAGGTCATCGGCATCCTCCTACCATTGCAGGTGATGAGGTGGCGGCCTTCGATGAAACCTTCGGCTTTGACTTGAAGTCGCTCGACCGAGGAATCGACATAGCGCACGGTGCCGCCCGCGGCGCCTTCCTCGCCCAGCACATGCCAGGGCTCCAACGCCTGCCGCAGCTCCAGGGTCACGCCGCCATGCTGCACGCGGCCGAAGGTCGGAAAGCGAAATTCAAGCTGCGCCTGGTACCATTCCGGCGAGAAGTCGTAGCCGGACGACCGCAGCTCATCCAGGACATCAACAAAGTCTTCCCAGATGAAGTGCGGCAGCATGAAGCGGTCGTGCAGCGCCGTGCCCCAGCGCACGAACCGGCCGTCCTGCGGCTCGCGCCACAATTTGGCGATCAGCGCACGGATGAGAAGCTGCTGCGCCAGCGACATCCGCGGATCCGGCGGCATTTCCAGTGCGCGGAACTCCACGAGTCCGAGCCGGCCCGTCGGTCCCTCCGGCGAGTACAGCTTGTCGATGCAGATCTCCGAGCGGTGGGTATTGCCGGTGATGTCGACGAGCAGATGCCTGAACAGCCGGTCGACCAGCCACAGCGGCACGCTCTGCCCGATCCGAGGCACGTTGGCGAGCGCGATCTCGAGCTCATAAAGGCTGTCGTGGCGCGCCTCATCGATGCGCGGAGCCTGGCTGGTCGGCCCGATGAACATGCCGGAGAACAAATAAGACAGCGACGGGTGCCGCTGCCAATACAGGACGAGACTCTTCAGCAGATCGGGGCGACGCAGGAAGGGCGAATCCTGCGGCGAGCTGCCGCCGACGACGACATGATTGCCGCCGCCGGTGCCGGTGTGGCGGCCATCGATCAGGAAGCGATTGGCGCCGAGCCGCACCTTCGCGGCATCCTCATACAGCCCGAAAGTGATGTCGACCGATTGCCGCCAGCTCGCGGCCGGCTGGATGTTGACCTCGATGACGCCGGGATCGGGCGTCACCTTGATGACCTCGATGCGCGGATCGAACGGCGGTGCATAGCCCTCCACGTGAACCTTGATCTGCATCGACTCGGCCGTCGCTTCGACCGTTGCGACCAGCTCCAGGTAGTCCTCGATGGTTTCGACCGGCGGCATGAACACGCAGAGAATGCCATCGCGGATCTCGACCGACATCGCAGTGCGGACGCCGAGCCCTCCCCAGTACTGATACTGAACATCCTGCTGCGGCTTCGGCGCGCGATCGAGCTTCGGCAGCGGCGGTACCTGCGGCACGATCACCGGACGCCCCTGCGTGAACATCGGCAGCGGCCCGCGCTGCTCCATCGGGTCCTGCTCGTGGATGTACGGGAAATCTTCCGGCGGAATGTAGGCCAGCGAGCCGATCGGCAACCGCAGGCCGAGCGGCGAGTCGCCGGGAATCAGGAACAGGCGCTTGCGCCGCAGGCCCCAGCGCTCGCTGCGCCAGCGCCGGGGCTGCGCATTCCAGCGCTGGATCGGCAGCACGAAGCCGCGCGGGATGTGCAGGCCTTCGTCGAACACCCGCGCCATGCGCGCGCGCTCTTCGGGATCGGCGAGCTTGGAGTCGAGCGCGTCGACGTTCTCGGGCAGCGCGGCTTCCTTCTGCAGCCAATGCGCGGGATCCTCGAACGCGGGCAGCACGTAGTCCGGCTCGAGCCCGAGCGTCTCGGCCGCCGTGTCCAGGAAACGCTCTGCATCCTGGATCGTCGCCCTGCGCGGGCCATCGACGCTGGCGATCAGATCCGGATTGCGCCAGATCGGCTCACCGTCCTTGCGCCAATACAGTCCGAACGCCCAGCGCGGCAGGCTTTCGCCGGGATACCACTTGCCCTGTCCGTAATGCAGCAGGCCACCGGGCGCGAAACGCGCGCGCAGACGCCGGATCAGGCTGTCCGCGAGCCCGCGCTTGGCCGGGCCGACGGCAGCCGTATTCCACTCCGCCGATTCCATGTCGTCGATCGACACGAAGGTCGGCTCGCCGCCCATCGTGAGGCGCACGTCGTTTTCGGCGAGATCGGCATCGACGGCTTCGCCGAGGCGGTCGAGCCGGTCCCACGCCTCATCCGAAAATGGCCGGGTAATCCGCGGCGCTTCGCGGATGCGCCTCACATTCATCTCGAAGTTGAAGTTGACCTCGGCGACTCCGGCACTGCCGCTGATCGGCGCGGCCGAGTGATAGTGGGGAGTCGCAGCAACGGGGATGTGTCCTTCGCCCGCCAGCATGCCCGAGGTGACGTCGAAGCCTATCCATCCAGCGCCGGGCAGATAGACCTCGGCCCAGGCATGCAGATCGGTGAAATCATTCTCGACCTCGACCGGCCCCTCGATCGGATCGATGTCGGGACGAAGCTGAATCAAATAGCCGGAGACGAAGCGGGCGGCGAGCCCGAGATGCCGCAGCGTCTGGATCAGCAGCCACGCCGAGTCGCGGCAGGAGCCGGCGGCCGACGACAGCGTCTCCTCCGGCGTTTG
Organism: Bradyrhizobium sp. SZCCHNS1050; assembly: GCF_032484785.1. Classification (NCBI taxonomy): domain Bacteria; kingdom Pseudomonadati; phylum Pseudomonadota; class Alphaproteobacteria; order Hyphomicrobiales; family Nitrobacteraceae; genus Bradyrhizobium; species Bradyrhizobium sp. SZCCHNS1050. The sequence continues at coordinate 5,344,096 of NZ_JAUETR010000001.1, read as the reverse complement.
AACGCCAGGCTCCATCCGGATGATATAACGAATCTTTTTCTGCAACTGCGCATTGAGTTCGACGAGATAGTTGACCGTGTTGTCCGCATCGCGGGGAATCGACTTCAAGTATTCCGCGAACAACGGCCCCGGCTCGATCGTCTCGAGATAGGGCGCCAGTTCCACCTTGAGGCCCTCCGGATAGGCGAAGGGAAAACTGTCGGCGTAAGGCTCGACGAAGAAGTCGAACGGATTGATCACGGTCATCTGCGCCGTGAAGTCGACCTCGATTTTGAGTTCGTTCACCTTCTCAGGGAAAACGTAGCGGGCCAGCCAATTGCCTTGCGGATCCTGCTGCCAGTTCACGAAATGGTTGGGCGGCGTGACCTTGAGCGAATAGCTCAGCACGGGGGTCCTGGTATGTGGTGCAGGGCGCAGGCGGATGGTCTGCGGGCCCAGTTCGACCGGACGATCGTATTTGTAATGGGTGACGTGATGTAATGCGACGTAGATTGACACGAGGCTTCGGCGCTCCAGCAACTTTTTTAAGCAGAACATTGCTGTGCTTAGGGATCAAGCACTAACAAAGGGCAGAGCTGCCTATTGGACGATCCTAAGCCCAAAAGGCGGCATTTGGACCGCGCCGGTCCAGTTGAGCCGCCCTATCAGGTGTCTCCGCTGCACGCACCGGTCGCTTTCCGGCCGCTGCGCGCCTCAATCAGGCCCGTCACGAAGAACGAGAGAAGAACAAACAACCTCTCCAGCCGCGTCGGCAAGAGTTGTCCACAGGAAGGCGCCGCCGGCGCTCACGGAAGATTGACCAGTCCCTCAAAGCAGGGATTAACCCCGAATGATGAACTAACAAGAACTAATAGCGTTGCATTTGCCGCAATCGCTTGATAGCTCGACTACACATGCTATTTAGGACCATCATTGCCAAAAGGAGAATCAAGTGGCGAAGACAGCTAAGAAGGCAGCTACCAAGAAGTTGGCGCGGAAACCCTACACGCCCGCCGACATCAAGCTGCTGAAGCAGCACTCGAAGTCCAAGACCCCGGTCGCCAAGATCGCCAAGGCGATGAAGCGGACCGAAGGCTCGCTCCGTCAGAAGGCTCTGGCGCTCGGCATCGGCCTGGGCCACCAGCGGTAAATTGCTCGGCGCCGCTGTCACGCGAGCGTCGGCAGGGCCAGCCCATGACGGACTGCCCACGACAGCCAGCCCGTGGCGGCGCGCTCACCTGTCATCTGATCTCAGTTGCGATCCAGTCTCAGTTAACTTGCGATCTCAGCTGCGATCAGATGCCGGGGCACCGGACCGCAGCCCCGATAGGGGCCGCCGAATAGCTGAGTTATCCAGCTACATCGTCGCGCCGAGCACCCAGGGCGCGAACTCGGCCCCGCCGAAATCGAAGCTCTCGCTCTTGGTCGGCTGCCCCGAGGCGGTCTTCAACATCAATTCGAAGATGCGCTGGCCGCATTCCTGCACCGTCTCCTCGCCGTCGAGGATGGTGCCGCAATTCACGTCCATGTCGTCTTCCATCCGCTTGTACATCGGCGTGTTGGTCGCGAGCTTGATGGACGGCGCCGGTTTGCAGCCGAACACGCTGCCGCGGCCGGTGGTGAAGCAGACGAGATTGGCGCCGCCGGCCACCTGCCCCGTCGCCGCAACCGGGTCGTAACCGGGCGTGTCCATGAACACGAAGCCCTTCTTGGTGACGGCTTCCGCATAATGCAGCACGTCGACCAGATTGGTGCTGCCGGCCTTGGCCATCGCGCCGAGCGACTTCTCGAGAATCGTCGTCAGGCCGCCGGCCTTGTTGCCCGGGCTGGGATTGGCGTTCATCTCCGCGCCCTCGCGCGCCGTATACTCTTCCCACCAGCGCATCAGGGAGACGAGTTTCTCGCCGACGTCGCGGCTGACTGCGCGGCGCGTCAGCAGATGCTCGGCGCCGTAGGTCTCGGGCGTCTCCGACAGGATCACTGTGCCACCATGTCGCACCAGCAGATCGCTTGCCGCACCGAGCGCCGGATTGGCCGAGATGCCGGAATAGCCGTCGGACCCACCACATTGAAGGGCGACCGTCAGTTCGCTGGCCGGAACCGTCTCGCGCTTGACCCTGTTGGCGTCGGTGAGCGCTTCCCTGACGAAAGCGATGCCGGCCTCGACGGTCTTGCGGGTGCCGCCGACCTCCTGGATGTCCATGGCGCGCAGGCGGCCGGCGAGCTTCTGCTCCTCCATCAATCCGCCGATCTGATTGGCCTCGCAACCAAGGCCGAGCACGATCACCGCAGAGAAGTTCGCGTGCCGCGCGTAGCCGCCGAGGGTTCGCCGCAGCAGCTTCAACGGCTCGTCGAGCGTCATGCCGCAGCCGGTCTTGTGCGTCAGCGCCACGACGCCGTCGACGTTCGAGAAGTCGGCGAGCGGATCGTCACCGGTGAAGGGATTGCGCTTGAACACGTCGGCAACGAGGCCCGCGACATGCGCGCTGCAGTTCACCGAGGTCAGAATGCCGATGTAGTTGCGGGTCGCGACCCGGCCATCGGGCCGGCGAATGCCCTCGAACGTCGCCGGAAGATCGAAATTCGGCGTCGGCTTCACGTCAACGCCATAGGCGTAGTCCTTGGCGAAATCGCCCATGCCGCAGTTCTGCGTATGAACGTGCTGCCCGGGCGCGATCGGCGCGGTCGCGAAGCCGATGATCTGGCCGTAGCGGCGGATGGGCTCGCCCTGTGCGATCGGACGCACCGCGACCTTGTGACCGGCCGGAATCCGGTCGGTCGTGGTGACCCCATCGGCGATCGACAGCCCCGGGGGCAGGCTGGCGCGCGCGATCAGGACGCTGTCCTCGGGATGAAGACGGATGACGGGGGTGGGAGCCATGGCTGTCTCTCTCGTATCAATACGACGATCGCGAACACATATGCGAATGGCGAGCGGCGCATAGCGAATGGACGGATCCCCGTTCGCTACGCCCTCCTCGCCACTCGCCTTTCTCGTTACGCTTTGCCGCCGGATTCCTTGCGGGTCTGCGCGACCTGCTGGCGGGCATAGACCTGCATCAGGCCGACCTCGTTCGACAAGGTCACGAGCTTGAAGCCCATGTTGATGGCGCGGACCGCACCCTCGGCGCCGCTGCAGTGAATGCCGGGATTGAGCCCACGCTTGCCACACTCCTTCACGATCTTCTCATAGATCTTGAGGATTTCCGGCTCGTCACGATCGAGCTTCGGCACCAGGCCATAGGAAAAGCCGAGATCGGAGGGCCCGATATAGACGCCGTCGATGCCTTCGACATCGAGAATGGCTTCCATGTTCTCGACCGCGGTCCTGGTCTCCATCATCGGCAGCAGCACGATCTCGTCGTTGGCCGTCTTCTGATACTCGCCCGCACCACCATACATGCCCGAGCGGATCGGACCGTTGGAGCGCACACCCTTCGGCGGATATTTGGAATAGGAAACGAGGTTGCGCGCTTCCTGCGCTGTGTTGACCATCGGGCAGATGACACCATAGGCACCGCCATCGAGCACCTTGCCGATGATGCCGGGCTCATTCCACGGCACGCGCACCATCGGCGTGACCGGATGGCCATGCATCGCCTGGAAGCATTGCACCATCGACAGATAGTCCTGCACCCCGTGCTGCATGTCCACGGTGACGCTGTCGAAGCCGCACTGAGCCACGACCTCCGCGGAGAAGCCCGAGGGGATCGCGAGCCAGGCATTCACCACCGTCTTGCCTTCGGCCCAGAGTTGCTTGACCTTATTGTTCGCCACGACTGCGTTTCCTTCCCTTGTTGTTCAACCGATCCGTCTCGTTAGAATTCGTTCTCGCCGATGGCGCAACGCAATGCAATCCCGCTCAATCTGAGCATGGATGCTTCGCACCACCCGCAGTCACACTGATTTCACGATGTCGCCCGCTGAATGCTCGCTTCGCTGACACCCACTTCGCGTGCCGTGTTCACTATTGCCGCCCAGGTGTCATCGGGCAAGGGCACGCCATTGGCCGTACGCTCGGCCCGCATCTTGCGCTCGGGATCGCCCGGCACCAGCACCTGATCAACGCCGGAGACCGGCTTGGTCGCCCGGATGAAATCCGTGTAGCGGGTGATCTCACCATCAAAGAAGCTCGCCGGATCGACCACCTTCGGGTCGATGTAGATCGCGAGCATGCCGTTGGCAAAGCGCCGATTTGCCGACGTCGCCCCGGTGCCGGTCAAGGCGCCGCCGAGCAGCTCGCAGATGAAGGCGAGACCGGAGCCCTTGTGCTCGCCGAAGGCGCGGATCGCTCCCGTCCCCTTGGTGTGGTCGCGCGTCCCCTCGGCCTCATAGGGTCCATAGAGCACCGCCGGATCCTCGCTGAGCGTCCCGTCGGCATCGATCAAGGCGCCCTTGGGCAGCTTCTTGCCGCCGCGGCTCGCCACCAAGACCTTGCCCTCGGCCACGATCGAGGTCGCGAAATCGAGCACGATGGGATCCTTTCCCTGGCGCGGGATGCCGACACAATAGGGCGCGGTGGAGAACCGCTTCTCGACTCCGCCATAGGGCGCCACCAGCAGTGAACCTGCGGCCGTGACGAAATGAATGGAGACGAGCCCCTCGGCGGCGGCCATTTCCGCCCAGTCGCCGACCCGGCCGAGATGGCCGGAATTGCGCAGCGCCAACGCAGCCAAGCCGCTCTTCTTGCAACGCTCGATGCCGATCCTCACGGCCTGTGGTGTCACGGTCTGACCGTAGCCGAACTTGCCGTCGACGACCACCAGCGACGGGGTGTCGACCACGACCTCTGCGGTCTGGTTGGGCACGATCGAACCCATCTTCTGCCAACGGATATAGACGGGCACGCGGATCACACCGTGGCTGTCATGCCCTGTCAGGTTGGCCGTCGTCAGATAGGTCGCGATCCGGCGGGCCTCCTCCGGCGAGGAATTGGCGTGTTCAAAGACGTCGGCAACGAAATCGATGAGATGCGCAACCTTGATAGTGACCATGACAACTCGCGGGTTCGATCAGCATGCGAAAACAGAGTTAGCATGGTTTGCCATGCCTGCGACGCACGCCCTCTCCGCTGGACTGCATCGCTTCTTATCAAAACGCCGAACGGCCTGCCAAGCATGAGACCGCGTCATTGCGCTTGGTCCGCGGCAGATCAGCCATCGCCGTCGTCGGAGGCGTCGAGATCGCCGCCGATGCTCTGCTCCAGCTCGCCCAGCATCTTGTGCAATGCGGCAAGCTTGCGGGCGCCATACCGGCTGGCAATCGATGCATAGATCGCCTCTGAGCTCGGCGCGACCTGTGCGATCAGCTTCATGCCCTTGGCCGAGATCGACAACACGCCCCTGCGCATGTCGCGGCTATCGACTTCGCGCTGAATCAGGCCGCGCGCCTCGAGATCGCGCAGGATGCGGGACAGGCTGGGCCCGAGCAGGAACGCGACCCTCGCCAGCTCCGTCACCTCGATCACATCGACCGCCGCCAGCGCGCGCAAGATACGCCATTGCTGCTCGGTCAGGCCGTGCTGTCGCAGATTGGGGCGAAACTGCCGCATCACGGCCTCACGCGCCCGCAACAAGGCCATCGGCAGCGACTGCGAGAAGTCGCGCATCGGCACCTTGCGCGCTTCCTTCGCAGCCTGCCTGGCGACCTTGGCCCTGGTCTCGCTCACATCAATCTCCTCAATCTCCCGTGGGCCATCCTGAACATTTGCACTGCAGCAAACGTCCTTTCGGTTTGCCGACTGAAACTTAACATGTTAATCATCTGTCGCCATCTCTTTTCTGAGCGATAGACCATGCCTCTTGCGAGCGACCAGATTCATAGCTGCGCCTTACGCCTGGATCAGGCCGAAAAGAGCCGCCGCCAGATCAGGCAGTTGTCGCAGGAGTTTCCCGATATCACCATCGCAGATGCCTATGCGATCCAGGAGGCCTGGATCAGCATCAAGGTGGCCGCGGGCCGCGTCATCAAGGGTCACAAGATCGGGTTGACATCGAAGGCGATGCAGAGCGCGCTGAACATCGATGAACCGGATTCGGGCGTGCTGCTCGACGACATGTTCTTTGCCGATGGCGGGCTGGTGCCGTCCGACCGCTTCATCGCGACGCGTATCGAGGCGGAGCTTGCCTTCGTCATGAAGCACCGTCTGTCTGGACCGGACTGCACCTTGTTCGACGTACTCAACGCGACGGATTTCGTGGTGCCGGCACTCGAGATCCTGGATACGCGGATCGAGCGGGTGGATCCCGCGACCAAGGCGACCCGCAAGATCTTCGATACGATCGCCGACAACGCCGCAAATGCCGGCATCGTGCTCGGCGGCCGGCCGCTGCGGCCGCTCGATGCCGACCTGCGCTGGATCGGCGCACTCTGTTATAAGAACGGTCAACTGGAAGAGACCGGCTTGGCCGCCGGCGTGCTGAACAACCCGGCAACGGCCGTTGCGTGGCTCGCCAACAAGATCGCGGCAAATGGATTCGCGCTGGAGCCGGGACAGGTGGTCCTTGCCGGCTCGTTCATCCGGCCGATCGAGGCGCGCAAGGGCGACACGATCCAGGCCGACTACGGCCCGTATGGGACGGTGAGCTGTTACTTCGCCTGAAGCCTGCCCCGGAGCGACCGCATCATGCCGCATTTCAGCATCGAATACTCCGCCAATCTCGACGCCTTTGTCGTGATGGCCAACGTCTGCGAAGTGGTCCGCAAGGCCGCCAGCGAGACCGGGATCTTTCCGATCGGCGGCATCCGCGTGCGCGCGATCCGCTGCGAGCACTACGCGATCGCCGACGGCAAGCCCGACTCCGCCTTCCTCGCCATGCTGCTGCGGCTCGGCGAAGGCCGCGACCTCGCGGCACGGCAGAAGGCCGGCGAGCACGTCTTCAAGGCACTCTCGGCGTATCTCGATCCGGTCTTCGCAAGCACCAAGTTCGCATTGTCCTTCGACATGCAGATCAACGACGCCGCGACCAGCTGGAAGCGCAACAACATCCACGACGCCCTGAAAGCGGAGGCATCCCATGGATAAGGCCAGCCCCAAGACCGACATCTACAAGGCCAATCTCGACCGTGCCGCTCCCCTGCTCGCGAAGCTGAAGGACGAGGGCATCGGCCACTTCATCGACGGCAAGGTGGTGCCGGCGATCTCGGGCACGACGTTCGAGACGAAGTCCCCGATCGACGGCACTGTTCTGGCCAAGGTCGCTCGCGGCAATGCAGAGGACATCGACCGCGCGGCGACATCGGCCGCACTCGCCTTCAGATCCTGGCGCGACATGGCGCCGGCGATGCGGCGCAAGCTACTGCATCGCGTGGCCGACGCGATCGAGGATCATGCCGACGACATCGCCGTGCTCGAATGCATCGACACCGGGCAGGCCTATCGCTTCATGGCCAAGGCCGCGGTCCGCGCGGCGGAAAACTTCCGCTTCTTCGCCGACAAATGCACCGAGGCGCGTGACGGCCTGAGTACGCCGAGCGACGAGCATTGGAACATCTCGACGCGGGTGCCGATCGGCCCGGTCGGCGTGATCACGCCATGGAACACGCCGTTCATGCTGTCGACCTGGAAGATCGCCCCGGCGCTCGCGGCCGGCTGCACGGTCGTACACAAGCCGGCGGAATGGTCGCCGATCACGGCGCAGTGGCTGGCCAAGCTCGCCAAGGACGCCGGCATTCCCGACGGCGTCCTCAACACCGTTCATGGCTTCGGGGAGGAGGCCGGCAAGGCGCTGACCGAGCATCCCGCGATCAAGGCAATCGGCTTCGTCGGCGAGAGCTCGACGGGATCTGCGATCATGGCGCAGGGCGCACCGACCCTGAAGCGGGTGCATTTCGAACTCGGCGGCAAGAACCCGGTGATCGTGTTCGACGATGCCGATCTCGACCGCGCGCTCGATGCCGTCGTGTTCATGATCTACTCGCTCAACGGTGAGCGCTGCACCTCATCCAGCCGCCTGCTGGTGCAGCAGAGTATCGCCGAGACCTTTACGGCCAAGCTTGCGGCGCGCGTGCGTGCGCTGAAAGTGGGTCATCCGCTCGATCCCGCCACCGAGATCGGGCCGCTGATCCACGAACGGCATCTCGCCAAGGTCTGCTCCTATGTCGACGTTGCACGCGAGGACGGTGCGATCATCGCCGTCGGCGGCAAGCGGTTCGACGGCCCGGGCGGCGGGCATTACGTCGAGCCGACACTGGTGACCGGCGCGCGCCAGACCATGCGCGTGGCGCAAGAAGAGGTGTTCGGGCCGTTCCTCACCGTGATCCCGTTCCGCGACGAGGCTGACGCGATCGCGGTCGCCAATGACGTGCAATACGGCCTCACCGGCTATGTCTGGACCGGCGACATGGGCCGCGCGCTGCGCGTCGCCGACGCGCTGGAAGCCGGCATGATCTGGCTGAACTCGGAGAATGTCCGCCACCTGCCAACCCCGTTCGGCGGCATGAAGGCATCGGGCATCGGCCGCGACGGCGGCGACTATTCGTTCGACTTCTACATGGAGACCAAGCACGTTTCGCTCGCGCGCGGCACCCACAAGATCCAGCGGCTCGGCGTCTAAGGAGAACTGCCCATGACCTCCGCTCGCCTCGCCACCTATGCCGTCGATGGTTCGGTCCGCTACGGGCTCGTGACCGACACCGGCCTCGTCGATCTCTCCGCGCGGTTCGCCAGGGATTATCCGACCTTGCGTGAGGTGATCGCCGCGGGCGCCCTGCCCCGGTTGATCGATGCCGCAGCCGGGCTGTCGCCCGATCACGGCCTCGATGCCATCACCTGGCTGCCGCCGATCGCTTCGCCCGAGAAGATCATCTGCATCGGCGTCAATTATCCTGACCGCAATGCCGAATACAAGGATGGCCAGGACGCGCCGAAATATCCGTCGATGTTCATGCGGACGCCGCGCTCCTTCGTCGGTCATGAAACGCCCCTGGTGCGTCCCCGCGCCTCGCCGCAGCTCGACTATGAAGGCGAGCTCGTGCTGATCATCGGCAAGGCCGGCCGTCACATCCCGGAGGCCCAGGCGCTGGATCACATCGCCGCACTCACGCTTTGCAACGAGGGCACCATCCGCGACTGGGTGCGGCATGCCAAGTTCAACGTCACCCAAGGCAAGAACTTCGATTCGACCGGCAGCCTCGGGCCTTGGATCGTGCCCTACACGAATGAGAGCCAGATTGCCGATATCCGGCTGACGACGCGCGTCAATGGCGAATTGCGCCAGGACGACCGCACGTCACGGCTGATCTTCGGCTTCCGCTACCTCATCAACTACATCTCGACCTTCACCACGCTCGTCCCCGGTGACGTGATCGTGACGGGCACGCCCACCGGCGCCGGTGCACGGTTCGATCCGCCGCGTTATCTGAAGCCCGGCGACGTCATCGAGATCGAAGCCGACGGCGTCGGCACCTTGCGCAATGGCGTCGTCGACGAAGCTCTGTAAAGTCAGCAACGGAATGTCAGCATGACCACCATGACCGGCGGCGAAGCCATCGTCAGCGGGCTCGTCGCCCACGGCGTCGACACCGTGTTCGGCCTGCCTGGAGCGCAGGTCTATGGCCTGTTCGATGCCTTCCACCAGGCGCAGCTCAAGGTCGTCGGCGCCCGCCACGAACAGGCCTGCGGCTACATGGCGTTCGGCTATGCCCGCGCCAGCGGCAGGCCCGGCGTGTTCAGCGTCGTGCCGGGTCCCGGCGTGCTCAACGCCGGCGCGGCACTGCTCACCGCCTTCGGCTGCAACGAGCCGGTGCTGTGCCTCACGGGCCAGGTGCCGACCGACTATCTCGGCCGCGGCCGCGGCCATCTGCACGAGATGCCGGACCAGCTCGCGACCCTGCGCACCTTCGTCAAATGGGCCGAGCGCATCGAATATCCCGACTGCGCGCCGACGCAGGTCGCGCGCGCGTTCCAGGAGATGATGTCGGGGCGGCGCGGCCCCGCTGCGCTCGAGATGCCGTGGGACGTGTTCACGCAGAAGGCGGCCACCGCCGCGGCGATGCCGCTGGCACAGTTCGCGCCGCCGCAGCCCGATCCCGACCGCATCGCCAAGGCGGCCGGGCTGATCACGTCCGCGAAGGCGCCGATGATCTTCGTCGGCTCAGGCGCAATCGAGGCGCGCGAGGACATCCTCGAGCTCGCCGAGATGATCGACGCGCCGGTCGTCGCCTTCCGGTCAGGACGCGGCATCGTCTCCAATGCACACGAGCTCGGGCTTACCATGGCCTCAGCCTACAAGCTGTGGCCGACCACCGATCTGATGATCGGCATCGGCACCCGCATGGAGCTGCCGACCACGTTCCGCTGGCCGTTCAAGCCGGATGGATTGAAGTCGATCCGCATCGACATCGACCCGGTGGAGATGCGGCGCCTGATCGTCGACGCCGGCATCGTCGCCGATGCCAAGGCGGGCACGGCCGCGCTCATCGCTGCTGTGAGCAAGGCGGGGTACCGCAAGAGCTCGGGACGCCGCGCCGCGATCCGGGAGGTCACCGCAGCGACCTTGCAGGAGATCCAGAAGGTCCAGCCGCAGATGGCCTATCTGAACGTGCTCCGCGAGGTGCTGCCGCGCGACGCCATCGTCACCGACGAACTGTCGCAGGTCGGCTTCGCCTCCTGGTACGGCTTTCCCGTCTACGAGCCGCGCACCTTCATCACCTCGGGCTATCAGGGCACGCTCGGCGCGGGTTTTCCCACCGCGCTCGGTGCCAAGGTGGCGCATCCCGACAGACCTGTGGTCGCGATCACCGGCGATGGCGGTTTCATGTTCGCCGTGCAGGAGCTGGCGACTGCCGTGCAATACAACATCGGCGTCGTCACCCTGGTGTTCAACAACAATTCCTATGGCAATGTCCGGCGCGACCAGCGTGAGCGCTTCGACGGCCGCGTCGTCGCCTCCGATCTCGTCAATCCGGATTTCGTCACGCTCGCCGAATCCTTCGGCGTCGCCGCCAGCAAGGTCACGTCACCCGATCAGTTCAAATCCGCGCTCGAGACGGCGCTGGCGCATGGCGGGCCATATCTGATCGACATCGAGGTGCCGCGCGACTCCGAGGTCTCGCCCTGGGCCTTCATCCATCCGTCGAAGCCTCCAGGGATCTGATCGACCTCACGGCGGGGACGCGCGGCGTCCCTGCAATCCGGCGGCGGCCATCGCCAGCAGGCCCGCGCCGGCCACGAGCCAGCACGCGACCGGCGCCCACTGCACCAGCGGCGCATAGTCTGGCAACTTCTGCAGACCGCCGGCGACGGCAGCGATCCGCGCGAAGGTTGCCAGCGCCAGCGCCGAGAACACGAGCCCGGTCACCTTGCCCTCGGCGCCGGTCGTCCCGATCGCGAGCGCCGCGGAAATGGCGCTCATCATCATGCAGCCCCAGGCCGCCCCGGCGATGAACTGCGCCACGATCAGCACGGTCAATGCGCCCGCGAGCTCGGCGATCACGATCGCGAGCGCACCGAGCAGACCGGCGAATCCCATCACGATGAGCCCGCCGCTATGCTTGACGACCACGCTGGCCGGGAACAGCACGAGGTTGAAGCCGATCCAGAACACCGGCATCAGCCAGGAAAGGTCCTCCGGCCTGGCGAAGCGGAGATAGAACGCCGAGCTGTTGATGCTGAAATGCAGCTGGTAGCCGAGCGCGAGGATCACCATGGCGCCGATGAACAGCAGCGGGAGTCCCCGCAGCGGCCTGGGCTCGGGCTTGGCAGCTGCTTGCGCTGCCCGACCGCTATCCTGCGGAATGCGCGAGAGACCGAGCGCCGTCAGCAGCAGCACGGCCGATGAGATGACGAACGGCAGGCGCGGATCGTAGTCGCGCAGGATCACGCCGAGGTAGGGCGACACGGCGCCGGCCACGCCATAGCCGAGCATGACCAGCGCTGCCAGGAACGGAATGGCCGGCCGGGCCGCATGGCGCCCGAGCAGCGTCAAGGGCGGCGCGCGCAAGACCGACGAGGTCAGCGCCCAGATCGCGATCAGTCCGATGAAGACCGCTGGACCTGCGGACGCCGCCACGAAAGGCAGCGCGACAAAGGCGGCGCAGGATACCGCAGTCAGCAGGCCGATGAAGAGACCGAACCGCGCGGCGGCGCGCCCGATGCGATCGGCCGCAAGTCCCATCGCGGTATCGGACAATGTGAAGATCGCCTGGTCCAGCATCAGGATCAGAACGACGGCGGAGGGCGCGATGCCGGCCTGGGCGGCGAGCTTCGGCAGATAGATCACGTAGGTCGTCCACAGCAGCGTGAACACCAGCTGCAGCAGCGCAAGGTGAAGTCCCATTCGCGCCGCCGCAGGCGCCCGCTCGTCCGCAAGTTCGACAGTGCTCATGGCCCCTCTCCCGGGCGCAGCATAGAGCCAGGGATGCCCGCTGCAAAATGAGGAACGTCACAGAGCGGCCAGGACTATCGGGCGCGGCGGAACGTCAGGTTGATGCGCCGGCGGCCGAGCCGAGCATGCTCGCCATCGGCGAGCGGCGCGACGCCGTGAAAGGCGAGCCGCGCCGGGCCGCCCCAGACGACGACGTCGCCATGGGCCAGCCGATAGCGTTGCGTCTTGTCGGAGCGCTTGAGGCCGCCGAACAGGAACGTCGCGGGAAGGCCCAATGACACCGAGACGATCGGCGCGCCGACGTCGCGCTCGTCGCGATCCTGATGCAGCGACATCTTGGCGCCGGGCTCGTAGCAATTGATCAGGCAGGCATCGGGCGCGAAGGCGGCAAAGCCTGCCTCGCTCGCCGCCTGCTCGGCGAGCTGTCGCAACAGCGGCGGCATCGCCGGCCACCTCTGTCCGCTGTCTGGATCAACGGGATCGTAGCGATAGCCGCTGCGGTCCGTCACCCAGCCGACCGAGCCGCAATTCGTCATGGCCACCGACATCTGGTGCCCGCCGGGCGTGATCATCCGGCGGAACGGCGCCTGCGCGGTGATCGCCTCGATCGCGGCCAGAAGCTCCGTCGCATGTGGCTGCGCAAAACCACGCAGCAGCACCGCGCCGGGCGCGAGCGGCTCGCGCGCCGGTCCGGCGATCTCAAATCCATCGAACAGATCCGTCATATGCTACTTCGCATCGTGAAAGATCACGCCGAGCGTATGCCGCCGGCCGGAACGCAGCCGGCTCACGCCATGACGCATGTTGACACGGTAGCTGCCGCGCGTGCCCTGGACCGGGCGATTGTGGACCGCGAACACCACCGCATCGCCCTGCCGGAGCGGCACCACCTCGGCGCGCGACTGCATGCGCGGCCGCTGCTCGGTCAGCACGAACTCGCCTCCCTCGAAATCGCGCCCCGGCTCCGACAGCAGGATCGCGACCTGCAGCGGAAACACGTGCTCGCCATAGAGATCCTGGTGCAGGCAGTTGTAGTCGCCCTCGACATATTGCAGCAAAAGCGGCGTTGGCCGCGTCTGGCCGGCCTCATGACAGCGCGCCAGGAAGTCGTCGTGCTCGGCGGGAAATTGGATGTCGATCCCCATCGTCGCATTCCAGCGGTTGGCGATCGCCACCAGATGCGAATAGAGCCGCGGCCGCAACTGCGCGATCGGATCGGGCAGCGGATAACTGAAATATTTGTACTCGCCGCGGCCGAAACCATGCCGCGCCATGACGACGCGGCTGCGGAAGTGCCGGTCGTCCGGATAGAGCGCCGCCAGGGCGCGGCAATCGTCGGGCGACAGCAGCTGCGTCAACACGGCGCAGCCGCCGGCATCGAGGTCGCGTTCGACCATCGCCCAGTCGATTGCATCGATCCCGGTGGCGGCGGAAAAGTCGACTTCGGGCACTGCGTGCTTGAGTCTGGCCATGCGATTCATCCCAGATGTCATTCCGGGGCGGCGCGAAGCGACGAGCCCGGAATCCATACGCACGATCGTGGTTATGGATTCCGGGCCTGCGCGCAAGGGCGCGCATCCCGGAATGACGAGCGTGTCATGAAACGCACGCTAGTGGCCACCCGTTTTCCGGACAATTCTTCGCATCACGGTTTCCTGAAACCATCCAGTGAACCGGAACGCTCATGCAGGAACCAACTTCTGACGATGCGATCTCCGCGCACCAAACGGCTCTTCATCCTGTTCGGCAAGTCGATCCTGGCTATGCTCTCGATCGCTGTCGTGCTGCTGCTCTACGCCGAAGGCTATGTGATCTGGTACTTCGAATACGGCCTCGGACTCCCTACGGAGAGCCAGCTTGCGGCTCTCCCGACGACAGGTCCACTCTGTTCGGCGAACCCGAGAAGCTCCTTTGTGCCGCTCTCGGAGATTCCGCCTCTGGTCCGGAACGCCGTCGTGGCGTCTGAAGACCGTGACTTCTACGCGCGACCCTATGTCGGCCCGCTGGCCCGGCTCGCATCCGACATGGCGGCGGGTCGCCGGCCGGGCCGGTCGAACATCATCCACTCGGTTAGCCGAGATTGTCTCTGTACCCTCGTTCCGGACTGTTACAAAGGGCCGAACCTCGAATGGCAGATTGGCACAGAGGTGTTCATGGGCCGCATCGAGCGCACGTTCACGCGCGATCGCATCCTGGAGGCCTATCTGAACAATGCCTATCTTGGCCGCCGGACCTATGGTGCTGCAGACGCAGCCACAACCTATTTCGGCAAAGCCCTCGCAAGCCTCGACATCGGCGAGCTTGCCTTTCTCCTCGCGCGTTTCCGAAGGCCGTGGACCTCTGAGCACGACAGCGAGTGGCGCGATCGCATGCTCGACAGGATGCTGGCCGCCGGTCTCATCGACCAGGCCCAGGCGATCGCCGCCAAGGCCGCGCCTCTGCCCCCGATCGATGGCCCGTCACACAAACCCTGATCGCGTTCGGCCAGCTCAGCCCCGCACCACGCCCTCGACCCCAGCCGCGATCTCCAGCAGTTTGCGGTCCTGGCCGCCGGACTGCGCCAGCATCAGGCCGACCGGGACCTCGCCGTGGCGGTGCGCCGGCAGCGAGATGGCGCAGCCGTCGATCATGTTGATGAAGGTGCAGTTGCGCAAAGCGCGGATGTTCTCGCGGGCGAAGGCCTGGTCGTCGGCGAGATCGGCGATGACAGGCGGCGCGTTGGCCGTGGTCGGCATCGCCAGCGCATCGTGGGGCGCGATGCGTGCAGCGGCGCGCTTCACCAGCGAGCGGCGCGCGTTGAGCATCTCGATGTAATCCGGCACGGTGATCGCCTCGCCGCGCATGATGCGGACGGACACGCGCGGATCGTAGACGTCGCCCTTGGCTGTCAGCAGGAAGCGGTGCCAGGCATAGCTCTCGGCGGCGGCGAAGCCGCCCTTCATGCCGATCAGGCCGACGTCGAGGAACTCGGGGAATTCGATACGCTCGATCAGCGCCCCCTGCTTCGCCAGCGTCTGCAGCGCCCGCTCAAAGGTCTCGGCGACCTCGACATCGAGCTCGTCGAGCACGACCGTGGTGGGCACCGCAAGCCGCAAACCCTTCACCGGGCGCGACGCGAGCGGGCGGACCGGCTCGTCGGCCAGCACGGAATCGAGGACGGCACAGCAGGCGACCGTGTTGGCGAGCGGCCCAAAGCTGTCGAGCGTGGTCGACAGCGGCACGCCGCCGTCGAGCGGCACGCGGGCCTGCGTCGGCTTGTAGCCCGTGATGCCGTTGAAGGCCGCGGGAATGCGGCAGGAGCCGCCGGTGTCGGTGCCGAGCGCGCCATAGGCCATGCGATCGACGATCGAGACCGCGGCGCCCGACGACGAGCCGCCGGGCACATGGCCGACGTCGCGCTTCCAGGCGCTCTTCGGCGTGCCGTAGTGCGGGTTGATGCCGATGCCGGAATAAGCGAACTCGGTCATGTTGGTGCGGCCGATCACGACGAAGCCGGCCCGGCGCAGCCGCACCACCGCCGGCGCATCGGCCTCGGCCGGCGCGGAATCCTCCAGCGCCCGCGAGCCGGCGCGGGTGACCTGGCCCTTGATGTCGAACAGGTCCTTGATCGAGACCGGAATGCCGGCGTAGGGCGACGGCGCCGCATTGGCCTTGCGCAGCGCATCCATGCCGTCGGCCGCCGCCAGCGCGGCCTCCTTGTCGACATGGATGAAGGCGCGCTGGCCCTCGCCGGCGGGATCGGCGATCCGGGCGAGACACTCCTCCACCAACTTGCGGGACGTGGTGCGACCGGCGGCGAGATCGTCGGCCAGCGCGGCCAGGGTCGGATTCGAAACGGTCATGGCATCCTATAGCGTGTCTGCGGCATCGGCCGCGATGTCCAGATCGAGCAGCGCGGAACTCAGCGACTTGCCGTGCGCATCCAGCGCGAGCGACCGGGTGACCCCGCCGCCGAGCGCCCGGCTCATCACGAAATTCAGCGCCGCAATGTTGGGCAGCTCATAGCGGACCACCTCGCCCTGGACAATGCCGGCGAAGTGCGCCTTCACCCGCTCGGCCGTGACTTGTGCGAGCAACAGCGGGTAATCCTTGGGGTCGTAGGCGATGACCGAGATGTTCGAGGTGTCACCCTTGTCGCCGGTTCTGGAATGGGCGATGTCACGCAGCTTCATCTCGGCTCCGATCATACTCCCAGCATCAAAGACCAATTTTCATCAGGCGGCAATTGCCGTCCAAACACCTCTGCGCCTCCCGGAGGGCCGCATGCGTGGCGTGATGGACCGTTGACGCGTCTG
The DNA here is from genome assembly GCF_032484785.1 of Bradyrhizobium sp. SZCCHNS1050. Taxonomy (NCBI): domain Bacteria; kingdom Pseudomonadati; phylum Pseudomonadota; class Alphaproteobacteria; order Hyphomicrobiales; family Nitrobacteraceae; genus Bradyrhizobium; species Bradyrhizobium sp. SZCCHNS1050. Next base: position 5,327,496 of record NZ_JAUETR010000001.1, on the reverse strand, counting down.
CGTCAAATGGCGCATCACGGATGCAAAGGAGCGGGCGACGGAGCCCGCCGCAGGGAGGATCAACCGGGATGGCCGAGCCTATGCGTGCACGCCCCAAACCGACACCCGAGACGCAGCATTTCTGGGACGGTACCCGCGCCGGCGAATTGCGGCTGCAGCGCTGCGACGCCTGTGCCCACGTCTACTTCCCGCCGCGCCCATTCTGTCCGGCCTGCGCCAGCCGCAAGGTCAGCGTCTTCAAGGCCACGGGCAAAGGCACGCTCTACAGCTACGTCATCAACCATCGTCCCCCTGCGCCCGGCTTCACGCCGCCCTACGCCATTGCCGTCGTGGCGCTCGAAGAGGGCCCGCGCATGATGAGCAACATCACGGGCTGCCCGCAGACACCGGAGGCATTGGAGCTCGACATGGCCCTCGAAGTCACATTCGAGAAAATGGACGAGCAGATCACCCTGCCCCTGTTCCGGCCGGCGAAAGGATAGCGCCATGCGTCGAAACCAGGTGGCCGTGGTCGGCGCGGCCGAGACCACCGAGCTCGGAATCATCCCGACGATGTCGCAGATCCAGCTGCATGCGGACGCGGCGCTGAATGCCATCGCCGATGCCGGGCTCAAGCTGTCGGACATCGACGGCTTCGCCACCGCGGTCGAGACGCCGCAGCAGATCTGTCATTATCTCGGCATCACGCCGACCTGGGTCGATGGCACCTCGGTCGGCGGCTGCTCCTTCATGCTGCATGTCCGCCACGCCGCGGCTGCGATCGAGGCCGGCCTATGCAAGACCGTGCTGATCACCCACGCCGAGAGCGGCAAATCGATGATCGGCAAGCTGCCGCGCTCGATCCCGCCGGACAGCCTGCAGGGCCAGTTCGAGGCGCCGTTCGGCGTCTACGGGCCGCCCAGCATGTTCCCGATCCCCGTGCTGCGCTACATGAAGACGTACGGCATCACCCATGAGCAGTTGGCGATGGTTGCCGTCGTACAGCGCGAATGGGCGGCAAAGAACCCGCGCGCGATGATGAAGGACCCGATCACCGTCGAGGACGTGCTGAACTCGCGCATGATCGCCTACCCGTTCCGGCTGCTGCAATGCTGCCTCGTCACCGATGGCGGCGGCGCGCTGATCCTGACCTCGGCCGATCGCGCCAAGGATTTTCCGCAGAGGCCAGTCTATGTTCTCGGCACCGGCGAAAGCGTGGAGACGCCGATGGTCAGCCAGATGGAGACGTTCAATTCATCGCGCGCCTTCAAGGTCGCGGGCCCCCTCGCCTTCAAGGAGGCCGGCATCGGCCATGCCGACGTCGACCATCTCATGATCTACGACGCGTTCGCGCATCTGCCGCTGTTCGGTCTCGGTGATCTCGGCTTCATGCCGCATGAGGAGACCGGGCCGTTCATCGCAGCCGGTCACACACGGCCAGGCGGCAAGCTGCCGCTCAACACCAACGGCGGCGGCCTATCCTACATGCATTCGGGCATGTACGGCATGTATGCGTTGCAGGAGAGCGTGCGCCAGATGCGTGGCATCGCCCCGGCGCAGGTACCAGGAGCCAAGATCTCGGTGTGCCACGGCGTCGGCGGCATGTTCGCCGCATCGGGGACGATCATCTTCACCAACGAGAGGTAACGACGCTCGCCGTTCCGGTCGCTCTCTTTCGTTTTGTCGTCATGGCCGGGCTTGTCCCGGCCATCCACGTCGTCCGGTGCCCTCGGAACGACGTGGATGCCCGGGACAAGCCCGGGCATGACGGAGCAACATATCGGCAGGCAGCCCGGCTGATCTGAGCCGTCTCGTCAAATGCAATAGCCCTGACGCAAACGGGGCAGGATGAACAGCACATCACGCTAAGGAGAACCTCTCATGACCAAATCGCTGCAGGACAAAGTCGTCATCGTCACCGGCGCCGGCCGCGGCATCGGGCGCGAGATCGCGCTGCTGTGCGCCGCCGAAGGCGCCAAGGTCGTGGTCAACGATCCCGGCGTCGCCTCCGACGGCTCGGGCACCAGCGCAGCGCCGGCGGAGGAAGTGGTCGAGGAAATCAAGAAGCGCGGCGGCACGGCGGTGGCGAATTTCGAGAGCGTGTCCGAAGCGATCCCGGCCAGCAAGATCGTGAAGGCCGCCACCGACCATTTCGGCAAGCTCGATGGCGTGGTCAACAATGCCGGCATCCTGCGCGACATGATCTTCCACAAGATGAGCATCGAGGCGTTCGAGCAGGTGATCAAGGTCCATTTGATGGGCTCGTTCTACGTCGCCCACTCGGCCGCACGGCTGTTCCGCGAGCAGGAGAGCGGTTCCTTCGTCCATTTCACCTCGACTTCGGGCCTGATCGGCAATTATGGCCAGGCCAATTACGCCGCGGCGAAGCTCGGCATCGTCGGCCTGTCGAAGTCGATCGCGCTCGACATGGGCCGCTTCAACGTGCGTTCCAATTGCGTCTCGCCGTTTGCCTGGAGCCGAATGATCGGCACCATCCCGGCGGAGACCGAGGCCGAGAAGGAACGCGTCGAACGCATGAAGCGGATGGGGCCCGAGAAGATCGCGCCCGTCGTCGCCTATCTGCTCAGCGATGCCTCGAAAGACGTCACCGGCCAGATCTTCGCCGTTCGCATGAACGAGATCTTCCTGATGAGCCAGTCGCGCCCATTGCGCTCGGTGCACCGCGGCGAAGGCTGGACGCCGCAGACCATTGCGGAGCATGGCATGCCGGCACTGAAGCCGTCGTTCTACAAGCTCGATCGTTCCGCCGACGTGTTCGGCTGGGACCCGATCTGAGATTTGCAGCGCGCAAAGTCCATTCGCAGCGCACACACTCTCAAGTTGTTTTTTATCGAGACGACCCGCACGTCGCCACGATTCTGTCGTATGGTCGCCTCCCAACAAAAAAATGGGAGGACACATATGACGACTCCACGACACGACGTCGCGCAAAACTCGCTGGTCGGAGCAGATGGCTTCGACAGGCGCAGATTGCTGAAAGGAGCCGCGGCATTCGCCGCTGCCGCGGCAACCGTGACGTCAGCATCGGCTGCAACCGTCACGCCCTTCGGCCAGACCGGGGCACCGACAATCTCGACAGATCCGCTGCCTCTCGGTCCCTTGCCGGGCAGCCGCTATCCGGACTCTCACCTGGAGTCGTCGAAAAAGCCCAAGCTGTCATTCGGGCCGGCGGAGTTTCCGGCCTTCGCGGGCACGATGGCCGTAGAACGCGTCGCGACCGGAATGCGCTGGGCCGAAGGCCCGGTCTATTTTGCCGCCGGTCGCTATCTGCTGTTCAGCGACATCCCGAACAATCGCATCATGCGGTTCTCCGAGGACGATGGTCACCTCAGCGTCTATCGGCAGCCGTCGATGAATTCCAACGGCAACACCATCGATCGAGAAGGACGGCTGATCACGTGTGAACATAGCGGTCGGCGGGTCACTCGCACCGAGCTCGATGGCTCGATCACGATCATCGCCGACAGCTATAATGGAAAGCGATTGAATTCGCCGAACGATGCAGTGGTCGCGGCCGACGGCGCAATATGGTTCACCGATCCGGTCTACGGCATCGGTGGCTTCTATGAGGGCCTCAAGGCGGCGCCCGAGCAGGACAAGCACAATGTCTATCGGGTCGATCCGAAATCGGGAGAGGTCAAGGTCGTTGCCGACGACTTCGTCGAGCCCAATGGGCTCGCCTTCTCACCCGACGAAACGAAGCTTTACGTCATCGACACTGGCTTCACCGACGGGCCCGACAATCCCGCGCATATCCGCGTGTTCGACGTCGATCACGCCGCCGGCAAGCTGACGAACAGCAAGGTCTTCGCCGAAATGCCTAAGCCCAGCATCTCCGACGGCGTCCGATGTGATCGCGACGGGCGGGTCTGGTGCTCGGTCGGCTGGGGCGATCCGAACGAGGACGGCGTACGTTGCTATGCCCCGGACGGAACGTTGCTGGGCAAGATTCACATTCCGGAAACCGTCGCCAATCTGTGCTTCGGCGGCCAGCAGCGTAATCGGCTCTACATCTGCGGCTCGACGTCGCTCTATGCGGTCTATACGAGTGCGCAGGGTGCGCTGAAGCCCTGAAGATAGCGAATGGCGAATAGGGAGTAGCGAATAGACCCTCTATTCGCTACTCGCCACTCGCCCTCATCCCGTATTTCTCAACCCCGCCGAGATGCCGTTGATCGTTAGTTGAATCCCGCGCAGCACCTGCTCGTCCGGGTTCTGCGCGCGATGCTCCTTGAGCAGCTCGACCTGCACGTGGTTGAGCGGATCGAGATAGGGAAAGCGGTTGCGCACCGAGCGCTCCAGCAGCGGGTTGCCCTGCAGCAGCCGCTCCTGCCCCGTGATGTCGAGCAAAGTCTCGATCACCAGATTCCATTCGCGCCGGATGCGGCCGAAGATCTTTTCGCGCAGGGCCTCGTCCGGGACCAGCTCGGCATAGCGCGAGGCTATGGCGATCGAGCTCTTGGCGAGCACCATGTCCATGTTCGACAGCAGCATGCGGAAGAACGGCCATTCCTGATAAAGTTCGCGCAGGAACGGCATGCCCTGCTCCGGATTTTCCGCGATCCAGGTCTCGACCGCGCTGCCGAAGCCGTACCAGCCCGGCAGCATCAGCCGGCACTGCGCCCAGGAGAACACCCAGGGGATCGCACGCAGGTCCTCGATCGCGCGGGTTTTCTTGCGCGAGGCCGGGCGGCTGCCGATGTTCAAGGTCGCGATCTCGTTGATGACGGTCGAGGCCCAGAAATAGTCGACGAAGCCGTCGGTCTCGTAGACCAGGCCGCGATAGGCCTTGAACGCGAGCTCCGAGAGCCGGTCCATCGCGGTGAGATATTCGCGCTTCGGCGCCGGCTGCCGCGGATGCAGCAGGCTGGCCTCGAGCGTCGCGGCGGCGAGAATTTCCAGATTGTTACGTCCGACCTCGGCGTTGGAATATTTGCTGGAGATGATCTCGCCCTGCTCGGTGATGCGGATCTGGCCGTTCACCGCGCCGCCCGGCTGGGCGATGATGGCGTCGTAGCTCGGTCCGCCGCCGCGGCCGACCGATCCACCGCGGCCGTGGAACAGCCTGAGCCGGATGCCGTGGCGCTCGAAGATGTCGACGAGGCCGATCTCCGCCTTGTAGAGCTCCCAGCCCGAGGTGACGAAACCGCCGTCCTTGTTGCTGTCGGAATAGCCGAGCATGACCTCCTGCACGGCGCCGCGGCTGTCGACCAGGCGGCGGTAATCGTGCAGCGCCAGCATGCGGTCCATGATGCCGCTGGACGCCTGCAGGTCCTCGATCGTCTCGAACAGCGGCACGATGTTGACGGCGCAGCGGCCCGAAGGGTCGATCAGGCCGACCTCCTTGAGCAGCAGTGCCACCTCGAGCATGTCCGACATGCCCTTGCACATCGAGATGATGCACTGGGGAATCACGTCGGCACCGAACGTCGCGTGCGCCTCGGCGGCCGCGCGGAACAGCGCGAGCTCGCCGACGGTCTCGTCGCTGTACTTGACGAATTGCGACACCAGCGGCCGCGCATTGCGCAGCTCGCTGACAAGCAGGCCGACCCTGGCATCCTCGCTCAGCGCCATATAGGACATGCCGGGCATCGCGGTGTCGATCAGCTCGGCGACGGTGCGCTCGTGCACCGCCGAATTCTGGCGGATGTCGAGCCGGGCCAGATGGAAGCCGAAGCAATCCACTGCACGCCGCAGCAGCCGCAGCCGCCCGCGGGCGATCACCTCGGCATTGTTGGCGATCAGCGAGTGATGCAGCACGTCGAGATCATCCTGCATCTGCTTGACGCTGTCGTAAGGCGCCACCGCCGCCACGGGAAGGCGGCTGATCTGGATACCGAGCTTCTTCGCCGTCGCCGCCAAGCGCGCATAGATGCCGGACACCGCCAGACGATATGGCTCGCCGCGACGATGCGGCGACGTGTCCGGCGAGCGCTCGGCCAGCGCACGCAGCTCCTCGGAGACATCGGCGAGATGCGCGGCGATGGACAGCTCGCTGCCGAGCAGATGCAGTTCCTCGAGATAGTAGTGCAGCGCCAGGCTGGATTGCAGCTTGAGCGTCCCGCGCATCACCTCGGCGGTGACGAACGGATTGCCGTCCCGGTCGCCGCCGATCCAGCTCCCCATTCGCAGGAACGAGGCGAGATCGCCTGCCACCTCCGCTCCGTCATTGAGCCGATCCTCGAGCGAGCACAGCAGACGCGGCACCTCACGCAGAAACGTGTAGTCGTAGAACGACAGCCCGTTGGTGACCTCGTCGAGCACCGTCAGCTTGGTCCGGCGCAGCAGGTTGGTCTGCCACAAGGTCAGCACGGCGCGGCGCAGCGCCTCGTCATTGGCCTCGCGCTCGTCCGGCGTCAACTGCATCCGCTCGCGGCGGTCGAGCAGCATCGCGATCTCCATCTCGCGATCCATCGTGCTCTTGCGCCGCACCTCGGTCGGGTGCGCGGTCAGGACCGGACTGACCAGCGCCGTCGAGAAGAACTTGCGCAGATCGGAAGCCTCGAACCCGGCGGATTTGGCGTGAGCGAGCGTCGCCGCCAGCATGCCGGACCCGCCATTGGAGTCGCTCCTGGCACGCATGCGTCGGATGTTGTTCTGGTCCTCGGCAATGTTGGCGAGGTGCGAGAAATAGCTGAAGGCGCGGACGATGCGGACCGTCTCAGCCGTCGTCATGCCGTCGAGGATCTGCTCCAGCTCGCGCCGCGCCTGGCGGTCCTCGTCGCGGTGGAAGCGCACCGAGGTCTGGCGGATGCGCTCGACGAGGTCGAACAATTCGGCGCCTTCCTGGTCGCGGACGGTATCGCCGAGGATGCGGCCGAGCAGCCGGATATCGTCCCGGAGCCGCGCGTCCTCCTCCATGGCCTGCGCCTCGGCGGCGCGGTTGGGACGGATTTCCTCTGTCATGGCTTGCGGCGACATGGATGCGCTCTCCAGCAGCTGCCCATTTACGGGTCAGTCTGCCGTATCTATACCGCAGCGCAAGATCAAGAAAGAGGCGTCGCCTGCCCTATTCAATGTCGGTCTCGCCTCCTTTCGCCGCCAAGTGCGGGCCCATCATCATATTTTCCGCCCCGCCTGCTCCCAATGGGGATCGCGCAGCCGCCGCTTGAAGATCTTGCCGGAGTCCTCGCGCGGCAGCTTCTCGTGGATCTCGATGTGCTTGGGCACCTTGTAATCGGCCAGCGACGCTCTCAGCCGGGCCCTCATCTCCCCAATGTCAAGCGTCACGCCCGGCTGCGGCTCGACCACGGCCATCAGGGCTTCTCCGAACTCGGCATCTGGGATGCCGAACACGGCGCAATCATGCACGCCGGGCACGGCATGCAGCACGGCTTCGATCTCGGCGGGATAGATGTTTACGCCGCCAGAGATCACCATGTCGCGCTTGCGGTCGCACAGGAAGACGTAGCCCTCGGCATCGATGTAGCCGACATCGCCCGAGGTGATGAAGCCGTCGCGGTCGATCTCGGCACGCTTCTCCGGCTTGTTGTGATAGGTGAAATCCGGATTGCCCGCGATGCGCGAATAGATCTCGCCGATCTCGCCCTGCGGCAGGATGCGACCGTCCTCGCCGAGAAAGCGCAGCTCCGCGCCCGGCGAGACCTTGCCGACGGTGCCGGGCTTGCGCAGCGCGTCCTCGGAGGTCGCGAAGGTCACGGCACCGGATTCGGTCGAGCCGTAGAACTCGTAGATGACCGGCCCCCACCAGTCGATCATCGCGCGCTTGACGTCGGCCGGGCACGGCGCGGCAGCGTGAATGACATGGCGCAACGACGAGACGTCGTAGCGGCGGCGAACCTCCTCCGGCAGCTTCATCAGCCGGATGAACATGGTCGGCACCATGAAGATGGTATCGATCCGCTCTGTCTGGATGACGTCGAGAAACGCCTCCGGCTCGAAGCGCGGCATCAGCACCAGCGCGCCGCCGAGCCGGCCCGCCCGCAGGCCGAAGGCGTTCGGCGCCGAATGATACAGCGGCCCCGGCAGCAGCGCGCGCGCGTTCGGCTTCAGCCCGTAGATCAACGCGCGCATGCGCTCGGCCGAGGCGGCCTGCTCCACCGTCGGCGCACTGCGGCGGACGCCCTTGGGATGACCGGTCGTGCCGGAGGTGTAGATCATGTTCTGCGGCTGCGGCACCTGCGGCCCCTCGTACGGGCTCTGCTGTGTCAGCCAGCTTTCCAGGTCGGTCGCGAACTCCGGTGTTGCGAGCAGATCCGCGTCGATCTTGTAGTTGGACAGGATCTCCGGCGGCGTCGGCACGCTGAGCACGGTGCCTCCAGGTGGAATCAGGCCGCGAAGCTGATGCAGCAGATCGGCGTGACCGATCAGCACGCGCGTCGCGGAGTCCTTGAGGATGTAGTCGATCTCCTCCGGCTTGAAGTGCCAGTTCACCGGCACGCCATAGGCGCCCAGCCGCATCGCGCCATAGGCCGCCTCGATGAAGGCGATGTCGTTGCGCATCAGCATGCAGACGCAATCGCCCTGGCGTACGCCGAGTTGCGCGAGGCCGCTGGCGATCCGCGCGGCGCGGTCGGCGATTTCGGCGTGGCTGCGCCGGCGCTCGCCGGAGATGATGCCGCAGAACAGGGAGGACGTTTCCATTTTCTTTGTTATCCGATCTGGCGTCGGTTTGAGTTTCCGCCATCAATCCGGGGCGATGCGCCGCGACAAAACGGCGGTGCCGTTTTGCGCGGAGCATCGAACTCAGGTGCGCAGTTGCGCACCGGAGAATCTCGAGATTCCGGGCCTGCTCCTTCGGAGCATCCCGGAATGACGGACTCAGTCCGCAAACTTCGGCGCGCGCTTCTCGATGTTGGCGCGCACCGATTCGAGCTGGTTCGGGCTGCCGATCAGCTTCTGCTGCTCGACCGATTCGGCGAGCAGCGCCGGCCCCGGATCGACCGAGAGATTGTTCAGCATCCGCTTGGCGGCGCGGATCGCATCCGGATTCTTGCCGGCGATCTCACGCGCGGTCTCCAGCGCAGCCGCGCGCGGATCGGCGCAGATGCGGGTGACGAGGCCGTAGGACTGGCCTTCCTCCGGCGAGAACACCCGGCCCGTGTAGGTCAGCTCGCGCAGGATGTCGTCGCGCATCAGGGTGGCCAGGATCGGCGTGCCCGCCATGTCGGGCACCAGACCCCACTTGATCTCCATGATCGACATCTTGGTGTCCGGCGCGACGTAGCGCATGTCGGCGCCGAGTGCGAGCTGGAAGCCGCCGCCATAGGCGACGCCATGCACTGCAGCAATCACCGGCACCGGCAACTGCCGCCAGCCCCATACCGCTTGCTGCGCGAAGTTGGCCTTGCCGTGGGTGCGAACGGTGAGGTCGCGCTTCTCGCCGCCGGGTATGCCGTTGCCGCCGGAATCCTTCATCGCCGCGAAGCGGCCCATGTCGAGGCCAGCGCAGAAGGCGCGGCCCTCGCCGGACAGCACCACCGCCCGCAGGCCCTTCTCCTTCGACAGCCGGTCGGTCGCCGCGACCAGCGCCTCGAACATCTCCATGTCCAACGCATTCATCTTGTCGGCGCGAACCAGGCGAACATCGGCGACGCCGTCCTTGATCTCGATCGCGAGGCGGTTGTCCATCGAGCGGTCTCCCTACGGATGTCTTTGTGACTTTACAGAAGGCTGTCGGAGCGATTTAGTCAATCGACCAATTAACTCACAACATGTCAGGCGGAAACTCCCATGTTCAAGGACAATCTCCTCGAAGGTCGACGCATTCTGGTGACCGGCGGCGGCACGGGCCTTGGCAAAGCGATGGCTGCACGCTTCCTGCAACTCGGCGCCGAAGTGCATATTTGCGGCCGGCGGAAAATCGTCTGCGACGAGACCGCGACCGAACTCATGGACCTCTACGGCGGCCGTGTGGCCAGCCATGGCGTCGACATCCGCAATGCCATGGCGGTGGAGGACATGATCGAGGCCATCTTCCAGGAAGGCGGTCTCACCGATCTCATCAACAACGCGGCCGGCAACTTCATTTCCCGCACCGAGGAATTGAGCCCGCGCGGCTTCGACGCGGTCGCCAACATCGTGATGCACGGCACGTTCTACGTGACGCACGCCGTCGGCAAGCGCTGGATCGCCGCGAAGCAGCCGGGCAACGTCGTCTCGATCACGGTAACCTGGGTGCGCAACGGCTCGCCTTACGTGGTGCCCTCGGCGATGAGCAAGTCGGCGATCCACGCCATGACGATGTCGCTCGCGACTGAATGGGGCCGCTACGGCATCCGCCTCAACACCATCGCACCCGGCGAAATCCCGACCGAAGGCATGAGCAAGCGCATCAAGCCCGGTGACGAGGCCGGCGCGCGGACCAAGGCGATGAACCCGATGGGTCGGGTCGGCACCATGGAGGAGCTGCAGAACCTCGCGGTGTTCCTGATCTCCGGCGGCTGCAACTGGATCAACGGCGAGACAATCGCGATGGACGGTGCCCAGGCGCTGGCGATGGGCGGCAACTTCTATCAGCTGCGCGACTGGAGCGACGACGACTGGACCAAGGCCAAGGAGTCGATCAAGGCGCAGAACGAAAAGGATCGCGCGACGCGCACGAGCTGATGGCGCAATCACCCTGTTGATCGGCGATCTGCTCCCTGTAGACTGATCGAGAGATGCTTGCTCCGGCGCAATCCGGGGCGAGGACCACGACAAGACATCGAACAAAGAACAAGACGCAATCGGAGGGGAAACATGTCCGTCACGACGGCAGCGTCGACGCTCGTCGACGTCGTGCGCAGGCAGGCGGAAGCGCTTGGCTCCGCCACCGCCTATGAGTTCGAAGGCCGCCTCACCAGCTTCGCCGCATTCGACCGCAAGACCAACCAGGTTGCCAACGCGCTGAAGGCGATCGGCATCAAGCCGCATGAGCGGATCGCCTATTTCGGCAAGAACAGCGACATCTATTTCGAGCTGCTGGTCGGCGCCATGAAGGCCAACGTCGTGATGGCGCCGGTGAACTGGCGCCTCGCCGGTCCCGAGGTCGCCTTCATCGTCGAGGACTGCAAGGCGCCTGCCCTGTTCGTCGGTCCCGAGTTCGTCACGATGATCCGCAACATCCGCGACCAGATTCCGAGCGTGCGGCACATCATCACCACCGAAGGCGGCGCGCCGGAATGGCAGGACTACACGGCTTGGCGCGACGCGCAGAGCGCCGACGATCCCGGCGAGGCGATCACGCCGCAGGACATCGCGCTGCAGCTCTACACCTCCGGCACCACCGGCAAGCCGAAAGGCGCGATGCTGTCGCACGCCAACTTCCTCAACCTCGTCAACACCGGCAATCCCGAGGAGAAGCCGGACTGGAATAAATGGACGACCGACGACGTCTCGCTGATCGCGATGCCGATCTTCCACATCGGCGGCTCCGGCTGGGGCCTGATGAGCCTTTACCACGGCGCCCGCGGCGTGATCGCGCGCGAGTTCGATCCCACGAAGATCCTCGACTTCTTCGAACAGTCCGGCATCACCAAGCTGTTCATGGTGCCCGCCGCGATGCAGTTCGTGGTCCGGCAGCCGCGAGCGCGGCAGGTCGACTTCTCGCGGCTCAAATACATGCTCTACGGCGCCTCGCCGATCCCGGCGGCGCTGCTGAAGGAATGCATCGAGGTGTTCAAATGCGGCTTCGTGCAGATGTACGGCATGACCGAGACCACGGGCACCATCATCGCGCTGCCGCCCGAGGATCACGTCGAAGGGCTGGAGCGGATGCGCTCGGCCGGCAAGCCGCTGCCGGGCGTCGAAGTCGCGATCATCGATCCCTCGGGCAACCCGCTGCCGCCGCGGCAGGTCGGCGAGATCGCCACCCGCTCCGGCTCCAACATGACCGGCTACTGGAACCTGCCGGAGGCGACCGCACGCACGCTCGGTAAGGACGGCTGGCTGCGCACGGGTGATGCCGGCTACATGGACGAGGACGGCTACGTCTACATCCACGACCGCATCAAGGACATGATCATCTCCGGCGGCGAGAACATCTATCCGGCCGAGGTCGAGAGCGCGATCTGCGACCACCCCGATGTCGCCGAGGCCGCCGTGATCGGCATTCCCGACGAGAAATGGGGCGAGGCCGTCAAGGCGATCGTCGTGATGAAGCCCGGCAAGCGCGCCACCGAGACCGACATCATCAATTTCACCCGCACCCGCATCGCCGGCTTCAAGACGCCGAAGAGCGTGGACTTCCTCGACGCCCTGCCGCGCAATCCCTCCGGCAAGATCCTGCGGCGGAATCTGCGCGACCCGTACTGGGCGGGCAAGGATCGGCAGGTGAATTGATCAAGAACGAGGTGCTCGCTGAGACATTCTGGATCGCTTCGCCACGCTCGCGATGGCGTGGAGAGAGGGTACGCTCCTTCCACGCCGTCATTGCGAGGCGCCCTTGCGCCGAAGCAATCCAGGGGCCAAACAACAAGGTCTGGATTGCTGGCTGACGCTCACGATGGCCGCCTTCAAACTACAACCGCCTCACCTCTTGTTCACCCCCATATACCCGAACAGGAAGCCCGCCACCTTGCGCATCTGGATCTCCTCGCTGCCTTCGGTGATGCGGTAGCGGCGGTGGTGGCGGTAGATGTGCTCGAACGGCTTGTGGCGCGAATAGCCCATGCCGCCATGAACCTGGATGGCGCGATCGGCCGCCTCGCAGCACAGACGGTTAGCCCAGTAGTTGCACATCGAGACCTTGTCGGAGAGTGTGTGCTCGACCTGCGCCTGGGTGAGCTGGTCCATCTCCCAGGCGGTCTTGCGGATCAGCAGCCGCAGCATCTCGGCCTGCGTCGCCAGCTCGACCAGCGGCCACTGGATCGCCTGGTTCTCGGCCAGCGCCTTTCCGAACGGTTTGCGCTCACGCGCGTAGTTCACGCTCTCATTGATGCAGAATACGGCCGCACCGAGCGAGCTCGCCGCCTGCCGGATGCGGTTCTCGTGCACGAAGCACTGCGCCAGCGACAGGCCGCGACCGACTTCGCCGAACTGCGCATCCTCCGGCACGAACACGTCGGTGAAGCTGACCCGCGGATGGTCGGTCGGCATGTTGAAGGTCCAGAGATACTCCTCGACCTTGACGCCCTCGCTCTTGGCCGGCACCAGGAAGCAGGTGATGCCGCGCGCATCGCCGTCATTGCCCGAGGTGCGCGCGAACAGCGCGCAATGGGTGGCGACGTGCATTCCCGTCGTCCACATCTTCTCGCCGTTGATCAGCCAGCCCTTGACGTTGTCGCGGGTGGCTGGGACGGCCTTCGTCTCCATGTGGGTTGCGTCCGAGCCGTGATGCGGCTCGGTGAGACCGAAGGTGATGCGGTACTTGCCGGTGATCGAGCCGTCGATCATCGCTTTCTGGTCGTCGCGGCCATAGCGGTCGAGCATGGTGACGATCGGCAGATTGCCGACGATCGAGTGCTCGTTCTGCAGGTCGTTGTGCAGGCCGAGGCCCTTCGAGGCGAAATGCTCGCGGATCACCGCCATCCAGAGGTTCGAGCCGTCCTTGCCGCCGTAGCGTTTTGGGATCGCGAAGCGCAGGTGCCCGGCCGCGTCGGCACGATCCTTGGCCTTGCGCAGCAGCTGCTCCCACTCATGCCGCGGCAGGCCGCCATTCTCGAAATCGGTGCGCGCCCATTCGCGACGATGATCGAAGAAGCGGATGTTGTCGTCGGCCTGCTCCAGCGGCTTGATCTCGGCGGCGATGAAGCGATCGAGCTCGTCGAGGTAGGCGACCAATTCCTTCGGCAAGGAAAAATCCATGGCGTGTCTCCCTGTGCGTTTCGTTGTTGTTCTTGGTCCTGATGGGCGCGACCTCCCGTCGCGCGCTTGTGGCGCGCAGCGCCGTTGCGTATTTGGATGACTGCGACACCTGCGCAGGCGCTAAGTTGATGCGCGACAACCAATCAGAAAACAGGAGGAACGGCCGATGGAGCTGAAGTTTTCGAGAGTGACGCGCAAGGGGCCGATCACGATCGTCACCCTGGCGCGCCCCGAGGTCTACAACGCCCTGCACATCGAGGCGCATTACGAGCTCGAGCGCGTGTTCGACGGCTTCGCCGCCGATCCCGAGCAATGGGTGGCGATCGTCACCGGCGAGGGCGACAAGGCATTCTGCGCCGGCAACGATCTGAAATGGCAGGCGGCCGGCGGCGCGCGTGGCTGGGGCAAAAGCGGCTTCGGTGGACTGACCTCGCGCTTCGATTGCGACAAGCCGCTGATCGCGGCCGTCAACGGCGTTGCGATGGGCGGCGGCTTCGAGATCGCGCTGGCCTGCGACCTGATCATCGCCTCCGAGAACGCGACCTTCGCGTTGCCCGAGCCGCGCGTCGGCCTCGCCGCGCTCGCCGGCGGGCTGCAGCGGCTGCCGCGCCAGATCGGCCTGAAGCGCGCGATGGGCATGATCCTGACCGGCCGCCACGTCGGCGCCCGCGAGGGCCACGAGCTCGGCTTCGTCAACGAGGTCGTACCGCAGGGCGAGGCGCTGGCGGCCGCGGAGCGTTGGGCCGAGACCATCGCCAAGAACTCGCCGATGTCGATCCGCGCCTCCAAACAGGCGATCGAGAAGGGCCTCGCGGTGTCGCTGGAGCAGGCCATCACCGAGCAGCGCGACTACGCGGCGGTGCAGGCGATGATCCACTCGCAGGACTATATTGAGGGGCCGAAGGCGTTTTCCGAGAAGCGACCGCCGAAATGGCTGGGGCGGTAGCGCATCGCCAAGGTGATCATTCCGGGACACGCGGAGCGCGCGCCCGGAATCCGTGACCACGAACGGGAGTCTGGATTCCAGGCTCGCGACTGCGTCGCGCCCCGGGACGACGGCCGAGGTGATCGCAACGCCTGTCCAGCTCCCGCCGCCGTCATTGCGAGCGAAGCGAAGCAATCCAGAGTCCCACCGCCGAAGCAGTCTGGATTGCTTCGGCGCTGGCGCTCCTCGCAATGACGGCGGAGAGCTAAGCATCGCTGGTGCCCCTCCCCGCCTCGCGCCTGTAGGACGCGTAGTTGGGCTGATCGACAGCGAGCTTGTCGAGCGTGGTCTGCCAGAGGTGGTCCTTCAGGCCCGGCGTGCCGAGATCGACGGCACCACTGGCGATCTGCTCGGAAAGCGCACGATTCAGTTCGAGCAAGTCACCGTCTCGTCTCAATAGCTGTTTCAGCCGCGCGTGCTCCGCGGCATCCGCCGGAGCAGCCTGCGTCAACTGCCGCACCACCAGATCGAGCGCGTTGATTCCCACGCGCAGCTTGAACGCCGGGTGCCCGGAGATCAGCGGCGCGATGTCGGTGCGCAGGAAATCCGCGACCGCCTTCGCCAGCTCCGTCGCCGTCGGTTCGTCCTGCATCAGCCCTCTCCTCTCGGCGCCAGCAGCCGCAGCAGATCGATCTCTGTCTCCGACGCGCGGCGGCCGATCATGGCGCGCTCCATCGAGTGGTCGGGACCCAAGCGAAACCGCTGCATCATGCCGCAACACATCACGCCCCAGCGCAACGTGCCCATGACCTCCCAGAACTTCACCCTGCCGGCATCGACCTTGCGGCCAGCGGCCTCGTAGCCCGCGTACAGCTCCTCGCGCGAGCCAAAGCCGCCGACGGGCTTGTCGATCTCGCCGAAGCGCCAGGAGTTGACGCAGATCCA
Source organism: Bradyrhizobium sp. SZCCHNS1050 (assembly GCF_032484785.1). Classification (NCBI taxonomy): domain Bacteria; kingdom Pseudomonadati; phylum Pseudomonadota; class Alphaproteobacteria; order Hyphomicrobiales; family Nitrobacteraceae; genus Bradyrhizobium; species Bradyrhizobium sp. SZCCHNS1050. The sequence continues at coordinate 5,311,880 of NZ_JAUETR010000001.1, read as the reverse complement.
GCCGAGATCCTCCATGGGATCGCCGAGATGGGCGAGCTCCCAGTCGAGCACAGCGCGCACCCCGTCGGGGCCGATGATGAGATTGCCGTTGCGGAAATCGCCATGCACCAGCGTCACCTCCGCCGAGGGGCCGGGATCGTTGTGCGACAGCCAGCGCAGCGCGAGATCGAACACCGGGCGCGGCCAGTCGAAGCTTTGATATTCGCGCGCGAGCTCCGCGATCTCCCTGGTCGCGTTCATCTCGCGCAACGCGGGCAGCGTCTCGCGTCGAATCCCGTGGATGCCGGCAGCGATGCCGCCGAGCTGGCGCGCGAGGCGCGGCCGCGCCTCGGCGAATTCAGCATCGCGCAGGATCTTGCGCGCGATGGTCTCGCCCTCGACGCGGCGCATGATGAAACCGGCGCCGAGATCGTCCTCCGGCCGTAGCACGTGCAGTACCTCGGGCGACGGCACGCCGGCCGCACAAGCGAGCCGCATCAGCGCCGCCTCGTTGTCGAGCCCGGCGGCACGCCCGGGCGCGGCGCCGTAGCCCTTCGGCGAGCGGCGCAGGATGGCGCCGACATCACCACCGGGATGGACGATGTCGAAGCGCCACGTCTCCTGGCTGGCGCCGCCGGAGAGTTTCGCGGCGCCGCGCACGCCAGTCGCCCCCGGCATGAACGAGGCGACGCAGCGCGACAGCTTGGCCTCGATCATTGGCCCTTGAACTTGGCCGGGCGCTTTTCGAGGAACGCGGTGACGCCCTCCTTGAAATCCGACGTGCCGCCCGCGATGCGCTGCGACTGGAATTCGGCGTTGAGCTGCTCCTCGAACGAGTTCTCCGGGCTGTCCCAGTAAAGCTTGCGGATCTGCGCCAGCGCCACCGTCGGCCCGTTGGCGAGCTCGCGCGCGAGCTTCATCGTTTCCTCCTTGAGGGCCGCATCGTCATAGACGCGGTTGACGAGGCCCCATTGCAGTGCCGTCTCGGCCGGCAGCTTCTCGCCGAGCAGCGACAGCTCGATCGCGCGCGCCTTGCCGACGAGGCGCGGCAACAGCCAGGTCGAGCCGCAGTCGGGAACGAGACCGATGCGGCGGAAGGCTTGCAGGAAATACGCGGACTTCGCGCACAGGATCATGTCGCCCATCAGCGCGAAGCTCATGCCAGCACCGGCGGCCGGGCCGTTGACCGACGTCACGATCGGGCAATGCAGATTGCGCAAGCGGCGCAGGAACGGATGAAAGGCGGTCTCGAGCGCGGCGCCGGCATTGCTGCGGCCGGGCTTCGCCTGCGCATTGCGGCCCTGCAGATTGGCACCGGTGCAGAACGCCCGCCCCGCGCCGGTTACGACCAGGCAGCGCACCTCGGCCTTCTTCTCCTCGATCTCGTCGAGCGCCTCGGCGAGCCCGCCAAGCATGTCGATCGAGACCGCGTTCATGACCTCCTGATGATCGAGCGTGAGGACGGCGACGGGCCCGTCGAAATCGAGCGTGACGTGCTTGAACTGCATGTTTTCCTCTCAAGAGCTTTTCGGTCAGTGCATTCTTCGCCGCGGAAATTTGAAGCGCGGCATGGTTCTGTCAGCATATTTGATTTTTGCGCTTCGCTTGTCCATGGTTGGATCATCCCAATAACCGAAGCGGCGCGCAGCGCGCTCACATCATCACGGAAACGCCCAAGAGAACCCCATGAGCATGTTCGACCTCACCGGCCGTGTGGCCGTCGTCACCGGCGGCAATGGAGGCATAGGCCTCGGAATCGCCCAGGCACTTGCGTCCAGTGGCTGCAACGTCTCGATCTGGGGCCGCAACGCCGAGAAGAACAAGGCGGCTGCGGCGTCGATGGCCGCGGGGCCCGGCAGGGTCGATACCCATGTCTGCGACGTGACGAGCCCTGCGTCCGTCAACGAGGCGATGAAGGCGACACTCGACACCTTCGGTCGCGTCGACGGCTGCTTTGCCAACGCCGGCATCGGCGGCGGCGGCCGCAAGCCCTTCATCGAGCGCAGCGAGGAGGAATGGCGCACAATGTTCGCGACCAATCTCGACGGCGTCTTCCATGCCTTCCAGGCCGCCGCCAAGCACATGACCGCGCGCGCCGAAGCCGGCGATCCGTTCGGCCGCCTGGTCGCGACCTCGAGCCTCGCCTCGCTGTTCGGCACCGCGCGGAACGAGCACTATGCGGCAACCAAGGCGGCAATCAATGCGCTGTGCCGCGCGCTCGCCGTCGAACTCGCACGCCACGGCGTCACCGCGAATGCGATCCTGCCTGGCTGGATCAAGAGCGACATGACCGCAGGCATCATGGGAAACGAGAAGTTCGTTGCCAACGTCATGCCGCGTATCCCGGTGCGCCGCTTCGGCGAGCCGTCGGATTTCGGCGGCATCGCCGTCTACCTCATGAGCAAGGCGTCGTCCTATCACACCGCAGACTGCCTCGTGATCGACGGCGGCTATACCGCATTCTGACTCCTCGCAGTGGGAGGTGAGCCGGCGCGCCGGTTCACCAACCGCGGATTGTTCCCGTGCTGCACTGCAAGATTTCGGAAATTTAATCCACCCCTGGCTGCCACACCCCCGTGACCCGGGCGTTGTCTTCCATCACATAACGGAGAGACGTCCAAGGAAGGATACCATGAAGCGCGGTGTGACGGTTTTGGCCTGTGTGTCTGCCCTGGCTGTGGCCGGTTACTTTGCAATGGCCAAATGGGGCATTCAGCACGAAAGCCGCGAGTTCTTCGATGCCGCGCGGCAGCGGTCGATCAATGTCGATGTCGCCGTGCGCAAGGACTACGAGATGAAGGCCAATGCCGGGCTGTGGCGGCTGCCGGTCGCCATCATCAGCAACGGCAACACAGTGAAGAACACCGAGTACTCCTTCCTCGCGAACGTGTTCGCCGCGCGCGGCTACCTTGTCGCCAGCGTCCAGCAGGACCTTCCGACTGATCCGCCGCTCGTCACCAAGGTCGGGATGCCTTATGTCGGCCGGCTCGACGTCTACCGGAAAGGCGAGGCCAACATCCTCTGCGTGCTGAACGAGATGAAGAAGCGTCATCCGAATGCCGACTACGATCACCTGACCCTGGTCGGCCACTCCAATGGCGGCGATACCGCGATGTATTTCGCCAAGGAGCATCCGAACATCGTCTCGCAGGTGGTGACGCTCGACAATCTGCGCGTTCCTTTCGTCATCAGGGACAAGCTCAAGATCCTGTCGTTCCGCTCGGATGATCCGCAGTTCAAGACCGACCCCGGCGTGCTGCCAACGCATGTCGACAAGAAGAGCGGCATCGACATCATCAAGACCGAGTTCCAGCACACCTGGATGAGCGACCGCGGCCCCTACACGGCGCGGGAACGGATCCAGGCGACGCTCGACAAATATCTCGGTGGCGATGCGACGAGCGAACTGGCCCCGGCAGACACCGACAATCTGATCGTGACCAACGGCGCAGCGGCCCTGCCCTGATCTGACGACACCTCAGCGCTGGCGTGCGATGGCAGCTGCGCAATCGCGCAGCTGCCATCGCAGGCGTCAGTCCTGCGGTTTCTTGGCCGGTGGGCCGTTCTTATTCCCCGGCATGCCCTTGATGTTCGACGGGTCCTGAGCGCTGACGTCCGGATTATGGCGGTTGATCGTGGACGAGCCGACGGTGCCGCCTTTCCTCTCAGTGCCCGGTCCGTTCTTGTTGCCAGGCGCGCCCTGGATGCCTGCTCCGGAATTCTGCGCACTCGGCGGCGGCGTGGTCTGTGGGCTGCCCTGCGCCAGCGCTGGCGTGGCCGAGACGACGAATGCGCAAGCAACCAGACTGATCATTTGTTTCATGGGCGACCTCCATTTGTAGTTGCCGTGCTGTCCGAACGTGGCGCTGGCGGAGCCGTTCCCGGAAACATGGGAATTTCCCGCGACGACGCCGAGGGGCGCACTCCTGCCCGCTTTATTGGCTTCCGGATCGCGTCACGGCCCACTACGGTCGGGGAACCGACGCATCAGAGGCCTCTACATGGAATACCTCGCCACCGATCTCAGCGCGCGCGAGCGCTACAAGATCCTGACCTCCTTCGTGCTGCCACGGCCGATCGCCTGGGTTACGACGAGAGGCGAGACCGGGGTGGTCAACGCCGCACCGTTCTCTTTCTTCAACGTGCTCGGCGAGGACCCGCCGCTGTGCGTGTTCGCGATCAACCTGCGGCCGGACGGCCGGATCAAGGACACGCTGGTCAACATCCGCAGCTCAGGCGAGTTCGTGGTCCACATCACCGACGAGCCCCTGGCGCAGGCGATGCACGAGACCGGCGGCGACTTTCCGCCCGAGATCGGCGAGCCGGATCACCTTGGGCTCAAGCTCAAACCGTCCCGGATGATCGGCGTTCCGCGGTTGGCGGAGGCACCGTTCGCGATGGAGTGCAAGACCTGGCAGCTCATCGACGTCAATGGCGATCGCGTGCTGGTGCTCGGCGAAGGCCTCGCCTTCCACATCCGTGACGAATTGTGGGACACCGAGAAGATGCGGGTCGAGATGGAGTTATTCCATCCTGTCGGGCGCATGTTCGCCGACCGCTATTGCCGCACCGACGACCGGATGGATTTCCCGCCGGCGAAGGGCGCTGGCTGAACGCCCTGGCCGCCGGGCCCGGGCGTCAGTAGGTTGCGGCGAGATAGTCGACGATCTTGCCGACATCGGCCGCGTCGATCGGGGCGCCATAAACCTTGATCATCTTGGTGACTTCGGCCTGCCAGAACTCCTTCTTGTTCTGCATCGGCGGTTGCGTCTTGATATAGTCGGAGGAGTGACAGGCCGTGCAGTTGCCCTGCACTACGGCGAGATCGGGCCCGGGCTTGAAGGCGGCAGTCTCCTGCGGAACCTGGTAGTTGACCGGCGCCGCGGTCAGGGCGATGGGGCTGCCCGCAAGGCAGCCAAGTCCGGTGGCTAGCGTGGCGACGAGGAAAAACGTCCGCTGCATGGGTGCTGCTCCTCAGGCCGCCGTGACGCGGACGGTTTCGATGACGTTGCGCAGATAGCCGGCCGGATTCCAGCGCGGCGTCTCCGGCTGCGTCTCGCCGGAATTGCTGGTGGCACGCACCTTGAGATCGTGGGATCCCGCGGCAAGCTTCACCGCCAGCTTCCACTCGCGGAAGGAATATTTCCCGAGATCCCTGCCGAGCTTGGCGTCGGTCCAGGTCTTGCCGCCGTCGGTCGAGACCGCGACCTGCTTGATTCCCGCCCTGCCGTCGAATGCGATGCCGCGCAGCACCGCCCTGCCCGCCTTGAGCTTCGCGCCATCGGCCAGGCTGGTGATGAACGAGCGGACCGTGAAGCGGTTGATCGGGATCGTCGCTCTCGGTGTGGTGCCGGGCTCGACGGCGTTGTTCGGCGTGTCTGGAATTCGATAGGCCGATTTCATCCAGAAGCCGTCGAACACGTTGTCGATGACGGTGATCTCGTTGAGGTGCTTGACCCAGTAGGTGCCGTAATAGCCGGGCACGATCAGGCGCAACGGAAAGCCGTTGAGGAACGGCAGATCCTCGCCGTTCATGCCGTAGGCCAGCATCACCTCGCCATTCATGGCGTGATCGAGGTCGAGCGCCTTGACGAAGTCCGGCGTCTTGTCGATCACCGGTCCGTCCATGCCGCCGAAGGTGACCTGTCTGGCGCCGGCCTGGACGCCCGCCATGTCGAGCACGGTCTTGAGCGGCACGCCCCGCCAGCGCGCATTGCCCATGGCGCCGTTGCCAAGCTGGCCACCTGCGACGCGCGGCTCGAAGAAGCCGCGGCTGTTGCCGGAGCATTGGTTGACGGCGACGATCTCGGTCGCCTTCATCTTCCGGATGTCCTTGAGCGACAGCTTGAGCGGCTTGTCGACCTTCCCCTTGATCGCGAGCGTGAACCTGTCCGGATCGAGATCGTAAGGCAGGCCCGCCAGATGATAGCGGACGAAGAAGGCATTGTTCGGCGTGATCACGCCGTCATTGAACACCCCGAATGGCGTTTCGAGTTGCGGCGGCCGGCTGGTCAGGCCGATCATCGGCCGCTTCTGCGGATACTTCACCAGCGGGCGCTCGCCGTTGGCGAAGGGCAACGTCACGGTGTCCTCGGCCAGCGCGCGAGTCGCGCCAAACCCGCCCAGCAGCGCCGCCAGCCCTGCTCCCTTGAGCAGATCACGTCTGTCGATCATGCAACTCCCTCCGGAGTGGTCGTTTTGAACCCGCGGTCATCACCGCCGGCTCTCATCGAAATCTGGCGGCATGCACGGCCGCTGCGAATTGATCGTTGCACATTCTCTCACTGCGAGAAAAGCCGCGAACGTCAGCAATCATAGCATCGCAGCGCGGCAACGGCCGAGACTTCGCACGTGCAACAAGAGCAATCGTGCATCGAACCGCAGGGGCGGGCAATCGGGGCCGTCAGGCGGCGCGTGCCCACCGACGGCGCCGGCGAGGGACGACGTTGGGCACGGCGCGCTCCACGGTTGTTGCACGCCGCGATGAGCTCGCCGCTCCTTTGTGCACCCCCACACGCGCAACTACGTGCCCTGCCCGATCTTGTCCTGCGTCTTGGTCTCGAAGTCGCTGGCGTCGTGGCGCTCGTGGAGCTGGCTCTTGGGATCGCCGGAGACGCGGTTGACCATGCGGCCGCGCTTCACAGCGGTGCGCTGCGCGATCTGGTCGGTCCAGCGCTGGACATTCCTGTAGTCCTGCACCGAGAGAAACTCGCCGCCTTCGTAGAGCAGGCCCTTGGCGAGCGCGCCGTACCACGGCCACACCGCGATGTCGGCGATGGTGTAGTCGGGGCCGGCGAGATACTCGCTTTCGGCCAGGCGGCGGTCGAGCACGTCGAGCTGGCGCTTCACCTCCATCGCGAAGCGGTCGATGGCATACTCGATCTTGGTCGGCGCATAGGCATAGAAATGGCCGAAGCCGCCGCCGAGATAGGGCGCAGCCCCCATCTGCCAGAACAGCCAGGACAGGCATTCGGCGCGCTTGGCCGGCTCGGTCGGCAGGAAGGCGCCGAACTTCTCGGCCAGATAAACCAGGATCGCGCCGGACTCGAACACGCGGATCGGTTCCGGCCCGCTGCGATCCAGCAGCGCCGGGATCTTAGAATTGGGATTGATGGCGACGAAGCCCGAACCGAACTGATCGCCCTCGCCGATCCGGATCAGCCAGGCGTCGTATTCGGCGCCGCTGTGGCCGAGCGCCAGCAGCTCCTCGAGCATCACTGTGACCTTTACGCCGTTCGGCGTTCCCAGAGAATAAAGCTGCAAGGGATGACGACCGACAGGCAATTCCTTCTCGTGCGTCGGACCTGCGATCGGCCGGTTGATGTTGGCGAAGCGGCCGCCGCTGGCCTTGTTCCAGGTCCAGACCTTGGGCGGCACATAGCTGTTCTGTTCAGACACGGCAGACTCCGGCGTGAGCGTCAGGAGCGAGCGTTTTAGGCGCATATGCCGTCGAGCGGAAGCCACGCTGCGCGCGGGCGCCATCAGCATTTTCTGCATTGCGCGGTCGAACCTGCGATGACAGAACGGAGACAAGACAACAATGACGGTCCGTCGCGGGCCGGCTCCTGGAAACGCCGATGGCTGCAAGTCCCCTGCCCCCCGACCGCATTCCCGTGATCGTCGGCGTGGGCGAGATCGTCGATCGCCCCAAGGACATCGGCGACGGTCTCGAGCCGCTGGCGCTGCTCGAACAGGCGATCCGCCGCGCGGAAAATGACGCGGGCGCCAAGCTCATCCAGGACACCGGCTCGCTCGACGTCGTCAACTTCCTGAGCTGGCGCTACCGCGATCCCGAGCAGCTTCTCGCGCAGCGGCTCGGCGTGACGCCGGCGCACTGCCACTACGGTCCCGTCGGCGGCGAGAGCCCGATCAGCTTTCTGCACGAGGCCGCCTTGCGCATCGCGCGCGGCGAATGCGAGGTCGCGGTGGTCTGCGGCGCCGAGGCGCAATCGACGGCGACCAAGGCCGAACGCGCCGGCGTGCCCCTGCCGTGGACGCCGTTCGCGCATGACGTCGAGGAGCCGAAGCGCGGCGCTGCATTCCAGAAGCCGCTGGCGGTGAAGCTCGGCGTGTTCCGTCCGGTCACGGTCTATCCGTTCTACGAAGTCGCGAGCGCAGCCAAATGGGGCCAGACGACGCGGCAGGCGCTCGCCGAATCCTGCGAGCTGTGGTCGCGCTTTTCCGCGGTTGCCGCCTACAATCCCAACGCCTGGCTGAAGCGGCACTTCGCGCCCGAGGAGATCACGACGCCGTCGGCCGACAACCGCCCGATCGCCTGGCCCTACACCAAGCTGATGGTCGCCAATCCCATGGTCAACATGGGCGCGGCGCTGATCCTGACCAGCCTGGCCAAGGCGCGTGCGGCGGGCATTGCCGACAGCCGCATGATCTATCCGCTCGGCGGCGCATCGGCGGAGGATCCGCGCGACTACCTCACGCGCGATCAGTTCGCCGAAAGTCATCCGCAGAACGCCGTGCTGCGGGCCGCGATGAACATCGTCGGCGGCAACGGCGCGGCGTTCGACGTCATTGAGCTCTACAGCTGCTTTCCCTGCGTGCCGAAGATGGCGCGGCGGATCCTCGGCCTCGGCGCTGACGTGGAGCCGACCGTCACCGGCGGGCTGACCTTCTTCGGCGCGCCGCTCAACACCTACATGACGCATGCCGCCTGCGCGATGGTGCGGCGGCTGCGCGGCGGCGCCAGGCGCGGCCTGCTGTACGGCCAGGGCGGCTTCGTCACCAAGCATCATGCGCTGGTGATCTCGCGCGAGCCGCCGTCATCGCTGTCGCAGGAGGTGAGCGTGCAGGCCGAGGCCGATCGGCATCGCGCCGCAACGCCGGAGTTCGTCAGCGAGGCCGGCGGCGGCGGCAGGGTCGAGAGCTTCACCGCGCTGTTCGATCGCAACGGCGAGGTCGAGCATGGCGTGGTGATGCTGCGCACCGAGCAGGACACGCGCACGCTGGCGCGCGTGCCGGCGCAGGACGCAGCCACGCTGGCGCGGCTGATGGATCAGGACCGGTCGCCGGTCGGCGCGCTCGGCACGATCACGATGGCCGCCGATGGTGTGCCGGAGTGGCGGACGAATTAGTTCGCTTCCGTCGCCTCACACCTCCCGCGCCTCGTGCTGCCAGCGCGCATAGGCCGTCTCCCAATCGGGATCGCGCTCCGCCGCGAAGCCGAGCGTCCTGCCGCCACCGAGGTCGCGGAAGCCGATCATGGCGCGGCGGTGCGCGCCGCTTCTGACATAGGCGCGCATGCTGGCTTCGTCGGTCCAGACCGTCAGCGTGTGATAGATGCCATTCACCGGACGAAGCTCGACGCGCAGATTCCCGGGAGCCGCACGCGCCTGGCGGACGGCGCGCAGCGTGTGCCACCAGAATCGCGCCAGCCGCGTGAGGCCGCGATGCGGGCGGAAGCCGGTGACGGACACGTAGACGCTCATGGCGCGCTCCTGGATCGCAAACCGCCGCGCGATGGAACGGTCGCGCCGACAGGTGTGAGCACAACGCTGCCCACCGCGTCCTGGATGTCGAGTGCGGATCACGGGCCGGCGCTCAGCGCCCACTTCGCCTGGGCTTCACGTTGGCAGGCACCGTGCCCGTGGTCTCCGCAGCCGCCGGAGGCGCGCTGTCGTCGCCCGCCAATTGCTGGTCGCGCTTGCGCGCGAGCGCCTCGTCACGCCGGGCGGCCGCGACCGCCAATTCCGGATCCAGCTTGAGCGCCTGGTTGAAGTCGGCGAGCGCGCGGTCGTAGTGCCCCTTTGCCAGCCACACCGTGCCCCGGTCGCTGTACGTTGCGGCATCGCTGAAGCCCATGCGCACGGCGTGGTCGAGATCGACAAGGGCTTCGTCGAGATCTCCCTTGCGCTGGAACGCAAGTCCACGATCGTGGAACAGCATCGGGTTGTGCGGATCCAGCCGGATCGCCCGCTCATAATCGCCAAGCGCCCGGTCGAAGCGACCCATGCGGACCAGATCCTTGGCGCGGTAGTGATAGAGATCGGCATTGCGGGGCGCGAGCCGGATTGCTTCGTCGAAATCGGCGACGGCGCCCTCAAGATCGCCCTGTCGGCTGCGGTCCATCGCGCGCTTCACCAAGGATGCGGCGGTCATCGGCGCAGGCGGCACGACCGGCTCTGCCGCTTTCGGCTCTGCCGGCGGAGGCGGCGCGGGGGCCTCCGCCGCCGGAGGCGGCACCGGGAGCACGGCTCCGGTCGCGTCCTGGACGGCAGGCGCCGGGACGGTCTCACCTGCGACCTTGCGCTGCGGCCCCGATCGGGCCTGCGGCGACGGTGTCACGATCGAGCGCGTCGCCTGCCTGCTCATCCAGTCACCGGCGGAGGGCAACAGCAGAATCTCGAGGCCGATCAGGACCGCGCTGAGCACGGCGGTCGCCGCGGTAAACTGCAGGATGGCGTCCCAGCGTTCGCGGCGGACGCGGTCGCGCTCGGAGGCGAGATGGGCGTCGTATTCGGCACGCAGGCCCGCGTCGCGCAGCACGTTGTAGGCGACGATGATCAGCTTGAGCTGATGCTCCGACGCCGCATCGGCGCTGCCCCGGAGGTCGGGATGGTGCGCCTTGGCGGCCTGGCGGAACGCCCGCTTGATCGTGTCGAGATCGGCCCGCGGCGATACGCCGAGCACCTCATAATGCGTCGTCATGGCGCGATCCCGAACCTCTCTTCCGAGGCCGGTCCGGGATCACGCGGGGAGCAGGTCGAGCGCATAATGGGCGCCATCGCGGGTGAGCCGACCGAACGCGGCCCACGGAAAATGAGATCCACAAACCAACATCTTTTCTGCAACGATACGATCGAGCAATCTGCGCCGGCTGACCTCGGCAGCCGCGCCGTCCTGGTCATAGGCGCCGTGCCATTCCGGATGGCGCAGGCACAACGCCGGCACATAGGCGGTGTCGCCGGAGATCATCAGTTGCTCCGCTCCGGAGCCGAGATGAAACGCGGTGTGCCCCGGGGTATGACCGGGGACGCTGACGAAGCGGATGCCGGGCACCACCTCGTCCTCGCCCTCGACCGGCAGCACGTTCTTCCAGCCCGGGATCACGCTCTGGATGCGGCGCGCCAGCGCCTGCCGCCACGGCGGCAGCCGGCTGGTCAGAGATGCATCGGTCCAGAATTTGTACTCGGCCGCAGCCACGATGATCTCGGCGGTGGGAAACACCGGCGCGTCGGTGTTCTCGCCGAGCAGGCCGAAGATATGATCGGGATGGAAGTGCGAGATCAGGATGGTGTCGATGTCTTCCGGGCGAATGCCGGCTGCTTTCAGATTGTCCAGCATGCGACCCGAAACGAAGATCGAGTCGGAATTGTAGCCCTGCACCTGACCACCGCCGCCGGCATCGCAGAGCACGGTCTTGCCCTTCAGCCGCACCACGAAGGTGGAGATCGGGACCGGGACGAAGGCTGGGCTCAGACCAGCGGCGCGCAGTGCGTCCTTCACGTCGCTGATGCTGGCATTGCTGATGAAGCCGGCCTCGTGCGGCTTTTCCCACACGCCGTCGTAGAGGGCGATCACCTCCGCCTCGCCGATCGTGATCCGGCGATAGCCGCGTGCGGGATCCTCAGTGCGGCGGTGCGGCTTGGCGGCAACGACGGCTAGTCCCGCATCGAGACCCAAAGCAGCCGCGGCCGTCGCGGCCGATAGCACCAGGGTCCTTCGCGAAAAACCACCCGCAATCACATTGCCTGCCACTCAAATATACCGTCGGTTGAATAAATGCCTAACACAAGTTAATCTCCGCACCTTAGCGGGATTATGGCGCGACAACGGCCTTTCTGGCCGGGGCGTCAGGTGTGGGGAGTCTGCAACGGTGGGGGATGATCCGGTCGAGCGGGGCGCCGCCTGACGAACGGCGCACGCATGAGCGTCGACGTGGTTCGCGGGGGCGTCGTCGGCTCTGTCCGCGGCTATCGGTAGGGCTGTGTCGTTCGACTATCGGATGCGACAGCGGCCAATCTCGGCCGCTGTCCTCCGCTTCGTCATGTCTTGGGTCAGGCGGCGCGAACCGATTGCAGGAAGCGGCTGACTTCCTGCTTGAGACGCTGGCTATCACCGGAGAGCTGGCGCGCGGCGCTGAGCACTTGCCCCGAGGTGTCGCCGGTCTCGCTGGCGCCGCGCTGGACATTGGAAATGTTGGCGGACACCTGCTGTGTACCCGCGGCGGCGTGCTGGATGTTGCGCGAGATCTCGGCGGTTGCTGCGCCCTGCTCCTCGACCGCGGCCGCCACCGTCGCGGCGATCTCCGACAGCCGCTCGATCGTCGTCGAGATCTCCCTGATGGCGCCGACCGACTCCTGCGTGGCCCCCTGGATGCCGGAAATCTGTTGGCCGATCTCGCCGGTCGCCTTGGCGGTCTGTTCGGCCAGCGCCTTGACCTCGGAGGCGACGACGGCAAAGCCGCGGCCGGCTTCGCCCGCCCGCGCGGCCTCGATCGTGGCATTGAGCGCCAGCAGATTGGTCTGCCCGGCGATCGTGTTGATCAGTTCGACGACGTCGCCAATGCGGGTCGCCGCCTTCGACAGCTCGCCGACACGATCATTGGTGCGGCGTGCCTGCTCGACCGCATCGGAGGCGATGCGCGCGGACTCCTGCACCTGGCGGCTGATCTCACGGACCGACGAAGTGAGCTCCTCGGTCGCCGAGGCGACGGCCTGAACATTGGCCGACGCCTCTTCGGAGGCCGCAGCGACGGTGGTGGAAAGCTCCTGCCCTCGCACGGCGGTGCTCGACAGCGAGTTGGCCGAGCTCTCGAGCTCGCTGGAGGCCGAGGACACCGTATTGACGATGTTGCCGATGGCGCCTTCGAAACTGTTGGCGAGCTCCGACATCTCCCGCTTGCGCGAGGCGGCTGCTCGCCGCTCCTGCTCACCGAGCTCCCTGGCGTTGAACCGCACCATCGTCTGGACGGTCTGCAGGTTACGCAAGGCGCGGCCGATCTCGTCGTCGCGCTCGATGTGCATGCGGGTGTCGAGCTTGCCCTGGGTGATGCTTTCCATCGTCTCGTTCACATGATCGAGCGGCGCCACGATCACGTTCATTGTGCGCAGCCCGACCAGGCCACACAGCACGACACCGGTGGCAGCAATCGCCACGGCGGTCATTCCGGCGAGCCCGCCCTCCCCGAACGAGATGACACCAAGCACGAGCAGGAACAGCGTCTGCAATCCGACCAGCGTTCGCAGCCGTGCCGCGATCGTGCCGGTGAACATCGAGAGATGGTCGAACACCGAGCGGCGGCGGACGATGCCGTCGTCGATCTTGTAACCATGTGGCCGCTTTTCGCGGATCGCCGCATAGACCTGCTCGGCCTCTGCGCGCTGGTCGGCGGGCAGCTTGGTGCGCACCGAGGTGTAGCCGACGACCTGGCCGTCTTTGCAGATCGGCGACGCCGTCGCCAGCACCCAGTAATAGTCGCCGTTCTTGCGGCGGTTCTTGACCGCGCCGACCCAGGGACGGCCGGCCTTGAGCGTGGTCCAGAGATTGTCGAAGGCTTCAGGCGGCATGTCCGGATGACGCACGATGTTGTGCGGCTGCCCCATCAGCTCGGCTTCGGTGAAGCCGGCCGCATCGACAAAATCCTGGTTGAAGAAGGTCAACTTGCCCTTCGTGTCGGTCTTGGACACGATCAGCGTGTCATCCGTGATCGGATACTCGACGTTGGTGACGGGCAAATTCTTACGCATGGCGAGTCTTTCAATCGACGATGATGGCCGCGAGTCATGCCGGCATCGGCATGACTAATTTTGCTGCAAACGATGCATCGATTGTCGCAGTCGCCGATTAACCTAAGATAAAATGCCGCAACCGTTGAAATACGGGTCGCTGGACCCCGTTCACGGACGGCCGCAATCTCACAAGACCTGTCGCCGGCGTGTCTCCTCGATACGAGCCAGACAGAACGGCCCAACCATGTTGCCGCCGTTGATGCAGGAAACTGGATCAATCGGTGCGAACCGTTTGCAGGAAGCGCAAGAGCGCCAGCAGGTTGGTTCGGCCGGCGGTGATGTTGATCGGCTCGACGATTTTGCCGATGCGGGTCGCGGCCTTCGACAGCCCGCCGAGGCGATCGGTGGTCGCGCGCGCCTGGCCGGCTGCCTCGCCCGCCATCCGCGCCGACCGGCCCACGAAAAAAGGGCGCGGCCTCGCGGCCACGCCCTGGTCTGGTCGGGATCTGCGCGCCGGGATCAGGCTGCGCGCACGGTGTCCAGGAAACGTCCAACCTCGAGCTTCAGTCGGTTGCTGTCGCCGGACAGCATTTGCGCCGCCGAGAGCACCTGGGACGACGCCGAGCCGGTCTCGCCGGAGCCGCGCTGCACCCCGGCGATAGCCGCGTCATTCCAGCTCGATCGGCTGATAGGCGCCGGTCTCGTCGAGCGCCGTGCCCCAGATCTTGTGCGAGGCCTGATGTTCGGCGGGGCCGAAGTTGAGCGAGGCGCCAAGACCGAGATCGATGTTGCGCATCGACTCCAGCGTATCGATCAGCCGCTCGGTATCGAGCTGCGGACCGGCCTGCTTCAGGGCCTGAACCAGGATACTCGCCTCGATGTAGCCCTCGAGCGAGGTGTAGTCCGGCGGTTCGCCGGGGAAGTGTCGAGCCAGCGCGGCCTTGTAGTCGAGCACCACGCTCGAATAGCCGGAGACGGCGGGAACGGTCTGGGTCACGACGACCCCGGCCGCGTAGCGCGAACCGAGCAGCATGAGCTCATTGGCAAGCGCCGATGCGCCGACCGCCGACACATTGACGAAGAGGACGCCGGGAAGCGCATCGCGCGCCTTTTCGATGAACTTCGCCGCCGCGCGCGAGGTCGCGACCATGATGACCGCGCGGACGGGCACCTTCTGGGCCTTGAGCTGGTTGATCGCCGGCTCCACATCCACGGTGTTGCGGGTGTAGTTGACGCGCAGGATCGCGGCGTCGCTGAGGCCGAGGACGCGAAACGCCTTTGCCACGCCGGCAAAGCCTGCATCGCCGAACGAATCGTCCTGCGCGAACAGCGCAATCTGGCGTGGCGGCACGCGGCGCAGCTTCACCAGGTAACGGACCAGCGCATCAGCTTCTTCCGAATAGCTCGGACGATAGTTGAAGACGTAGCGGTCCGGCGGATCGTGGCGCGAGACGTTCGCACCGGTATAGGGGCTGAAGAACAGCATCCGGCGCTCGAGCGAATATGGGATCGCGACGGCCGCCGTCGCGGTCCCGAAACTGCCGACGAAGCCGAACACGCGCTCCTTTTCGTAGAGCTGCTTCATGGCGTCGAGCGTGCGGTTCGGATCATAGCCGTCATCGGCGACGACGAGCTTGAACATCCGGCCATTGACCCCGCCGGCGTCGTTGGCGCGGTTGAAGGCGGCTTCGATGCCGACCTTGAGCAGCCGACCCGATTCCTTGTTCGCGCCCGACAGTGGCAAGACGCTGCCGAACGTGATGTCGCGCTCCGTGACGCCGCGAACCGATGGAGCAGGCACGGCGCTCGTCGCACCAGCCGCAGCGATGGAGGGCGCAGAGTCCGGCAGCGCGCCGGCCGCCGTTGCGGGCGCGCCGATCGATCGCTCGATGTCTGCGAGCTGAAGCTCGGCCCGCCGGCAGTCCTGACGGCCACTCGCCACGGCCGCGCGACCGTCGGCGATGGAGCGGTCGAACTCGCGCGTCAGCTCGTTGCGATCGCCGTCGTCGCTCGACGCCTCCCGGATGACGGCCTGGAACTTGCCGATGATGGCCTGGATCCGCGGCCGAGGGATCTCGCTGCAGGCAAGGGCCGCTCCGATGGCGGGACCGATCCTGCCGCCGAGGTCGCGCACGACGGCGAGGTTGTCGCCGGGCGCGGCACCGACCGAGGTCGTGAGCATGAGGGTGAGGATGATCACCGAGGAAGTCGCGAGCGATCGCATCCGGTTCACCACCTCGTGGCGGGGCCGGAGGTCAAGGAAGGCCATCATGACGGGATTTGAACTCGTTGAGACACGCTGGTCGGATCGTTAATTGAGCTAGTGAGATTGCCCCGGCCTGTCAGGCCGCGCGGACCGTCTGCAGGAAGCGGCTGACCTCGCGCTTGAGGCGGTTGCTGTCTGTCGACAGCCCCTGGGCCGCCTCCAGCACCTGGGTCGAGGCCGAGCCGGTCTCGGTGGCGCCGCGCTGCACGTCGGTGATGTTGACGGAGACCTGCTGCGTGCCGTGCGCCGCCTGCTGCACGTTGCGCGAGATCTCCTTGGTCGCGGCGTTCTGCTCTTCGACAGCGGCTGCAATCGTCGAGGAAACCTCCGACAGCCGCTCGATGCTGCCGGAGATCAGCCTGATCGCCGCAACCGATTCCTGTGTCGCCGCCTGGATGCCGGCCACCTGCTGGCCGATCTCATCGGTCGCCTTGGCGGTCTGCTCCGCCAGCGCCTTGACCTCGGCGGCGACCACGGCGAAGCCCCGCCCCGCCTCGCCGGCACGCGCCGCCTCGATCGTGGCGTTCAGCGCCAGCAGATTGGTCTGCCCGGCAATGCTGTTGATCAGCTCGACCACGTCGCCGATGCGGCTCGCCGCGCGCGACAGCTCGCTCACCCGCTCGTTGGTCTTCTTCGCCTGCTCGACCGCTTCGTTGGCCATGCGCGCCGATTCATGCACCTGGCGGCCGATCTCGGTGACCGAGGACGTCATCTCCTCGGTGGCCGAGGCGACGGATTGCACGTTGGTCGACGCTTCCTCCGACGCAGCCGCCACCGTGGTTGCGAGCTCGCCGGCGCGGACCGCCGTCTTGCTCAAGGTATCCGCCGAGACTTCCAGTCTGGACGAAGCCGACGAGACCGTCTCGACGATCTCGCCAACGGCGCTTTCGAAGTCGTCGGCCATCTTGTGCATGTCGGCCTTGCGGCGGGCCAGCGCCCGCTGCTCGGCTTCCTTCTGCTCCGCTTCCAGCGCGTGACGTGCGACCGCATTGCTCTTGAACACCTCGACGGCGCCGGCCATCTCGCCGATCTCGTCGCCGCGTCCTACGCCGGGGACCTCGACGTCGAGACGGCCGCCGGCGAGGCTCTTCATCGCGCTGGTCATGCGATGCAGAGGGCTGGTGATGCCGCGCCCGACGAGCGTCGACACGACGAGCAGGATCAGCAGCACGATCCCGGCCGCCATCAACGACTGCCGCGTCGAGGCCCAGGCCTGAGCCGAGAGGTCATCGATATAGACGCCGGTCCCGACCAGCCAATTCCAGGGTGCGAAGCCTGCGACATGGGTGAGCTTGGGCTGCGGCGTCTCGGAGCCGGGCTTCGGCCAATCGTAGTCGACGAAGCCGCGGCCATGCTGGCGAACCACGTCGATCATCTCTTGGAACAGCTTCTTGCCGTTCGGATCCTTCATGTCCGCGACGTCCTGCCCGATCAGCTTGGTCGAGATCGGATGCATCAGCATCTTCGCGGTCATGTCCGTGACGAAGAAATACTCGTTGCCGCCATAGCGGAGCTGGGAGGCGCGCTCCAGAGCGCGCTTCTGCGCGTCGGCGACCGAGATCGTCCCCTTCTGCGCGGCAGCATGCTCCTCGGCGAAGATGGCGAGCGCGAGCTCGGTCAGATGCCGCAGCTCGAGCTGCTTCTGCTGCTTGAGGCCGGCAGCGAGCTCACGGGAATTGAAGGCAGTCAGGCCGATCAGACCGAGGAAGCTCAGACCGATCAGGGCGTAGATCTTGATCCCGATGGTGAGCTTGAGGCGATGAGGCATTGCAAACGACATGTCAGTCTCCACGGGCGCGACTCATGCTTGGGGCGCTCGGGGACAGATCACGTCGACGGTCGGGGGGCTCGCCCTCGTCGTCACGCAAACGGGCCCGCAGCCCACGCGTGGAAGCTACGGAACCCAATATTAAGTCTGGTTAAGACGATGTCCGTGCAAATACGGAGCAACGATCGAAAACTGATCGTTGCCCGTCCAGATCGGTAACGCGCTCCGGCTTGCCGTGCGACGCGTCGTCTCGTGCCATGCGACCGAACGAGAGAAGCGCCGTCTGCCCGTGGGACTCGACTGCGCGTTGGCCGCGAACGTCCGGACCCTACGCGCCGATTCTTAACACAAGTTAAAAACGTAGATTGACTACGCAGGTTAGTTTGCCGGCGTCGATGCAACGCGAGACAACGCAAAAGGCCGGAGCGTTCGATGCTCCGGCCTTTTAATCCCCTGCGCAATCCGAGTTGGCCGCTTCCGCGTCTCGGCGTTACGCCGCCCGCACCGAACCGAGGAAGCTCGCGACCTCCTGCTTGAGACGGTTGCTGTCGCCGGACAGCGCCTGTGCCGCTGAGAGCACCTGGGCCGAGGCCGACCCGGTCTCGGCCGCACCGCGCTCGACGTCGGCGATGTTGGACGAGACCTGCTGCGTGCCATGCGCCGCCTGCTGGACGTTGCGCGAGATCTCCTGCGTCGCCGCGCCCTGCTCTTCGACGGCGGCTGCGATGGTCGAGGAGATTTCCGACAGCTTCTCGATCGTGGAGGAGATCTCCTTGATCGCGCTGACCGACTCCTGCGTTGCGACCTGGATGCTCGAGATCTGCTGGCCGATCTCGCCAGTCGCCCTCGCGGTCTGCTCCGCCAGCGCCTTGACCTCCGAGGCGACGACCGCGAAGCCGCGGCCGGCGTCGCCGGCGCGTGCGGCCTCGATGGTGGCGTTGAGCGCCAGCAGGTTGGTCTGGCCGGCAATCGTGTTGATCAGTTCGACGACGTCGCCGATGCGGGTGGCAGCCTTGGACAGCTCGCTGACGCGCCCGGTCGTGGTGCGGGCCTGGCCGACGGCGTCGTTGGCGATGCGCGCCGATTCCTGCACCTGACGGCTGATCTCGGTGACCGACGAGGCCATCTGCTCGGTCGCAGACGCCACCGACTGGACGTTGGTCGTGGCTTCCTCCGAGGCGGACGCAACCGCCGTCGTCAAGCCTTGCGAGCGCGTCGCGGCCTGGGTCAGCGTGGTGGCGGACTGCTCGAGCTGGCTCGAGGCCGACGAGACGGTGTTCACGATCTCGCCGACCGCGGCTTCGAACTGCTCGGCCAGCCGCTGCATGTCGGCCTTGCGCTGGCGCGCCGTGATCGCGTCCTGCGCGCTCTTTTCCTCGGCCTCGGCGCGCGCCTTCTCCTCCGCATTGCCACGAATCACCGTTACGGTCTTGGCGAGATCGCCGATTTCGTCACCCCGCGATGCGCCGGGAATGGCGATGTCGAGCCGGCCGCGCGCCATCTCGCCGAGCGCCGCGTTCAGCCGCGTCAACGGCCGCGCGATCCCGAGGAACGAGAACACGACCGAACCGATCACCGACAACAGAACCGCCAATCCGACAAACAGCGTGATATAGCTCGCCTGCGCGGCGACCTGGTCTGCCTCGAACCGCGCGCTCGCGTTGCGCGCGCGCGCGTCCTGGATCGCAGAGGACATCAGCTCGCCGGCCTCGCCGAGATAGATGAGCGTGCGGTCGCGCAGCACGGCCTCCTTGATCCCCTCGGTCTTCACCACCTCGTCGTTCGCGGCGACGAAGTCCGAGGCGAGGCCATTGAGCTTGGTGATCGTGGCCTGGATCTCGCGGTCGTCGGCCAGCATGCGGGCGTCGGTCAGCGAGCTCTTCAGCCCCGGCACCGTCTGCTTCACCGTCAGGATCGTCGCGGCATCGCCAGTCATACCGAACCGCCAGGCCTGCGACCGCATGTAGTTCAACTTGGCATCGGCAGCGTGAAGCTGGCGCTCGACCCGCTCGCGGAAGGCGAGCTTCGGCAGCGACGGCGAGGCGAGCAGAGCCTTCAGGCTGGTGTTCCAGTCGTTGGAGACAGCACTGCGCTTTTCGATCTGCGTCAGCAACTTCTTCTGCGCCTCGGCGAGATCGACCGCTCCCGCGGCATAGCTCGTCATCAGCTCCTTGATCCGGGTCAGCCGGGCGCGATTGTCGGCGGTCGACACGTTGGCGAGTGCGGCGTCGATGTCCGTCACCATCCCGGTCGAGAACTGCTGAATGTCGGCGGCTGCCTTCTCTGCCTCGGCCGGCGCACGCGCCAGCCGCGCCGAACGGCCACCGAGCTGGGTCTGCTGCATGTTGATGCTGGCCGACAGCACGCTCTCGACGACGCGCCGCGCGCGCTCGGCCTGCTGATTGGCGTGGTTGACCGCTCTTTCCGCCATCAACTGGTTAGCGATCATGCCGACGGCGAGAGATGCGCCGATGGCGCCAGCGAGCCCGAGTTTGTAGCCGATCCGATTCAGTTTCATTGCCCTACCCACAGATGGACGCGTCACGCGACGGTCCGTACCGGAGGTATAGCGGTGAGGTCCCTAGAGACCGTTAATTTACGGGAGTTATCGGGCATTACACGCAAAAAACTTCTGCTTTTTCAGTGTGCGTCCCGATGCTTATGGCGGCACGGCGGCGCTGCCGCGCCGAGCGACGGCTCACAAACTAAGCAGATGATGAGATCGGGACCGAGGCTCAGCACGTCGTTCCAAAATCCGGCACAGGCCGACGCAGCCGGCAGTCGGCCGACGCGCAGTTAGCGCATCAGCCCGAGCGCGTCGGCGAAAAACTGCGGCCCACCGAAATTGCCGGACTTCAGCGCCAGCAGCATGTCGCCTGCGTCGGCGCCGATCGTGCGAAGCACGGGCACGCCGGCCGCGATCTCCGGACCGACGAGGAAGCCCGGAATCCCCAGCCGATCAACGACAGCGCCCGAGGTCTCGCCGCCGGCGACGATCAACCGCCGCACGCCGGCCTGGATCAGCCCCTCGGCGAGATCGGCCATCGCCTGCTCGATGGCGTGCCCCGCCGCCTCGCGGCCGTGCCTGGATTGCAGCGCGCTGACCTGATCCGGCGTCGCGCTGGAGGCAATCAGCACAGGCCCCTTGGCGATGCGCTCACGCGCCCAGGCGAGCGCGCGCTGCGTCTCGTCCGGACCGGCGACCAGACCCGCCGCATCGAGATGCAGCACCGGCATGATGGTCTCGGCCTGCGCGATCTGCTGCAACGTCGCCTGCGAGCAGCTGCCGGCGAGGCAGGCGGCCAAGCCGCCGACGGGGGCATCGGCGTGATGCGCCAAGCCGTGGGAATGCACGCGCCCGGCCTCGACCAAAGCGCGCGCCAGACCGAGCCCGATGCCGGACGCGCCGACGGAGACCCGGCTCTTCAAGGCGGCCGCACCGATCGCGGTCAGGTCCGCATCGAACACGGCGTCGACGATCGCGGCACCCATGCCCTGCCCGGCCAGTTCCTGCAGCCGGTGGCTGATCGCCTCCGGCCCATGCACCACGGTGGCGAGATCGACCAGACCGATCTTCCGTCGGCTTTGCCGGCCGAGCACGCGCACCAGATTGGCGTCATGCATCGGGTTGAGCGGATGATCCTTGAGCGGGCTCTCATTGAGCGGCACGCCGCCGACGAACAGGTTGCCCTGATAGACGGTCCGCCTGGTTTCCGGGAACGCCGGCGTCACCAGCACGATCGTTTCACCGGCATCGCCCGCCAGCGCGTCCATGACAGGACCGATATTGCCGGCGTCGGTGGAATCGAACGTCGAGCAGATCTTGAACAGCACGTGGTCGGCGCCTCGTGCGCGCAGCCATGCGTCGGCCTCGCGTGAGCGGGCCACGGCAAGCGACGCCTCAATCGAGCGGCTCTTCAGCGACACCACGACGGCATCGACCTCGGGCAGCGTGAGGTCATCAGCCGGTACGCCGATGGTCTGCACCGTGCGCAGGCCGGCGCGGGTCAGGGTGTTGGCGAGATCGGAGGCGCCGGTGTAGTCGTCGGCGATGCAGCCGAGCTTCAGGCTCACGGCTTCACTCCCTTGTAGGGCGCGAACCAGCCGAGCCCGTCCTCGGTGCGGCCGCGCGGATTGTACTCGCAGCCGACGAAGCCGGCATAGCCGAGCCGGTCGAGCTCCCCGAACAGGAACGGATAGTTGAGCTCCTCGCCGTCGGGCTCGTTGCGCGAGGGAATGCTGGCGATCTGGATGTGGCCGATGATGTCCATCATCTCGCGCAGCCGCATCGTGACGTCGCCATGGATGATCTGGCAATGATAGATGTCGAACTGCAGCTTCAGGTTCGGAATCTTCAGCTCGCGGATCAGATCGCGGGCGAAGCCGAAATCGTTGAGGAAGTAGCCGGGCACGTTGCGCGGATTGATCGGCTCGATGACGATGTCGAGGCCGTGGGGCGCGAAGAACTCGGCCGCCCATGCGACCGATTTGTAGTACGCCTCCACCGCCTTCGGATCGCTGCGCTCGGCGATCCCCGCCATCATGTGCAGCCGCTTCACGCCGGTCGCCATGGCATAAGGCAGCGCGGTCTCGAGGCTCGCCTTGAGATCGTCGAAGCGCTCCGGCAGCGCCGCAAAGCCCTTCTCGCCGGCATCCCAATTGCCGGGCGGCAGGTTGAACAGCGCCTGGGTCAAGCCGTTGCCATGCAGCCGTTGGCCGACCTCCTCGGCCGGATGGTCATACGGAAACAGGAATTCGACCGCAGTGAAGCCGGCCTTGGCGGCGGCCGTGAAGCGGTCGAGGAACGGATGCTCGGTGAACATCATCGAGAGATTGGCGGCGAAGCGGGGCATGGCGTGAATACTCGTCGTGCTGCTACTTGGAGGGGCCCGGCAGCGTCGTGCCAGTGACCTGCGCATACATCCGCGCCACAGAGGCGTCGTCGTCGCGGCCCATGCCGGCGGCCGACGTCATCAGGAACATCTGCAGCGCGGCGGCCGAGACCGGCACCGGAAAACGATGGCTGCGTGCCATGTCCTGGATGATGCCGAGGTCCTTGACGAAGATCTCGACCGCGCTGCGCGGCGTGTAGTCGCCGTCGAGCACGTGCGGCATGCGGTTCTCGAACATCCAGGAATTGCCGGCCGAGGCGGTGATGACCTCATAGACCTTTCTGATATCGAGACCCTGCTTGGCGGCGAAGGCGATGGCCTCGCTGGCGGCAGCGATGTGAACGCCGGCGAGAAGCTGGTTGATCATCTTGAACGCAGCGCCCTGCCCGGCGGCATCGCCGAGCTCATAGAGCTTGGCCGCCATCGCATCGAGCGCCGGCCGCGCCTTGGCAAACGCCGCCGCGCTGCCCGAGGCCAGGATCGTCAGCTCGCCTTGCGCGGCGCGCTGCGCGCCGCCGGAGATCGGCGCGTCGAGGTAGTGCCGGCCGGTGGCTTCGAGCTGCTTCGCCAGCCGCCGCGCAACGTCAGGATCCATGGTCGCGGAGGAGACGAACACGGCGTCCTTCGGCATGGTTTCGGCAGCACCGCCCGGGCCGAACAGGATGGCTTCCGTCTGCGCCGCATTGACCACGACGCTGACCACGATATCGGCGCCATCAGCCGCCTCGGCGGGAGTCGTCGCGCCCTTGCCGCCGTCGGCCACGAAACGCGCCACCGCGTCCGCCGAGACGTCGCATCCGGTCACCTCGAAGCCTGCGCGCTTCAGCGAGGTCGCCATGCCGAATCCCATCGAGCCAAGCCCGATCACGGCGACGTTCAATTGCGATGGCGACGGCATGCGGCAGATCCCTGAAGCGTTTCCCGGAGAATGTCCGGTTGCCCCGGACTGCACCCTGGGTATCACGGCTTGGCCGCGTTGCCAAAGCGTGAGACAAAGCGGCAAAACAGCGACATGCGAGGAAAGACCCGTGGCGGAAACTGCGATTCGCGAGGCCATCTGCCGGTTCGGCCGCTCGCTGTTCGAGCGCGGGCTGACGCCGGGATCGTCCGGCAACATCAGCGTGCGGCTCGATGATGGCGGCTGGCTGGTGACGCCGACCAATGCCTCGCTCGGCTTCCTCGATCCGGCCCGTTTGTCGCGGCTCGATGCCGAAGGGCGACTGGTCTCGGGCGATGCACCGACCAAGGAGGTGCCGCTGCACACGGCGCTGTACCAGACGCGCGACGCCGCGCGCGCCGTCGTGCATCTGCACTCGACCCATTCGGTCGCGATCTCGATGCTGCCGGAGATCGATCCGCGCGCCGCGCTGCCGCCGCTGACACCTTATTACTTGATGCGCTGCGGCCAGACCGCGCTGGTGCCCTATCATCGTCCGGGCGATCCCGCGGTAGCCGATGCCATCAAGGGTCTCGCCGGCAAATACGCCTCGGTGCTGCTCGCAAATCACGGGCCCGTCGTGTCCGGTGACACGCTGGAAGCCGCCGTGTTCGCGATGGAGGAGCTCGAGGAGACCGCAAAGCTCTATCTGCTGCTGCGCGGACTCAACCCGCGTCATCTGTCGCCGCAGCAGGTCGACGATCTGGTCAAAGTCTTCGGCCTCACCCTGCCCGATCACAACGATCATCACTGATCCGCCGGCGGATGGATGGGCATGCAATATTTCGCAACAACGCCGGCCGAGATCGATGCCGCTGTCCGGGTGCTCTACGAGGAGGCCCGCTTCTATCGCTGGTTTCCGATCGCAGCCGACTCCTATGACGCGTTCGCCGCCTCTGATCCGATCGCGGTCAGCGAGCTGCGCGGCATTGCCGAGCGCATGCTGGTGGCCGCCGCGCAGGCGAGATCGCGGGCACGGCGGATCTAGCGTCCCGCCAGCCTGGCCTGCATGCGAGGTAGCCTGCGCCGCCTTGTCGCTCATCAAGCTGCCTTGCCTCGGGAGGACAACGATGCCTAATATTCAGGCAAAGTGCGACTTCGGTAGCAATCAGGGACGGATCGGTCGAGCAAGGACAACACCGGCAGCTCATCGCTGCCGCGGCGCGAGGATGCGCCCCGCTCTTCCACCATCGATTGCAGCCTATCGCTGAGCACGCCCGGAGCACGAAAGGACAGGGCAAAATGCCTCCACATCGGCGTGGGCGCGGCTGTTTGGCCGGATCGGCGGCCCATCTGAGCGGACTGACGCCGGGACCGGGGAATGCCCTTTCGAGCGTTGCATACGCATCTCATCCAGCGCGCAATTTTCACGCGCTGCTCCGCGCCCACGGCGACCCTTGGCATATCCGTTGCAGACATCAGACGGGCCGGATCGCGGGCGCCCGACGGAGCGAGCTGCGATCATGACCGACACGGGACAGGACGACGGAGGGCGGATGGCGGCGGGCGCGAGCTTGGAACTGGTGAAGGTGACGAAGATGTACGGTCACGTCACCGCCGTCGACGCAATCGACCTGCGGATTCCCGCCGGCTCCTATTGCTGTCTGCTCGGCCCGTCCGGCTGCGGCAAGACCTCCACCCTGCGCATGATCGCCGGCCACGAATCCGCGACGTCGGGCGACATCATCGTCGGCGCCAGGAACGTGACCGAGCTGCCGCCCGCAGGACGCGGCACCGCGATGATGTTCCAGTCCTATGCGCTGTTTCCGCATCTGTCGGTGATCGACAACGTCGCGTTTGCATTGAAGATGAAAGGCGTGTCCAAGCCCGAGCGCCACGCCAAGGCACGCGAGCTGCTCGAACTGGTGGACATGCAGAGCTATGCTGGCCGCCTGCCGGCGCAGCTTTCCGGCGGCCAGCAGCAGCGCGTGGCGCTGGCCCGTGCGCTGATCACCTCGCCGCAGATCCTGCTGCTCGACGAGCCGCTGTCGGCGCTCGACCCGTTCCTGCGCCTGCGCATGCGCGCCGAGCTGAAGCGACTGCAGCGCGAGCTCGGGCTCACCTTCGTTCACGTCACCCATGGCCAGGACGAGGCCATGGCGCTGTCCGACCTCGTGGTGCTGATGAATGGCGGCCGCATCGAGCAGCAGGGCAGCCCGCGCGACATCTTCAATCATCCGCGCACCGAATTCGCCGCCCGCTTCATCGGCGGCCACAACGTGATCCCGCTGAACGGCGAGACCTTCGCCGTGCGCGTCGACCGCATCCAGCTCAAGGCGCCGAATGCGGCGATCGACGGCCCGGTGGTGCCCGGCACTATCAGCAAGATCGAATATCAGGGCACCTATGTGCTGGTCGCGGTCGCGACCGACGGTGGCCCCGAGATCTCGGCGCAGCTCAGCGACGATCAGTTCGATGCACAGACCCACAGCATCGGCGAGCGCGTCGTCGTCACCTGGAACATGGCCTTCGCTGACGCACTGACGCCCCGCCCTGCCGCAGCCGCTCCGGCTGCGGAGCTGGTCACCTGATTTTCGTTTGCTCGTTCTTTCCCAAGGAGATGATCATGACTGATCGATCGAAGACGACATCCATCAGCCGCCGCTCGCTGCTCAAGGGCGCGGCGGGCGTTGCCGGTCTCGCCGGCTCCGGCACGCTGCTCAGCGCGCCCTACGTCCACGCCGCCGACGCCAAGGTGCTGCGCTATCTCGGCACCGCCGTGAACGAGGGCGACGAGATCTCCAAGAAGTGCCTCGCCGACACCGGCATCAAGATCGAATACATCACGGCGACGACCGACGACGTCACCAAGCGCGTCATCACCCAGCCGAACTCCTTCGACGTGCTCGACACCGAATATTTCTCGCTCAAGAAGCTGGTGCCGTCGGGCAACATCTTCCCGCTCGACGCGCGCAAGATCAAGGAATTCGACAACATCACGCCCGTCTTCACCAAGGGCGAGCTGCCGAACGGCAAGAAGATCGGCGGCCAGGGCACCGCGCCCTGGAAGGTGCTCTATCTCGACGGCGCAAACTCCAAGACCTTCTCGGCAACCCCGACCGAATGGGTCACGCTGATCCCGACCGTCTACAACGCCGACACGCTCGGCATCCGCCCCGACCTGATCAAGCGCCCGATCAACTCCTGGGCCGAGCTGCTCAACCCCGAATTCAAGGGCAAGGCCTCGATCCTCAACATTCCCTCGATTGGCATCATGGATGCCGCCCTCGTCGTCGAGGCGACCGGCCAATACAAATATGCCGACAAGGGCAACATGACCAAGGCCGAGATCGACCTGACGATGAAGGTGCTGACCGAGGCCAAGAAGGCCGGCCAGTTCCGCGCGTTCTGGAAGGACTTCAACGAGTCCGTCAACCTGATGGCCTCGGGTGAGACCGTGATCCAGTCGATGTGGTCGCCGGCCGTCACCAAGGTGCGCTCGATGGGCATCCCCTGCGTGTTCCAGCCGCTCAAGGAAGGCTATCGCTCCTGGGCCTCGGGCTTCTGCGTCTCCAAGGCGGTGGGCGGCAGCCCGAAGCTCGACTGGGCCTATGAGTTCGTCAACTGGTACCTGTCCGGCTGGGCCGGCGCCTATCTCAACCGCCAGGGCTACTACTCGGCCGTGCTCTCCACCGCCAAGGCCAACATGACCGAGGACGAGTGGGGCTACTGGATGGAAGGCAAGCCGGCGAAGAACGACATCAAGGCCCCCGACGGCACCCTGATGGAAAAGGCCGGCGCCGTGCGCGACGGCGGCTCCTACGAGGACCGCATGGGCAACGTCGTCTGCTGGAACGCCGTCATGGACGAGAACGACTACATGGTCCGCAAGTGGAACGAGTTCATCGCCGCCTGATGTGACCGCCATTGCTGCCGCGCCCGCGACGTCGTGGGCGCGGCAGCTCGTCTCAGACGTTTCGAAACATCCGCACCGGACGACAGGTTTCCCCACGTGGCCGTGACGATCGACAATTCGCCCGACACCGTAGCGCCCGCGGAGAGCACCTTCCGCAAGCTGACCCAGCGCTCGATCGCGTGGCTGCAGGCCGGCCCGATGATGCTGGTATTCGCGCTGTTCTTCCTGTTGCCGCTGGTGCTCGTCGTCGTCGTCAGCGCCTGGGACTACAACGAATATGAGATGATCCCGGCGTTCAGCTTCCGCGGCTATACCGACACCTTCGAAGGCTGCGTCGCCAACCTGCCCGAACTGTGCACGATCCTGAAGACCTATCTGAAGACGCTGAAGCTGTGCCTGCTGACCTGGGGCCTGACGTTGATGATCGGCTTCTGGGTCGCCTATTTCCTCGCCTTCCACGTTCGCAGCAAGACCTGGCAGATCGTGCTGTCGCTGTTGTGCACGATCCCGTTCTGGACCTCCAACGTGATCCGGATGATCGCCTGGATCCCGCTGCTGGGACGCAACGGCCTCGTCAATCAGGGCCTGCAAGGTGTGGGCATCGTCAACAAGCCGATCGAATGGCTGCTGTTCTCCGAATTTTCGGTGGTGCTGGCGCTGGTGCACCTGTTCACGTTCTTCATGGTGGTGCCGATCTTCAATTCGATGATCCGCATCGACAAGCGCCTGATCGAGGCCGCCTATGATGCCGGCGCATCGGGCTGGCAGACACTGGTCAACATCGTCATTCCGCTGTCGAAGCCCGGCATCGTGATCGGCTCGATCTTCGTCATCACCATCGTGATGGGCGACTTCGTCACCGTCGGCGTGATGGGCGGCCAGCAGATCGCCTCCGCCGGCAAGATCATCGAGTCCCGGCTGTCGGCACTGCAATTCCCGGCCGCCGCGGCCAATGCCGTGATCCTGCTCGGCATCACCATCATCATCATCTCCGCGCTGACGCGGATCGTCGACGTGCGCAAGGAGCTCTGAGATGGGAGACAAGCGCCCCCGCTCCTTCTACATCCTTGCGGCCTTCTTCGCAGCCTATGTGCTGTTCCTGTACGGGCCGATGATCGCGATCTACATCTTGTCGTTCCAAGGACCGGATGGCGGCCTGACGTTTCCGATGAACGGCGTGTCGCTGACCTGGTTCGGCAAGGTGTTTTCCGGCGGCGGCATCGTCGACATCGGCGCCGCGTTCAAGCGCTCGCTGGCGCTCGGCCTCGTGGTGATGGTAATCACGGTGGTGCTGTCGGTCGCGGCCGGCATGGCGTTCCGCAAGCCGTTCCGTGGCGCCTCGATCCTGTTCTACACAGCGATCGCCAGCCTGATCATGCCCTCGATCATCACCTCGCTCGGCATCGCGCTGGAGTTCCGGCTGATCGACGACTTCATCAACAAGCACGGCGCCGATGTCGGGCTCGGCTGGCTCGCAGACGGCTACACCACCGCGATGGGCCTGTTCACCTCGGGCCTCGGCGCGCATCTGACCTGGACCTTGCCGTTCGGACTCCTGATCATGTTCGCGATCTTCAACCGCTTCGACGGCCGGCTGGAGGAAGCCGCACGCGACCTCGGCGCCACGCCCTGGCAGACCTTCCGCCACGTCGTGCTGCCGATCATCCTGCCATCCGTGGTCGGCATCGGCCTGTTCGGCTTCACCCTGTCCTGGGACGAACTCGCCCGCTCCAGCCAGGCGATCGGCTCGGTGAATACGCTTCCGCTGGAATTGCAGGGCCTGACGACGACCGTCACCAAGCCCGACATCTACGCGCTGGGCACGCTGACATCGGCGGTGTCCTTCGTCGTGATCTTCGCCGCGCTGTCGGTGATCCTGATGCTGCAGGCGCGGCAGCGCCGCCAGGGGTCCGACGCCGGCAAGGGGATGGTGTAGCCGCGGCGGCTGACCGAACAGTCGCCGCTGTTGCTCGACATCTTAGCCAAAGAGAACTTTGCCTTGGCCCCTGGATTGCTTCGCTGCGCTCGCAATGACGGTTGTGGCGGACACCGCGCCTTCCACGAACGCTGTCATCGCGAGCGCAGCGACGCGATCCAGGGGCCTCGGACGGGACTCTAGATGGCTTCGCTACGCGCCGCGAACACAACGACGCAGAGCAGGCAATTGAACATATCGCCTCACAGCCCCAAATACGCCTTCCGCACATCCTTGTTGCCGCTGATCTCCGCTGCCGTGCCCTGCATCAGCACGCGGCCGGTCTGGAGGATGTAGGCGCGGTCGGCGATCTCCAGGCATTCGGCCATGCGTTGCTCGACGATCAGCACGGTCATGCCGGCGTCGCGGATGCGCTTGACGGCCTGGAAGATCTCGTCGACCAGCTTCGGCATGATGCCCTGCGACGGCTCGTCGAGCATCAGAAGCCGCGGCCGGGTCATCAGAGCGCGGCCGATCGCCAGCATCTGCTGCTCGCCGCCGGACAAGGTCTCGGCGCGCTGCTCGAGCCGCTCGGACAGCCGCGGAAACAGTGTGAATACGAAGTCGAGCGGCTCCTCGCGGTTGGCCTCGCCGCGATAGAGATAGCTGCCGAGCCGCAGATTGTCGCGCACCGAGAGCCGCGGGAACAGCCGGCGGTTCTCCGGCACATAGGCGATGCCCCTGGCCGTGATCAGGTGCTGCGCCATGCCGTCGATGCGGCTGCCGTCGAAGGTGATGCTGCCCGCACGCGGCCGCTCGGCCCCGGCGATCGACTTCAACAAGGTCGACTTGCCCGCGCCATTGGCGCCGGCGACGCAGACGATCTCGCCCTTCTCGACATCGATCGAGATATTCGAGATCGCAACCAGGCCCTGATAGGCGGTGGTGATGTCACGCACCGACAGCATGGCGGTCTCCGAGATAGGCGGAAATGACTTTGGGATCGCGGACGACGTCCGTGGGCTTGCCTTCGATCAGCACCTTGCCGAGATCGAGCACGATGGCGCGATCGACCAGCGGCATCACGATCTCCATGACATGCTCGACCATCAGCACCGTGATGCCGGTGTCGCGCACGCGGCGCACGAGCTCGACGCCCTTCTGTGACTCGACCGGCGTCAGGCCGGTCAGGACCTCGTCGAGCAGCAGCAGCTTCGGCTCAGTGGCGAGCGCACGCGCCACTTCCAGGCGCCGCTTCTCCGAAGGCACGAGATCGCTGGCGAGCACATCGGCGCGGGCGCCGAGGCCACAGAACTCCAAGACCTCATGCGCCTTCCGCCGCGCCTCGCGCATGTTGGTGGTGCGGACGAGCGCGCCGACGATGACGTTCTCGATCACCGTCATGCTTTCGAAGCTTTTCACCACCTGGAAGGTGCGGCCGATGCCGCGCTGGCAGCGTTCGGCGGCCGGCAGCGCGGTGACGTCCTCGCCGTCGAAGATGATGGCGCCTTCGGTCGGCTTGAACGCACCGGCGATCAGGTTGAACAAGGTCGACTTGCCGGCGCCGTTCGGACCGATCAGGCCAACGATCTCGCCATGCCCCACCTTGATGGAGACGTCGGAGTTGGCGGTCAGGCCCGAGAAGCGCTGGGTGATTTTACGGGTTTCCAGCAGCGCGGTCATGACGCCACCGCCTCTCTCGCGGGCTGAACGGCCGGCTTCGGCTTGCGGGAGAACAGGCTGACCAGACCTTGCGGCCGCGCCAGCGAGATCGCAACGATCAGGCCGCCATACACGATCAGGTCGACGCCGCGGCCGGAGCCGCCGATGAAGGAGCGGGTCAACTCGGTCAGCGGGATCAGGATGACCGCGCCCAGCATCGGTCCCCACAGCGTGCCGATGCCGCCGAGCACGGCCGGGAGCGCCATCAAGAGCGAGAACTGGAATCCCATCACGCTTTCAGGATCGATGTAGGACACGAACTGCGCATAGAAGCTGCCGCCGATCGCGACCAGGAAGGCCGAGACGGCCGCCGCGCCCATCTTGGAGTTGAACACGTCGACGCCGAGGCTCTCGGCGGCGACCGGGTTGTCCTTCACCGCGCGCCACCAATAGCCCCACTTCGAATCCTCCAGCCACCAGGTCACGAACCAGGCGACGCAGGCGAGCACGAGTGCAAAGTAGAAGTACGGCAGCTTGGAGCGGGTGAACTGGAAGGTCAGCCACGAGTCACGCCGCACCGGAATGTCGATGCCGAGTGCCGCCCCCGCCCAATCCCAGTTCTGGAACAAGAGCAGCGTGATCTCGGCGATGACGATGGTCGCGATGACGAAGTAATGGCCGCCGAGCCGGAAGCAGGGATAGCCGAGCGCCATGGCGATCAGCGCCGAGATCAGACCGCCGGCGAGCATGCCGAACCACGGCAGCACGCCGAACTTGGTGAACAGAATTGCGGTGGTGTAGGCCCCGAGCCCGAAATACAGCGCGTGCCCGAGCGAGATCTGGCCGCAATAGCCGGACAGGATGTTCCAGCTCTGCGACAGCGCCGCGTACATCAGGGTGAGCACCATGATGTTCTGGACGTAGACGTCCTTGACGAAGAACGGCACGACGGCGGCGATGGCCGCAAGGAAGGCGGCGAGGACGAGGTCGCGCCGACGGCGTTGGATGAATGCCTTGTCCATCAGATCGATCCGAACAGGCCGCGCGGGCGGATGAAGACGACGAGGAGATAGACCCCGTAGATTCCGACAGTCTTCAGCGACGGCGGCAGGATCAGCGTGGTGATGGCCTCGACGAGGCCCACCACGATGCCGCCGGCAAAGGCGCCGAATACGCTGCCGAAGCCGCCGAGCGCCACCGTCACATAGGCGATGGTCGCGAACGACGCGCCGACGTCGGGAAAGACATAGAAGAAGATCGCCATGACCGCACCGGCAAGGCCGACCAGCGCCGCACCAAGGCCCCAGCCGAGTGCGAACACCTTGTTCTTGTCGATGCCGACCAGCGCCACCGCGCCGGCATCCTCACGCGTCGCCTCCAGCGCGCGGCCGAAATCGGTGCGGTGGATGAAGAAGTACAGGCCGGCGAAGGCGGCGATCGCAATGAGGGCACCGACCAGCTGCGGCTGCGGCAGATAGATGCCGGCGATCGAGATCGTCTTGCCGCCCAGCCAGGAGTGCGGAATGCTGCGATAGTCAGGGGTGAAGAAGTACTGCGCGACACCGCGCATCAGCACGGCGAGACCGAAGGTGGAGAAGATCTGCACCATGCCGGTATTGGCCTTCGCCCTGACCGCAAATCTGACAATCAGAAGATAGACCACCGCGCCGAACACGAAGAGAGCAGCGGCGACGATCGGCGCCGACAGCAGCGGATCGAGCGCGAAATAGGCGAACAGGAAGAAGGTCGCGTACATCGCGATCATCAGGAACTCGCCGTGGGCGAAGTTCACGACGTCCATCAGGCCGAAGATGAGCGCCAGGCCGACGGCGATCAGCCCGTAGAGCAGGCCCATCAAGAGGCCGCTGGCGAGACTTTGGATGATTGTTTCTGCTGTCACTTCACTTGCTCCCCGTCATTGCGAGCGAAGCGAAGCAATCCAGACCTTCTTTGCGGCCCCTGGATTGCTTCGTCGCTGCGCTCCCCGCAATGACGGAGCACGACAGATGCTCCGCCATGGTCTCCCCGCCCCTCGGGCCGAAGACGCTTACTTCATCGGCCAGGTGGCTTGGGCCACCGCGGCCTGGGTCGGGAAGATGGTGACGAACTTGCCGCCGACATATTGCAGCAGCACCGGATCGGCGTCGTTGTTCTGGCCGTTCTCGTCGAACTTCACCCGCTTCCACGGCATGATGGTCTGCTCGCCCGGCATGTCGGTCGCGGCCAGCGCGTCGCGGATCTTCTCGCCGTCGGTGGACTTGGCGCGGTTGATGGCGTCGGCCATCACGATCAGGCCCATGAACTGGCGCGACGAGTAGTCGTTGAAGTCCTTGCCCGACTTGGCCTTGAACATGTCGTTGATCTTGCCGACCATCGGCCGCTTGGCGGCGAGATCGAGCGAGAACGAGCCGCGCGAGATCACGCCTTCGAGCTTGTCGCCGACCGCGTCATACAGCGCCTTCTCGGAGAAGCCGGCGTCCTGCGCCACGATCGCATTCGGCTTGTAGCCGAGCTCGGCCATGGTCTTGACCAGCAGGATGCCGTCCGTGGTGTAGCTCGACGGCATCAGCACGTCGGCATTGGCGGCCTTGAGCTGCTGCACCTCGGCCGACAGCGACGGCGAGTTGGCGCGGTACTTGATGTCGGCGACGATCTTGTAGCCGCGCTCGTTGGCGAGCTTGAGCTGGGCATTGCTCGAATCGGTGCCGAAGATGGTGTCCTCGTGGAACAGGGCCAGCGTGTCGATCTTGGTGCCCTTCTTCTTCATCGCGTCGAAGAAGTCGAACATCGCCTGCGAGAACATCTCGTCATGCGGGGCGGCGCGGAAATAATACTTCAGGCCGCGGCGATGCAGGCTCGGCGAGGAATTGTCGGCCGACAGATACGGGATCTGGTAACGCTCGCAGATCTGGCTCGCCGTCACCGCGACGGCGCTCTGATAGGAGCCGATGACGGCTGCGACCTTCTCCTGGGTGATCAGGCGCTCGGCCTCGGCGCGGCCCTTCTGCGGGTCGGCCTGGTGGTCGGCGAACACCAGCTTGATCTTGGCGCCGCCGAGACTAGGCAGGCCTTCGGTGCGGGCGAGCGGCAGATCGAAATCATACTTGCCGTTGATGATTTCCGCCGCGGTCTCGAACGCGCGCTGCGCATCGACGCCGATCTGGGCGCTGGCGCCGGAGAACGGATAGATGACGCCGATCTTCACTTCCGACGTCTGGGCGCGGGCGGCGATCGGACCGAGCGCAGCGGCGGCGGTGGCTCCAAGCAGGACGTTTCGGCGCGTGATGGTCATGGCAAGATCCTCTGATGAAAGCGCATCGATGAAGCGGTTGAGGTCGACGGTAAAGGCTCAATGAGCAGCATGGCTGCCTGATTAGAGGACGGCGAGATCCTTGTTCTTGAGATCGGTGATCAGCATCAGGCCCGGTGCGTGGGTGATGGCGAAGGGCAGCCTGGCCGCAGCGATGACCGCCTGCGGCGTCACCCCGCAGGCCCAGAAGACAGGAATTTCGTCGGCGCCAACCGGCACCGGGTCACCGTAGTCCGGCTTGCTGATGTCGGCGATGCCGATCTGGTCGGGATGGCCGAGATGCACCGGCGCGCCGTGCACGGCGGGAAAGCGCGTCGTGATCTGCACCGCGCGGATCGCCTGCGCCGGCTTGAACGGACGCATCGACACCACCATCGGCCCCGCGAACGGCCCCGACGGCGTGCAGGCGATGTTGGTGCGATACATCGGCACGCGGCAGCCCTGCTCGATGTGGCGGATCGGCAGGCCGTCGGCCATCAGCGCCTCCTCGAAGGAAAACGAGCAGCCGAGCACGAAGGCGACGAGGTCGTCGCGCCAATGCGCCATGAGATCGGTCGGCTCCTCGACCATCTCGCCATCGCGCCAGACGCGATAGCGCGGCACGTCGGTGCGGATGTCGAGATCGGCGCCGAGCGCCGGAATGTGCGGATTGCCCGGATCGGACATGCCGATGATCGGGCACGGCTTCGGGTTGAGCTGGCAGAAGCGGTGGAAGGCGCCGGCGTACTGCTCGGGGATAACAGCCAGATTGCCCTGGACGAAGCCGTTGGCGACGCCCGCCGTGCTCCAGCCCCTGCCCGCGCGATAATCCAGGCGGGCCCGATGGCTCGGGAGAAGATCCGTCTCGCCGGCTGATTGCTGCACTGCCGCAGAAACAGTCATTTGTGCCACTTGCCTAATATCTCGACAAACTCACTGAACATCAGCCATGCTATAAAGTCTAATCTTCGTTTTTAATCAGGATCGATAAGACAAATTGATCCGAGCGGGGCGCGATGCTGGATTTCCGTTCCATCGAGACCTTCCTCTGGGTCGTGAAGCTTGGCAGCTTCCGCGGCGCGGCGCAGCGCCTCAATACGACCCAGCCCGCCATCTCCCAGCGCATCGCCCAGCTCGAGCGCGAGCTCGGCGTCAAGCTGCTCAACCGCGATCATCGCGTGGCGTCCCCGACCGCGAGCGGCCGGCAGATGCTGGTCTATGCCGAGAAGCTGATCGGCCTGCGCGCGGAGATGCTGGCCGAGGTCGGCGACCGCTCGGCGATGCGCGGCGTGCTCCGGCTCGGCGTCGCCGAGACCATCGTGCACGACTGGCTGCCGCGGCTAATCAAGAGCGTCAACGAGAGCTATCCGAATCTGTCGCTGGAGATCGAGGTCGACGTCACGCCCCATCTGCACGCGCGGCTGCTGGCGCAGGAGATCGAGCTCGCCTTCGCGCTGGGCGCGCCCTCCGAGTCCGGCATCCGCAGCCGCGTGCTGTGCGACTATCCGATCAGCTTCCTCGCCAGCCCTGCCCTCGGCTTCGGCACGGGCGTGGTCACCGCCGAGCAGATGGCGCGGTTTCCGATCATCACCTTTCCGCGCAACACCCAGCCCTATGACAACGTGCGTTCGCTGTTCAACCGCCCGCATCTGCCGCCGATGCGGCTGCACGCCAGCGCCTCGCTGGCGACCGTGATCCACATGGCGGTCGAGGGGCTCGGCGTCGCCGTTATTCCGGCCGCGATCGTCGCCAACGAGATCGAGAGCGGCCGCCTGCAGGAGTTGAAGACGGACCTGAGGATTCCACCGCTGACCTTCACCGCGAGCTGGCTGTCGTCGCCCGAGATGATCGCGATCGAGCGCGTCGCCGAGCTCGCAGTCCGGACGGCGCAGACGGCCAGCCATCCCTCTGCATCGGTTGACGGGCTCGTCGCGGCGCGCGATGGACAGGATGCCGGAGTACAGGGAATTCAAGCATGAGCCGCGCCGTCACCAATCTGCAGATCGATTCCGCCCGCCTCTGGGACAGCATCCACGAGACCGCCAGGTTCGGCGCCACGCCGAAGGGCGGCGTGCGGCGGCTGACCCTGAGCCAGGAGGACAAGCAGGTCCGCGACTGGTTCCGGAAAGCCTGCGAGGATGCCGGGCTCGAAGTGCGCGTCGACACGCTCGGCTCGATGTTTGCACTTCGCAAGGGGCGCGACATGGCGAAGCCGCCGGTCGGGCTCGGCTCGCATCTCGACACCCAGCCCACGGGCGGCAAGTTCGACGGCATTCTGGGCACGCTCGGCGCGCTGGAGGTGATCCGCACCCTCAACGACGCCGGCATCGAGACCGACGCGCCGCTGTGCATCGTCAACTGGACCAATGAGGAAGGCTCGCGCTTCGCGCCGGCCATGATGGCCTCGGCCGCCTATGTCGGCGACTTCACGGTCGAGGACATTTTGTCGCGGACAGATGCCGCAGGCATGACCGTGGGCGCGGCGCTGGACGAGATCGGCTATCGCGGCGCGACGGCCGTCGGCACGCAGAAATTCTCCGGTTTCGTCGAGCTGCACATCGAGCAGGGTCCGATCCTGGAGGCCGAGAACAAGACCATCGGCGTGGTCGACCACGGCCAGGGCGTGTTCTGGTACGACGGCAAGGTCACGGGCTTCGAGAGCCATGCCGGCTCGACGCCGATGCCGCTGCGCCGCGACGCGCTGCTGGCGCTGTCGGAGTTTGCGCTGACCCTGGAGCAGATCGCGATCAAGCTCGGGCCGAACGCGGTCGCGACCATCGGCGAGGCCGTCATCGCCAATCCCTCGCGCAACGTGATCCCCGGCGAGATCGCCTTCACCATCGATTGCCGCAGCGCCAATGCCGATACGCTGGACGCACTCGATGCCAGCCTGCGCGCGGCCGCGGGTGAAATTGCGAAGAAGCGCCGCGTCGAGATCGCGATCGACCAGGTCTGGCGCAAGCCGCCGACGCATTTCGATCCGAAGCTGGTCGATGCCGTCGAGCGCGCCGCCGGCACGCTCGGCTATTCGCACCGGCGCATCACGTCGGGAGCGGGCCACGACGCCTGCAATCTGAACACGATCATGCCGGCCGCCATGGTGTTCGTGCCCTGCAAGGACGGCATCAGCCACAACGAGCTCGAGGACGCGACGCAATCCGACTGCGCCGCCGGCGCGAATGTCCTGCTGCACACCGTCCTGTCGCTGGCGGGCGTGGCGTCGTGATCTACTGCTTCAATCTACTCCAATATCAATGATCAATCATAAGCCTGAATAGCGCGGGCATGCTGGGCTCCCCTCCCCCTTGCGGGGAGGGGTCGGGGGTGGGGGTCCACAACGGCGGTGTCGCCCGGGGCTACCCCCTCCCCAACCCTCCCCCACAAGGGGGGAGGGAGTTCGCCTCTGTTGCCGCACTAGCCAGGCAGGACAACTAGGAGGTATCCGTGCGCGGAGTATTCATCGACGCCAACGACTCGCTGGCCGAGATCTTCGAGCGGCAGCGCAAATCGGGCGATCCCGAGATGCGCGTGCATCTCGATCCGGACATCAAGCCGGAGGACTGGCCCACGATCCTCGACGGCGCCGAGATCGGCGTGGTCGATCACACCGCCCTGCCCACCGAGGTCGCGAAGCAGTGCAAGGGCCTCAAGCACGTCGTCTTTCTCGGCACCGGCGCGCGCAGCTATATGAACCCCGAGGAGCTTAGCCAGCTCGGCATCACCGTGCATTTGATCAAGGGCTATGGCGACACGGCGGTTGCCGAAGCCGCCATTGCGCTGATGTGGGCCTCGGCGCGCGGCATCGCGCAGATGGACCGCGAGATGCG
The DNA here is from genome assembly GCF_032484785.1 of Bradyrhizobium sp. SZCCHNS1050. Lineage (NCBI taxonomy): Bacteria > Pseudomonadati > Pseudomonadota > Alphaproteobacteria > Hyphomicrobiales > Nitrobacteraceae > Bradyrhizobium > Bradyrhizobium sp. SZCCHNS1050. Next base: position 5,273,804 of record NZ_JAUETR010000001.1, on the reverse strand, counting down.
CGCCGGCAACTGGCTGCGCGACGACGGCATGCAGCTGACCGGCAAGACGCTCGGCCTGATCGGCTTCGGCGGCATCGCCGCCGAGGTCGCGCGCATCGCGTCGGGCAGCGGCATGAAGGTGATCGCCTGGAACCGCTCGCCGAAGAGCCATCCGGGCGTCGACTTCGTCAACCTCGACACGCTGCTGCAGCAGAGCCATGTCGTCTCGCTGCACCTCCTGCTCAACGACGAGACCCGCGGCTTCCTGTCGCGCGAGCGCATCGCGCAGATGCGCAAGGGCGTGATCTTCGTCAACACCGCCCGCGCCGCCATCGTCGACGAGGCCGCGATGATCGATGCCTTGCGCAGCGGCCACATCCGCCACGCCGGCCTCGACGTCTTCACCACCGAGCCGCTGCCCGCCGGTCACGTGCTGACCACGATCCCGAACGTGACGCTGTCCGCGCACTCGGCCTTCCGCACCCCGGAGGCGAGCGAAAACCTGATCCACGCCGCGTGGGAGCACTGCCGGCGGGTGGCGGCAGAGTAAACGCTCTCTCCTCCGTCATTGCGAGCGCAGCGAAGCAATCCAGAGTCCCGCGGCGACCCTGATTGCTTCGTCGCTGCGCTCCTCGCAATGACGTTGTTGGTCGAGCTGTCGCCTAAACTACCGCTGTCGTCCCGGCCAACGCAGGCAACCTATACCGCGTGATTGATCGAGAGCGGACGGTGGCAATCGCGTAGTGCGGATTAGCGGAGCGTAATCCGCCGTCGTCCAGCAACGATTAGTAAGGCGGGTTACGCCCCGCTAACCCGCCCTGGCTATGCAACCCGGCGTTCGCCGGGAGCGACAACAATAGCTGTTCCTAGTCCACCATCTCCGCGACCGCCTTGCCGCACGCCTCGGTATCGGCATTGCCGCCGAGATCGCGCGTGCGCAAGGTGCGCTCGGCGAGCGTGCGCTCGATCGCGCCGACGATCGACTGCGCCGCGGTCTTTTCGCCGAGATGCTCCAGCATCATCGCGCCCGACCAGATCATGCCGATCGGGTTGGCGATCCCCTGCCCCGCGATATCGGGCGCGGAGCCGTGCACCGGCTCGAAAACCGACGGGAAATGGCGCTCCGGGTTGATGTTGCCCGACGGCGCGATGCCGATGGTGCCGGTGCAGGCCGGGCCGAGATCGGACAGGATGTCGCCGAACAGGTTGGAGCCGACGACGACGTCGAACCAGTCCGGGTGCAGCACGAAGTTCGCGGTGAGGATGTCGATGTGGTACTTGTCCCACTTCACGCCCGGATAGTTCTTCGCCATCGCCTCGACGCGCTCGTCCCAATACGGCATCGTGATCGAGATGCCGTTGGACTTGGTCGCCGAGGTCAGATGCTTCTTCGGCCTGGACTGTGCCAGCTCGAAGGCGAACTTCAGGATGCGGTCGACGCCGGTGCGGGTCATCACCGTCTGCTGCGTCACGAACTCGCGGTCGGTGTCCGGAAACATGCGGCCGCCGACCGAGGAATACTCGCCCTCGGTGTTCTCGCGCACCACCCAGAAATCGATATCGCCGGGCTTGCGGCCAGCCAGCGGCGACGGCACGCCGGGCATCAGGCGCACGGGCCTGAGATTCACGTACTGATCGAACTCGCGGCGGAACTTGATCAGCGAGCCCCACAGCGAGACGTGGTCCGCGATCTTGGCCGGCCAGCCGACGGCGCCGAAATAGATCGCGTCATGGCCGCCGATCTGCGCCTTCCAATCGTCCGGCATCATCTGGCCGTGCTTCTCGTAGTAGTCGTAGCTCGAGAAGTCGAAATGGTCGAACTGCACGGCGACGCCATGCTTCTTGGCGGCGGCCTCGATCACGCGAATGCCCTCGGGCATGACCTCCTTGCCGATGCCGTCGCCGGGAATGACTGCGATGCGATAGGGCTTCTTGCTCATCGAGCGGATCCTCAGATGGTGCTGCCGGACTGTCCCGGCTGAAATCGTCGACGCCTGAATGGACCAAACGACGGCCCAGCGCAACGCTGCGGTGCAAGATTGACCGCATGGCTGACGCGCCCGACAATCCGGTCTCCCTCCCCTCAGCGAGCACCTCCATGGACCTTCATCTGCGCGGCAAGCGCGTTCTCATCACCGGCGCGTCCAAGGGAATCGGCGCCGGGGCGGCCGAAGCCTTTGCCGAGGAAGGCTGCCACGTCCGGCTCGCTGCGCGCAGCGGCGATCGCCTTTCCGCCCTGGTCGAGCAGCTCCGATCGAAGCACCAGATCGATGCAGCCGCGCATGTGGTGGACCTGCGGAAATCCGAAGACGTCGCGCGGCTGGCGCAGGAGGCGTCCGACATCGACATTCTCGTCAACAATGCCGGCGATATTCCGGGGGGCGCGATCGACAAGATCGACGAGGCGGCCTGGCGGCATGCCTGGGACCTCAAGGTGTTCGGCTTCATCAACCTGACCCGGCTGGTCTATGCCCAGATGAAGGCGCGCGGCGGCGGCGTGATCATCAACGACATCGGCGCGGCCGGCGAGAAGTTCGACGCCAACTACATCTGCGGCAGCGCCGGCAATGCGGCGTTGATGGCCTTCACCCGCGCGCTCGGCTCCAAGAGCCTCGCCGACAACATCCGCGTCGTCGGCATCAATCCCGGGCCGGTCGGCACCGATCGTCACGTCACCCTGTTGAAGACGCGGGCCCGCGACCTGTTCGGCGACGAGAGCCGCTACACGGAGTTCCAGAAGACCCTGCCGCTCGGCCGCCCCGCGCATGTCAGCGAGATCGCCGACCTGATGGCGTTCCTGGCCTCGGACCGTGCCGGCTACACCTCCGGCGTGATCTATACCGTCGATGGCGGCATCAGCGCAGGGTGGGGTTGATCGCCGCGACCTTTCCACCTCAGCCGAAACGTGATCTACAGCGAAGCGCCGGGACGCTTGCCATCAGGAGAACTAAGCTTTGGCCGACCAGGGATTGATCCGCGAGAGCGCCTGCGCCGTCGTCGACAAGTTGAAGTCCGGCAAGGTCACGCCGCTGGATTGCCTCGACGCGCTGGAAGCGCGCATCGCAGCCGTCGACGGCAAGGTCAATGCGCTGCCGACGCTGTGCTTCGATCGCGCGCGCGATCACGCCAAGGCGCTGATGCAGAAGCCGGCTGCCGAGCGCGGCGTGCTGGCCGGGCTGCCCGTGCCGATCAAGGATCTCACCGACGTCGCCGGCGTGCTCACCACCCAGGGCTCGCCGATCTTCAAGGACCGGATTCCGGAACGCTCCGATCTCATGGTCGAGCATCTCGAAGCCAATGGCGGCGTGATCTACGCCAAGTCGAACACGCCGGAGTTCGGCGCCGGCGCCAACACCTTCAACGAGGTGTTCGGCGCGACGCGCAATCCCTGGGACACGTCCCGCTCGGCGGCCGGCTCCTCCGGCGGCGCCGCGGTGGCGCTCGCCACCGGCATGGCCTGGTTGGCGCACGGCTCGGACATGGGCGGCTCGCTGCGCAATCCCGCCAGCTTCTGCGGCATCGTCGGCCTGCGCCCGAGCTTCGGCCGCGTCGCGAATACGCCGGCGGTGACCATCGACCGCAATCTCGCCGTCCAGGGCCCGATGGCCCGCAACGTCGCGGACCTCGCGCTGCTCTTGGACGCGATGAGCGGCGAGCACGTCGCGGATCCGATCTCGCTGCCCTCGCCTGCGACGTCGTTCCTGGCCGCCGCGCGCTCCGGCCAGAAGCCGGTCCGCGTCGCCTACTCGCCCGATCTCGGCATCACGCCCGTCGATCCCGAAGTCGCTGCCGTCACCCGCAAGGCGGCGCAGCGCTTCGCCGAGCTCGGCGTGATCGTCGAGGAGGCGCATCCCGATTTCAGCGAGGCGCATGAATGCTTCCACGTGCTGCGCGCGCTCGACTTCGCGATGAGCAAGGCGGAGCTGCTGCGCACCAAGCGCGACCTGCTCAAGCCCGAGGTGATCTGGAACATCGAGGAAGGGCTGAAGCTCACGGTCGCCCAGATCGCGCGCGCCGAGGCGCAGCGCATCGCGATCACCGCGCGCGCGGTGAAGTTCTTCGAGACGTATGATCTGCTGCTGGCGCCGGCGACCATCGTGCCCCCCTTCCCGGTCGAGAACCGCTACGTCGCCGAATGCGCCGGGCAGAAGTTCGACAACTACGTGCAATGGCTCGGCATCGTCTATGCGATCACGCTGGCCTGCTGCCCAGCCCTGTCGCTGCCCTGCGGCTTCACGGAAACGGGCCTGCCGATCGGCCTGCAAATGATCGCGGCGCCGCGCGCCGACGCCGAGCTGCTCGCCGGCGCCAAGTTGCTGGAAGATGTTCTTGGCGTGGCCAGCTCGACCCCGATCGATCCGCGCGCGCCGAAGGGCTAGTTTGGTCGGCGGCCTCATGGTTCGAGAGGCGCCTTGCGGCGCTCCTCACCATGAGGATCGGGACTTGCTTTCGTGGCGCGATGGCCGACGAACGGGCCTTTTTTTCAAGGCCGCCATCCGCCGAGTTCCATGCTCTGAACATGGGACCCATGTCCGTTATCGGCTGTTGGCAATCCGGGCGGCTGCCGTAGAAGGGCCGCAAATCATGCTTGCCGGAGACCGGATATGACAGACCAGGCGCTGCCGCCTGCCGCGGACACTACCACATTCACCGACGTCGAGCGGCGCATCAAGGCGATCCTGATCGGCTCGGCCGGCAACCTGGTCGAGTGGTACGATTTCTATGCCTATACGGCGTTCGCGCTGTACTTCGCGCCGGCCTTCTTTCCGTCGAAGGACCCGGTGGTCGAGCAGCTCAACGCCGCTGTCGTGTTCGCCGCGACGTTCCTGATGCGCCCGCTCGGCGGCTGGCTGTTCGGCTATCTCGCCGATCACCATGGCCGGCGGCTGTCGCTGACCGTCTCGGTGCTCTGCATGTGCTTCGGCTCGCTGATCATCGCGGTGACACCGACCTATGCCACCATCGGCATCGCCGCGCCGATCATCCTGGCGCTCGCCCGCGTGATCGAAGGCCTCAGCCTCGGCGGCGAATATGGCGCCAGCGCCACCTATCTCTCCGAGGTCGCCGACGCCAAGCATCGCGGCTTCTATTCGAGCTTCCAATATGTCACCCTGATCGGCGGGCAGCTCACCGCGATCATCGTGCTTTTGCTGTTGCAGAAGGTGTTCCTGACCCCGGAAGAATTGCGAGCCTGGGGCTGGCGCATTCCGTTCGCGATCGGTGCCGGCCTCGCAATCTTCGTCGCGGTGATGCGGCGGAACCTGCACGAGACCGAAGCCTTCGTGGAGGCCAAGAAGACCGTAGGCCCTTCCGGCTCGATCACCGCCCTGTTCAAATATCCGCGGGAGCTGCTGCTGGTGGTCGGCCTGACCGCGGGCGGCACCGCCGCGTTCTACACCTTCACCACCTACATGCAGACCTTCGTGAAGCTCTCGGTCGGCCTCACCGAGGACCAGACCACGATGGTGATCTTCGGCTCGCTGCTGTTCGCCTGCGTGCTGCAGCCGCTGTATGGCGCCATCTCCGACCGCATCGGTCGCAAGCCGCTGCTGATCTTCTTCGGCGTCGCCGGCACCTTGTCGACGATCCCGATCCTGACGGTACTGAAGGGCACCAAGGAGCCGTTCACAGCCTTCCTGCTGATCTGCGGCGCCTGGATCTTCACGGCGGGCTACACCTCGATCAATGCGGTGGTGAAGGCCGAGCTGTTTCCGACCAATGTCCGCGCGCTCGGTGTCGGCCTGCCCTATGCGATCACCGTATCGCTGTTCGGCGGCACCGCGCCGGCGATCGCCCTCTACTTCAAGAGCATAGGGCACGAGACGTGGTTCTATTATTATCTCACCGGCGTGATCTTCCTGTCGCTGCTGATCTATGCGACCATGCGCGACACCAAGCATGCGTCCGCGATGCACCGGCACGAATGAGCCCGCACGAAAGAGCCCGCACGAATTGACGAGGTGTCGAGATGGCCGACAAGTCCAGCCTGCCGCCCGAGAGCAAGCTGACCCGCAGCAAGGAACGCTGGGCGCGCGAGGGCAAATTCCTGACCGGCCGCATCATCAGGCCGGAGGACCAGCGCCTGCCGCCGGGGCAGCATCTGACCCGCGACTGGCCGGTGCTCGACCTCGGCCTGACACCGTCGGTCACGTCAGAGCGCTGGCGACTCGATGTCTATGGCGCCGTCGAGACCCCGCTGTTCTGGGACATGCGCGCCTTCCTCGCCCAGGAGCAGCGCCAGTTCGTCTCCGACATCCACTGCGTCACGACCTGGTCGCGCTACGACAATCAATGGGAAGGGCTCGCCACACGTGACCTGCTCGCCGCCTGCCGGCCGTGTGACAGCGCTGAATTCGTCGTGCTGCATTCCTATGACGGCTACACGACGAACCTGATGCTCGAAGACTTCGCCGCCGAGGATGCGTTGCTCGCGCATAGCTGGTCCGGCGCGCCGTTGACTGGAGAGCATGGCGGCCCGGTGCGCGTCGTCGTGCCGCATCTGTATTTCTGGAAGAGCGCGAAATGGCTCAAGGCGATCGAGTTTCTCGAGGCCGACAGACCCGGCTATTGGGAGGTGCGAGGCTATCACAACCGCGGCGATCCATGGGCCGAACAGCGCTATTCGGACTGACGGGCTCGCGTATCGACACGCCCGCGGAGCCGTAGGGTGGGCAAAGACGCGGAACGCGTCGTGCCCACCATCGCCCCGCCGATGAGAAAAGATTGGTGGGCACGCTTCGCTTTGCCCACCCTACGGACTGCATGCTATCGCTTCCGACCCGAAGCGCGGTCACCGCGATATCCGAACGTGCCAGAGATTCAGCATGGAGTTCACCTCAGAAACCGGCAAGATCCCCAAAGGCTATGGGTACCTTCTCAAGCCGAGCGTCATCCTCGCCGCACTGACCGCAAGAGATCTCGGCGGCATTCGCATCCACCTCGTTCGCAGCCACGGCAGGCGTCTGTTCGATGCACGATATCGGCCGCCGGACGGCGACATTCCTTACGAGCGTCTCAACATCAAGGTCGGCACCGCGCACGAGCGGGATTTACCCCCACTCCGCCGGCAAGCGAAGGACGAAGCGCTGCCGGCGCTCGTCCGATGGATTACCGATCTCGTCTCGCAGGACCTGCCGACCGCGATCCGGCATGGCGAACAGGAGATCGAGCTCCTGCCTCCGCGAGACTGATCGGCGCCTGGTCGTGAGATCGATCGCTGGTCCGGGCCGACCGCAGTCCAATCGCATATTGACCTACGTCGTAACGAACCATCACACCAGTTACTCCGTCATGCCCGGGCTCGTCCCGGGCATCCACGTCGTTCCCAGCATGCCGAACGGCGTGGATGGCCGGGACAAGCCCGGCCATGACGACCTGGAGACAGGCGGCACAAAACTCCGTTCGTCAAATGCGACAGCCCTCGGTCTGACCGGAAGGTGTTGGCGTCAATCATGTGGTCCCACGTCCAGCCTCGCCCCCTAAATAATCTCCCCTTGCGTTTTTCTGAAAATCGTGATTTATTCCTCGCCATCCCGCCTCGTTGCAGAGGGGCGTATCGCGATCGTCACGGACGTGGAGCGCGGGATGCGGTGGGCGCGACGGGTCGCAGCATGGTCTTCCGTGCGGACGAACGATCCGGTGCGCACGGTGAAATCGTGTGGTCTCGGCGCCGCGGTGCTGGCGTCAAGTCGTGGTGCGGATGACGCGCATCGCGATGACGGGGGCAAGAAAGCCGTTCCCCGGAGAGAGCACGTATAAGCCGTTCCAACCATTGCGCAGGGAAGGCCGGGATGTCCTCAGCCGTACCTGTGGTTCTGCCGCCTGCATTTTTTCCGCAGGCGGGCCATGGGGGCGGCAGGCTCCCGACCTTCCCTGCGCCCTCTTGTTTCAAGAGGGTGGAAGATCCGCGGAGCTCGGGCCGTGCAGGCCGCGAGGGTATGCCACCATGTCTGCGCGTATGGCCAGATCTGTTGTATGACAACGGGGAACGATGCCGTGTCATCGCCTCGCACGGCGGTGAAGACGCAACGGATGGAGACCACATCATGCCGACCGAACGTTTCCAGTTTGAAGGCGCAGGCGGCGACAAGCTCTCCGCGGCGCTCGATCTGCCTGATGGCGCGCCGCGGGCCTATGCGCTGTTCGCGCATTGCTTCTCCTGCGGCAAGGACACGCATGCGGCGCGGCGCATTGCCATGGCGCTGACGGCCCATGGCATCGCCGTGCTGCGGTTCGACTTCACCGGCCTGGGCTCCAGCGAAGGCGACTTCGCCAACACGACGTTCTCCTCCAACGTCGCCGACCTCGTCCGCGCCGCCAATCATCTGCGCGAGACCCGACAGCCGCCGGCGATCCTGATCGGCCACAGCCTCGGCGGAGCCGCCGTGCTGGCCGCCGCCGGCGACATTCCCGATGCGAAAGCCGTGGTGACGATCGCGGCGCCCTCCGACCCGGGCCACGTCACCGCGCTATTCAAGGACAGCCTCGAGGCGATCCGCCGCGACGGCTCGGCCGAGGTCTCGCTCGCGGGCCGTCCGTTCCGCATCAGCAGCTCGTTCCTCGACGACGTCGTCGAGCAGCGCCTGCTCGACAGGGTCAAGCATCTGCACAAGGCGCTGCTGGTGATGCACTCGCCTGTCGACGACACCGTCGGCATCGACAACGCGACGAAGATCTTCGTCGCCGCCAGGCATCCGAAGAGCTTCATCTCGCTCGATCACGCTGATCATCTCATCAGCAGGAAGGAGGACGCAGCCTACATCGCCGAGGTGATCGCGAGCTGGGCCGGCCGTTACGTCGCGCCGGCGGCCGCCGAGCCGGCGCCCGCGGATGGTCCGCGCGACGTGGTCGTGCGCGAGACCCGGTCGAGCAAGCTGCAGCAGGCCATCGCGCTCGGCCCGCATCATCTCACCGCCGACGAGCCGCTCTCGGTCGGCGGCCAGGACACCGGCCCGGGCCCCTACGACCTCCTGCTCGCGGCGCTCGGCGCCTGCACCTCGATGACGATGCGGCTCTATGCCGACCGCAAATTCCTGCCGCTCGACCGCATCACGGTCACCTTGCGCCACAGCAAGATCCATGCGGAGGACTGCGCGGAGTGCGAGACCAAGGTCGGGCTGATCGATCAGCTCGACCGCGAGATCCACCTGGACGGCGCGCTCGATCAGGAGCAGCGCAGGAAGCTGATGGAGATCGCCGACAAATGCCCGGTGCACCGGACGCTGACGTCGGAGATCCGTATCGTCACGCGCGCGACGGAGTGAGCTCATTCGGCTGAGTCACAACCACCGTCATTCCGGGGCAAGGCCGCGAGGCCTTGAACCCGGAATCCCGAGATTGTCCTGCGTCCATTTCCGGCAATGTCGAGATTCCGGGCTCAATCGCCGACGCACAGCCGCTTCGCGACTTCGCACCGACGATTGCCCCGGAACGACGGTGGTCGTGACACAATGAGACTAACGCGCGGCCTGCGGCTCGCTCTTCAGCGGCCTGACGCGCAACGCTCCGCGCAGGCCGGCCGCCGTGCCGATGAAGATTCCCGCGACGGCGACGAAGGACGGCAGCGCCAGGGTCGACAGCCCTGTCAGGCCCTGCCCGACCGAGCAGCCCAGCGCCATCACGCCGCCGATGCCCATCAGCGCGGCGCCGCCAACCGAGCGCAGCATGTGATGCGGAGAGTGGAAGCCTTCGAGCTTGAAGCGCCGCGTCGCCACCGCGGTGACGAGGCTGCCGGCGAGCACCCCGGCCACGGTGGCGATGCCGAAATTGGCGGTCGAGCCGGTCGACAGCATGATGTATTGCAGGGCATCGGCGATCGGCGCGACGAAGGTCAGGGACGCGACCGGCACGGGGTTGAAATCGTCCGCGCCGAGAGTGCCGGTCGCGAACCAGCCGGCCGCGATCAGCAGGCCGACGACGAGGCCGGCGAGCATCTGGCCGGGCGCGCGCCGGAATGGCGCATGCGCAAGGGCGAAGACGATCAGCGCGCCGCCGAGCCCGAGGGCCGGCAGCAGCCGCGCCGCTGCACCATGCAGGCCACCGACCGACAGCACAGCCGGCAGCGACGTCGCGGTCGCCGTGGTCTGCGAGCCCTGCATCAGCGCGATGCGCAGCGGCGCGATCAGGCCCTTCAACGTCATCTCCGCCGCGATCGCGAGCACGGTCACGACGACGAAGGAGCGCAGATTGCCGCGGCCGAGCAGCACCAGCGCGCGCGAACCGCAACCGTTGGCGAGCACCATGCCGTAGCCGAACAGAACACCGCCCAAGAGCATCAGTGGCACCGAGAACGTCGGCTGCAGATAGATCGACTTGCCGAGATCGACGGCGCCGTTGGCCGCGAGCAGCTGTGTGGCGATGATGGCGATGCCCATCGCCAGGGCGTAAGTTCGCACCAGCCGGCGGTCGCCGTCGGCCCACCAGCCGCGCAGGCTGCTCATCATGCAGAAGCCGCTGAGCAGCCCCACCACGCCATAGACCAGGCCGATCACGAGACCGGCCATCATGGCCAGATTGGCGGCTTCGGGCACGTTCGGGAATCCTTCCGGTTGCAGACAACACGCGCGTTGCGCAGGCAGCGCTTTCGCTTGACGCGCGCAGAATATTTGCCACGATGTCGCACCTAACTAGATGAGAATGCTTGTTCCAACAAGCATCGACGGGAGAGAACGCCGTGATTTCAGAAGCGCATCCTCAGGGGTGGCCGACGCATTGCGCATGCATGGAGGCCGCACGGTGAGCGGCGTGGCGACACTTTCCGCCGACGCTCTCGCCCGCGCCTGCGCCGACGCGATGTGGCAGGATGACCGCGCCAGCCAGGGGCTCGGCATGCACATCGTCGAGATCGGCCCCGGACGCGCCGCGCTGCAGATGACGGTGCAGCCGCACATGGTCAACGGCCACGGCATCGCCCATGGCGGCTTCATCTTCACGCTGGCCGATTCCGCCTTCGCCTTTGCCTGCAACTCGCACAACGACCGCACCGTGGCCGCACAGGGCAGCATCAGCTTCATCCGCCCCGGCAAGCTCGGCGACGTTCTGCTTGCTCGCGCGCACGAGGTATCCCGCAGCGGGCGCTCAGGCATCTATGATGTCCGCGTTACGGCAGGCGACACGGTGATCGCCGAATTCCGCGGCCATTCCCGCAGCATCGGCGGCACGCTGGTCCCGGCCGCCGCGAGCTGATCCGCTTCCCTATCGCCCCGCGCCCCTGCCGGAGGACCTGACCATGACATCGACCAAGCTTCAATCGACCGGCAGCTACGTTCCCGAGATGGACGCAGCCGAGCGAGCCTCGCGCGACGAGATCATGGCGCTGCAGACGAGCCGGCTCGCCTGGTCGCTGAAGCACGCCTACGACAACGTCGCCCATTACCGCCGCGCCTTCGACAAGGCGGGGGTGCATCCCTCCGACTTCCGCGAGCTCGCCGACCTCGCCAAGTTTCCGTTCACGGTGAAGACCGACCTGCGCGACAATTACCCGTTCAACATGTTCGCCGTGCCGCGCGAGCAACTGGTAAGGGTACACGCCTCCTCGGGCACGACCGGCAAGCCGATCGTGGTCGGCTATACCAGGAACGACATCGCGACCTGGTCGGCCGTGATGGCCCGCTCGATCCGCGCCGCCGGCGGCAGGAGCGGCATGATCATCCACAACGCCTACGGCTATGGCCTGTTCACCGGCGGCCTCGGCGTCCATTACGGCGCCGAGCAGCTCGGCTGCACGGTGGTGCCCATCTCCGGCGGCATGACCGAGCGGCAGGTGCAGCTGATCAATGATTTCCGCCCTGACATCATCACCGTGACGCCAAGCTACATGCTGGCAATCCTCGACGAGTTCAAGCGTCAGGGCCTCGATCCGCGGCAGAGCTCGCTCAGGATCGGCATCTTCGGCGCCGAGCCGTGGACCAATGCGATGCGCGCCGAGATCGAGGATGCGTTCGCGATGGACGCCACCGACATCTACGGCCTGTCCGAGGTGATCGGCCCTGGTGTGGCGCAGGAATGCCTGGAGACCAAGGACGGGCTGCACATCTGGGAGGATCATTTCTATCCGGAGATCGTCGATCCCGACACCGGCAAGGTGCTGCCCGACGGCGAGATGGGCGAACTGGTGTTCACCTCGTTGACCAAGGAGGCCTTTCCCGTCATCCGCTATCGCACCCGCGATCTGACGCGGCTGCTGCCGGGCACCGCGCGGCCGGGAATGCGACGGATGGAGAAGGTCACGGGCCGCTCCGACGACATGATCATCCTGCGCGGCGTCAACCTGTTCCCGTCACAGATCGAGGAGATCCTGCTGTCGACCGAGTGGTGCGGCGGCCATTTCATGCTGGAGCTGACGCGCGAGGGCCGCATGGACGAGCTGACCATCTACGCGGAGTCGCGCCCCGAGCATTGGGACGAGAGCGGCCTCGGCGCGCACGCCGAGCGCATCTCCATCCACATCAAGAACACCATTGGCCTCACGGCAAAGGTGAAAGTCGTCCCGCCCGACACGCTGGAGCGCTCGGCCGGCAAGGCGAAACGGATCAAGGACAAGCGGCCGGTGGGGTAATTGTTGGTGTCGCGAGTGTGAGGTTCGGCAAATGGTCGCGGCTCGTCCTTGCGAGCGAAGCGAAGCAATCCAGGGCAGCGCGAAGATTCTGGATTGCTTGGTCGCTTCGCTCCTCGCAATGACGGCGAGCGTAGTTCCTCACATATGATCGTAGTCCACCACCACCCGCTCCGTCACCGGCCTGGCCTGGCACGTCAGCACGAACCCCGCTTTCAGCTCCCAAGGCTCGAGCGAGTAGTTCAGCTCCATCTCGGCCTTGCCCTCGACCAGCTTGGCGCGGCAGGTGGAGCACATGCCGCCCTTGCAGGCGAAGGGCAAGTCGACACCGGCACGCAGCGCGGCGTCGAGGATGGCTTCGCCGTCGGCGACCGGAACCTCGCGGCGCTTGCCGTCGATGATCAGGGCGGCGATGGCCTTCGGCGGCGCCGAGTCCGGAACGACAATCTTGGTCCGCGGCTTGCCGCCGGCGCCGGAGACGAAGCGCTCGACATGGACGCGGTCGTCGGAGATCCCGAGCGCGCGGCAGGCGGCCTCGATATCCTCGCTCATCCCGATGGGACCGCAGATGAAGACGTGATCGACGGTCTCGGCCGGCACCAGCGAGCGCAGCAGCACGCGCACCTTCTCGCCATCGAGCCGGCCGTGCAGGATCGGCAGATCCTGCTCCTCGCCGGAGATGACGTGGAACAGCGAGAAGCGGTCGAGGAAGCGATCCTTAAGCTCCTCGAGCTCTTCGCGGAACAGCATGCCTGCGGTGGTGCGGTTACCGTAGAACAGGAAGAAGCGGCTGTGCGGCTCCCGCGCCAGCACGGCCTTCACGATCGAGAGGATCGGCGTGATTCCGGAGCCGGCCGCGAAGCCGACATGGATGCGGGCCGCCTCAGGCTGCAGCGCGACACCGAAGCGGCCGGTCGGCGTCATCACGTCGATCTCGTCGCCGCGCTTCAGTTCGTCAGTGACGAAGCTGGAGAACGCGCCGCCATCGACGCGCTTCACCGCGATGCGGATCTCGTCATCATCGGGGCCGGAGCAGATCGAATAGGAGCGCCGCACCTCCTCGCCGCCGAGCGTGGTCTTCAACGTGAGATATTGCCCCGGCGCGAACTGATAGTCCGCCGCCAGCTCGTTCGGAATCGCAAAGGTCAGCGACACGGCATCGGGCGCCTCGCGGCGCAGGTCACGGATAGCGAGACGGTGGAAGCGTGGCGTGGTCGACATCGGGTTCATCCTCCCGTCATTGCGAGGAGCGAAGCGACGAAGCAATCCAGGACCGCGCGCGGGACTCTGGATCGCTTCCGCCTACGCCCTTCGGGCTTCGGCGGACAAAGTCGCTGCGCTCGCGATGACGGCTGCTGCATCAGTGGCACTTGAAATAATCGAACGGCTCGCGGCACGATCTGCAGCGCCACAGCGCCTTGCACGAGGTCGAGCCGAACTCGGCGAGTTGCTCGGTATCGACGGATCCGCATTGCGGACACGCGACCTCGGCCACGCCGAACAGAGCGCGGCGCCCGCTCGACGGCTGCGGCGGCGCGATGCCGTACTCCCGCAGCTTGCGCCGCCCCGCCTCGCTCATCCAGTCCGTGGTCCAGGCCGGCGACAGCACTGTGCGAACGTGGGTCTCACGGAAGCCGGCGCGCTCGAGCGCCAGCTCGATCTCCAGCGCGATCATGTTCATCGCCGGACAGCCCGAATAGGTCGGCGTGATCGCGACCTCGACGCGGTCGCCGACGACCTCGACCTCGCGCAGGACGCCGAGATCGTCGATCGTCAGCACCGGAATTTCCGGATCGACCACCGATGCCGCGGCGTCCCAGGCGCGCTGGCGCAGCTCGGCCGGGCTGAAATCCGCAACTACCATGTCGCACCGGGAAAGCTGCGCTGCATGTATTGCAGCTCGCAGAGGAGATGGCCGAGATGCTCGCTGTGCCGGCCGTCGCGGCCGCCCTGCTGCATCCACTCGTTCTCCGGCAGCATCAGGGTCGCCTCGCGCGCGACATGCGACACGCTCGACAGCCATTCCGGCAGCAGCATCGTCGGATCGATCGCGATACCCGCGTCGATCAGACCGCGCTCACTCTCGTCGACGCTGAACATCTCGCCGGTATAGGGCCAGAGGTCATCGATCGCGGCTTGCGCGCGGGCGTGGCTTTCGTCGGTGCCGTCACCGAGCCGGATCACCCATTCGCTGGCGTGGCGCAAATGATAGGCGCATTCCTTCTCCGACTTGGCCGCGATCGCCGCCAGGGTCGCATCGGTCGAGCCCATCATGCCGCGCCAATACAGATCGGCGAACGCCGCGTAGAACAGCTGCCGCACCATCGTGTGCGCGAAGTCGCCATTTGGACGCTCGACCAGCAGCAGGTTGCGATACTGCCTGACATCCCGGAGATAAGCGAGCTTGTCCTCGTCATTGTCGCGACCCTCGACCTTGGCGGCGTAGCCGTAGAGCTCGCGCGCCTGACCGATCAGATCGAGCGCCATGTTGGACAGCGCCATGTCCTCTTCGAGAACAGGCGCATGGCCGCACCATTCGGAGAGGCGATGGCCGAGGATCAGCGCATCATCGGCGCGGCGCAAGGTGTAGAGCACCAGCGGCGTTTCGCAGACGGTGATCGAGGGAGCGGTCATGGTTGTGATCCGATCAGGCCCGCCACGAACTCAGCCATTGCGAGCGCAGCAATCCAGGGATTCATCCGAGCCGGCAGTCTGGATTGCTTCGCTGCGCTCGCAATGACGACGGCTGACGGCCGTCCGCACTCACATATGCCCGACTTCCTCGGGCACATCGTAGAACGTCGGATGCCGATAGATCTTCGACTCCGCCGGCTCGAACATCATGCCCTTGTCGGCAGGATCGGACGCGGTGATCGCGCTCGACGGCACCACCCAGATCGACAGGCCCTCGCCGCGGCGGGTGTAGAGATCGCGCGCCGCCTGCAGTGCCATGGTCGCATCCGGCGCGTGCAGCGAGCCGCAATGCTTGTGCGCAAGCCCGTTGCGGCTGCGGATGAAGACTTCCCACAACGGCGTGTTCGGCGTCGCCATTTCGATCTCCCTGTCCTATTCGGCAGCCTGCGCCATCCGGCGCCGCGCGCGCTTCTCGGCGTAGGCGGTCGCGGCCTCGCGCACCCAGGCGCCCTCGGCATGCGCCTTGCGGCGCGCGGCCATGCGATCGCGGTTGCACGGGCCGTTGCCGGCCAGCACCTGCTTGAACTCGTTCCAGTCGATCGGGCCGTGCACCCAATGGCCCTGCTCGTCCTGCGTCATCTCGGGATCGGGAATGGTGAGCCCGAGATACTGCGCCTGCGGCACGGTGGCATCGATGAACTTCTGGCGCAGCTCGTCGTTCGAGAAGCGCTTGATCTTCCACTTGGTCGAGGTGTCGCTGTGCTGGCTGGCCTGGTCGGGCGGGCCGAACATCATCAGCACCGGCCACCACCAGCGGTTCAGCGCGTCCTGCGCCATCGCCTTCTGCTCGGGCGTGCCGCGGCAGAGCGTGAGCATGATCTCGTAGCCCTGCCGCTGATGGAACGATTCCTCCTTGCAGACGCGGATCATCGCACGCGCATAGGGACCATAGGAACAGCGGCACAACGGAATCTGGTTCATGATCGCGGCGCCGTCGACCAGCCAGCCGATCACACCGATGTCTGCCCAGGTCAGGGTCGGGTAGTTGAAGATCGAGGAGTACTTGGCCTTGCCGGCGAGCATCGCATCGACCAGCTCCTCGCGCGAGGCGCCGAGCGTCTCGGCGGCGGCGTAGAGATACAGCCCGTGGCCGCACTCGTCCTGGACCTTGGCGAGCAACGCTGCCTTGCGGCGCAGGCTCGGCGCGCGCGTGATCCAGTTGCCCTCGGGCAGCATGCCGACGATTTCGGAATGGGCGTGTTGCGAGATCTGCCGGACCAGCGTCTTGCGATAGGCCGCCGGCATCCAATCGTTCGGCTCGATGCGCTCTTCGGCATCGATGCGCGCCTGAAAGCGCGAGGCGCGTCCAGCGTCCTCGGCGAAGCTGCCCTCCTCGGGCGAATTGAGCGCCTGCGTGTACATTGCGGCGGCGTCCTCCCAGGACTTGGTTGACGCCAATATATAACGAGATTTCATCCGTGCAATCGAATTCTGTAATATATCAACGGACCGCATTCTCAACGGCGAAACGCCGCAGCAGCGCCGCTCCGGCCGCCGGCAGAGGCCCCTCCTCATTTGTTGCATGCGCGTCGAGCCAGCGCTCGGAACCCGGCAGCAGCAACCGATAAATCTCGCCGCACAGCGCCCGGGCCTGCCGTCCAGGCCAATTCCCCGGCAGCAGCTCGGCCGGCAGCAGCGGATCGCGCAGCACGATGCGCCGATAGTGGTGGATCAGCAGGATCCGGGCGGTGAAGGCCTGCCCGTCGGACAACACCTCGCCGCGCGCGATGCTGTCCTTGAGCGGCGCAAAGGAGGCGCTGAACTTGCGGTACGCCTCCGCCGTCCGCTCCAGCGCCCAGCTCTCGGCGACCAGCCGTCGCGCCATGTCGGAGCCGGCGGACGCTTGCAGGCGGATGGCCCCCTCCACTGCGTCAGGGACGGCGATGCTCGAGGGGGCCACGAACACACCGGGCAGCGGGCTGCCGAAGCCCGCATCGCGCAGCGCAGTCCTCGCCTGCTCGCGATCCTCGGCGCTGCCGATGAGCAGCAGTTCGAAGCTGCCGTTCCATTCCGCCGGCGGCGAATCGTAGATGTGGCGGGTGGCGCCGGCGAAGGTCTGTTCGCCGCGCCGGGTCAGGCGATAGAAGCTGTTGCGTCCTATTCTGCTGCGCTCGAACCAGCCTTCCGCCGTCAGCCGCGACATCGCCGTGCGCACCACGCTGCCGTCGATGGCGAGCCCTTCGAAGAAGGCGAGCAAGCTGCCGAGCCAGACGCTGCCGCCCCGCGGCACGATGGCGTCGCCGAACACGGTGATGATCAGCGAGCCCGTGCGCGACGGCTCGCTCTTCAGTTGATTGACGATGCGGGACAGAGGCTGCGCCATGTCTCCGCTTTATCCGGTTTCGCCTGGTCACAAAAGAAAAGGCCCGCACGATGCGGGCCTTGCAGGTCGATCGGCTGATGCGCGAGGCGATCAGGCGGTCTTGTTGTAGGCCTTGGCCATGTTCTCCTGCGCGAGCTTGGCACCTTCGGTGACGAGCTTGCCGACATACTCGCTGGTCGACTTGGCGCGGGCGACGAGCGCCTCACCGCGGGCACGGGCCAGCTCACCCTGGATCTGAACGGCTTCGCTGATCGACTTGGCGGACGCCAGCCGGTCGATGCCGTCGAAGAAGGCCTCGGTGTCCTGATACAGCGCCTGCTGAATGTTCCGGCTGATCTTGCCGGCCTCGGTCACGCCGTCGAACACGGCGGTCTCGATCGCCGACGTCACCTTCTCGGAGCCAGCGAGGGCCTCCGCAGCGCGCTCCTTGGCGGTCGACGCGGTCTTCTTGACGAACTCCCGCGCGGACTCCGGCACTTCCATCGTCTGCAGGTTCTTGAACGCGTCGGTCACCGGCGCAAAGGCGTCTTTGACGGTGTCGAACACGGTGTTGGTCTCGGTGGTCATGGCTGTCTCCATCCTCAATGCTTCTGAGCTATGGCTCGCTCCGTCCCTTATGAAACCGGAGTGACTCAGCTATATCATTCTGAATGGTGCAACGCAACATAAATGTTGCAACGCACCATCCCGGGATGGGAGGAAAGAACTGGCAACCGCTGAGCGACCCGCCGCACGTCGGAACGTTCGGGTGAACCTCAGTGCTCGGCAGGGGCGCCGCCGTGCTTTTTGTTGCGGTTCTTCCCCGACCGGGCCGGCTCGGCCGGCTTTGGAGCCGCCTCATCAGCCTTGGGCGCGGCGTCGACGGGCTGAGACGGCTTCATCAACGTGTCGAGCATGGCCCGGATCTCGCGCAACTCTGCCTCGATCGCGACTGTCGGTGACGGATCGGGTGCTTTGGCAGCGTTCAGCGTCCGGTCGAGCAATGCTTTGATCTCGCTCAACTGGGGCGTGACGTCGACGGCGGATTTTGCCGCCGGTTGCGGAGCCTTGGTCGCGGCAAGAAGCTCGTTGAGCAAGTCCTTGATCCCCTTCAAGTCCGGCGTGACGTCGCGCGGCGGCGCCACGACTGGCGCCGGCGCCTTGGACGCGGAGAGAAGCGAATCCAGCACGCTCCTGATCTCGTTCAATTGCGGAGCGAGATCGGCGGGCGTCGTCGCGGGCACCTGCGCGGAAGCCAGCAGCTCCTTCAACAACACCCGTGTCTCCGCCAGCTCGCCCTCGATGGAGGCGAGCCGCTCATTCAAGGCGGTGAGCTGACCACGGCTCGGCACGTTCATGCCGGCGAAATAGTTTTCCATCAGATCAACCATGGGCTTCTGTCCGTTTCCTGAACCAGTTGCGGGACCGTCGGAGGATGGACGGGGCGTCACACCCATCGGGCGCAGCCGCGTGAAGGCGCTGAAGCTCTTCTGCATCTCTCCGACCATCTGCTGCCAGAATGCGATCGGGTCGCCAGCTTTGTTCGCCATCGGCACGCTCCTTCAGACCAATACAAGACTCAAACACAACTTATCATAGCACGCCTTCGCTGCGGTGCGGGAGAACTTGTAGCTTGCTTCTCTCGACCAACAGAACCATGCCATAGAGGGTTCCAAGGCCTTGAACGAGGGATCAAGTGACTGCAACTGCTCATCAGCCGCCGCAGACTGTGCGCGCCAACGGTATCGACATCTGCTACGAGATCTTCGGCGACCCGGCGGCCCCTCCCCTCGTGCTGATCATGGGCCTCGGCGGCCAGATGATCATCTGGTACGACGAGTTCTGCGAACAGCTCGCAAGCCGCGGCTTCCGCGTGATCCGCTTCGACAACCGCGACATCGGCCAATCGAGCAAGCTGCATGGCGGCCGCCGGCTGACCCCGTTCGAGCTGATCAAGCTGCGCTTCTTCAACATTCCCGTCTCCGCGCCCTACAAGCTGCTCGACATGGCCAAGGACACGGTCGGCCTGATGGACGCGCTCGACATCAAGTCGGCGCATCTGGTCGGCGCGTCGATGGGCGGCATGATCGCGCAGGAGATCGCGATCTCCTTTCCGCATCGCGTGCGCTCGCTGACGTCGATCATGTCGACGACCGGCAATCCGCGCATCCCGCCGCCGACGCGCGAGGTCGCGATGCTGCTGATGGCGCCGCCGCCGAAGACCAAGGACGACTACATCAAGCGCTTCCAGAAGACCTGGAAGGCGCTGCGCGTCGGCTCATTTCCCGAGGACGAGGTAAATGACGTGGCACTCGCCGAACGCTGCTTCGCGCGCGGCATCAATCCCGCCGGCGTCGGACGTCAGTTGCGCGCGATCCTGGCCTCCGGCAGCCGCAAGCCGCGGCTGCATCTGGTGACGGCGCCGACACTCGTGATCCACGGCAAGGTCGACCCGCTGGTCCATCCCACCGCCGGCAAGGACACGGCGGAGTCGATTCCGAATGCCAAGCTCCTGATGATCGACGGCATGGGTCACGCTACTCCGCGGCCGATGTGGCCGCAGATCATCGACGCAATCGCCGAGCACGCGCACGGCGCTAATGCGCAGGCGGCTTAGGAGAGCCGACGCGCTGCGTCGGCAGGCTTGACGACATCTGTTGTTGTTTGGCTCGGCCGCAGCCTCTCACTCGGACGTGCAATCTGCCTCGGCCGTTCTTCAACCGAACCGTCGCCGGCGCCATTCGATCAGCTTCGCGCTGACCTCCGCGGGCTGCTCCTGCTGCGTCCAATGGCCGCTGTCGCGGACGAGATGTTTCTCCAGGTCCGGCACCAGCTTCTCCATGCCGTCGGCGGCCGAGGGCGGCAGCACGGCGTCGTTCTCCGCCATGATCATCAGCGACGGCACGCGCACCGTTTGATCGAGCCCTTCGGCGCGCTGCCAGTTGCGCGTCATGTTGCGATACCAATTGATGCCGCCGGTGAAGCCGGTGCGCGTGAAGGTGTCGACGAACACCTGCTTCTCCGCCTCCGACAGGATCGGCTGCCGCGTGTCCTTGGCGGCGTCATAGGCTGCGATCATCTGCGGGAACGCCAGGTTGAGCGATGGCGAGGCTGCGATCCCGCCGTCCGGCGGCTCCGTCGGCGGCGTATCGCTGCGCGGCAGCGGCTTGCGCATGAAGGCATCGAAGGTCTCCCCGACACGGCTGCCGAAGATGCGGTCCGGCTCGCGTGCGGGATCCTGGAACTGCACGATGTACATCATGTCGCCGAACCGCTTGCGCATGATGGCGATGGGATCGGCGGGCGCGCGCGGCAGATGCGGCGTGTTGATGCCGACCACGCCCGCGACTCGGTCGGGGTATCGCAGCGGCATCTGCCAGACGACGAAGCCGCCCCAATCGTGACCGACGAAGATCGCCTTGTCGATCTTCAGATGATCGAGCAGGCCGACGAGGTCGGCGGTGAGATGCTCGAGGTCATAGGCCTCGACCGGCTCCGGCCGGTCGGTCGCGCCATAGCCGCGCTGATCGGGTGCGATGACGCGGATGCCGGCCTCGGCCAGCGCCTTGATCTGATGCCGCCAGGAGAAGGCCAGCTCCGGCCAGCCGTGGCAGAGGATCATCGGCGGCCGGTCGCTGACGGGGCCCGCCTCGTAATAGCCCATGCGGATGCCGTTGGTCGTCGCGAACTGCAGCGCCGGCATCCAAGACGGATCGGTCATGCGTCCTCCCCTGAAGTGTTCAGCCGGTCTTTTTCGACCGGTCTTCGGCTCCGGCATGGAGCCTGCCCCATGCCGTGACGTCACGCCACGTCCCTTCGGAGTTCCGCGCAAGCGTAATCCGTGCGGCCGTCGGCCGCGTCAGGCCGACTTCTTGTCGTTCGAGCGGCTGCCGCCGAGGCCTGTCATGGTCAGCATCAGGTCCTGAAACCGTTCGGCCAAGCGGGGATCGAACGTGAACCAGCTCTGCATGATGGCTTCGGGCGTGAGCTTGTCGATGTTGCTCGTCATCTGGTTCTGCAGCCGGTCCATGACCGCAGCCTGCATCGGACCGACATCGGGAAGTCCGAAAAACTGCCGCGCTTCGAGCGGTGTGCAATCGATCTCGATATTGACTTTCATGTCCGCTCCGCTGTTCGAACCATCCCGACGCGAGCCCCGGGCCGGGCTCCCTTCACCAGGAAGACCATCCCGGACTCGCGGCAGGGGGTGTCCAGTATCACCGCGCCGGCCCCCCTCTAGCAAGCGGCGCGTTGCTGCAGGTGCGCAATTCCCGGGACATGGTCAATCCGGCGAGCCCTCAGCCCCATCCCGGAAGCCGCCGCTCGCGTGCGCCGCACAGCGGCGGCGGGGGGATAACCATATCGTTTAGGCTTAAACAAACTGCACTTGTGTGCCGCCGCTGAACTCTGGCAACATATTCGGATCGATCTGCCGCGGGTCGCACGACGCACCGCCAGGCCAGAGCCAACGGGATCAGTTCATTCCGGCGCGGCATCAGACTTGCAAGCATATCGCCCGGCGTCTTGTTGCTTCTTGAAGTTCGTGCAAGAGGCGCTGCAGACAACACGAACTTCGAAGCAAAACAGGCCGGACACAATCGCGCCTGCCGAAAAACCAAGCGTCAAACGCGGAGAATTTGGACATATGTCGGGACGCAAATCCCTGCTCATCGCGGCAGCGGTCGCATTCGGCCTCGCCGTCATGCCAGCTTCGGCCCAGACCCTGCGCTATGCCAACCAGGGCACCCTGAAATCGCTCGATCCCTACACCTTCAAGGAATCGACCACGATTGCGCACCATGCTCACGTCTACGAGGGGCTGACCGCGCGCGACAAGGATCTGAAGATCATCCCCGCGCTGGCCGAGAGCTGGGAAACGCCCGAGCCGACCCGCTGGCGCTTCCATCTGCGCAAGGGCGTCAAGTTCCACAATGGCGAACCCTTCACGGCCGACGACGTGATCTTCTCCGCCGATCGCGTCCGCGCCACCGGTTCCAACTTCCTCTCCAACGTTCCGCCGGACGCAAAATTCATCAAGGTCGACGACTACACCGTCGACGTGAAGCTCGATGCCCCCAATCCCATCCTGATCTCGCAATGGGATACGTGGTACATCATGAGCAAGAAGTGGTGCGAGGACAACAACTCGGTCGCGCCGACGCCGGTGTCGGCAACCACGCCGAGCTACGCCGCGCTGCATGAGAACGGCACCGGCCCCTTCATCATCGAGAGCCATCAGCCCGGTGTGAAGACCGTGTTCAAGGTCAATCCGAACTGGTGGGGCAAGCCCGAGCACAATCTGAAGGAGATCGTGTTCACCACCATCGCCTCCGACGCCACGCGCGTCGCCGCGCTGCTGTCCGGCGAGGTCGACGTCATCGAGCCGGTCCCGGTGCAGGATATCGGCCGCGTCGATTCCAGCCCGAACGCCCAGGTCCTGAAGGGACCGGAGCTGCGCACGATCTTCCTTGGCATGGACGAGACGCGCGACGAGCTCTTGTACTCCAACGTCAAGGGCAAGAACCCGTTCAAGGATATCCGCGTCCGCGAGGCCTTCTACAAGGCGATCGACGTCGAGCTGATCAAGACCCGCGTCATGCGCGGCCTGTCGACCCCGTCGGCGCTGATGATCGCTCCGCAGCTCTATGCGCTGTCGAAGGACTTCACCCGGCCGAAATATGATCCGGACGCCGCCAAGAAGCTGCTGACCGAGGCCGGCTATCCCGACGGCTTCGAGGTCGGCATGGATTGCCCGAACGACCGCTACGTCAACGACGCCGCGATCTGCCAGGCCGTGGTCGGCATGCTCGCCCGCATCGGGGTCAAGGTGAACCTGAACGCCCAGCCCAAGGCGCAGTACTTCGCCAAGGTGCTGAAGCCCGGCGGCTACAACACCTCGTTCTTCCTGCTCGGTTGGACGCCCTCCTCGATGGACGCGCACAACGTGATGCACGACATCATGGGCTGCCGTGACGATGCCAAGGACCCGACCCGGGGCGAGGCCAATCTCGGCAATTACTGCAACAAGGAGTTCGACGCCCTGACCGACAAGGTCCTGGTCGAGACCGATACCGCCAAGCGCAATCAACTGATCAAGCAGGCCTTCGAGATCGGCATCAAGGATTACGGCTACATCCCGCTGCATCAGCAGGCGGTGGCCTGGGGCGTCTCGAAGAAGGTGAAGATTCCGCTGCGCGCCGACAACGCCGTGCTGCTGTTCCTCGCCACCAAGACCGAGTAGTCCAGACGCAACGACAAGTCCCGGAAAGCAGAACTGCTTTTCGGGACTTTTCATTTCCTGCGGCAGGTGCTACGCGCCGCCGCATCTCGAAGGACCTGAAAGGATCAGATGCTCGCCTTCGCGCTTCGCCGAGCAATTCAGGCCATCGGCGTCATGATCGCCGTCGGAATCATCGCGTTCGCCATGTTCCGCTTCGCCGGAGACCCGGTGAGCCAGATCGTGCCGATCGACGCGTCGGCCGCGGAACGGGCCAGCATCCGCCAGTCGCTCGGGCTCGACGATCCCTTCATCGTGCAGTTCGGTCGCTATCTGTTCGACGCGGCGCAGTTCAAGTTCGGCGTCTCCTATCAGTTCCGGCAGCCGGTCTCCGATCTGCTCAAGGAGCGCATGCCCGCCACCCTGGAGCTCGCGGTCTGCGCGACGATCCTGGCGCTGTTCTGCGGCATCCTGATGGGCGTGTTCTCGGCGCTGCACCGCGACTCCCTGCTCGCCAAGCTGTTCCAGATGCTGTCGCTGATCGGCATCTCCCTGCCGACCTTCCTGATCGGCATCCTCCTGATCTACCTGTTCTCGGTCACGCTGGGCTGGCTGCCGTCGTTCGGCCGCGGCGACACCGTCAGGTTCGGCTGGTGGACATCGGGCCTGTTCACCGTCTCCGGCTGGAAGGCGCTCATCATGCCCTCGATCACGCTCGGCCTGTTCCAGATGACCTTGATCATGCGACTGGTTCGCGCCGAGATGCTCGAGGTGCTGCGCACCGACTACATCCGCTTCGCCCGCGCCCGTGGGCTGACCACGCGCGCGATTCATTTCGGCCATGCGCTGCGCAACACGCTGGTGCCGGTGATCACCGTGGTCGGCCTGCAGTTCGGCTCGGTGATCGCGTTCTCGATCATCACCGAGCAGGTGTTCCAATGGCCGGGCATGGGCCTGTTGTTCGTGCAGGCGGTGCAGAATGTCGACATCCCGATCATGGCGGCCTACCTGATGATGGTGTCGCTGATCTTCGTCACCATCAATCTCGTGGTTGATATCCTCTACACCGTGGTCGATCCGCGCCTGCGCGCGACCATCAGCCGTCCGGCCTGATCATGAGCGACGCCGCCCTTCCCCACCCCACGCCCGTCGAGACGCCGCGCGCCGCCGACGGATGGCTGAAGCGTGCGCTTGCGAGCGACCTGTTCTACTCGTTCCGCCGCTCCAAGCTGACGGTCGCCGCGGCCGTGATCACGCTGCTGTTCTTCCTGCTGGCGATCTTCGCGCCGCTGCTGTCGCCGCAAAACCCGTTCGACCCGGCCCAATTGCAGCTGTTGAACTCGCGGATTTCGCCGCTGTGGACCGCCGACGGACAGAGCCCGTTCTTGCTCGGCACCGACGAGCAGGGCCGCGACGTGCTCTCGGCCATCCTCTATGGCCTGCGCATCTCGCTCCTGGTCGGCATTCTCGGCGTTGCCTTTTCCGGCGCGCTCGGCATCGGCCTCGGCCTGATCGCCGGCTATTTCGGCGGCCGGGTCGACACAGTGATCATGCGCATCGCCGACGTCCAGCTCACCTTTCCGCCGATCCTGATTGCGCTGCTGGTCAACGGCATCGCCAAGTCGGTGTCCGGCAACCGGCTGGACTGGCTCAGCATGCTGGTCGTGCTCGTGCTGGCGATCGGCCTCTCCTTCTGGGTGCAATATGCACGCACGGTGCGCAGCTCGGTCCTCGTCGAGAAGAACAAGGATTACGTCGCCGCAGCACAGCTGATCGGCCTGCCCGCGCCGGTCATCATGCTGCGCCACGTGCTGCCCAACACCACCGGTCCCGTGCTGGTGATCGCCACCATCAACCTTGCGCTGGCGATCATCACCGAGGCGACCTTGTCGTTCCTCGGCTCCGGCATGCCCGAAACGATGCCGTCGCTCGGGACCCTGATCCGGATCGGCAACAACTATCTGTTCGCCGGCGAATGGTGGATCGTTGCCTTCCCCGGCATCGCTTTGGCCGGACTGATCCTCGCCATCAACCTGCTCGGCGACTGGCTGCGCGACGCCCTGAACCCGAAACTGCGATGACCCGCGTGAATGCGTCCTTCCGAGGCTTGAGCTCATGACCGCCCCCGTTCTGTCCGTGCGCAACCTGCAGGTCGAGTTCGCGACCCGGCGCGGCACCCTGCGCGCGATCGACGGCGTCTCCTACGACATCGCCAAGGGCGAGGTGCTCGGCGTCGTCGGCGAATCCGGTGCCGGCAAGTCCGTCACCGGCCTCGCCGTGATCGGCCTGATCGATCCTCCGGGCCGCATCTCCGGCGGCGAGATCCAGCTCTCCGGCCTGCGGATCGACAACCTGCCGCCGGAGGAGATGCGCAAGGTGCGCGGCAAGCGCATCGGCATGATCTTCCAGGATCCGCTGACCTCGCTCAATCCGCTGTATCGCGTCGGCGACCAGATCATCGAGACCATCAGGACCCACACCAACCTCACCGAGCAGCAGGCGCGCAAGCGAGCCATCGACCTGCTCGCCGAGGTCGGCATATCGGCGCCCGAGAAGCGCATCGACGGCTATCCGCACGAATTCTCCGGCGGCATGCGCCAGCGCGTCGTGATCGCGTTGGCGCTGTGCGCCGAGCCGGAACTGATCATCGCAGACGAGCCGACCACCGCGCTGGACGTCTCCGTGCAGGCGCAGATCATCTCGCTGATCAAGCGGCTCGGCCGCGACCACGGCACCGCCGTGATGCTGGTGACCCACGACATGGGCGTGATCGCCGAGACCTGCGACCGCGTCGCCGTGATGTATGCCGGCCGCGTCGCCGAGATCGGCCCGGTGCAGGAGGTGATCAACAACCCGCTGCACCCCTACGCCAAGGGGCTGATGGGCGCGATCCCGACGCTCGCGGGCGAGGAGAAGCGGCTGGTGCAGATCCCAGGCTCGATGCCACGACTGTCCGCGATCCCGCCCGGCTGCTCGTTCAATCCGCGCTGCAGCTTCGCCTTCGACCGCTGCCGCGTCGACCGGCCGGAGCCGCTACGCCAGGGCACGCAGGCCGTCGCCTGTCATCTGTACGATCGCGCGACGGAGACCGCGGCATGACCGATTTCGTCGAGGTCAAGAACCTGCGCCGGGTCTTCGACGTCTCGAAACCCTGGCTCAACCGCGTGATCGAGCGTCAGCCGCAGGAGTTCCTGAAGGCGGTCGACGGCGTCAGCTTCGGCATCAGGAAGGGCGAGACCTTCGCGCTGGTCGGCGAATCCGGTTCTGGCAAGACCACGGTCGCGCGCATGGTGGTCGGGCTGCTGGCGCCGACGTCGGGCGAGGTCATCATCGACGGCGTGTCGATGAGCGAAGCGCGCCAGGCCCAGGTGCGGCGCAAGCTGCGCCGCCGCATCCAGATGGTGTTCCAGGATCCTTACGCGAGCCTCAATCCGCGCTTCCGCGTCGATAGCATCATCGCCGAGCCGATCCGCGCCTTTGACATCATCGAGGGTGAGCGCCAGATCAAGGACCGCGTCGGCGAGTTGCTGACGCTGGTCGGCCTGCATCCCGACGACGGCCAGAAATTCCCGCACGAATTCTCTGGCGGGCAGCGTCAGCGCATCGCCATCGCGCGCGCGCTCGCCTCCGAGGCCGAGTTCATCGTCTGCGACGAGCCGACCTCGGCGCTCGACGTCTCCGTGCAGGCGCAGATCCTCAATCTGATGCGCGATTTGCAGGACAAGTTCGGCCTGACCTATCTGTTCATCAGCCACAATCTCGCAGTCGTCCGCCACATGGCGAGCCGCATCGGCGTGATGTATCTCGGCCGCATCGTCGAGATCGCCGATGGCCGCACGCTGTTCAGCGACCCGCGCATGCCCTACACCAAGATGCTGCTCGGCGCAGTGCCGGACCTGTCGATGTCCGGCCGCCAGCGCATTCCGGTCAAAGGCGAGATCCCGAACCCGATCAATCCGCCCTCCGGCTGCACCTTCAACCCACGCTGTCCCCTTGCATTCGATCTCTGTCGGCAGCAGTCGCCCGAACTCATCGGCGGCGTGGCCTGCCATGCGGTGAACCAGCCGGCGAGCGCGGCCGTTCCTGCATGAGGCAACGAGTCGTGGTGCGGACGGACCGATCATCAGAATGAAAGTCACATGAGCTTCATCAACCCCGATCCCTTCACGACCCGCCCCGAGATCGACGGTACCTTCGGCGTCGTCACCTCCACGCACTGGCTCGCCACCGCGGTGGGCATGGCGATGCTGGAGCGCGGCGGCAACGCCTTCGACGCCGGCGTCGCGGCGGCCTTCACCCTGCAGGTGGTGGAGCCGCATTTGAACGGTCCTGGCGGCGACGTGCCGATCATCCTGCACGACGTCAGGCGCGGGCGCACCGAGGTGATCTGCGGCCAGGGCCCGGCGCCATCAGGCGCCACCATCGCGCACTACAAGAACGAAGGCCTCGACATGGTGCCCGGCACCGGCCTGCTCGCGGCCTGCGTGCCCGGCACGTTCGAGTCCTGGATGCTGCTGCTGCGCGACTACGGCACGATGCGGCTGCGCGACGTGCTGGAGCCGGCGATTTCCTACGCGCGCGACGGCTATCCGCTTGTCGAGCGTATCTCGGCGACGATCCAGACCGTGGAGCAGCTGTTCAAGACGCATTGGCCGACCTCGGCCGCGCTCTATCTGCCCAATGGCGAGGTGCCGAGGCCGGGCACGCTGTTCACCAATCCACAGCTCGCGGAAACCTACGCACGCATCCTCAGTGAAGGCGAAAGCGCGGGTGCTGATCGCGACGCGCAGATCGAGCGCGCGCGCAAGGCCTGGTCGCAGGGCTTCGTCGCCGAGGCCATCGACCGTTTCTGCCGGACGCAGGAAGTGATGGACGTCTCGGGTTCGCGCCACAAGGGCGTGCTGACAGCCGACGACATGGCGCGCTGGCAGCCGACCATCGAGGCACCGCTGACCTATCAGTACGGCCGCTACACCGTGTGCAAGGCCGGCGTCTGGAGCCAAGGCCCGGTGCTGCTCCAGCAGCTCGCGCTGCTCAAGGGCTTTGTGCTCGACGGCCTCGATCCGACCGGCCCCGATTTCATTCATTGGCAGATCGAAGCCGCGAAGCTCGCCTTCGCCGATCGCGAGGCCTTCTACGGCGATCCTGCTTTCGCCGACATCCCGATCGAGACGCTGCTGTCGGATGCCTACAACGACGAGCGCCGCAAGCTGATCACCGAAAAGGCCTCGCTCGAGCTGCGTCCCGGCACGCTCGACGGCTACGGCGCCAAGGTGAAGCTGCGCGAGGCCCAAGGCCGCCGCGAGGCCGTCGGCGCAATGGGCTCGGGCGAGCCGACCGTCGGCCGCTTCGGCGAGGTGCGCGGCGACACCGTGCATTTCGACATCATCGATTCCCGAGGCAACATGATCTCGGCGACGCCCTCCGGCGGCTGGCTGCAATCATCGCCGGTCATCCCCGAGCTCGGCTTCTGCCTGGGGACGCGCGCGCAGATGTTCTGGCTCGAGGAGGATCATCCGGCCGCGCTGGTGCCGGGCAAGCGGCCGCGCACGACGCTATCGCCGACCATGGCGCTGCGCGACGGCGAGCCTTATGTGGCCTGGGGTTCGCCCGGCGGCGACCAGCAGGACCAGTGGAACACGCAGTTCTTCCTGCGCCACGTCCATGCCGGCATGAACCTGCAAGAGTCGATCGACGCGCCGGCGTGGCACTCCGAGCATTTCCCGATCTCGTTCTGGCCGCGCACCGCGCGCCCCGGCGTGCTGGTGGTCGAGGGCCGCGTGCCCAAGGCGACCGTCGAGGAGTTGCGCCGTCGCGGCCATGTCGTCGAGGTCGGTCCGGACTGGTCGGAAGGCCGGCTCACGGCCGCATCACGCGTCGGCCGCCGCCGCCGCGCCGCGGCCAATCCACGGGGCATGCAGGGCTACGCGGCCGGACGATGACAGCGAGACGCCGATGACCTGGTCGATCATTGCCAAGGACGATCTCACCGGCCGGATCGGCATCGCCGTCGCCACCCGCTTCTTCGCCGTCGGCGCGCGCGTGCCCTTCATCGTCGCCGGCCACGGCGGCATCGCCACACAGGCGCTGGTCAATCCCTATTACGGCATCGACGGCGTCACGCTGCTGCGCGACGGCCGGCATCCGCGCGAGATCGTGCAACTGCTGACATCTGCCGATCCCGGCCGCGAGAGCCGCCAGCTCCACATCCTCGATCACAACGGCCAGATTGCCGCCCACACCGGCCGCGACTGCATCGGCTGGTGCGGCCATCTCGAAGGCCGTGGCTTTTCGATTGCCGGCAACATGCTGGCCGGCCCGCAGGTGCTGAACGAAACCGCGAACGCGTTTATCGCCAGCCACGCCCTGCCCTTCGCGGAGCGTCTGATCGCGGCCATGAAGGCCGGTGAGGCGGCCGGCGGTGACAAGCGCGGCAAACAGTCGGCCGCCCTCCTGGTCCACGGCAAGGAGGAGTGGTCCGAGCTCGATCTGCGTGTCGACGATCACGCCGATCCGCTCGCCGAGCTCGCACGCCTGGAGGGCGTCAGCCGCAAGCATTGGGCGGTGTTCCGGCAGTTCATGCCGACGCGCGACAATCCGGCTGGGATTACGGATCGCGCCACGATTGATGCCGGCATCGCCGCCGCGCTCGCGAACCAGACATGACCGAGCCGGAAGGACGGCGCGTGACCGGGGTTGGTATTGATAGCGCAACAACGCAGGCTGCATCTTCGTGAGGGAAATCGGATGATGAGGAACTGGTGCTTGGCCGCGGTCGCGGCCGTTGCCGTGGTCTCTTGGGGGCCTGCCGCACAGGCGCAGACCACCTTGCGCATCGGCCTTGCCGAGGACCCCGATGTTCTCGATCCGACCATGGCCCGCACCTATGTCGGCCGCATCGTCTTCGCCGCGACCTGCGACAAGCTGTTCGACATCGACGACAAGCTCAACATCGTGCCGCAGCTCGCGCTGTCGCAGCAGACCTCCGCCGACGGCAAGGAGGTCACCATCAAGCTCCGGCCCGGTGTCAAGTTTCATGACGGCGAGCCGTTCGACGCCGAGGCCGCCAAATTCTCGCTCGACCGCCACCTCACCTTCCCCGGCTCGTTCCGCAAGCCCGAGCTGGCGTCGCTCGATCATGTCGACGTCGTCGATCCCCTGACGATCAAGCTCGTCCTGAAAGCGCCGTTCTCGCCGCTGATCGCCCAGCTCACCGACCGCGCCGGCATGATGGTGTCGCCGAAGGCCGCGAAAGAGGCCGGCGACAAGTTCGGCCTGCATCCGGTCTGCGCCGGTCCGTACAAGTTCGTCGAGCGCGTCCAGCAGGACCGCATCGTGTTCGAGAAGTTCGCCGACTACTGGAACAAGGACAACGTCTTCATCGGCAGGATCGTCTACCAGCCGATCGTCGACGCCACGGTGCGGCTGGCGAACCTGAAATCCGGCGGCCTCGACATGATCGAGCGCCTGCTCGCCACCGACATCAAGGATGTCACGAGCGACAAGCGCCTGAAGCTGTCGACCGCGACCAGCCTCGGCTATCGCGGCCTGACGCTCAACATCGGCAAGGACAAAACCAAGGGCCCGCTGAGCCAGTCCGCCAAGGTGCGCCAAGCGCTCGATCTGTCGATCGACCGCGAAGCGCTGAACCAAGTCGTCTTCAACGGCGAGTTCAAGCCCGGCAATCAGTTCGTCAATCCTGAAAATCCTTACTACCAGGCCGCCTTCCCGGTGCGCGGCCGCGACGTCGAGAAGGCCAAGGCCCTGCTGAAGGAAGCCGGTGTGACGCCGCCGGTCGCCGTCGATTTCATGGTGCCGAAAGAAAGCGAGAGCGAAGCGGCTGCGCAGGTGCTGCAGGCGATGGCCGCCGAGGCCGGCTTCGATCTGAAGATCCGCATCACCGAATTCGCGACGTCGCTGAAGCAGGCCGAGGCCGGCGAATACCAGGCCTTCATGCTGGAGTGGAGCGGCCGCAGCGATCCCGACGGCAACACCTACAACCATCTCCATTCGGGTGCGGCGCTCAACTACAGCGCCTGGAGCAACGCCGCCGCCGACAAGGCGCTGGAGGACGCGCGCCTCGTCACCGACCAGGCCAAGCGCAAGGCGATCTACGAGACGCTGGTCAAGGAGCAGCAGGCCGACGAGCCGATCCTCTACCTCTATCACCGCAAATTCCTGTTCGCGCAGACCACGAAGCTCGAGGGCTTCAAGCCGATGCCGGACGGCCTGCTGCGCGTGGTCGGGCTGAAGCTGAAGTGAGAGAACAGGTGGCGCCCGCTCGTTGGGAAGCGCAACTAGCGCCCCGCGCCTGCTCTGCTCCCTCCCCCCTTGTGGGGGAGGACTGGGGAGGGGGGTGCCACGCACGCCGTTGTCGCTTGGGGCACCCCCCTCCCTGTCCCTCCCCCACAAGGGGGGAGGGAACGCAGGAGGCGCGACCTGCATCTGACGGCCGACATCCTCAGCGCCGCAGGAAGAGCTGATCATGCTGACGTTCCTCGCCCGCCGCATCGCCCAGATCATCCCGACGCTGATCTTTGTCTCCATCCTCATCTTCTCGCTGCAACAGCTCCTGCCCGGCGACCCCGCGCTGGTGATGGCCGGCGAGGAGCGCGATCCCGCGGTGATCGAGCAGATCCGCAAGCAGTATCGCCTCGACCAGCCGCTTCCGGTTCAGTACGGCTACTGGATCAAGGGCGTGCTCTCGGGCGATTTCGGCGAGTCGCTGCGCATCAAGATGCCGGTGCGCGATCTCATCCTGCAGAAGCTCCCCGTAACCCTGCAGCTCGCCTCGATGGCGATCGTGATCGCGTTCCTGATCGGCATTCCCGCCGGCATCGTTTCCGCCGTGAAGCGCGGAACCGCCTGGGACTATGCCGCCAACCTGTTTGCGCTGTGGGGCATCTCGACGCCGAACTTCTGGCTCGGCATCATGCTGATCTTCCTGTTCTCGATCCAGCTCGGCTGGCTGCCCGCCTCCGGTTACGTCTCGCCCGCCGAGGACTGGCGGGCCAGTCTCGCCGCCACCATCATGCCGGCCTTCGTGCTCGGCAATGCCATCGCCGCGATCCTGATGCGCCACACCCGCAGCGCGATGCTGCAGGTCCTGAGCAGCGACTACATTCGCACCGCGCGCGCCAAGGGCATCTCCGAACGCCAGGTCATCCTGCGCCACGCGCTGCGCAATGCCCTGACGCCGGTGATCACGCTGGGCGCGCTCGAGCTCGGGACGCTGTTGTCCGGCGCCGTGCTGACCGAGCAGATCTTCTCGATCCCCGGCTTCGGCAAGCTGATCGTCGATGCCGTGTTCAATCGCGACTACGCCGTCGTGCAGGGCGTCGTGCTGGTCACCGCCACCGTCTACATCATGCTGAACCTGATCGCCGATCTCGCCTATGTCCTCGTCAATCCGCGGCTGAGGAGCTGAGATGGCCGAGACGACGCTGTCAGCTCCCCACGGAGCCCGCGCCCTCGCTCCGCTCGAGCGGCCGATGCAGCGCACCTTGCGCCGACTGGTGAAGCGCAAAGGCGCCATGGTCGGGCTCTGCCTGATCACGGCCTTCATCCTGCTCGCCGTGCTCGCGCCGGTGGTGGCGCCCTACGATCCCATCAAGACGAGCTGGGCGCTGGTGCGCAAGGCGCCATCGGCGGCGCATTGGTTCGGCACCGACGATCTCGGCCGCGACGTGCTGGCCCGTGTGATCTACGGCGCGCGGGCCTCGCTGCTGGCCGGAGCGATCTCGGTCGCCATCGCGCTGGCGATCGGCGTCCCGATCGGCATAATCGCAGGCTACCGCGGCGGCTTCCTCGATGCTCTGATCAGCCGCATCACCGACGCGATGCTGGCCTGCCCGTTCCTGATCCTGGCGATCGCGCTGGCGGCATTCCTGGGGCCGAGCCTCGGCAATGCCATGATCGCGATCGGCATCTCGGCGACGCCGATCTTCGTCCGGCTGACCCGCGGCGAGGTGATGAGCGTCAAGGTCGAGGAATATGTCGAGGCCGCCCGCAGCGTCGGCGATACCGACCTGCAGATCGCGGTCAGGCACATCCTGCCGAACATCATGCCGGCGCTATTGGTGCAGGCGACGCTGTCGGTCGCCGCCGCCATCATCGCCGAGGCAGCGCTGTCATTCCTAGGCCTGGGCCAGCAGCCGCCCGCCCCGTCCTGGGGCAGCATGCTCAACGCCGCCCAGCGCTTCCTCACCAACGCGCCGTGGATGGCGATCTGGCCCGGCCTTGCGATCTTCCTCGTCGTGCTGTCGCTCAACCTCCTCGGCGACGGCCTGCGCGACGCGCTCGATCCGCAGCAGGAAGAGTGAGCGAGGTCTCTCCATGCTAGCTCGAATGGCTGAGGATCTCCTGCGATTGTTGACGATCGTCGACATGGGGGCTGGCGTCGTGATCTGGGCGCTGGCGTTTCGCGAGCGGGTCTTGATGGCGAGCCATGCACCGGAATGGCGCGGCTGGTTCACGCTCCGCCGTGTGACTGCCGACGAATATTCCCGCGCCTATCGCGCGCACTTCCATCGGTCATTGCACTACGCCTTCGCGTTTCTCATCATCATCGGCATCGCCGCTCTGCTGATCCTGCTCGACCATCTGTTCTTTAGGAGGCCGCTGTGCTGAGCGCCGCGGCGGGCGCCGCCGGCCGTGACGCCAGTAAAGGGAGTAAGAGACGGCCCGACAAAAACGGCGACTGCCAGGAGCAGCCGCCGTTGATCTTCAGCAACCCAAAGAAACTGCCCGCTCACGTCGCCTTCAGCGCGTGGTCGGTCTCGGCGTCGAACTGGGCGATCTGCCGGGCGCGCAGCGACTTGGCGGCGGCCTGGTGGTTGGTGGCGATGACGGTGTAGACGGCCGGCAGCACGAACAGTGTGAACAAGGTGCCGATCGACATGCCGGCGACGACGACGAGGCCGATCGAGAAGCGGCTGGCGGCGCCGGCGCCGGTCGCGGTCAACAGCGGGATCAGGCCGGTGACCATCGCCGCCGTGGTCATCAGGATCGGCCGCAGGCGGATGCGCGCGGACGTCTCGATGGCGGCGCGGCGGTCCATCCCCTCGTTGAGCTGCAGCTCGTTGGCGAACTCCACCATCAGGATGCCGTGCTTGGTGATCAGGCCGACCAGCGTCAGCAGGCCGACCTGGGTGTAGATGTTCATGGTCGCCAGCCCGAAGAACAGCGGGATCAGCGCGCCGACGATCGCCATGGGCACGCTGATCATGATCACCAGCGGATCGCGCAGGCTCTCGAACTGCGCCGCCAGCACCAGGAAGATGATGATCAGCGCGAAGCCGAAGGTGATGGCGAGCTGATTGCCCTCCTGGACGTATTGACGGGCGTCGGCGAGATAGTCGTGGCTGAAGCCGGACGGCAGGTTCTTGGCCTGCTTCTCCAGGAAGTCGACCGCCTGCCCGACGGTGACGCCCGGCATCGGCACGGCGGAGAAGGTCGCCGAGTTGAGCTGGTTGAAATGCGTCAGCGAGTTCGGGTCGGTCGCGGTCTCGATATTGACGACGGTCGACAGCGGCACCTGCTGGCCGGCCGAGGTCGCGACATAGTAGCCGGACAGCGATTCCGGCGAGATCCGCTTGTCACGCGGCACCTGCGGAATCACCTGATAGGAGCGGCCCTCGAGGTTGAAGCGGTTGATGTAGTTGCCGCCGAGCAGTACGGCCAGCGTGTTGCCGATCGACTGCATGGTGATGCCGAGATCGCTCGCCTTGCTGCGATTGATCCAGACCTTGACCACCGGCTGATTGAACTCGAGGTCGCTGTCGGAGACGATGAACATGCCGCTCTTGCGGGCGGCGTCCTTCAGCTTGGCCATCTGCTCATAGACCGCCTGGAAGCCGCTGGTCGAGCTGATCACCATCTGCACCGGCAGGCCGCCGGGGCCGCCCGGCAGCGCCGGCAGGTTGAAGGCGAAGGCGTTGATGCCCTCGATCTTGGACAGCTCCGCCTGCACCAGCGGCTTCAGCTTGATCGAGGAGCGCGTGCGCTCGTCCCAGGGCTTGAGCAGCATGCCGGCAAAGCCGCCCTGCGGGCCGAGGATGCCGTTCAGAACGAAGCGAAGGTCGGTCTCGGGGAACTTCTGGAACGCCTTGTCGACCTTGTCGGTGTAGAAGTTGATGTAGTCGATGTTGGCGTATTTCGGTGCCTTGGTGATCGAGAACACGATGCCCTGATCCTCCTCCGGCGCCAGCTCCTTCGAGGTGTGCATGTAGAGGAAGCCGACGAGGCCGAGGATCGTCAGCGCGAACAGCGCCGTCACCGGCCGGTAGTCGAGCGAGCGGTCGAGCTGGCGGCCGTACCAGCGCGTCATCGCGCCGAACACGCGGTTGACGAGCCGCGCGAAGCGGCCCTCCTCGGCGCTGCGCAGCAGCACCGAGCACATCATCGGCGACAGGGTCAGCGCGATGACGCCGGAGACGATGACCGAGCCGGCGAGCGTGAACGCGAATTCGCGGAACAGCGAGCCGGTGAGACCGCCGAGGAAGCCGATCGGGGCATACACCGCAGCCAGCGTGATCGTCATCGAGACGACGGGGCCGACGATCTCGCGGGCGCCCTGCAATGCGGCCTGCACCGGCGCCTTGCCCTCCTCCAGATGGCGATGGATGTTCTCCACCACCACGATGGCGTCGTCGACGACGAGGCCGATCGCCAGCACCATCGCCAGCAGGGTCAGCAGGTTGATGCTGAAGCCGAGCGCCAGCATCATCGTGCAGACGCCGATCAGGGACAGCGGGATCGTCACGACGGGAATGATGACCGAACGCAGCGACGCCAGGAACAGGAAGATGACCACGATGACGATCAGCACGGCCTCGCCGAGCGTGTGCTCGACCTCGTCGATCGACGACTGGATGAACTTGGTGGAATCGTAGGCCACCTTCATCTTCATCGACGGCGGCAAATTGCGCTCGAGGTCCGGGAACAGCGCGCGCACGCCCTTGACGATGTTGAGCGGGTTGCCCTGCGGCGTCGCGTCGACGCCGATGAAGATGGCGCGCTCGCCGTTGAAGGCGACGCTGGCATCGGTGCTCTGCGCCGCCAGCTCGACGGTGGCGATGTCCTCCATCCGCACGAAGCCGCCGTCCTTGGCCTTGACGATCATCCGCTTGAACTGGTTGACGTCGGTGAGGCCGGTGTTGGTCGTGACGTTGGAGACGATGAAATAGCCCTTCGCCTGTCCGGCCGCGGACTGGAAGTTGTTGGCCGCGATCGCTGCCGCGACGTCGGTCGGCGACACGTTGCGGCCGGCCATCTTCTCGGGGTTCAGCCAGATCCGCATCGCAAAGGTCTGGCCGCCGAGAATGTTCGCCGCGGCGACGCCGTCGACCGTCGACAGCACCGGCTGCACCACGCGCGTCAGATAGTCTGATATCGCCGAGCCCGACAGCTCCTCGCTGGAGAAGCCGAGATACATCACCGAGGTCGTCTGTCCCGTCGTCTTGGTGACGATGGGATCGTTGGATTCCTTCGGAATGAGGTAGCGGACCGAGTTCACCTTGGCGAGCACCTCGGTGAGCGCCTGGTTCGGATCGAAATTGAGCTTGATGAACACCTGGATCGTGCTGGTGCCCTGCACCGAGGACGAGGTGATGTAGTCGACGCCCTCGGCTGATGCGACCGCCTGCTCCAAGGGCGTGGTGATGAAGCCCTGCATCAGATCGGCGGAGGCGCCGGGATAGACGGTCGTCACGTTGACGACGGTGTTGGACAGCTTCGGATATTGCCGGATCGGCAGCACGAAGGCGGCGCGCAGGCCGAGCAGCAGAATGAGCAGGCTGACCACGACCGACAGCACCGGGCGCTTGATGAAGATATCGGTGAAACGCATCGCGGCAATCCCGTCAGCAGAAGTCAGATGAGGTCCGGGCGGGCCGCCTCAGGGCGGCCCAGCATTGGATCAGAGGTCGCTCAGTAGCGCGGCGGCTTCGCCGGGACCGGCGGCAGCGGATCGGTGGAGATCGCGACCGCGGCGCCGGACTGGATCTTGAGCTGGCCGACGGCGACGACGCGATCGCCTTCCTTGAGGCCCTTGAGGATCACCGCGCGGCCGTTGATGCGGTCGCCGGTCTGCACATAGATGCGGTCGGCCGTCAGCGCGGTCTTGCCGTCGTCGGTCTTCTTCTCGTTGATCACGAACACCGAGTCGCCATAGAGCGTGTAGTCGACCGCGGTCTCCGGCACCGTCAGCACCGGCGGCTTCTCCGGCAGCACCACGGTGGCGGTGGCGAACATGCCCGGCTTCAGGATGCGCTCCGGATTGGCGATCGTCGCCTGCACGCGGATGTTGCGCGTGTCGGTCGCGATCTGCGGCTCAATCGTGGTGATCTTGCCTTCGAAGGTCCGGCCCGGATAGGCATCGACGCCGATGCGGACGGTCTGGCCGACCTTGAGCTGGCCGCTGTCCTTCTCCGTCACGGTGAAGTTCACCCACAGCTCCGACAGATCGGTCAGCGACACGATCTGCGTGCCGGCGCTGAGATACTGGCCAACCTCGACCTTGCGGACGCCGAGATCGCCGTCGAACGGCGCGCGCACCAGCTTCTGCGCGATCAGCGCCTCGGTCTTGGCGATGCCGGCCTGGGCCTGGTCGTAGGCGGCCTGGGCCTGGTCGACGGTCGCCTGCGGCCCGAACTGGCGCGACGCCAGCTGCTTGGCGCGATCAAGCGACAATTGCGCCACAGTCACCTGGGCCTTGTAGTTGGCGAGATCGCCCTGATCCGGCGCGTCATAGAGCTGCACCAGCGGCGCGCCCTGCTTCACCGTGGAGCCCGGCGTGAACATGATGTCGGTGATGCGGCCGCTGACGTCCGAGGTCACGTTGACCTGATGCACGGCGGCGAGATCGCCGACTGCGGTCAACAGGTTCGGCACCGTCTCCGAACTCGCCGTCGCGACGCTGACGTTGAGCGGCGGCGGCTTCATGTTGGCGAAGAACTGCGCGATCATCTTGTCGCGGAACATGTTGAACCATACGAGACCGCCGACCAGCGCCACGAGCAGGCCGCCAACCACGATGAACCACAGCACCGGGCGGGTGCGCTTGCGCGGCTTGCCGTGGACCGGCTTTCCTGAGAGCTTGGGTTCCGTCGCAATGTTCATGTCATGCACTTTCTGCCGTCGCCGGCCGGGCCGGAGGTTGCGACAATTCGTGATCGAGGTAGCACGCAATGGCGGCGTCGGTCAGTCCGATGCCGCGCAGGATGAATTCGCTGAGCTGGCGCTCCAGGCTCGCCGCAGTTCCATACGGCACACAGGGAATGGATGGAAGCCGCGTCAATGCCGCCATCAAGACCGTGTGATGCGCGAACCAGAACAGATCGCGCGGCGCGGCCGCCAATCGCACGGCGTCACCGGAGGCAACGGCGCTGTCCAGAGAGTTAACGAACTTGGCGCCGATCAGATCATCGATCTTCGTATACAGCAGCCTTGCGAACTCGCCATCGTCGAGATGGCTCGACGCCATCAGCCGCAGCCGCTGCTCTTCTTCCTCATTGGGGCCGTCGGCAATGCCGAGGAAATGCCGGACCATCCCGGCCATCAGCATGACCAACGTCGCGGTCGAAGGTTCCTGGCTGAGCAGCACCTCGAAATCCGGATCGGTCTCGCACTCCTCGGTGAGGATCTCCGCATAGAGCGCCGCCTTGGAGGGGAAATGTTTGAACAGCAGCGCTTCCGAGATC
The DNA here is from genome assembly GCF_032484785.1 of Bradyrhizobium sp. SZCCHNS1050. Classification (NCBI taxonomy): domain Bacteria; kingdom Pseudomonadati; phylum Pseudomonadota; class Alphaproteobacteria; order Hyphomicrobiales; family Nitrobacteraceae; genus Bradyrhizobium; species Bradyrhizobium sp. SZCCHNS1050. The sequence goes on along the minus strand of NZ_JAUETR010000001.1, from coordinate 5,234,358 downwards.
GCCGCCGCGGCCGCCACGCTCTTGGTCGTGGTGCCGGCATAGCCATGACGCGCGAAGCAGCGCTTGGCTGCACCGAGGATCAGCTGCCTCCGGAGATCGCTTGTCATGCGCAAAGTGGACATCGGCCGTGAGTAAATACTCACTTGATCTATGTCAAGAAAGATGCCGCGGCGCAGCAGGGTCGGCGGCCAAGTCCCTGAAATTGCAGGCGGGATTTCACCGGCGCCAAAGGCAATTCTATACCTCTCAAAGCGGCGGATCTGGGGCACCGCTCCATCGGTGGACGCAAGGCCGCGCGGGGACCACCGCGGCGGGCACATTTTCTTCCGCTGCTCGCCGTGCGACGGTCGCCGGGACAAAAACAAGAATCGGCCGGGAGGACCAGACATGACCGACGACGCAGCGCTCGCCAGCCAGTTCGATCTCGAGAGCCTGACGCCGGAGTTCTACGCCGATCCCTACCCGACCTATCGCGCGCTGCGCCGGCACGCCCCGGTCAAGCGCATGCGCAACGGCTCCTATTTCCTCACCCGCTACGACGATCTGGTCACCGCCTACAAGGCAACCAGGACGTTCTCGTCGGACAAGAAGCGCGAGTTCGCGCCCAAATACGGCAACTCGCTGCTGTACGAGCATCACACGACGAGCCTCGTCTTCAACGATCCTCCGGCGCACACCCGGGTGCGCCGCCTGATCATGGGCGCGCTGTCGCCGCGCGCGATCGCCGAGATGGAGCCGGCGCTGATCGCGCTGGTCGACGGACTGCTGGACCGGATCGCCGCCAAGGACCGCTTCGAGCTGATCGAGGATTTCGCCGCGGCGATTCCGATCGAGGTGATCGGCAACCTGCTCGGCGTGCCGCACGAGGAGCGCGGTCCCTTGCGCGACTGGTCGCTCGCCATTCTCGGCGCGCTGGAGCCGGTGCTGTCGGCCGAGCAATTCGCCCGTGGCAACCAGGCGGTCGGCGACATGCTGACCTATCTCAAAGACCTGGTCGCGCGGCGGCGCGTGGCTCCCGGCAATCCCGAGCGCGACGTGCTGACGCGGCTGATCCAAGGCGAGGCCGACGGCGAGCGGCTGAGCGAGACGGAGCTCTTGCACAACTGCATCTTCCTGCTCAATGCCGGCCACGAGACCACCACCAATCTGATCGGCAACGGCCTCGTCCTGCTGGGCCAGCATCCGGCCGAGCGCAGGAGGCTGATCGAGGCCCCCAACCTGATCCGTACCGCGGTCGAAGAGATCCTGCGCTACGAGAGCTCCAACCAGCTCGGCAATCGGATGACGACGGAAGCCGTCGAGCTTGGCGGCATCGCGTTGGCGCCTGGAACATCGGTCACGCTGTGCATCGGCGCCGCCAACCGCGATCCCGCCCAGTTCGACGATCCCGAACGCTTCGACATCACCCGCCTCGCCAACCGCCACCTCGCCTTCGGCACCGGCGCCCATCAATGCGCAGGGATGGCGCTGGCAAGGCTGGAGGGCGCCGTGGCAATTGGGCGGTTCTTGGCGCGGTTTCCGAACTATCAGCTCGAGGGCGAGCCAGTGCGCGGCGGCCGGGTGCGGTTTCGCGGGTTTGCGAGTGTGCCGTGTGTGGTCGGCTGAGGCGAGGATCACGTTGCGCGGCGTGACCGGAGCAATTCAGTCCGCAATCCGCTCTACGCGCGGCTGTCGGAAGGTCCGACCGGCGACACGAAGAGGGTGATCCCCGCCCGCTTCCGCCGACACTCACCCGTCGAAAGAATCTTCTTTCTTTTTTTCAGAATTCGTGTATACGTTCTCCCGTCCCGCCTCACACGAGGGGCGCTTCGCGGTCGTCACGAACGTCGGGTGCGGGATGCGGTGGGCGTGTCGGTGCTGCGCGCGAGTGAACCTCGCGCGGACGAACGGCAGCGATGCGCACGGTCAAGTCGCGTGGTCCTGACACCCCGACGCTGGTGTCACGCCCGTGCCGGCGCTCACGCGCCGCGCGGGCAACGGTGGCCAGAAAGCCCGGAGCACCGGGGAGAACGCGAAGCAGCCGTCAAACCATCGCGCGGGGAATGCCGGGTGTTCTCGGCTGAACCTGTGGTTCCTGCCGCCTGCATTTTTTTCCGCAGGCGGGCCATGGGTGCGGCCAGCGCCCGGCATTCCCCGTGCCCTCTTCTCGAAAAGGGCAGGACGAACGGTAAAGCTCGGACGCGAAACGCGCCGCGAGAAGAAGACCGCATGTCTCATCTCTCCGTCATTGCGAGCGAAGCGACCTGTCCGCCAAAGCCCGAAGGGCGACGGCGGAAGCAATCCAGGGCCGCGCCCGCGACTCTGGATTGCTTCGTCGCTTGCGCTCCTCGCAATGACGCGGAGAGATCGAGGTTAAAGCACAGCGTGATCGCCGCGCTCGGCGGTCGCCTCGCCGCGGATCAGCCTGGCGTAGTAGTCGAACAGCGTCTCCGATCCGGTCGACGGCGTGGCGTCGGCGTCGTAGCGGCCGGTGGCGGAATCGAGCACCAGCATGGATTCGGTCGCGTAGTAGCGGCCGATGCGGGCGAGCTCCGCCTTGTCGGCCAGCGACGGCACGATCCGCTTGGCGACATCGAGCCCGCCGATGATGACATCGAGCAGCGCCACCGGGACGTGCCGGAAGTGCGGCTTGCGTCCGAGCAGCGCGAACAGATGCTCGCCCTGTTCGATCGGCGTGATGGCGGGGCCTGGGCCGCCGATCGGCAGCACCCGGTTCCAGCGGCGCTCGTCATCGAGACATCCGGCCAGATAGTCGCCGAGGTCCCCGTCGCTGATCGGCTTGCACGCCGTCAACCGGCCGTCGCCGAACACCATATAGGGCCGGCCCTGCTTCACCCGCGCGACCTGTCCCGACAGCGACTTGAAGAACGCGGTCGGGCGGACGATCGAGTAGGTCAGCCCCTGCTCCATCAGATGCGCTTCGAACGCCAGCTTGGCCCTCTGAAACGCCAGCAGCGGCTTCTGCACGCAGATGGCGGACAGCAGGACGAAGTGACTCACACCGGCACTCCGCGCGGCATCCAGCACGTTCACATGGGCTTGGTCGTCGATCGCCTGGGCATCCCTGGGCACGCCGGTCCGCGAGGCCATGCAGGACACCACGGCGTCGAACCGCTCACCGCCAAAGCCGTCACGTGCGAGGGAGGCGGGATCGGTGACATCCCCCGTCCTGACGGTGGCGCCCGCGATCTTCACGGCGTCATGGCGCGGACGCACCAAGCAGACCACCTCGTGCCCGCGCGCGACGAGCGCGCGTACCGTGGCACGGCCGATCGTTCCCGTCGCGCCAAGCATGAAGACGCGGCGTGGACGGGACACAGTGGCGGGAGCCGGTTCGGAAGGAGAGATCATCGGCGTGGCAAAGACTCCGAATGCCGTTCCGACCCATATCACGGCCGGCTGGCCCATGACGCTGTCGGCTCCGCTTCGACCTCACTGCGCCGCGCGCGGCGTCTTCTCCAGGATCAGCGTATGGATGCCGCAGGTGCCGCTGTACAGGCTCATCACCCGTGTGCCCGGCTTGCGGCCGGCGCGCGGCTCGGAGACCTGCAGGCCGGCGGCGAGCAGCCGCGCGCGCGTCGCCTCGATGTCGGCGACGCGCCAGCTCAGGCCCCACAGCTTGTCATGGGCCTTGTCGTTGCCGGCGACCGGCCGCTTTACCACTTCGACGATCAGGTCGCCGCAGCGGAAGAACATCAACTGCCCCCATTCCTGATGGCTGCGGTCGAGCGCCATGTCGAGGCCGAGCCGCGCGCCGTAGAGCGCGGCGGCGCGTTCGGGATCCTCGGTCGAGATCACGATATGGTCGAGGCCGAGCACGGCCGTATCGGCGGTCTTGGCGGACGGCGGGCGCGGCTCGGCGAGCTCGAGGAAGAACATGCGCACGCCACGCGTGAGATCGGTCATGGCGCGGGTGCGCTTCCAATGCAGCGTCTGGCCCGAGATGCGGTCGGTGCTGTCGACCTCGGCAATCGGATCCGGCTTCAGCGCGACCCGCTCGAGCCGCCGATGCATCTTGCCGATATCGCCGGTGGCGAAGCAGATACTGGCGAGCCCCTCGCCCCAGATCTTGATCACGTTGCGGATGCGGTCGGCGGCCACGCCCTGGCCCGCCGGCGCCATCAGCTCCAGGCTCATATTGTCGAGCGTGAACAGGACGCGATCGGCGCCCTCGCCCGAATTCTGCCAGGACGGCTTGCGCGCCAGCAGCGTCTCGAACGCGGCGCTGCCGGCCTGGATGTCCTGCAGCAGGACGACAACGTGGTCGAGGCCGGTGATCACGGAAACAGCCCTCGCGAGTTCTTGGCGGCGCGCACCTTCTCCACGCCGATCGCCATCGCCGCGGTCCGGTGGGAGATGCCGTCGGTCTTGCCGCGCGTCAGCATGCGCTCGAAGGCACGGTCAAGGATCTGGTACTCCCTGCGCATCACCTCCTCTTCCTCCCAGAACAGCTGCTGCAGGTCCTGCACCCATTCGAAATAGCTGACGATGACGCCACCGGAATTGCAGAGAATGTCGGGAATGAGGAAGATCTCGTTGCGGCGCTGGTCGAGCACCAGATCGGCATCCGGCGTGGTCGGGCCGTTGGCGGCTTCCGCAATGACGCGGCATTTCAGGTTCGCCGCCACCTTGGCGTCGATCACCCGCTCGACCGCGGCCGGCACGAGGATGTCGCAGGCCAGGGTCAGGATCTCCCGCGGATCGAAGGCGAGCTCGGTGGAGAAGCCGGCAATGCTGCCGTGCCTGGCGGCGTGCGCCATCAAGGCCGGGATGTCGAGGCCGCGCGGATCATGGAGGGCGCCGGTGTGATCGCTGACCGCAATCACCTTCATGCCCATCTGGTGGAAGCCGAGCGCGGCATACGAGCCGACGTTGCCAAAGCCCTGCACGACCGCGGTGGACTTGGTCGGGTCGATGCCCAGCTCGTCCATCACCCGCCTCGACACATGGGCGACGCCGCGGCCGGTCGCCTCGCGGCGCCCCAACGTGCCGCCGGAGAACACCGGCTTGCCGGTCACGATCTCCATCACCGTCTGCCCCTGGTACATGGAATACGTGTCCATGAACCACGCCATCACCTGCTCGTTGGTGCCCATGTCGGGCGCCATCACGTCGGTATGCGGGCCGACGAACGGGATCATCTCCTGCATATAGCGGCGCGACAGCGATTCGAGCTCGCGCTTCGACAGTTTGGAGAGATCGACGTTGATGCCGCCCTTGGCGCCGCCATAGGGCAACCCGACCAGCGCGCATTTCCAGCTCATCCAGATCGCGAGCGCGGCGACCTCGCCAATGTCGACCGTCGGAGCGAACCGCGTGCCGCCCTTGGTCGGCCCCATCGTCAGCAGATGCTGGACCCGGTAGCCTTCATAGACCGCGATCGTGCCGTCATCCTTGTGGATCGGACACGAGACGGTGATCGCCCGCTTCGGCAAGAGCAGCCGGTCCCGCTCGTCGGCTGGGATGCCAAGGTGGTCGGCGATCACGTTGAACTGATTGGTGGCCATCTCGAAGACCGGACCCGCATAGACAGTCATATTCCACTCCCGAATCTGCGCTTCTGCAGGCCGGCAACCATAGCGCGACCCGAGCGCCGGCGGCAGGGGGCCACCGGTAGCAGACGGCCGATCTCAACCACCAAGGTGACGATTTGACGAAGAATTTCAGCGTTGATCCGCTTTGACCGCTTGCTAATCTGCGGCGCCGGGGCCGCGATCACCCCTTAGTGAGACAGAAATGGCAATGCAGGCCCTCTTCATCGGACAGACCTACATCGACGTGACGTTCATCACCGACCACATGCCGACGGGGGACGAGAAGCACGTGGCATCCGACTATGCCGTCTCGTTCGGCGGCAATGCGGTGACTGCGGCATTTTGCTGCGCCAAGCTCGGCATCGTGCCCGACCTGATCGCCACCGTCGCGAATGACTGGCTCGGGCGGATGTTCCAGGACATGACCGCGAAATACGGCATCTCCGTCCATCCCCGGAAGGTCAATGCCTCCTCGCTGTCCTTCATCATGCCGAAGGACGGCAAGCGCGCCATCGTGCGCTGCCGCGACGATGCGCATATCCACCCGTTCCCGCTGCTCAATCTCGGCAATTGCAAGGCGCTGCATGTCGACGGCCACCAGCCCGACGCGGCGTTGCATTATGCCAAGCTGTGCCGCGAGGCCGGCATCCTGACCTCGCTGGACGGCGGCGGCCTGCGCACCAACACCCATGAGCTCCTGGAATATATCGACGTCGCGATCGTGGCCGAGCGGCTGTGCGAGCAGATGGACCTCACGCCGGAGAAGATGCTCGACTACCTGAAGAGCCGCGGCTGCCGCATCGGCGGCGTCACCCAGGGCGAAAAGGGCCTGCTCTGGTATGACGAGGTCGGCGCCGTGCATACGCTGCCCGCCTATCCGATCCCGCGCGAGCGCGTGATCGACACCAACGGCGCCGGCGACGTCTTCCATGGCGCCTATGTGTATTCGTACCTCGCCAATCCTGCGAAGGGCTGGAAGGAGCATTTCGAGTTCGCCCGCGCGGCCTCGACGTTCAAGATCCAGAAGCTCGGCAACGAGGCCGGCCTGCCGACGCTCGCCGATATCGAGCTGGTTCGGCAGGAATTCGAGGCTCGCGTCTAGCGGTTGTGGGGAGCAGGCGGATGGGGCGGGTCGTCGTCGCCGGCAGCATCAACATGGATGTGGTGGCTGCGGCCGAGCGCCATCCGCGCATCGGCGAGACCGTCGCCGGCCGGTCGGTGATGTACTTTCCGGGCGGGAAGGGAGCGAACCAGGCCGTCGCCGCGGCCAAGCTCGGCGTGCCGACGGCGCTGATCGGTCGGCTCGGTCGCGACGCCTTCGGGGAGCAGTTGCGCGCATTTCTCACGGCTCAGGGCATCGATCTCACCGCCGTGAAGGACAGCGCCAGCGCGTCGACCGGCACCGCGATCATCACGCTGGCCAAGGCCGACAACTCGATCGTGGTGATATCAGGCGCCAACGCCGAGGTCAGCGCCGACGATGTGGCGCAGGTGTCTCTTGGCTCGGGAGACGTGGCCGTCAGCCAGTTCGAGATCCCGCAAGCGACGATTGCCGCGTTCTTCCAGCGTGCCAAAGCGGCCGGCGCCACCACGATCCTCAACCCCGCCCCCGCGAGCGCCTTCGACAGCACGCTGTTTGCGCTGGTTGATGTCCTCGTGCTCAACGAAACCGAGCTCGGTTTCCTGGCCGGCATCGAGCTCGGCGACGCGTCGACGCCGCAGCAGGTGAATGAGGCGGTTCGCGCGCTCAAGCCTCGCGACGACCAGACAGTCTGCATCACGCTCGGCGCGCGTGGCGCGGTTGCGGTTTCTGGTGCCGAGGCCCGGCTGGTCGAAGGCCGCGCGGTGAAGGCTGTCGACACCACCGGCGCCGGCGACTGCTTCGTCGGTGCGCTGGCCGCGCGGCTGTCACAGGGCGCGGCGATTGCGGATGCGATCGGCTATGCCAACGTCGCCGCGTCGATCTCGGTGCAGCGCATGGGCGCCGGCCCGTCGATGCCGACCGAGGAGGAGGTTCGCGCGTGGCTCTAGGCCAGAGCGCTCTTCAGGTCGAAGCTGGGATCAGCGGCCTTGGCTGCATCCAAGGTGCCGCCCGCAGCCAGCAACTTGCGGCCGAACATATGGTCGCCGGCGCGGTTGACCGACTCGATGCCGACCAGTCGGCCCTCCTTGTAACAGAACGCGGAGAACGCCTTTTGCGCCGGGTCACCGCGCAGAACGACCTGGTCATAGCCGGTGGTGAGCCCCGCGATCTGGAGCTTGTCATTGCCCTGGTCGCTCCAGAACCACGGCTGTCCGTCATAGGGCTTGACGTCGCCCGTCAGCCGCGCCGCGACGCAGCGGGCGTGATCGGTGGCGTTCTGCACCGACTCCAGCCGCAGCGTCCCGCCGAAGCGCTGGCTGACGAACAGGGCGCAGTCGCCGATGGCCGAGATGTGCGGATCGCTGGTGAGCAGATATTCGTCGACGACGATGCCGGAGGCGACCTGCAATCCAGCCTCGGCGGCGAGCTCGACATTCGGCAGCACGCCGACGCCGACCACGACGAGGTCAGCGGGGATGTGCCGACCATCGCTGAGGCTGACGCCGGTGACCTTGTTGCCGTCGGCCTCGATGCTGGTGGCCTGCACGCCGAGATGGATGCGCACGCCGGCTTCCGCATGCTGCTTCTGGAAGTAGTCCGAGATCTCGGCGGTCACTGCCCGCGCCATCACCCGCGCGCCGAGCTCGAGCACGTCGACCGCGAGGCCCTTGATCCGCGCAGTCGCCGCGAATTCAAGACCGATGAAGCCGGCGCCAATGACGACGGCCCGCTTGGCATCGGCGAGCAAGCCTCGCAGCGCTTCGCTGTCGTCGAGAATGCGCAGATAGCGCACCGCCGGGAGATTGGCGTTGGGAATGTCGAGCAGCCGGTTGCGCGCACCGGTCGCGAACACGAGGTGCCCATAGTCGAGCGTCCTACCGGAGGCGAGCAGCACCCGGCGCTGATCGCGCTGAACAGCGACGGCACGATCGTAGACGAGATCGATGGTCTGGTCGGCGTAGAACTTCTGCGGTCGGAACATCAGGGTCTCGGGACCGCCAGTGCCCTTCAGATACGCCTTCGACAGCGGCGGGCGCTGATACGGCAGATGCGACTCGTCGTTGATCAGATGAATCGGATCGGCAAAGCCTGCCTGACGCAGCGAGGTCGCGAGCTGGAATCCCGCATGCCCCGCACCCACGATCACCACCGGTCCCTTCGTCACTGCACCCTGCCCCATTCTGTCATTGTCCACGCCGACGGAACCGGGTTTTGGCAGACTTGTCCGGCATTGTCACCGGTCCCGCCGTACGGTTTAAATGCGGCAACAAAAGCCACGCCCCGGGAGGTATGAATGTCGGACGCCGTAGCGGAACCTGCCCGCCTGAGCATCGAAGGTCCGATCGCGACCATCACGCTCGACCGCCCGGCAGCGTTCAACGCCATCAACCTTGCGATTGCGAAGCGCTTGGAGCTGCTTGCGGCCCAGGTCGAGGCCGACGACACCATCCGCGTGCTGATCCTGAAAGGCGAAGGCCGCGCCTTCAGCGCCGGCGGCGACCTGCAGACGATCGGCGCTGCCGCCGAGGCCGACGCCATCACGCCTGTCGTCAGCGAACTGCTGCATCACTACCATGCCTTCATCGCGAGCCTGCGGCGCATGCCCAAGATCGTGCTGGCGAGCGTGCACGGCTCCGCCGCCGGCGCGGGGATGTCGCTCGCCTTCGCCGCCGACCTCTGCATTGCCGCCGAGGACGCGCGCTTCACGCCGGCCTATGCCAAGCTCGGCGTGTCGCCCGACGGCGGCGGTACAGTTGGCGTGGTCGCCACTGTGGGCATCAGGCGGGCGCTGCAGATCTTCCTGGCGGAGGACAGCTTCACGGCCGCGCAGGCCCATGAATGGGGCTTGGTCGCGAAAGTCGTCCCCGCCCCCGAGCTCGCGGCAGCCACCGACGCGCTGGCTGCGCGGCTGGCGCAGAATGTGCCGGCGGGGATCGCGGCGACCAAGGCGCTGATCCATCGCGCGCCAACCAGCTCGGTCGAAGACCAGCTCGCCGCCGAGCGCGATGCCATCATCAACTGCATGCACACGGATGAATTCCGCGCCGCCGTGAAGCGGTTCACCAGCAAGGGAAAGTAGGACTGCGCTCACCCCTTCCCTTTCCGGCGCATGAAATCGAAATCGCAGCCGTCGTCGGCCTGCAGGATCGTTTCATGGAAGAGATGCGCATAGCCGCGCTCCGCCCATTCGGGCGTTGCGGCTTGCTTCAGCGCAGCGCGACGCCGGTCCAACTCGGCGTCGTCGACCAGCAGGTCGATGCTGCGCTTGGGAACATCGAGCCGGATCATGTCGCCGCTCCGCACCAGCGCCAGCGGGCCTCCAACCGCGGACTCCGGGGTGATATGCAGCACGATGGTGCCGAAGGCGGTGCCGCTCATGCGCGCATCGGAGATGCGCACCATGTCCTTCGTGCCGCCGCGCGCGAGCTTCTTCGGGATCGGCAGGTACCCCGCCTCCGGCATGCCGGGTGCGCCTTTCGGCCCGGCGTTGCGCAGCACCAGGACGTCGTCGGCCGAGACGTCGAGATCGGGAGCATCGACCCGCAAGGTCATGTCCTCGATCGACTCGAACACGACGGCGCGCCCGGTGTGCTGCAGCAGCTTGGGGCTTGCCGCCGAATGCTTGATGACCGCGCCGCGCGGCGCCAGATTGCCGCGCAGCACGGCAAGGCCGCCTTCCGGCTTGATCGCGTCGCCGCGCGCGCGGATCACGTCCTGCCCCGGCACGTCCTCGGCAGCGGCCACGATGTCGCGCAACGATTGGCCGGTGATCGAGCGGCAATCGAGATCAATGAGATCGCCGAGCTGCTTCATCAGCTTCGGCACGCCACCGGCGTGATGGAAATGCTCCATGTAGTGATCGCCGGACGGCTTGAGATCGACCAGCACCGGCACCTCGCGACCGATGCTGTCGAATGCATCGAGTTCGATTTTATGCGGCGTCCGGCCGGCGATGGCGGTGAGATGCACGAGCCCGTTGGTCGAGCCGCCGATCGCCTGCAGCACCACCTGCGCATTCCGGAACGCCGCAGGGGTCAGCAGTTCGCTCGGCTTCGGTCCCTTCACCTTGGCCATCTCGGCCGCGACCCGGCCGCTGGCCTCGGCCGAGCGGAAGCGCTCGGCATGCGGCGCCGGGATGGTCGCGCTCATCGGCAAGGACAGTCCGAGCGCCTCGGTGATGCAGGCCATTGTCGAGGCCGTGCCCATCACCATGCAGGTGCCGACCGAAGGAGCGAGCCGGCCGTTGACTGCGTCGATCTCGCTGCCGTCCATCTCACCGGCGCGATACTTCGCCCAGAGACGTCGGCAGTCGGTGCAGGCGCCGAGCACCTCGCCCTTGTGATGCCCGACCACCATCGGCCCGACCGGAATGACCACCGTCGGCAGATCGGCCGACACCGCAGCCATGATCTGCGCGGGCAGGGTCTTGTCGCAGCCGCCGATAACCACCACCGCATCCATCGGCTGCGCGCGGATCATCTCCTCGGTTTCCATCGCCATCAGATTGCGCAGATACATCGAGGTCGGATGCGCAAAACTCTCGGCGATCGAGATGGTCGGAAACACGAACGGCATCGCGCCCGACAGCATGACGCCGCGCTTCACCGCCTCCAGGATCTGCGGCACGTTGCCGTGGCACGGATTGTAGTCGCTGTAGGTGTTGGTGATGCCGACGATCGGGCGATCGAGCGCGTCGTCCGAATAGCCGGCCGCCTTGATGAAGGCCTTGCGCAGGAACAGCGAGAAGCCGGCATCGCCGTAAGCGGTCAGTCCCTTGCGCAATCCATCGGTCATGGTCTTCTCTTCTTTCATTCTCAACGTCATTCCGGGGCGCGCGAAGCGCGAACCCGGAATCCAGACATTGTCTTGCGCTCTCACATCGAGATTCCGGGTTCGCGTCCTGCGGACGCGCCCCGGAATGACGAGGTCGGATCAACCCCAGTCGATGATCCGGCTGGTGTCGCCGTCGAACTCAGTGGTGCAGAACGCGCCGCCCTGGAAATAGTCGCCGATCGGATCGGCGGGCAGCTTGGCCTGCTCGGCCAAGGCGTGCTCGCGGAAATCCTCCGCGCGGCCGGTCGGGCGATAGCCGAGGTCATAGGCACGCTGGTTGTCCCACCAGGCGCGCTCGTTCAGCGATGCGCCATAGAGCACTTCAAAATGGATGTCGGGATGCTCGAGGCCGATGCGGCAAAGTTGCACCAGATCTTCCGGCTTGAGCCAGATCGACAGCCGGCGCTTGTCGAGCGGCTTGTCGCCGAAATTGCCGATGCGCAGGCACGTCACCTTCAGCCCATGCTTGTCGGCATAGAGCGAGCCGAGCGCCTCGCCGAACACCTTGCTGACGCCGTAGCGGCCGTCGGGACGCGGCTGCACGTCATTGTCGATCTTGCGGTGGCGGGGATAGAAGCCGACCGCGTGGTTCGACGAGGCGAACACCACGCGCTTGACGCCCTTGCGGCGGGCCGCCTCGAACAGGTTGTAGCCGCCGATGATGTTGGCCTGCAGGATGTCGTTCCACGGTCCCTCGACCGAATAGCCGCCGAAATGGATGATGCCGTCGACGCCTTCGCACAGCGCCTCGACCTGAGCGAGGTCGGCAAGATTGGCCGCCTTGAAGGTCTCCTGGCTGGAAAGATCGGCAGGCGGTTTCAGGTCGCTGAGCAGAAGGTCCGGATAGATCGGCGGCAGCAGCTTCCGCAAGGAAGTGCCGATTCCACCGCTCGCACCGGTCATCAAGATACGTGGCATTTCATCCCTCGTGTTGGGTCCGCAGGTTTGCGGTTGTGGCGGGCCAATGATAGCAGAGATCGCAACCGCGCAATAACAGGACCGGCCAAATGTCCGACGGAAACGCTCACGCGCAGGGCTGGCGCCCTGCCACCTTCTATCCCGATCCGGCGATCCAGGCGCTGGATCCGCGCTTCGAGAAATACTGGCTCAAGCTCTCGGCCGTGGAGCGGCTGGCGACGGGCCTGCGCTGGGCGGAGGGGCCAGTGTGGTTCGGCGACGGGCGCTATCTGTTGTGCAGCGATATCCCCAACCAGCGCATCCTCAAATGGGAGGAGGAAAGCGGCGCGGTCTCGGTGTTTCGCAAGCCCTCCAATTTCGCCAATGGCAACACCCGGGATCGCCAGGGCCGTCTCGTCACCTGCGAGCACGGTGGCCGCCGCGTCACGCGGACCGAGTATGACGGCTCCATCACCGTGCTGATCGACTCCTTCGACGGCAAGCGGCTGAACTCGCCAAACGACGTCGTCGTCAAATCGGACGACTCGATCTGGTTCACAGATCCGACCTTCGGCCTGCTCGGCAATTACGAGGGCTACAAGGCCGAGTCCGAGATCGACGCCAACGTGTACCGGATCGACGCGGCCACGGGCCGGGCGACCATCGTCGCCGAGGGCGTGCTGGGACCGAACGGGCTGTGCTTCTCGCCCGATGAATCCATCCTCTACATCGTCGAATCCCGCGGCGTACCGAACCGCAAGATCCTCGCCTATGACGTCTCCGCCGATGGCAGCAAGCTCGCCAACAAGCGCGTCCACATCGATGCCGGTCCGGGCACGCCGGACGGCATGCGCTGCGACGTCGACGGCAATCTCTGGTGCGGCTGGGGGATGGGCTCGCCCGAACTCGATGGCGTCATGGTGTTCGCGCCCGACGGCGCCCCGATCGGCCGCATCGCCTTGCCCGAGCGCTGCGCCAATCTCTGCTTCGGCGGCCTGAAGCGCAACCGGCTGTTCATGGCCGCCAGCCAGTCGATCTACGCGCTCTACGTCAACACGCAGGGCGCGCTGGGGGGATAATTGGCCGTCATTGCGAGGAGCGAAACGACGAAGCAATCCAGACTTCCTTCCCGGCCCCTGGATTGCTTCGCTGCGCTCGCAATGACGGAGACCAATCAAGCCGCCTTGTAGCCCGCGATGGCCTTGACCTCGAGATACTCCTCGAGACCGAACCGGCCCCATTCGCGGCCGTTGCCGGACTGCTTGTAGCCACCGAACGGCGCGGTGCGGTCGTTCGGGACACCCTGCAGGTTGACGTTGCCGGCGCGGATCTTGCGGCCGACCTCGCGGGCCTTCTCGATCGTCGGGGCCGTGACATAGCCGGCAAGACCATAGGGCGTGTCGTTGGCGATACGCACCGCCTCGTTCTCGTCCTTGGCGCCGATGATCACGAGCACTGGTCCAAAGATCTCCTCGCGCGAGATCGTCATCTCAGGCTTGACGTCGGCGAAGATGGTCGGCCGCACATAGAAGCCCTTGTTGACGCCCTCCGGCAGGCCCGGGCCGCCGGCGACGAGGGTCGCGCCCTCCTCGATACCCTTATTGATGAGGGCCTGGATCTTGTCCCACTGGCCGCGATTGACGACCGGGCCGATCGTGGTGCCCTCGCCGCGCGGGTCACCCGCCTTGGTCTTGTCGGCGACGCCCTTCGCGATGGCAGCGACTTCCTTCATGCGCGCGGCCGGCACGATCATGCGCGACGGCGCGTTGCAGGACTGGCCGGAGTTGTTGAACATATGCATGACGCCGCCGGTCACTGCCTTCACCAGGTCGGAGCCCTCCAGGATCACGTTCGGCGACTTGCCGCCGAGTTCCTGGCTGACGCGCTTCACGGTCGGCGCCGCGCGCTTGGCGACGTCGATGCCGGCGCGGGTCGATCCGGTGAACGAGATCATGTCGATGTCCGGATGCTCGCTCATCGCAGCGCCGACCTCCGGCCCGAGGCCGTTGATCAGGTTGAACACGCCCTTCGGCACGCCGGCTTCATGCAGGATCTCGGCGAAGATCAGCGCCGAGGTCGGAGTGAATTCCGACGGCTTCAGGATCATGGTGCAGCCCGCGGCCAGCGCCGGCGCGACCTTGCAGGCGATCTGGTTCAGCGGCCAGTTCCAGGGCGTGATCATGCCGACCACGCCGACCGGCTCGCGCACCACCACGGACGCAGGCAGCGTCTCCTCGAACTCATACTTCTTCAGCACGTCGAGCGTTGACATCAGATGGCCGAGGCCGGCGCCGGCCTGCAGCTTCTCCGCCATCGGCAGCGGCGCGCCCATCTCGTCGGAGACGGCGGCGCCGATCTCCTTCATGCGGCCCTTGTAGATCGTGATGATCTTCTCGAGCAGCGCGACGCGCTCCTCGCGCGAGGTCTGTGAGAAGGTCTCGAAGGCGCGCTTGGCGGCGGCGACGGCCTTGTCGACATCGGCCTTGGAGCCCAGCGCAACCTCGTACATCGCCTCCTCGGTCGCCGGATTGATGACCTGGGTGGACTTCTTGACGACCGGATCGACCCAGGCGCCGTCGATGTAGAATTGCAGGCGATTGACCATCGGAAAACCTCTTCACGTGGAAGCATCTGGAGGGGGCGGCAGCACGCGGCCGGCATCCTGGCACGCGCGATCCGCGGGATGAACCCGCCACATGCGGGGACCGGGGTTGCGTCCCGCGGATATAGGAGCAAGGCCGCGACCGGCGCAAGCCGACCGGCCTGCGTTTCGTCGCCGCTCCATTTTGCATCGCAGCAACCGCGTGTCCCCTTCGCCCCCTCCAGATCGCCATCATTCCGGATGGCAGAATTCCCGCCGTCGAAGATTCATTTCCAAGATGTGAACTGCTTCACATCGCCGTTCGATCGCTCTGGCTAATCTCCTCTTCATAGACATCCCGGCATCTCGAAAGGACGCCGGATAAGATTTCAGAACCGATATTTTCGCCAGTTCTTATTGCGCAGCCTTTCAGTACGTAGACATTTGATCCAAGTTGCGACGCCGTCTCCTTCATCCAGGTGAGGGAGACGGCGTCCCCGTTCTTGGCCCGCCCTCACACTGCCATCTTGCGATGCCGGACCGGCGCGCCAGTGAGGCTCTCGGCCGCATCGATGATCGCGTTGGCGTCCATCCCATTGTGGCGATAGAGGTCGTCGATCGTCCCGGTCTGGCCGAATTTCTCAACCCCCAGCGCCTCGACGCGATGGCCGCGCACCGAGCCGAGCCAGCCGAGCGTCGCCGGATGGCCGTCGATCACGGTGACGATGCCGCAATCGCGCGGCAGCGGCGCCAGCAGTTGTTCGATGTGGCTGAGATGTTGCACACCGCGCCGATGCCGCCGCAGGCTGCGCGCCGCCGTCCATCCGGCATGCAGCCGGTCCGCCGAGGTGATCGCGAGCAGGCCGACGTCGCGGCGGGACTCGCCGATCAGGCCGGTGGCCTCGATCGCCTCCGGCGCGACCGCGCCGGTATAGGCGACGATCACCTCGGCATTCGGTCCCGGCTTGCGCAGCCAATAGGCGCCGGCGGCGATGTCGGATTCCAGCTCCGGCGTCATGATCCGCTGCGGCTGATCGATGGTGCGCGTCGACAGCCGCAGATAGAGCGAGCCGCCCTCGCCTGCCTCGCGCTGCATGTGGGCAAAGCCCCATTTCATGATCGCGGCGAGCTCGTCGACGAAGGCCGGCTCGAACGACGACAGCCCGTCCTGCGCCATGCCGATCAACGGTGTCGCGATCGACTGATGCGCGCCGCCCTCCGGCGCCAAGGTCACGCCCGACGGCGTGGCCGCCACCATGAAACGCGCATCCTGATAGCAGGCGTAGTTCAGCGCATCGAGGCCGCGCTCGATGAAGGGATCGTACAAGGTGACCACCGGCAGCAGCCGCGCGCCGTTGATGGCGTGCGACAGGCCAAGCGCCGAGGCCATGATGAACAGGTTCATCTCGGCGATCCCCAGCTCGATATGCTGGCCCTTCGGCGAGGCCGCCCAATTGAAGGTCGACGGGATCTTCTCGCTGCGGAACAAATCCGCCTTCTCCGCGCGGGCGAACAGGCCACGGCGGTTGACCCAGGCGCCAAGATTGGTCGAGACGGTGACGTCGGGCGACGAGGTCACGATGCGCGAGGCCAGCGCGGTGTCGCTGCGGGCGAGATCGTTGAGGATCAGGCCAAAGCCCTGCTGCGTCGACATCTGCGCCGCCGCGGTGAAGGTCAGCCGCTCCGGCACGTCGAACACCGCATCATCGAGCCGGCGGCCATCGCGATTGAACGGCACCGACGCGAGGAACGACTCCAGCGTCGAAGCATCCTGCGTCAGTCCCTCGAACTTGTCCCACTCATGGCCCGGGCGAATGTTCTGCTGCGCGCGCCACTTCTCCATCTGGGCGACGGTCATCAGGCCGGCGTGATTGTCCTTGTGGCCCTGGAACGGCAGGCCGACGCCCTTGATGGTATAGGCGATGAAGCACACCGGGCGGTCGTGGTCGATGGACTCGAAGGCATCAAGCATGCTGGCCATGTCGTGGCCGCCGAGATTGCTCATCAGCGCCAGCAACTCGTCGTCGGTGCGCTTGTCGAGCAGCCGGGTCACGTCGCCCTGATCGCCGATCTCGTCCTGGATGTGCTTGCGGAAGGCAGCCCCACCCTGGAAGCACAGCGCCGCATAAAGCGCGTTCGGGCAGTTATCGATCCAGCGCCGCAGCGCCTCGCCGCCGGGTTCGGCAAACGCCTCTCGCATCAGCCGGCCGTATTTCACGATCACCACGTCCCAACCGAAATTGCGGAACATGGTTTCGAACTTCTCCCACAGGCCCTCGCGCACGACGGCGTCCAGGCTCTGGCGGTTGTAGTCAACGATCCACCAGGTGTTGCGCAGGCCGTGCTTCCAGCCCTCGGCCAGGGCCTCGAAGATATTGCCCTCGTCCATCTCGGCGTCGCCGACCAGCGCGATCATGCGGCCCTCGCGGCGGCCCTTCATCCAGCCATGCGCGTGTACGTAGTCCTGCACCAGCGAGGAGAACAAAGTCTGCGCGACGCCGAGGCCGACCGAGCCGGTCGAGAAGTCGACATCGTCGACATCCTTGGTGCGCGACGGATAGGATTGCGCGCCCTTGAAGCCGCGGAAATTCTCCAGCTTCTCGCGCGTCTGCCGGCCGAACAGATATTGGATGGCATGGAAGACGGGGCTCGCATGCGGCTTCACCGCGACGCGGTCCTCCGGGCGCAGCACCGAGAAGTACAGCGCCGACATGATGGTCGCGAGCGAGGCGGAGGAGGCCTGGTGGCCGCCGACCTTCAGGCCGTCGGTGTTCGGCCGGATGTGGTTGGCGTGATGGATGGTCCAGGACGACAGCCACAGCGCCTTGCGGGTCAGCGCGTTCAGGATGTCGAGACGGTCTGACGATGCGGATGGCGTGGCCATGGCGCGCTGCTCCCCGGGGCCTTGTTGGATTCGCCGATTTTAATCCTGTCGCACCGGCCATAATTCTCAATTTTTCGCGTGCAGTTGCCGATTGTTGAGATATTTTCCCATTCAGAATCCACTTTGAGCGATTTTATCCCAATGCCCGAGCTCGACGCCATCGACCGCAAGATCCTCGGCCATCTCCAGGCCGACGGCCGCATCACCATGCAGGAGCTCGCCGACAAGGTCGGGCTGTCGGTCTCGCCCTGCCACCGCCGCGTCAAGCTCTTGGAGGAGCGCGGCGTCATCACCCGCTATCTCGCGACCGTCGACCAGAAGGCGCTCGGGCTGCACGTGTCCGTCTTCATCTCCATCAAGCTCGCGCGGCAGAAGGAGGAGGACCTCAAGCGCTTCGAAAAGGCGATCTCGGCCTGGCCCGAGGTGCTGGAATGCTATCTGATGACGGGAAATCGCGACTATTTGCTGCGCGTGGTGGCGGCTGATTTGTCGTCGTATGAGGCGTTCCTGAAGAGCAAGCTGACCCGCCTCGACGGCATCGCCTCGATCGAATCGAGCTTTGCGCTGAGCCAGGTGAAGTACTCCATCGCGCTGCCGGTGTGAGGCAGGCCATCGCCACGACCTCAGCTGTCGTCCCTGCGAACGCAGGGACCAATACTCCGCGGCAGACGTTGCGAAGAACGACTGGTCCAACATCGTGCGCAACAACATCTCCCTGGGGTTATGGGTCCCGGATCTGCGCGTGCTGCGCACGCTTGTCCGGGACGACGGCGGAGAGCCAAGCGAGACTTTCGGCCATCTCTGGCGCTCGGCCATGAGAGACCTCGCATGAGCCCCTCTCCCTGCGCCGTCATTCCGGGGCGCCCGCAGGGCGAGCCCGGAATCCATAACCACGATCGTGCGTATGGATTCCGGGCCCGCGCCGCTGCGCGACGCGTCCCGGAATAACGACCTTTGTTGTGTCATCGGATTTGCCACAATCGTGAGTCCAGGACCGACCGGGATGGTCACATGCGTTCTCACTCCCGCGGCGCGTTGCGTCCGGGTGATGCCGATATCATCGCCCTTATGACGTGAAGGGCGCAGGGAAGGCCGGGCGCTGGCCGCGCCCGTGGCCCGCCTGCGGAAAAAATGCAGGCGGCAGGTACCACAGGTCTGGCCGAAGACGCCCGGCCCTCCCTGCGCGATGGTTTTGACGGCTGCTTCGCGTTCTCCCCGGTGCGCCGGCTTTTGGCCACCGTGCGCGACGACGCGCTGTCCGCGCGCCGCCGCGGGGACACCAGCATCGGGGTGCCAGGACCGCGCGACTTGACCGTGCGTGCATCATTGTTCGTCGGCGCGAATGATCACGCTGCAACGACACACGCCCATCGCATTCCGCTGCCGACGTCCATGACGACCGCGATACGTCCCCTCCGACGCAACGGAACGGGCTGGACTGTAATGCTGATTATACGAAATCGGCAAGCGATTTATTTTTTGCCTGACGGCTGGACAGGATTTTAGCGCGCGATCTGATTTGCCCGTCGGGTCGTTATGGCAGCGTCGAAATCATCTGCGCACTGCCCTGATCACGCCCGAACTACGTCACAGCCGAGGCCGTCATTGATCCAGATCAAACGATCTGGAAAAACTGCTCCAGCCCCCGATCAAATCCTTGATGTTCCTCGATTTGATCCAGATCAAACGGCCGCAGGCCGACCGCAGCATGGCCCAGGGACGTCCATATTGGCCGTCAAAAAGCGCCACATCTCGCCGTCAGATTCTGCGTCACAGCATGCGCTGCGACACGAAGTCACAGGGATTGCGGGACTAACAACTCCGCGCCTGTGAACGTGACGTCGGCGCGATCGTGAAGACCAACTCGCGTCCTGGAAAGCAATGCAGAACAACAGCGCTCAACGTTCGCCCCGACACGACTACGCTTCGCAACATCGAGATGCCCGGCCGCTCGCGCACGTGGCGGTGAAGGTGGCTCCCGCCAGGTATCAGCCGGCCGCACAGGCCGGCAGCCGCAGCACCGGACGGGCCGAGCGGCGATTCTGGCTGACGATGCAGACGGTCATGCTGGTCGTCGGCGTGCTGCTGGTGAACCTGCTGCTGTTCTTCCCTCCCCTCGGCATCGCCCTGATGTGGAATCTCCTGATTCCGATCGCGCCCGCGCTGGTGACGATCTCGCCCGGCCTGTGGCGCAACATCTGTCCAATGGCGACATTCCATCTGCTGCCGAACAAGATGGGCATCTCGCAGAACATCCGGATGCCGGAATGGGGCGCGGCGACGCTCGCGGTGATCAGCGTGACGCTTCTTTTCATCGTCGTGCCGATGCGACGAATCGGACTCAATGTCGACGGTCCGCTGACGGCGGTCATGCTGCTGTCGGCCGCGGTCATGGCGTTCGCGATGGGCTCTGTGTTCGAAATGCGCTCGGGCTGGTGCACCTCGCTGTGTCCGATCCACCCCGTCGAGCGGCTCTACGGCACCAACCCCGCCCTGACCTTCAAGAATGCCCGCTGCAACATCTGCGAGGCCTGCAGCAATCCGTGTCCCGACTCCACGCCCGAGCTGACGCCGACGGCGGGCGTGCCCACCAAAGTCCAGCAGTTCCTCGGCAACTTCCTGATCGGCAGCTTCCCCGGCTTCGTCTGGGGCTGGTATCAAGTGCCGGACTATCCGCCGCAGCAGGTCGACCAGGCCGCGATCATCACCGCCTATGTGTGGCCGCTGGGCGCCGCGCTCGTCAGCTACGTCGTCTTCAGGGTCGGCGAGCACATCCTGCGCTACAGGCCCGCCGCCCGCACCCGGATGCATCGCATCTTCGCGGCGGCCGCGATCAGCACCTACTACTGGTATCGCCTGCCCGGCCCGGCATCCTTGCTGCCGGACTGGTTTCCGCTGGTCTCGCATCTCATCACGACGCCGTTCTTCTTCTGGTTCCTGGTGCTGCGTTCGCCGAAGGTGAGCTGGCTGAAGCGGCCGGTGATGGCGTCGAACTACTGGTCGAGCCGGTTCGAGAGCACCGCCAACAAGAATCTCATCCGCGTGTCGCCCGGCAAGGCGTGAATCCCCGCGGTCTCATCCCACCATCGTCACAGCGTATCCGATCGAGGAGTGAACCATGTCGAACTTCAGGACCGTCACCGTCAAGGGCCGCCAGTTCCGCGTCCGCGCGGGTGACGTGCTGCTCGATGGCGCGCTCGCCAACGGCGTCGAGATTCCGTTCGACTGTCGCGCCGGCACCTGCGGCACCTGCATGGTTCACGTCTCCAAGGGCCAGACGGTGTGCGGCGAGACGCATACGCAGGGCATGATCTATGCCTGCCAGGCGCGCGTCGTCTCCGATCTCGACGTCGAGCTGGAGGACGTGCCGGAAATCGACACCAGCAAGGCGCGGCTGGTCGGCCTGCGCGAGGTCGCGCCCGACATCATGGAGCTGATGATCGCTCCGGAGAAGAGCATCAGCTATCTGCCCGGGCAGTACTTCAAGTTCACCTTCAACGGCTATCCGGCACGCGCCTACAGCCCAACGGCGTCGTTCGACGGCCGCATCGGCGGCCGCGTCATCCATCTCAACATCAAGCGCGTGCGCGGCGGCCGCGTCACGACGGCGCTCGGCAGCGGCATCCGTCCCGGCCATCGGCTGCGCATCCAGGGGCCGTATGGGCATGCGTTCCTGCGCCCGGGCGGCACCGGCCGTCTCGTCCTCGCCGGCAGCGGCACCGGCTTCGCGCCGATCTGGGCGATCGCCGCGATGGCGCTGCGCGAGTCCCGCAACCGGCCGATGGTGATCATCGCCGGCGCCAAGAAGCTGCCGCAGCTCTACATGACGCCGATCCTGGCGCAATTGGCGCGGCTGCCGAACGTCACGATCATCCCGACGGTCGAGGAAGGTCCGGTCAATCATCCCTCGATCCGCACCGGACGGATCGAGCCGCACATGCCGACGCTGACGGCCTCCGATGTCGTCTATGCCTGCGGCTCGCCGCGCATGGTGACCGCGCTCGCCGGGATGGTCGAGAAGGCCGGCGCGACGTTCTATGCCGACCCGTTCGATTCCGCGCCACCAGAAGCGCCATCCGGCCTGATCGGCCGCATCAAGACGCTCGTGGCGCGACGTCCGCCCGAGCCTGAGCCGGGCCGTGACGGCGGCAGGGGGCATGACGCGTCGCTCGATCCGTTCGAGCGGGCGCTGTCGCTGGTGCCGAAGGATCCGATCGACGACGATCTGGGCCTGCGCCGGTCGGAGCCACGGCGCAGCACGGCCGCCGAACGCGACCACGCACTCTCGCTGGTGCGCGAGCGCGCGCTGGGCGACGCCTCATCGCTGCAGGAGCGCCCGCGCCGCGCCGCCAGCCAGATGGCCTCGGGGCATGTGTGAGATGACGCAGGAGCCCCCCAGTCTCTCCGTCACTCCGGGGCGCTCGCGAAGCGAGCGAGCCCGGAGTCCATAACCACCAGCCTGCGTGATGGAGCGCGATCGTAACTCAGGCCGTCTGCCTCACGAGCGCTGCGGCGTATGGATTCCGGGCTCGCGCTGTCGCGCGCCCCGGAATGACATCGTGGGTGTGGAGGCTGCGTGCCTCAGATCAGCTTCCGCCGCGCCAGGCTGCGCATCAGCGCACCCACGCCGAACGTCCACGGCTCGCATTCGTCGCTGTTGCGCATGCGGTTGACGAGACGACCGAGTTGAGGCGCCGAGATCGTGACGATGTCGTCGCGCTTGTGGGTGAACCCCTGGCCCGGTGCGTCGCGATCCTTGACGGGCGCGAACATCGTGCCGAGGAACAGCGCGAAGCCGTCGGGATATTGATGCACGGCACCGATGGTCTGGGCGACGAGGTCGGTCGGATCGCGGCTGATCTTGCTGATGGAGGAATGGCCGTCGAGCACGAAGCCGTCGCTGCCGGTCACGTTCAGCGCCACGTCCATCTTGCGGACGTCATCCAGCGTGAAGGTCTTGTCGAACAGGCGCAGCAAGGGGCCGATGGCGCAGGAGGCGTTGTTGTCCTTGGCTTTCGACAGCAGCAGCGCCGAGCGGCCCTCGAAGTCGCGCAGGTTGACGTCATTGCCGAGCATCGCGCCGACGATCCGGCCGCGGCTCGACACCGCCAGCACGACCTCCGGCTCCGGATTGTTCCAGGTCGATTTCGGATGCAGCCCGGCATCCATGCCGGTGCCGACAGATGACAGCGTCGGCGCCTTGGTGAAGACCTCGGCATCGGGGCCGATGCCGACCTCGAGATATTGGCTCCAGGCGTTCTGCTCGATCAGCACCTGCTTGAGGTGCATCGCCTGGTCGGAGCCGGGCTTCAGCTTGGAGAAATCGTCGCCGACCAGGCGCACCACCTCTTTCCGGATCGCCTCGGCCGAGGCCGGATTGCCGCGCGCCCGCTCCTCGATGACGCGCTCCAGCATCGAGATCGCGAAGGTGACGCCGGCCGCCTTCAGGACCTGCAGGTCGACCGGTGCCAGCAGCCATGGCTTGGCCGGATCGCGGCGATCCGGCGGGGTGTTGGCGAGGATGGCGGCGAGGTCGCCGATGCGCTGCCCGCCCATGCCGCGTAGCGCCGTCGCCGGATCATCCTGCTCGCACAGCGCGCTGACGGTGGGGAAAGCCGAGGTGACGTCATAAACACCGTCATCGCGCACCGCGACCACGGCCGGTCCGTCCACGTCGGGGCGCCAGACCCGGCCAACCAGCGTGCCGCTGGTGCCGTCGTCGGGCAGGACGGTCTCGGGCGTCAGGTTGATCATGGCGTCGTGCTCCCTGTTGTTCTTGTTGCTCAGCGCACCCCTAGCATCGGTGCACGCCGGCTCCAAGCCACACGACGTCGCGCGATCACCAACTGTAGCGCACCACGCCCTTGCCGGCGTAGGAGCGGCTGATGGACGAGAATTCGCCTTCGAAGGTGGCGGCCGCCGACCAGCCGTTGCGCCAGGCGATTTCGGCCGAGGCCGTGGTGAGCGCGAGGTCGCGCGACTGCGCGGCGCCGTTGACGACGAAGCTCGTGCCCGGCAGCGCCTGGAAGCCCGCGGTCATGGTGCGATCGGGGTTGAAATTGTGCGCCCAGGCGGCGCGGCCGCGCAGCGACAGCATGCCGTCGGCGAGCGCAAACGACCGGTCGACGCGCGCGCCGAGCTCGGTGCGCGCATCCGTCACGGTCTTGCCGGCATAGCTCAGCGCGAAGGTGCCCGCGCCGGAGAGCACCTGCTCGGCATAGGACGGCAGCACGTAAGCCGTCGCCTGGCCGCCGAGATAGGGCGTGATCCCGCCCCACGGCGTGGCATAGCGGCGGCCGCCCTCGAGGCGGGCCGAATAGGCCGACGCATCGAAGCGGGCGCGGAGCTGGTCGACGCCGGCGACGGTCACGGCGCGGTCGGTGGTCACGTCGTGCCAGCCATAGGCGAGCGCCGCGGAGAGATAGTCCGGACCACTGCGATAGCGGGCGAAGGCGCCGGCCTGGAACAGGTCGGAGCGGCCGCTGCCGCCGCCATTGACGCCGAAGCTGGTGCCGCCGCCCGACAGCGCGAAGCCGGCCAGCCAGTTCGGCGACACGATGTAATCGGCGCCCGCGGCGAAGCCGACCTCGCGGATGGTGGCGTTGTTCGAGCCGAGCGCGGCATTGCCGTCGGCGAACGAACCGCCACCGAACGGCGCCGCCCAGGTGCTCCAGCGCTCATCGAAGCGCTGGGCCGGTGTGGCCTTCACCGGCATGCGCGCGAAGGCATCGCGCGGCGCGGCGCCCTGTCCTGCGTCGGCGAACGCTGCAGCCGGACCAGATGCGTTCGCGCTGCGCCCGGCGACAAAGGGATCGGTCATCAGGCCAAGGAAGATATTCATCGAGTCGAACATCGCCTGCTGCGAGGCGGTGGCGATCTCGCCGGACGCCTGTGTCAGACCGGCTGGGGTCAACGCGCCGAAAGCGAGCGGGATGCCGCCGGTGCGGTTGAAATAGCCGGTCGTGGTGTCCGTGACGTTCTGCTGGTTGGTGTTGGTCCCGGCCGTGCCGAGCGTCAGGTTCAGATAGACGTTGTCGGCGTCGTAGCTCAGGCTCGAAGAGAAGTTGGCCGGCAGGTTGGTGTTGATCAGCGTGTTGAAGGTGCCGCTGATGCCGCCGGCGGCGTTGACGATCGTGTACTGCTTGTTGACATAGCTGCCAGGGGCGAACGCCGCCTGCACGGTCGCGCCGCCGAGCGTCGCGGTGCCCGTCACGTTGACCCGGTCGGCATTGGCCGGCGACACCTCGACCATGTAGCTCGCGGCCGCCGTGAAGGTGAGGCTGCCCTGCACCGTGAGCAGCCCGATCGAATTGCCCGGCGCGAGCGCGCCGCCATTGACCAGCGTGCTGCCGACGATGCCGTTGCCGCCGAACGTGCCGCCGGCATTCACGGTGACGCTGCTGCCGGCGATGGCGCCGTTGACGGCGAGGATGCCGCCATCGACCGTGGTCGTGCCGGTGTAGGTGTTGATGCCGGACAATATCAGCTTGCCGCTGCCGACCTTGGTCAGCGAGCCTGGGCCGATGGTGCCGCACCCGCAAGGATCGGTGTCGCCGATCACGCCGGAGACCTCGGTGGAGAGATTGTTGCCGCCGACCACCAGCGTGTTGAAGGCGCCGATGTAGTAGTTGCCGGAACCCGCCAGCGAGCCGGCGGTGATGCGGCCGTCGCCATTGACACCCACGCTACCGGAGAAATCGACCACGCCGGTGCCATTGGTGACGAACTGGGCGGTGCCGCCGGTCGTATTGTCGAGGAAGCGGGTGCGGCCGCCATCATTGGTGATGATCGTGGCGGAGCCGGCGCTGGCATGATCGAAGAACAGCGTCGATCCGCCGTCATTGGTGGTGACGGTCGCGTTCGCCGCGGTGGAATGGGCGTTGAACTGGACCTGGCCGTTCATGTTGTTGATGATGGTGGCATTGCCGGCCGACGGGGTGTCGCTGCCGAAGCCGATCCCGAACATCACGTACGAATTGCCGCCATTGGTGATGACCGCATTGGCGGCCGTGGCGGCATTGACGAACGCCAGCATGCTGAACGTATCGTTGGTGATCGTCGCGTTGCCGGCGCTGGTGTTGGCGTTGAACAGCGTACGACCCTGATGGTTGGTGATCACGGCGTTCCCCGCCGTGGCGGTATCGGTGCCGCCGGCGACGCCGAACGCGGTCGTGGCGATCGACTGGTTCACGATCGTCATCGCACCGGCGGAGTTCGCGCCGAGGAAGTTGGTGGTGCCGCCGTCATTGGTGAGCGAGGTGATGCCGGAGGTGTCGGCCCTGACGATGTTGAAGATGCCGAAATTCGACACGTCACCGATGATGCGGGCGGTGTGGGTGGCGTCGCCGAGTTGCAGCGTCGCGACGCTGCCGATGAAGGTGCCGCCGGAATAGGAGTTGGTGCCGAGCAGAATCGTGGTGCTGTTGCCGAGCAGCTCGGCGCGCACGCCGGCAACGGTCTCGCCGAGATTGTTGCCGATCGTGATCGTCTGGCCGGAATTGGCGTTGTTGATGAAGCCCCAGCCGGAGCCGGCGACGCCGAAATTCACGTCGGCGCCGCCAATCGAATAGGACTGGGCGTTGCTGAGGAAGATCCAGGAATCCGGATTGATCGGCGCGGTGACCGTGATGGTCGATGCGCCGGTGGCGCCGAACAGCGCCTCCTGGCCGCTCGATGCCGGCGGCGCGCCGGCCGGCGGGCTCTCCCAGTTGGTCGAGAGATTGTAGTCGGAGGTCGCGGTGGACGAGCCGGTGCCGCCCCAGGTGTAGTCGGTCTGGGCCTGCGCCGACGTCGTCAGCCCGAGCCCACAGAGCCCGAGCATGAGTCCCAGCGCGCCCCACACGGCCCGCGCCGTCCGACACACCGCCGTTTCGACCCGCCTCCGCACGCAATCCCCCGATCTTGCTCTGCACCCCGTGATGCAATTTAAGACCTAGCAGGCGCACGGCGCCCGCCGAGATCGACGGCGTTACTGTTTCTTATTTGAAATCAGCACGTTACGCGTTTGATCGCAGGTGTAGCGGACACGCAACGCATCCACCCAAAAAGTCGCTCCCCCGTAATGGCCCGGGGCGTGCGACCGATGGCTCAAGGATTCGGCGAGCTCTCGCCGGCGACCTGGAGCAGTTGCGAGCGGCGGACGCGCTCGCGATGGGCGGTGTAGAGGCCGCTGGAGACGATAAAGGCGGCGCCGACGATGGTCCAGACGTCCGGTACCTCGCCGAACACCAGGAAGCCGAGGATGCTGACCCACAGGAGCTGGGTGTAGGAGAACGGCGCCAGCACCGAGGCGTCGGCATAGCGGAATGCCAGCACCACGATCCACTGCCCCATGGTCGAGGCGACGCCGACCAGCACGCCGAAGCCGATGTCCTGCCAGGACGGCGTGGTCCATACGAACGGCACGATTGCCGTGAGCACGCAGACGCCGGCAATCGAGGAATAGGTCATGATGGTGATGGCGTGCTCGCGGCCGCTCATCATCCGCGTCATGATCAGCGTGCAGGCCCAGGCGAACGCCGAGACGATCGGGAACAGCGCGGCAAGATGGAACGCGCCGGTGCCGGGGCGGAGGATGATCAGCACGCCGCACAGCCCGACCGCGGTTGCGACCCAGCGGCGCAGGCCGACCTTCTCGCTGAGGAAGATGATTGACAGCGCGGTGACGAACAGCGGCGCGACGAAGCCGGTCGCGGAGGCCTCGGCG
Source organism: Bradyrhizobium sp. SZCCHNS1050 (assembly GCF_032484785.1). Taxonomy (NCBI): domain Bacteria; kingdom Pseudomonadati; phylum Pseudomonadota; class Alphaproteobacteria; order Hyphomicrobiales; family Nitrobacteraceae; genus Bradyrhizobium; species Bradyrhizobium sp. SZCCHNS1050. The sequence continues at coordinate 5,206,839 of NZ_JAUETR010000001.1, read as the reverse complement.
ATCGGCAGATAGCGTAAACCGGTGATGAACATCAGCGACGAGCCGAGCAGCGCAACGCCGCGCAGCAGCTGGAACTTGAGCTGCTCGGTGCGCATCGCGAACAGCGGCGAGCCCGGGATCATCGCCGGCACCATGATCGCTGCGAATACCACGAAGCGGATCCAGGTGATCTCGATCGAGGGCAGCGTCTTCGACAGATACTTCGCGGTGACGTCCGAGGTGCCGAGGAACACGGTCGACAGTAGGATCAGCGCGATGCCGCGGAACGGCCGGTCGGCGCGCGCGGGCGCGCGCTTGCGCGTGGCCTGCGGCTTCTCCTGCACGGATGTCGGCACGTCGTCGAGGCGCGCGGCGGCGGCCGCACTCGGTGGCGGGGTCACGGTCGAACTCGGAAGTTTGGAAACAGGACGATTCGGTGAGTGCCGACAAGACGCCAATCGCGACGCCGCGACAACCCATCGAAGCGGGCAGCACTTATGCGTTGCTACGCGCCGGGGTAGCAAACATCCGTAATTTTCCGTGATGCTGCATTACAGCATGGGCAGGCCACGCGGCTTCGGCCCGCGCGGAAAGGCGCGATCGATCGCGGCGATCTCGGCCGCGGTGAGCTCGATGTCGCCGGCCGCCGCATTCTGCTCGGCATGCTCGGGCCGCGACGCCTTGGGGATCGCGAACAGCGACGACGCCCGCGTCAGGAAGGCCAGCGCGACCTGGCGCGGCGTTGCACCATGCTGCTCCGCGATCCGCTGCAGCACCTCGCCGCCGGCGCCGCGGCGTTCCGGAAAGTCGTCATGGCCGAACGGCGAGTAGGCGACCACGGCAACACCATGCTGGCCGCACCACGGGATGACGGCATGCTCGATGGCGCGCTCCTGCAGATGATAGAGCACCTGGTTGCAGGCGATCTTGCCCTCGCCTGCGACCTCCAGCAGTTCGTCGAGATCGTCGACGTCGAAATTGCTGACGCCCCAGGACGCGATCTTGCCGGCCGCCTTGAGCTCCTCGAACGCCGCCACCGTCTCCGCGAGTGGATAGGAGCCCGGCCAGTGCAGGAGATAGCAGTCGAGCCGGTCGGTCTTCAGCCGCTGCAGCGAGCGCTCGCAGGCGGTGACGGTGCCCTTGCGCGAGGCGTTGCTCGGCAGCACCTTCGACACCAGGAACACCTCGTCGCGTCGGCCGGCGATGGCCTCGGCGATGACGAGCTCGGCATCGCCATACATCTCGGCGGTGTCGATGTGGCTCATGCCGAGATCCAGGCCGCGCCGCAGCGTGGCGATGGCGCGGCGGCGATCGGCGTGGTCGAGATACCAAGTGCCCTGCCCGATGACGGAGACGCCGCCGCCGCCGGTTCCGAATGTCTTGTGCTTCATGCGCGGGAGCATAGTGGATGAGGCGCACGGCGTCGATTGGGTGCCCTCCCTGCTCAAGGCATCTGACACGCTTCCACACCCACGTCATTCCGGGGCGACGCGTCAGCGTCGAACCCGGAATCCCGAGCTTGTCTTGCGCTGTTTCATTTCCACCATGTCGAGATTCCGGGTTCGAGGCCGTTGGCCTCGCCCCGGAACGACAGTGTTCTCGGCTAGCTCGCCGCCGCGATGGGCGGGGCGTCCGTGGCCGTCTGCGCGATCAGCCGCTTCATCTCCGGAATGCACGAGCCGCAATTGGTGCCGGCCTTGAGCTGCGCGCCGATGGCGGCGGGCGTGCGCGCACCTGCCGTGATCGCATCGCAGATGGTGTCGCGGCCGACGCCGAAGCAGGCGCAGACGATCGGGCCGCCGCCGACGCCGTCGGGCGCGCGGCCGGACAGCAGCGTGCGACGCTGGTCGTCGTCGAGGCGGTCGGCGGCGAACATCGTCTTCACGACGTTCCAGTCGCCAGCATCATGGCCGGGGCCGACGAACAAACAGGTTTCGATGCGATCGTCGGCGAACGACGCGGCGCGATAGACGCCGCCGCCGACATCCATGTAGTCCGTGACATCGTCGGTGGCGCGCGCCTTGAACCAGGCCGGCCAGCGCGACAGATCGCCGTTGTCGGCGAACAGATAGCCGAAGCCGCCCTGCACCGTCGCGCGCGCCCACCACAGGTTGGACGGCAGCGTGAGCTCGTTGCGCGACAGGATGAAGCCGCGGAATACGTACTCATAAGAACTGATCGCAGCCGGGGTCGCCTTGGCCTCGGGCTGGCCGGAGAACGGATCGGTGTAGGAGGCGACCAGCGCGCCGACGCGGCCATGCGATGAGTTGGTGGCGCTCCAATGGATCGGCGCGAACAGCATGCCGCGCTGCTGGCGCTCGCTGACGACGACCTTGAGGATGCACTGGCCGTGCTCGGTCGTGACCTTGGCGAAACCGTCATGCATCAGGCCATAGCGCAGCGCGTCATCCGGGTGCACCTCGACGAACGGCTCCGGCAGATGCGCTGATAGCCGCGGGCTCAAGCCGGTGCGCGTCATCGTGTGCCACTGGTCGCGGATGCGACCGGTGTTCAGGCGCAGCGGGCGGGCGGCGGTGGTCTCGCCGCGCAGCGCCGGCACCTCCGGCGCGACGAAGCGCGCTTTGCGATCGTTGGTGAAGAAGGCGCCTTCGGCGAAAAAGCGCGGCTCGGGCGGCCTGCCCGCGCGCGCCGGCCATTGCACCGGCGCCATCGCGTCGTATTCGTCGTCGGTGAGCGTCGCCAGCGCGCCGATGTCGAAGTCGCGCGTGCCGTCGTTCTCGAACGCCGACAACGCCGCGTGCTCGCGGAACACGTCCGCCGCAGAGTTGTAATTGAAGGCGCCCGCGTGGCCGAGCCGTTTGCCGACCTCGCTCAGGATCCACCAGTCCGGCATGGCCTCGCCGGCCGGCGCAAGGAAGGCGCGCTGGCGCGAGATGCGGCGCTCGGAGTTGGTGACCGTGCCCGATTTCTCGCCCCAGGCCTGCGCCGGCAGCAGCACGTGGACGCCAGCATCGACGGTGTCGTTGGAGCGGACGTTCTCGGACACGACGAGCAGCTCGAGCTTCTTGAGCGCGGCGCGGACCAGATCGGCGTCCGGCAGCGACACCGCGGGGTTGGTGCCGATCACCCACAGCGCCTTGATCTCGCCGCGCGCGATCGCCTCGAACATCTGCACCGCCTTGAGACCCTCATGGGTGGCGATGTCCTTGGCCTTCCAGAAGCGGCGGACGCGGTCGATGTCCGGCGGCGTGAAGCCCATGTGGGCCGCGAGCTGGTTGGCGAGCCCGCCGACCTCGCGGCCGCCCATCGCATTGGGTTGGCCGGTCAGCGAGAACGGCCCCATGCCCAGCTTGCCGATGCGCGCGGTCGCAAGATGGCAGTTGAGGATCGCGTTGACCTTGTCGGTGCCCTGCGCCGACTGGTTGACGCCCTGCGAATAGAGGGTGACGACCTTGGGAGTATCGCGGAACAGCTTGAAGAAGGCGGCGACGTCGACCTCGGACAGGCCGGTGGCGAGCGCGGTCGCCGCGGCGCTGCCGGCGAGGCTCCGGGCGCGGGCCAGGGTCTCGTCGAAGCCGCCGGTGTGAGCGTTGATGTAGTCGTGATCGAGCGCACCGCTGTCGGCGAGATGCACCAGCAGGCCGGAGAACAGCGCCGCATCCGCGCCGGGCTTCAATCCCAGGAACAGATCGGCTTCGCTCGACGTGTCGGTGCGACGTGGATCGATGACCACGAACCTGGCGCCGCGCGCCTGCTTGTTGGCCAGCATGCGCTGGTACAGCACCGGGTGGCACCAGGCGGCGTTGCTGCCGACGAAGACCAGCAGATCGGCCTGATCGAGATCCTCATAGGTGCCGGGCACGGTGTCGGCGCCGAAGGCACGGCGGTGGCCGGCGACCGACGAGGCCATGCACAGCCGCGAATTGGTGTCGACATTGGCCGAGCCGAGAAAGCCCTTCATCAGCTTGTTGGCGACGTAGTAGTCCTCGGTCAGCATCTGGCCGGAGAGATAGAACGCCACTGCATCCTCGCCGTCGCGGGCGACGATGTGCTTCAGCCGGGTCGCGACGTGATCGAGCGCATCGCTCCAGGCCACCCGCTGCATTCCGCCCTTGCAGCGGATCATCGGGTACAGCAGCCGGCTCTCCAGCCCGAGCGTCTCGCCGAGCGCCGAGCCCTTGGAGCAGAGCCGGCCGAGATTGGCCGGATGCGAAGGATCCCCGGAGATCGCCGCGCCGCCGCGACCGTCGGGCGTGGCGAGCACGCCGCAACCGACGCCACAATAAGGACAGGCGGTGCGCACCATCGGCAGCTTCGGATCGAGCGTCGTCATCGTCGTGCGTGGCCCCTTCTCACGCTGCCTGCGGCCGCGCCCCCGCGCGGCCGAACATCATCGCTGTCCGGATCGCTGCGACCGGTTCGCGGCTCCGGATCAGGTCGCGATACCACAACGCGTCCTGAGTCTCACCGATCAGCACGGCGCCGGTGAGGCGTCCCTCGGCGATGACGAGCTTCTTGTAGATGCCCCGCCTGGCGTCGTTGAGCACGATCGCCTCGCTGCCCTCGGCGCCCATGAAGTCGCCGGCCGAGAACACCGACACACCCGACACCTTCAGATTGGTCGAGACGACACTGCCGCCATAGGCCGCCTGGCGGCCGGCGAGATGCCGCGCCAGCACCCGCGCCTGCTCATAAGCAGGTTCGACCAGCCCATAACAAGTGCCACGGTGCTCGGCGCATTCGCCGAGCGCGAAAATGCCGGGCGCCGAGGTCTGCATCGCGTCGTCGACGACGATGCCGCGATTGACCGCGAGCCCCGCCTCCTTCGCCAGTGTCACATTCGGCCGGATGCCGGCCGCGAAGACCACGGCGTCGGTGGCAAGGCGCCGCCCATCGGCCAGCTCGACTCCTTCGACGCGACCATCGCCATGGATGGCCGCGGTGCTGGCATTGAGCAGAACCTCGATGCCCTTGCGCGCCACCAGCGACTTGAGCAACGCGGCGGCCGGCGCATCGAGCTGCCGCTCCATCAGCCGGTCCATCAGATGCAACAGCGTCACCCTGGCGCCGGCACGCGCCAGGCCATAGGCCGCTTCCAGCCCGAGCAGCCCGCCGCCGACGACCACCACGCACCCCTTCTTCGCCGCCAGCGCCAGAAGCACGTCCGTGTCCCGGCTGTCGCGGAATGTGTGCACACCCGGCAGATCGGCGCCCGGCACCGGCAGCCGCAGCGGCAGCGAGCCGGTGGCGAGGACCAGGCGCGAGAACGCCACGTTCTCGTCGTTCTCGATCCGCAGTTCGCGACGGCCGACATCGATGGCGGTGACGCGCGCACCGTATTTCAACGTTACCCCGCGCTCGCGCCACCAGGCCGCCGGCTTGAGCTCGATCTCGTGGGACGCGGCCTCGCCGGCCAGCACCGACGACAGCAGCACGCGGTTGTAGGCGAGCCGCGGCTCCTCGCCGATGACGGCGATCGCGTAGCGGCCGAGCGCAGTCTGCGACAATTCCTCGACCAGCTTTGCGGCAGCCATGCCGTTGCCGACGATGACGAGCGGTTCACTCAAAGCGCCTACTCCGCCGCCTGCGCCTTGCCATGGGCTTCCGCGATCATGTAGCCGGACAGCGTGCCGTAGGCCGCGGTCCAGGCATCGGCGACATCGGGCGTCCAGCCGTCGCCAAGTCCCTTCTCGAGGGTCCACAGCAGCGCGGCGCCGACCACCGGATAGTGCTCCGGCTTGGCGCCGTAATCGACGTGGCGCTTGGCGAGCGCGCTTGCCGCCGGCAGGATCGCGGGCAGATTCGTCAATCCATTGACGACGACCGCCAAGGTCGCCATCAGCTTCTTGCGCTGCTCGGTGAGATCGTCGGGAAACATCGCGCGCACCTGCGGCGCGACCTCGAACAGCCGATCGTAGAAGATGGTCGCGGCCTGATCGGAGATCGGCGCGACCCTGGCAAAGCTATTCTGAACCAATGCGATCTGAGACGGCGTCATGGGAAATCCTTATGATGGAAACGAGAACCCGTTAGTTGCCCGACGCGGAGAGCGGTTCGATGCGCTCTCCGCTTTCCAATCGTCACGCCGCCTCGACGTAGCGATGCCGCTCATACAGGAACTCCAGCACGCGCTGGCGACACTTGACGTAGGTGGCGTTGGTCGCCAGCTCGAGCCGCTTGCGCGGCCGCGGCAGGGCGACCTCGAGCACCTCGCCGATATGCGCGCTCGGGCCGTTGGTCATCATCACGATGCGGTCGGACAGCAGCACCGCCTCGTCGACATCGTGCGTGATCATCAGGATGGTATTGCCGAGCTTCTGGTGCAGCGCCATCACCGAGTCCTGCAGATGCGCCCGCGTCAGCGCGTCGAGCGCGCCGAACGGCTCGTCGAGCAGCAGCACTTTCGGCTCCATGGCGAGCGCACGGGCAATGCCGACGCGCTGCTTCATGCCGCCGGAGACCTCGTTGGGCCGCTTGTCCTTGGCATGGGCCATCTGCACCAGGTTCAGATTGTGCATGGTCCAGGCGTCGCGCTCGGCGCGGGTCTTGGTCTTGGCGAACACCTTGTCGACGCCGAGCCGCACGTTCTCGTAGACCGTCAGCCAGGGCAGCAGGCTGTGGTTCTGGAACACCACGGCGCGGTCGGGTCCCGGCGAATTGACTTCGCGCTCCTCCAGCAGCACGCCGCCGGTCGTGGCCGTGGTGAGCCCCGCAACGATGTTGAGCATCGTCGACTTGCCGCAGCCGGAATGGCCGATGATCGAGACGTATTCGCCCTTGTTGATCGAGAGGTTGATGTCCTTCAGCACTTCGGTGGTGGCGGTGCCGCGGGTGAAGGTCTTGTCGACGTGGTCGAGCTTCAGATAGGCCATGATCTCTACCTCTCAATTCGTCGCGGTGCCGCGGGTGACGATCTTGCCGACGACCGCAATCAGGCGGTCGAGCACGAAGCCGATGATGCCGACATAGAACAGCGCCAGGATGATCTCGCTGATATGCGAGGAATTCCACGCGTCCCAGATGAAGAAACCGATGCCGACGCCGCCGATCAGCATCTCGGCCGCGACGATCGCGAGCCACGACAGGCCGATGCCGATGCGCAGGCCGGTGAAGATGTAGGGCGCGGCCGCCGGAATCATGATCTTGGCGAAGAACTCCAGCGGATTGAGCTGCACCACCGCGGCGACGTTGCGATAGTCCTGCGGAATGTTGCGGATGCCGACCGCGGTGTTGATGATGATCGGCCATACCGAGGTGATGAAGATGACGAAGATCGCCGACGGCTGGCCGTCGCGGAACGCCGCCAGCGACAGCGGCAGCCAGGCGAGCGGCGGGATCGTGCGCAGCACCTGGAAGATCGGATCGAGGCCGCGCATGGCCCACACCGACTGGCCGATCAGCGTGCCGACACCGACGCCGACGACGGCAGCAATCGCGTAGCCGAAGGCGACGCGGCGCAGGCTGGCCTCGAGATGCCAGAACAGTCCCTTGTCGATGCCGCCATGATCGAAGAACGGATCGAAGATCAGCTCGCGGGTATCGCTGAACACCCGGGAGGGCGGCGGCAGCGCCGAGCCGGCCCGGCGGCAGACCAGCTCCCAAATCAGCAGGAACAGCGCCAGCACGATCAACGGCGGCACCACGCGCACCGCGGCCTCGCGGGCCATCTTTCCATAGCGTTCGGCTTTCGGCGCCTGCTTGGGCGTCATGGTCACGATGGACGCCGAGGTGGACGCCGCCGCGGTCGGCACGACCTGGGGAGCGCTATCGTTGGTCAACGCTGGCATGGACATCGGAAATCTTTCTCCGTGCAATGAGAGAGGCCGCGCGCCTTGCGCGCGCAGCGGGAGGTCCTGATCAGGCGTCGACGCGCTTGATCGACAGCGACTTCAGGTAGGCGGCGGGATCTTCCGGATCGAACACCTTGCCGTCGAAGAAGGTCTCCTTGCCGCGCGACTTGGAGGTCGGAATCTCGGCGGCTGCGACGTTCATCTCCTTGGCGGCCTCGCGCCAGATGTCCTCGCGGTTGACCTTGGCGATCAGCGACTTGGCGTCGAAGCCAGCCTCATACTTGCCCCACCGGATGTCCTCGGTGATGAACCAGAGATCGTGGCTCTGGAATGGATAGGACGCGAAGTCGCGCCAATACTTCATGATGTGCGGCGAGTTGTCGACGACCTTGCCGGTACCGTAGTCGAACTTGCCGGCCGTGCGTCCGGCGACGTCCTCGACCGGGCAATTCATCCACTGCCGCTTGGCCATGATGGTCGCAAGCTCCTGCTTGTTCTCCATCTTGTCGGCCCACTGCTGCGCTTCCATCACCGCCATCGTCAACGCTTTCGCGGCCTTCGGATATTTGTCGACAAAGGCGGCGCGCATCGCGAAGGATTTTTCGGGATGCTTGTTCCAGATCTCGCCCGTCGTGACGGCGGTGTAGCCGATACCCTGGTTGACGAGCTGCGCATTCCACGGCTCGCCGACGCAGAAGCAGTCCATGGTGCCGACCTTCATGTTGGCCACCATCTGCGGCGGCGGCACCACGATGGTCTCGATGTCCTTGTCGGGATCGATGCCGCCGGCGGCGAGCCAGTAGCGGATCCAGAGATCGTGGGTGCCGCCCGGGAAGGTCATCGCGGCCTTCACGGACTTGCCGGAGGCCTTCTTCTTCTCCAGCGCGGCTTTGAACGGCGCGGTATCGAGGCCGAGCTTGAGGTCCGCATATTCCTTGCCGACCGAGATGCACTGCGCATCGAGATTGAGCCGCGCCAGAATGTACATCGGCGTCGGCTGGTTGTTCTGCGTCACCTTGCCCGAGGAGATCAGGTACGGCATCGGGGTCAGGATGTGCGCGCCGTCGATGCCGTTGCCTTCAGAGCCGAGCACGAGATTGTCGCGCGTGGTGCCCCACGAGGCCTGCTTCTGTACGTCGACGTCGGGCATGCCGTATTTGGCGAAGATGCCCTTGTCCTTGGCCACGAACAGCGGACCGGCATCGCTGAGCGCGATGAAGCCGAGCTTGGCGCTGGCGACTTCCGGCCCCGCCCCCTGGGCGAACGCTCCGCCCGGCAAGTTCAGCTTCGCGGCTGCTAGCAGCGCAGCCGTGCCGGCGCCCGCCTTGAGAAGCTGACGACGGCTGAAGCCGTTGCGGCGAGCAGGATTGGCAGTCTTCGTCATGAGTGCTGTCGTCCTTTGTCTGAAGAGCGCTCGATGGGTGAAAAGGCCGTCCGTTGCGGGTCGCTGCGCCACGCACGAAGGCGCGTGTTCCGAGGTGGCCTCGGAAGGGGCAGCGTCACGATTCGGATGAGGATTGCGCGGACGGCATCGATGGCGTCGCGAATGCTCTTTCAAGCTTCGTGCCAACGCATCAATTTTGAATTTACAAGTAAATTCAATCGTTTAACTGCACACAGCAAATCCATCAGAGGCAGAAGGCCGCATCCAAAATTTGCGATTCGCCCACTTTGTGTGCGCCGCACACAAAGTGGGCATGGCGCGATTGTTCCATGAGCACCAGGGCAGCAAATCAGCCCTTTCAAGCAGCCGCGGCCCGGACGTCCAAACGTAATCGATTGAAATCGATGATCTTTTGATTGGCGTCAAAATTGGCACAGGCATTGCTTCGACGCCTACAAGTCAACGATGACTGCGGTTCGCCGGACTGTCGAGGCCGATGGCGCCTGATCTCCGGGACGGACGCGCGCTCGCGACCGGGGTCACCTCGGCGCGGTCGTCGTGACGCCCTTCCCCGCATTCGACATCCGATCCGCCTGCCCGTGGCGATGTCCCGCGAGAGCCAGAACCTCTCGCAAGGCAGCGCGCAATCTATTCCCGAGAGCAAACAAAGGACGTTTGAATGTCGTACCTCGCGCCTTCAGAATTCGTGACCAAGATGGTGGACGCAGGCGAGTCCAAGATCTTCATGTCGACCCGGGACACCGTCATCCGCGCCTACATGGCTGGCGCGATCCTGGCGCTCGCGGCCTGGTTTGCCGTCACCATCAATGTGAACACAGGCCAGCCGATCATCGGCGCGCTGTTGTTTCCGGTCGGCTTCTGCATGCTCTATTTGCTGGGCTTCGATCTGCTGACCGGCGTGTTCGTGCTGTCGCCGCTGGCGCTCATCGACAAGCGTCCGGGCGTGACCCTCGCGGGCGTGCTGCGCAACTGGGGCCTCGTCTTCATCGGCAATTTCGCCGGAGCACTGACCGTTGCCTTCATGATGGCATTCGTGACCACGTTCGGCTTCACGCAGGAGCCGGACAAGGTCGGCGCTGTCATCGGCAATATCGGTGAAGGCAGGACGCTCGGCTACGCGGCGCATGGCGCGGCCGGCATGGCGACGCTGTTCATCCGCGGCATGCTGTGCAACTGGATGGTCTCCACCGGCGTGGTCGGCGCGATGATCTCGACGACGGTCCCGGGCAAGGTGCTGGCGATGTGGATGCCGATCCTGGTGTTCTTCTACATGGTGTTCGAGCATTCGGTGGTGAACATGTTCCTGTTTCCGTCGGGGCTGATGCTCCATGCGAAGTTCTCGATCATGGACTACCTGATCTGGAACGAGATCCCGACCGTGCTCGGCAATCTCGTCGGCGGTCTCTCGTTCACCGGCCTGACGCTCTATGCCACTCACATCAGGACGCAGCCGAAGCGTGATGCCAAGATCGCAGCCCGCGTCGCGGCCTGATTTCCGTCTCCCTTGGAGAGCCCGGCTTCAGTTAAGGTCGGACTCTCCTCAAATCGCTCGATAGCCCAAATGCCATTGCGGATCACCATCGGAGCGCATTCCGACAAAGGGCAGAAGCCGGGCAACCAGGACTTCCACGGCGCACTGATTCCCGATGAGCCGGCGCTCAGCCTGAAGGGCATCGCGATCGCCATCGCGGACGGGATCAGCAGCAGCGAGGTCAGCCACATTGCGAGCGAGTCGGCGGTCAAGAGCTTCCTGACCGACTATTATTGTACGCCGGATGCCTGGTCGGTGAAGACCTCGGCGCGACGCGTGATCGCCGCGGCCAACTCCTGGCTCTACGCCCAGACCAGAGCCAGCCAATACGCCTATGACCGCGACAAGGGTTACGTCTGCACGCTCAGCGCGGTGGTGATCAAGGCGGCCACGGCGCATCTCTTCCATATCGGCGATTGTCGCATCTATCGCCCCGCAGGCCATTCGCTCGAACAGCTCACCGACGATCATCGCGTCATCATCTCGTCGCAGCAGAGCTATCTGGGGCGTGCGCTCGGGGTCAATCCCGAGGTCGAAATCGACTATCAGGCCATTCGGATCGAGCGCGGCGACATCTTCGTGCTCGCGACCGACGGCGTTCACGAACACGTGGGCAAGCGTTTTGTCGCCAACGTGTTGAAAGAGAATTCCCACGACCTCGACCAGGCGGCCCGTATCATCGTCGCTGAGGCGCTGGCGCAGGGCAGCGCGGACAATCTCACGATCCAGATCGTGCGGATCGACGAACTCGGTGCCGGCGATGCCGCCGAGATTCCGGTCCAGGCCGAGCAGCTGCCGCCGGCGCCGGTGCTGGACGCGCGGATGATCTTCGAGGGCTACCGGATCGTGCGCGAGATCCACGCCAGCAGCCGCAGCCACATCTATCTGGCCGTCGACGTCGAGACGGAGCTCGCCGTCGCCCTCAAGGTGCCTTCGATCGACCTGCGCGGCGACCCGGCCTATCTCAAACGGTTCCTGATGGAAGACTGGATTGCGCGGCGGATCGACAACCCGCACGTGCTGAAGGCCTTCCCATCGACGCGTCGCCGCGATCATCTCTACGTCGTCACCGAATTCGTCGAAGGCCAGACCCTGGCGCAATGGATGATCGACCATCCCAAAGCCGATCTCGATGCCGTCAGAGACATCATCGAGCAGATCGCCAGGGGGCTGCAGGCGCTGCATCGCAAGGAAGTGCTGCACCAGGATCTGCGGCCTGCAAACATCATGATCGACCGGACCGGGACGGTGAAGATCATCGATTTCGGATCGGTGCGCGTCAGCGGCGTGGTCGAGGCCGATCCGGCTGCCGACCACGACAGCATCCTCGGCACCCAGCAGTATACGGCGCCGGAATATTTTCTCGGCGAGGGCGGCTCCGAATGGTCCGACCAGTTCTCGCTCGGCGTGATCGCCTACCAGATGCTGACGGGCCGGCTGCCCTACGGCGCGCAGATGGCACGTGCACGAACCCGGGCGCAGTTTCGCAAGGTGCTTTATCACCCGGCCTCCGGCGATGACCAAACCGTCCCGCTCTGGATCGATGGCGCACTCCGGCGCGCCGTCCATCCCGTCGCCGCCAAACGTTACGAGAGCCTCTCGGAATTCGTCTTCGACCTTCGGCACCCCAATCCCGCCTATATCGGCGGCGGCCGGACGCCCCTGATCGAGCGCAATCCGCTGCTGTTCTGGAAGGCGACGACTGCGCTGCTCGCGATCGCAGTGATCATCCTGCTCGCGGCTCGCCACGGCGGCTGGTAGGCGGACCTGCCGGCTGCGGATCAGGCGGGTTCAGGCGCGATCGCGCCAAGCGGCCTCGGCGCCACGCCCGCTCCCGGCTTCATGCGGAAATCGTAGGTCATCAAGTGCCATGGCCCGATGGCCAGCTTGCCGTCCGGCATCACAGCGTCGCTGCGCCGCTCGACCTGGGCGATGAGCTCGTCCTTGACGCCAAAGACGACGTCGCTGTCGAGATATTCGTCGCCGCCGACGAAGACATGGGTGATGAGCGGCTCGTAGCCCTTGGCGTCCACCAGGAAATGCACATGGGCCGGGCGCATCGGATGACGCTTGGTCTCGAGGATCATCCGTCCCACCGGACCGTCGGTCGGGATCGGATAGCTGCAGGGCAGGATGGTGCGGAAGAAAAAGCGGCCATCCGCATCGGTGATGAAGCGCGCCCGCGACGACGGACCATCGCTTTCATAGGACGGCCGCTGCGAATCGTAGAAGCCCTCGTCGTCGGCATGCCAGACATCGACCGCGGCGCCTGCCAGCGGGGCACCCGCCAGATCGGTCACCCGTCCCTGGACGAACATCTTCTCGCCCTTGAGATCCGCCGAGATGTCGGTGCCGTGGGGCGTCACCTTGTGCTCGCCGACGTAGAACGGGCCGAGTACGGTCGTCTCCGTCGCCCCTGCCCGGTCGCGATGATTGATGGCGTCGACCAGCATCGACACGCCGAGCACGTCGGACAGCAGGATGAACTCCTGCCGGCTTGCGGTGCAGGTCTGTCCGGTGCGGGTGAGAAAGTCGATGGCGGCGGCCCATTCGTCGAAAGTGAGCTCCGTCCGGCGCACATAATCGTGCAGCGACTTCACCAATTCCTGCAGCAGGAATTTCGCGCGCGGATCGGGTGTCCGTTCGAGGCTCGCGACGACGGCCTCCGTGAGCTCGCCTTCATTGAATTGTGTCATTGCCAATTCCTCCCGGCGCAAAGGGTACACGACGCATGCCTGGCCTGCCATTGGACGCGGCGCGATTTTCGGCTATCACCCGGAACAAACGGGATGCGCGGCCGATCCTCGCGCAGGCCGCCAGAAACCGATCATAGCGGAGACGCCCGATGCTCGCCCCGACACCCGCCTCGCCCGAAACCGTCGGCATGTCGAAAGCCGCGCTCGATCGCATCGATGCCCATCTGCGGCAGCGCTATGTCGAGGCCGGCCGCTTTCCCGGGACGCAGTTGATGGTCTATCGCCGCGGCAAGATCGTGCATGCGAGCTCGCTCGGCTATGCCGACGTCGAGCGCAAGGTCCCGGTCAGGGACGACACGATCTACCGCATCTATTCGATGACCAAGCCGATCACCTCGGTCGCCTTCATGATGCTGGTCGAGGAAGGCAAGGTCGCGCTCGACGAGCCGGTCGCGAAATACATTCCGGAGTGGAAGAATCTCGGCGTGTTCGTCGCCGGCACCGCGCCGGCCTTTGTCAGCCGGCCGCCGTCGCGGCCGATGCTGATCGTCGACCTGCTGCGCCACACCTCCGGCCTGACCTACGGCTTCCAGCAGCGATCGAACGTCGATGCCGCCTATCGCGACGCCAAGATCGGCGCAGTCGAAAAGGCGGGAACGCTGCAGTCGATGATCGATGATCTCTCGCGTATTCCGCTCGAATTCTCGCCGGGCGAGGCCTGGAACTACTCGGTCTCGACCGACGTGGTCGGCTATCTCGTCGGCAAGATCGCCGACCAGCCGTTCGAGCAAGTCCTGAAGCAGCGCATCTTCGATCCGCTCGGCATGAGCGACACCGATTTCCACGTGCCCGCGGCGAAGGCGCACCGGCTGGCGGCGTGCTACTCGGCCGATGCCGGCGGCGCCTTGTCGTTCCACGCCGCCGATCGCAAGGGCGGCCTGACCTTGCAGGACGACCCGGCGACCAGCTCGTTCCTGAGCCCGCCCGACTTCATCTCCGGCGGCGGCGGCCTGTGCTCGACCACGGCCGACTATCTGACGTTCTGCCGCGCATTGCTCAATGGCGGCGAGCTCGGCGGCGTCAGGCTGCTCGGACCGAAGACGCTGAAGCTGATGACCTCGAACCATCTGCCGGGCGGCGTCGACCTGCCGGCGCTGTCGCGCTCGATGTTCGCGGAAGCAGCCTATAACGGGATCGGCTTCGGTCTCGGCTTCTCGGTGACGATGGATCCGGCCAAGACGTTGATTCCCGGCAGCGCCGGCGAATATGCCTGGGGCGGTGCGGCCTCCACGGCGTTCTGGATCGACCCGGCCGAGGAGCTGATCACGATCTTCATGACCCAGGTCTTGCCGTCGAGCGCCTACCCGATCCGCCGCGAGCTGCGCACGATGGTGTACGCGGCGATCACCGAAAGCAACGTCTAGGAGCGGCGTCGTGGCGGTAAAGCCGCTCAGGGAACCGGCGATCCCCGCGCGTTGCGCTTGGCGTGCACGCGGTGCTCTCTTATGCTGACAGTCATGTGAACGGCTGCAACCGCCGAGCCCTTGCGGAGGCAGCCGCTCCAGCCTGATATGCGCTCGCCGCACAAATTCGCCTCCGCCCGACGCGTCTCCCGCCTGCGTCAGTCCCAACGGCGATCAGCAGCGCCAGCTCAAACGGGGCATCCGTGCCAAAACTCTCCCTGCCGATCCGGCTTGCTCTTCTGGTCGCAGGGACCACACTGCCGCTCATCCTGTTCGCAGGCGGAATCGTCTTGCACAGCTACATGCAGGATCGCAGCGACGCCCGTCAGCGCGTGCTGGAGACGGTGCGCAGCATCCGGCTGACGCTCGATGCCGAAATGCAGCGCATGACTGGCGGCGTTCAGGTCCTGGCGCTGACCGATGCCCTGACCACCGGCGATTTCGAACGCTTCCGGCCGATCGCGACGGGCTTCCTCGAGCAGTACGGCAAGAACGGCACGATCGTGGTCGCCGACCGCAACGGACGCCAGCTGTTCTCGTCGGCGACGACGGATACGGCTCACCTGCCGACGCGCAACAACCGCGAGATCACCCGCCGCGTGTTCGAGACCCGGCAGCCGCAATATTCCGACCTGTTCTACGGCGTCGTGAAGAAGAGCCTGATCGTCACCGTCGAGGTGCCCGTCTTTCGCGACGGCGAGGTCGTCTATGACATCTCGTTCAGCCCGCCGATCGAGATGTTCCAGACCATCCTGGAAAAGCAGCGGCCGAATCCGGACTGGACCTTGTCGCTGCTCGACCGCCAGGCGACCGTCTTCGCACGCGTGCCAAATCCGGCGGAGACGATAGGCAAGCAGGCCTCGCCCTCGGTGTTTGATCGCATGCGCAGCGAGCAGGAGGCGACGCTGTCGAGCGTATCGCTCGAGGGCGTGCCGCTGCTGTCGAGCTTCACCCATTCCACCCTCACCGGATGGACCATCGGCGCCGGCATCGCCGAGGATTCGCTGGTTGCGCCGTTGTGGCGCAACCTCGCCGTCACCAGCCTGCTCGGCGGCATCATGCTGGCGATCGGTCTGGCCTTCGCGGTGCGGATGGCGACGACGATCGCGCGCGCCGAGATGCTGCACGACCTGCTGATCGAGGAGCTCAATCACCGGGTCAAGAACACGCTGGCGATCCTGCAGGCGATCGCGGTGCAGACCTTCCGCAGCGCCAGCCGCCTTGAGCGTGAGAAGTTCGAGGGCCGGCTCGGCGCGCTCGCCGAGGCGCATAATCTGCTCAGCAAGGAGAAATGGCAGGGTTCTGAGCTGCAGGACGTGATCGAGCGCGTGCTCAAGCCCTACCGCCTCAACACGCCCGACCGCATCAGGATCTCCGGCCCGAAGGTGGCGCTGTCGCCGCGGCTCGCCGTCGTGCTGTCGATGATCGTGCATGAGATCGCAACCAACGCCGCCAAATATGGTGCGTTCTCCAACGACACCGGCACGGTCGATCTGTCCTGGGAGCTGGCGAACGCGGCCGACGCGGCGAAGAAGCTGCCGGCACGGCTGCGGCTGGTGTGGCAGGAAACCGGCGGCCCGGTGGTCTCGGCGCCGATCCAGCGCGGCTTCGGCTCCCGCCTGATCGAGCGCAGCGCGCGCGATCAGCTCGGCGGCGAGGCCACGGTCGACTTCCTGCCGCCGGGCGTGGTCTACACCATCACCTGCAAGCTCGACGATTGAGCCGCGTCAGCCGAACCTCTGCAGCGCCGGGAACGTCTCGAGCAGCCAGATGCTGAAGGTCGAGACCGCGCCAGTGAGAAAGCCGATGCCGGTGGCGATCATCAGCACGCCCATCGCGCGCTCGATGTTCACGAGATGGCCACGCATGCGGATGAACAGCGCCGAGAACTGTTCGATCATGAACGCCGCGACCAGGAACGGAATGCCGAGGCCGGCGGAATAGACGGCAAGAAGCCCGGCCCCCTTGGCGACCGTCGTCTCCGCAGCTGCGATCGAGAGGATCGCCGCCAGGATCGGCCCGATGCACGGCGTCCAGCCGAAGGCGAAGGCGAGCCCCATGACATAGGCGCCCCACAGGCCGACCGGCTTGGGGATCGGCAGCCGCCCTTCGCGCATCAGGAACGAGATCCGCGTCAGGCCGAGGAAGTGCAGGCCCATCACGATGATGACGACGCCGGCGAGGATGGACAACTGCTCCGACCAGGCCCGGATCAGGCCGCCGATCAGCGAGGCGCTCGCCCCCAGCATCACGAACACGGTGGAGAAGCCCAGCACGAACAGTGCGGCCGAGATCATCACGGCGCGACGCGACGCGGCCGGAGGCTCGTCGCTCTCGATGTGCTCGATCGTGGCGCCGGTGAGATAGATCAAATACGGAGGAACCAGCGGTAGCACGCAGGGCGAAAGAAAACTGACCAAGCCAGCAATGAACGCGGCCGGAATCGATACGTTCTGGATCATGCGAGTCCCGCGATACGCCCCTCCAGGCGCAAGCCGGGGCACGACGCTTCTTGCCGCCGATGCGGGGAATACGCAACAGACGTGCCGAAGTTACGGCGGTCAACGATGATCACGGCCTGGGGGCTTTCGCCAGGATAGAGCCCGACGCCCCCGGATCGGGGCCTCATTGGCGAAGTCCCCCGCCCCGATAGGGAGTGTCGCCTCGCTTCAACCGGCTCGTCTGCGAGCCGGCGCGCGCCTCACCGTGGGATCACGACATATCACAAATGCGCCAAATGCACCCTTGTGCACACACCGAACTGTGCTATTTCACCACTCGAAGCAACGGTGGCCGGCGCTGACCTGGCTGCAGCTTCGCATCGCGCAGCTTGTCGGGATTGTCGGCTTGAACCATCTCATCGCAAAGCGATTTCAGATCGTCCTCGCTCAGACGGTTCAGCTTCATGCGCAGGTCGAGGATGGCAACCGAGACCAAATGCGCCGATTCGCGATTGCCCGTCGCCGCGAGCATGGCGCGGCACTGCTCGAGGGACGCAAGCACTGCAAGCATTTGTTCGTCTGAATTGGCCACAGGCGTCGTTTCCGTTCTAGTAGCGTGCGACGAGATGGAGCCGAGCAACTCCCGACTCGCGGATGGCTTCCAAATACGTCATGTCGTTGCTCCCCTGCGCTTTGCCGATGCGGCTCAGCCGAGCCATGCACCTACCCCCTGGGACGGCACGACGGCGTCCTGGCATGACGCAGGGTGAAGAGACATCACCGCTCCCCGGCATTCGATGAATTAGCGCCACGATCCGTTCATCACGATAGCATGACAACGGCCCATCTTCGAATACCATTTCATTGCGGTCGAGGCAAAAACCGTCGATCTTAGGTTCGACTCGCGTTAAGCGTGTCCCTGTCCTACATGATGTGTCAGACCGCGCATCTGCTGGCAGTAAGACCATGCTGCAGAGAACTGAAGGTGGCAGACTCATCGACCCTCGATCGCTCAACCAAATCATGGCACGAACGTGCCCTGCCCGTAATTTATCGGAATCACTCTAGCAGGCGGAGAGAGCTTGTATGCGCGTTGCGGCGGAACGGGGCGTTCCTCAGAAGGAACGCCGGGAACTAGCCGAGACCCCTGCGACGCTGGCACCAGGGGAGCACGGCGGCTCGTCTGCTGGGGCAGGATCGAGCATTGAACTGAGCCGAGAGAGTGGCGGCGCCAAGGGCGCAACGGCGAGCAAGCCGGCAAGAACTGCGACGGGCCGGGCCGCCCCGGCCAAGTCGACCGTGAGCAAATCGGCGCAGGCAAGCCTCACCGACTGGGATGCAGCGCGGATATTCCTCGAGGTTGTCAGGGCCGGCAGCTTTCGCTCCGCGGCCGAGCGGCTGACGCTCTCGATCAATGCCGTACGGCGACGCATCGATGATTTCGAGCGGCAGATCGGCGCGACGCTGTTCACGCGCGATGTCCACGGCGCTCGGCTGACCGACGAAGGCGCGCTGGTGGTCTCCGCCGTCGAGCACATGGAGGCCGCGTCATTCGAGTTGCTGCGCGCGGGCGATGGTCTCGCCGGCGCTGCGTCGGGCGAGGTCCGGGTCGCGGTGACCGAGGGGCTCGGCACGTTCTGGCTGGCGCCCCGGCTGGTCGAATTTCAGCAGAGCTTTCCCAACGTCATGGTCGATCTCTATTGCGCGATGCGCTCGGCCGACGTGTCGCGTCACGAGGCCGACGTCGCCATCCACCTCTCCCGGCCGGCGGCGCTCGACGTCAAGCTGGTCCGGCTTGGCCGCATGCACCTGATGTGCTTTGCGAGCGAGAAATATTTGGAGATATTTGGCATCCCAAAGACGATTGACGATCTCGTCAAACACCGCTTGGTTCTGCAGGTGGCGGACGAAGCCGCCGCCAATGCCGCCTTCGCCACCATCTTCCCCGGTTTCGAACAGCGGGACCTGATCGCGATGACCACCAATGTCTCGAGCGCCAATTACTGGGCCGTGGCGCACGGCGCCGGCATCGGGGTCTTCCCAACCTATGCGAGTGCCCTGGGCGGGAAGATCATACCACTGGAGGTTGACCTCAAGTGGTCCTACGACATCTGGCTGTCTTATCATGCCACCACCGGACGCATCCCTAGGGTGCGTCACATGATCGACTGGCTGGTCGAGGCTTTTAACCCTGGCAAATACCCGTGGTTTAAAGACGAATTCATTCATCCACAGCAACTTAAAACAGTATATATGGGTGAACCCCTGACCCATCTATTCGGGGGCTTTCCGATGGAAGGACGGTAAAATCAGTATGAACAAATCAGCGGCAAAGAAAATGAAGCAGCGCAGTGCGGGCAAGCCCGACATCGAGCTCGGCAAGCGGATTCGCCTGCGGCGTGTAGAGCAGAAGATCTCGCAGGCCGAGCTCGGCGAGAAGCTCGGCGTGAGCTTCCAGCAGGTCCAGAAGTACGAGAAGGGCGTCAACCGGGTCGGCGCTGCGCGTCTGCAGCAGATCGCCACCGCGCTCGACGTGCCTGTGACGTTCTTCTACGACGGCGACAGCAAGGCGCGCGAGGTCGAGAGCCTCCTGTTCCTGGACTCAGCCTTCAGCCTGCGGTTGCTGCGCGCCTACAGCAAGATCAAGGACCAGACCGTGCAACGTCAGCTGGTATCCTTGATGGAATCGATCGCAGCGAACGAAGAATAGGCAAGGCTGTCTGATCCGTCAGACAGGTCTGCCCGTGATGGATATGGGCCATCTTCGCTCGAGGGCGCAACTTGGGGGCGCCAGGCGCTCTGCCAGCTCGGGCGAGTTCACTGCCTCGGCTCAAGGCCGAGCGATCGGCGCGGCCGACACACCGGCCCTTCTCGTCCGCACAGCGATCGCTGCGCGGTCTGAGGCTTCGTCGCTTTTATAATCTCGTGCTCTCTGCCGTCATAGGAAGTGGCGGCATGCCGGCGTTTCGGTTCCGTCCGGCCGACGCTGATCATGAACGCTGCGCGTCCTCTCCTGGGCCACCCGTGCACAGGTCGAGAGCTCGGCCCGAACGTCCCTTTGCCTGCCCATCATGTCCTGAACTTGCATTGACGCCGTCACCGGCGCGGTGAACGATGCCGGCCGCCTGCCCTCCTGCGGACGGACCCACATGCCGACTATCTCCGAGCTCCCCACCACCTTCGCCGGGGACAAGATCCTCATGACCAGAGCGGGCGATGGCGTCGGCATCATCACCTTCAACAACCCGGACAAGCGCAATGCGATGTCGCTGGAGATGTGGGAGGGGCTTGGCCAGGCACTGGTCGCGCTGCGCGACGATGACGCGATCCGGGTCGTGGTGCTGACCGGCGCCGGCGGCAAGGCCTTCGTGTCCGGCGCCGACATCAGCCAGTTCGAGCAGAGCCGCCACAATGCCGCGGCCTCGGAGGCCTATGCCGAGCGAAGCGCCGCCCAGCGGGCGCTGCTCGCCGGCTACCCGAAGCCGACGATCGCCTGCATCAGCGGCTTCTGCCTCGGCGGCGGCCTGCAGATCGCGATGCTGACCGACATGCGCTTCGCCGCCGCGGACAGCCAGTTCGGCATCCCCGCCGCCAGGCTCGGCATCGCCTATGGCTATGACGGCCTGCGCAACCTGGTGTCACTGGTCGGCCCGTCGCAGGCGCGGCTGCTGCTCTATACGGGCCTGCGGATCGATGCCGCGGAGGCGCTGCGGATCGGCCTCGTCGACCGGATGATGAGCAACGACGAACTGCTGCCGGCCACGCTGGAGATCGCCCGCACCATTGCCGTCAATGCGCCGCTGGCGGTCAAGGCCGCCAAGATCACCATCGCCGAGGTGCTGAAGGACGAAAGCCGCCGCGACATGGAAGCCATCAAGCGGATCGGCGACATCTGCATGGATTCGGAGGATTTCCGCGAGGGCCGCCGCGCCTTCATGGAGAAGCGCAAGCCAGCCTTCAAGGGACTTTAGAGCGCCTCCAGCACCGCCCTGGTCACGTCGATCGTGCCGGCATTGCCACCGAACTCGAATGGCTTGAGGCCGGATGCGTAGACCTGGTCGACGGCCTGCTCGATCCGCTGGGCCGCCTCGGCTGCCCCCTCGATGCCATGGGTGTCCGCCAGCCAGTCCAGCATCATCGCGGCCGACAGGATCATCGCGGTCGGGTTGGCCTTGCCCTGCCCCATGATGTCGGGCGCGGTGCCGTGGCAGGGCTGGAACACGGCGTGGCGATCGCCGATGTCGGCCGACGGCGCCATGCCCATGCCGCCGACGAGACCGGCGGCGAGATCGGACAGGATATCGCCGAACATGTTCTCGGTGACCAGAACGTCGAAATCCCACGGGCGCTTCACCAGCATGAGCGCGCAAGCATCGATGTAGAGGCGGTCCGTCTTCACGTCCGGATGAAGTTGAGCGACCTCGTCGAAGATCTTACGGAAGTAGGCGAAGGCCTTGAAGACGTTGGCCTTGTCGACGCAGGCTAAAGTCCCCGAGCGGCCGCGCGCGCGGCGCCGGGCGGCGAGCTTGAAGGAGAAGTTGAACAGCCGCTCGGATGTCTTGCGGGTGATGACGAGGGTCTCGCGCGCCTCCTCATGCGTCACGACACCTTTGCCCATCGAAGCGAACAGGCCTTCGGTGGACTCGCGGATCACGACGAAGTCGATGCCGCGCTCGGCGGCGCCGACGATCGGACTCGGCACGCCCGGGATCAGCCGCGCCGGCCGCACGCCGGCATAAAGGTCGAAATGGAAGCGCAGCTCGATCTGCGGCGCGATCTCGGTGTTGTCGGGATAGCGCACCGACGGCAGCCCGCAGGCGCCAAGCAGGATCGCGTCCGCCTCTTCGCACAGCCGGATCGTGGAGTCGGCGATCGAGACGCCGGTCGCGAGATAGTTGTTCGCGCCGGCCTGGGCCTCGGTGAACCGGAACGACAGGCCGGCCTTGGCCTCGACCTTGCGCAGCACTTCGAGTGCCGGCGCCATGACTTCAGGACCGATGCCGTCGCCGGGGAGGACTGCGATGTGGAGTGCGTTGGTGGAGGGCATGCTTTTTTCTTCGTCACACGAGGGATTTAGCGCCGTCATTGCGAGCGAAGCGACTTGTCCGCCTTAGCCCGAAGGGCGACGGCGGAAGCAATCCAGGGCCCAGGTTGAGACTCTGGATTGCTTCGTCGCTTCGCTCCTCGCAATGACGATGGAGAGGGTGTGTCCTACGGCGTCAGCACGGCGCGGCCGACCAGCTGACCCTTCTGCAGCTCACGCAGGGCATCGTTGGCCTTGGCGAGCGGCATCGGCGTCACCGGGATCGGCGCGATGTGCTTGGCGCGGACGAGGTCGAGCAGCTCCTTTGTCTCGCGGAGATTGCCGACATAGCTGCCCTGGATCGTCACCGCCTTGATCGGAATGAGCGGCAGCGCCCACGGCGCGCCGCCGCCGAACAGGCCGACGATGACCAGCTTGCCGCCCTTGGTGAGGCAGTCGAAGCCCAGCTGCGCGGTGGCGGCATTGCCGACCAGGTCGATGACGGCCCGGATCGGCTCGCCTGCGGCCTTGTTCAGTTGCTCCAGCGCATCCGGCGCCTTGCCGTCGACCGCCGCCAGCGCGCCGGCCGCCAGCGCCGCCTCGCGCTTGCGCGCGTCGATATCGACCACGATCGCACCCTTGCCGCCCATTGCCTTCAACAGCGACAGCGCCATCAGCCCGAGGCCGCCGGCGCCGAAGATCACGATCGGCGTGTCGAAATCCTTCTCGACCTTCTTGAGCGCGCTGTAGGTCGTGACACCGGAGCAGGCGTAAGGCGCGGTCGTCACCGGATCGAGCCCCTTGAGATCGATCAGGTGGCGCGGATGCGGCACCGTCATGTGGTCGGCATAGCCGCCGTCGCAATAGACGCCGAGCGAGGCCGGCTTCAGGCACATGTTCTCGTCGCCGGCGAGACAAGTCGCGCACTTGCCGCAGCCGATCCAGGGATAGACCAGCACGACGTCGCCGACCTTCAGCCCGCCCTTCTCCGCCTCGGTGACCTCCGGCCCGAACGCCACGATCTCACCGGCGCTCTCATGGCCCATGGTCCGCGGCAGCGACACGCCGCGATCCTTGAGGGACAGCGGTTTGCGGCCGTGCCCGAGATCATAGCCGCCTTCCCAGATGTGCAGATCGCTGTGGCAGACGCCGGCCGCCTTCACCTTGATCAGCACCTGTTTGCCGAATGGTTGCGGTGTCGGCTCGTCGACCTCGGTCAGCGGCGCATTGAAATCGGTGACCTTGAAGCTCTTCATGGTTTCACTCCCGTAGTCCGGTGCGGGCGCGACCGGTGGCGCATCGACGGGACGAGCGGCGAGGCTGCGCGCGGCAACGTCGCCTTGGACCTCCTCCCCGGCATGAGCGCGTCCGGCTGGTCCGGACTGTTCTTGCGATATCGCGACATTGGCTGGAAACGCGAGGAGCGGCAAGGCTGCGCGCAGCGCCTGCGGTCATGGCAGCCCTGCAGCGTTTTGCCTCAGCGAGCTCAAGGTTTTGCAGCGTCGCCTACGCCAGCCCCCCGCAGGATTTCCACGGTGTGCTCTCCGAGGCTTGCGGCCCGCGGGCCGGCCGCAACCTTCGCTTCCGACATCCGAAACGGCAGGTTGACGACCTTGAAGCTGCCGGCTGCATCCTCCACATCGGCCAGCGCGCCGCGATGCGCGATCTGCGGATCAGCCAGCGCATCGGCCACGCTGCGGTAGGCCGAACTTGGCACGCCGCCCGCATTCAATGCCTCCAGGCATTGGGCGACGGTGAGCCGGCGCGACCAGGCTTCCACGCCATCCATCAGCGCCCCCCAGTTTGCCCGCCGGTCGGAATATTTTGCGAATCTGGGATCATCGACCCAGTCCGGATGGCCGATCGCGGTCATCAGGTTCTGGAACGTCTTCTCGCTGGCGATGGCGATCATCACATAGCCGTCGCGACACTCCGCCGGGCCGAAGGTCGGCCGCGACGGCTGCGCGACGGGAAATTGCGACCATTGGATCTCGTTCAGTGTCAGGCTCAGCATCGATTCCAGCATCGAGCAGTCGATGTGCTGGCCGCGCCCGTTGCGTTCGCGCTGATACAGAGCGGAGGCGATGGCGCCGAACGCGTAGGTCCCGGTGACGACGTCGGCATGGTAGATGCCGCAATAATCGGGTCGGCTGCGCCCCGGCTGGTAGGCGAGATGCGCCATGTCGTAGCCCGAAGCCGCATGGATCACCGGGGCGTAGGCCGGGAGTTCCGCCGATGGGCCAGTCTGGCCGTAGCCCGAGATCGAGCAGTAGATCAGCCGCGGATTCAGCGCGCTCAAGGCCGCATAGTCCAGCCCGAGCCGCTGCATCACTCCAGGGCGGAAGTTCTCAACCAGGATATCGGCCGATGCGACCAGCCGACGCACCGCGGCGACACCGTCGCGCGACTTGAGGTCGAGCACGACGCTCTTCTTGCCGACGTTGAGCTGACCGAAAGCGGTAGAGCAGCCATGACGCATCGGAGGCCGGGTGCGCATGGTTTCACCTTCGACTGACTCGATCTTGATCACCTCCGCTCCCATATCGGCAAGCATGCGGGCACAGTGCGGGCCGGCGATGGTGGTCGAGAAGTCGAGGACGCGCAGTCCCTCGAAACATCCTGTCAAACGGCTCTCATCGTTTCCCACTAGACTCACCCTGGCAGCTCCCTGGTTTGAACTCTTCTCGCTCGGCACCGAGGCCGAAGGTCCGCTTTGCCGTCGCGGATTCACAAAGCGTAAGCCATCGATCGTTGTGCAGGTCGTTTCTAGATCGAACCATTCGATGTCGAAAGCGTTTGGCGTCCCGCCGCGGTGCGGCAGCGCCTTTCTTCATGACTGAATTTGGACCTTTTCTTGCATAGGACGAACATGGGGCTTGATCGAGGACATCTCTTGCGGGTTCTGTTCGTTACGACCGAAATGGACGATTTCGTCCGGGTGGGCGGACTGGCTGCCGTTTCGGCGGCACTTCCCCGGGCGCTGCGCTCACACACCGATGTCAGGATCATGCTGCCCGGCTACCGGGACGTGATCGAGCAACTCACTCACATCGAGATCGTCGGCCACTGCGCGCCCCTGGCAGAGATGCCGGGCTGCGCCCTGGGGCGGTCGTCGACCCGCGACGGCCTGCCGGTCTACGTCCTGCTCTGCGACGAGCTCTACGACCGGCCGGGCAACCCCTATGGCGACGAAAGCGGGCAGGACTGGGCGGACAACGACATCCGCTTCGGCCGTCTCGCCGCCGCCGCCGCCGAGTTGGCGGCGGGCACGCTGGACAAGAACTGGGCAGCCGATCTGGTCCACGCCAATGATTGGCAGGCCGCATTGGTGCCGGCCTATCTGGCGTGGCGCGGGGTCGACGTACCGTCGATCCTGACCATCCACAACCTCGCCTATCAGGGCCTGTTCCCGCGCGAGTCGCTGCGCCGGATCGGCGCCCCCGAATCCTCGTTCCACATCGACGGTCTGGAGTTCTACGACAAACTGTCCTTTCTCAAGGGCGGTCTGATCTATGCGTCGCATCTCACCACGGTCAGCTCGACCTATGCCCAGGAGATCACGACGCCCGAGCTCGGCTGCGGGCTGGAGGGCCTGCTCCGGCAGCGCTCCAATGCCGATGAGCTGACCGGCATTCTCAACGGCATCGACGAGAGCTGGGATCCCCGCTACTGCCAGCAGCTGGCGCAGCCCTTCGCCGCGGGCGACTGGAAGGGCAAGAAGGCCAACGCCGACTACGTCCGCAAGCAGTTCGGCCTCGCCGTGTCGCGCGGTCCGATGTTCGGCATCGTCGCGCGCCTCGTCCATCAGAAAGGCATCGACCTGGTGCTGGAAGCCGCCGATGAGATCGTCGGCGCCGGCGGCCAGATCGTGGTCACCGGCACCGGCGAGCCCGCCATCGAGCGCGCGCTGATGGAGGCCCACCGCCGCCGGCCGGACGCGATCGGGGTCGCCATCGGCTTCAACGATGCACAGGCGCGGCGCATCTTCGCCGGCAGCGACTTCACCCTGATGCCGTCGCGCTTCGAGCCATGCGGCCTGAGCCAGATGTATGCCCAGCGCTTCGGCTCGCTGCCGATCGGCCACCAGACCGGCGGCCTCGCCGAGACCATCACAGATGGCGAGACCGGATTCCTGTTCGAGAAGCCGTCGGCGGAATCCTTCCTCGGCGGGGTTAAGCGCGCGTTTTCGGCGTTCACCAGCACCGAACGGCTGAACGAGATGCGGCTGTCGGCGATGGCACGCTCATTCAGCTGGAACCTGTCGGCCGCCTGCTACAACGCACTGTACCGGAAGATGCTGGCGTCGTAGCCCGCTTGAAAGGCTGGCTTCTTACGCTGCGCGGACCGCTTCCAGGAAGCTGCCGACCTCCCGCTTGAGGCGGTTGGAATCTCCAGCCAGCGACTTGGCCGACGACAGCACCTCGGCGGAGGCCGAGCCGGTCTGCGAGGCGCCGCGCTGCACGTCCGTGATGTTGGACGAGACCTGCTGGGTGCCGTGGGCGGCCTGCTGCACGTTGCGCGAGATTTCCTGCGTTGCCGCGCCCTGCTCTTCGACCGCCGCCGCAATGGCTGCTCCGATCTCGGCAAGCCGCTCGATCGTCGAGCTGATCGCCTGGATCGAATTCACCGATTCCTGCGTCGCGGCCTGCACGCCCGAGATCTGCTGTGAGATCTCCTCGGTCGCCTTCGCCGTCTGTTCCGCGAGCGCCTTCACCTCGGTCGCAACCACCGCGAAACCGCGGCCGGCGTCGCCGGCGCGCGCCGCCTCGATGGTGGCGTTGAGTGCGAGGAGATTGGTCTGTCCGGCAATGCTGTTGATGAGCTCGACGACGTCGCCGATGCGGGCTGCGGCCTGCGACAACTCGGCGACGCGCCCATTGGTCTGGCGCACCTGCTGCACGGCGTCGCCGGCCATGCGGGCCGACGCCTGGACCTGACGGCTGATCTCGGTCACCGACGAGGAGAGCTCCTCGGTGGCGGAGGCGACCGACTGAACGTTGGCGGACGCTTCCTCCGACGCAGCCGCCACCACCGTGCTGAGCTCCTGCGAGCGGCTAGCGGTGTTTGTCAGCATGTCCGCCGACGTCTCGAGGCCCGAGGCCGCCGACGACACGGTGTTGACGATGTCGGCAATCGTCGACTCGAAGTTGCGCGTCAGCGCATCCAGCCGCTGGGCCCGATCGATCTGCGCCTGCGCGTCGCGCTGCGCGGCCTCGTCCGAGGCCTTCTTGGCGATCAGCGCGTCCTTGAAGATCTTCAGGGCGCGCGCCATCGCGCCGATCTCGTCCTTGCGGGACTCGTTCGGAATATCGGCGCTCAGCTCGCCATTGGCGAGGCGCAGGGTCACGCCGGTCAGTCCGACCAGCGGGCCGATGACGCCGCGGACGACGCCGATGACCACGGCGACCGACACGATCGCCACCAGCAGCAGAACGCCGAGCGCGATGAACAGCCGCAGCCGCGCCGCGCCGATCGCCTGATCGATGGCCTGATGCGCGGACTTCAGCGCCGCATCGCGCAGCACGATGACGTTGTTCAGCATCGGCGTGGTCCAGCGGCCCCATTCCTCAGCCGTGACCGGCGACGGCTGTCCGTCGCGCCCCGCCGTGACGATCTGACGGTAGCGCTGTTCGCCAGCACCCATCAGGGTCGTGCGCACGTGCTCCAGCGCGGCGGACACCTCCGGCGTATTGCGAACGCTGCGCGCCGCGAGCTCGATCTGCTGCCACAGCAGGGTCACCTGTCCGCTCTGCTCGGTCACCTCGGCAAGACGCGCCGGGGTCCAGCTGACGTTCTGGATGAAGAAGCGCAGCACGGCGGAGCGCGCGCCGTTGATCGTGCGCATCGATTGCGACAGCTGCGCAAGCTGGGCCGAAGGCAACAGGTTCTCGACCTCGCCGCCGGCCCCCGACAGCTCGATCGCGGTCTCGTCGATGGCGGCATTCAGGGACTCGGCCGCCCGACCGAGGCCATCCGTGGTCGTCGCCTGGATGTTCGCCGGACGTTGCGCGGCCGGAAGCGGTACAGCGTTGCGCGCCGCCGAACGGACGCCACGCAGTGTCGTCGCTGCGGCATCGATGTTGGTGGTCGGCAGGCCCGCAACTTGCGCGGCGGCCTTGGCCCGTGCCAGCGACTCGTCCGTCGTGGCGATGGCCTTGTCGAGCTTGGCGACATCATCCGCCGACGCGGACCCGGCCGCCGCGAGCAGATTCCACTGGCCGCGCTCGAGCGGGATCTGCGCATTGACCTTCAGTGCCAGCTCGAAGGCGTCCAGAACCTGCTCCGCCCGCTCGCGCTTGCGCAAGTCGCCCCACCCGCTCCATGCGAGCGCAAAGGCGAAGGCCATCGCGAAGAAGCCGGTCAGCAGATTGCCGGCAAGAATTTTCCATTTGAGACTGACCGCACCGGTCTCCGGCTTGATCGTCTCATTCTGCAGCACCGAGCGCTCGGACATCGGCCGTTCCCAATCAAATATCGCTGCCCGGCCGGTCACGCTCGCGTCGGCCGATACGCGCTGGCGCAGCGGCCTCCGGCGACGTCCCCGCGCGGTCGGCAAACACGAATCGCGGCGATGCTGCCGCGCCATAATGATTAAGAACGAATGGCGACTAATCCCTTAAACTGAGCTGATCCGAGCGGTATCTGAATGCCGCGATACCGCGCCAATCGGATCGACTCGGCTCATCGGGCCCTCTACTCCGCAGCCGCTGCAAGCGTGACCGAGGGATCGTGCAACACCACGCCGGAGAGCGGATCGTGCTCGCCCGACCAGGGCCTGCGCTGCAGGACCGATCGCGTGTGCTGATAGCCCGCAGTCCAGCGCGCGATGATGCCTCGCTCGGTGAAATCGATATCCTTGGTATGGCTCTCGCGAGCGAGTTGCGGGGCCAGCAGCCGGACGACATGCATCCGCGTCTGGCAACCGTGACTGACAAGATCGCGGATCGCCGGATCATTGCGGGCCGACTCCGGCAAATGAACCGCAAGCTGATTGATGATATGCCGCAGCCGATGCGTCTGCTGCTGGCGCGCGATATGGCTCGAGATCCGGCTCGAATATTGCGCGTCCTTGTGGCGGTTGAACACCTCCGCCATGGTCGTCGGCTCGGCTCCCTCGGGATTCCACAGATGCACGGCGAAGATCAGCGAGTCCTTTCGCGGATTGTCGTCGAACACGACCTCGGTCGGCGTGTTCGACAGGATGCCGCCGTCCCAATACAGTTCGCCATCGATGCGAACTGCCGGAAACGCGGGAGGCAGCGCGCCCGATGCCAGGATGTGGCGGACATCCAGCACCTCGTCGCGACTGTCGAAATAGCTCATCCGGCTCGTCCTGACATGCGCCGCCCCGACCGTGAGGCGTAGACCGCCATTGTTGAGACGATCGAAGTCGACGAGCTCCTGCAGCGTTTCGCGCAGCGGAGCGGTCGAGTAATAGCCGGCCTGCTCGGCACCGAGCGGATAGGACTCCCCGGCATGCGCCAGGGCGTTGGGACGGAAGAAGCCCGGAATCCCATGCGTCACGGTCGTCCAATAGGACAGCCGCTCGTTGAAATCCGGAAAGGCCGTGCGCACTGTCCAGGCTGGCCGCCGGTGCATCCGCTTCCAGAACTCCCGCAGCCGCGTCATGCGCTCCTGCACCGGGCTGCCGGCGATGAGAGCGGCATTGATGGCGCCAATCGATGTCCCGATCACCCAGTCCGGCTCCAGACCAGCCTCGTGCAGCGCCTGATAGACGCCGGCCTGGTATGAACCGAGCGCACCACCGCCCTGCAGGACGAGAACCACCTGCCCAGGCAGCCTGCTGCGATCGATCATCGCGCACATCGTGTCGTCGACGTCGGCCATGTCTCCCTCCTCATGTCTCCCTCCTGATGCATTGTCCTGTTCGCAGTTTTCCCGTCGCTGTTACATCGCCCAACCGTCAATGTGCGGTCCAACCACCATCGACCGGCAGGGCAACACCGGTGATCGATGCGGCGGCATCGCTGGCGAGAAAGACGGCGAGCGCACCGATCTCCTCCACCGTTGCAAAGCGCTTGTTCGGCTGTTGCGCCAGCAGGACATCGCGGATGACCTGATCGCGGGAGATGCCGTGCGCCCTGGCCTGTCCGTCGATCTGCGCCTCGACCAGCGGCGTGTAGACGTAGCCTGGACAGATCGCATTGCAGGTGATGCCGATCTCGGCCGCCTCCAGCGCCGCGACCTTGGTCAAGCCGATGATGCCATGCTTGGCAGCGACATAGGCCGATTTGAACGGCGACGCGACGAGGCCATGCGCCGAGGCGATGTTGATGATGCGACCGAAGCTATTCCGCCGCATCGACGGCAGTGCCAACCGCATCGTGTGGAACGCCGACGAGAGATTGACCGCAACGATGGCGTCCCACTTTTCGACGGGAAACTGCTCGAGCGGCGCGACGTGTTGAATGCCGGCGTTGTTGACCAGGATGTCGATACGGCCAAATTCCTGCAGGGTACCGGCCATCATGCTCGCGATCGCTTCCGGCTGCGTCATGTCGGCCGCAGCATAGCCGGTGCGAACACCGAACTCCGCAGCGATCTGCGACCTGATGCGGCCGATCTCCTCGGGAGCTCCGAAGCCGTTCAGCATGACGTGCGCCCCGGCACCGGCAAGTGCCTGCGCAATCCCCAGACCGATGCCGCTGGACGAGCCGGTGATCACCGCCACCCTGCCGGACAACGGAGGTAATGTGGATCGGGCTTTCAGTGAATCTACAGCCATGGCGTCGCCTTCGTCCGAGCAGTTGAGCCCCGTGCCTGCACAAATTGCCGGGCCGCCATGACCAATGGAAATGCCGTTTGGCTCGCCACACGATAGGTGCTCGCTATCGCAATCGCTGGTGCCAAGCCCCGCTTGGTAGGATATTGCACCCGGGACGTCAGCCCGATCGAACGGAGCACCTCGATGGAAATGCATCAGGTTCGGTATTTTCTTGCCGTTGCCCGGCTGCTGCACTTCACGCGCGCGGCCGAGGAATGCAACGTGACGCAGCCGTCGCTGACGCGTGCGATCAAGCAGCTCGAAGCCGAGCTCGGTGGCGACTTGTTCCGGCGTGAGCGGCCGGCCGCGCAACTCACCGAGCTCGGCCAGCGCATGCATCCACTGCTGAAGCAATGCTACGAGGCTGCCGTTGGCGCGCGAACCCTCGCCTCGTCCTTCAAGAGCGGAGAGCTCGGCACGCTCCGGATCGCGCTCGCCGACTCGGTCGACCTTGCGCTGCTGATCCCGCTGCTCGATCAGCTGCAGCGCCAGTTCAACCAGCTCGAGCTCAGGTTTCTACGCGGCAGCAGCCGCATGATCGCAGAGCATCTGAAGAGCGGCGAAGCGGAGCTCGGCATCGCCTCGGAGATCGACGAGACCTGGGATCGGCTGGATGTCTGGCCTCTCTTCACGGAGGACTTCGCGCTCGCCGTGAGCAGCCGGCACCGGCTGGCCGGGCAGGATCCGATCGCGATCGATGATCTGGGCGGTGACGCGTTGCTGTGCCGCAACTATTGCGAACATGCGGACAGGTTGCGCACGCTGCTCCGCGAACGCGGCGTCGACCTCGGACGAACTCATGATGTCCACTCCGAACGCGACCTGATCGCGCTGATGGAAGCCGGAGTCGGCATCGGTGTGGTGCCGCAAACGACCACGCTGCCGGAGACCCTGCATCGGGCCACCGTCGACGGACTCGACGTGCGGCGCACCGTTCATCTCTACGGCGTTGCTGGCCGTGAACGCACGGCGGTTGCCTCGACCGTGATGCGCATGCTGCGCGGCAGGAACTGGCAGGAATGGCTCGCTCAGCTGTCCTGAGCCGCGGCCTGGCGAAGCGCTTCGACCAGATCGTCGATTTCCATCCGCTTGCGGAAATCGGGATCGACGAAACGCGCCTTTACGAGACCGTCACGCCCGACCACGAAGGCAGCCGGAATGGGCAACACCCAGCCGTCATTGCCGTGGAAGCTCGCCAGGTCCTGGTGCGCCAGTAGTTGCTGGATCTCACGACCAAGCCAGATCGCGAGGTTGAGCGACAAGGCATAGCCGTTGTCGAGGTCCGTCAACACAGGGAAGGTGGCGCCGGCGTCCGATTTGAACTGCTGCGTGAACGCCTGCAGCTCCGGCATGATCGCGACGATCGCGCCGCCCGCGGCGTCGATGCGCTCCTGCGCCTTGATCACCGCGCGAACGTTGAGCCGGCAATAGGGGCACCAATGGCCGCGGAAGAACATCACGGCGACCGGCCCCCGGACGAGGCAGGATTGCAGGCTCACTAGCCGGCCAGCCTCATCGGGCAGGACGAATGGCGGCATCGTCTCACCGGGCCGCGGCGCAGTCTCGCCGCCGCCGTTGTCTCCGAGCCGCGCCACCAGGCGGTCGACGGCGGATGCGTAGGCCGGAAAGATCTCGCGACCCGCAGCGGCATAGGCCTCGAGCTGCTGACGCAGGGTGCCCTGCATCTCCCTGCATTGCAGGAAGGCCTGTCTGAGCCGCTCGGCATCCGCGGGTGAAAGCACTGTCATGAGCAGCTCCGGCAGGTTCAGGACCCCAACCATGATAGTTTCCCGGGCAAGCCGACCACAAGGGCGGCCTGCCCGACCGTCGCGCTCAGGGCCGATAGAAATTGCCGGTGGGATCGAGCATGCCGGACGCCGAATAGAGCTGCCCGTCGCTCATGAAGAAGACGGTGTTGTTCGGCACCTTCCTGGCGTGGCGCATCATGGCCCGATGATTGGCGTCGCCGGCGGCCATCGTCATCATGCTGGTCTTGCCGGCGCTGTAGACATAGGCCATGCCGGGCGCGAGATCGAGACCGCCTTGCGCGATGGCTGCGGTGGCAGAGACCGCGACCACGGCCGCGGCGATCAAGGTCTTGGACAGGCGGGTCATGGATATCTCCTCCTCATGAATGCTGTCGCCCGTCATCGGGCGTCCGCATTACAAGCGCGACCTGCTCTGCTTGAGAAATGCCGTTGTCCAATCGCGAGGATAGCGTCCGCCTATCGATAGCGGCGGTCTATCGGCTCCAGAGAAAGGATGCATTTCCATCATGTCCCCTGCTCCCCGATGGTGCGCCTCGCGATGCCCGCTCGGCGCGGGCCGCTGTTCCATCAGAGGAGACAATGACATGTTGATGCAGATCGCACCTACACGCGCGCGCCGCCTGAGCGCTGCTTTCGTCCTGGCCGTTGCTACGACGGTGATCGCGGCGTCCGGCGCCCGCGCCGGCGAGTGTCCGGCCGACAAGATCAAGGCCGGCGTACGTGAGAAAGCCGACGTCAAGGCGGTCGGCGTTACCGACGTCACGCTTGGCGCGATCGATCTCGCCAAGCAGCCCGCCAATATCAAGGACCGCGAGTTGCGCTTCCGCAAGCTGACCATCGCGCCCGGCGGCATCGTGCCGTGGCACAGCCATGACGATCGCCCGGCGCTGATCTTCGTTCAGCAGGGCGAGATCATCGAATATGCCAGCAACTGCGCCGAGCCGATCCTGCACAAGGCCGGCGATCTGAGAGCCGAGGTGTTCGGCACGTCGCATTGGTGGAAGAACGACGGCAAGGAGACGGTCATCCTCTATGTCGGCGACGTTCGCAAGGATCCGCACGATCACAACATGTAGATCGCGGGCCTCCGCCAGCCGCCTTCGGATCGCCCCCTTCAGGCAGGCGATCCGGATGCGGCCGCGTTGCCTGTGGAGCCGAGGAGATTGCCATGACGGATCTGTCCGCACGGTTGCCGATTGGAGCCGCCGATGTGAATGCACGAAGGGCGGCGCGGCGCGCGGTCCTGGTCGGCCTGCTCGCCTTTTTCAGCCTCGTCGATCTGTTCGCGGCGCAGGCGATGCTGCCGGTCCTCGCGCGCTACTATCAGGTCAGCGCGGCCGAGATGGGGCTTGCCGTCAACGCCTGCACGCTGGGAATGGCGATCGCGAGCCTGGTCATCGGCCTGCTCAGCCCGCTGATCGATCGCCGGATCGGCATCGTCGCCAGCCTTGCCCTGCTCGCCGGCTTCACCGCCTTGCTCGGCAGCGCGCCCGACCTGACGGTGTTCGCAGGCTTGCGCATCCTGCAGGGCCTGTGCATGGCCTCGGCGTTCGCCCTCACCCTTGCCTATCTCGGCGAGCAGTGCACCGCCAGCGAGGCCGGCGGCGCCTTCGCGGCCTATATCACCGGCAACGTCGCCAGCAATCTGGTCGGGCGCCTGCTCTCGGCCGGTCTCACCGGTGCCCTGGGCCTCAAGCCGACCTTCTACGTCTTCGCCGCGCTCAATGTCTGCGGCGCCCTTCTCGCCGCATTCGCGGTCGGAGGCGCGGCCATGCGTGCGCAGGGAACGATGCGGCTGCGCGGCGGGGCCATCGCCGATCACCTGCGCGACCGCCGGCTGCGCGCGGCCTTCGGCGTCGGCTTCTGCGTCCTGTTCGCCTTCATCGGCGCCTTCACCTTCGTGAACTTCGTGCTGGTGCGACCGCCGCTGTCGCTCGGCATGATGGAGGTCGGACTGGTGTATTTCGTCTTCCTGCCCTCGATCGTCACCACGCTGCTCGCCGGCCGGACGGTCGCAAGGATTGGCACACAGGGCGCGATCTGGGGCGCACTCGCAACCGCAGGCCTCGGCCTCGTCCTGATGCTGTCGTCACAGCTCGGGGCGGTGCTCGCCGGCATGGTGCTGGTCGGAGCGGGCACGTTCTTCGCCCAGGCCGTGACCACAGGTTTCGTCGGAAAGACCGCCGCCCACGATCAGGGCGTTGCAAGCGGTCTTTACCTCGCCAGCTATTTCGCCGGCGGCATCATCGGAACGGCCGTGCTCGGCCAGTTGTTCGACCGGTTCGGCTGGACGGCTTGCGTGGCAGGCATCGCCGCCGCGCTCGCGGTCGCGGGATACCTGGCGCGTCGGATGACGCTGCCAGGCGTTCAGGACCGGCTCGGCGCGGCCTCGGGCTGAGCCGGCGGGGCCTGCTCATCGTCGTCGGCGATGGCGCGCCAGGCCGCCCCTTCGAGATCCTCATACTGGCCGCTCTTCAGCGACCAGAGAAAGCCGACCAGGCCGGCAAGGCCGAGCGCCAGAGCGAGCGGGACGAGAATGATCATCACTTCCATGACGCGGCCTCCCCGGCCACCTTGCGGGCACGCAGCGCATTCAGCATGACGATGATCGACGAGCCGGACATCGCGGCTGCCGCGATCAGCGGGGTGACGACGCCGCTGATCGCAAGCGGCACCGCCAGGGCGTTATAGCCGACTGCGAGCCACAGATTCTGCCGCATCAGATGCAGCGCCTTGCGCGCGTAGTCGATCGCGGCCAGCACCGGCGCCAGGGGACGACCGAGGAAGACGAGATCGGCGGTGGCCTGGCTCAGATGCGCGGCCGAGATCGGCGACATCGAGACGTGCGCGGCGGCGAGCGACGGCGCGTCGTTCATGCCGTCGCCGACCATCATGACCTTGACGCCCGCGCGCTTCAGCTCCTCGATGCGCGCGATCTTGTCGGCCGGCGTGACGCCGGCGCGCCACTCGCCGATGCCGAGCGCCTTGGCGGCCGCAGCCACCGCCGCCTCGCGATCGCCCGAGAGGATCTCGACCTTGATGCCGCGCCGCTG
The DNA here is from genome assembly GCF_032484785.1 of Bradyrhizobium sp. SZCCHNS1050. Lineage (NCBI taxonomy): Bacteria > Pseudomonadati > Pseudomonadota > Alphaproteobacteria > Hyphomicrobiales > Nitrobacteraceae > Bradyrhizobium > Bradyrhizobium sp. SZCCHNS1050. Next base: position 5,170,943 of record NZ_JAUETR010000001.1, on the reverse strand, counting down.
CAGGCCGGCGACGATCTTGGCGGCGTCGGGGCGCAAGCCCTGCCGCACCGAGAACAGGTACTTGCTGTCGCCGCGGCTGAAGGCCACCACCGAGGCCTCGGGATCGACGCTGCCGGTCTGCGCAACCAGCGCCTCGGCGCCGCAGAAGGTTGGACGTCCCAGCCTGATCTCGACGCCGTCAACGACGGCGCGGACACCCTGGCCCGGCTCCTCGACCGCGCCCATCAGCGGCGACCGCGCATTGGCGGCCTGGGCCACCGCCGCGGCCACCGGATGATGGCTCGACAGCGCTAGCTGGCCGGCCAGCGCGAACACATCTGCAGGGATGTCGGCGGCGTTGACGACCTCGAGCTCCGGCAGCGTCAAGGTGCCGGTCTTGTCGAAGATGACGTGATCGGCCTCGGCGAGGCGCTCGATCGCATCGCCCGCATTGAGCAGCACGCCGGACTTGAACATCGCGCCCGACGCCACGGTCTGCACGGTGGGAATCGCGAGCCCGAGGGCGCAGGGGCAGGTGATGATCAGCACGGCGATGCCGGTGACGATGGCGTCGTGCCAGCTCGCGCCCATCAGCACCCAGCCGAGCACGGTGAGCGCAGCGGTCGCATGCACCACCGGCGCATACAGCCGCGAGGCGCGGTCGGCGAGGCGCATGTAGCGCGAGCGGGCCTGCAGCGCGTTGTCGAGCAGGCGCGTGATCTCGGCGAGCAAGGTGCCCTCGGCCGCGGCCGACACCCGGACGCGCAGCGTGCCGGAAATGTTGAGCGAACCGGCATAGACCGCGGTGCCCTGCTCGGCCGGCACGTACAGCGTCTCGCCGGTGATCAGGCTCTGGTCGATCTCGGAGCGGCCCTCGACCACGACGCCGTCGACAGCGCAGCGCTCGCCGGGCCGCAGCAGCACGAGATCGCCGGCGCGAACGGCGGCGACCGGTACCTCCGAAATCTCGTCGGGGCCGATGAACTTGGTCGCGGTCTCCGCCTTCAGCGCGGCGAGATTGCCGGCGACGGCGCGAGTCCGCCGCCGCATGTTCTGGTCGAGATAGCGGCCGACCAGCAGGAAGGTCAGCAGCATGATCGCGGCGTCGAAATAGGCGTGCTCGGCGTGGTGGAAGGTCTCGACGACCGACATGCCCAGCGCCAGGATCACGCCGATGCAGATCGGCACGTCCATGTTGACGTTGCCGCTCTTGAGCGCGCGCCATGCCGAACGGAAGAACGGCTGGCCGGCATAGGCCGCGGCCGGCAATGCGATGACGGCCGACAGCCAGTGGAAGAAGTCGCGCTGCTCCGGCAGCATGTCGCTGACATTGCCGGACCACACCGGGATCGACAGCATCATCACGTTCATGGTCGCGAACGCGGCGACGCCGAGACAGCGCAGCAGGAAGCGCGATTCCTCGGCCTCGGTGGCCTCGGCGCTTGCCTTCTCGAACGGATAGGCCTTGTAGCCGAGCTCGGCGAGGCGGTCGATGAACTTGGCCGGATCGAGCGTGCCCTGCTTCCATTCCAGCGCGACGCGGCGGTCGGTCAGGTTGACCCGCGCGAGCGTCACGTCGGGCAGTGCCGAGAGGCCGCGCTCGATCTTGGCCATGCAGCCGGCGCAGCTGACACCCTCGACCGCGAGGTCGATGTGCTTCAGGCCGGCGCCGAGATCCTTGACGTAATGGGAGAAGTCACGCGTCACATGCATGATCGGAAGTCCCTTCAGTTCAGCAGCACGCGGTTCTTCGACATGAACAGGCGGCGGCCGCTGGAATCACCTTCGAGCACGAGGTCCCACTGGCCCGGCGCGATCGCCTCCGCCGTGCCGCGATAGATGCCGATGCCGACCTCGGCGAGGGCGACGTCCTGATCGGCGCGCTTGTCGGCGGGACGCTCGAGCCGGCCCTGGAAGGTCAGGCCCGAGACGGGATTGCCGCTCGCGTCGCGCGCGTTGACCTGCAGGATGGCGGCGCCGCCGGCGCCACGCTCGATATGCGCCTCGACCTGCCACCGCCGCGCCTCCTGGGCGCGCGCCGCCGCGATCTCCTTCTCGTAGCCGAGGCTGGCGCTGTAGGCGCTGTCGACCTCGGTGCCCGGCAGGGTCGAGATCGCCATCTTCATCATGTAGACGTTGACGCCGATCACGGTCCCGAAGAAGGCGAGGAGCATCGCGAGCACCATGCCTCCGGTCAGCTGGAAAGAAGGATTGGAACGGCTGGCCATTGACAGGCTCCTTAGCTCTACGGGCTGACGAAATTGTCGGTGGCGGAGGCGACGACGCCGAGACCGATATCCGTCACATGGAACTTCACTGGGATGGACTTCGCGGGATTGTTCTCCTCGGGAGCGGTCACCAGGAGGCGCAGCTCCTCGGTCTGGTCGCGCCCGATCACGATCATCGGCCGGTCCGGCGTCACCGAATCCGCACCGACGACGTGGACGGTCGAATTGGCAGGCCCCTCGATGTCGATGGCGATGACGCGATCGAAGCCGTGCTTGTTGAGGACGCGCACCGTATAGGCATTGCGGATCGAGCCGTCGGACAGCTTGATCGCGATCGGATTGCGATCGTGCAGCACGTTAACCTCGAGCAGCGACCGGGTCGCGAGCTTGTAGACCATGGCGCCGCCGACCACGGCGATGATCGCGGCATAGACGATGGTCCGCGGGCGCACGAGCTTGTAGATCGGCGGCTTGCCTTCCTGTCGACGATGGATGTTGATGTCGTTGTCATAGCCGATCAGCCGCGTCGGGCGGCCGATCTTGGTCATGACGGTATCGCAGGCGTCGATGCAGAGGCCGCACTGGATGCAATCCATCTGGGCGCCGTCGCGGATGTCGATGCCGGTCGGGCATACCGCCACGCATTGCTTGCAATCGATGCAGTCGCCGGCCGGCTGGCCGAGCGCGCGCAATTCGGCGGCCTTCTTGACCGACATGCGGCTCTCGCCGCGGTCATAGCGGTAGGTGACGTTGAGCGCCCATTCGTCGGTCAGCGCCGCCTGGATGCGCGGCCACGGGCACATATAAACGCAGACCTGCTCGCGCATGAAGCCGGCGAGCGTGTAGGTCGTCGCGGTCAGGATCGCGATCCAGACATAGGCGAGCATCGGCCCCTGGAAGGTGATGAGATCCTTCACGAGCGTCGGCGCATCGCTGAAATACAGCACCCAGGCGCCGCCGGTCCACCACGCGATCATCAGCCAGATCGAATGCTTGAGCACGAGCTCCGAAATCCGCTCCAGCTTCATCGGGTCGCCGGAGGCATCCTTCTTCATGCGCTCCCGCCGGTCACCCTCGATCAGGCGCTCGACGGCATAGAACAGGTCGGTCCACACCGTCTGAGGGCACAGATAGCCGCACCAGATACGGCCGCCGATCGCGTTCATCAGGAACAGGCCGATGGCGGCGATGATCAGGAGGCCGGTGAAGTAGTACACCTCCTGCGGCCACAGCTCGATGAAGAAGAAATAGAAGCGGTGGTTCGAGAAGTCGATCAGCACCGCCTGGTCGGGCGCGCCGAGGCCGCGATTCCAGCGCACGAACGGCAGGAAATAATAGACGCCGAGGCAGAAGCCCATCAGGCCCCATTTGATCCGGCGGAAAGTGCCCGAGACGCTCTGCGGATAGACCTTCTTGTGCGCAGCATAGAGCGGACCGTAATCGTCCACGGGCTGCAGGTCCTGAGGCTTCAGGTCGTCCGGTCTTACCGTCTGGTTCATGGCTGGCGGATCATGGCTGGGGGTCTTCTCGCAGTTGCGGCCGAAGGTATGTCCACCTCCGGCCGCTCAGTTGATCCAGCTCAATCGAAGGGAAAGTTCCGTTGGATTTCCGTTACTTTCCGCCACCGAGCGAGTGGACATAGACCGCCATCGCCTTGATCGTGGTCGGGTCGAGACGGCCCTCCCAGGCCGGCATGACACCGGCGCGACCATTGGTGATGGTCTCGATCAAGGTCGCCTCGTCGGAGCCGTACAGCCAGATCTTGTCCGTGAGGTTCGGCGCGCCGAGCTCCGGATTGCCCTTGGCGTTGTCGCCATGGCAGGCCACGCAGTTCTCGGCGAAGACCTTGGCGCCGGCCTTGGCGTCATAACCCGGCCGGGTCGGCAGGCCCGCCAGCTCGCGGACGTAGTTGGCGACCGTGACGATCTCCGCCGGCTTCAGGACACCGTCCTTGCCGAAGGCGAGCATCTGGCCCTCGCGCGTCTTCGGGTGACCCGAGCGCACGCCGTACAGCAGGGTCTGCTGGATCTGCTCCAGCGAGCCGCCCCACAGCCAATCGTCGTCGTTCAGGTTCGGGAAGCCCTTGGCGCCGGCCGCGCCGGTCCCGTGGCAGGCGGCGCAGTTGTCGCCGAACACGGTCTTGCCCTTGGCACGCGCCAGGGCCAGCATCGCCGGATCCTTCTCGATGTCGGCGAGCGAGGCGGTCGCGAGCGCCGCCATCTTGGCGCCGCGGATCTTCTCGAGATTGGCAAGCTCGACCCCCACGTCCGCACGGGACGAGTAGCCGAACAGGCCCTGAGTGTTGCTGGAGATGGTCGGCCAGGCCGGATACACGATCCAGTAGCCGATCGCCCAGACGATGGTGATGTAGAAGGTGATCACCCACCACCGCGGCAGCGGGGTGTTGAGCTCCTTGATGCCGTCCCAGGCGTGGCCGGTGGTGGGGGTGCCGGAGACACTGTCGACTTCGGTATGGTCAGCCATGATGAATTAATCCTCCCGCAACGGCATGCTCGCCGCCTCGTCGAAAGCGGCCTTGTTGCGAGGCCAGAGGGCATAGGTCACGATCGCGATGAAGATCGCGACGAAGATCGGGGTCCACAGCGTCGTCACGAGTGACGACGCGATGTTTTCGACTGCAATGATGGGCTTCATGATGTTCGCCTCTGATCTCAGCGCAGATTGGCTTTTTCGTTGTAGATCTTGAAGTCGACCAAGGTGCCGAGCATTTGCAGGTACGCTACCAGCGCATCCATCTCGGTCGGCGCACCCGCCTTGCCGTCGAAGTTGCGCACCACCGCCTTCGGATAGCGTTTGGTGAGCGCCTCGGCACCGGCACCATCCGGATCGACCTGCGCCTTGAGGTCGGCGGCGGCGTTGGCGATCTGGTCGTCGGTGTAGGGCACACCCACCGCCCGCAGCGTCTTCAGGTGATCGGCGACGTTGTCGGCGTTCAGCTCGGCCTCCTTCAGGAAGGGATAGCCGGGCATGATCGACTGCGGGACGATGGCGCGCGGGTTGGTCAGGTGGGTGACATGCCAGTCGTCGGAGTACTTGTTGCCGACGCGGGCGAGGTCAGGACCCGTACGCTTGGAGCCCCACTGGAACGGATGGTCGTACATGCTCTCCGCGGCGAGCGAGAAGTGGCCGTAGCGTTCCACTTCGTCGCGCAGCGGACGAACCATCTGCGAATGGCAGAGATAGCAGCCCTCGCGGACGTAGATGTTGCGGCCGGCCAGCTCGAGCGGCGTATAGGGACGCACGCCGTCGACCGCCTCGATCGTGCTCTTCAGGTAGAAGAGCGGAGTGATCTCGACGAGGCCGCCGATCGCGATCACCAGCAGGATGCCGATGACCAGGATGATCGAGTTCTTCTCGAAGACTTGGTGTCGTTGCCAGAAAGACATGGTTGATACCTCACTCCGCCGGCTGAAGGGCGACGGGCGACTGAACTTCTTCCTCACCGACACGGACCGTCATCCAGAGATTGTAGGCCATGATGAGTGAGCCGATCAGGAACAGTGCGCCACCAGCGGCACGGATGATGTAGAAGGGGTGCATCGCCTCGACGGTCTCGATGAACGAGTATTCGAGGAAGCCGAGCGCCGTGTAGGACCGCCACATCAGGCCCTGCAGGATGCCCGAGACCCACATCGCGGAGATGTAGAGCACGATGCCCAGCGTGGCCGTCCAGAAGTGCCAGTTCACGAGCTTGAGGCTATAGAGACCCTTGCGGTTCCAGATCCACGGCACCAGGCAGTACAGCGCGCCGAAGGAGACGAAGCCGACCCAGCCGAGCGCACCGGAGTGCACGTGACCGATGGTCCAGTCGGTGTAGTGGCTGAGCGAGTTGACCACCTTGATCGACATCATCGGACCTTCGAAGGTCGACATGCCGTAGAAGGCGACCGAGACGACCAGCATGCGCAGCACGGGGTCCGTCCGCAGCTTGTCCCACGCTCCCGACAGGGTCATCAGGCCGTTGATCATGCCGCCCCAGGAGGGCATCCACAGCATGATCGAGAAGGTCATGCCCAGGGTCTGCGTCCAGTCCGGCAGCGCCGTATAGTGCAGATGGTGCGGGCCGGCCCAGATGTAGAGGAAGATCAGCGCCCAGAAGTGGATGATCGACAGCCGATACGAGTAGATCGGACGCTCAGCCCGCTTCGGGATGAAGTAGTACATGATGGCCAGGAAGCCGGCGGTCAGGAAGAAGCCGACCGCGTTGTGGCCGTACCACCACTGGAACATCGCATCCTGCACGCCACCCCAGGCGATGTAGGACTTGGAGCCGAACAGCGACACCGGAAGCGCCGGATTGTTGCCGAGGTGCAGAACCGCGATCGTGACGATGAAGGCAAGATAGAACCAGTTCGCCACGAAGATGTGCGGCTCCTTGCGCTTGATGATCGTCGTCAGGAAGACCAGCAGGTAGACCACCCAGACGATCGTCAGCCAAAGATCCGAGTACCATTCGGGCTCGGCATACTCCTTGCCCTCGGTGACACCGAGCAGATAGCCCGTGCCCGCGATCAGGATGAAGAAGTTGTAGCCGATCACCACGAACCAGGGCGCGAGATCACCGGCGAGACGCACGCGGCAGGTCCGCTGCACGACGTAGAACGACGTCGCCAGCAGCACGTTGCCGCCGAAGGCGAAGATCACCGCCGAGGTATGCAGCGGCCGCAGGCGGCCGAAGCTGGTCCATGGCAGGTCGAAGTTCAGCGCGGGCCAGGCCAGTTGCGAGGCGATGATGAGGCCGACCGTGAAGCCGGCGATGCCCCAGAACATCGACATGAACGAGGCGAACTTGATCGGACCGAGATTGTAGTTCGGCCGACCATTGATCTCCTGCGGAGGCAGCTCGCGGCGCTCGAAGTAGCGGTTGAGGATGAAGAAGACGGACGCCGCGCTGGCGGCAGCCGCGAGCGAGGCGTGGAACGCGAAGGCCGTATCCAGTGCCTTCGCCGCAGCGAAGACGCACAGGAAGGCGGTGACGGCAAAAGTGAGCGACAAGCCACTTTCGCCGATGGTCATGGATTTTGTGGATGAGGACGCGCTCATGCGGAATCTCGCTGAAAGAACACGAGCCCAGCAACCACAATCGTTCACACGTGGAATTGATCGAAATCAACTTTGCGACCAGTTCGCCGGTAAACAGGCAGAGTGTTGCACGACGACGCGGTTTCGCTCGCAGACACGGCGACGGCCGGCATGCAGCGATGCATGCCGGCCGTCATTAGACGTTCGTAGCAGGCTTCGGACTCAGCGCGCCGCGCTCAATCCTTGGCGGCAGCCGCCAGCGCTCGCACGATGTCCTCGCGCGCCACGATCCCGACCACGCGGTTGTCGGCATCGGTCACGGGAAGGCTGCGGATGCGATGCTCGACCATCAGTTGCAGCACGCGCGTCAGCTTCGTATCCGGCCTGACGTAGATGAACTCGGACGTCATCACGTCGGCGACCGTCCGGTTCATCAGGTCGCTGTAGCGCGGCAGCATCTGATTCGGCGTGAAGGCAAAGCATTTCAGCACGTCGAACTTGGTGACGATGCCGATCACCTCGTCGTTCTCGACGACGGGGTAGGTGTTGAAATCGTCGCGGTCGAACATCTCGCCGAGCTCGCGGATCGTCGTCTCCCGGGTCACGGTCGTGACGTTCCGCGTCATGTAGTTGCCGGCGGTTTCCTCGAGAAATCTGTACAAGGCGGCAATCCTGTTCTCGAATGGAGCGGGTCGAATTTCAGTGCGACAGCAGAACACAACGCTCGCTGCGCGTCATCAGATGCTCGGTGACCCCGCCGAGCACGAGCTCGCGGAATCGGGAATGGCCATAGGCGCCCGCCACGACGAGACCGGCCGAAACATCGGTGGCGACGGCGTCGAGCGTAGCCGCAACGTTGCGCCCCTGCCCCGGCTCCGCGACGCGCGCCGATGCGACGATCTTGTGACGGCCGAGCCATGCGACGACGTCCGCAAGACGCGCCGCGCAGGCGTCATATTCCGAGGCGGTCTCCGGGATCTCGGCGACCACGACGCCGCTCGCCTTGGCGAGCAGCGGCAGGGCATCGGTCAAAGCGCGGCGCGCCTCCGGTGTCTCCTTCCAGGCCACCAGCACGGTCCCGAGATCGAGGCTGCTGACGTTGTCCGGCACCACGAGCAGCGGGCGCCCGGCCTGCATGACGAGATCCTTGGGATTGGCCACCGCGAACGCATCGGACACCCCGGGCGGCACGCCGCCGGTGACGAGAATGTCGGCGGCACGGGCCTGCGCCAGCACGTAGCGCGCGGGGAAATCCACGGCGCTGCGCCAGCTCAACGACGCAGCCCGGTCACCCACTGCGGTGCGGAACTGCTGCTCGAGCTCGGCCAGTCGATTCCGCAGCGCGGCCTCACCCTGCTCGATCAGATCCTGCGCCTGCTCGCCGGTCGTGAAATACAGCGGCGGCGCGAATTCCGCGGCCGCCACGCCGATGACACCTGCGTCAAAGCGCGCCGCCAAGTCGGCCGCGACCTGAAGGCGGGCCTCATTCGGCTGACTGAGCGCAAGGCTCACCATGACAGTCGCGAACGTCATCCCGCCTCTCCAAACATTGCTTCCATGCAGCTCTTAGAGGTGAAATCACCTGCCGTGATGAGATAGATCAAGGTGCGGCGGTGAAGCACGGGCGGCAGGACACCGTTGGAACCCGGCCCAGGATCGGAGAAAGCCTTGAATTGTCGAACCAAAGTTTAAGTCGGGCCGGGTTGCAGGGGCGCAATCTGGTATAGGATACCGCGGTGGTCGGCCTCCCGGCCGCGGCGGCAACGGCGAATCGGACAACGGCGAATCGATCAAAGGCCTCGAATTGCGCGACTTCACCCACCCCTTCCCGGATGCATCCGCCAGGCTCGACGACGCTCCCGAGGACGCTCGGAGGCTGGGCTTCGGCGCGTGGGATCTCGATCTGGCCTCGGGCGAGTTCTACTGGTCGGTGACGACGCGGAAGCTGTTCGGCGTGGCGGCCGATCAGCCGGTGACCTACGGGTCCTTCCTGGCGCTGCTCGCGCCCGAGGATCGCGCGCCGGTCGAGGCGGCGATCGAGGATTCGCGCCATCGGAGCACCGGGTTCGACATGTCGTTCAAGGTGTCCGGCGGCGGCCACTGGATTCGCGTGCTTGCCGGCGTGGTCCCCGACGAGGCCGGCGCGCCGCATCATCTGCGCGGCATCGCCCTCGACATCGACCAGGAGAAGCGGCTGGAGGAGACGCTGCGGCTGCGCGAGCAGCATTTCCGCTCGATCCTGGACACCGTGCCGGACGCGATGATCGTGATCGACGGCAGCGGCACGATCCAGTTCTTCAGCTCCGCGGCGGAGCGGATGTTCGGCCTCACCGAGGCAGAAGCGGTCGGCCTTGACGTCAGCGAATTGATGCCCGAGCCGGACCGCTCGCGCCATGCCGGCTACCTCACCCGCTACCATGCCAGCCGCGAGCGCCGCATCATCGGCATCGGCCGCATCGTGACCGGCCGCCGCCGCGACGGCACGACATTCCCGATGCATCTGTCGATCGGCGAGATGCAGTCCGGCGGCAAGCCCTATTTCACCGGCTTCGCCCATGATCTCACCGAGCACCAGCAGACCCAGGCACGGCTGCGGGAACTGCAGTCGGAACTGGTCCACGTGTCGCGCCTCAGCGCCATGGGCGAGATGGCCTCGGCGCTGGCGCATGAGCTCAACCAGCCGCTCGCCGCGATCAGCAATTACATGAAAGGCTCGCGCCGGCTGCTGGCCGGCAGCAGTGATCCGAACACGCCCAAGATCGAGAGCGCGATGGACCGCGCCGCCGAGCAGGCGATTCGCGCCGGCCAGATCATCCGCCGTCTGCGCGATTTCGTCTCGCGCGGCGAATCGGAGAAGCGGGTCGAGAGCCTGTCGAAGCTGATCGAGGAAGCCGGCGCCCTCGGCCTTTCCGGCGCCCGCGAGCAGAACGTCCAGTTGCGCTTCCAACTCAATCCGGAGGCCGATCTCGTGCTCGCCGACCGGGTCCAGATCCAGCAGGTCCTGGTCAATCTGTTCCGCAATGGACTCGAGGCGATGTCTCATTCCGAACGCCGCGAGCTCAGTGCGACAAATTGCAGACTCAGCGACGACTTGATCGAGGTCTCGGTGTCCGACACCGGAACGGGATTCCACGACGACGTCATGCCCAATCTCTTCAAGACCTTCTTCACCACCAAGGACACCGGAATGGGAGTCGGCCTCTCGATCAGCCGGTCCATCATCGAGGCCCATGGCGGGCGCATGTGGGCCGAGAACAACGAAGCGGGAGGCGCGACGTTCCGCTTCACCCTGCCCGCGGCCTCCACCAAGGTTGAGCACGATGGCTGAACGGGCCAAGGTCTATGTGATCGACGACGACGAGGCGATGCGGGATTCGCTCAACTTCCTGCTCGATTCATCAGGCTTTGACGTCACGCTGTTCGAGAACGCGGAGGTCTTTCTCGGCCGACTGCCGATGCTCCCTTTCGGCTGCGTCGTCTCGGACGTGCGGATGCCCGGCATCGACGGCATCGAGCTGCTCAAGCGCATGAAGGCCGCCGGCAGCAGCTTTCCGATCCTGGTGATGACCGGCCATGGCGACGTGCCGCTCGCGGTCGAGGCGATGAAGCTCGGCGCGGTCGATTTTCTGGAGAAGCCGTTCGAGGACGAGCGACTGGTCGCCATGATCGAAACGGCAATCCAGCAGGCCGAGCCGGCCGCGAAGAACGAATCGGTCACGCAGGACATCCTGGCCCGCGTCGCCAGCCTGAGCCCCCGGGAGCGCCAGGTAATGGATGGACTGATGGCCGGTCTCTCCAACAAGCTGATCGCGCGCGAATACGACATCAGTCCGCGCACCATCGAGGTCTACAGGGCCAACGTGATGACCAAGATGGGAGCGAACAGCCTCTCCGAGCTGGTGCGTCTGGCGATGCGCGCAGGCGCGCTGAAGGATTGAGCTAGATCAAGCTACCTTGACAGAATCGAGTGTTATCTTGCGCCTCGGTTCAACATCACATTCTCGCGGCACGTGCGATGTCGGCTCACACAAAACCTACGGTCTACGTAGCCGACGACGATGCTGACGTCCTCGGCTCGCTGCGCTTCCTGCTGGAGGCCGATGGCTTCGACGTGCGCACGTTTCGCAGCGGCACCGCGCTGCTCAAGGCCTCGGACCACGCGCCCGTCGACTGCTTCGTGGTCGACTACAAGATGCCGGAGATCAACGGCGTCGAGCTCGCCGAACGGTTGCGCAAGCAGGGGGCGACCGCGCCGGTGGTGCTGATCACGGGGCACTACGATGACCGGCTTGCGGCGCGCGCGGCGGCCGTCGGGATCCAGGATTTCCTGCTCAAGCCGCTGCTCGACGACAATCTGGTGAAGCGGATCCGCAAGGCGATCGCCAACGACCATTCGGGTACCGCCCAGCGCGTCTCCTGAGCGGGCCGGCTACGTATATCTACGTAAGGAACCCCCCTTAAGATAACGGCCGAAATGTCCTTAACGGGAGCCGCCGTGTACCACATCGCCATCCGCCGCAAGGAGATGGTCATGCTCAATCAGTCGATTACCAATTCGGTCGTCAGCACCAACGCCCCCCACGCCGTCCCCTCTCCTGTCGTCTCTCCTGCCGCCAATCCCTTTGCCGAGATCACCGGCCATGCCGGGCTCATCGCCAGCGAGTTCTCCTACAAGAAGGACGAGGAGATCTATGGCGAGGACGAGCCGGCCGAGTACGTCTACCAGGTGATCTCCGGCGCGGTTCGCAGCTACAAGCTGCTCTCCGACGGCCGCCGCCAGATCGGCGCCTTCCATCTTCCCGGTGACGTTTTCGGCCTCGAATTCGGCTCCATGCATCGCCTCGCCGCCGAGGCCATCATCGATACCACCGTGCGCCTGGTGAAGCGCCGCAGCCTCGAACAGGCAGCAGGCGTCGACGTCGCGGTCGCCCGCAAGCTCTGGACCATGACGGCCGGCGATCTCCGCCATGCCGAGGACCACATGCTGCTGCTGGGACGCAAGACTGCGATGGAGCGCGTCGCGACCTTCCTGCTCGAGATGGACCGCCGCCTCGCCGTCGCCGGCATGATGGCGCTGCCGATGTGCCGCCGCGATATCGGCGACTATCTCGGCCTGACCCTGGAGACCGTGTCGCGCGCGCTGTCGCAGTTGCACAGCCAGGGCGTTCTCGGCTTCTCCGGTGCCCGCCAGATCGTGCTGCGCAACCGTCAGCGCCTGCGCAGCATGGACGCCTGAGCGGCCCTGCCCGTTCACGCCCTGCGCTCGCGCTGCCCGGTCTCCGGCATCAGCAGCGCGATCAAGAGAAGACCCGTCAGCGCCACGCCTGACAGACCCATGAAGGCGGTGGCGCTGCCGTAACGGTCGCTGGCGAAGCCGGCGACGACGGTGGACAGCGATCCGCCGATCCCGGACGCCGTCCCGACGATTCCCTGCGCCAGATTGAAATGCCCGCTGCCGAAGGCGACGTCGGCCACCGTCAGCGGAATCATGACGGCGAACACGGCCGCCGTGACGCCGTCGAAGATCTGCACCGCCACTAGCACGTAGGGATCGTGCACGACCGCGAACAGCGCGCCGCGCATCGCGAGCGCGGCAAACCCCAGCATCAGCAGCGGCCTGCGGCCCCATTGCTGCGCGACCGCGCCGACCGAGGGCGAGGTCAGCGCCACGATCGCCTGCGGCACCACGATGCAGAACGCGATCAGCATCGGCGCCCATTCGCTCGATTTCGTCGTCACCACGCCGGCCATCAGCGGCAGCATCGCCGCATTGGCGAGCTGCAGCAGGAACACGCCGAGCGCGAACACGAGCAGCGCGCGCTGGCGCAGCAGGCCGAGCAGATTCGACAGCCGCGCGACCTCCTTGTCCTCGTGATGGGCCCGGCCGTGCGCCCGCGCGACGTCGATCTCGCGCTCGCGGATGCGCGACAACGCGATCAGCGTCGGAAAGGCGAGAATGAAGGTGACCAGGAACACGGCGCGGCTGGACAGCAGATAGCCGCAGGTGCCCATCACGGCCGCAGCCACGCCATTGCCGAGCGACGCGAACCGCGCATTGCGGCCGAGCCGCTCCGCCATGCCGCGCGGCCCGACCAGGCCGAGGCTGATCGCCGCGATCGCAGGGCCCAGCACGCAGCTCGCCGCCGCATGCAACGTCGCGGCACCCGCGACCACGGGAAAGATCGGCCAAGCGGCATAGGCCAGCGCGCAGCAGCCGATGGTCGCGATGGCAAGACCGGCGACGCGGCGCTCGGATCTGGCCGCATCGATGATCGCGCCGCCCGGCATCTGCCCGATCAGCCCGACGATGCCGCCGATCGACAGCACTAGGCCGATCTGGGCCTGCGTCCATTTCTGCGTCGTCAGATAGACCGCGATGAAGGGACCGAAGCCGGTCTGCACGTCGGCCAGGAAGAAGATGAACCAGTCCAGCCCGCGCAGGCTCTGCCGCGACGGCGCCGGTCTCGCAGTCGACTGGCCATGATCCTGCCCGGCATCCGGACGCGCGCCCGCCTCTGCCGCGCGGTCAGGCTCGGGCTCCCGGTCAGGCGATCTCGACGGCCGTGCAATCGGCATGGCTCTCACATCTCAACTCATGAGGCTGACGGGACAGAACATCCCCACCGTGTTCCGCTGCACGCGCAGGCCGGACCGGCAATCGCACACATCAACTCAATGATCGAAATCCCAGGGTGACAGCTTGCCGGACGCGCCGAGCACGACGACGGCCTTGTCCTCCTTGTATTCGGGCGCGGCCTTCACCTGCTCCTTGGTGAGGTCGAGCGTGACCTGGTCGCTCTTCTCGGCGATGTGCTTGAAGTCGAGCGCGGTCCAGTCGACCACGATCTTGCGGCTGCCGACACCGAGGAAGCCGCCGAAATCGATCACCGCGGCTCGCACCGTGCCGGTGGAATCGACGATGACGTCGACGATGTGGCCCATGTCCTCGCCGGTCGAGCTGCGCACGTCGCGACCGAGCACGCCATGCGCATCGCGCGCGCCGAGGATGGTGACCGAGGGCGGCGGTGCCGGCTCCTTCGCGGGCGCCGCGGCATCCTTGGCAGGCGGTGCCGGCGACGGCTGCTGCGCATGCCCGTCGCCGACATACGGACCGATGAGCAACGGCAGCGTGACGAGACAGCCGCAAGCAGCTCGGTGGAGAGTGGGTTTCAACGCCATCATTGCGCCAGCACCAGCGAGACCTGGATCTGACCGCGCCGCCGCAGCACCTCCATGGAGATGTCCTCGCCATGGCGGCGAATGCGCAGGTCGATCGTCGAGCTGCCGAGCCTGAGATCGCGCAGCACCACCCAGTCCAGGAAGGCGGGCAGCCGCGGATTGCGCAGACGGATCTCGCCGCGCGCGGCGTCGAACTCGAGCCCGAGCGCCGCCTCGAGCAAGGTGAACGGCGTCGCGCTGGCCCAGGCCTGCGGCGCGCAGGCCACCGGATAGAGCGTCGGGCCGCGATGCTTTTCGCGCCGGAAGCCGCAGAACAGCTCCGGCAGCCGGCGCAGATCCATGTAGGACGCGGCTTCGAACAGGCCGCCGAACACCTGCTCGACCGCATGCTTGAGGCCATAGCGCGACAGGCCCAGCGCAATCAGCGCGTTGTCGTGCGGCCAGATCGATCCGTCGTGATAGGACATCGGATTGTAGCGCGCTTCGCCGCAGGCGACGGTGCGGATGCCCCAGCCCGAGAAGAAATGCGGCCGCAGCAGTTCGGCGGCAAGCTTGCGGGCGCGATCCTCGCGTACCATGCCGCTGAACAGCAGCTGCCCGGCGTTGGACGTCCGGACGCGGCAGGGCTGCTTGTGGCCGTCGAGCGCGAGCGCATAGGTGTTCAGATCCTCGCACCAGAAGGCGTCCTCGAACCGTTCCGCGAGATCAGCGGCCTCGGCCTGGAGCCGGTCCGCCATCTCGGCCTTGCCGAGCCGGCGGGCGCAACGCGCCGCCAGCTGCTTGCCGGCAAACACATAGCCCTGCACCTCCGCAAGCGCGATGTAACCTTCCGCGAGACGTCCATCGGCATGGAACACCGCGTCGTAGGAGTCCTTCCAGCCCTGGTTGGCGAGACCCTGCTCGGAGGCGCGCTGATATTCCACGAAGCCATCGCGATCGGGATCGCCGGGGCCGTCGATCCAGCGCAACGCCAGCTCGATCGCCGGCCATAGCTCCCTCAGGGTGTCGATGTCGCCGGTGCGCTCGATATAGAGCCCGGCGAGCAGCACGAACAGCGGCGTGGAATCGACGCTGCCATAATAGCAGCCGAACGGCACCTCACGCAGCGCCGCCATCTCGCCGCCGCGCATCTCGTGCAGGATCTTGCCGGGCTCGGCATCGGACAGCGGATCGGTCGTGCGCGCCTGATGCACGGCGAGCCGGCGCAGGACGCCGCGGGCAATGCGCGGATCGACCCACAGCATCTGCATCGCGGTGATCAGCCCGTCGCGACCGAATGTGGTCGAATACCAGGGAATGCCGGCATAGGGATAACGCCCCTCCGGCGTATCCGTCATCAGGATGTTCAGATCGGCCGCTGCCTGGCACAGCACCTCGTTGAGGATGTCGTTGGAGGTCTCGATGCTGGCGGCGCCAACGGTGCATCGGCGCATCTCTCGGCGATGGGCGAGCAGGCTGCGGAAGAAGGGCCGGGGCCGCTCGCCGGCCTTGGCGTTGCACATCACGGCCACGAACAGCGAGGCCGATTCCTGCGGGGCAAGGTCGAAATGATAGGTTGCGACATTGACGGTGAGATGCGTCGGACGCGGATCGAAGCTCACGTCGGTGGTGCGCAGGACATTGTCCAGGCCGCGATAGTGCAGGACCACCTCGGACGGTTCCACCAGCCGGCTCGAGCCGATGCCGCGCCGCGGCCGCACGGTGCCTCGCACCTCGAAAAGGTCGGCAAAATCATTGTCGAATGTCAGCTTGAGATCGAAGCTGGCATGGCGATCGCCATGGTTCTGCAGCCCGATGCGCTGATAGGCCGTGCCATGCCAGAGAAAGATCGTGCGCACGATGTGCAGCATATCCTTCGGCAGCACCAGGCGGCCCTGGCTGTAGATGTCGGGATTGGTGAGATCGACGGTCAGCGCGGAGTTGTCGTCGCGCAGGCTCGAGCCGAGCAGCAGGGGCTGAACGTCGTCCAGCGTCAATTCGAGCCGCGCGAGATAGCGCGTATCGGCGTTGAAGAGACCGTCCGGTCCGCCGGCCGAGGCGCCGATGTCGCCATGGCCGTCGAGGACGATGAACGTATCGTCGTGCTTGAGCGAGCGCCGCGGCCGGGACGCCGGCCCCGTCATGGGAATATAGAACGGCTGCTCGGCAGGCTCGTCCGTCTGGGTGATCAACGACAGTGTGCTTGCGACTTCGGCGGACATGTTGGCCTCATGCGATGTTGAAGTGCCCAGACAACCGAGAGTGCACATTCTCGACGCGACCCGACGCTACGATCAGGCGGCGAACTTGGCGAGCCGGTTCATCTCCTGGGTGACGAGCTCACGATACGGGCCCTCGTCCTGCATCAGCCGGTCAGGCGCGCCGTCCTCGATGATCCTGCCCGATCTCAGCACCACCACGCGGTCAAAGTTCCGCAAGGTCGCAAGGCGATGCGCGATCGCGATGACGGTGCGGCCGCGCATCAGACGACTCAACGCCTCACGGATGGCCTCCTCGGACTCGCTGTCGAGCGCGGCGGTGGCCTCGTCGAGCAGAAGGATCGGCGCATCCTTGAGGAAGGCGCGCGCGATCGCGATGCGCTGGCGCTGCCCGCCCGACAGCTTGACGCCGCGATCCCCGACCATCGTCTGCAATCCTTCCGGCAGCGTCTCGACGAAGTCGCAGCGCGCCGCGATCGCCGCCCGCAACACCTCGTCGTCGGTCGCACTCGGACGTCCGTAGCGAATATTCTCCAGAATGGAGCGATGAAACAGCGAGATGTCCTGCGGAACCACCGAGATCGCCTCGCGCAGGCTCTGCTGGGTGACCTTGGCGATGTCCTGGCCGTCGATCCTGATGTGCCCGGCTTGCGGATCATAGAACCGTTGCAGCAGCGTGAACAGGCTCGACTTGCCGCCGCCGGACTGCCCAACCAGGCCCACGCGCTGGCCTGGCTGCAGGCGCAGCGTGAAATTCTCGAACAGCTTGTGACCGCCAGGATAGTGGAAGGTGATGTTGTCGAAGGCGATGGCCGCACCGCTCTTGACCAGCGGCTCGGCCTGCGGGTCATCGCGCAGCTCGTGCGGCTGCAGCAGGGTCGCGATCGCCTCGCTCATGCGCGCCACGTGCTGGGTGACATCGACCAGCGCCACCGCCAGATCCCGCGTCGCGTTGAGAATGCAGAGGCCGAGCGTGCAGACCAGCACGACGTCGCCGGTCGTCGCCCCGCCCCGCTGCCACAGCGAGATCGCCCACGCCATGAGCGCGATCGTCAGCACGATCGTCACCGTCGCGTGCAGAATGCGCAGCTTTTCGAGGTAGCGGAGACTGCGCCCGCGTGCCTCCAACTCCCTGTCGACCGTCGCGTCGAACCGGTCGTGCTCGTGGCGCAGGCCGCAGAACGCGCGCACCAGCGGCATGTTCGAGATCACGTCGACCATCTCGCCGTCGACCATGGCCGCCTTGTCGGCGAAATCGTCATGCAGCGGCTTGCCGGCGGCCGCCAGACGGAACATCGCCGCCACCATCATCGCCGCGATCAGCAGCAGGCCGATGGCCATCGGGCCGCTCACGGTTCCGATCAGGCAGATCGCCGCGACGGTGGCGAGGCATGGCGGCAAGACGTTCCAGACGAACATGTTCTCCACGGTGAACACGGCGTTCGACGTCGCCGTGATGCGGCTCGACAGCATGCCGGGCAAACGGTCGCCGAAATAGCTCGGCGAATGCCCGGTGAGATGACGGAAGATGTCGCGCCGGAGATCTCCGGTGACACGGACGAAGGTGAAGCTCGCGATCCAGCTGGCGACACGCCAAAGAATGTTGTCGGTCGCGATCAGCGCCATCAGCAGCACGAACGCGGCCCAGACGTTGCCGCCGCCCGCAGGCCCTGCCGAGAGGCTGTCGACGAGGGATTTCACGCCATATTGCGTGCCTACCGAACAGGCAACCGCACCGATGACGGCCATCAGAATCACGAGGTGGGCGGTGGGGCGCTTGCGCAGATAGCGCATCACGAAGGGAAAGGGGCGGTGCGCGTAGCCAGAAAGCTGATCCATGGTCTTCCCGTTGATGAGCGAGGTCGTGGCGACACCTGATGCGGCCAGATGAACGACGAACGGTTTCTCGGGTTCCGTGCGCCTTCGCGGCGCAAACCTGCCCTCCGACGATGCCGCGGCAGCAGCGTTGGAGAGCGGGGATGGCATCAATGAGACGGCACGGAACACGTTGTGTCGAAGAAAGAGTGATCGCGTGAATGGAACTTCGCACATGCGACAACGTTCCCGCTGTGGCAGTGCCGGTGCCATTGGGGATTCATCCATGATCGGTCACGAACAGGAGACGATGAGATGCGCATTGCGCAAATAGCTCCATTGACGGAGGCCGTGCCTCCGAAGCTCTACGGCGGCACTGAGCGGGTCGTCCATTGGTTGACCGAAGAACTCGTTGCCCTCGGACACGACGTCACCCTGTTCGCCAGCGGAGATTCTCAGACCTCGGCGAAGCTCTCTCCGACATGGCCAAAAGCTCTGCGCCTCGACGGCTCGGTGAGGGATCCGAACGCGCTGCACATGGTGATGCTCGAAAACGTGCGGCAGCAATGCGACGACGAACAGTTCGACATTCTGCACTTCCACCTCGACTACTACCCGTTCTCCCTGTTCCACCGGCAACCCACACCGTTCCTGACCACCTTGCACGGCAGGCTCGATCTTCCGGAGCACCAGCCGGTGTTCTCGGTCTTCAAGGATGTTCCCGTCGTTTCGATCTCGGACTCGCAGCGCCGGCCGGTTCCGAATGCGAACTGGGTGCGCACCGTGCTGCATGGACTGCCCGCAACGCTCCTGGTGCCCAGGCCGGTGACGCCGAGCTATCTCGCCGTGCTCGGACGCATCGCCCCGGAAAAGGGTGTCGACCGTGCCATCAAGATCGCGATGCGCTGCGGGATTCCGCTGAAGATCGCGGCCAAGATCGATCGCGCCGACCAAGACTATTATGAGCAGACGATCCGTCCCTTGATTCACGGCAATCCGCTCGTCGAGTTCATCGGCGAGATCAGCGATCACGAGAAGCCGGAGTTCCTGTCCGGCGCGCTCGGCCTGCTGTTGCCGATCGATTGGCCGGAGCCGTTCGGCCTGGTGATGATCGAATCGATGGCCTGCGGCACGCCCGTGATCGCCTACAACCGCGGCTCGGTTCCCGAAGTGATCGACGACGGTGTGACCGGCTTCATCGTCGAGGACGAGCTCAGCGCGGTAGCGGCCGTCAGTCGCCTGCCCGAGCTGAGCCGCGCCCGCGTGCGCGCGCAGTTCGAGCGACGCTTCACCGCGCGCCGGATGGCGCTCGACTATCTCGCGGCCTATCGCCGCCTGATCGACATCGCTGCGCCGCGCATCCGGCTGGTCAGCAGCGCCGAGTAGCATGAGGAGGCCGGGCAAGTTCGGCGAGCCCGGCCTCCGCCTCATCTCAGGTGACGGCAGCCCGCTTCGGCTCGACGATCTCGAACATGCGCGGGAACTCGTCCATCAGCGACATCAGCTCGGCCAGCCGCATCGGATTGCCCGCGAAGCTGATCTTCCCGGCCGCGACCGCTTCCGGAAAGCTCGTGGCCTTGGCAATGACCGCATCGAGCGTCGAACGCGCCAGCGTGAACCCCGCATCGGCGGTCGACGCCTGCACGCCGACCGCATAGGTCAGCGCACAATTCTGCAAGGTGAGCACGAAGCGCTCGCCGGTGTCGGTGAACGTCCAGTTCAGCACGATATGCTTGCCTTCCGCCTTGGGCCCGTTCAGCCTGACCCCGAGCACGTCCCATAGCTGCTCGGTGCGCAGCGCCGCCAGCGTCTCGCGCGGCAGGCCGGGCCGGGCCGGAACCTCCGGCATACCCTGGCGCAGCTCTTGCGCGCCGAACAGATAGGCATTGCGCCAGGTCGCGCTCTCGGCGGCATAGCCGAGCTGCTCCAGCGTGTCGGCCAGCAGCGCGCGCGCCTCGGCATTGTCTGGCTCGGCGAAGACGAGATGACCCACGACCTGCGCGACGAAGCGGTATTCGCCGTTGGCAAAGTCCGCGCGCGCCCGCGCCAGCAGCGCCTCTGTCCCGCCCATATAGGCGACGTATTTCCGGCCGGCCTCGACCGGCGGCAGCGGATCGAGATTGACGGGATTGGCATCATACCAGCCGAGATATTTCTGGTAGATCGCCTTCACGTTGTGGCGGATGTGGCCGTAATAGCCGCGCGCATGCCATGCCCCTTCGAGGCTCCGGGGCAGCCTGATCTGCTCGGCGATCTCACTTGCGGTCAGGCCATGATTCATCAGCCGCACGGTCTGGTCGTGGGCAAATTTGTAGAGATCGCGCTGTTCGCGGATCATGCCGTCGACACGGCTCGCGCCCCATATCGGCCAATGATGCTGGCCGCACATCACCTCCGCCTTGCCGCCCCACAGTTGCAGCGCCTCGCTGAGATATTTCGACCACGCCAGCGCGTCGCGCACGTCGGCGCCGCGAAACGGCAGCAGGTTGTGGAAGTTGTGCGTGCAGTTCTCGGCGAGGTTCAACAGGCGATAGCGCGGCACGAAGAAATGCATCTCCGCCGGCGCCTCGCTGTTCGGCGCCATCTGGAATTCGAAGGTGAGACCGTCGATGACCCGGGTGTCCCCGGTCGCCATGATCAGGTCGGTCGGCCGCAGCAGCGCAACGGCTCCCGCCGCCATGGTCTTGCCGAGCCCACAATCGACATGGCCCTTCGGCCCCTTCGCGAGCAGCGGCCCGAACTGATATTGCGCCCGGCGCAGCATCGCAGGGCCGGCGATGATGTTCTCGGAGACCGCATGCTCGATGAACAGGTTCGGCGCGATCAGCGGCACGCGGCCGCTGGCCATCGCGTCGTCGTCGACCACGCCGCGCGCGCCGCCCCAATGATCGGTGTGGGTATGCGTGAACATCACCGCCGTGACCGGCCTGACGCCGCGGTGCTGGTAGTACAGCTCCAATGCGGCCTGCGCGCCCTCGATCGAGGTCAGCGTGTCGACCACGATCACGCCGGTGTCCCCCTCGATCAGCGTCATGTTGGCGATGTCGAGCCCACGCACCTGGTAGACGCCGGGCACGACCTCGAACAGGCCGTGATGCATGTTGAGCTTCGCCTGCCGCCACAGGCTGGGATTGACGGTCGGCGGCGCCTGCTCCGCGTCAAGGAAGTGGTAAGGCGCGAGGCTCCAGACGGTGCGCCCCTGCGCCGTCGTCACCTTGGCCTGATCGATCGTGCCGAGAAAGCCGCGGGCGGCATCATCGAAATCGGCGGTGTCGCCGAACGGCAGCGCCTCCAGCACGGCCTGCTGCGCTGCGCTCACGGCCGCGCTGGCCTCCTTCGGATCCTTGGTGCCATCTCCGCTGACCGGCGCGCTCATGACTGTTTCCTCCGCAACGACGTTGGCACGATGCTAGTGCGCGGGATCGCGGAGCGCAAATCGCGGGCCGCAGAACAGCCCCTCAGAGCACGTGATCGACGGCCTCGTCGATGGCGGCATAGACCGTCTCGACATCCCCGGCGGTGACGCAGTAAGGCGGCATGACGTAGATGGTGTGGCCAAGCGGACGCAGCAGGACGTCGCTGTCGCGGAAGAAGGCCTGCAGCTTCGGGCCGACCTCGGCGAGGTAGCCCGGCTCGTCGGCATGGAGATCGAGCGCGGTGATGGTACCGCAGCGCCGCAGGTCGGAAAATCGCTCGTCGTAACGCAGGCGGTCGAGGCAGCGCTCCTGCGCGGCCGCGACGGCGGCGACCCGGGCCCGCGTCTGCGGCTGCCGCCACAGCTCGAGATTGGCGCTCGCTGCCGCGCAGGCGATGGGATTGGCGGTGTAGGAACTGGAGTGAAAGAACGTGCAGGCGCGGTCGGTCGAATAGTGCGCCTCGTAGATAGCGGGACTGCACAGCGTGACCGCAAGCGGCATCGCGCCTCCAGTCAGTCCTTTGGCGTAGCAGGCGATATCGGGGGCGATGTCCGCCTGCTCGCAGGCGAACAACGTGCCGGTGCGGCCCCAGCCGGTCATCACCTCGTCGGCGATGAACAGCACGCCGAACGCCTTGCAGATCCGGTGCATCTCGCGCAGCACCTCGGCCGGATACATCAGCATGCCGCCAGCGCCGAGCACCAGGGGCTCGACGATGAAGGCGGCCGGCCGGTCCTTCTCGCAAATTGTAGCGAGCGCATCCAGAGTCGCCTGTTCCCGGCCCTGCACTGGAAACGGGACGACGGCGACGTCGAACAGCAGCGGCTCATAGGCCGCATTGAACACGCCGCGCGCGCCGACCGACATCGCGCCGATGGTGTCGCCGTGATAGGAATGCTGCATCACCGCGATGCGCGAGCGCGGCTCGCCGATGTTCTTGAAGTAGCCGAGCGCCATCTTCAGCGCGACCTCCACGCTGGTGGCGCCGCTGTCAGAGAAGAACACGTGCGTGAGGCTCGGCGGCACCAGCGCGAGCAGCCCGGCGGCCACCTGCTCGGCCGGCTCGTGGCTATGTCCGGCGAAGATGACCTGATCCAGCCGCTCGGCCTGGTCCTGGATCGCGCGCACGATATGCGGATGGCAATGGCCGTGCGTGACCACCCACCACGACGCGATCGCGTCGATGATCCGCCTGCCGTCGGCGGTGAAGAGATAGGCGCCCTCGCCGCGCGCGACCGCCGTCATCTCGGGCTGGAGCGCATGCTGCGTGAAGGGATGCCAGATCGGCGAGGTTGCCTTGCGCATCATGGTTCGAAATCCGTGCGCTGGAATTGGGTGGCGAACACGTGCTGCAGCGATCGCGCCGTCAGCGGCGTGACCCAGGGCAACCGGCCAAGGCGCCTCACCTCGCCGAGCCGGCAGATCGTATCTTCGTTGTCGTCGTGGCCGTCGCCGATGAAGGCGATGCCGAACACGTCGATGCCGCGACTGCGCAGCGCCGCCAGCGACAGCAGCGAGTGATTGATCGTGCCGAGACTGGTGCGCGCGCAGAGCACGACCGGGAGCTGCCATCGCGCGAAGACATCGAGATAGAGCGTTCCGGAATCGAGCGGCACCATGACGCCGCCGGCTCCCTCGATCACGACAGGGCGGCCGACGACCTGCGGAGGACGGAGGCGGAGCGGATCGATGCTGATGCCTGCGAGGCGCGCCGCGCGATCCGGCGAGGCCGGCTCGGCCAGCCGATAGGCTTCGGGCAGCACGCGGTCGTCGGCGAGCTCGGCGAGCCGCTGGACGCAGCAGGAGTCCGTCTCCTCGGCAAGGCCGGCCTGGACCGGCTTCCAATAGCAGGCCCCGAGCAGCGCCGTGAGGCCGGCGGCGAACACCGTCTTGCCGATCCCGGTGTCGGTCCCGGTGACCACGATGCGCAGCGTCATGGCCGCGGCCTTCCGATCTCATCGGCGAGCGCGTCGAGCAGCGCCGCGATGGCCGGCTCGTCGATGTTCAAGGTCAGCGACAGCCTGAGCCGCGCCGTGCCCGGCGGCACCGTCGGCGGGCGGATGCCGCGGACGTCGAAGCCCCGCGCCTGCAGCGCGGCAGCCAGGTTCATCGCGCGCGCATTGTCGCCGACGACGCAGGGAATGATCTGCGACGGCGACCAGCTTTCACCGAAGCGCGCGGCGATCGCGCCATGGGCGAAGGCAACGAGCTGCTCCAGCCTCCGCTGCCGCTCCGGCTCTTCCCGCAGGATCGCAAGCGCCTCCATCACCGCCACCGCCATCAGCGGCGACGGCGCCGTGCTGAAGACGAAGGGTCGGCAGCGATTGATCAGCGTGTCGCGCAGCACGCGGCTTGCGGTGACCAGCGCACCGGCTGCGCCCAATGCCTTGCCGCAGGTGTGAACGGTCACGACGCTCTCGCGTCCCTCGTAGGCTGCGGCCAGACCGCGGCCCTGCGCGCCGTGGACCCCGGTCGCATGGGCCTCGTCGATCAGCAGAAAGGCATCGTGGCGCTCGGCGATCGCGATCAAATCCGCCAGCGGCGCGAGATCGCCATCCATGCTGTAGAGGCTTTCGACGACGATCCAGGGCCGGCCCACCCCGCCGCCCCTGCGCCAGATCAGGATCGCGTCCTCGGCCGACTGGGCGTTGTTGTGGATGAACTGGCACGTCTCGGCACGGCCGGCGCGCGCGCCTTCATGGGTGCTGGCATGAACCAGCGCATCGAGCACCAGCAGGTCGTCGCGCTGCGGCAGCGTGGTGAGCACGGCGAAGTTCGCCATGTAGCCGGAGCCGAAGAACAGCGCGCTCTCGGCACCGAAGAAGCGCGCCGCGTCCGCCTCGAGCCGTTCGTGCTCCTCGCAATTGCCACGCAGCAGGCGCGAGCCGCCGGCGCCGACCGGCGTGCCGGCCTCCATGGCCGCGGCGACCGCGCGCTTCATCCGCGGAGCCTGTGCGAGACCGAGATAGTCGTTGGAGGAGAAATCGAGACCGGCCCGTGGACTGAGGCGCCGCAACCGGTCATCGGCCGCGAGTCTCTGCAGACCGTCGGAATAGATCGCCAATCTGTCGGGCGGCATGGGCATGGCTCCGCTCTCTTTCGGTCAGCCGCGGACGTGGACCGGCACGACAAGGCAGTTCCGTGGGCGCCGTCGCGCCGAGATCGCGCTGAGGGTTGAATCAGGCCGGGGACGAAGCCTCCGCGCCCTCGCCGGCGGCGATCGGCGCGCCCGGGCGCGCCGACAGCGACGATGTCATGCCGAGCCGCGCGAGCAGATCGGCGTCGCGGTCGCGTTGCGGATTGGCCGTGGTCAGCAGCACGTCGCCGATGAAGATGGAATTGGCGCCAGCGAGCAGGCACAGGGTCTGCAGCTCGTCGCTCATATATTGCCGGCCCGCGGACAGCCGCACCACGCTGGCCGGCATCATGATCCTGGACACCGCGATCAATCGCACGAGCGCAATCGGATCGGGCCGCGCGGCCGTAGCGTTGACCGGCACGCCCTTGACCTCGTTCCACATGTTGATCGGCACGCTGTCGGGATGCTCAGCGAGATTGGCCAGCAGCACCAGCATGCCGAGCCGATCATCGACCTCCTCGCCCATGCCGATGATGCCGCCGCAGCACACCTTGATGCCGGCCTGCCGCACATGCGCGAGCGTGTCGATGCGGTCCTGCAGCGTGCGCGTGGTGATGATGCGGTCGTAGAATTCGGGCGAGGTGTCGACATTGTGGTTGTAGAAGTCGAGCCCGGCCTCCCTCAGCCGCTGTGCCTGCGGCGGGGTCAGCATGCCCAGCGTGACGCAGGTCTCCATGCCCAGATCCTTCACTGCGCTGACCATGTCGCAGACCTGATCGAGGTCGCGGTCCTTCGGACTGCGCCAGGCGGCGGCCATGCAGAAGCGCTCGGCCCCGGCGGCCTTCGCGCGCCGCGCGGTGGCGACCACCTCGTCGCGGTCCATCAGCTTGGTCGCCTTGAGCCCGGTGTCGTAATGCGCGCTCTGCGAGCAGTAGCCGCAATCCTCCGGGCAGCCGCCGGTCTTGATGCTGAGCAGGCTCGCCGTCTCGACGCGGGTGGGATCGAACTGCCGGCGATGCGCCGACTGCGCCAGGAACATCAGGTCCGGAAATGACAGGCGATAGAGCGCCTCGGCCTCGTCTCTGGTCCAGTCATGACGGATGGCATTGCCAACCGCCATTCGATCAGGGCCCGCGCCGCTTTGATCCGCCATGCTCGCTCCACGCCAAATTATAGATTATCATAGACATTATCTATGATTTCTCTGTATTCGAGCACCGTATCGGACGAGAGCTTCCGCTGCATCGGTTTTTTCGATAGATAATCTATGACTATGCCGGACGAGAATCTCACCACCGCTCAGCGGATCGCCGAAGCGATCACCGATCGCATCGTCAGCGGTGCGCTGCCGCCCGACGCGCCGTTGCGGCAGGACCACGTCGCGCGCGAGTTCAACTCCAGCCACGTGCCGGTGCGCGAGGCATTTCGGCAGCTCGAGGCGCTCTATCTGGTGGTCGCGGCGCCGCGACGCGGCGTGCGGGTGGCGCCGCTGGATGCGAAGTCGACCAGGGAGATCGTCGAGATGCGCACAGCGCTCGAGGTGATCGCGCTGCGCAATGCCGCGCCGCGATATACGCCGGCGCATCTCGCCGCGATCGAGCTGGCGCTGATCGAGGCCGATAATGCCGAGACCATCCAGGAGTTCGAGACCGCAAACCGCGCCTTTCATCGCGCGCTGGTCGCGCCCTGCGCGATGCCGCGGCTGCTGGCGAGCCTCGACGGACTACGCCTCGCGAATTCGCGCCTCGTGCTGGCGATGGCCCGCAATGCCGGCTGGCGTCCGCGCACCAACCAGGATCACCGGCTGATCCTGCAGGCCCTGCGCGCCCGCCAGATCGGCCACGCCTGCGAGCTCCTGACGCGGCACAACCAGACGATCGAGCGGCTGGCAAGGCCGGGCGTGTAGCCGGCTTCAACCCGTTCCTTGCGACCGGGCGCATACCGCCATGCGCCCGCGACGGCTGGGGCGCTCGCCTGCTCCCGTGTACATGCTGATCCGGACGCGCCCCGCGAACCGAAGGTCTCCAAAGGTCTCCATGTCCAACCGCCACCACGCTTCGAGGCTCGCCGGCGACGGCACCGCCGACGGCCTACCGCCGGGCCAGCGTCCCTGGGCGATCGCGGCGATCTTCACCGCGCTGTCGATGGCCTCGCTCGACGTCGCCATCGCCAACATCGCGCTGCCGTCGATCTCGGCCGATCTCCACGTCTCCCCGGCCGAGGTGGTCTGGGTGGTCAACATCTACCAGATCGCGCTGGTGGCGACCTTGCTGCCGCTCGGCGCGCTCGGCGAGATCGTCGGCCATCAGCGCATCTATCTCGGCGGCCTCCTGCTGTTCACGCTGGCCTCGGTCGGCTGCGCGCTGGCGTGGTCGCTGCCGACCCTGGTCGTTGCCCGCGCGTTGCAGGGCCTCGGCGCCAGCGGCATCATGAGCGTCAACACCGCGCTGGTGCGCTACGTCTATCCTGGAAAAATGCTCGGCCGCGGCCTCGGCCACAATGCGCTCGTGGTCGGCATCTCCTTCACCTTCGGCCCGACCATTGCGTCCGCCATTCTCTCGCTCGGCTCCTGGCCTTGGCTGTTTGCGATCAACCTCCCCTTCGGCCTGATCGCCATCGCGATCGGCATGAAGATGCTGCCGCGCACGCCGCGCGCCGAGCATGGCTTCGACTTTCTCGGCGCCGGGCTCGCTGCGCTCTGCCTCGGCCTGTTCATCACCGGCATCGGCAGCGCCGCGCATGGCGCGACGCCGGCCATGGTGGTGGCAGAGCTTGTCGGCGCGCTCGTGCTCGGCGTCATCCTGACCCGCCGCCAGGCCGATCACCCGGCGCCGATGCTGCCGATCGATCTGTTCCGCCGCGGGGTTTTCGCGCTGTCGGCGGCGACCGCGGTTTGCTCCTTCTCGGTGCAGGGCCTCGGCTTCGTGTCGCTGCCGTTCTATTTCGAGGACATTCTCCAGCGTTCGCAGGTCGAGACCGGGTTCTTCATGACACCCTGGCCGCTCGCGGTCACGATCATGGCCCCGATCGCCGGGCGGCTGTCGGACCGTTTTCCCGCCGGCCTGCTCGGCGGCATCGGCCTGGTGATGCTCGGATCCGGCATGGCGCTGCTCGCCATGCTGCCCGAGAACCCGAGCATCGCCAACATCGTCTGGCGCATGCTGATCTGCGGCATCGGGTTCGGCTTCTTCCAGGCGCCGAACATGAAGGCCATCATGTCAAGCGCCCCGCCCCATCGCAGCGGCGGCGCCAGCGGCATCGTCGCCACGGCCCGGTTGACCGGTCAGACCACCGGCGCGGCGCTGGCCGCCTTGTGCTTCAGCCTTGCGGGGCACGACGGAGCCACCCTTGCCTTGGCCCTCGGCGCAGGTTTCGCCGCGCTGGGCAGCGTGATGAGCTTTCTGCGGCTTGCCGTAGCTCCGCCGCGCGGCCCATGAGCCGAAGCAACTACAACCCCGGCTCATCACAAATCTTCCCGCGCGGCAAACGCATATTCTTGATTTGAAGGATGCAAACGTTCGCGCCACATTGCCGCCCTCTGTTCAACTGGCGAGTTGAACGAAAGGGATCTGCGATGGCAAACCTCACGATCAACGGACAATCCTATACTCTGGACGTCGAGCCCGACACGCCGCTGCTGTGGGCGATCCGCGAGAATGCCGGACTGACCGGCACCAAATATGGCTGCGGCATTGCACAATGCGGCGCCTGCACCGTGCATCTCGACGGCGCGGCCGTGCGCTCCTGTGGCGTCACCGTCTCCGAGGCCCAGGGCAAGCAGATCACCACCATCGAGGGGCTCGCGAGCGACAACGGGCTGCACAAGGTGCAGCAGGCCTGGGTGGAGAACGACGTTCCGCAATGCGGCTACTGCCAGAGCGGCATGATCATGGCCGTCGCGGCACTGCTCAAGGACAATCCGAAGCCGAGCGATCAGGACATCAACGACGCCATCACCAACATCTGCCGCTGTGGAACCTTCGCGCAGGTGCGCGAGGCGATCCACGCCGCGGCCAACGCCTGAGGAGGACGGCATGAACCAGCATGTGACGCCGCGCCTCGACCGCCGGTCCTTCGTCATCGGCACCGCCGCACTCGGCGGCGGCCTCGCCCTCGGCCTCGATATCCCCTTCGGCGGCCCGCAGGTGGTGCGCGCAGCCGATGGCTCACCCGAGGTCAATGCATGGGTCGTCGTCCGGCCCGACGACACCGTGGTGATCCGCATCGCCCGCTCGGAAATGGGCCAGGGCTCGCTGACCGGGCTCGCCCAGCTCGTCGCGGAGGAGCTTGCCTGCGACTGGAGCAAGGTCACGACCGAATATCCGACGCCCGGCCAGAACGTCGCCCGCAAGCGCGTGTGGGGCGATTTCTCCACCGGCGGCAGCCGCGGCATCCGCTCGTCGCAGGACTACGTCCGCAAGGGCGGTGCCGCCGCGCGCATGATGCTGATCCAGGCGGCCGCCGACGAATGGAAGGTTCCGGCGGCCGAATGCACCGCCGCCAACAGCGTCATCACCCACAAGGCGTCGGGCCGCACGACGACCTACGGCAAGGTGGCGGAAGCCGCCGCGAAGCTGACGCCGCCTGCCGACGTCAAGCTGAAGGATCCGAAGGACTGGACCCTGATCGGCAAGGGCGTGAGACGGCTCGACACCGCCGACAAGGTCACCGGCGCGATGATCTACGGCGCCGACATGAAGCTGCCGAACATGCTCAACGCCGCGATCAAGGACTGTCCGGTCACCGGCGGCAAGCTGAAGAGCTATGACGAGGCCAAGATCGCCGGCATGAAGGGCGTCAAGAAGGTGGTCGCGATCGATGGCACCGCCGTGGCCGTGGTCGCCGACACCTGGTGGCACGCGAAGACGGCGCTCGATGCGCTGCCGATCGTGTGGGACGAAGGCGAGAACGCCAAGGTCTCCTCGGCCTCGATCGCCAAATGGCTCGCGGAAGGATTGGAGTCCGGCCCCGCCTTTGTCGGCAACGAGAACGGCGACGCCAAGGCGGCGCTGGCGAGCGCCGTCAGGAAGGTCGAGGCCGTCTACAACTATCCCTATCAGAACCACGCCACGATGGAGCCGATGAACGCCACGGCGCTCTACACGCCCGAGCGATGCGAGGTGTGGTGCGGCACGCAGAACGGCGAGGCGGCGTTCGCCGCGGTTCTGGAAGCCTCAGGGCTGCCCGCCGACAAATGCGAGGTGCACAAGCTGATCCTCGGCGGCGGCTTCGGCCGGCGCGGCCAGACCGACTATGTCCGCCAGGCGGTGAAGATCGCCAAGGAGATGCCGGGCACGCCGATCAAGCTGTTGTGGTCGCGCGAGGAGGACATGACCCATGGCCGCTATCACCCGATCACGCAGTGCAAGCTGACCGGCGGCTTCGACGCCGACAACAATCTGACGGCACTGCACATGCGCATCTCCGGCCAGTCGATCCTGTTCAGCCTGCGGCCCGACGCGCTGGTCAACGGCAAGGACCCCGCGACCTTCCAGGGGCTCGCACCATCGGGCGAAGCCACGATCGGCTACTCCGTGCCGAATTTGCTGATCGAACACGCGATGCGCAACCCGCACATCAATCCGGGCTTCTGGCGCGGCGTCAACGTGAACCAGAACGCGATCTATCTCGAATGCTTCATGGACGAGCTCGCCGATGCGGCCGGCCAGGATCCGCTGGACTTCCGCCGCAAGCTGATGGCCGATCATCCCAAGCATCTCGCGGTGCTCAACGCTGTCGCGGAGAAGATCGGCTGGGGCACGCCGGCGCCGGACGGCGTGTCCCGTGGCCTCGCTCAACTGCACGGCTATGGCAGCTACGTCGCGGGTGCTGCCGAGATCTCGGTGATCGACGGCAGAAAGATCAAGATCCACCGCATCGTCGCCTCGACCGATCCCGGCTACGTCGTCAACCCGGCGCAGGTGGAGCGGCAGATCGCCGGCTCGTTCGTCTACGGCCTCTCGGCGCTGTTCTACGGCGGCTGCACCGTGAAGGACGGACGGATCGTCGAGACCAACTTCGACAGCTACAACTCGATGCGCATCGCCGAGATGCCGAAGGTGGAAGCGATCATGATCCCGAGCGGCGGCTTCTGGGGCGGCGTCGGCGAGCCGACCATCGGCGTCGCCGCACCCGCCGTGCTGAATGCGTATTTTGCCGCCACCGGGAAGCGCATCCGCTCGTTGCCACTGCGCGACCAGAACATCACCTTCGCATGACCCGCGTGGCGGCGGCCGTTGGGACCAATGGCCGCCGCCGTGCTATTGCAATGATGATGACGATGTCCCGGCAGCGCACGCGCAGAGAGGTCGGCGGCCTGATCGCGGCGTCAGTTGCCATGATCGCCGCCCCTGCCGTGCTGCGCGCACAAGCGATGGCGCGCGTCGTCGTGATCGGCGGCGGCTTCGGCGGCGCCAGTTGCGCCCGCGCGCTGCGCCAAGCCGATGGCAAGCTCGACGTCACCCTGGTCGAGGCCAACACGACCTTCACGGCGTGTCCGCTCAGCAACGAGGTCATCGCTAGCCTGCGCGATATCAGTGCCCAGCAGTTCGGCTATGACAAGATCGCAGCCGAAGGCGTGAGCATTGTGCTGCGGGCGGCCACGGCGGTCGATGCGCCCGCCCACAAGGTCACGTTCGCCGACGGCAGCGCGCTGGCCTATGACCGCCTCGTGCTGGCGCCCGGCATCGACCTCGATTTCACGGCCCTGCAAGGCTACGACGAGGCCGCCTCCGCGGTCATGCCGCACGCCTACAAGGCCGGCGAGCAGACGCTGCTGCTGCGGACGCAGATCGAGGCGATGCCGGATGGCGGCACCGTCGCGATCGCCGTCCCGGCCAATCCGTCGCGCTGTCCGCCCGCGCCTTACGAACGCGCCAGCCTGATCGCGCATTATCTCAAGGCGCACAAGCCGAAGTCGAAGGTGCTGATCCTCGATGCCAAGGACAGCTTCTCGCAGCAGAAGCTGTTCGAGCAGGCGTGGCAGCAGCTCTACCCCGGCATGATCGAGCGCATTCCGCTGTCGCAGGGCGGCCGCGTCACCGGCGTCGAGATCGCCACGCGTACCGTCGTCACCGAGTTCGGCAATTACAATCCCGATGTGACCAACATCATCCCGCCGCAGAAGGCCGGCCGCATTGCCGCCCTCGCCGGCGCGGCCGACCGCACCGGCTGGTGCCCGATCGATGCCGCGACCTTCGCCTCGAAGCTCGTCCCCGACGTCCATGTCATCGGCGACGCCTGTCTCGGCGGCGGCATCCCGAAATCGGCCGGCGCCGCCCAGGCGCAGGGCAAGGCGTGCGCGGCCGTGATCGTGCGCGATCTGACGGGACGGCGGTCGGAGCCGCCGACGCTGACCGGCATCTGTTACAGCATCGTCGCGCCGGACGACGCGTTCTCGCTCGCCGGCATCTACCAGCCCAAGGGAGACATCTTCGCCGAGATCGAGGGCGGACGGGCCAGCCCGGTCGACGCATCGCGCGAGACGCGCGCGCGTGAGGCCGCCGCGGCGACGGCCTGGTTCAAGGCGCTGACCCACGATGCCTTCGGCTAGCCTTGTCATCGCCGCGCTCGTGGCCGCCCTGCCCGCCGCTGTCGCGGCGCAGACACTCGCGCCCGCTACGATCACCGGCGACGGCATCGCCTCGTCCCTCACCGGACGGCCCGGCGACGCCACCCGCGGCCGCGCACTCGTCGTCGCGCGCAGCTCGACCTGCATCCTCTGTCACTCCGGCCCGTTTCCGGAAGCGCACTTCCAGGGCGATCTCGCACCCAGCCTTGCCGGGGCCGGCAGCCGTTCGACGATCCCGCAGCTCCGCTTGCGGCTGGTCGATGCCTCCAGGCTCAATCCGGAAACGATCATGCCGTCCTATTATCGCATTGACGGGCTGACGCGCGTCGGTTCCGCCTGGCGCGGCAAGCCGATCCTGTCGGCAGAGCAGATCGAAGACATCGTCGCCTATCTCGCGACCTTGCGCGAGTGAGCCCATATGACCGGCATGTTCGAACCGTCCCACATGTCCCGCCGCCACCTGCTGCAACTGGCGGGAACGCTGACCGCCGCGGGCGCACTGCCGCTGATCACGGTCCGGCCTGCGCAGGCGACCCCGGCGATGCTGGCGTCCGCGATCCGCAACCTCGTCGGCGAGGCAAAGGTGAACGCCGGCAAGATCCGACTCGACATCCCGCCGCTGGTCGAGAACGGCAACACCGTGCCGATGACCGTCAGCGTCGATCACCCGATGACGCCTGACGATTTCGTCAAGAGCATCCACGTCTTCAACGAGAAGAACCCGCAGCCCAACGTCGCCAGCTTTCACCTGACAGCCAGCGCCGGCCGCGCCCAGGTCACGACGCGCATCCGGCTCGCCGACACCCAGAAGGTCGTGGCGATCGCAAAGCTCTCCGACGGCTCGTTCTGGTCGGCGAGCGTCGACGTCATCGTGACCTTGGCCGCCTGCACCGAGGAGATGCCGTGATGCCTGCCGCCCTCGTCAACGTTCCCGCCAAGGCCAAGCGCGGCGCCGTCATCGAGATCAAGACACTGATGAGCCACGTCATGGAGCCGGGCTATCGCCATACGGCCGCAGGCGAAGCCATCCCGCGCGACATCATCACCAGCTTCACCTGCCGCTTCAACGGCACCGAGATCTTTCGCGCCGACCTCTATCCGGCCATCGCCGCCAATCCGTTCCTGTCGTTCTTCACCACGGCTACCGAGAGCGGCCGCTTCGAGTTCGAATGGATCGGCGACAACGGGTTCGTCGCCACCACCGCCGCCGCGATCACGATCGAATGATGCGGTCTGCGTTTCTCACTGTCGTCACGGCAATCGTCGTGACCTTGCCCGTGCTTGCCGGCGAGATCGCAGAGTCCGAGCGCCGCTCCGGCTATGACTTCATGTCGTCGGACACCAGGGCGATGCAGGACGACGACACCGCCAATCCGGCGATGCTGTCGGTGCTCGACGGTGAGGCGCTGTGGACGACGAAGGCAGGCACGGCCAACAAGGCGTGCGGCGATTGTCATGGCCCGGTCGATGTCAGCATGAAGGGCGTCGCCGCGCGCTATCCCGCCTTCAATGCCACCAGCGGTGCGCCGGTCGATCTCGGCCAGCGCGTCAATCTCTGCCGCAAACAGCATCAGGAGGCAGCGCCGTTCGCAGCAGAGAGCCGCGAGCTGCTGGCACTGACGGCGCTGATCGCGAAGCAATCGCGCGGGATGCCGATCACCGCTGGCGACGATCCGCGGCTCAAGCCCTTCATCGCGCGCGGTCGCGAGCTGTTTTTTCAGCGGCAGGGCCAGCTCAATCTCGCCTGCACCAATTGTCACGATGACAATTGGAGCAAGCATCTCGCCGGCTCCGCGATCACGCAGGGACAGCCGACGGGCTATCCGATCTACCGGCTGGAATGGCAAGGCATGGGCTCGCTGCAGCGCCGCCTGCGCGGCTGCATGACCGGGGTGCGCGCCCAGGCCTACGATTTCGACGCCCCCGACATGATCGCGCTGGAGCTGTATCTGATGTCCCGGGCGCAAGGGATGCCGGTGGAGGCGCCGGCGGTGCGGCCGTGAGCGGGCAAGGTCTCGCGAGCTATCAGGCAAGTCGTTCGAGCTTGCAGAACGCCGCTTACGAACGAGCCGTGCCATGGGTTACGCGTCGTGGCCGGCCATGACGGCATGGAGACCCCCGGCGACCCAATATGCTCAAGATCCTGCCTTCCGTCCCTTTCTCACCCCTGCCGCCGTCGGATCGATCGCGGCGAGAGGTCCGTCCGAGGCCTGCTTCATCAGGGGATCGGCGGCGATGAAGTCGATGAAGGTACGGACCTTGGCGGAGAGATATTTTCGGCTGGGATAGACCGCCATCAGCGGCGCTTTGATCGTCAGCATCTCCGGCAGCACCGTCTCGAGCCGGCCGCTGGCGAGGTCGTCGGCCATCAGCCAGCGCGGCAGCACCGCCATGCCCATGCCGGCGACAGCGGCGTGATGCAGGAGCGTCTCGTTGCCGCTGATCAGCACCTCGTTGAAGTTGACCGTCACCTCGCCCTCTCCGGTCGGCAGGATCATGGCCCGCAGCGGGTACAACGCGTATTTCAGCATTGCATGGCCATTGAGATCGGCCACCGCCTTCGGCCGCCCGGCGGCGGCGAGATAGCTCGGCGCGGCGACGAGCTGCATCAGCACCGGCGACAGCGGCCGCGCGATCAGCCCATCGCCGGGCGTGGCCGAGACGCGCAGCGCCAGATCAAACCCCTCGTCGACGAGATTGACCAGGCGTCCGCTGAGATCGAGATCGATCACCACGTCCGGATAGCGCGCGCGGTACGCTGCGAGCGTGCCGGCAAACAGCGGATTGGCGAACCATACCGGCGCGCTGACCTTTAGGGTGCCGCGCGGGATCACGGTCGCCTTGCTGACGACGGCCTCGACCTCGTCGAGAGACTCCAGCATCGGCCGCACCTGGTCGAAATAGACTTGGCCGGCCTCGGTCAGGCCGACACGCCGGCTGGTGCGGTTGAGCAGCCGGGTCGAGAGCCGCTGCTCCAGCTGCATGACATGCTTGGAGGCCATCGCCGGCGAAAGCCCCAGGCGATCGGCGGCGGCCGCGAAGCTCTTGAGCTCCGCGACCTGGCAGAACACCCGAATACTGACCAACGTATCCACTTATCATCAACCAATAGAAAATGATGACTTAACGAAAAGCATAATGATCAAACCAGAAGAAATTATCAATGTCGGGCACGTTTTCATTTGGAGCTCCGACCATGTCCAGCACCGCATCGACCACCGATCTCAGCCCACTCCAGCCCCCGCTGGCGCTGCGCATCGGCCTGTGGGTCGCCCAGACCCTGCTCTTCGCCCTGTTCTGCTTCGCCGGCGTCACCAAGGTCTTCACCCCGATCAAGGAACTCGCCCAGATGATGCCGTGGACCGGCGAATATTCGGTGGCCTTCGTCCGCACCATCGGCCTGATCGATCTGGCTGGCGGGCTCGGCATCCTGTTGCCGTCGCTGACCCGCATCATGCCGCGCCTGACCGTGCTGGCCGCAATCGGCTGTGCCACGCTGCAGGTGTTCGCGTTCGCCTTCCACATCTCCCGCGGCGAAGCGGCGGTCACGCCCCTGAACATCCTGCTGCTGGCGCTGTCGCTGTTCGTGCTGTGGGGCCGCAACGGCAAGGCGCCGATCGCGCCGCGCGGCTGATCCGAGCATCGCCGGCGCTGGCCATCCAGCGCCGGCGCATCGCGTGCTTTGAAGGAAGCCATGATGAGCGAACCGATCCCTGACGTGTCGCGCCGCGGCTTTCTCGCTGGCGCGACAGCCCTCGGCGCCCCAGCCCCCGCCGTCCCGGCCGTCGCCCAGCATCGCGCCGGCATTGTCGTGCTGATCGACCGCAACGACCCCCATGTGATGGGTCACGCCATCAGCTATTCCGGCAATCTGACGCGGCATTTCGGCAGTCTCGGACAGACCCCCGCGATCGAGGTCGTCGCCAACGGCACCGGCATCGACGTATTTCGCGCCGACAAATCACCGCTCAAGGAGCCGCTCGCGGCGCTGCGGCAGATGTATCCGCATATCGGCTTCAGCATGTGCGCCTCGTCGAAGTCGATCGCGGAGAGCAAGGAGAACCTCACGATCCAGCTGATCGACGGCGCCAGGCTGGTGCCGTTCGGCATCGGCCGCGTCGTCGAGCTGCAGCGCAAAGGCTGGGCCTACGTCCATGGCTGAGGTTTTGAGCGCGCCCGCACGGCGCGATCTGCTGCTGGCGGCGGCCAGCCTGCTGCTGCTGACAAGCAGGCCTGCTTGCGCCGGCGCACAGGACCCGAGCCCGCCGGTGTTCCGCAGCGGCCGCACCCAGTTCATCGTCGAGCGGCCGCGCCGGGCGCTGCCGCCGTTGAAGCTGCAGGACATGGGCGGCAAGGACGTGACGCTCGCGCCCAAGCCCGGCCATGTCACGCTGGTCAATCTCTGGGCGAGCTGGTGCGCGGCGTGCAAGGTCGACCTGCCGACTTTGGCCGGGCTGGAGCGGATGCGGATTCCGGCGCTCGACGTCTGGACCATCTGCACCGACCGGCGCGACATCAAAAGCATCCGCCGCTATGCCGAGGCGATCGCGATGCCCCGCGCCTCCTACGCCGATCCGCATGCGCAAGCGACCAATCCGGCCAATGCCGATGCCTCGATCTTCGCGACGCCGGCGATGCCGATCACCTATCTGATCGGCACGACGGGATTGATCGAAGGCTATGTCACCGGGGCGGCCGAATGGCTGTCCGAGCCGGGCCAGGCGCTGCTGCGCTATTATCTCGATCAGCCGGGCGCGTGAAAATCATCACCGGCGGCCATGCCGCCGGTTGTCGTTCTCGTTGAAAAGATACCTATTCTGCCGGCGCCGCATGCATGTCGGCATGCGCCAGGTAGCTCTCGGACATGCCGAGCCGCCCCAGTGCAAACAATCCGCCTGCGACCACGAAATAGGCCAGCGCCACCGCCGGCGTGACGCCGAAGCCGCCACCGATGCCGACGGCCTCGCCATGCATGAAGCCGAAATAGGTCATGACGGCACCGGCAAGCGCGAAGGCCGCCGCCTTGGTGAAGTCGCGCTCGATCACGAACACGCCGATCGCGCCGAGCACGAGGCCGGCGAGGATCGAGCCCCCGCCCATCACTTCGAGCCCGTGATACAGCACGCCTTGCTGCGGCAGCGCCGCGATCGCAGCGGTCTTGACCGCATCGACCTTGTCGGCTGCGAGGCCGCCGACGCTCTGCGCCGCGGCCACCGTCGAGGCCAGCATGGTGTCGATCTGCAGCTTGGCCCAGGCGGCGAGATGCGGCGTGAAGGCGAGCACGATCGCCGGCGCGTGCTTGACCGGCGTGGTCTGGAACGCCTGCGCGCCGATCAGCATGCCGATGTACAGCAGGATCGGCGAGATCGCGACCACCGGCACCAGCGCCAGCAGCACCGAGATGATGCCGAGCCAGGACAGCACGATCACCATTAGCCCGGTCGCCGCGGAGTAGCCGATGCGGCCGCCCATCGCCTTCCAGCCGGGATGGCCGATATAGACGGCGTTGATGAAGGGGTTGCCCATCATGCAGCCGATCAGGCTGACGACGCCGTCGGCTGTCAGCACCCGCGTGGTCGGATATTCGTCGCCCGCGGCTTCCGCGCTCTCGACATTGTCCATCGCCTCGACGAGGTCGTAGATGCCGAACGGGATCGCGGTTACCAGGATCACGCCGAGATATTCGAAGCCGGAGAACACCGTGCCGAACGCCGGCAGCGGCACCGAGAAGCCGAAGCTCGCAAAGGCGTCCCCGACGCCCTTGACGCTGAGCCCGCCGAGACCGAGGCCCAACAGGTTCGAGCCCCAGGCGATGATCATGCCGACCGCGATCGCCACGAGGCCGGCCGGCAGCCCCTTCGGATATTTCACCCCGCCGAACCAGCTCACCAGAATGATCGCGAAGCACACCAGGCCGATCTGCGGCGTCATGTACATCTCGAGCGCCGGCCGCATCGAGATGAAGGTGACCGAGACGCCGGCCAGCGTGCCGAGCAGCGCCGCGCGCGGCGTGATCTTGCGGATATAGGGCGCGACGAAGCCGCCGATCATCAGGATGAAGCTCTGGAAGAACACCCAGACGAGGCCGGCCGACCAGCCCTTCAGCGGATCGCCGGTCTTGAGCGTGATCGGCAGCATGATCACGAAGGTCACGATGAACATGTGCGGGACACTGACGCCCGAGGGCAGCGCGCAGACGTCGCTGCGTCCGGTCTTCTGCGCCAGGCGATAGGCAAGGAAGGCGTAGTACAGGGTCGACAGGCACATCATGAGGCCGAGCGCCGGCAGGATGCGGCCGAACACCAGGCTGTCCGGCATCTTCAGCACGAAGCGCAACAGTCCGGTGAGGACGAGCATGTTGACGAGGATGTTGGTGCCGAAACCGAAGAACGCGTTCCAGTCTCCGGGTGTCCAGAGCACCGGCTTGAAATCCGCTCTTACCGAGCTTGCCGTCCCGCTTCCGCTCATCGCCTTGCTCCCCTGTTGCTTGCAGCGACTACATGACCGAACTCATTCGTCTCGACTCGTCTCTCGGTTCATCTCTCAGTTCATGGCCTTCAGAACCGCGGCGGAGTCAGCGACCCAGCCGAAGATGCCGCCCTGGGCCTTGATCATCTTCAGGCCCATCTCGTGGAATTCCGGGAAGTAGGACGCGCAGCCGTCGGAGATGACGACGCAGCGATAGCCCCGGTCATTGGCCTCGCGCACGGTGGTGTTGACGCAGACCTCGGTGGTGACGCCGCACACCAGCAGGTTTTCGACGCCGTGATGCTTCAGCACGTCACCGAGTTCGGTGGCGTAGAAGGCGCCCTTCCCCGGCTTGTCGATCACGACCTCGCCGTCGACAGGATAGAGCGCGGGAATGATGTCGTGGCCGGCCTCGCCGCGGATGAGGATGCGCCCCATCGGACCGGGATCGCCGATGCGAAGCGACGGCGCGCCGCGCTCGACCTTGGCCGGCGGCGCGTCGGAGAGATCAGGCGCGTGCCCCTCGCGCGTATGGATCACCAGCATGCCGCTCTTGCGCGCCGCCGCCAGCACGTTGGCGATCGGCGCGACGGCGCGTGCAAGCTGCGAGACGTCGTTGCCCAGCGTCTCGCCGAACCCGCCCGGCTCCATGAAGTCGCGCTGCATGTCGATGATGACCAGCGCGGTCTTGAAGAGATCGAGCGTGATCGGCTCCGGCTCGGCCGTGATCGTAGCGGTTGCC
This sequence comes from Bradyrhizobium sp. SZCCHNS1050, assembly GCF_032484785.1. Classification (NCBI taxonomy): domain Bacteria; kingdom Pseudomonadati; phylum Pseudomonadota; class Alphaproteobacteria; order Hyphomicrobiales; family Nitrobacteraceae; genus Bradyrhizobium; species Bradyrhizobium sp. SZCCHNS1050. Next base: position 5,131,226 of record NZ_JAUETR010000001.1, on the reverse strand, counting down.
GATGCAGATGAGTTCGCCATACCAGCCGCTTGCCTCTCCACGAGAATGCCTCGCAACAGACGAAGCAAGCGCTATGCCATTGTGTACAATCCAGCGGAGCGCGACGGCCCTGGCGAAGGACGAACTAATTCAAGGGGTTGAGAAGCGCGCGGGCAATGCCCGGTCGCTGAGCAGGTTTGTTTGCAGCGATCGCAGCTCATTTCATGAGCGGCCATTGCATGCAACGATCACCCTGCTGCATCCCCGTGCGCCAAGGGAAGCCAGTGAATTGAGGAGAGTCTCAACTGCGCGAGCTTGCCCACCGATCGCGCCAAACCGCACGGTGTCGTCCCGGGCTTGACCCCATGGGCGTTCGCCGGGACGACGGCGGTGGTTGTGGCGTGAGCTCAGCGTCCCACGACGATCACGACGCCTGCCGCGCCGCCGGCCTGCGCTCGACCGGGTGGATGTCGATGCCGCGCAGCCGTCCCAGCCGCAGCACGTCCATCGCGACGGTACGGCCGATGCGGTCGCGGTCGAGCACGCGGATCAGGTCGTCGACGCCGTTGATGTCGACGCCGTCGAGCTTGATCACGACGTCGCCGGGCAGCAGGCCGGCGCGGGCCGCGGGCCCGTCCGGCTCGATCTGCATCAACAGCGCGCCCATCTTGTTCTCGACGCCGGCGAGCAACGCATGTCGCCGCGGCACCGGCGCGGTCTGCCCGGACACGCCGACATAGGCGCGGCGGACGTAGCCGTGGCGGATGATCTCCGACAGCACGAACTGCGCGGTGTTGCTGGCGACCGCAAAGCAGATGCCCTGCGCGCCCTGGATGATGGCAGTGTTGATGCCGATCACCTCGGCGGCCGACGACACCAGCGCCCCGCCGGAATTGCCCGGGTTGAGCGCCGCATCGGTCTGGATGACGTCCTCGATCATGCGGCCCGAGACCGAGCGGATCGAGCGGCCGAGCGCCGAGACCACGCCAGCCGTCACCGTGGATTCGAAGCCGAGCGGATTGCCGATCGCGACCACGAGCTGGCCGCGGCGCAGGCTCTTGGAGTTGCCGAGCGCGGCGTAGCGCAGGTCGCGCGCGTGATTGGCGCGCAGCAAGGCGAGATCGGTGTCGGGATCGACGCCGAGCACCTGAGCGTCGGTGACGACGCCCTCGACGTCGCGCAGCCGGATGCTCTTGGAGGAGCCGACGACATGGCTGTTGGTCAGCACGAGACCGTCGGGCGAGATCACGATGCCCGAGCCGAGCCCGCCGCGCTCGGCGCGGGAGCCGGCGGTCGACCCAGCCCTGGGGCCGGTTTCGACGCGCACGACCGCAGGGCCGACCCGCTCGGTGACGTCGATGACGGCATTGGAATAGGCGTCCAGCAGCGCGCGGTCGTCGGCCGGCGCAGCATCAGACGCGCGCGCCGGCGACAGCGCATCGCCGGCGAGATCGGAGGTAAAGTCCAACATGGCAAGATTTCCTTCGCCCGGTCAGATGGGTAGCAGCCGCCCCCCGCGCAAGGTGGCGATCCGGCGGCGCCGTTCCGCGCCGTCCTTGGCGAGACTCACGCGCGCTGTGATAGGACTACGGTCGGGTATTTGATGAATCTGATTGCGGGAGGAAGCATGCGGCTGAGAGACCGGCTGTTGTCGTTGTGTGGGGCCATGGTGCTGGGAGCCGACATGACCGGCGCATCGCTGGCGGCGAGCGCCACGGTGCGCAGCGGCGACACGATCCAGCTCGGCGACACGGTGTTCCGGCTCGACGGCATCGATGCGCCGGAGGTCGACCAGCTCTGCATCGACGATCACGCCGATTCCTGGAGCTGCGGCGTCGAGGCCCGCGAGCAGCTTGGCAAGCTGATCGGCAGCCGCTCGGTGCGCTGCGACGATCTCGGCCCCGACAAGCCGCTCAAGACGCGCAGGATCGGCCTCTGCACCATCGACGGCGACAAGGTCAGCCTGAACCAACAGGTCGCGCGCGCGGGCTACGCCATGAGCGCGGATCCGGCGATCAAGTATCGCGCCAAGGACGATGTCGCCGCGGCCAAGGAGGCGGTGCGCGGGCTATGGAAGGGATGTCTCGTCGCCCCAGCCGAGTTCCGCGCCGACAAGAAGGACGGCGCCCTGCTCGGCGCGGCCTGCCGCGCCGACCGCGACCGCGAGATCCGTGCGGTGCTGTTCCCGGACGCGCCGAGCGCGCCGCCGGGCTGCAGCATCAAGGGGAAGTTCGCGGTGCGCGCCCGCGTCACCGGCAACATCGGCATCTACCATCTGCAGGGCTGCCCGAGCTATCCCGCGACCACTGAGCCCGACCGCTGGTTCTGCTCGGAGGACGATGCACGCGCCGCCGGCTTCCGGCGTGCATTCAACTGCCGCGCGCCGAAGAAGTGAGATCGGACGGTCGACGAGCCGGCACGACGAAGCAATCGAGAGCTGTCGCGCGGCCCCTGGATTGCCGCAACGATGCTCAGTGCTGCATCTGCAGCAGCTGATCCATCGGCATCATGTTGTGGTTGAGGTTCGCCATGATCCACAGCGAGCCGCCGACGACGAGAAACACGATCAGCAGCCCGAAGGCCAGCGCCAACACGTTGTTGGTGTTGTCGGGCCCGGTGGTGATGTGCAGGAAGAACACCAGGTGCACCCCCATCTGGGCGATCGCCAGGACGATGATCGCGACCGGGATCGACGGCTGCCAGACGAGGTCGGTGCCGGCGATGAAGAACGACGTCGCCGTCAGCAGGATCGCGAGACCGAGACCGGCGACATAGAACAGGACGCGTGAACGCAGGCTGCCATGCTGCTGCTCGCCGGGCGCGAGATCGAATTCCGCGGGCGCTTGATCGGTCATGTCGCACTTCCGAGCAGATAGACCACGGAGAACACCGCGACCCAGATGATGTCGAGCGCGTGCCAGAACAGCGCGAAGCACAGGATGCGACGCTCGATGTCGGCGCGGAAGCCCTTGGCGACCACCTGCGCCATCATGGTCAGCAGCCACAGGATGCCAGCCGCGACGTGCAGGCCATGGCAGCCGACCAGAGTGAAGAACGCCGACAGGAAGGCGCTGCGGCTCGGCCCGTCGCCGCGGCCGACGAGGTCGACGAACTCTCGGACCTCGAGCAGCAGGAAGCCGGCGCCGAGCAGGCCGGTGACGGCCATCGCGACCTGGAACCAGAGCTGGTTGTGGCGCTCGGCGGCAATGCTCGCCATGCCGCAGGTGAAGCTCGACAGCAGCAGCAAAGCGGTCTCGACCGCGACGTTGCGGACGTCGAACAGTTCGGCGCCGCCCGGACCGCCGGCGGTCGCACCCGACAGCACCGCGAAGCTCGCGAAGAAGCACGAGAACATCACGATGTCGGAGAGCAGGAATATCCAGAAGCCGAATCCGGTCACGATCCGTTTCGGCGCCGGCCCGGGATGCTCGGCGGCACGCAGTTGATGCGGATCGGCATAGGCAGGCGCCTGAGCGACGGTGGTCACCGACATCGGCCCACTCCCTTTGCGACGACTTCAGTGGGCATGCGCCGTTCCGCCTTCCGGCCGCGACTGGTTCTCGCTGAGCTGCGGTCCCGGCGCCGGAGGGATCTTCTGGCTGGCGATGTTGCCGAACAACTCGGGATCCGCGAGCCGGTAGGTCTTCGGGCGGGTCTCGACGGACTGCGCCGCGAGCTCCTTGTAGCCCGCCTCGTCGAGCACCTGGCCGCTCCTGGCAGCATTCGTCACCCAGTTGGCGAAGTCGGGCTGCGAGACGACGTTGGTGTCGAACATCATGTCGGGAAAACCGTCGCCGCTGAAATGCGAGGCCAAGCCCTTGTAGGTCCCGACATGATCTCCGCGCAGGTTCAGCCGCGTGACCATGCCGTTCATGGTGTAGATCATGCCGCCGAGCTGCGGGATGAAGAAGGCCGTCATGACGCTGCCGGATGTCAGCTCGAAGCGCAGTGGCGCGCCGATCGGGACGGTCAGGCTGTTGACGGTGGCGATGCGCTGGTCGGGATAGATGAACAGCCACTTCCAGTCGAGCGACACCGCCTGGACGCGGATCGGAAGCCCAGTGCCGTCGACGGGCTTGCCCGGGTCGAGCTGGTGCGAGCCGATCCAGGCGACGCCGCCGAGCAGGATGACGGTGAGCGCGGGGATCGACCACACCACGAGCTCGACCGCGCCCGAATAGGCGAAGTCCGGCCGGTAGCGCGCCCTGGTGTTGGAGCTGCGGAACCAGAACGCGAAAGCGAGCACCGCGATCGATGTCGGCACGATGATCGCCAGCATGATGATGACGGAATCGATCAGGATCGTCTGCTCGGCGGCGGCGATCGGCCCTTGCGGATCGAAGATGTTCATACGCTCATCCGGCATTCATCCGCGCTCCCAACCCACACCGGATCGAGAGGTTCCTGCGCCGCAAAGATCCGCTCAGCGGCTCACGCGCCAGATCGTGCTGTTGCCGTCTTCGGAGATGAGCAGGCTGCCGTCGCGCGCCACGGTGACGCCGACCGGCCGGCCCCAGACCTCGCGATCGTTGACGACGAATCCGGTGACGAAATCCTCGTATTCGCCGGTGGGCACGCCGTCCTTGAGCCTGACCCGGATCACCTTGTAGCCGGTGCGCTTGGACCGGTTCCACGAGCCGTGCTCGGCCGCGAAGGCATCGCCGCGATACTCCGGCGGAAACAGATTGCCGTCGTAGAATGTCAGACCGAGCGAGGCCGAATGCGGCTGCAGCAGCACGTCGGGCACGGTGATCCTGCCCTTCAGGTCGGGGCGCTCGCCGGCATGGCGCGGGTCGGGGTTGTCGCCGATGTAGTACCAGGGCCAGCCATAGAAGCCGCCCTCCTTCACCCGCGTGACATAATCCGGCACCAGATCGTCGCCGAGCCCGTCGCGTTCGTTGGTCGAGCACCACGGCGTTCCGGTCGCGGACTGGATGGCGAGGCCGACGCAGTTGCGGATGCCGGTGGCGAACAGGCTGCGGTTCTTGCCGTCGGGATCGAACGCCAGCACGCTGGCACGGTCGGCCTCCCCGCCCCAGGCCGCGCCGAGCGGGTGCGCCTTGATCCAGGCACTGACTCCGCCGGCTGGCTCTCCCAGCGCTTCGCCGACATTGCCGGTGGAGCCGACCGACACCAGCATGCGCTTGTCGTCCCTGGTGAAGACGATATCGCGCGTCGAATGGCCGTAGCCGGCCGGCAGATCGGGCACGACGACCTGCAGCGGCCCCTGCGCCTTCATGTCGCCGGCTCGATAGGGAAAGCGCATGACGCGCTCGGTGCTCGCGACATAGATCCATTGCGGATCGCTGCTCGGGTAGAAGGCGATGCCGAAGGGATGGCCGAGACGGTCGGCGAAGATCTCGCTCGACGCGACCTTGCTGCCGTCCTCGCTCGGACGCAGCACGCGGACGCGCCCTGCCCGGGTCTCGGCAACGAAGATGTCGCCATTCGGCGCGGTGCGGAGGATGCGCGGCCCGCTCAGCCCCTCGGCGAACAGCGCGATCTTGAAACCGTCGATGACCCTCGGCACGGCGGAGGCCGGTCGGTGCATCACGCGGGAGACGTTGGCTGCGGACGCCGTCGCACCCGGTTTGGGCAGGTCTTCGGGACGGATCAGCCTGATTGTGCCAGGTGCATCACCCTGCCAACTGCCGAACGCGTCCTTGCCTTTCAGCACAACAGGTTCGGCTGCGGTGGCAGCCGCCGCCAGCGCGCTCAAGGTCGCCACGACAACCGTGCTGATCAGTCTCGTCATGCAGTCCTCGCGCGTCTCGAACGGCCGGCAGTCTACCCCGGTCGAGGACCGGCGATCACGTGTCGCGGCGGCGGGACGCGATCACGACAGCGCCCCGAGCACGCCGCGCGTCGCCTGGTCGATCTCCTCGACATAGCGGCGGCGTGCGAAGGACTCGGTCAGGAAGCCGATCACCTTGCGGCTGTTCTCCGATTCCAGCACCGCCAGCTCTTCCGCGCCGGAATCGTCGAAGATCTTCATCGCCGTCTTGACGTTCATTTCGGGCAACAGCGCGACGTCGAAATACTTGGCAAGCTCGACCACCTGGATCTCATCGGCGATGGAGTCCAATTCGCCCGAGAACAGATCGGGCAAGGAGACCAGCCCGCAATAATCGTCGCTGTTGTTCACCACCACCACGGCCTGGCGCGTGCCCAGCGCGAACTCGCGCCGGCAGGCCGCGATGCTGGTCGTGGTCGGCACCTTGGCGACGTCGGAGCGCATCAGACGCTCGACCGTGAGGTTGCGCAGCCAGCCGACGTCATTGGCGCTGCGGATGGTCTCGCCGCGCAGATGCAGCCGCCAGGTCGAGAACGAGTGGCCGAACAGGACGCGGACGCACACCGACGTCACGATGCAGGCGCCCAGCACGACGGCCGTGACGTCGACGCTGCGGGTCATCTCCAGCACCAGGAACGACATCGTCAGCGGCCCGCCGACGATGGCGACACCGAGCGTCGCCATGCCGGTGAGCATCGCCACCAGCGGGTCGATCGCGAGCCCGAGGCCGGCCAGCGCGAGCAGTCCCGCAAACAGCTTGCCGAGCAGGCTGCCGACGAACAGCGAGGCGAAGAACAGACCGCCGCGGAAGCCCGAGGCCAGCGAGATCAGGCAGGCGGCGAGCTTGAGCACGATGATGGTGGCGATCATGCCGACCGCCATCTCGCGATGCAGGTCGAGCAGCATTGCGCCGTGGCCTGCCGCCAGCACCTGCGGCGTCACGATCGCCATGGCGCCGACACAGACCCCGCCGATCACCGGGCGCAGCCACACCGGAATGCGGACGAACAGCCGCTCGACCGCCGGCGAGGCACGCATCACCACGATGCCGATGCCTGCGACGAGGAGCGCCAGCACGAACAGCGCGATGTATTGCTCGAAGCCGACCGCACCGACCTTGGCGACCTCCAGCGAATACGGCGCGCCGGCGAGATATTGCGAGGTCAGCGCACCCGCCAGCGAGGCCGCCAGGATCGGCGCCGCGCTGCCGACGGAGTAGACGCCGACGATCAGCTCATAGGCATAGAACGCCCCCGTGATCGGCGCGCCGAAAGCGGCCGCAATGGCGGCGGCCGCACCGCAGCCGAGGATGAGGCGCATATCGTTGCGGCGGAGCGTGAGATACTGCCCAAGCAGCGAGGCGACGCCGGCGCCGATCTGGGTGTAGCCGGCCTCGAGCCCGACCGACGCGCCGGAGCCGTTGGAGACCAGGGTCTGGCCGCTCACCACGATGCTGTCGCGCATCGACAGCCGTCCGCCGCGCAGCGCATTGGCCTCGACGGGGTCGACCGCGGCCGCGATCTTCCAGCGCCGCCGCAGCCATTCCATGATGCCGAGCGCAAGGCCGCCGCAGGCGGGCGCGATCAGGGCGACCGCCGGGTTGACCCAGGTATGAGCGCTGAGCCGGACATCGATCGGAATGCCGTAGATGACCACATGCGCGACCTGCGCGATCAGGCTCATCACCGTCACGATCGCACCCGTCGCAACGCCGATCACCAGCGCCAGCGGTATCAGGTAGAACTCGTTGCTGCGCAGCAGGGCCCGCAGCCGCGTGACCACCCGGTTCGAAGCCTTGCGATCGATGATATGCGACAGCGTCGACAGCACGGAGAGCCATTTCTTCTACGATGAGGCCTCGCCGTGGCAATAACCTGTCGCAACTAGCGGAACAAGCGCGAATTCCTGTTCGGTCGAAACGTGGTTGACTGGTCCGGAAACTGGAACCGCCACGGCTCGCGCGATCCCGCGCCTCAACTGTGCGGCACCGCCGAGGTCACAAGCGGCCCAGGTGCAAAACGGCGGCGCCCGCCACGGGAGACTCCGCAACGGGCGCGCGCAACTCAAATCGAGGAGATGTCCCGTTCAGATCCGCTCGATGATGATCGCGGGTGCCATGCCACCGGCCGCGCACATCGTGACCAGGCCGCGCTTGAGATCGCGCCGCTCGAGCTCGTCGAGCAGCGTCCCGATCAGGATGGAACCGGTGGCGCCGATCGGATGTCCCAGCGCGATCGAGCCGCCGTTCACATTGACCTTGGCGCGGTCGAGCTCGAGGTCGCGGATATACTTCTCGGCGACGACGGCGAACGCCTCGTTGATCTCGAACAGGTCGATGTCATCAAGCTTGAGCCCGGCCTTGGCCAGCACCTTGCGCGTCGCCGGCACCGGGGCGTTCAGCATCAGGGTCGGGTCGTCGCCCATATTGGCCATCGCCACGACGCGTGCCCGCGGCTTCAGGCCATGGGCCTTGGCATAGGACGGCGACGCCAGCAGGATCGCCGCCGCACCGTCGACCACGCCCGAGGAGTTGCCGGCGTGATGCACGAATTCGATCTCGAGGCCGGGATAGCGCTGCAGGATCAGGTTGCGATACGTCGTGCCCTTCTCGTCCAGCGCGTAGTCGGCGATCGCCGGAAACGCCGGCTTCAGCGCGGCCAGCGCCTCGGCCGTTGTCTGCGGCCGGGGGTATTCCTCGTGGTCGAGCGCGACGCTGCCGTCCTCGCGATGCACCGGCACCAGACTCTTCTTGAAATGGCCGGCAGCGATCGCAGCCGCCGCGCGCTTCTGGCTCTCCAGCCCGAGCGCGTCGACGTCGGCGCGGGTGATGCCTTCCATGGTGGCGATGGCGTCGGCGCAGACGCCCTGGTGCGACTGCGGATGCAGCGCGCGCAGATGCAGGTTGCCGGCATCCATCATCAGCGGCCCCTCGCCGCGCCGGCCGTCCATCGACATCATCTCGCAGCCGCCGGCGATGACGAGGTCCTCCTGCCCGGCCATGATCGAGCTTGCTGCGATGTTGACGCTGGTGATGCCGGAACCGCAGAAGCGATCGAGCGTGACGCCGGAGGCACGGATGTCGTAGCCGGCATCGAGCGCCGACATGCGGCCGAGATCGCCGCTCTGCGGTCCGCGCTGCGACGAGCAGCCCCAGATGATGTCGTCGACATCGCCGGTATTGATGCCGGTGCGGTCGGCCAGCGCACGCAGCACGGTGGCGCCGAGATGCTGCGGGTGCAGCCCGGCGAGCGCGCCCTTGCCGGCTTTGCCAATACCGCGCGGCGTTCTGCAGGCATCGATGATGAGCGCGTCGACCATGGTGTTTCCTTTGCCCGATGTTGTTTTGCGCTGACAGCGCGCGGCGTCTCGGCGGCCGCACGCCTCTCTTTGCTGTCGCATAGCATTGCGCGTGCGGTCTTCACAACGGCGCTTGAAGCTGCCGGCGCATGACCAGAACGCACGCCATGGCTTTGACACAACTCACCTTTCCGTCGCACGAACAATTCCGCGGATCGGCGCGCTCGGGCTGCCTTCTCGCAGACTGGTTGAAGAGCAACCCATCTCGCCCAGGCGCGCTGCAACGCAGCTCGAACGGAGGGTCTCGGCAACGTTGGCAGTTGGACTGCAGAGCATTGTCCAACCAAGCGAACTGACCGTTCACCCAATGCTTCTTGTCATGCTGCAGAGGCTGCAAGATCCTCGATCAGGAACAACTGGGATCACAGCGATCCGCCGGCTCCGGATCCGGAGCACCCATGATCACGACGCCACGTTGAGAGGTCGCCCGACCTCTCCATCGTGGCGTGACGATAGCAAACACGAACGATGCCGGAGCCTGGCGGGCAGCGCCTGCCTGTGACCGCGGCCATCCCGAGGAGTACGCTCTGATGTTGAGACGAGACCTGCTGGCCACCATGGCCGGACTGGGAGCGGCGAGCGTGCTCGGAGGCCCTGCCCTCTCCGCCGACGAGGCCAAGATCCCCAGCATCGCCGGCCCGGATCCGGCACCGAAGACCCCGAGCTTCAGGGCGCCACCGGGCAGCGTCGATACCCACACCCACATCTTCGGGCCGGCGGCGACCTATCCATTCTCGCCCAGCCGCCCCTACACGCCGCCCGACGCATCGCTGGAGATGTTCCGGGCGCTGCACGCCAAGATCGGCGTCGAGCGCGCCGTCATCGTCAACGCCACCGTCCACGGCACCGACAATCGGGTCGTGACCGATGCGATCGCGCAGAGCAACGGCAACTACAAGGGCGTCGCCAACATCAACGCGGCGATGTCCGATGCCGACCTCGCGGCGCTCGGCAAGGCCGGCATCTGCGCCTGCCGGTTCGCCTTCCTCCGCCGCCTCGGCGGCGTCGGCGACATGAACGTCTTCCGCACCCTGGTGGACCGCGTCGCGGCGATCGGCTGGCACGTCGACGTTTATCTCGAGGCCGGGACGATCCAGGAATTCGTGCCGATCCTGAAGGCGCTGCCGGTCACCTATGTGATCGACCACATGGGCACGATCAGCGCTGCCAAGGGGATCGACGATGCCGGGTTCAAGGCGCTGCTCGACCTGCAGGCGAGCGACGACAAGTGCTGGATCAAGATCACCGGTCCCGAGCGCGCTTCGGCCTCCGGCCCCCCGTTCCACGACGCGGTCCCGTTCGCCCGCAAGCTGATCGACAACGCGCCGGATCGCGTCATCTGGGGCACCGACTGGCCGCATCCGAACGTCAAGATCATGCCCAATGACGGCGATCTGGTCGATCTGATCCCACTCTACGCCCCGGATCCGGCCATGCAGCGAAAGCTGCTTGTCAGCAATCCCGAACGGCTGTTCAAGTTCGAGCCCAAGAGCTGAGTCACCGCCAGCTGCGAATTCGCCCGTTCAGCGACAGGACCGATCATGACCGCCACGACCCTCACCGCCGACAGCAAGGCAGGCGCCCGCCGCGGCTGGTGGAAGGAGCTTTGGGTCCAGGTCATGATCGCGATGGCAGCGGGCATCCTGCTCGGCGCCGTCAAGCCGGATCTGGGCGCCCAGATGCAGCCGCTCGGCGATGCCTTCATCAAGGCGATCCGGATGCTGATCGCGCCGATCATCTTCTGCACCGTGGTCAACGGCATCGCCCACATGGCCGACATGGCCAAGGTCGGCCGCGTCGCGATCAAGGCGCTGATCTATTTCGAGGCGATCACGACGCTGGCGCTGATCATCGGCTTGACCGCGGTGAACCTGTTTCAGCCCGGCGTCGGCATGAACGTCGACCCGGCGACGATCAACTCCGCGACGATCGAGCCCTATGTCAAGCAGACCGCTGCGGTCGGCTTCGTGCCGTTCCTGCTCAACATCATTCCGCAGACCTTCGTTGGCGCCTTTGCCGAGGGCAATATCCTGCAGGTGCTGTTCATCTCGGTCATGTGCGGCTTTGCACTGATCTGGCTCGGCGACCGCGCCAAGCCGGTGACGGACGTGATCGATGTCGCCGGCCGGATGATCTTCGGTGTCGTTCGGATCGTGATGTGGGCAGCGCCGCTGGGCGCATTCGGCGCCATCGCCTTCACCGTCGGCAAGTTCGGCCTGGGCTCGCTGGCGAAGCTCGGCCTGCTGCTCGGCAGCTTCTATCTCACGTGCCTGATCTTCATCGCCGCCGTGCTCGGCCCGATTGCCGCCTTCACCGGCTTCAGCCTGTGGAAGCTGATCCGCTACATCAGGGACGAGGTGCTGGTCTGCATCGCCACCACGTCATCGGAGACCGTGCTGCCGCGCATGCTGGCGAAACTCGAAGCCGCTGGCTGCGAACGCAGCATCGTCGGTCTCGTCATCCCCACCGGCTATTCGTTCAATCTCGACGGCACCTGCCTCTACCTCGCGACCGCCGCGGTGTTTCTGGCGCAGGCGACCAACACGCATCTCGACATCAGCCACCAGATCGGGCTGCTGCTGATCCTGCTGGTGACGTCGAAGGGCGCGGCCGGCATCGCGGGCGCCGCCTTCGTCGTGCTGGCCGCCACGCTCGCCGCGACCGGTACGATTCCGGTCGCCAGCGTCGCGCTGGTGCTCGGCATCCATCGCCTGATGTCGCAGGGGCTGACGCCGACCAACCTGATAGGCAATGCAGTCGCCACCATCGTCATCGCGAAGTGGGAGAACGGCTTGGACGCGACATGCCTGCGCGAGGTGCTCGATGGCCGCAAGACGGCATCTGATACAAATTGACATCATCCCAGCAGTCCTGAAACGACCTCTGCCGCATTGATGCCGATCAAACGGCGCATGACCTAAAATTAATAGTTATCTCCTTCGTCTCGCTGCTGCGCTCAGCTAATGAAGCGCGGCGGACGACAGGTTGATATCCCGGCGTCGTCCAGCGAGAACGATCAGAAACGTTCACGGAGCAGACGCCTGCGGACAACGGTCCCGCATGATACCGCGTGCGAGACGATCAATCGGAGACGATCATGAACAAGCAGCTTCTGCTCAAACTTCACCGTTGGATCAGCCTCGTCTTCGCGCTGCCATTGCTTGTCATCATCGTGACCGGGCTGATCCTCTCCTTCGAACCGATGGCGCAGGTCGCCGCCGTGAAGCCGCAAAGCGTCGATCCGGCGCGCGTGGTCGCGCTGATCAAGCAATACGATCCCGACGGCAAGGCACGCGGTCTGTCGATCGACGCCTCCACGCAGCATCTGACCTTGCAGGGGGCGCCGGGCGCCGAGGTCGACATGACAACCGGTGCCGCGGTCGAAAAGCCGGCGATGCCCAGCGTCTTCTCGTGGGCGCGCAGGACCCACGAGCATCTGATCGGAATCCCCGGCCTCACCCTGATCTCGACCATCGCCATGATCAGCATCATGATCATCGGCATCCTGATGGGACTGCCGCGGCTGCGCAACACGCTGTCCGGCTGGCACAAGGGCACGGCCTGGTTCACGCTGCCGCTGATTTTGCTCAGCCCGCTCACCGGACTCTGCCTCGAGCTCGGCCTGACCTTCGCAGGCAGCGCGCCGCTGGCCGCAGCCAAGCGCATCTCGCTTCCCGAGGCCGTCAGCATCGTCGCCAAGGACCACGACCTGTCGTCGGTGAACTCGATCGGCAATCGCGGCGGACGGATGATGGCGCGCATCATCGAGGGCGATGAGCTCAGGGCCTATGCCGTCACGGCCGACGGGCTCTCCGCGTTGCCGCGCAACTGGCCGCGCCTGCTGCATGAAGGCAACTGGTCTCTGATCGGCAGCGCGGCCAACGTTCTGATCTCGGTCGCGCTGTTCGCGCTGCTGGTCACCGGCCTGCTGATCTGGACGCAACGCCGGCTGCGGCGCCCGAGCCGCGTGCGCGACGTGCCGGCGAAGCCGATAGTCGCATCCTCGATGCCATCCTGACCCGCGCTTCGTTGCAGACGCCGGCTGGCACCGCGGGCCGGCTTCCAGCGCGATCTGCACGCGCTGCTTCGCTCGGGCCTGCCCTGGACAATGCGGGCTCGACGGCGCTTTTCGATCATTGTGAGAAACGACGTAGCTGCCTGCCACCGCGGGAAGGGCAGCGGCGCGTTCTCGGCGTTCGTCTCGGAGCCGTCATGCCCGCGTCCCGATGCAGACGAGCACAGGCGCCGCGCAGCGGTGCGCGAGACGTGAAGCTGTGAGCAAGCTCGCTTTGTCATCAACGTGACTTGACTAGGCCGGAACCGCCACGCATCGTCCGCCACAGAAAACGAAACGGTTTAGTTTTATGTCCGATGATGTCCAAATGTTTCATGTCTGTTTGGGGCTGGTCCCGAGATGCAGCGCGCTGCCCTTGCGGCTCGGCCTCCTCGGCTGCAGCATGCTGCTCGCGTCCTGCGCCGTCGGCCCGGACTTCATGTCTCCCGACGCGCCGGCCGCAACCGGTTATGTGGCCGAACGTCGGCTCGCCGCGACCGCCAGCGCCTCGACACCGGGCGGCAACGTGCAGAGCTTCGCGCCCGGAGGCGATCTGCCCGGCACTTGGTGGGCGCTGTTTCATTCCCGGCAGATCAACGCCTTCGTCGAGGAGGCGATTCGCAACCACCCGGACATCGAAGCCGCACAATTGGCGCTGCGTGCTGCGCGCGAGAACGCGCTATCGCAGCAGGGCGCGCTGTTTCCGCAGCTGAGCGCAAGCGGCTCGGCCGAGCGTACGCAGGCCTCCAGCACGCAGCAGGGACAATGGCCTGGTCAGACCTCGCTGTACACGCTCTATGGCACGTCGGTGAGCGTCAGCTACGCGCTCGACCTATGGGGCGGCACGCGTCGCCAGGTGGAGGCGCTGCAGGCGCAGGCCGACTACCAGGCCTTCAAGATGGAAGCGACGTATCTGTCGCTGACCGCCAATGTCGTCACCGCCGCGATCAGCGACGCCTCGCTGCGCGATCAGATTGCCGCGACGGAGGAGATCATCAAGGCGGAGACCGACCAGCTTGGCCGGATCCAACACCAATTTGACGTCGGCGCCATCTCCAAATCCGACGTGCTGGCGCAGGAAGCAACGCTGGCGCAGGCCAAGGCGACCTTGGCGCCGCTGCAGAAGCAACTCGCACAGCAGCGCAACCAGTTGATGGCCTATCTCGGCCGGCTGCCGAGCCAGGACCGCGGCGAGCATGTGACCCTCGCGGAGCTGCGGCTGCCGCGCAAGCTGCCGATGTCACTGCCCTCCTCGCTCGTCCGGCAGCGTCCCGACATCCGGCAGGCCGAGGCCACGCTGCACCAGGCCACAGCGACGGTCGGCGTCGGCGTCGCCAATCTGCTGCCGCAGGTGACGCTGTCGGGCAGCTACGGCGCAAGCGGACCGGGCCGGCTGTTCTCGCCGACGACCATCGTGTGGGATGCGGCCTCGAGCGTCAGCCAGAAGCTGCTCGACGGTGGCACGCTGTATCACACCAAGGAGGCGGACGTCGCCACCTTCGAGCAGGATCTGTCGCTCTACAAGAGCACGGTCATCACCGCGTTCCAGAATGTCGCGGATTCGCTGCGCGCCATCCAGTACGACGCCGAGGCGCTGAAGGCCCAGGCCGCCGCCGAGAAGGCCACCGCCGACAGTCTCGCCATGGCGGTCGAGCAGTTCAGGAGCGGCGCGGTGCCCTACGCCAACGTCATCAACGCGCAGCAATCCTATCTCAACGCACGCGTCTCCCGCATCAAGTCGCAAGCCACGCGCTTCACCGACACCGCGGCGCTGTTCCAGGCGCTCGGCGGCGGCTGGTGGAATCGCCAGGACGAGACCCCGGCGGCGCTGCCGCGCGCCAATCCCGGCTATTTCGCCGGTCCCAATCGCACGACTCAGGAAGCAATGTAATGAAGAAACGCATGACGATCATGCTGGCCGCCATGGCGGTGCTGTTCGGCGGCCTGTACGGCTTTCAGACCTTCAAGGGCATCATGATCGCTAAGGCGATCGGCGCCATGGCCAACCCGCCGCAGACGATCTCGACGGTCGTTGCAGCGACCGCAGCATGGCGCTCCAACATCACCGCGGTCGGCTCGCTGCGCGCCGTCAACGGCGCCGATCTGGCGCTGCAGACCGCGGGCATCGTGCAGGGCATCCAGTTCAATTCGGGCGACACCGTCGAAGCCGGCCAGCAATTGCTGCAGTTGGTCGCAACCGATGACGTCGCCAAGCTGCAGTCGCTGCAGGCGACTGCCGAGAACTATGCCATCGTCGTCAAGCGCGACGAGGAGCAGATCAAATTCAACGCGGTGAGCCAGGCCACGCTCGACAGCGATCGCGCCAACCTGAAGAACGCGCAGGCCCTGGTGACGCAGCAGAAGGCGATCGTCGAGCAGAAGACCCTGAAGGCGCCGTTCGCCGGCCGGCTCGGCATCCGCGCCGTCGATCTCGGGCAGTATCTCGGCGCCGGCACCACCATTGTCACCCTGCAGAGCCTCGATCCGATCTTCGTCGATTTCTACCTGCCGCAGCAGTCGCTCGCCGACATCCGGATCGGCCAGGACGTCGGAATCGCCGTCGACGCCTATCCCGGCGAACGCTTCACCGGTCAGATCTCGGCGATCAACGCCAAGGTCGATTCGACGAGCCGCAACGTCCAGATTCGCGCCACGCTGCACAACGATGCGACGCGGTTGCTGCCGGGCATGTTCGCCAAGGTCGAGATCGCGACCGGCAAGCCCGAACAGCTCGTCACGCTGCCGCTGACGGCGATCGTCAGCAATCCCTATGGCGATCTCGTCTACGTGGTCGACGATCTCAAGGACGGCGAGGGCAAGGCGCGGCAGACGTTCGTGAAGAGCAAGCCGGCCAAGGGCGACCGGATCGCGATCACCGACGGCATCAAGCCGGGCGAGACGGTGGTGATCGCGGGACAGATCAAGCTGCGCAACGGCAGCCCGGTCAAGATCGACAACTCGCACGTGCCCGTCGCCGAGGCGGCGCCGAACGTCGTCGATCAGTAATTCGCGCAAGCCTCCGACCGTCAGAGCCATCCCCCATGCGTTTCACAGACATCTTCATCCGCCGGCCGGTGCTGGCGCTCGTCGTCAGCGCCCTCATCCTCGTGCTCGGCCTGCGCTCGATGTCGACGCTCGCGATCCTGCAATATCCGCGCACGCAGAACGCGATCGTCACGGTGAGCACGGCCTATGCCGGCGCCGATAGCGACATCATCGCCGGCTTCATCACCACGCCGCTGGAGAATGCGATCGCCCAGGCCAACGGCATCGACTACATGACGTCGACCAGCGTCACCGGCAGCAGCACCATCACCGTGAACCTGCGGCTAAACTACGATTCCGGCAAGGCGATGACCGAGATCAACGCCAAGGTGAACTCGGTGCTGAACCAGCTGCCGACCGGCACGCAGCAGCCGACCCTGACCTTGAAGGTCGGGCAGACCATCGACTCGATGTACATCGGCTTCGCCAGCGACGTGCTGGCGCCGAACCAGATCACCGACTACCTCACCCGCGTGGTACAGCCGAAGCTGCAGGCGGTCTCCGGGGTGCAGACCGCCGAACTGCTCGGCGCCAAGAAATTCGCGCTGCGCGCCTGGCTCGACCCCGACAAGCTTGCGGCCTATGGCCTGACGGCAACCGACGTGTCGACGGCACTGTCGGGCAACGACTACATCTCCGGGCTCGGCACCACCAAGGGCCGCCTCGTGCAGGTCGATCTCGCCGCCGCGACCAACCTGCATTCGCTGGAGCAATACCGCAATCTCGTCGTCAAGCAGGTCAATGGCGCCATCATCCGCCTGCGCGATGTCGCCAATGTCACGCTCGGCAATGACGACTACGACAGCGCGACGCGCTTCAACGGCAAGACCGCGGTCTACATCGGCATCCAGGTGGCGCCAACGGCGAACCTGCTCGACGTCGTCAACGGCGTGAAGGCGGTTTATCCGGAGCTGCAACGACAACTGCCGAACGGCATCACCAGCGAGATCCTCTACGACTCCACCGACTTCGTGAACTCGTCGATCGACGAGGTGGTCCATACGCTGGTGGAGGCGATCGGGATCGTGATCGTCGTGGTTTTCATGTTCCTGGGCTCGTGGCGCTCGGTGCTGATCCCGGTGATCGCCATTCCGCTATCGCTGATCGGCACCTTCGGCCTGATGCTGCTGATGGGCTTCTCCATCAACCTGCTGACCTTGCTGGCGCTGGTGCTCGCGATCGGCCTGGTCGTCGACGACGCCATCATCGTGGTCGAGAGCGTCCACCGCCTGATCGACGAGGGTGTGCCGCCGGTCGAGGCTGCCATCCAGTCGGCGCGCGCGCTGGCGAGCCCGATCATCGCGATGACCGTGGTGCTGATCGCGGTCTACGTGCCCGTCGGCTTCCAGGGCGGCCTCACCGGCGCGCTGTTCACCGAATTCGCCTTCACGCTCGCCGGCGCCGTCACCGTCTCGGCGGTGATCGCGCTGACGCTTTCGCCGATGAACTGCGCCTGGCTGCTGCGCCGGACCGAGCGCGACGCCACCACGCTCGAGGCGCGGCTGGTGCGTGCGATCGACCACGTGCTCGAACGGCTCGCACAGAGCTATCGCCGCGGGCTCGAAAGCGTGTTCGCGACCAAGCCGGTGGTCGTGGTGTTCGCGCTGCTGCTGCTGGCGATGATCCCCTGGCTCTATGTCAGCTCCACCAGCGAGCTCGCGCCGGACGAGGACCAGGGCATCGTGCTGTCGCTGACGAATTCCGCGCCCTCGGCCACGCTCGAGCAGCGCCAGTTCTACGGCCAGCAACTGTACGGCCTGATTGCCCAGCGTCCGGAGACGCGCACCGTGTTCCAGATCGACACCTCGACGCAGGTGATCGGCGGCTGGGTGCTCAAGCCCTGGGATCAGCGCAAGGCGACGACCAGCACCTTGCAGCCGGAATTCCAGCAGCTCCTGAACGGCATCGCCGGCGCGCGTTCCGTCGCGTTCCAGCCCTCGCCCCTGCCGGGCAGCAACGGCCTGCCGGTCCAGTTCGTGATCGGCACCACCGGCGCGTTCGGCGAGCTCAACGACGTGTCGCGCGATTTCATGGCCAAGGCGCTGGCGAGCGGCCGCTTCATCTTCCTCGACAGCGACCTGAAGATCGACAAGCCGCAGACCACCGTGGTGTTCGATCGCGACAAGGCTGCCGATCTCGGCCTCAAGATGAGCGATCTCGGCGGCGCGCTCGCGACCATGCTGGGCGGCAACTACCTCGACTATTTCAGTCTGGAGGGCCGCTCCTACAAGGTGATCCCGCAGGTGCGGCAGAACGATCGTCTGACCGACTCGCAGTTGCTCGACTATTCGATCCGCGCCGGCGGCAATGCCATGGTGCCGCTGTCGACCGTGGCCCGGCTCGAGCACAAGACGATCCCTGAGTCGCTCAATCACTTCCAGCAGATCAACGCGGCGACCATCTCCGGCGTGGCGATGCCGGGTATCGCGATGGGCGACGCGCTCGCCACCTTGAAGGAGATCGCGAAGTCGCTGCCATCGGGTTACTCGGTCGACTATGGCGGCGCGTCGCGGCAGCTGATGCAGGAATCCGGCGGCTTCGTCACCACCTTCGTGTTCGCGCTGATCATCATCTTCCTGGCGCTCGCCGCCTTGTTCAACAGCTTCGTCGATCCGATCATCATCCTGGTGTCGGTGCCGATGTCGCTGGCGGGCGCGCTGATCTTCATCAGCCTCGGCATCGGCGGCGCCAGCATCAACATCTACACCCAGGTCGGCTTGGTCACCCTGATGGGCCTCGTCAGCAAGCACGGCATCCTGATGGTCGAGGTCGCCAACGAGCTGCGCGAACAGGGCAAGGACCGCACCGAGGCGATCATCGAAGCGGCGACCGTCCGGCTGCGGCCGATCCTGATGACCACGGCGGCGATGGTGCTCGGCGTGATCCCGCTGATCACCGCGAGCGGCGCCGGCGCGGTGTCCCGCTTCAACATGGGGCTCGTGATCGCGACCGGACTCGCGATCGGCACCCTGTTCACGCTGTTCGTGGTCCCCGTCGCCTATGCGCTGATTGCGCATCGCGGCACGGCGCACGAGGTCGCGGGTCGCGTGACCGAGGCAATCCCATAAATCGCGTGAAATCAACGCGTTATTTGCAGATTCGGAAACCTGCATCGGTCACGGTTGACAAACGAAACCTATAAACGATATATCGTTCGTACGAAACGGAGATCATATCGTATGAGACATCATCATTGGACGTTTGGCCCCTCCCGCAAAGACGACGACAACCAAGAGCGCGGCTGGGGACATCGCGGACGTCATGGACGGCGTGGCTTCGACGAAGCCTGCGAGGAGATGCGCATGGGCGGGCGCGGCGGCGGGTTCGGCCCGCGGGCGGCCGGCCTGTTCGAGCGTGGCCGCCGCGGCGGTCGCGAGGAGTTCGGGCGTGGCGGCGGCGGCCGCTTCTTCGGTCCCGGCGATCTGCGCAGCCTGCTGCTGTGGCTGATCGGTGAGAAGCCGCGCCATGGCTATGAGCTGATCAAGGCGGTCGAACAGTTGGTCGGCGGGGCGTACTCGCCGAGCCCGGGCTCGGTCTATCCGATCCTCAATCTGCTCGAGGACATGGGCCAGATCGAAGCGGCATCGGCCGAGGGCGGCAAGAAGCTGTTCGCGATCACCGACGCCGGCCGTCAGGCGCTGAAAGAGGATGAAGCCGCCATCGATGGCCTGCTGAGCCGGCTGCGCATCATGGCCCGCACCATGGGCGGCATGCGCCCGCCGGAGCCGGTGCTGCAGAGCGTGCAGACGCTAAAGATGGCGCTCAAGATGCACCGGCAGGGCTGGAGCGACGCGGAAGCGAAGCGTGTCAGCGACATCCTCACCCGCGCCATCGCCGATATCCAGGGCGACGAGGGCACCGCGAGCTGACATCAACATCAGCCAGGAGCGGAGCCGTGGCAACCGGAATTGATATCCGTGCTCGCGCCGCCCAGACGCTGCGCTCCCTCTCAACCGTTCTTCACGGCGAGAGGGTCGGGTAAGGGCAGCCGCACGGAAGTCGGTCCGAAGCGGGCCACTGACAGCCGCATCCCTCGATAGCATCCGCGGTACGGGTCCGGCGTTCGCCGGGACCCATACCGCGTGATCGTCGTTGGCAGACGACTCTCAGTCGTCGCCTTCCGATAAAGACTCTCGCAGGGGCCCTACACCGGCTCCAGCACAATCAGCCCGGTCGCCGTATTCGAGATCGGGATGTGATAGTTGGCGTGCTCCTTGCGGACCTTCTCCGGCAGGGTGCCGCGCGCGACCATCCAGTTCAGCAATTCGACGCCCTGGGTGCCCGACAGCTCGACCAGCTCGGTGGTCGAATACTTCGTCGCCCAGGCGGGATCGTCGACCATGCTGGCCATGAACTTCTCGTCGAAATCCTTGTTGATGAAGCCGGCACGCTCGCCGTCGAGCTGATGCGACAGGCCGCCGGTCCCCATCACGACGACGCGCTCGTCCTTCGGCCAGGATTGAACCGCCCGCGCCAGCGCCTGGCCGAGCTTGTAGCAGCGCGCGGCCGACGGCAGCGGCGCCTGCACCGTGTTGACGACCACGGGCACCACCCGCACCGGCCATTTCTGATCGGGCCAGCACAGCGCCATCGGCAGTGTGAAGGCGTGATCGACCACCATCTCCTGGCAGGTGGTGAGGTCGAAATCCTCCTTCACCAGATGCTCGATCAAATGCCAGGACAATTCGCTGTCACCCTTGAACGGCGCGGTCTGCGGAATGCCCCAGCCCTCGTCGGCATTGCTGTAGCTGTCGGCCGCGCCGACCGCGAAGGTCGGCATCTTGTCGAGGAAGAAGTTGAGGCCATGGTCGTTATAGACGAGCACGACCACATCCGGTTTGACCTTGGCGAGCCACTCGCGGACATGCGGGAAGCCGTCGAAGAACGGTTTCCAATACGGATCCTGCTGCAGGCCCTTGGCGATCGCGCCGCCAATGGCCGGAACGTGCGAGGTGGTGATGCAACCGACGATCTTTGCCATGACGATTACCCCCTCGCCGCCAGAAGCTTGGCCTTGAACTGCTCTTTCGTCAGCCCGGTCTGCTGCGCGCCGATGTCCTGCATGTCGAGCCCGAAGATGCCGGCGAACTTGGCGAGGTAGTAGGCGTTGCCGCCGGCCTCGATCAGCTCCAGCACGTTGCGGTTCCTGATCGCCGCGCGCTGCTGTGCATTGAGGCCGTATTTGGCGCAATAGCCGTCCTCGTCGGCGACGAACGCCTTGCGGTTGGCGGCATCGTTGAACGAGTAGCACATCTTGTTGAGGGCGTAGCCTTTGCGGGCCTGCTCGCCGTCGAAGATGGTGGTGCCGGGCACGGGCTGCCGGGCTGACGTGGTGGACATCTGAGCCTCCCCTGGGCGTGTTTCGGACGGCCGCGCTTGATCTGGATCAAACGCGGCGCCGTTCGTGCCCGCCAGTATCGCCGACAGACACCGTCAATAAAGGCCGCGCGACCGATCCGATCCATGAGCCAATTCGATCATTTGGACCTCGACGGCCACCTGCTGCAGCTCCTGCTCGCCGTCATCGAGGAAGGCTCGGTCACCCGCGCGGCGCAGCGGCTCGGAGTCACGCAGTCGGCCGTCAGCCATCTGCTCGACAAGCTGCGCGCGATCACCGGAGATCCGCTGTTCGTGAAGTCCGGCCGCGGCATCGTGCCGACCGCGCATGCGCAGCTCCTGGCGCTGCGCGCCCGCGCGCTGCTCGACGATCTCCGGAGCTTCTCGCACACCGCTGCGTTCGAGCCGGCGAAAATCTCCGCGCAGGTGACGATCGCGGCCAATGATCTGCAGCGCGACCTGCTGCTGCCGTCCCTGCTCCGTTACGCCCACGCGCAGGCGCCGGGCCTCAGCCTGCGCGTGATCCCTTCCGGCGCACCGACGCCGGAGATGCTGCGCGAAGAGCACTGTCAGCTCATCATCACGCCGCGCCCACCCGAGGGCAGCGACATCCTGCAGAAGCGACTGTTCGAGGACAGCTATCGCGTGTTCTACGATGCGAGCCAGCGCGAGCCGCCGCAGAGCCTGGAGGACTATCTCGCCAGCGACCACGTCACGGTACTGTACGAGCCGCGGCGCCGCCTCGACATCGACGAGGTCCTCGCCGAGCGCGGCCTCGTCAGGCGGTTCGCGGCGCAGGTGCCGGGCTTCGGCGGCATCGGCCCGTTCCTGCGCGGTAGCCGCATGATCGCGACCCTGCCGAGCCTGCTGCGCGCCTACATGCTGCGCGGCCTGGCGGTGGCGCCGGTGCCCGTCCCCTGTCCGGCGATGCCGATGTACATGGTCTGGCACCTGCGACACCACGAAGATCCGATGCACCGCTGGCTGCGCCAGCAGCTCGAGATCGTGGTCGCGCCGAGCTTGGCCGCGGCCGCCGAGCACATGCCGGTGATGGCCTGACTCATCCCGAGGGGTGAGCGGCCCTCACGCCGGCGCGTGGCACACCGCCTCGATGTTGTTGCCGTCGGCGTCGCGCACGAACGCGCCGTAATAGTTCTCGTGATAATGCGGCCGCAGTCCAGGCGCGCCGTTGTCCATTCCGCCTGCGGCGATCGCCGCTTGATAGAACGCATCGACCGTGGCGCGATCCTTGGCGTGGAACGCGACATGCGTCGAGGTCGCGGCCGTCCCGCCGGTGCCGATCCAGAAATCCGGACGGCCGTCGCCGAAGCCGGCGTGATCACCGTGGCCGCCGGTCTGCGCGTCGGTGATCTCCATCATCAGGACATAGCCGAGCGGCGCCAGGGCGGCCGCATAGAACGCCTTGGCGCGGGCGAAGTCGGAGACAGGGAAGCCGACGTGGTCGAGCATGGTGATCCTCTCCATGGTGACCGGCGAATGCTAGCGCCGTGGGCGCACCGGCGCAACGTGTCGAACACGGCCCGATCACATCGCGAGGATGCGCCGCGCTGTTTGTTGCCCACTCGCCAGCGCCGCCTCGACCGTTCCCATGTCGCGTCCGCGATACAGCGCTTCGCCGGAGATCAGCACCCGTCCGCCGTCGCAGCGCGAAAGCGTATCCTGCGCCTCGTGGGATGTCAGCGTCGCATAGGAATAGGCCCCGCGCGCGAACGGATCCTTCGCCCAATCCGTGACATGCGACGCGACGAGCTGCTGCTTCAGCAAGCCCGCCGGCTGTGCGAAGATATCCGCGAGCGCCGAAAGCCCGTTTTCGATCAGCGCGGCCTCGTCGCACGCGGCGAAGGCGCCGGCCGGCGGCCCGGCGAGCCAGCCGGTCAACACCGCGTCATCGTTCGGATGCTGCGTCCACCACACCGGCACGTCGGCATCGGACAGCACGAACAGCATGTCGGAAAGGTCCTCGGTCCGGGCCTCTCGCCACCAGCGACGCTCGAAGCGAAGCAGCAGCTTGATGACGTTGCCGAAGCCGATGGTTTCGGCTGCGGCCAATTGCGGGTGCATGGCCGGCGGCAGCGCGATGGTTCGCAGCAGCGGCAGCGGCACGGTCAGGATGACGAGATCGCCGCGCTGCGCACGGCCGTCAGCCAAGCGCACGACGACACCATCATCGGAGCTCTCCACCGCGCGGACCACCGCCTCGAGCAGCATCTTCACGCCATGCGCCCGGCACTCCGCCAGGAGATGATCGAGCAGCGCCGCGTAGCCGCCGACAATGCGCGCCTGAGCGCCGCGGTCGCCGCCCATCCATTCGTCGCGCAGCGCGAACACGCTGGCACGACCGGGATCGGCCGCGTCATAGCCCTGCACCATCCCCAAGACCGACTTGCGCAGGGCGGCAAACTCCGCGCCGGCGAAATGCCGATCGAGCAGCGCCGTCACGGTCATATCCTCGTCGAGCTGCCGCGCCACGCGGTGCAACTGGCGCATCTGCCGTTCAGCGGGATCCTCGCGCGAGAACGCGCCATCCGTCACGTACCAGCGCGCGCCATCGACCGGCGTCGAGGTGAGCCCCGCCTCGGCCATCAGCGCGTGGGTGACGGGCGCCTCGCCATGGATGAATTCCGCACCGGCATCCGCGCGATATCCGAACCTGCTCGCAGGCAGCGGATGGATGCGCCCGCCGCAGCGGTCGCGCGCCTCCAGCAGTGTCACCTGCTGGCCTGCGCGGGCCAGTTCGCGCGCCGCCATCAGGCCCGCGGCACCGGCCCCGACGATGATGATGTGCATTCGCCGCTCAGCCATGACTTGCCTGGGCCGGCAAGGCCGAGCCGTTGGTGATCTTGTAGCGCAGCCACAGCGCGCCGCCCTCCAGCGCCGTGCTGCTTTCGAGCGTCATTGCCGTGATCGGGGCACGCTCGCCGGACTCGGCTTCCGTCGAATCGAACACGCTCGGCGCCCCCTTGGCGCCATCCACTGCCGGACACAGAACGAGGTTGAACTCGTCGACCAGGCCCGCGCGAAGGAACGCGCCGTTGGCGCCGCCGCCGCCCTCGAGCAGCAGGCGCTTCACGCCGAGCTCCTGCGCGACGATCTCGAGCACGCGCGAAAGATCGAGCTTCGCTTGGCCGGCGAAGACGTAGGAGACGCCCTCGCCGCGCAGTCCCGAAAGATGCGCATCCGACACGGCCTCGGTCAGCACGACGACGATCGGATCGCCGCCGATGTCGGAGCGACCCCAGCAGATCTTGCCATGGGGATCGAGCACGATGCCGTAGGCCTTGGCATCGCGGCGCGCGATCCAATGGGTGCGCGGGAATTGCTCCGTCGTCTCGGCCGGATAGGCCGAGCCCTTGGCGAATTCCTGGCCGGTGACGCGGCCGATCAGCCAGGCGTCGCCGCCGAGCCGGTCATGCACCTGCTCGAACAAATCGCCCGATCCCTTCGGACGCCAGCGGCTCGGCAGGGTCCGGCCGTCGACGCTCGACGCCATCAGGCAGATGACTTCCGGTTTCATGCATCCTCCTTGTCGCCGCTGAACGGGGGTCACCGAATATCGCTCCGGCGGCGTTGTCAACGAAGCGGCGTGCGTTTCGTTCGATTGCGCCGGTGCGGCTCGCCTGCGCCGTCGTTGTTACCGCACCAATTCCTGCGCTAGTTTCGGCTGCAAACGGAGCCGATCATGGACGCTGCGCCGCGCAGACGAGACGCCATCGGTTTGCGCGGGGCAGCCCTGCTGGCCGCAGCGCTCTCCGGCCTCGCGCTCTGCGTCGCCGGGATCTGGCGCCTCGAAGCCGAGCGCGCGGGCATCACGATCGCCCCGCTGCAGGCAGGCACCACCCCCATCACCGTCTATCGGCGCGACGACGCGGCTGCGTCGCCCGTGGTCGTCATTGCCCACGGCTTTGCGGGCTCACGCCAGTTCATGGAGGCCTATGCGCTGACATTGGCGCGCGCGGGCTATGTCGCGGTCTCGTTCGACTTCGAGGGGCATGGCCGCAATCCGACGCCGATGTCGGGCAACGTCACGCGCATCGACGGCACGACGAAGGAGCTGATGAGCGAGATCGGTCGCGTCGCCGACGCCGCGCTGTCCCTGCCGGGGAATGACGGCCGGGTGGCCCTGCTCGGACACTCGATGGCTTCCGACATCATCGTCCGCCAGGCGCGGGCCGATCCGCGTGTCAGGGCGACGGTGGCGATCTCGATGTTTTCCGAGGCCGTCACGGCGAGCGCGCCGCGCAATCTGCTGATCATCACAGGCGAATGGGAGGCGGCCCTGCGCCGGGATGCGCTGCGCAACCTCCGGCTCGCCGATCCCGCCGCGCGCGAGGGCGACACCGTGGGCGATCCCGCCGCAAATGGCGGACGCCGCGCCGTCGTCGCGCCCGGAGTCGAACACGTCAGCGTGCTGTATTCGACGACCGCACTGCGCGAGGCGCGCGACTGGCTCGATCGGGCGTTCGGCCGCGCCAGCAGCGGCCCAGTCGCTTCGACTGGCGGTGCGATCGCGCTGCTGGCCGCCGGCATCGTGCTGCTGGCGTGGCCCTTGGCCGAGCTGCTGCCGAAGGGTGATGCGCCGCCGCCGACAATTCCGCTGCACAGTCTTGCGATCGCCACGCTGGTGCCGGCGGTGACGACACCGATCGTCCTGAGGTTCGTCGAGACCCGCTTCCTGCCCGTTCTGATCGCCGACTACCTCGCCGTACATCTCTTCGTGTACGGCACGCTGTCGCTCATACTGCTACGCGCGCAGGGCGTTCACTTCGGCCGCGTGGCCTGGCTCGCGGCGTTGGCGCTGGCCGCCTACGGCATCTGCGGCTTCGGTGGCGCGCTCGACCGCTACGTCGCCTCGTTCATGCCGATCGCGGCGCGCCTGCCGATCATCGCAGCGATCGCAATGGGCGCGGTGCCCTACATGCTGGCGGATTGCATCGCCAACAGGGGCGGCCACGCCGCGCTGTGGCGCACCGTGTGGATCCGCACCGCCTTCCTGGCCTCGTTGGGCGGGGCAGTCGCGCTCGACCTCAAGCGGCTGTTCTTCCTGCTCATCATCATCCCCGTGATCGTGCTGTTCTTCATCGTGTTCGGACTGATCGGCGGCTGTGTCGGCCGCAGGACCTGCTCGCCGATGGCCGAAGGCCTCGGTCTCGGCCTGATCCTGGCGTGGTCGCTCGGGGTGTCGTTTCCGATGTTCCTGCCGGGCTAGCGTCCGTTTCCGACATGTGCGAACGAACGTGCTGTCCGACGATCCGAAACGCGGACATGAAGCACGCGCTCGTACCGCGCCGTCGCCCCTCGCAGACCCGACATGCCTCGCCGCCGATCCGATGGAGTCAGCATGGCAAAACACCGCATCTACACGACGAGCTTCGCGAGCGTGTACCGATTGTACGTCGCGAAGGCCGAGAAGAAGGGACGCACCAAGGCAGAGGTCGATCAGGTGATCTGCTGGCTGACGGGCTATGGCCAAAGCGAGCTTGAGATCCGGTTGGAGCGTCAGACGGACTTCGAGACCTTCTTCGCACAGGCGCCAGCGATGAATCCGGCGCGGACCCTGATCAAGGGCATGATCTGCGGCGTCCGCGTGGAGGATGTCGAGGAACCGACGATGCGGGAGATCCGCTACCTGGACAAGCTGGTCGATGAGCTGGCGCGGGGAAAGGCAATGGACAAGATCCTGCGCAAGGCCTGATCGTGACTCGCGACCAGGTCTCCCTCAATCCTGCTCCTGCCCTGGCGCCGGTCGTAGCATGAAATGGCCGAAGGCCGTGGCGATCGGCTTCGTCGCATCGTCCTGCCAGGCGCGGGCCTCGAAGGCGACGACGCGGCGTCCCTGCTTGACGATCGACGCCGATGCGACGGTGTCGAGCGCGCGCCCCGACCTCAGATAGTTGATGGTGAGGCCGACCGGCTTCGGCGGCGCCGTGGCGCCGAGCTCGCGCATCACGGTGACGATCGCTGCGGTCTCGAGAAACGCACCGGTCATGCCGCCATGGATCGCAGGCAGCACGGGATTGCCGATGATCCGGCGCGAGAACGGCATCACCAGCGTGTCGTTCTCGGCGAAGCGGATGCCGAGGCAGCGCGCGAACGGACTGGTGGGAAACGACCCCGCCGGATCGTCCGGGGCGTCGAGCGGCGGTGGCGCGCCGTCGAAGGCCGCCCGGTCGGTCAGCATGTTGGTGCGGTTGGCGCCAATCATGAAGCAGGCGGTCGCGGTGGCGACCGGTGCGGTCTCCTCCTCCTGATAGGCGGTGGCGCGCACGAAGGCGATCGAGCGGGTGACGCGGAAGCAGACCGCATGGGCCTTGATGTCGAGACCGGGGGTCGCCGGCTTCTGATAGTCGATGCGCAGATCGAGCGTGGCGATCGCGCGGCTGCCGTCGAGCGCAAGCTGCACCGCCATGCCGCAGCTCTCGTCGAGCATCGCGGTGACGACGCCGCCATGGATCACCCCGGTCTCGCTGTCGCCGACGAACACGGGACGATAAGGCAGGGTCGACCAGGCTTCGCCGGGCGCGAAGCGATCCATCCTGAGCCCGCTGATATGGCCATAGACCGAGCGGCGCTGCCCGATGGCCTCGGCGAGCACGTCGAATGCCGGCGGTGCGGCGGTGGGCGGAATGTCGGACATGCGCGATTTAGATCACGATCCCGAGGACGCACGAAGCCTTTTCCGACGGATCCGATTTGCATGCCAGCGATCCGGGCCGGATCATCGCCGTCCCTGCATCGGCACTCCTGAGCGCCGCCGGTCATGCTCACAACTCGAGGCTGCGAGAGCTCATTCCGCAAAACTACGTGGATGAAATGTTCCGCGGGAGCGGCGCGCTTAGAACATTGGCAACCTTAATATGATCATAATTGTCTCCATCAAATCCCGGAGACCCGTCGATGCGCAGATCCACCAAGACGCCGGACGCCCCGCCGAGCAGCGGCACGGCCTCTCTACGAATTGTCCTGAGCCTGGCGCTCGTCGCCAGCGCCGGTGCGATGTGGTGGAGCAGCGGCGGCGCCAACAGCTTCTCCTTCGGCACCGGAGCGCCTTCGCTCGAGAGCCGCGTCGCCACGCTGACCTCGGAGCTGGCGCAGCTCAAGGCCGAGACCGCCCAGCTGCGCGACCGCCAAAGCGACACCTCCGGCGAGCTTCTGCAATTGCGCGCCAGCCTCACCACCGCCGAAACGGGCCTGGCCGTCTTGCGCACCGCCGCCGACGAGACCGAGGCGCGCCGCCGCGATACGGCCGACAAGATCGAATCCGATCTCGCGCTGCTGAAGCGCCAGACGATCCGCCTCCGCGGCGCCCAGGAAGATGCGGCGACCGAGCTGAGCGGGCTGCGCACCGCGGCCGCGAACAGCGACATGACCATCGAGCAGCTCCGGACCTCCACCGGCGAGATGCGTCAGCAGTTGACGCGCATCGAGACCGCTCGCGAGGCGACCAGCTCGATCTCCCGCAGGCCTCACCGTGTCAGGCGCGTGGCGCGCGCGACCGAGGCGCAGCACGAGCCGCAGCCCTTCTTGATGCAGTGGCCCGGCGTCATCCCCGCAGGTCGCAACTGATTTGAAGCGCCATCCGGCCTGACCCGCGAACCGCGGTCAGGCATCAGGCCGGCTGGTCACCACCAGCCCGGCTGCACCGGCCGGTAGTAGGTCGGAGGCGGACCGCGACGGCGCGGCGCCGCGACGGGCTGGCCATCCCAGCTGCGCTGGAAGAAGCTGCCGAAGCCGTCGTCATATTCGTCCCCGCTGGCGACGACGTCGACATTGGTCGTCGGCCGGCGCGTGATGAAGCCGCCCTGCGGCTGGTTGCTCAGCACCGCGACGAACTCGGTCCGATAATTGGTCTCGCTCGACAGCGGCTCGTCCGAGACGATGATCGAGGAGCGCGGCACGGCCGTCGGCGCGATCCGGTCGAGCACGTCCTTGGGAATGGTGATGCGGTCGAGCGCGTCCTTGGCGGTGTCGCCGTCGTCGATGGTCACCGCCGTCCAGCGCAGCTCCGCGCCGTTCTGCGCCACCGCGGTGAACACATGCGTTCCGATCGGCCGGTCGGGATCGCGGATGGTCACCGGCGCCTCGATCGAGGCGTCGAACACCTCGCCGCCGCCATCGGGGGCCGGCTTGTGCGTGTTGCGCCTGACATAGAGCATCTGCGTCGAACGGCTGATATAGACCGAGACCGGCTCGGTCGCGAGCCTGGCGTCCGTCGCAGCCTTGCTCGCATCGGCCTTCCTGGCCGCCGCCGCCTTGGCGGCATCCTTGGTCGAGGTCGCCGCAGCGAGCTTCGCGGTCGCGTCCGACTTGGCGGCCTCGAGCTGCGCTGCCGCGTCGGTCGCCTTGGCGGCGGCCTTCTGCTTCGCATCCTCGGCCAGCGTCCTGGCCTGATCGGTCTTGGCGGCGGCCAGCTTCCTGTCGGCGAATTTGAGCTCGGCCTCGGCGCGCGCCTTGGCCTGCTCCAGCTTGCGCAAGGACGCCTTCAGAGCCTTGGCCTCGCGCTCAGCCGCGGCAGCCGCCGTCTTGGCCTCGTCGGCGCTCCTGGCGGCGTCCTCGGCCTCGCGGCCGAGCGTCGCGGCCCGCGAGGGCACCGCGGCGAGCGCCTGCGCATTCGGCGCGAACAGGGCGGGATGGGAGAACTCGACGGGCGTCGGGTCACCCGGCGCGATGATCACCCGCATGCCGATCCAGGTCCGGTCGAACAGCTTCTCGGCAAAGCCATAGGGCATGCGGACGCAGCCATGCGAGGCGGCGTAGCCGGGCAGCGGCCCGCCATGCAGCGCCACCCCGTTCCAGGTGATGCGCTGCATGTTCGGCATCCAGGCATCGTCGTAAAGAGTCGAGTGGTGGTCCTTGTCCTTCTCGATGATGGCGAACACGCCGGCCGGCGTCTCGCGGCCGGAGACGCCGGTCGACACCGGTGCGCGCCAGATCCAGCCATCGGCGTCGTAGAACGTTACTTTCTGGGTCTTGATCGACACGATCGCCATGATCGGATCGCCATGCGCACGCGGCGCCGTCGCCTCGATCACCGGCGCCGAACGCGCCTGTCGCGCGCGGGCCTCGGAACCTTGCAGAGCCAGCACGGTGGCGGCCGCGACAGTCATCAGGACCGCTCCCCGACGCCGCATCGCTGCAAGGTTCTGAGCCGCCGTGGATCGTGTCACCATGCCCTATCCCAATTCGTTATTGCTGTTCCGCCGGCGCGATCGGCGCAGGACGATCTATACGCTCGATCATGTCTTGGGGTGAAGTGAGGCGAAGGCGCGTCCTCATGTCATCGCCCCCCCTCGCCGCAATTGGGGCAGGATCGGGCACCGAATCGGACTCAAAGCGCGCCCTTCCGTCGCAAGCTCCCCCGAAGGCCCGCATTCGACCACCCTACCAGTTGCTCATCGCTTAACGCCGAACAGGGCGATCTGGTCCGTGGCTGGACTGGAGAACGGCGGGGCGCAGGCGCCGCGCGAGATCAATCTTAGAGCTGCTTCTCGAAGAACAGGTCTGGATAGGGATCGTCGTTGAAGCGGTCGATCTCCGTCCAGCCGGCGCGGCGATAGAGCTGGACGGCCTCGGCGAGCGCGCTGTTGGTGTCGAGGCGAAGAATGCTGATCGAGAGCGTGCGGGCAGCCTCTTCGGCCGCATCCATCAGGCGGCGGCCAAGGCCGAGGCCGCGGGCGGCGGGCGCGACCCAGAGCCGCTTGATCTCGGCGACATCGCCGCCGCTGCCCTTCAGCCCGACACAGCCGAGCGGCAGGCCGTCGGACAATGCCACGAAGAAAGCCCCGCGCGGCGCCATCATGTCCAAGGCATCGGGATCGCGCGACAGCGACACGTCGAAGCCGCGTTCGAAGCGGCGCGACAGCTCGGCGTAGTACTCGCCGAGGCAGTAGCGCGACTGCTCGCCGCGCGGATCAACCTCATCGATGGCGATGCGGCTGCGTCCCAGCGCGGCCGCGACCAGGTCCATCGCCGCCAAGAGCGCCTCGGGCTGCCCGTGACGCGCCAGCATCGATTCGGCCTGGGAGTTGGAGAGCGTCTCATAGGCCTCGAATTCGCGCCGCCCGGCGGCTGTGAGCCTGGCGATGCGGCGGCGCGCGTCGTCGGGATGCGGCCTGGTCATCACCAGCCCCTCCTCCTCCAGGCTGCGCAGCAGCCGGCTCATCAGCCCGGAATCGAGTGCGAGATAGTCGCGCAGCTCGGCCACGTCGCTGCGGCCATGGCCGATTGCATTGAGCACGCGGGCCGCCCCGAGCGGCCGACCGCGCCCGAGAAACGAGGTGTCGAGCGCGCCGACCTCCGAGGTGACGGCGCGGTTGAAGCGGCGGACGCGGGAGATGGGGTCGAGCATAATGTCTGACTTAAGTCAGACATTTCCGTCTGTCAATTGTGCCCGTAGTCGAGTGCAGGTGGCCGCTCCAGCGTCTGTCGTCATTGCCTGCGCAAGCAGGGCATCCAGTACGCCGCAGCGTTTCGATTGATCACAGCCGTCATGTCCGGTCCGCGGGTACCAAAAGCATCCCCAAGCAAAAAAAGGGCGGCCCAGCCGCCGGCCGAAGCCGGTTGCCGGACCGCCAGGTTTTCCCCGGGAGGAACTCAGTTCAAAAGCTTGGCGACGTTGTCCTTGGTGACGAGGTCGAGGCCGGTGTAGATCACCTCCGGCACCTTCTCGCCCTTCTTGATCGCGAGCAGCGTGTCCATCGCCTTCTCGCCCATCTCGAACGGGCGCTGGCCGGTCAGCGCGTTGGAATAGCCGTCGCGCAGCAGCTCGAGCTGCATCTTCAGCGTATCGGCAACGACCAGCGTCAGCTTGCCAGCGTCGATGTCCTTGCGGTTCTTGTTGACGAAGGCCTTGTAGCCCTCGGGCGCGAACATCGGCCAGCCGCCGATCGGCACGATGGCGCCGAGATCCGGCGTCGCAGTGCGCAGATCGGCCATCTGCTGCACGGCGAGCGCGGGATCGTCGTTGCAGAAGGTCGGCGAGCCCGCCACTTCCGTCCACTTCGAGCCCTTCAGCGCCTCGCGCACGCCGTCGACGCGCTCGGCAAGGTTCTTGGCGCCGGGACCGCCGGAGACGACGGCGTACTTGCCGCCCTCAGGCCGCAGCTCGCGGAGCTGCTTGCCGAGCGCGAGGCCGAAGTCCTTGTTGTTGGTGCCGATATAGGCGATGCGCTTGGAGCCCGGCGCATCGGCGTCGAAGGTGATGACGGGAATGCCGGCCGCCGTCGCCGCCTCGATCGATTTCGTCATCGATGGAACGTCGGCGACCGAGATGGCGAGGCCGTCGACCTTCTGGGTGATGAAGTCCTGGATGATCTGCGCCTGCGTGGCCGGCTCGTGCTCGACCGGGCCCTTGTAGATGCACTCGACATTGCCGAGCTCCTTGGCGCGCTTCAGACAGCCGTCGCGCGCGACGTCGAAGAACGGATTGTTCATCGCCTTCGGCACGATGGCGAAGCGGTATTTGGTCTCGGCCTGCGCCGGGGCCATCAAAATCGCGAGCGATGCGACCGCATAGAGCAGCTTCTTCATGGGTTTCCCTCCTCCATGTCTATCCCTGATCATTGTCTGTTCCGGGTGAGGATAGACGCGATTGTCACCCCGGCCAGTATTCGTCACAGCAGGCGCGCGCGGATACGATCCACAAGCACGGCGGCGATGATGATCACGCCGACCAGGGTCTGCTGCCAGTAGGAGTTGACCTGCGCCAGCACCAGCCCGTTCCTGATCACCTCGAGCAGCACGCAGCCGACGATGGCGCCGAGCGGGCCGCCGAGACCGCCGGCGAGGTTGGCGCCGCCGATCACGGCGGCGGCGATCACGTTGAGCTCGTAGGACGTCGCCATGTTGGCGGGCGCCGATCCGAGCCAGCCCGAGATGATGATGCCCTGCAGGCCGGCGGCAAGCGCGCCGATCACATAGACCTCGATCTTCACCCGGGGCACGGAGACGCCGGTGAGCTCCGCGGCCTTCTCGTTGCCGCCGATCGCAAACACGTGGCGGCCGAACGCGGTGTGGTGCAGCACCAGCGCCATCACCAGCGCCAGCACGATGAGATAGATGAAGGGCGCCGGCACGCCGTACACATCGCCCTGCGTCAGCGCATAGAAATAATCGGCGTCCGGGCCGCCGGGAAAGCTGCCCTTGCCGTTCGAGATCACGTAGCTGAGGCCGCGCACGATCGACAGCATGCCGAGCGTGGTCACGAACGGCGACAGCCCGAGCACGGCGATGCAGACGCCGTTGATCAGGCCGACCACCAGCGAAACCGCCAGGCCTGCCAGCACCGAGACGATCAGGATCAGGCCGGGCACGTTCGCGACCACGGTCTTGCCGTCCGCGGCGAGATGCACGAACAGCGACGACAGCGGCATCCCCGGCGTCGATAGCGTCGTCATCACCATCGAGGTGATCATCGCCGCGAAACACATCATCGAGCCGACCGACAGGTCGATGCCGCCGGTGATGATGACGAAGGTGATGCCGAGCGTCGCGATGGCGATGAAGGAGAAGTTCTTGGCGACGTTCTGCAGATTGCCTTCGGTCAGAAAATAGGGACTGGCGAAGCTCATCACGATGATGAGGGCGATGAGCGCCAGCGTGACGTAGGCCGTCTGCGAGGCGAACACGCCGCGGTGCCACCATCTGATGACGCCGACATTGGTGAAGGTGACGTCGGTGCCGGCGGAGCTGGTCTCGGATGGAACGGACATCACGCCGCCTCCTTGGCGCCAGTGATCAGCGCGGTCACTTCCTCGGGGCTGGTCTCGCCGACCGGCTTGTCGGCCTTCTTCTCGCCGCGGCGCATCACCACGACGCGATCGCACACCGCGAAGATGTCAGGCATGCGGTGCGAGATCAGGATGACGGCGATACCCTGTTCCTTCAGGCGATGGATCAGGCTCAGCACCTGCTCGACCTGGCGCACCGAGATCGCCGCGGTCGGCTCGTCCATCATCACCAGTCTGGCGTTGGACAGCCGCGTCCGCGCGATCGCCACCGCCTGGCGCTGGCCGCCCGACATGTCCTTGACGAGATCATGTGGCCGCGTCTCCGAGCGCAGCTCGCGAAACAGCTCCAGCGCACGCGCCTCCATGCCCTTGTGGTCGAGCAGCACCAGCGGGCCGAAATTGCGCTTCAGCTCGCGGCCGAGAAACACGTTGGCCGCTGCCGTGAGGTTGTTGGCGAGCGCAAGGTCCTGGTACACGACCTCGATGCCGACGCTGCGCGAATCCATCGGGCGATGGAAATGCACCTCGCGGCCGCCGAAATGGATCGTGCCCTGGCTCGGCGGAAAATTGCCGGCGATGATCCGCACCAGCGTGGACTTGCCGGCGCCGTTATCGCCCATCAGGCCGACGACCTCGCCGGAGCCGATCGAAAGATCCACGCCCTGCAGCGCGCGGATCGCGCCGAACTGCTTGCCGATGCCCTTCAGCTCAAGGACCGGCTGCGCGGCGGTGCTCATCACGGCGCGCTCAGCGTCATTCGTCATCGTGCGCAGGCTGCTGTCGTCAGACATAGCGGTTCACCACGCTTTCGAGATATTCCTGCCGGCCGGACCGCGGCTGCGGATCGAGGCCGGTGTTGACGGCGCGGTCGGCGAGCTCGGCGAGCGAGCGGCGGCCGGCGAGGATCGCCTGCCCCTCGTCGCCGTCCCAGCCGGCGTAGCGCCGCGCCAGCGGCGCGGTCAGCGCACTGTCGGTCAGCATCTCGTCGGCGGCGATCAGCGCCCGCGCGCAGGCATCCATCGAGCCGACATGGGCGTGCAGCAGGTCATCCGGATCGATCGACTGCCGGCGGATCTTGGCGTCGAAATTCAGCCCGCCCGTGGTGAAGCCGCCGCCCTTGAGCATGTCGTGGAACACCAGCGCCAGCTCCGGCACGTTCATCGCGAACTGGTCGGTGTCCCAGCCGAGCAGATCGTCGCCGCGGTTGATGTCGAGGGAGCCGAACACGCCGAGCGCCTGCGCCAGCGCGATCTCGTGCTGGAACGAATGGCCGGCGAGGATGGCGTGGTTCTGCTCGATATTGAGCTTGACGTCGTTCAAAAGGTCATAGCGCCGCAGGAAGCCGTAGCAGGTGGCGACGTCGAAATCATACTGATGCTTGGTCGGCTCCTTCGGCTTCGGCTCGATCAGCAGCGGGCCCTTGAAGCCGATCTTGTGCTTGTGCTCGACGACCAGCGCGACGAAGCGGCCGAGCTGGTCGAGCTCGCGCTTCATGTCGGTGTTGAGCAGGGTCTCGTAGCCCTCGCGGCCGCCCCACAGCACGTAGTTGGCGCCGCCGAGACGATGCGTCACCTCGAGTGCGGCACGCACCTGTCCCGCCGCGTAGGTGAACACATCCGGATCCGGATTGGTCGCGGCGCCCGCCATGTAGCGGCGATGCGAGAACAGATTGGCGGTGCCCCACAGCAGCCGCACCTTGGCAGACGCCATCTTCTGCTCGAACAGATCGCCGATCGCATTGAGGTTGGCAACCGACTCCTTCAGCGTCGCGCCTTCCGGCGCCGCATCGACGTCGTGGAAGGTGAAGAACGGCACGTCGAGCAGCCGGAACAACTCGAACGCCACGTCGGCCTTGGCCCGCGCCATCGCCATCGCGTCGTCGCCATGCTGCCACGGCCGCAGGAAGGTCTCGCCGCCGAACGGATCGCTGCCCGGCCAGCAGAACGAATGCCAGTAGCAGACCGCGAAGCGCAGATGATCCTCCATCCGCTTGCCGCGGATGACGCGATCCTTGTCGTACCAGCGGAACGACAGCGGGCTGCGTGACTCGGGCCCGCCATAGCTGACGGTCGCGCCGGTCTGGAAGAAGGGGGCCTGGACGTTCACGACGTTACTCCTTGAGAGCAGGATAGAGCTTGCGCCATTGCGCGTAGGCGGCGTCATATGCCGCGCGCTGCGGCGCGCGGGGTTCGAAACTCTGCAGCCGCTGCGGCTTGCGGCAGACATCGGCCGGTGCTGCGCCGGTCGCGGCAAGACGGCCGAGCCGCGCGGCGCCGATGGCGGCGCCGACCTCGCCCTCCTCGACCCGGTGCACGGTGACGCCAAGCACGTCGGCCATGATCTGCGCCCACAACAAAGAGCGCGAGCCGCCGCCGACGAGATCGAGCTCTGTGATCGGCTGCGCGCTGCGCGCGAGCGCGGCGAA
This sequence comes from Bradyrhizobium sp. SZCCHNS1050, assembly GCF_032484785.1. Lineage (NCBI taxonomy): Bacteria > Pseudomonadati > Pseudomonadota > Alphaproteobacteria > Hyphomicrobiales > Nitrobacteraceae > Bradyrhizobium > Bradyrhizobium sp. SZCCHNS1050. The sequence continues at coordinate 5,094,489 of NZ_JAUETR010000001.1, read as the reverse complement.
CATGTCGCGTGAGGCAAACGCCACGCCCTCCAGCACCGCCTGCACGAGATCACCGCGGCCGGCGGCGCTGCGCAGGCCGACCAAGGCGCCGGCGGCATGGGCATCGTTGTGCGGCGTGCGCTCGCCGTCGAGATAAGGCAGGAACTGCACCGGGCTCGGACGTTCGACGCTGATACCGAGCGGCGCCAGCAGTGCGGCTTCCGGCGTCTCGAGAAGGCGCGCCAGCCACGCCAGCGAGGCCGCGGCCGACAGCATCACGCCCATCTGATGCCAGAGACCGCCGAGCGCATGGCAGAACGCATGCACGGCCGCTTCCGGCGCTGGCGCGAAGCGGTCGGTCACCCGGAACAGCACGCCTGATGTGCCGAGCGACAGGAAGGCATCGCCGGGCGTGATGGCGCCGAGTCCGATTGCGCTCGCCGCGTTGTCGCCGGCGCCGCCCGCGATCACGACGTCAGCCCCCATGCCCCAGCGCCGCGCCAGCTCGGGCGACAACACGGCACTGCGCTCATTGCCCTCGACGAGGCGCGGCATGTGATCGAGACCGAGCCCGGTCGCCGCCAGCAGTTTCTCCGACCAGCGCCGCGCGCCGACATCGAGCCACAGGGTGCCCGCCGCATCCGACATGTCCTCGACCATCTCGCCGGACAGCCGATAGCGCACATAGGCCTTCGGCAGCAGCACCTTCGCGACCTCGGCAAATATCTTCGGCTCGTGCTTCGCCACCCAGACGAGCTTCGGCGCGGTGAAGCCGGGCATCGCGAGGTTGCCGGCGATGGCGTGCAGTTCGGGACAGCGGCGTTCGAGCTCGGCGCATTCGGCCTGCGAGCGGCCGTCATTCCAAAGGATCGCCGGCCGCAGCGGCCGACCGGTGCGGTTCAGCAAGGTCGCGCCGTGCATCTGGCCGGACAGGCCGATGCCGCTGACGGCAGCGGTCTCGCGCGGACGCTCCCGCGCGAGATCATCGACCGCGCCGATGACGGCCTCGACCCAGTGATCCGGATTCTGCTCGGACCACAGCGGCTGCGGATGCGACAGCGCCAGCGGCCGCGCGGCGCTCGCGATCAGCGCGCCCGTCTCGTCCTCCAGCACGGCCTTCACGCCGGATGTGCCGACATCCAGTCCGAGAAACACGTCTCCACTCCTCCCACCGACCGCAAGGCGCTTCGGCGATCTGCCGTCGCCTCGAAACCAGCACCTCGGTCTCTTCTCATTCCGTGCTCAGGCCGACCGCGTCATCGCGGCCATCCGCTCACGGCAGATTGTCCCGCATCACGATGTCGATGCGGATCGTCTCCTGTTCGCTCAGGATCGGCTCGCCGCGCGCCAGCGCCAGGAGCACGCGCACCGCGGAGCGCGCCTCGTGTCCCGGGTTCTGCGAAATCGCCGCGTCCATCACGCCGTTCAACAGCAGCTTGCGCGTCAGTGCCGTCACGTCGTGGCCGACGAACACGATGTTGTCGGCGCGCCCCGACTCGGTCAGCGCCTTGGCGACGCCGGCCGTGCCAGCGCCGACATTGTAGAGCCCGACGATGTCGCGATGCTCGGTCAGCAGCTTGCGCATGAGGTGCTCTGAGCGATCGTCCACGTCATGCCCCTCAGCGACCGGCAAAACCTCAAGTTGCCGAAACTCCGCCGCCAGGACCTGGCCGAAGCCGAAGATGCGCTCGGCATGATCGCGCAGGCTTTGCGAGCCGGCCATGATCGCGACCCGCCCCGCCCTGCCACCGGCGAAGCGTCCGACCAGCGCGCCCGCGGTGCGGCCGGCGGCGATGTTGTCGATGCCGACATAATGATGCCGTCGCGACGACGGCACGTCCGACACCAGCGTCACCACCTTGGCGCCGGACTCGACGAGATCGTTGATCGCCGCGCGCACGCTCGGATGATCGAGCGCCACCACCGCGACGCCGTCGACCTGACCGACGAGCTGCTCGAGCTTCGCGGCCAGCACGGCCGCATCGAACACGTCCGTCGTGACCACATCGACCGTGAGCCGGCGCGCGGCCATCCAGCTCGTCAGATCGCCGAGATGCGCCTGAATCTGCTGCATGAAGGGATTGGCGCCGGACGGCATCACGAAGGCAAAGCGCCGCGCGCGGGCACGGGCGAGTTCGGAGGCCGCCGCATGCGGCTGGAACGCGCTGCGCTCCATCGCGTCCTTGACGCGTCGCACCGTATCCGGGCGCACGCCCGGCCGGTTGTGCAGCACGCGATCCACAGTGGCGAGGCTCACGCCCGCCTGCCGCGCAATATCCCGCAATGTCAGCGGCGCGTTCATGCTCCTCCCCTTTGGGTTGAGGACCATAGCGCGGTTTTTGAGGTACGCAACTCATTTTTGAGGGCGGGCGGGGAAGCCGACAGACTGAGGCAGCCGGCGCCAATCCCGACAGCGCGTCCCGGATCGTTTGCCCCCTCCATCTCGAGCTGAGCGAAGTTGCACCAGCCGAAGCAGCCGCAGGCGGATGGGCACAAAGCCAATCGCCAGCCTGCCTCAAACCGCTCCCTGGGTATGGGTCCCGGCGTTCGCTGGGACGACAGCGAGGCTGCTGATGCGTGATGAGATCAGGCAGCGCAGGCGAAACGCGTCGCGATAACCCCGCTCAGAACGGCAGCCCGACATAGTTCTCCGCCAGCGACCGCTGCGCGGCTTCGGACGAGAACAGATAGGCGAGCTCGGTGTCCTGCAGTCTGTCGTCGTAGGACAGCCGGTCGGGGAAACGATGCAAGAGCGTCGTCATCCACCAGGAGAAGCGCTGCGCCTTCCAGATCCGCGCCAGCGCCCGCTGCGAGTAGCCGTCGATGCCGCGATCGTCGCCTTTCTTGTAGTGGTCGAGCAGCGCATGATAGAGATAGTAGATGTCGGACGCAGCCGAGTTCAGCCCGCGCGCGCCGGTCGGCGGCACGATATGGGCGGCGTCGCCGGCCAGGAACAGCCTGCCGTAGCGCATCGGCTCGGCGACGAAGCTGCGCAGCGGCGCGATGCTCTTCTCGATCGAGGGCCCGGTGATCAGACGGCCAGCGATCTCCGCCGGCAGCCGGCGCTTCAGCTCCTCCCAGAACGCGTCGTCGCTCCAGTCCTCTACCTTGTCGGTGAGCGGCACCTGGACATAGTACCGGCTCAGCACCTGCGAGCGCAGCGAGCACAGCGCGAAGCCGCGCTCGTGCTTGGCATAGATCAGCTCCGGCGACACCGGCTTGGTGCGCGACAGCACGCCGAGCCAGCCGAATGGGTACACCCGCTCGTATTCCGTCAGCTTGTCGTGCGGGATCGACTTGCGGCTGACGCCATGAAAGCCGTCGGCGCCGATGATGTAGTCGCAGTCGATGCGGACGACCTCCTCGTCCTGACGGTAGGTGACGAAGGGCTTGTCGGAAGCGATGTCGTGCGGCGTCACGTCGGCCGCGTTGTGCACGACCTTGCCGCCGAGCTTGTCGCGGGCCTCGTAGAGATCGCGCGTCAACTCGGTCTGGCCATAGACCATCACCGAGTTGCCGCCGGAATATTTGTGCAGGTCGACGCGATCGAGCTTGCCGTCATGGGCGATGTAGAAACCGTGATGGATCTCGCCCTCGCGGTCCATGCGCTCGCCGCACTGCGCCTCGCGCATCAGCTCGGCAAAGCCGTGCTCGAGCACGCCGGCACGGATGCGCGACAGCACGTAGTCGCGGCTGGATTTCTCCAGGATGATCGTATCGATGCCCTGCAGATGCAGGAGCTGCGACAGCATCAGGCCCGACGGGCCTCCGCCGATGATGCAGACTTGGACTTTCATGGGCGTGTTCTCCCGGATTCGCAGACGCAGGCTTGTTGGGTATGCTTTTCAGTCGCGGATTTTAGCAAGGAATGCGCAGGGATCACTTGGATGGACGCGGCATTCTCTTGCACTTTTCCGACACCATGCCGCGATGCACAACGACCGCCGCATGGTATCGGCGGCGCCGATCAGCCTGCCGGCGGCGCCGCGTCGTCTCCGACGCCCATCGCACGGCGATAGTCGCGCGGGCTCGCCCCGGTGTGCCGCTTGAAGAAGCGGCAGAAATAGGCCGGGTCCTTGAAACCGAGCTCGAACGCCAGCTTCGACACCGGCGCCGCAATATAGGTGAGCCGCCGGCACGCCTCGCGCGCGAGCCGCGCATGCACGATGTCGAGCGCGGACTGACCGGTCTCGGCCCGCGTCAACCGATTGAGCCGCTCCGGCGTCATGCCGAGTTCGTCGGCGTAGCGCGCCACCGACCAGTGATCGCGGTGATGCGCCTCGACCAGCACGATGAAGCGGGTGAACAGCGCGGCATGCCCGCTGCCGCGCCGCGCGCCTTGCGACTGCCGCGCGCTCTGCTGCGCCAGCCGCCACACGATCGAGCGACCGAGCCAGTGCGGAACCGGCGAGGCCGCGGAATCGGCGGCGGCGAACTCGTCGGCGAGGTCGACGAACAGCGCGGCGATGCGCCGCGTCGCGACCGCCTGTGCGTCGAGATGCAGGATCTGCGCGGTTGCGAACAAGTCGCGCAACGCCTCGCCGGTCGCCGGCACGTCGCCCTCCACCACCGCCCGCGGATTGAACGTCAGCACATAGCCGTCAGTGTCGCGCGAGAAGCGGAAGGCATGGACGACGCCGGGGGGAATGATCACGGCGACCGGGCCGGTACAGCGCTCGCGGCTTTCGTCCAGGGCGATCTCGGCCGGACCGGCAGCGACCCAGAGGATCTGGTGCAGGCCCTGATGGGTGTGCGCCTCGATCTCCCAGCGATACAGCTTGCTGCGCACCTGGATCGGCTCGACATGCAGCATGTCCGGCTGCGCGGCCGACGCTTCGCCGTACAGCGCGAACGCGGGGATCGACGGCTTGGTGCGAAAGCGGGGCATGAGCGAGAGCTAACCCCGAATGTCGGAAAAGTACAAGTCTTGGCCGGCTATCGTGTCTCACGCCGCGGCCACGGCTCGGCTAGATCAGTGAAAAGAACAACAACGACCACACTCAATGGAGAGGAGGCCCAACATGTTCGCGTTCGACCCATATTCGCCTGCGGTCGATGCCGACCCGTTCCCATTCTACAAGACGCTGCGCGACGAGCACCCCTGCTTCTGGAGCCCGCAGGCCCAGGTGTGGATCCTGTCGCGCTATGCCGATGTGGCGGCGGCCGGAACGAACTGGCAGACCTATTCGTCGGCCAAGGGCAACCTGATGACCGAGCTGCCGAACCGTGCCGGCGCGACGCTCGGCACCACCGACCCGCCGCGCCACGACCGGCTGCGCGGCCTCGTCCAGCATGCCTTCATGAAGCGCAATCTGGAGAGCCTGTCAGGCCCGATCCGCGACATCGCGCGCGACTGCGCCGAGGCGCTGCGCGGCCAGGACCGGTTCGACTTCATCGAGGCGTTCTCCTCGAAATTCACCGTGCGCGTGCTGTTCGCCGCCCTCGGCCTGCCGCTCGGCGACGAGCAGACGGTGCGCGACAAGGCGGTGCTGATGGTGCAGAGCGATCCGGTGAGCCGCGCCAAGGGACCGCAGCACATCGCAGCCTACAACTGGATGCAGGACTATGCGGCCGGCATCATCGCGGAGCGCCGCGCGCGGCCGCAGAACGACCTGATCTCGCATTTCAGCATGGCCGAGATCGACGGCGACAAGCTCGACGAGCGCGAGGTGCTGCTGACGACGACCACGCTGATCATGGCCGGCATCGAGTCGCTCGGCGGTTTCATGACGATGTTGGCTTACAATCTCGCCGATCACGCGGAGGCGCGCCGGGCCGTCGTCGCCAATCCCGACCTGATGGCGGACGCCGTGGAAGAGTCGCTGCGCTTCAACACCTCGGCGCAGCGCTTCCGCCGCTGCCTGCAGAAGGACGTCACCCTGCACGGCCAGACCATGCGCGAGGGCGATTTCGTCTGCCTCGCCTACGGCTCCGCCAACCGCGACGAGCGGCAGTTTCCCAATCCGGATGTCTATGACATCAGGCGCAAGCCACGCGGCCATCTCGGCTTCGGCGGCGGCGTGCACGCCTGTCTGGGATCGGCGATCGCGCGCATGGCGATCAAGATCGCGTTCGACGAGCTGCACAAGGTCGTGCCGGACTATCGCCGCACCCAGGAGCAACTGCCCTGGATGCCGTCTTCGACCTTCCGCAGCCCGATGTATCTCGAGCTGACGGTGCATTAGTCATCGCGAGGACTAATGGCAGGCTCGAGCTCGCGCCTCGCTGACGGTACGCCCCCTCGCCCCGCTTACGCCGGACGAGGGGCACCAACGGGTCTACAAGAGCTCAAACCAGCGCGCCGAGATCCGCTGCGCTGAAGCCCTTCAGGCCCGCCTTGTCGCCGGCCTTGATCTTGGCGACCCATTCGGCATCGCTGATCAGCGCGCGGCCGACCGCAATGAGGTCGAACTCCTCCTTGGCCATGCGCTCCAGCAGCGCATCGAGATCGGCCGTCGTCGACGGCTTGCCGGCGAAGGCCGAGAAGAATTCATCGGACAAGCCGACCGAGCCGACGCTGATGGTCGCAGCGCCCGTGATCTTCTTGGCCCAGCCGGCGAAGTTCAGGCCCTTCTCGCCGTCCACGTCCGGGAATTCCGGCTCCCAGAAACGGCGCTGCGAGCAGTGCAGGATGTCGACGCCGGCCGCGACCAGCGGCTGCAGCCAGTCGGCCATCAGCGCCGGCGTCTCGGCGAGGCGCGCCGCATAGTCCTGCTGCTTCCACTGGCTGACGCGCAGGATGATCGGGAAATCGGGACCCACCGCCTTGCGGATCGCGGCGACGACCTCGCCGGCAAAGCGGGAGCGCTCCTTGATGGTGGCGCCGCCATAGCGGTCCTCGCGCTGGTTGGTGCCGGACCAGAAGAACTCGTCGACCAGATAGCCGTGCGCACCATGGATCTCGACGGCGTCGAAGCCCGTGCGCTTGGCGTCGGCCGCGGCTTGCGCGAATGCGGCAACGGTGTCGGCGATGTCGTTCTCGGTCATCGCGTTGCCGCGCGGCTTGCCGGGCGCAACCAGCCCGGATGGGCTCTCGACCGGCGCATCGGGCTCCCAGCGGCTCATGCCCTTGGTCGAGCCGGTGTGCCAGATCTGTGGCGCGATGCGGCCGCCGGCGGTGTGCACGGCGCTTGCCACGTTCTGCCAGCCCGCCAGCGCGGCATCGCCGTGGAAGAAGGGAATATTGGGCTCGTTGCGCGAGGCCGGGCGGTTGACGACCGTGCCCTCGGTGAGGATCAGCCCCACGCCACCTTCGGCGCGGCGGCGGTAATAGGCGGCGTTGGCCTCGCCGGGAACGCCGTTCGGCGCGGCGTTGCGGGTCATCGGCGCCATGACGATGCGGTTCTTCAGCTCCAGCGACTTCAGGCGAAACGGACGAAACAGCACGCTGGTATCGAGGTCGGACATTCAGGGGGCTCCATTGCGTTCGGAACCGCTCCAGTATACTTCGTAAACCTGAAGTCAATCAGGCACCCGAAGTCGCTCAGGTATATCGGAGGAAACTGCTGTCGTGACCGCCGCATCGACATCACAGACCGCCCCGCTCCGCTGCAAGCCGCAGCACTTCTCGTCGGAATGTCCGAGCCGGGTGCTGATCGACCAGATCGCCGACAAATGGTCGATGATGGTGCTGGCCGTGCTGGACTCCGGTCCACTGCGCTTCAACGCGATCAAGAAGCAGCTCGAGGGCGTCACCCAGAAGGCGCTGACGCAATGCCTGCGCCGGCTCGAGCGCAACGGCCTCGTCGCCCGCGAGGTGATCGCGGACTCGCCGGTCGCGGTTCAGTACGAGATCACGCCGCTCGGCCGTACCCTGCAGCCCCCGTTCCGCGCGCTCTATGCCTGGACCATCGCCAAGATGCCGGAGGTCGAGCAGGCCCGGCAGGCCTTCGACGAGCGCCGGAGTCGCTGATCCCAGGCGGCCAAAGGCCGCTACTGGAAGGCCACCTCCGCGAAGCTGCGCAGCTTGCGCGAATGCAGCCGCTCCGACTCCTGATGCTTCAAGAGCTCCAGCGCCTTCAGCCCGATCTGGAGATGCTGGCCGACACGCTGGCGATAGAAGTCGCTCGCCATGCCGGCGAGCTTGATCTCGCCATGCAGCGGCTTGTCGGAGACGCAGAGCAAGGTGCCGTAGGGCACGCGGAAACGATAGCCGTTGGCGGCGATTGTGGCCGACTCCATGTCGAGCGCGATGGCGCGCGACTGCGAGAGGCGATGGATGACGGCCGGGCCGGAGATCTCCCAATTGCGGTTGTCGACGCTGGCCACGGTGCCCGTGCGCATCACCCGCTTCAGCTCGAACCCGGAATAGCCGGTGACCGTCTCCACGGCCTCCTCGAGCGCGACCTGCACCTCGGCGAGCGCCGGGATCGGCACCCAGGGTGGCAGCTCCTGGTCGAGCACATGGTCCTCGCGGACATAGCCGTGCGCCAGCACGTAATCGCCGAGCCGCTGCGTATTGCGCAGGCCCGCGCAGTGGCCGACCATCAGCCAGGCATGCGGCCGCAGCACCGCGATGTGGTCGGTGACGTTACGCGCGTTCGACGGACCAGTACCGATGTTGATCAGCGTGATGCCCTGGTGCCCCGGCTCGACGAGATGAAGCGCCGGCATCTGCGGCGTGCGCGCCGGCGCGGAGCCGGTGGTGCCGCCGCCGAGACGGGCATTGCGGGTGATGACGTTGCCCGGCTCGACGAAGGCCTCGGCTGCGCCCTGCCCGGCCGCCAGTTGCTGGCGGCCCCAATCCGCGAAGGCGTCGACATAGAACTGGTAGTTCGTGAAGATCACGAAGTTCTGGAAATGGTCGGGATCGGTCCCGGTGTAGTGATAGAGCCGGCGCAGCGAGTAGTCGACGCGCGCGGCGCGAAACAGCGACAGCGGCTCGGGCATGCCGGGCTTCAGTCCGAGCGTGCCGTCGGCGATCGCATCGTCCATGGTCGCAAGATCCGGAGCGTCGAACACGTCGCGCAGCGAGCGCGTCACCAGCGGGCTCTCGTGGTGCGGAAGCGCCGTCTCGATGTTGATGTCGCGGCGGTAGGCGAAATGCACCGGGATCGGCTCGGCCGACTCGCCGATCTCGACCGGCACGCCATGATTCTCGATCAACAGACGGATCTGCTCGGTCAGGTACGAGCGGAACAGGTCCGGCCGCGTGACGCTGGTCTCGTGCACGCCGGGCCCCGCGACGAAGCCATAGGCGAGACGCGAGTCGAGCCGGGCGTGACTTGCGGTGGTCAGCCGCACGAAGGGATAGGTCGCGCGGATCCGTGTCGCCGGCACGACGCCGTTGGCATAGGCCTCGAAATGACCGCGCAGGAAAGCGGTATTGCGCTCGTAGATCTCCTCGAGCCGGGCCACCGCGGCGGCCGCGTCGGTGAAGGTTTCTGTTGCCACGGGGGGCGGAGATTGGACAGTCAATGGCGATCCTTTGTATCCGGCGGACGGTCGTCGAGGCAGACTTGCGCAATCATAGAAATCACCCCTGGCTTTGCCCAGGGGGGCGGGTCACGCGACGACGCCCATGAACTGGACGTTGAGCCATGATGCGCTGCATTGCGACAAGGATTTGTGGCCGAATGTTTCAATTGCCTGTGCGCGTCATTGCTCATAAGACGGTTTCACATTGGCCGGAACAGGTCGATATCTGAAAAGGGAGGTCATCGCGCAGCATGTCGCAAGCGAATGGATTCGGATTGGCTGGCGTCATCGGCATGCCCGTCGCTCATTCCCGCTCGCCCACGATCCACAATTTCTGGCTCAACGCGCACGGCCTGCGCGGCGCCTACGTCCCGCTCGCGGTTCAGCCGGAGCGGCTGAAGGATGCGCTGGCTGGGCTGGTGGCGCTCGGATTCCGCGGCTGCAACGTGACCATGCCGCACAAGCAGACGGCGATGCCGCTGCTGCACCGGGTCAACGACACCGCACGACGCATCGGCGCCGTGAACACGATCGTGGTCGAAGCGGATGGCACGCTGAGCGGCTTCAACAATGACGGCAACGGCTTTGTCCAGAGCCTGCGCGATGCCAGGCCGAACTGGCGCGCCGACGAAGGCCCTGTTCTCTTGCTCGGGGCCGGCGGTGCAGCGCGCGCGGTCGTTGTGGCGCTGCTGGAGAATGGCGCCCGCGACATCCGCATCAGCAACCGCACCACCGAGAAGGCGCAGTCCATCGCAGCCGAATTCGGGACGGCCATCAGCACGGTGGCGTGGGATGATCGTTCGGCGGCAGTCGCCGATGTCGCGCTGCTCATCAACAGCACCGATCGCGGCATGATCGGAAGGCCCGCACTGGAGATCGATCTGGGACGACTGTCCGCGAAGACGCTCGTCGCGGACCTGATCTACACACCGCTCGAAACGCCCTTCCTGGTGGACGCGCGCGGGCGCGGCTGCACGACGGTGAACGGGCTCGGCCTGCTGCTCAACCAGGCCCGCCTCGCCTTCGAGGCCTGGTTCGGGGTTCTGCCCGACGTCACGCCCGAACTGATCAAGGCGATTCAGGCGACGTTCTGAACGTCGGTCAGAGAGGGCTCGACCATGGCACTTCCGGCAGGCCCCAGGATCGATTGCCACATCCACGCCATCGATCCCGCGCGCTTCCCCTACGCGCCGGATACGCCCTATCGTCCGACCGGCCAGGAAATCGCGCCCGCCGCGCATCTCATTCGCGTGCTCGACGTCTTCGACGTCCGGCACGCGCTGATCGTCGCAACCAATTCCGGCTATGGCTCCGACAGCCGCATCCTGCTCGACACACTCAGGCTCGGAGATGGCAGGTTCAAGGGCGTCGCGGTCGTCGAGAAGGACGTCGACATCGGAGAACTGGAGCGGTTGAAGGCCGCAGGCGTCATCGGCGTCGCCTTCAACGTGCCGTTTCATGGCACCGACTATTACCGTGACGCCGCGCCGCTGCTGGACAAGCTGACCGACCTCGATCTGTTTCTGCAGGTCCAGGTCGAGCAGGATCAGTTGCTCGACCTGCTGCCCCTCATCGAGCGGTCGACGGTCCGCCTCGTGTTCGATCACTGCGGCCGGCCTGCCGTGGAGCATGGGCTGCAACGCCCATCCTTCCAGGCCCTGCTCGCGCTCGGCCGCGACCGCGACGCGCATGTGAAGCTGTCCGGCTACTACAAATTCGCGCGCCAGCCCTATCCGTACGCCGACACATGGCCGTTCATCGCCGCGCTGGTCGAGGCCTTCACGCTCGACCGCTGCGTGTGGGGCTCCGATTGGCCGTTCCTGCGCGCGCCCGAACGCCTCGACTACGGGCCGCTGCTGGCCGGCATTACCGAGATCTTTCCGGACCCGGACGATCAGCACCGGCTGCTATGGCGAACGCCGTCGCGACTACTGGGTTTTGCAGAGGCACCCGCAAGTTCATCATCATAAGCAAAAAACAATCGGGAGGACGTCATGAGGCATCTGGGAAGATTGAGCGGCTTGGCGGCCGCCATGTCATTGTGGACGGGTTTGGCCTGGGCAGAGAACACCGTCTACATTCCCGATGTCGTCGAGCTGTCCGGCCCCGGAGCCGTGTCGGGCACGAACTGGCGCGATGGCGTCGCCCTGGCGGTCGACGAGATCAACAATGCCGGAGGCATTCTCGGCCGCAAGATTGCGACCGAGCACCTCGACACCCAGAGCAATCCCGGCGTCTCCCGGGCCCAGGTGCAGAAGGTGCTCGACCGCGAGCCCTATGTGGTGTTGGGGCCGATCTATTCGGGCTCGGTCAAGGTCAACATGGCGCTGACGCAGCAGGCCGAGGTGCCGCAGATCGTCGGCGCCGAGGCCGCCGATATCACGACGCAGGGCAATCCCTGGATCTTCCGCACCGCCTTCGGCCAGCAGTTCAGCATGCCGAAGATCGCCAACTATCTGCATGACCAGCTGAACGTGAAGTCCGTCGCGGTGGTCTGGGTGAACAACGATTTCGGCAAAGGCGGCCGCGACAGCTTCGTCAAGGAGGTGAAGGCCCGCGGCATCGACGTCGTGTCCGACCTGTCGACCGAGCAGGGCCAGGTCGATTTCGGCTCCGACGTCATCAAGCTGAAGAACGTCAAGGCCGACGCGATCTTCGTCTACACCAACGAGGAAGAAAGCGCGCGTTTCCTGATCGAGGCCAAACGTCAGGGATTGTCGGTGCCGCTGTTCGGAGAGACGACGCTGCTCAGCCAGAAGGTCGTGGAGCTCGCAGGCCCCGCCGCCAACGGCGTGCGCGGCCATGTCGGCCTGAGCGCGGATGCGCCGGTCCCAGCCATCCAGGCCTTTGCGAAGAAGTTCAACGAGCGCTACCGCTATTGGCCCGACCATAACGGCATCAAGGGCTATACCGCGGTCTATCTCGTCAAATACGTGACCGAGATGATCGGCAAGTTCGACGGCCACGCTTTCGGCGCCACCATGAAGGGATTGACGCTGACGCCGGACAAGGCGCCGGGCATGCTGATGGAGGCAAGCTGGGACCAGAACGGCGACATCGACCGTGAGAGCTTCCTGGCCGAGATCGTCGACGGCAAGCAGAAGATCGTCGCGACGCTGCCGAAGCTGAAGCCGTCCAAGGCGCCGTAGATCTGCGCCATCGTAGAAACCTCCTCACGCGCAACGCGCGCGAGGAGGGAAGAAGTATCAGCCCTTGGCGAGCTGCACGTCGAGATCGTGCAGCACCTGGTAGCAGGGCAGCACCTGGGCAACGGAGGCGTTGGGCTCGCGGCCCTCGCGGATCGCGGCGAAGAACTCGCGGTCCTGCAGCTCGATGCCGTTCATGGAGACGTCGACCTTGGAGACGTCGATCTTCTCTTCCTTGCCGTTCACCAGATCGTCGTAGCGGGCGATATAGGTGCCGGTGTCGCCGATGTAGCGGAAGAAGGTGCCGAGCGGGCCGTCATTGTTGAACGACAGCGACAGCGTGCAGATCGCGCCATTGGCGGCCTTGAGCTGGATCGACATGTCCATGGCGATGCCCAGGGTCGGGTGGATCGGACCCTGGATCGCATTGGCCTTCACGATCGGCGAGCCCGCCTGATAGGCGAACAGGTCGACGGTGTGGGCGGCGTGGTGCCACAGCAGATGGTCGGTCCAGCTGCGCGGCTGGCCCAGCGCGTTCATGTTGGTGCGGCGGAAGAAGTAGGTCTGCACGTCCATCTGCTGGATGTGGAATTCGCCGGCCTTGATCTTCTTGTGCACGAACTGGTGGCTGGGATTGAAGCGGCGGGTGTGGCCGCACATAGCGACCAGCTTGGTCTCCTTCTGCAGCTCCACCACCTGCTGCGCGTCCTTCAGCGAGTCGGCGAGCGGAATCTCGACCTGGACATGCTTGCCGGCCTTGAGGCAGTCGATCGCCTGCGCCGCATGCATCTGGGTCGGCGTGCAGAGGATGACGGCATCGACCTCCGGCAGCTTGAGGCTGTTGGCGAGCTCGGTCGAGACGTGCTTGATGCCGTATTTGTCGGCGACTTCCTTGGTCTGGTCGAAGCGGCGGCCGACCAGCGACACCACCTCGACCCCGTCGATGTTCTTGATGCCGTCGAGATGCTTGATGCCGAAGGCGCCGGCGCCGGCGAGCGCGACCTTGATGGTCTTGGCCATATCAGTTGTTCTCCAGGATCAGATGGCCGACGGCCGTGTTGCTCGCCGGCACATGATAGAAGCGGTGACGCACGGTCGGCGCGTTGCCCTTCTTGGTCTCGTTGACGTCGCTCATGGCGCCGCGCGCGATCAGCCACATCACGAGCTCGATGCCCTCGCTGCCGGCCTCGCGGACGTACTCGATATGCGGCACCTTGGACAGGCCTTCCGGATCGTTGATCAGCTTGTCCAGGAACATGTTGTCCCATTCGCGATTGATCAGGCCGGCGCGCGGCCCCTGCAGCTGGTGGCTCATGCCGCCGGTGCCCCAGATCTGCACGTTGAGCGGCTCGTCATAGCTCTCGATCGCCTTGCGGATCGCCTTGCCGAGCATGAAGCAGCGGCGGCCGGACGGCACCGGATATTGCACGACGTTGACGGCGAACGGGATCACCGGGCACGGCCAGGCATCGACCTGGCCGAAGATCAGGCTGAGCGGCACGGTGAGGCCGTGATCGACGTCCATCTTGTTGACGATGGTGAGGTCGAAATCGTCCTGGATCACCGACTGCGCGATGTGCGCGGCGAGCTTCGGATGCCCGATCACCTTGGGGACCGGGCGCGGGCCCCAGCCCTCGTCGGCCGGCTGATATTCAGCCGCGGTGCCGATCGCGAACGTGGGAATCATGTCCAGGCTGAAGGCGGTCGCATGGTCGTTGAAGACCAGGAATACGACGTCCGGCTTCTGCTCCTTCTCCCACTGCTTGGCGAAGTCGTAGCCGGCGAAGACCGGCTTCCAATAATCCTCGCCGGTCTTGCCGAGGTCGAGGGCTGCGCCGATCGCCGGGACGTGCGAGGTGAAGACGCTTGCGGAGATATGGGCCATTTACTTCTTCTCCCCGGTGTAGCGGTTGCCCTCGACCGAGCGGCCGCCCTTGATCATCATCTCGCGGTACTGGTCCTCGGTCATGCCGGTCATGCTGCCCGCCATCTGCTGAAAGCTCTTGCCGTCGGTCGCGCCGATCTTGGCGAGGAAGTAGATGTTGCCGCCGAGCGCAATGCAGCGGTTGAGGTCGCGGTCGAGCACGGCCTGCTTCTGCTCCTCGCTCATCGGCCATTCGTCGAGATAGGCGCGCTCATTGGCCTTGAAGCGGGCGCGGTTCTCCGCCTTCATCAGGGACATGCAGAACTGGTTGAGGTGATAGCCCATCCGCGACATGTCCGCGTCGAAGATGGTCGTGCCGGGAACGTCGGTATAGGGTTTGTCGAGCGACATCGCTTCCCTCCTTCAGGATTCTTCGGGCCAGTACAGCCGCATCGGATTGTCGACCAGGAGCTTGTGCTGCAGCTCCGCGGTGACGGCGATATGCGGAATGAAGTCGACCAGCAGGCCGTCGTCCGGCATGTGGTCCTTCAGGTTCGGATGCGGCCAGTCGGTGCCCCACAGCACGCGATCCGGGAAGGTCTCGACGATGCGTCGGGCGAACGGCACCACGTCGCGATAGGCGCTCTGCTCGCCGTTCAGCGCCGGCGGTCCTTTGACCGAGAGACGCTCCGGGCAGCTCACCTTGGACCAGACGTTGCCGTGCTCGCGCATGAACTTCACGAACAGCTCGAACTCCGGACCATCGACCGGCTTGGTCACATCAGGACGGCCCATGTGGTCGACGACGACCGTGGTCGGCAGCGAGGTGAAGAAGTCCCATAGCTCCGGCAGGTCGACGGCTTCGAAATAGATCACGACATGCCAGCCGAGCTTGCTGATGCGGTTGGCGATCTCGATCAGCTCGTCCTTGGGCGTGAAGTCAACCAGGCGCTTGACGAAATTGAAGCGGACGCCGCGCACGCCGGCGTCGTGCATCGCCTTCAG
The DNA here is from genome assembly GCF_032484785.1 of Bradyrhizobium sp. SZCCHNS1050. Taxonomy (NCBI): domain Bacteria; kingdom Pseudomonadati; phylum Pseudomonadota; class Alphaproteobacteria; order Hyphomicrobiales; family Nitrobacteraceae; genus Bradyrhizobium; species Bradyrhizobium sp. SZCCHNS1050. The sequence goes on along the minus strand of NZ_JAUETR010000001.1, from coordinate 5,079,078 downwards.
TTCCTCGTCGGTGACGCTGCGCTTGACGGTGGCGACGCCGCGAGCCCTGCCGTTGGAATGCACCAGCGCATTGACCATGGCGCGGTTGTCGGCGCCGTGGCAGGTTGCCTGCACCACGACGTTGCGCGCGAAGCCGAGATGGTCGCGCAGCGCATAGAGCTGCTGCTTGGAGGCGTCGCAGGGGGTGTACTTGCGCTCGGGCGCATAGGGGAATTCGGCGCCGGGGCCGAACACGTGACAATGCGCGTCGACACTGCCGGCCGGCACCTTGAAGCGCGGCTTCGACGGGCCGTCATACCAGTCGAGCCATCCCGGGGTCTTCTGGAACTCCATGAGGTTCCCTACTCCTTGGACTTGATCTTGTTGAGAATGCGATCGGCCTCGGTGCGCCAGTCCGGGCTGCGCGCGAATTCCTTGGTGCCGCGGGTGCCGAACAGGCCGCCATCGGCGAGATCGGCGACCCAGGCCTGGCGCTCGGCGGTGCCTTCCGCCGACCACGGCGTCAGCCCGATGTCGCGCACGGTCTCGGCAACCTCCCTCACCTCCTCGGCGCGGCGGCGGCCATGCTCGATCACGCGCTGAAAGAAATAGGCGCCCTGCTTCTCCCAGTCGATGCCGGGGAACGTCTCCTGCAGCGAAGCCAGCACCGCGTCCTCGACGCCATAGGCGCGCGCGGTGGTGAAGCTCTCGATCACCATCGCCTCGAGGCCCTTGATCATGATGCTGCGGCACATCTTGGTCGCCGAGGCGACGCCGAGCTTGTCGCTGGCGGGCTTGGCGGCGAAGCCAAGATCGTTGAGCAGCGGCGCCAACTCGCGCGCGCCGGCGCCGCCGAGCAGCAGCGGCACCTTGATGCGATACGGCGGCACCGAGGTCATGACCGCGCCCTCGACATAGCGGCCGCCGGCGCCGTCGATCAGCGCGGCGGCGCGCTGCTTGGCGCCGGGCGAGGCCGAGTTGAAGTCGAGGAACCACGCGCCAGGCTTGATGGCTGCAGCGCAGGCCTCGGCGACGGCCACGTCCTGGCTGGCGGTCACCGCGGAGACGATGAAGTCGGCCTCCGCCGCCAGCTCCGCATGCGATGCGGCCAGCGTCACGCCGATGCTGTCGGCGTGGTCACGCATCGCGTCGCCGCGCGAGTCGGCCAGCTTGACGTCATAGGCCGAGACGCGCACGCCGTCCTTGCGCAGATCCTCGGCGAGGATCTTGCCGACCTCGCCGTAGCCGATCAGCCCGACATGCCATCGGTTCGAAGGATTTGGGTTGGACGCCGCGGTCATGCTCAATCGATGTATTTGAGCCCGGCCTTCGCCAGCGGCTCGCGCATCTTGTACATGTCGAGGCCGAGCACGCCGGACGCGAGCTTCTCGCGCTTGTCGGCCTCGTTGGCCTCGCGCGCAGCAGCGGCGTCGGCTGCCTGGTGGGCGACCGCGGCCGGCACCACGACGATGCCGTCGACATCGGCGACGATCACGTCACCCGGATTGACGGCAGCTCCGGCGCAGACGATCGGGATGTTGACCGAGCCGAGCGTGGCCTTGACGGTGCCGCGAGCCGAGATGGCGCGCGAGAACACCGGGAACTGCATCTCAGTCAGATCAGCAACGTCGCGCACGCCGCCGTCGATCACGAGGCCCTGGGCGCCGCGGGCGCGGAAGCTGGTCGCCAGCAAATCGCCGAAGAAGCCGTCGGTGTTCTCCACCGTGCAGGCGGCGACGACGACGTCGCCGGGCTGGATCTGCTCGGCCGCAACATGCAGCATCCAGTTGTCGCCGGGCTGCAGCAGCACGGTGACGGCCGTGCCGCACATTTTCGCCGTCGGATAGATCGGGCGCATGTAGCACTGCATCAGGCCGACGCGGCCCATCGCCTCGTGGATGGTGGCGACGCCGAACTTGGACAGCTTCTCCACCGCCGCCTTGTCGGCGCGGGTGATCTTCGTCTTGACGATGCCGAGATTGTTCATGGGGGTGCTCATATCGCCTGCCCTTTAGATTACTTGCCCTTGGCCTTCAACGCGGCGTCGAGCCGCGGGAACACGCGCCGTGCATTGCCTTCATAGATCTGGTGGCGCTGCTCGGGGGTCAGCTTGGCGGCCTCGATATAGCGCTTGGTGTCGTCGTAGTAGAAGCCGGTCTCCGGGTCGATGCCACGGACGGCGCCGATCATTTCCGACGCGAACAGGATGTTGTCGATCGGGATCACGCCGGTGAGCAGGTCGATGCCCGGCTGGTGATAGACACAGGTATCGAAGAAGATGTTGTTGAGCAGGTGATCCTTCAACAGCGGCTTCTTCAGCTCCTGGGCGAGGCCGCGGAACCGGCCCCAGTGATACGGCACCGCGCCGCCGCCATGCGGGATTAGGAACTTCAACGTCGGGAAGTCCTTGAACAGGTCCGACGTCAGGCACTGCATGAACGCCGTGGTGTCGGCGTTGAGGTAGTGCGCGCCCGTGGTGTGGAAGCAGGCGTTGCAGCTGGTGGAGACGTGGATCATCGCGGGGATGTCGAGCTCGACCATCTTCTCGTAGATCGGATACCAGTGCCGGTCCGACAGCGGCGGCGAGGTCCAGTGGCCGCCCGAGGGATCCGGGTTGAGGTTGATGCCGACGAAGCCGTACTCCTTGATGCACTTCTCCAGTTCGGGAATGCAGGTCTTGGGGTCGACGCCCGGCGACTGCGGCAGCATCGCGACGCCGATGAAATTGTCCGGGAACAGCTTGCTGACGCGGTAGCACAGCTCGTTGCAGATCGCGGCCCAGGTCGAGGACACCTGGAAGTCGCCGATGTGGTGCGCCATGAAGCTCGCGCGCGGCGAGAACACGGTGAGGTCGCTGCCGCGCTCCTTCATCTTCTTGAGCTGGTTGCTCTCGATGCTCTCGCGCAGTTCGTCGTCGCTGATCGAAAGCTCCGACGCCTTGGGCATGACGGAGGGATCCCTGATGCCCGCGATCTGCCGGTTGCGCCACTCTTCCAGCGCCTTCGGGGCCGTCGTGTAATGGCCGTGCACGTCGATGATCACGTCAGTCTCTCCCTCAAAGCTTCTGTGTCTTGCGGTGGCGCGCGCCGCTCAATGCGCCACCACGGCGGAGCCGACATCCTCGCCGCTGCCGCGGCCTCCCGGTCCCACGACCTGCTTTACCACAAGGGCGAGCGCCGCGATCAAGCCGGGAACCGCGATCACGGTGAAAATCTCGCTGAAGGTCAGGTGGCGCGCGGTCAGCTCGGCGACCAGGAATGAGCCGGCGATGCCACCGAAGCGGCCGATGCCCATCATCCAGGCCACGCCGGTGGCCCGGCCCTGGGTCGGATAGAAGGAGGCGGCCAGCGCCGGCAGCGACGACTGCGCCGTGTTCATGACGACGCCGGCGGCGAACACGATCACCACCAGGAAGCCCATGTTCCCGACCGCCTGCCCGATCAGGAAGATCGTCACCGCGGTCAGGGCGTAGCCGACCGCGACGATGCGGTTGGCGTTGAAGCGGTCCATCAGCAGGCCAAAGAACACCGCGCCGACGCCGCCGAGCGGGAACAGCGCCGAGATCAGGGTCGCGGTCTGCGGGTTGAGCCCGACATCCTTGAACAGGATCGGCATCCAGTTGATCAGCGAGTAGAAGATCACGAGCCCCATGAAATAGGTGACCCACAGCATCACCGAGCCGACGCGCAGCACCGGCGACAGCACCATGCCGATGCCGGTGGCGTTGACGCGCCGGGTGGTCTCGGCGTGCTCCGGCTCCAGCATCACGAACTGGGCGACATCGGAGGCTGCAGCCGATATCCGGCGCATCACCTTGCGGACGCGCTCGACGCTCGCGCCGCGCGACAGCAGGTAGTGCACCGACTCCGGCAGGATCGCGATCAGCAGCACGGTCAACACCAGCGGCGTGACGCCGCCGAGCACCAGCACGCTGCGCCAGCCCCATTGCGGGATCATCCACGCCGCGAGGAAGCCGCCGCAGGCCGCCCCAAGCGGAAAGCCGCAGAACATCAGGTTGGTCATGGTCGCGCGCAGCCGGCCCGGACAGTACTCGCTGAGCAGGGTCACGGCATTCGGCATGGCGGCACCGAGGCCGATGCCGGTGACGCAGCGGAGCACGGTGAGCTCGGTCAGGTTGGTCGCGAACGCCGAGGCCAGACAGGCGATGCCGAAGATCAGCACGGAGCCGACCAGCACCAGCTTGCGGCCGAGACGATCGGCGATCGGCCCCGCGAACAGCGCCCCGCCGGCAAGACCGAACAGCGCCGCGCTCAGCACCGGTCCAAGCGCCGATTTCTCGATGCCCCACTCCTTCAGGAGCGACGGCGCGATGAAGCCGATCGCCGCGGTGTCGAAGCCGTCGAGCAGCACGATGACGAAGCCGAGCGCGAAGATCAGCCACTGGAAGCCGGAGAACTTGTGGTCGTCGAGAAAGGCCTGGACGTCGACGCGGGCGGTCGTTGGCATCGCTTCTGCTTCCTTGGGTGCTGTTCTGGCGCGTTGGCCGAGGTCCGCAGGGCGCGCGATCCCTGACGGGATCGGCCCTGCTGCTTCGGCGGCTTGACCGGGTATGTGACCGAGCGCGCCGGCCCGCGCCAGCGCCCGGGGGCTTCTATCAGCTATTCTGAAACGGCATAAGATATCAGATGAGCCATGCTGATTTTAGAATGGGTCTGAACAACTCCGCTGTTGGCTTTCGCACGGCTCAGACACCGCGGGCTCCACCCTCCCCTGGAGGGGGAGGGTCGGCTCACGGGGAGCGAAGCGAGCCGTGAGGCGGGGTGGGGTGATCTCTCCAGATGCACCGGTGCCCATGGCTTCACCCCACCCCGCTCGCCCGCTTCGCGTGCGAGCGACCCTCCCCCTCCAGGGGAGGGTGGGCACCGGTAGAGCGGATACAGAGTGCTTCAGTTACCGCGGCAGCTTCCGGATCAGCGCGGTCGCCAGCTTGATGGTCTGCTGCGCCAGCGGCGTCGGGCGCTTGTGCGCCGAGGTGACGAAGCACAGCACGCTGGTCGGGGCGGGCTCGGTCAGTGGGCGGATGGCGAGCTCGCTGGCGCGGCCCGAGGCGGCGACGCCACTCGGGGTCAGCACGGCGTGGCCGTAGCCGGCGCAGACGAGATCGATGATCGAGGGCACGCTCGACACCTCCCAGGCGATGTCGAGCTTGATCCCGGCGAGCGCCGCCTGCGTCTCCAGCAGGCGCCGCATCGCGTGCACCCGCTCCGGCATGATCAGGCTGTAGCGCGACAGCTCGGCCATCGGCAGCGGCGCGGTGACGCGGCGCTTGCCCTTGGGCGCATGGCTCACCAGCGCCAGCGGCTCCTGCAGCACCGGCGTGATCTCGATGCCGGCCTGGGCCTCGGGATTGTAGACCATGCCGACGTCGATGCGTCCGGTGGTGACCCACTCCACCACATGCGTCGACAGCCCCTCGACGACGGCCAGTCGCGCCGCCGGATACTCCTTGCGGAAGCGATCGATCAGCGGCAGCGTCAATTGCCGCGCGATGCTCGGTGGCAGGCCGATGGTGACGCGGCCGACCGGCGCATCGCGGCTGGCGCCGAGATCTTCGCGCGCATGCGCCACCAGCTGCAGCACGCCGACGCTGTGGTCGAGCAGCCGCTTGCCGGCCTCAGTCAGCGCCACGCCCCGCCCGTTGCGCGCGAACAGCTGCTGCTTCAACTCCGATTCCAGCGCCCGCACCTGCCGCGACAGCGCCGGCTGCGCCACGTCGAGCACGGACGCGGCCTTGCTGAACGAGCCGAGCTCGGCGACCTGCACGAAATATTCGAGCTGCTTGAGATTCATGGGTGAACGCCTCGACCATCAAGCGTCAGTCTGCCGCGCTGCCCGCCCCACCCCCGACTGTCGTCCCTGCGAACGCAGGGACCCATAACCACCGGCCCTGATTGTTGAGCACGAAAGGCAACTCGGAGTCTTTTCCGACAATCGGCCGTCCGCGGTATGGGTCCCTGCGTTCGCAGGGACGACAGCGGAGGACGCGGCGGCAGCACACCCGATTGTTGACAGCTTCTCCCCATCAGCCGCCTCATCTCAATTCAGCACGTTCACCGCAAAATTCAGCGCCGACGCGAACGCGACCCAACAGGCATAGGGCACGAACAGCAGCGCCGCGATCCGGTCCTCGCGCCATTGCATCACGATGAAGGTCACGATCAGCACGAACATGCTGGCGATGATCGCGAACGCGACCCACATCAGATGCGCGGTGAAGAACACCGGCGACCAGGCGAAGTTCAGCACCAGCTGTCCCCACCACACCTGCATCACCGCACCGCTTTCGACCCGCTCATAGGTGCGCCAGCCAGCGACCGCGATCATGACGTAGAGCACGGTCCAGGCGATCGGAAACAGCCAGCCCGGCGGGGTGAACCAAGGCTTGTTGAGCGAGCCGTACCAGGCGCCGGGCATGTTGGAGGCGCCGATGATCCAGCCGCCTCCGACCACGAGAACCAGCAGGACGAGGAGATGCAGGATGGATCGGTTCATATTCCGCTCGGCGTGATTTGCAGGAGGAGGTTCTCGGTCCGGTCCGCTGGCGACCGGCAGCCATGCGGCCGAGGCACCCACGCGCGCACTGGACAGGGCTGCCCGGGACGCGTAGCCAGGACATAACACAATGCGAGGAAAAGTCAGGGTTTTCGCCTGACCACCAACGTCCAGGGACCGGAACGCCGATCACATCTGCGCCGGGTCCTGATACCAGGAAACGGAGTTTCGTCAGTGGCTGATTCCCCGGCCCCCTCTTCAGCCATCGCCTCGATCGCGGCCGTCGAAGCCGGCCTCGCCGCCCAGGGCTATATCGCCAGCCGCCAGATCGCCACCGCCGTGTACCTGTCGCAGGCGATCGACAAGCCGATCCTGGTCGAGGGCCCAGCCGGCGTCGGCAAGACCGAACTTGCCAAGGCGATCGCCGCCTGGCGCGGCCTCAAGATGATCCGGCTGCAATGTTATGAGGGGCTTGACGAGGCCAAGGCGCTGTACGAGTGGAAATACGCCAAGCAGCTGCTCTACACCCAGATCCTGAAGGACAAGCTCGGCGAGGTGCTCGGCGGCGCTCAGACCTTGCATGCGGCGCTCGGCCAGCTGCACGATTTCGGCGACGTGTTCTTTTCCAAGGAGTTCGTCGAGCCGCGGCCGCTGCTGCAGGCGCTGCTCGAGCCCAACGGCTGCGTGCTGCTGATCGACGAGATCGACAAGTCCGACGCCGAGTTCGAGTCGCTGCTGCTGGAGATCCTTTCGGACTTCCAGGTCACGATCCCCGAGCTCGGCAGCATCGCCGCCGCCAAGCCGCCGACCGTGATCCTGACCTCCAACTCCGAGCGCAACCTCGGCGACGCCCTGAAGCGGCGCTGCCTGCATCTGCACATCGGCTTCCCCGAGCAGCGGCTGGAAGAGCGCATCGTCGAGAGCCGCGTGCCCGGCATCTCGCAGAATCTGCGCCGGCAGCTCGTGGCCTTCATCCACGACGTCAGAACGCTCGACCTGAAGAAGCAGCCGTCGGTCAGCGAGACCATCGACTGGGCGCGCGTGCTGGTGCTGCTGCAGGCGGCCGAGCTCGGCCATGACGTGGTGAAGGATACGCTCAACGTGCTCTTGAAATACGAGTCCGACATCGAGGTGGCGCTGCCGCAGGTGACGACCTTCGTCGCCAAGGCGCAGCGCCAGAACATCTTCGGGTGAGGCTCTCATGCAGGAGAACCTGCATCGGTTCTTTCGGGCGGCGCGCGGCGCCGGCGTGCACGTGTCGCCGGCCGAGAGCATCGACGCGATGCGCGCTGTGGCGAGCGTCGGTCTCGCCGATCGCACGGTGCTGCGCGACAGCCTGCTGCTGACGCTCGCCAAGAGCGAGGACGAGAAGAAGGCCCTCGGCGCCTGCTTCGACCTGTTCTTCGCCCATGTCGATCCGGCGCAGGCCGAGGCGAATGACGAGACGCAGCAGGACGCGGCGTCGAATGAGGCCCAGTCGGCCCCGCCATCCGGAGAGCCGATCGGCGGTGAGGCGGACGCGGAGCTCGGCGCTCTTGCCCAGATGCTGCTGGCGCAGAACACGGCTGACATCTCGGCCGCGATCGCCAACGCGTCCAGCGCCGTCGGGCTGTCGGAGATCCGCTACTTCACCCAGCGCGGCCTGTTCTCCAGCCGCATGCTGGAGACGATGGGGATCCAGCGGCTGCGCGACGATCTCGATAGGCTCACCGAGACCAATCCGGCGTTGGCGGAGCGGCTGCAGGCCGGGCTCGACGGCCTGCGCGACACCGTGCGCGATGCGGTCGCGCAGTCGCTCGCGCTGTACGGCCGCGAGGAGACCGAGAACCTTCGCCACGAGATCCTGCGCAACGCGCAGCTGTCGCGGATCGAGCCGCGCCAGGTCGCGGAGATGCGGGCGCTGATCCGGCAGATCGCGCGCCGCCTGCGCGAGCGCTATGCGAAGCCGCGCAAGCGCCAGCGCCGCGGCCATCTCGACGTCCGCCGCACGCTCCGCCGCAACGCGGCCTGGGGCAGCGTGCCCTTCCTCACCGCGTGGAAGCGCCGGCACCGCGACCGCCCGAAGATCGTCGCGCTGTGCGACGTCTCGGGCTCCGTCGCCCGCGTCTCGGATTTCTTCCTGCTGCTGATCCACAGCCTGCACGACGTCGTCAGCGATGTTCGCTCGTTCGCGTTCTCCGGCCACCTGATCGAGGTCAGCGAGATCCTTGAGCAGAAGCCGGCCGAGGAGGCCATGGCCGAGATCATGCACAAGGTCGGCTTCGGCTCGTCCGACTACGGCTCCTCGCTGGTGGATTTCGAGAAGCAGTTCATGTCGTCGGTGACGCCACAGACCACCGTGATCATTCTGGGTGATGCCCGCAGCAACAAGCTCGACCCACGCGCCGACATCCTCAAAGCCATCTCCGAACGCGCCAAGCGCGTGGTCTGGCTCAATCCAGAGGGCCGCATGACCTGGGGCTGGGGCGATTCAGAGATGCCGCGCTACCAGACCTTCTGCAACGTCGTCCGCCCCTGCGCGACAGCTCAGCAATTGGAACGCGCTGTGAGCGACATCGTCTCGGCGTATCAGTAGCACTCCGCTCTCCCCACGCGTCATTGCGAGCGCAGCGAGGTGTCCGCCGAAGCCCTCTCGGGCGAAGGCGGAAGCAATCCAGGGCCGAGTGCGCGACTCTGGATTGCTTCGTCGCTGCGCTCCTCGCAATGACGCCATAAGTTCGTAGGGTGGACAAAGCCGTCGTGCGGAGTAAGCCGCACGATCGCGTGCCCACCGGCGGACCGTCCGCGAACAACGGCGGGCACGGCGCGATCAGACAGTGCCAAAAAACAATCGCGATCACGGCGCGCCTTTGCCCACCCTACGCACCGGGAGCGGAGCTACCGTCCCCCCGCGGCCCGCTTCAGCAACGCCGCGCGCTGCTGATCTGTAAAAGTCACACCCGACTTCTTCTCGACCACCCGCACGGCCCATGACCGCATCGGATCGTCATCCACCCGCGCCGGCTCGCGCAGGATGGCGACGCCGATCTCCAGCATCTTGGCGTCGGCCTGATGCTCGATGCCGCCGCCCCCGGCCGTCGCCAATGCCAGCGCGCCGGCCGCGGCGCCGATGCCGGCGGCCAGCGCCGTCGTCACGAAGAGTTTCCAGTCCAAGTCCGCCCCCTGCTCTCACCCGCCACTGCGCCGTCACGCTCGAACAGGTTGATGTCTGCGACATGGCGATCCCAAGTCGTTCATTCGGCGGCAGGATCATCAGACGACCACAATTGTTCCACTAACGAAGCGACATGCCTGCGAACCGTGATGTCCTGTGTGACTGCCCGTCGCGTTACCATGTCGCAGCGCGCTGGCCTTGTGCCGTCGGGCAAATCACCACGATGCTTGCGCCCAACCTGCCCAGGCGAAGAGGGGCGTACGCGTCGTCACGATACGTGGGGCAGGCCGCGGTGGACGCCGTTGCATCATGCGCTTGTTGCGCGGACGAGTGATGTCGTGGCGTACGGTGAAGTCGTGATGTCCTGATACCCCGACGCTGGTATCACGTTCGCGACGATGCTCAGTGCATCGCGCGGATCATGGTGGCCAACAAGCCCGGCGCACCAGGGAGACCACGTATAAGCCGTCAAACATCGCGCAGGGAAGGCCGGCATGTTCGGCCCACCTGTGGTTCCTGCCCCGTGCATTTTCTGTCGCAGGGGGCCGCGGGTGTGGTGGACACCCGGCCTTCCCTGCGCCCTCGATTTTCGCCGGGGGTGATCGACCAGCAAAGCTCGGGCCGACCAGCCGCGAGAACGCGATGTCACGTTCCAAGTTCGACCGATCAAAGACCAGCCCCTGCCGGCAGCACGCGCCCTCAGCGCGGCACCACCGCAGTCGCCTCGATCTCCACCCGCGCGGCCTTCTCGACCAGCCTGACGACCTGCACCAGGGCCATCGCGGGATAATGACTGCCAAAGATCTCGCGATAGATCTTCCCAAGCTCCCTCAAATTGCCGAGATACTCATCCATGTCGACGACGTACCAGGTCAGCCGCACCAGGTGCTCCGGACGCGCATTGCCTTCAGCCAGGATCGCGGCGATGTTTTCCAGCGCCTGCCGGACCTGCGTCACAAAGCCATCGGCGAGCGTCTCGCTCGCGTCCCAACCGATCACGCCGCCGGTGACGACGATGCGCCCCTCGGCACTGATGCCGTTGGCGTAGCCCTTTGGCATCGGCCAGCCGCTCGGCTGCAGAACGCGCATGCCCTCGGCCTCATCCTGCTTCACCACGGCCAGCGTGGGCGCCTTGGTCGTGCTCACGAACGTCTCTCCTTGTCTCTCCTACGAGGCCGCGCCGGGCGACGGCGTAGCGGCAGCCTGCGCGATCTGCCGCAGGGCGAACCGCTTCAGCTTGCCGGTCTCGGTCTTGGGCAGTTGCGTCACGAACTCGATCGCGCGCGGATATTTGTACGGCGCGATCTCGCGTTTGACATGCTCCTGCAGCTCGGCCACCAGCGCCGGCGTGCCTTCCACCCCCGGCGCCAGCACGACATACGCCTTCACGACCATTCCGCGCGCGTCGTCGGGAGCACCGACGACGCCGCATTCGGCGACCGCCGCATGCGTCAACAGCGCCGCCTCGACGTCGGTGCCGGCGATGTTGTAGCCGGACGAGACGATCATGTCGTCAGAGCGCGACTGATACCAGAAGTAGCCGTCCTCATCCATCACATAGGTGTCGCCGGTGACATTCCAGCCGTTCTGGACGTATTTGCGCTGACGCTCGTCGGCGAGATAGCGGCAGCCGGTGGGACCCCGCACCGCGAGCCGCCCCATCGTGCCCGGCGGCACGTCGTGGCCCTCGTCGTCGACGATCTTGGCCTCGTAGCCCGGCACCGGCTTGCCGGTGGCGCCGGGACGGATCTCGTCCTCGACGGCACTGATGAAGATATGCAGCATCTCGGTCGAGCCGATGCCGTCCATCAGCTTCAGCCCGGTCGCCTTCAGCCAGGCGTCGAAGGTCGGCTTCGGCAGGGTCTCACCGGCGGAGACGCATTTGCGCAGCGAGGAGATGTCGCGCCCCTCGAGCTTGCTCAGCATCGCCCGATAGGCGGTCGGCGCCGTGAAGCAGATGGTGGCCTTGTAGCGCTCGATGGCCGCGAGCAGATCGTCCGGCGAGGTCTTTTCCAGCACGACGTAGGATGCCCCGATGTGCATCGGAAACAGCACGCCGCCGAAACCGAAGGTGAAGGCGAGCGGTGCGGTGCCGATGAAGCGGTCGCTCTGGCTGGCGCGCAGCACGTTGCGGGCGTAGCCGTCGCACACCGCGAGCATGTCGCGGTGGAAATGCATGGTGCCCTTGGGATCGCCGGTCGTACCGGAGGTGAATGCGATCAGGCAGAGATCGTCGGAGGCGGTATCGACCGCGGTGAACTCCGGGCTGGCATCGGCGATCAGCGCCTCCAGCGCGTTGGGCTGGCCGTTGCCCCAATAGACCACCTGCTTCAGCGCCGGCGCGATCGGGCGGGTCTTTTCCATCTCGTCGGCCAGCTTGCCGTCGCACAAGGCCAGCGCGATCTGCGCCTTCTGGATCGGATAGGACAGCTCCTTGGCGCGCAGCAGCGGCATGGTGGCGACCACGATGCCGCCGGCCTTGATGACGGCCAGATAGGTGGCAACCATCATCGGATTGTTCGCGGAGCGGAGCAGCACGCGGCCGCCGGGCACGAGACCGAGCTTGCCGACCAGGACGTTGGCGATCCTGTTCACCAGTGCCTGCAGCTCGCGATACGTGTAGCTGATGTCAGCGCTGATGATGCATGGCGCATCGCCCCGCCCCTCCTTGACCCAGCGATCGACGAAATGCGTCACGCAGTTCAGCCGCGGCGGATACTGGAATTCGGGCCGGCTGAAGACGAAGTCTGGCCACAGCTCACGCGGCGGCAGATTGTCCTGGGCGAAGGTGTCGACGTGGGCGCTATGCGCATGCGCGCTGGTGCTCTCCGGCTGCTGAACCTTGGCGGCAGTGGCCATCACACGCTCCTGTCTGAAGGGAAGGACGCCCGGCACGTTTCAGTCCTAAACATTTTAGACTTAAAACATCTAGGCGCAAGAGCCGAAGATTGTGCACTGCCCGCAAATTGTTTGAGCGCCTGCCGCGCGTGGCAGCGTGGCCTGCGACGTCCTGTCAGGCCCGCTTCAATCCTGCCGGCGCTGCACGGCCTTCTGCGCCGATCCCTTGGTCTTGGCGAGCAGCCGCATCAACTCGCGCACGTCCTTCTCCGTGAGATCGCCGAAGATTTCCGCGATCCAGGTCTCGTGCTCGGCCGCCATCTTGCGGAATTCGGCGCGGCCGAGCTTGGTCAGCCGGATCACCTGGACGCGGCGGTCGGTGTCGGAGGTGCGGCGATCCAGATGGCCGGATTCGACGAGGCGCTCGACCAGTCCGGTGACGTTGCCGTTCGAGACCATCATGCGCTTGGAGACGTCGGACAGGGTCATGCCATCAGGCGCCTTGTCGAGCTGCGCCATCAGGTCGAAACGCGGCAGGGTCACGTCGAAACGCTCGCGCAGCCGGCTGCGGATCTCGCCTTCGATCAGGGTCGTACAGGTGAGCAGGCGCAGCCACAGCCGCAGCTCCTCGGCATGGTCCTCGGGCAGCTCGACGGCCTTGGTCTCGGAATCAAGCGTCATGACGGAATCACTTGGGCACGTTCAGCCTCGTCTGGCGAGGCTCGTGAGTTTGACCTTCAGGACCTCCTGGGAGCAAGGAAAAATGTACCGTCATTTTGCGCAGGACGATGAGGCGGCAATTCCTTTAACCTTCAAGCAATTGGCGCGGCGCTTGCATGCGTGCCGAAACTGCCCCTTCCGCAAGCAGCTCGCTTGCAGCTGAGGGCGTCATCAGACTAGGCTTGTGACCAAGCTGCGGTCTGGCCCATCGTTTGGTCAGGTGCAAAAAACATAAACCTGAATTTCCGCATCCCGGGGGAGTTGTCATGAAAATGAGTTCGAAGCTGGCCGGTCTCGGCGTCGGTCTTGGCATTGCCGCGAGCCTGCTCGCCCAGCCGGCGCTGGCCGACGACAAGATCAAGATCGGCGTCATCGTCACCCTCTCCGGCCCCGCCGCCGCGCTCGGCGGCCAGGTCCGCGACGGCTTCAACCTTGCCATCAAGGACCTCGGCGGCAAGATGGGCGGCAAGGACGTCGAGGTGGTCGTCGCCGACGACGAGCTGAAGCCGGATGCCGCGATCACCAAGGTCAAGGGCCTGCTCGAGCGTGACAAGGTCGACTTCGTCGTCGGTCCGATCTTCTCCAACATGCTGCAGGCCATCCACCGGCCGGTCACCGAGAACAAGACCTTCCTGATCAGCCCGAATGCCGGTCCGTCCAGCTACGCCGGCAAGGAATGCAGCCCCTACTTCTACGTGACCTCGTACCAGAACGACCAGGTGCATGCCGTTCTCGGCAAGGTCGCGCAGGACCGCGGCTACAAGAAGATGTATCTGCTGGTTCCGAACTATCAAGCCGGGCGCGATTCCGTCGCCGGCTTCAAGCTCGACTACAAGGGCGAGATCGTCGAAGAGTCCTACGTTCCGCTCAACACGCTCGACTTCCAGCCTGAACTGTCCAAGATCTCCTCGCAGAAGCCGGACGCCGTGTTCACCTTCATGCCGGGTGGCATGGGCGTGAACCTCGTCAAGCAGTTCAAGCAGGCCGGCCTTGCCGACACCATTCCGGTGCTCTCGGCCTTCACGGTCGACGAATCCACGCTCCCTGCGCAGCAGGATGCCGCGGTCGGAATGTTCGGCGGCGCCAACTGGGCGCCCAATTTCGACAATCCGCAGAGCAAGAAGTTCGTCGCCGGCTACGAGGCCGCCTACAACAGCGTGCCCGGCACCTACGCGATGCAGGCCTATGACGCTGCGCTGCTGATCGACAGCGCCGTGAAGGCGGTCGGCGGCAACCTCAGCAACAAGGATGCAGTGGCCGCGGCGCTGAAGAAGGCCGATTTTGCCTCGCTGCGCGGTAACTTCAAGTTCAACACCAACGGCTATCCGATCCAGGACTTCTATCTGACCAAGGTCGCCAAGCGGCCGGACGGCAAGTTCCAGACCGAGATCGTGCAGAAGGTGTTTGAAAACTACGCCGACCGCTACGCCAAGGATTGCGCGGCCAAGTAACAGCAGGGAGCGAAAACGACATGAACCATCCGGAAATCGCCGGCATCACCCGGGCCAATGAGGGCATCCAGGGCATCTCCTGGAAAATTCTCGGCCAGGTCTATGTGCCGAAGAACCGCACCGAGCACAGCTTCTCCTGGCACGCGACGTTCCCGGTAGGCACCTTCGTGCCGCCGCACATCCACCCCGACCAGGACGAGTATCTCTACATCCTCGAAGGACGGCTCGACTTCTTCCTGGACGGCGCCGAGGAATACGCCACCGCCGGCGACACGGTGCGGCTGCCGATGGGCAAGCCGCACGGCATCTTCAACAAGTCGCAGCAGACGGCAAAGACGCTGTTCTGGGTGTCGCCGACGCGGCGGCTCTACGAGCTGTTCTGGGCGATCCACAACATGCGCGAGCAGAACCCGGACGACGTGGTGAAGCTCGCCGCCGAGCACAACATCCACTTTCTGCCCCCGCCTCCGGGGGCGTGAGTCTGATCTGGCGCTTGTTTCGAACTGTTGCGCAGAACGTAGCGCGCTCCCTCTCCCCGTCCTCACGGGGAGAGGGATGGGGCGAGGGGCAGCCGTTCGGGCAGTCTCAGATCGTTGCTACGACGCCTGCCGCGTTACCATCCGCGCGGCAAAGCCGGCCCGGCTCGCATAACCGCGCACGATACCCTCTCGGGCCTCGTAGTTGAGGATGGTGTTGATGTCCGTGAAGCCTTGCGGCGCGAGCTGCTCGACGGCATCGATGACGCCCTCGGGGCCGCCGCGGCGGTTCGACGCGACGATCTCGGCGGTCATCGGCAGCCGCTTCTGCTCATAGGCCATCAGCGCCTGGCGCGGATGCTCGGAGCGGGCCAAGGCATCGGCGAGCGCGCGGGCATCGAGAATGGCCTGCGAGGCGCCATTGGAGCCGACCGGGTACATCGGATGCGCGGCATCGCCCAACAAGGTGACGCGGCCGCTCGACCAGTACGGCAGCGGATCGCGGTCGCAGCAGGGATATTCCCAGAACTCCGGCGTCGCCCGCACCATCGCGGCGAAGTCGACCTGGGGAATGGAGAAGCCGTTGACATGCGGCATCAGCTCGTCCGTCTTGCCGAGCCGCGACCAGTCCTCACGCCGCGGCGGCGCGGTGTTGGCATCGCCGATGCGCACCAGCACGGCCCAGTTGGTGAGGCGGGTCGCGGGGCTCGAGCCCTCGGCGATCGGATAGATCACCGCCTTGGCGTTCAGGCCGCCGGCGATGATCATCGACCGCCCGGTCAGGAACGCCGGCCAGTCGGTGGCGCCGCGCCACAGCATCAGGCCGTTCCAGCACGGCGCGCCCTCATTGGGGAACAGCGTCTGCCGGACCTTGGAATGAATGCCGTCGGCGCCGATCAGGACGTCCCCGCGGACGGTGTGAACATGAGCGCCGGTGCGGTCGAAGAAATAGGCGGTCACACCGCCCTCGTCCTGGGTGAACGAGCCGAGCCGGCAGCCGGTGTGGACCTTCTCAGGCCCGAGCCGCTGCATCACCGCCTGATGGATCACGCTCTGCAGACGGCCGCGGTGAATCGAGAATTGCGGCACGTCGTGGCCGGCGTCGAGCCCGCGGGTCTCGTGCCAGACCTCCTGGCCGCGCCGAGTCAAGTAGAACAGCTCATAGGTCCGGATGGCGACTTCGTCGAGCCGGTCGAGCAGCCCGAGCTGGGCGAGCTCCCGGATCGCGTGCGGCAGGGTGTTGATGCCGACACCGAGCTCGCGGATTGCATCCGCCTGCTCGAACAGCTCACAGTCGATGCCGCGCGCCCGCAGCATCAGGGCCGTGGTCAATCCGCCGATACCGCCGCCAACGATGATCGCCTTCATCGCCTCTACTCCACTCGTACTTCTCGTACCGGGCAGCAGCGTGGCACGGAGCCTTACTCCGCCGCAAGCGGCTTCGCAGCCTCTGCCGTCAGCTCGGCCCGCGTTTTCGGCTTAGCCTTAATCTTCAGCTCCTCGAAATCCTGCCGGTCGCGGACGCTGTTGCGGAAGATTTGCTCCTTGCCCGGCAGATATTGCGGCGGACAGAACATGTCGGCGCCGTACCAGGCCGCGGCCTTCATCGTGAAGGCGGGGTCGACCAGATGCGGACGGCCGAGCGCGACGAGATCGGCGCGGCCGGCGGCCAGGATGGTGTTGACCTGGTCGGCCGAGGTGATGTTACCGACGCACATGGTCGCGACATCAGCCTCATTGCGGACCTGATCGGAGAACGGCGTCTGGAACATGCGGCCGTAGATCGGCTTGGCCTCGCAAACGGTCTGGCCGGTCGAGACATCGACGAGATCGACGCCGGCCTCGCCGAACGCGCGGGCGATCAGCACCGCGTCGTCACCAGTGACGCCGCCGTCGGCCCAGTCGGTGGCGGAGATGCGCACCGACATCGGCTTGTGCGCCGGCCACGCCGCGCGCATGGCGGCGAAGACCTCCAACGGAAAGCGTAACCGGTTCTCCAGCGACCCGCCGTATTCGTCCGTCCGCTTGTTGGTCAGCGGCGAGATGAAGCTGGCGAGCAAATAGCCGTGGGCGCAGTGCAGTTCGAGCATGTCGAATCCGCAAGCGTGGCCGCGTTCGGCGGCCGCAACGAAGTCGGCCTTGATCGCATCCATTGCCGCGCGGTCGAGTTCGCGCGGCACCCGGCTGTCCGGGAAGTACGGCAGCGGCGACGCCGACACGATGTCCCAGCCGCCCTGCTCCAGCGGACGGTCCATGCCGTCCCACATCAACTTGGTCGCGCCCTTGCGGCCGGCGTGGCCGAGCTGCAGCGCGAACTTCGCCCGCGAGTTCGCATGAACGAAACCGACGATGCGCTTCCACGCCGCTTGCTGCGCATCGTTCCAAAGGCCGGCGCAGCCAGGCGTGATACGCGCATCGCGGCTGACGCAGGTCATCTCGGTGAACAGCAGGCCAGCGCCGCCGATCGCCCGCGAGCCATAATGCACGAGGTGGAAATCGCCGGGCACGCCCTCCTCGGCCGAGTACATGCACATCGGCGACAGCACGGCGCGGTTGGCGAGCGTCATCTCGCGCAGCTTGAGCGGCTGGAACATCGGCGCGACCGGCTTGTCGACATCGACGTCAAACCCCTTGGATCGCACCTGGCGCGCGAAGGCCTTGTCGACCTCGGCCACGAAGTCCGGCGCGCGCAGAGTGAGATTGTCGTAGGTGATCGCTTTCGAGCGCGTCATCACGCCGAACGCGAACTGAACCGGATCGAAATCCCAGAAGCGGTCGACGTGCTCGAACCAGACCAGCGACACGTCGGCGGCGTGCTGGGTCTTCTCGACCTCCTCGCGCCGGCCATGCTCGTAAAGATCGAGCGCCGCCGGAATGTTGGGCGCGCGCTGCATGGCGTCAGCCAGCGCGATCGCGTCCTCCATCGCAAGCTTGGTGCCCGAGCCGATCGAGAAATGCGCAGTCGACTTGGCGTCGCCGAGCAGCACCATGTTGTCCTTGACCCAGCGCTTGTTGCGGATCATCGGGAAATTGCGCCACATCGAGCGGTTGATCAGCAGCGGATGGTCGCCGAGGAACCAGCCGAAGATCTCCTTCATGCGGTCGGCGGATTGCCGCTCATCGAGCCCGGTCAGGCCGGCCCGCTCGAAGGTCTCTGGATCGGTCTCGAAGATCCAGGTCGAGTGCCCCGCCTCGTATTGGTAGGCGTGCGCGATGAACGGACCCCACTCGGTCTCCTGGAAGATGAAGGTGAAGGCATCGAGCGGCTTGGTCGAGCCCATCCACGCGAACTTGTTGGCGCGCAGATCCACCTCCGGCTGGAAGTGATCGACGTACTTCTGACGGAAACGACTGTTGATGCCGTCAGACAGGATCAGGAGATCCGCATCAGCGAATTGCGACTCGTCCTCGAGGTCGACCTCGAACTGCAGGGTCACACCCAGCTCGCGCGCTCGCTCCTGCAGGATTCGCAGCAGCGTGCGGCGCGAGCAGCCGCAGAAACCATTGCCGCCGACCCGGTGGACCGCGCCGCGGAAATGCACGGCAATATCATCCCAGTAGGCGAACTCCTGGGTGATCCGCTGGTAGCTCGGCAGATCGTGCTTCTCGAAATTGTCGAGCGTGGCGTCGGAGAACACCACGCCGAAGCCGAACGTATCGTCGGCGCGGTTGCGCTCGTAGACCGCGATGTCGGCGCTGGGCCGCTGCTTCTTGAGCAATATCGCCGCATAGAGACCGGCAGGTCCGCCGCCGATGATCGCGATCTTCATGAGCGCCTCCACTGGAGAGCCGAGCCAATGAAAATTATTTTAGACCTAAAATATCTCCTGGCAAGTCCCTTCGGTTCCCGCAGCAGCTCAATTCCCCTGGAAGACCGGTTTGGACTTGGCGGCGAAGGCTTCGAAAGCGCGATTGAAATCCTCTGTTGTCATGCACAAGGCCTGGGCAACTGCCTCCGCCTCGATCGCCTCCTCCACCGACATCGCCCATTCCATGGCCAGCATGCGCTTGGTCATGGTGTTGGCGAAGGTTGGACCGTTCGCGATCTCGGTCGCCAGCGTCACCGCCTGGGTCAGCACTTCGGCCGGCGCAACGATACGGCTGAAGAAGCCCCAGCGCTCGCCTTCGTCCGCGCTCATGAAGCGGCCGGTGTAGAGCAGCTCGGAGGCGCGCGACTGGCCGATGATGCGCGGCAGGATCGCACAGGCGCCCATGTCGCAGCCGGCAAGGCCGACCTTGTTGAACAGGAAGGCGACCTTGGCACCGGTCGTGGCGAGCCGGATATCCGAGGCCATCGCGACGATCGCGCCCGCGCCGGCGCAGATGCCCTCCACGGCAGCCACGACCGGCTGAGGACAGGCGCGCATCGCCTTGACCAGATCGCCGGTCATGCGGGTGAACGCGGTCAGGCCCTTAGTGTCCATCTTCACCAGCGGACCGATGATCTCGAAAACGTCGCCGCCGGACGAGAAATTGCCGCCTGCACCGGCCACGACGATCGCCTTGACGTCATCGTCGAACGCGCAGGCCCGGAAGAAGTCGGTCAGCTCGCGATAACTCTCGAAGGTCAGCGGGTTCTTGCGCTCGGGCCGGTTCAACGTCACGGTCGCGACGCGATCCTTGACCGCAAGCAGGAAATGGCTGGGCTTGTAGTCCGCCAGCGGCACGGTGACGGGATTGGCCGGTCTCGACATGTAAGCTCCCTCTGTTCAACTGTCTTCGTTAGGCCAGGGCGCTGCGGCTCACACTTCGCCGCCGGCAACCGCGATCGCCTGCCCTGTGATCGCACCGGCACCGCTGCCGCACAGCCACAGCACGGTGTCGGCAACCTCCTGCGGCGTGATGAGACGCCCCTGCGGATTGTGCTTGGCAAGTTCGGCGATCGCTTGCTCCCGGCTGCGGCCGGTCTTTTTCATGATGTTGTCGACGCTTTCCGCGACAAGATCGGTATCGGTAAAGCCGGGACACACGGCATTGACCGTGACGCGCGTCGCGGCCAGCTCCAGCGCCAGCGATCGCGTGAGGCCGACGACCGCATGCTTGGCCGCGGTGTACGCGCTGACATAGGGATAGCCCTTGAGACCCGCGGTCGACGCCACGGCGACAATCCTGCCATAGGGCCTGCCCTTCATCGCCGGCAGCACCGCCTGCACGGCGTGGACGACGCCCATGAAGTTGATGTCCATCATGCGGTGGAACAGCGCGGTGTCGGATTTCAGGAACGGCGCCGATTCTGCGCTTCCCGCATTGGCAATCAGGATGTCGATCGGCCGACGCGCGGCGGCGCTTGCGGCTGCGGCATTGAGCGCCGCCGGATCGGCAACATCGGCGATTGCGGCGTGATCCGCGCATCCGGCCGCGACCGCCTCATCGAGCGTTGCGCCGTTGCGACCGACGATCGTCACGGTTGCGCCCGCAAGCTTCAAGGCGCGCGCGATTTCGCGGCCGATGCCGCGCCCGCCCCCCGTCACCATCGCATGCGCGGCTTGCGGAAGTCCGGACATGCGTGCGCCTCCTCTGATTTCGTTGGCAGGTCTCGACGGGGAAGTTATTTTAAACTTCAAATTTTTGCAACAACACGCCGGAAGCGGCTTGACACCTCGGTTACCGCGACTAGCGTTCAAGGGCCCGGAGCGAGCAACGTAGCGGCCTCGGGCATATCTCGGAGGTCTGCGTGCCTGCGTCGCAAATCTTTACCACGAAGGACGGCCGCTTCGGCTACGAGGCATCGGGGACGCCCGAGCAACAGAGCGTTGTGTTCCTGCACGGCATCGGTGGTGCCGCGCGCGCATGGCGTGGTCAGCTCGATTATTTCGGCGAGCGCTGCCATGCGGTGGCCTGGGACATGCCGGGCTATGGCCGATCCGCACGGCTCGACATGGTCAGCATCACCACGCTCGCCGCTGCGCTTCAAGATTTCCTGATCCAGATCGGCGCCAAGCAGCCGATCCTCGTTGGTCATTCCATCGGCGGAATGATCGTACAGGAATGGCTGACGACGCATCCGCAGGCCGCGGCAGCCGTGGTGTTGGCTCAGACCAGCCCGGCCTTCGGCAAGGCCGACGGCGACTGGCAGAAATCGTTCATCGAGGCGCGCCTCGGCCCGCTCGATCGGGGCGCGACGATGGCGTCGCTGGCGCCGGACCTGGTCAAGGAGTTGGTCGGCGACGATCCCGATCCGCGCGGCCTTGAAATTGCAACCTCCTGCATGGCCGGCGTACCCGAGGCAAGCTATCGCGCCAGCATGCTGGCCCTGCTCGGTTTCGACCGGCGACAAGCCTTGAAGGACATCAAGGTGCCGGCGCTGGTGCTCTCGGGCTCGAAGGATCGCAACGCGCCGGCGCCGATGATGGAGAAGATGGCGAGCTTCATTCCTTCGTCCGACTACGTCGAACTTCAGGGCGCCGGTCATCTCGTCAATCTCGAACGGCCCGGCGATTTCAACGCCGCACTCGATACGTTCCTGACGGCACGTGCAACACCAGCGACAGCGGAGAGATGATGACGATCCCGGTCCAGAAGACGGCGACAGCCTCCGGCGAAGCCCTCGATGCTCCGATGTTCGATCCGGCGGCATATCGGCTCACGGCCGAGCAGGCCGACATCATCGCACGGGCCCGGGAACTCGGGCAGAGCGTGCTGGCGGGCCGCGCCGCGACCTGGGATCGCGAGGCGAGCTTTCCGACTGAGAACTACAAGGACCTGCATCGCGCGGGCCTGCTCGGCATCTCCGTTCCCAAGGCTCTCGGCGGCCTCGGTGCGGGCTACCAGACCTATGCACTCACCGCCGCCGAGATCGGCCGCTATTGCGGCGCCACCGCGCTGACCTGGAACATGCACGTCTGCTCGACCCTGTGGTCCGGACCGCTCGCCGACGATCTCGACATGGACGAGGACGTCCGCGCCGAGCACGAGCGGCGGCGCGCGATCCACTACAAGCGCATCGTCGACGACGGCGCGATCTATTCGCAGCCGTTCTCGGAGGGCGGCGCGGCGGCAGCGGGCGGCGTCGCGTTCGGCACCGAGGCCAAGCCGGTCAAGGGCGGCTGGCTGATCAACGGCAAGAAGATCTTCGCCTCGCTTGCCGGACACGCAGATTATTATGGAGTGCTATGCACCGAAGTCAGCGAGGGTGAGAAGGCGTCCCGCCGCAACACGCTCTATCTCGCTGTGCCGGCGAAAACGGAGGGCGTCTCTGTCGTCGGTGACTGGGATCCGCTGGGCATGCGCGGCACGGTGTCACGCACACTGCTGTTCAAGGATGTCTTCGTTGCGGAGGACGCCGCCTTGATGCCGCGCGGCGTCTACTTCCAGGCAGCGATGCGCTGGCCGCACATGTTCATGACGCTGTCGCCGACCTATATGGGGCTGGCGCAGGCCGCGTATGACTTCACCGTCAAATATCTGCGCGGCGAGGTGCCGGGCATGCCGCCGGTCAAGCGGCGGATGTACCCGACCAAGCAGATCGCGGTCGCGCAGATGCAGATCAAGCTGGAACAAGTCAAAGGCATCTGGTTCCAGGCCGTCACCGAGGCACGCGCCAATCCGACGAAGGAGCAGGTGCTGCGCGCCTATGCGGCGCAGTACTCGGTGATGGAGGGGGCCAATGATCTGGCGGCGCTCGCCATTCGCACCTGCGGCGGACAATCGATGCTGAAGACGCTGCCGCTGGAGCGCATCTATCGCGATAGCCGTTGCGGCTCCCTGATGTTGCCCTGGACCGCGGAATTGTGCCTCGACCGCATCGGCCGCGAGGCACTGTACGAGCCCGGCGAGACGGACGACTGAGCGTGGACCTCTGCAGCCTGATCGAGCGCAATGTGGCGTTCACGCCGGACAAGCCGGCGATCCATTTCGAAGGCGTAACGCAGAGTTATGCCGATTTCAGCGAGCGCATCGCGCTGATGGCCCGCGCGCTCAAGTCGGAGTTCAGCGTCGGACGTGGCGACCGCGTCGCGATTCTGAGCCTCAACCGGCCGGACTATCTGGTCCTGCTCTATGCCTGTGCGCGGCTCGGCGCGATCCTGGTGCCGTTGAACTGGCGGCTTGCAGTGCCCGAGCAGGTCTTCATTCTCTCGGATGCTGCCGCCAAGGTGCTGGTGCTGGAGCAGGCGTTCGCGCCGGTGCTGCCGGCGCTGGCCGAGAGCCACCCGGAGACAGCGCCGGTCGGCATCGACTTTGCCCCGGCCGACGGACTGACGCTCGATGAACTGCTGGCGCGCGGTCATGGCGACGACCGCAACCCGCACATCGATCTCTCCTGCCCGCTGCTGATCGTATACACCTCGGGCACCACGGGCCGGCCGAAGGGCGCGGTGCTGCGGCAGGAGGCGCTGCTGTGGAACGGGGTGATGAGCCAGCACATGCATGGCCTGACCTCCGATGATCACGTACTGACGGTGCTGCCGCTGTTCCATGTCGGCGGCCTCAACATCCAGACCACGCCGGCCCTGCATCACGGCGCCACCGTCACGCTGCACGCCCGCTTCACGCCGGATTCGACGCTGGCAGCGATCGTCAACGACCGGCCGACATTGACCGTGCTGGTGCCGGCAACCATCCAGGCCGTCACCGAGCATCCGGATTGGAACGCGACGGACCTGTCCTCGCTGAGAGCTGTTGCGACCGGATCGAGCATCGTGCCGCCAGCGCTGATCGAGCGTATCACGGCGCGCGGCGTGCCGGTGCTGCAGGTCTATGGCTCGACCGAGACCTGTCCGATCGCGGTCTACACACGGCTCGGCGGCGACCTCTCGCGCGCAGGCTCGACCGGCCTGCCCGGGCTGTGCTGCGAGGCCAAGATCATCGACAAAGACGGCGACGAGCTTCCGGCGGGCAAAGCGGGCGAGATCGCCGTGCGCGGGCCCAATCTGTTCTTCGAATATTGGGGCAACGCCAAAGCCACGCAACAGGCGATCCATGACGGCTGGTACCGCACCGGCGACATCGCCCAGCGCGATGCGGAGGGGTACTTCTTCGTGCTCGAGCGCAAGAACAACATGATCATCTCCGGCGGAGAGAACGTCTACCCGGCCGAGATCGAGCGCGTGCTCAGCGAGCATCCCGACGTCGTCGATTGCGGCGTGATCGGCCGGCCCGATCCGCGCTGGGACGAGGTGCCGGTGGCGTTCGTCGTCAGGCGCCAGGGCTGCGCGCTGGACGCCGAGACCCTGCGCGCGCATCTGCAGTCGCAGCTCGCGCGCTTCAAGGTGCCGCGCGACATCGTGTTCGTCGACGACCTGCCGCGCACTGCGCTCGGCAAGGTGCAGCACCATCTGCTGCGCCAGATCGATGGCCCCAAAATAAGCGAGACGGAGACGCGCTCTTGAAAATCGCAGTGCTCGGCGGCGGCAACGGCTCCTTTGCGGCGGCAGGCGATTTCGCGCTGGGAGGTCACGAGGTCCGGCTGTGGCGCCGCGATGCGGACGCTGTCGCGCAGCATCGCGCGGCGGGCGCAACGATCGTCGTCAAGGACGTCAATGGCCGGCATGAGGCGCGGCTCGCGCTGGTCACGACCGACATCGGCGAGGCTATCAGCGGTGCCGAGCTGATCCTCTGCCCGGCGCCGGCCTTCGCGCAAGCCGACATCGCCCGCCTGCTGGCGCCGCATCTCGCCGATGGGCAGGTCGTGTTCCTGCCCCCGGCGACCTTCGGCACCATGATCTTCGCGGCGGCGGCGCGCGAGGCCCGCAATGAAGCCAGCGTCAGCTACGCCGAGACCGGCACCCTGCCCTGGCTGACGCGCAAGCACGCCCCGTTCGAGGTCGCGATCACCATCCGCGCCAAGCGGCTCCCGGTCGGCGTGTTTCCTCTCAAGACGGCGGAGAACGCGCTCGCGGTGATCGGCCGCGCCTTCCCCGGCGTGATCGAGCCATGCGGCGATGCGCTGTCGGGTGCGCTGATGAATGCCGGCTGCATCATCCATCCGCCGCTGATCGTGATGAATGCAGGTCCCATCGAGCATTTCGAGCGCTGGGACATTCACAAGGAAGGCACGCAGCCCTCTATCCGCCGCGTCACCGACGCGCTCGATGCGGAGCGGATCGCGGTGCGCGAGGCGCTCGGCTACGGCGCGCCGCATTTTCCGCTGGCGCATCACTACGCCAAGGAGGGCGAGATCTGGATGTATGGCCGCGGCTCGCACGATCGGCTCACCGATTCCGGCGATTGGCGCGAGCAGCTCGTGCTGACGCAGCACCGCTACATGCGCGAGGATCTCAGGCTCGGCCTGTCGTTCCTGATCTCGGCCGCCGAGCTGACCGGCACGCCGACGCCGCTCGCCCGCGCCTTCCTGGCCATCGGCGGTGCGATCTGCGGTGAGGATTTCATGGCAACGGGACGCACGCTGGCGAGCCTCGGCCTGGCTGGTCTCGACCGGACCGCACTGCAGGCGTTGCTGCGCGATGGATTTGCTCAATGAGCGCGCGCGGTCATATCGCCTGCCTCGGCGCCGGCCGCATGGGCCGCGGCATCGCCGTCGCCTTCGCCTATGCCGGCCATCCCGTGACGATGATCGACATCAAGCCGCGCACGGCGGAAGAGTTCGCCAGCCTGCAGCGCGACGCGCTCGGCGAGGTCGGCGCGACATTCGCGACCTTGGCGCGGCTCGGGATGCTGCAGGCCGCTGACGCCGACAAGCTGATGGACAAGATCGCCGTCGCGCCGGCCGGCTCGAGCGGCGATGTCCTCGCACAGACCACGCTGGTGTTCGAAGGCGTGCCGGAAATCGTCGACCTCAAGCGCGAAGTGCTGGCTGCGGCGTCGCGCGCGGTCGCGCCCGACGTCATCATCGCCTCGACGACATCGACGATCCTGGTCGACGATCTCTCCGGTGCGGTGGAGCGGCCTGAGCGCTTCCTGAATGCGCACTGGCTCAATCCAGCCTATCTGATTCCGCTGGTCGAGATCTCGCCGGGCAAGGCGACCGATCCCGAGGTCACGGCGCGGTTGAAGGCGCTACTGGAAGACATCGGCAAGGTGCCGGTGGTCTGCGCGGCGACGCCGGGCTTCATCGTGCCGCGCATCCAGGCACTCGCGATGAACGAGGCGGCGCGGATGGTCGGCGAAGGCGTCGCCAGCGCCGAGGAGATCGACAAGGCGATCCGCTACGGCTTCGGCTTCCGCTATGCGGTACTCGGCCTGCTCGAATTCATCGACTGGGGCGGCGGTGACATTCTCTACTACGCCAGCCGCTACCTCGAAGGCGCACTGGGCAGCGACCGCTACCGCGCACCCGAGGTGATCGAGCGCAACATGGCCGAGGGCCGCATCGGCCTGCGCACCGGCGCCGGCTTCCTCGATTATTCCGGCATGGACGTTGCGGCCTATCGCGAGCAGCGGCTCGGCGCGCTGGTCGAGATGCTGCGGCATTTCAAGCTCGCCCGGCCGCCGGTGGTGGATTGAGGCGGAGCACGCGGCAGCAACGGAGCCGTGAGGTGGGCAAAGGCGCGCCACGCCGTCGCCGGATCGTGACGATCTCTCGCGCGCCGTGCCCACCAGTCGCGCCGATTGCGTGGATCTACGGTGCGCACGCAACCGCCCTGCGGGTGGCCGCTTTGCCCACCCTACGGCTGCGGTGATCTTCGCCTCTCGCGAATGTTGACCGCAACGACATCAACGAACTCCGACGTCGTCCCGGCGAACGCCGACGGCGGTGGGTGGGGTGGGTTCACGGCTCAAACAGCGGGCCAAATAAACAGCTACGGCATAACTGGTCGTTCTCGCGGCGCATCTCGCCCGAGTCATGCATCGAATGGGTCCCTCGCGAATCATGCAGAGGGCGCAGGGAATGCCGGGTGAAGGCCTCACCCATGGCCCGCCTGCGAAAAAAATGCAGGCGGCAGGTACCACAGGCAAAGCCGAACACGCCGGCATTCCCTGCGCGATGGGTCTAACGCTTATACGCAGTCTCCCTGGTGCGCCGGGCTTGTTGGCCACCATCACCGCGCGGCACTCAGGCCGACGCGACTTGATACCAGCATCGGGGTATCAGGACGCTGCGACTTCACGTCCGCGAGCGATCGTTCGTCCGCGCCCTCGTAAGAAGACGCTGCGATCTCTCGCGGCCATCGCATCCCCACCTCGCGTGTCGTGACGATCGCGCGCAACGCCCCTCCGCAGTGAGGCGGGATGCAGAGAGAGAACCATGATTTCCGAAAAATAGCAAGAAGATTATTTTTAACAGAATAACGAGATGATTCTGTCTCGGCGCTTGTCATTTGGGCCGGCCCGCCCCGTGAGGACGGTGCGCCCCCCTCCCCCTTGCGGGGAGGGGTTGGGGGTGGGGGCCCACGAGTTGTGCTTGGAGCACAAGAGCCCTGCATCGATCAACCGATGGCGTGTTGCGGCCCCACGCGTCTCACAGTGGAGGTTTGGGTACGAGCAGTTGTGCCCACAACGAAGTTCAGCGTATGGGGACCCCCACCCCCGCCCCCTCCCCGCAAGGGGGAGGGGAGCGCACTACCGCCGCGGCGGCAGCTCGCCAGTAGAATGCGCAGGACTCTATCCGAACACGTCCTGCAGCACGCCGTGCTTGATCACGGCCACACCGTCCAGCTCGATCGTGGTGCCCATCATCGGCAGGTCGAAATGACCCGCCGTGTAGCGGCCGGCGAATTCGTTGGCGCCGGTGGAGAACAGGAAGTTGCCGGGGACGGCGCGCAGCTCGGTGCCGTTGGTGTCGCGCTGGTCGTACATGGCCAGCGCCTCGTAGCGCGCGCCGGGGTTCATGCCCCAGCCGACATGCGACACGGCGTATGCCTCGCGGTCGCCCCAGGACGCGAGATAAGATCGCATCATCGCTGCGTCGGCGCCCTCGCCTGCCAGATCGGTGACGTAGTCGTCGCGCAGGGTCATCGTGACAGGCGAACTCAGATAACGCTTGAAGGTGAGGTTGATGTCTCCGGGCGCCATCACGATGGTGCCGTTGACCGATTTGCTCTTGGGGAAGCTGACGACGATGCCACCCGGCCAGTGCGCCAGGGTGCCCGGACGATCGGTCCAGCCCCATACGCCGACGGTGGAGGCGCCCTCCATGATCACGTCGAGGTCGGTGCCGGCCTTCGACGTCACGCGCATCCGCTTGGTTCCGCGCAGCATCTTGGCGGCGGCGCGCACCCGCTTTTCGAGCGCCGAGTCCGGCACCATGCGCTCGAGCGCCTCGGGATGCTCGTTGGAGATCACCAGGATGCGCGCGCCGGCCTTCAGGATCTCCGGCGTCTCCACCGCATGCATCAGGCCTTCGATGGTACAGTCGACGACGAAGCCGGCCTGCTGAAGCGCTGAGACCACCGGCCCGAGCTTGCCGATCGCCTCCGACGCGCCGGTCGAACGGACGGGAACGGGATGCTTGTTGCGCGGCGTCGGCACCACCACGTGGAACGGACGCGCACCCATGCGCAGCAGCGCCAGTTCGGCGATGTGCACGTTGAGCGCGCGCGACTGCGTCTCCGACAGGATCGCAGCGGTGTCGCCCGCCTTCACGGCGCAGCGCTCGAAGATCTCACAGAATGCGTCGATCCATTTCGCCTCGATGCGATCCGCCAGCATGGTCGTTCTCCCGATTGTCGTTGTGTTGTTATCAGACCGAGGGGAAGCCGCGCAGCAGATAAGCGCGCAGGCCTTGCAGCAGGGCGTTGAGAATGAGGCCCAGCAGCGAGATCGTGATCAGCGGCACGAACATGTCGACGGCCTGGAAGGTGCGCGCGGCGGTCACCAGCACGTGACCGAGCCCGTCGGTCGAGGTGATCATCTCGGCCAGGAACACGACGATGCAGGAGATCACGAGGCCGATGCGGCAACCGGTCAGGATCGAGGGCATCGCGGCCGGCAGCACCACCTTCCACAGGACGTCGCGCGGCGGCGTCCCGGCGGCGAGCGCCGACCAGATCAGCTTCTGCTCGACCGTGGCGGCGCCGTAATAGCTCGACAGCAGGATCGGAAACAGCGCATCCGCCGCCACCAGCATGATCTTGGATTCGTGGCCGAAGCCGAGCAGCAGCAGGAAGGCCGGATAGAGCGCGACCTTCGGCAGCGGCGCCAGCACGCGCACGATCGGCTTGACGGCGGCGTTGACAGGCGGGCTCACCGCGGCGGCAATTCCCAGGGAAACACCGAGCACCACGGCGATCGCAAAGCCCGCGAACAGCCGGAACAGCGTCGCCACGATGTCCTGTTGGAAGGTGACGCTGGTGAGTTGCTGGCCCATGCGCAGGAACACCTGTCCCGGCGGCGGCAGCAGGGTCGGCGGCGCGTAGCCGAACGACACCAGCCCCTGCCACAGCAGCAGGACCAGCACGATCGGCGCGGCGCCCAGCAGGATGTCGTTGGAGGTGCGCGTCATGAGAAGCTCAGCGGCATGTCGAACTGCGGCTCGGACCAGCGCACCAGCCAGCGCCTGACGACCTCGAACGCCGCATCGAGGCAGATGCCCATGGCGCCGATGATGATGATCATCGCGAACACCGTGTCGTACTGGCCCATGTCGAGCGCGTTGAACAGGATGTTGCCGGCGCCGGACTGCCGCGCGATCATCTCGCTGGTGACCATCGTGATCAGCGCCAGCACCAGGCCGGTACGGCAGCCGGTCAGGATCTCCGGCAAGGCTGCGGGCAGGACGATGCGCAGCAGGCGCTCGCCGGCCGAGAGCCCCATCGCCGCGCCCGACCACAGCATCTTCTCCTCGACCGCCTTGGCGCCCTCGAAGCTGTGGTAGATCACCGGAAGGCTGACGCCGAGGAAGATCACCAGCGTCTTGGAGATGTCGCCGACGCCGAGCCACAGCATGATGATCGGCATCAGCGCCGCCTTCGGCACCGGGTAGATCAGCATCAGCAGCGGATTGAAGAAGGCGGCGGTCGACCGGCTGCGCCCCATCAGCAACCCGAGCGGAATCGAGAACGCAAGCGCGAGCGCGAAGCCGATCGCCATCCGCCGCAGCGAGGCCATGATGTTGATCAGGGATTCCTTGTCGGTGAGGATCGGCGGGATCGCGCGCAGCGATTCCAGCGCGGTCGGGAAGCTGTCGTTCTTGAGCCCGAGCGAGGCGAGCTGCCAAGCCAGCAGCAGGCCGCAGCAGGCCAGAATCGGCGCGAGCGGCTTCGACAGACCATTCATGACGGCAGCTCGTTGTCACCGGAATCGTCGAACATGCGCTCGATGTCGACGATGTATTTCTGATAGCGCGGGTCCAGCAGCAGTTCCTCGCGGCGGCGCGGCCGGGGCAGATCGATGTCGATCACCTCGCGGATTCGGCCGGGCGAGCGCGACATCATGACGACCTTGTCGGACAGGAACACGGCTTCCTCGACCGAGTGGGTCACGAACAGGACCGTCTTACGGTCGCGCTCCCAGATGTCGAGCAGGTCGTTCTGCAGCCGCGTGCGCGTATGCGCGTCGAGCGCGCCGAACGGCTCGTCCATCAGCAGCACCTCCGGCCCGTAGGCCAGCGTGCGGGCCAGCGCGACGCGCTGCTTCATGCCGCCGGAGAGCTCCTTGGGATAGAATTTCTCGAAGCCGGTAAGTCCGACCATGGCGAGCAAAGTCCGCGCGAGCGCCTCGGCCTTCGCCGGCTTCTTGCCCTGCTGCAGCGGACCATACATGACGTTGCCGAGCACGCTCTTCCAGGGAAACAGCGCGAACTCCTGGAACACCGGGCCGCGATCGGTGCCGGGACCGGTGATCGGCTTGCCCTTCATTTTCGCGGTGCCGCTGGTCGGGCTGACGAAGCCACCGACGATGTAGAGCAAGGTCGACTTGCCGCAGCCGGAGGGACCGAGGATCGAGACGAAGGCGCCCTCGCCGACCGTCAGCGAAATGTCCGACAGCGCGGTGTGGTCGCGGCGCGACGAGGTCTTGAACACCTGCGACACGTGATCGATCTCGATGATCGGCGTGGCCGCGCGACGGCCGAGCGGAGTGCCCGCGAGCTGGCCGGGGCGGATCGGGGTCACGTCCATGTCGGCTTCTCTTTCCGATGCAGCACGCTCAAACGCTCCGTGAAATCAGGCAAGACAGACTGCCGCAGATTAGCAAGAAACCTGCCAATCGTCGCCACGCGCGGATCATTCCCGGTCCTGATCGAACCAGGGCCATTCGGCCGGCCCTTCGTGAGTCACGGCGCCGAGCGGTGCCTGCCCAACGAGTTTCGCGTATTTCGCCAGTGCCCCTGCCCTGTGCCGCGGCGGCCGCTGCGACCACGCGCTGCGACGCACCGCGAGCTCGGACTCATCGAGCAGCACGTCGAGCGTGCGCGCCTTCGCATCGATGCGGATCGGATCGCCGTCTTGCACCAGCGCCAGCGGACCGCCGACGAAGGCTTCCGGCGAGACATAGCCGATGCAGATGCCGCGGGTGGCGCCGGAGAAGCGGCCGTCGGTGATCAGCGCGACCTTCTCGCCCATGCCCTGGCCATAGATCAGCGCCGTGACGCCGAGCATCTCGCGCATCCCAGGACCGCCGACCGGACCCTCGTTGCGGATGATCAGCACCTCGCCGGCCTGATAGTTGCGTGCGCGCACCGCGGCGACGCAGGCCTCCTCGTCCTCGAACACCCGCGCGCGGCCCTCGAACACCAGGTTCTTGAGGCCGGCAACCTTGATGACGGCGCCGTCGGGCGCGAGGTTGCCCTTGAGGACAGCGACGCCGCCATCCGCCATGATCGGCCTGGCCGGGCTGAACACGATCTCGCCGTCCGGCGCATTGGCCGCGCCATATTCCTCAGCCAGCGTGCGGCCGGTGACCGTGATGCAGGAGCCGTCGATGTGGCCGCTCTCGATCAGCGCGCGGATCACAACGGCGGCGCCGCCGATGTCGTAGACGTCCTTCGCCGTGTACTTGCCGCCCGGCCTGAGATTGCCGATCAGCGGCGTGCTCGCGAAGACCTCGCCGACATCGTCGAGCGTGAAACGGATGCCGGCCTCATTGGCGATCGCCGGCAGATGCAGCGCGGCGTTGGTGGAGCCGCCGGTGGCCGCGACAATGGCCGCCCCGTTCTCCAGCGCCTTGCGGGTGACGATGTCGCGCGGCAGCGGCCCGCCGCGCGCGAGCATCTGCATGATCAGGCGTCCGGCCTGACGCGCGACGTGGGCTCGCTCGGCATAGACGCCGGGAATCATCGAGACGTTGGGCATCGACAGGCCCATCGCCTCCGACAGCATGCCCATGGTGTTGGCGGTGAACTGCCCGGCGCAGGCGCCGATCGTCGGGAGGCAGGTCCGCTCGATGCCTTCGAGCGTCCGTGCATCGATCTCGCCGGTCATGTAGCTGCCGACGGCCTCGTAAGAATCGAGCACCGTGAGCGTCCGGCCCTGGTAGTTGCCGGGCAGCGCGCTGCCGCCATAGATGAAGATCGACGGCACGTTGCAGCGGACCATGCCCATCATGACGCCGGGCAAGGTCTTGTCGCAGCCGCCGAAGCCGATCAGCGCGTCATAGGCGAGGCCATGGACGACGGCCTCGATGGAGTCGGCAATCAGCTCGCGCGAGAACAGAGAGAACTTCATTCCCTCGTGGTTCATGCTGATGCCGTCGGAGACCGAGACGGTGGCGAACTCGCGCGGCGTGCCGCCGGCCTCCGAGATGCCCGTCTTGGCCGCATCGACCTGGAAGTCGTGCGTCATGTTGCAGGGCGTCTGCTCGCCCTTCTGGCTGACGACGCCGATCATCGGCTTGGCGATGTCGGCATCATCCAGCCCCATCGCGCGCATGAAGGCGCGGTGCGGGGCGCGATCGAGCCCCTCCACCGTCACGCGCGATCGCAGCTTCCTCATCGACAAGGCTCCGCGCCGGCCGCCTACTGGATCGGCGCGACGATCGTCGGATGCTTGAACTGGGCGACGTCGAGCTTCGGCAGCATGCCGGTCTCGGCGTAGATGTCGAGCATCTTCTGGATCGCCGGGAAGTTCGGCGCGGCGACCGGATCGCGGCCGAAATCATTGTCCTTCAGCAGATAGGTGTCGATGACGGCAACCGGCGCCTTCATGACCTCCGACACCACCTTCAAGGTCTCGTCGCGATTGGCGAGCGCCTTCTTCATGCCCGTCGTGATGTCGCGGACATAGGCCTTCACCAGCTCCGGGTTCTTGTCGACGAAGTCGGCGCGGCAGGCCTCGAGGATGTGCACGATGTTCGGCATCGCCTCGGACAGCGAGAACAGCTTGCGGGTGCCGCCCTTGGCCTCGGCGCGCGCTGCAAAGGGTTGATTCATGTTGACGGCGTCGACGCGGCCCTGGCGCAGCGCATCCTCCGACACCGCGAAGCCGACCTCGACCAGCTTGATGTCCTTGGCGGGATCGAGCCCGGCCTGCTTCAGCAGCATGTTGAACGGCCCCTGCGTGCCGCCACCGATCACGGAAATGCCGACCGTCTTGCCCTTCAGGTCGGCGATGGTCTTGATCGGGGAATCGTCCTTGACCGCCCAGTAGACCGAGAAACCGCCCGGCTTCTCATAGACGTGCTGGGCGACGATGTAGGCCTTGAGGCCGCCGCCGACCACGCCGTTCGCCAGCGACAGCGGCGCCTGCGTGGCGCAGTCGAGCGCGCCGGCGGCGAGCGCCTGCGTCATCGGTGCCGTTCCCTGGAACTGGGTCCACTCGATGTTGTAGGTCTTGCCGAGATCCGGAAATTCGGTGGGCCGCTTCATCATCCAGTACTTGGATTCTTCCGCCGGGATGGTCCAGCCGACGCGGATCGTCTGCTGTGCGAATGTCGGCCCCGCGCTCGTCACCAAAGCCATCGCCGCGAGTGCCGCCAGCATCGATCGTTTCCGCATCACGCCCCTCCGCCATTCAAAAAGCAACCTCGCGCAGAATGTTTCATGTCTCAAATATCTGTGCAAGCGCGGAAAACGCCCGCCTTTGCCTGCCCCATGGGCAAGCCCGCCTTGCAGCGCGACAAGGGCGGATCATCGTGAAGTGCCGCGTTCCGTGTGCCGCGGCGCTGTCGACAACGCAAGGTCGCACGCCCCAAGGTGGCGAGAGTGGCCATTCGGCCGACTGGCGTTGCCGCGTCGCACGCGCTAGGGAGAGGCCCCGAATTGACCTTTTGAGGAGTTCTTCGATGTCGATCCAGCGTTTCGAAATTGGCCCGCGCATGAGCCAGGTCGTCGTTCACGGCAATACCGTCTATCTCGCCGGCGTCGTCGCGCAGAAGACGGCCGGTGAAAGCGTTACCAAGCAGACCGAGGAGATTCTCTCGATCATCGACGGCCATCTCGCCAAGGCCGGCACCGACAAGTCGAAGCTGTTGTCGGCGACGATCTACCTCACCGACATCAAGACATTCGGCGAAATGAACGCCGTGTGGGACGGCTGGGTCTCGGCCGGCAACACCCCGGCTCGCGCCACCGTAGAGGCCGGGCTTGCCGCGCCGCAATACACCGTCGAGATCATGGTGATCGCGGCGAAGTAGGCGCTGGGTCGCCGCGCACTAGTCGGTGTCGCGGCGACCAGTGTTGCGATTGAGCGGATCACGCCGCTCGCGCCTGAGCCCTTCCGGAAGCACCGGCTCGGTGCCGGGCAACGGCTTGGCCCGCACGTCGGCGCCCCACTGCTCCTGCTGGTGGGGCGTCGTTTTGTCCTTGACCTGTTGCGGCTGCGGCAGACCGTCCTTGCTGACGGGGTCGTAGGCGCCGGAGCGCAGGTCGCGGGTGTCTCGGCCTGTCATGATCCTTCAACAAGCCTTCTCCAGCATTCGTTCCTGATCGCCGGCATGGAACAGATGCCTTCCTGCCGCCACAGGACGACCGGGTCCGCGAGGAGCATAAGTCGCGCGTCGCAACATCAGATGAGCGCAGTGGCGGTCGGCGTCGACGCGATGATGATGCGGACGAGCGCTGGCGATGCAGCCACGGTCAGGACTGCGGCCGCAGCGGCGCGCCCTCGCGGATGCCATCGACCTTCACGGCGAGCCGCTTGATCTTGTCGTAAAGCGTCTGCTTCGGAATGCTCAGCAGCGCCGCGGTCGCCGGCACGTCGCCGAGCTTGCGGCGCAACGCATCCTCGATGATCGAGCGCTCGATGTTCTCCAACTGCCGTGGCAGCGACAGCTCCGAGGCTGCGGCGCCCGAGCGGTCGAGGACCTTGCGGTCGAGCACACCGAGCACGAAGCGGTCGGCGACGTTGCGCAACTCGCGCACGTTGCCCGGCCATGAGTAGCCGAGCAGCAGCGACATGGTCTGCTCGTTCACGATCGGCGCGTCGCGCTCGAACCGCTTGGCGGCCTCGAGGGTGAAGTGCTCGAACAGGATCGGGATATCCTCGCGGCGTTCGCGCAACGGAGGCAGCTCGATGAAGGCGACGCCGAGACGATAATACAGATCGGCGCGGAACAGCTTCTGCTCGCTGAGCTCGAGCAGATTGGCCTTGCTGGCCGCCACCACGCGGCAGTCCACCGCCACGGGCTTGTTGGAGCCGACGCGCTCGACCGAGCGGTCCTGCAACGCCCGCAGCAGCTTCACCTGCACGCTGAGCGGCATGCTCTCGATTTCGTCGAGGAACAGCGTGCCGCCATGGGCATATTCGATCTTGCCGATCCGCTGCTTGGTCGCGCCGGTGAAGGCGCCGGCCTCGTGGCCGAACAATTCGCTCTCAACCAGTGATTCCGGCAGGCCGCCGCAATTCACCGCGACATAGTTGCCGCCGCGCCGGGCGCTGTGAGCGTGCAGGCAACGGGCGACGACGTCCTTGCCGGTGCCGGTCTCGCCATAGATCGTCACGTCGACATTGGTCGAGGCCAGATTGGCGACGAGGCGGCGCACCTCCTGGATCTGCGGCGAGCGCCCGAGCAGGCTCGCCTCGATGCCCTGGCGGTCGGCGAGCGCCGAGCGCAAGGTGCGGACTTCGAGCGTCAGGCGACGCTTGTCGAGGGCGCGGCGCACGACGGAGACGAGCTGCTCCGACGAGCACGGCTTCTCGATGAAGTCATAGGCGCCGTTGCGCATCGCTTCCACGGCCATCGAGATGTCGCCATGACCGGTGACCAGGATGACCGGCAGGTCCGGATCGAGCCGGTGCAGCTCGGACAGCCACTCGGTGCCGCTCTTGCCGCGCAGCCGCACGTCGGAGACCACCACGAACGGCATGTCGGCGCGAACGATTCCGCCTGCGGCTTCGGCGGAGGCGAACGGCGTCACCGACAGGCCGGCGAGCTGCAGCGCCTGGACGGCGCCGATGCGGACATCCTCGTCGTCCTCGACATAGATCACGCCGACCGGTTGCTCAGGAGTCATGTGGGAACCTCTTCAATCGGCAAGCGGCAGCAGCACGATGAACTCGGCGCCGGACGGCTCAAGATTGCGCGCCCGCAGCTCGCCGCCGAACGACCGCGCGATGTGATTGGCGATGACGAGCCCAAGTCCGAGACCCTTGCCGGCCGGCTTGGTCGTGACGAAGGGCTCGAACAGGCGCGGCAGGACATCGGCGGCGATCGCCGGGCCGCTGTTGGCGATGGCGATGCGGCACTGCCCCTCCTCACGCACGGCGCAGATGTGGATGGACTTCCGCGCGGCGCCCTCGACGGCATCGAGCGCGTTGGCGATGATGTTGCAGAGCAGTTGCTCGAGCCGGATCTGATCGGCCCTGACACGAAGCTCGGGCGCGAGATCGATGGTCACGTCGACATGGCCGTCCTTCACCCGCGCGCCGAGGATCTTGAACGTCTCGGACAGGGCCTGCTCGACCGCGACGGCATCGAGCGGCGCGTTCGATTTGTAGGCGAAAACGCGCAACTGGCCGGTCAGGCGCGCGAGACGGCGGACCATCTCGCCGATGCGGATGAGATTGCCGCGGGCCTCGCCGATCATGCCGCGATCGACGAATTGCACGGCATTGTCGGAAGCGGTCTGCAGCGCCGCCAAGGGCTGGTTGATCTCGTGCACCATGCCGGCCGACATCTGGCCGAGCACGGCAAGCTTGCCGGCATGGACGAGCTCGTCCTGCGCGGCGCGCAATTCGGCGGTGCGCTCCTGCACCCGCATTTCCAGCCGATCATTGGCGGCCTGCAGCGCGGCCTGGCTCGCCAGCCGCTGCCGGATCTCGCGGCGTCGCTGCGCCAGCAGGCCGAGCGCCAGCAGCGCCACGATGCTGGCGAGACCCGAGAGCGTGCCGATGATCAAGGCCGTCCGCCGGATCGGCGTCTCGTCGTCGAGCAGCAGCAGCTGCCATTGCCGCCCGTTGAGCGGACGCTCGTCGACGCTGTAGACTGCGCCGCGCTCGGTCGCGACCTGGCCGCCGCGATCGGTCCTCTCCATGAAGGTCCAGTCGAGCGGCGCGAGGCTGGAGCTGCCATAGGGCTTCGACGTCGCGATTTCCTCGAGCGCATCCACCGAGAGCGGCGTCAACGGGCGGAAGCGCCATTCCTCGCGCGAGGCGAGAATGGTGACGCCGCGGGCGTCGACCAGAAGCATGTCGGCACCGCGGTTGCGCCATTCGCGCTCGAAGGCATCGAGATTGACCTTGACGACGGCGACGCCGATCGTCCGTCCCTGTTGCTTGACCGCATAGGACAGGTAATAGCCGGCGCGCGCGCTGGTGATGCCGATGCCGAAGAACGCGCCGCGGCCGGTCGCCAGCGCCTGGCGCATATAGGGCCGGTAGGACAGGTTGCTGCCGACCGGCGTTCCCGGCTGATCGAAGTCGGCGGCGGCGATCGCATCACCGGCGACGGTGAGGACATAGAGGTTGTCGGCGCCGGCCAGCAGATTGATCGACTTCAGATGCAGGCTGACGCTCTGCTGCAGCGCGCGATCGTCCGGCGTGCCGAGCAGCCGGAAGACATCGGGCGAGGTCTCCAGCAGCGAGGGCAGATATTCGAAGCGCGAGAGGTAGCCGTCGAGCTGCGCGGCCTCGACCGCCAGCCGCTGCTGGGCCGCGGCGTGCCGCTGATCGAGCCCGCGGGAAAAGGCAATGGCATAGCCGAGCCATGCCGCGACGCCGACCAGCGCAGCCGCCATCACTCCGCGAACGACCAAGCCCGCGCGCCTGCGGACCACCGCGGTGACGTCGGGATGTCCCTCGAGGCCGATCCGGAATGGAAGGTCCGTCATTCCCTTTTCCAGGCCCATCGCTTCCCAGGCCCATGCACCGGGCCGCGCCCGTATCCGTAATTGTGCTGCAAGTCTAAGGTCTTGCCGGGCAATAGGCGACAACAAAATCGGCCGTGCCGGCGCCCTCGGCGCGCCCGTCAGTGCAGCTTGACGTGCGGCTCGGTGCGGCGGGTGATCAGGCGCGCCAGCGTGTCCAGCGTGACCTTGGCGAGCCCGTGCAGCGCGTATTCGTGCATCTTGTAGAGCGACAGATACATCATCCGCGCGAACAGGCCTTCGAACACCAGATTGCCCCCGACCAGCGCGCCCATCATCGAGCCGACCGTGCTGAACTCGCCGAGCGACACCAGGGATCCGAAATCGTGATAGCGGTAGTCCGCCAGCGGCTCGCCCCTGACGAAGCGCGGAATCTGCTTGTAGAGGTGCGAGGCCTGCTGATGCGCGGCCTGCGCCCGCGGCGGGACGTTGCCGCGCTCGCCCCAGGAGCAGGCCGAGCAGTCGCCAATGGCGAAGACGCGCTCGTCACGCGTGGTCTGCAGGGTCTGCCTGACCACGAGCTGGTTGATGCGGTTGGTTTCCAGCCCCGCGATGTCCTTCAGGAAGTCGGGCGCCTTGACGCCCGCGGCCCAGACGATCAGCTCGGCCGGGATGACGCGGCCGTCGGCGAGGCTCACCTTGTCAGGCCCGACCTCGGCGACCTTGGCGCCGACGAGCACCTCGACGCCGAGCTTTGCGAGCAGCTTCTCGGTCTCGCGCGAGACCCGCTCAGGCAACGCCGGCAGCACCCGGCCCGCGGCTTCGATCAGCGTGATCCTGATGTCCTTCTCGGCGTCGACCTGGTCGAGACCATAGGCCACCACCTCGCGGGTCGTGCGATGCAGTTCCGCGGCCAGCTCGACGCCGGTCGCGCCGGCGCCGATGATCGCGACCTTCAGCTGGTGCGGCGCGATCGGCGAGGACTGCGAATGGACGCGGATGCAGGCGTTGACCATGCGCTCGTGGAAGCGCCGGGCGTCGTGCTGCGATTCCAGCTTGATCGCGTGGTCGACCACGCCGGGCGTGCCGAAATCATTGTTCTGGCTGCCGATGGCGATGACGAGCACGTCATAGGGGATGGTCCGCCGCGGCGTGACCTCGCGCCCCTCCGCATCGAGATAGGGCGCCACCAGCACCTCGCGCTTGTCGCGGTCGAGGCCGATCATGTCGCCGATGCGGTAGTGGAAGCCGTGCCAATAGGCCTGGGCGAGATAGTCGACCTCATGGGCCGAGAGGTCCATGCTGCCCGCGGCGATCTCGTGCAGCTTCGGCTTCCAGACATGGGTGCGGTTGCGCTCGACCAGGGTGACGTCGAGCTTGCCCCTGCGGCCGTATCTGTCTCCGAGCCGGGTCGCGAGCTCCAAGCCGCCGGCGCCGCCGCCGACGATCACGATGCGAGGGACACCAGGCTGCGCAACGGCCATCATCGAACCTCTCCAAGGGTGACCGCGGCGCGACGGCATGACTCCGATGTCACGCCGGTGACGTCGTCCCTCCGGCACCGCCGCCCCAGCCAGCGCGACCATGTTCACGATACGCCGTATCGTCGCGATGGCGTCGGAACCTGCTCGGCCTTGCGGCAACAGGCGGGATGCCTCCACGGTGAGCCCCTGCCCGCCGCTACCTTAGCAGATTATCCGAGATGTTGGCGGCATCGCGATTGGGCATGGCCGCGGCCGGCGCCACCGGCGCTGGAATGCGACGGCAGCGCCCCCACGACCGCAGGCCTATCCCGTCGTGACCGCGACTTCGACGTCGGCCGGGTCGATATCGCGATCGAGCGCGATGCGCAGCTTGTCGCGATCGAGCTCGCCTTCCCACCACGCCACGATCACGCAGGCGACGCCGTTGCCGCACAGATTGGTCAGTGCGCGGCACTCGCTCATGAACTTGTCGATGCCGAGCACGATCGCCATGCCGGGAACGAGCTCCGGCCGCACGGCCGCCAGCGTTCCGGCCAGGGTGATGAAGCCGGCGCCGGTGATGCCCGAGGCGCCCTTCGAGGTCAGCATCGCGACCAGCAGGATCGTGATCTGCTCACCGAAGGACAGGTGAACGTTCATCGCCTGCGCAATGAACAGCGTCGCCAGCGTCATGTAGATGTTGGTGCCGTCGAGATTGAACGAGTAGCCGGTCGGAACCACCAGGCCGACGACCGGCTTGGAGCAGCCGAGGCGTTCAAGCTTCTCCATCATCTGCGGCAGCGCGCTCTCGGACGACGAGGTGCCGAGCACGATCAGCAGCTCGTCCTTGATGTATTTGAGGAACTTGAAGATCGAGAACCCGGCAATGCGGGCGATGATGCCGAGCACGACCACGACGAAAGTGAGCGCGGTGAGATAGAAGGTCGCGATCAGGCCGGCGAGGTTGCCGAGCGCCTGCGGCCCGTAGCGGCCGATGGTGAAGGCCATGGCGCCGAAGGCGCCGATCGGAGCGGCCTTCACCACGAGGGCGATGACGCCGAAGATCGCGTGCGCGGCGTCGTCGATGAACGCGCGCATCGTATGGCCGCGCTCACCGAGCGTCATCAGCGAAATGCCGAACAAAATCGAGAACAGCAGCACCTGCAGGATCTCGCCCTGCGCGAACGCTCCCACCACCGTGTCCGGGATGATGTGGAGCACGAAGTCGACCGACTTCATCTCGCTCGCCTGCTTGGCGTAGTTGGCGACGGCGGCGGCGTTGCTGCTCTGGCCCTGGAAGCCTGCCCCGGGCTGAATGAAATTGCCGACGATGAGCCCGAGCGCGAGCGCGAAGGTCGAGACGATCTCGAAATAGATCAGCGCCTTGACGGCGACGCGGCCGACCTTCTTCACCTCGGAGACATGCGCGATGCCCGACACGACGGTGCAGAAGATGACCGGCGCGATCACCATCTTGATCAGCTTGACGAAGCCGTCGCCCAGCGCCTTGATCCATTCGTTCCTGCCGAGCTCGGGCCAGAGCCAGCCGACGATGACACCGAGCACGATCGCGAACAGGACCTGCACATAGAGGACCCGGTAGAACGGTTTCTGCGGCGCCGCGGCCGCTGTGGTGGTTGCAGACATCGAATCTTCTCTCCCTGATCTCACTCGGTCTATCTCTCTGGTCTGCCTATGACCCGCTTCCGCGCCGGCTCCATTGCGTGCCGGGGCAACGTCGTGCGTCTGGACGCGGGCCGCGCCGGGGGCGGACCCGAGAAGCTCGCACAGGCGGGATCGCCTGTCGCCGGGTCTCAGGTCAGGAATGAGCTGTGGGCTGGCATCCGGACGTCCCCTCGCATCTGTTGTTCTGGAGCTGGCGCTCGTTTGGCGGCTCAGTAAGCAGCAATCGTGCCAGCGGAGCGGCGCCGCATGAGGCGCCTGCATGTCCTTCAGTTTGCTACGATTTGTGAACCATCACGCGGCGCGCGACCAAGCCACAGCCCGCGACTTGTCTGGACTTCCGGAAATTTGCCGTCGCAGGCGTCCGAAACATCGGACGCGCCGGCGACATGGTTCCCACCGGCAATATCCATCCCTGCCGGTCGCGCTCGACCTGGCTGGGGCGGAGGGATCGAACCTCCGAATGGCGGAATCAAAAGTTGCGCGGTCCGCTATACAAATCAACGCGCATTCTGAAACACAGAGAGAAACCGACCCTGGGAATTCCAATAGGTTACATCGCTATTCGGAACGCGAGCCGGCCTACGGACTGCCAAATCGGTCTCGAACCACTTCCCGGGTTGCGGGCGCGTCAGGGCAAGCGTCAAGAACAGGGCGAATGACCAATGAGCCATCATTGGCTATTCTCGCGCCTTGATCGCAAACAAGAGGCGTCCGCGGCGCCGGTCCCATCCGAGTGTTGAACTCGGCTATTGGCTTCGCCAGAAGTTGCCGCGGCTGCAGAGTAGATGATGGCCAATTCCATGGGCGGCTAGCGAGCCCAGGGCGACTTTGGAATCTGAGCGATCGGAGTTAACTCTCAGCGCGCCAATCGAACACCGGGCTGGTCGCCATCGATGAATTGCACGCCTCCCGCCTCCAGGGCGCGCCTGACGGCCGCCAAATTGTTGATTGACGGGATCCGGCGGCCTTTTTCGCAATCGCGAATGGTACTCTCACTCAAATTGGATCGAGCAGCCAATTCAGCCTGAGACCAGTCGAGCAGACCACGAGCTGCCCGAGATTGATCGGGAGTCATCAAACAGCCATTTCATGGGCAACGATCGCCGGCTCGGAAAATTCCTCCATGCGGCGGTTGGCCAACTGCGACAAGGAAATCGTTGCCGGGATGGAGACCTGCTCGGCCAGCCGAACGCCGGATGCGGTCAACCTACCTTGCTCATGACGTTGAC
The DNA here is from genome assembly GCF_032484785.1 of Bradyrhizobium sp. SZCCHNS1050. Lineage (NCBI taxonomy): Bacteria > Pseudomonadati > Pseudomonadota > Alphaproteobacteria > Hyphomicrobiales > Nitrobacteraceae > Bradyrhizobium > Bradyrhizobium sp. SZCCHNS1050. The sequence goes on along the minus strand of NZ_JAUETR010000001.1, from coordinate 5,036,552 downwards.
CAGATCGGCATCGGCAGGCGCATCGGCAGGAACCAGGGTCGGAGAGGTCGCACGTTGTGGCCGCACGGACTGAGCCGTGGCGACAACGCTCGAGCGGCCGACGATGATGTGGGCGGTGATGACAGCCGGAACGCCGAGCCCGAACGCAATGTGGACCGTGCTGATCCAGGGCCGAAGCGCTTCGGATCCGACGTAGTAGAGCCCGAACGCCGTCGCGATGAGCAGACCATACATCGCGAGGCTGACGATACCGGTCGCTCGATTCTTCCCGGCACGCCACGCGCGCTGGACGTGCATGGGACCGAGCGCCCCAAGCAGCATCAGCGTCACCATTGCAGTTCCGCCATGCATGCTCAGCAGGTATGCGGCGGCCTGCTGCCACATCTCGCTGTCCAGCTCCGTGCGGGTCTTCATCTGGTCGGCATAGATCCACAGCGCGCCGCTGGCGAACAAGAGCCCGAGAATTCCGTAGAGGGCGAACCGAAACAAGCCTTTAAGCCGCATGCTGGTGAACTCCTTGCCAGTCCGGTGTCGTATGAATGTCGCCGTTCGCCGCAATCAACATGGCGCTCGCCTGGAAGCGCGCCAATGACGCCGCGGACTGCTCGCCGGCGACCATGACGACCTTGGTCAGCGCGTCGGCAACCATGCAGGTTGGCGCGCTCACGGTGGCGCCGTGGGCCGCCCCTGTGGGCAGCCGGGTCGAAGGCGTGACGACCGCTGTATCCATTGTTTCCGTCGATCGAAACGGGTCGAAGCGGCGCGCCGACGACGCGAGCGCCCCATTGCTTACTTCGACCTGGCACAAAAGCCTGTCCGGGAAACGCGGGTCGCGAATGTGGACGATGCGGGCATCGGGCCCGAAGGCGGCGAGGTCCCCACCTGCATTGACCATTGCGGAGCGCACGCCGCGGCTCTGCAACGCCGCGATCGCGCGGTCCACGGCGAACCCCTTGGCGATGCCGCCGAGATCGATCTTGACGGCGGAATCGCGGAAACGGACGCGGTCGTCGGCGAGCAACTCGATCGCAGTCGACTGCGGGACATCCGCTTGCGCCGTCGAGCCCACAGACGGCCTTCCCGCGCCGGCGACGGCAACGTCGAAGGCGCCGTCGGAGTGATGGGTCACATCGAGCGCCATCTTCAGCACGGCGTAGGTCCAGGAATGCACCTTCACGACGCCGCTCGATGCCGCGCGGTTCAGCCGCGACACGTCGCTGTCGGGATCGTGGAAACTCATCAGCCGATGCACGTCGGTCACCGCGGAAAACGCCGCTTCAACGGCATTCTCCGCATCGCAGCGGCGTGCATCCGTGACGTCGATCTCGACGAATGTCCCGAGCAGAGCCCGTGCTCGTCGAAGGCTAGCGGAAGTGGCTGGCATGATACGACAGCACCTTCTTAACGCCCTCGGTCAAATGGGTCGAGGACAGCGTAGCGCCCGAGATGTTGCGAATGTCGGAGTTGATGCGAAGCTCGTTCTGACTGCTCTTGCCGACGAACTGACCGAGCCAGCTGGCATCGTGCACCTCGCCGCCATAGGATTCGCGATAGTTCAGAATGTCGACGCGACGCACCCGCCCGTCGGGTCCGACGGCAACCGTGTAGTCGATCAGGAGGTGCTTGCCAACGACGTGATCGTAATAGAAGTAGCCGCCATTGCTCGACTTCCAGACCCGGCCCGGCTGGACTTCGGAAAAGCTGGCTCCCGGAAAAGCGGCCTTCTGCGCCTCTTCGACGCTCATGTACTGAATGGCATGGGCCGGTGCGGCGATCGACATGACGGCCACGGCGGGCGCCGTCCATTTCAACCAATCGCTCATCTCGTCCACCTCAACTTTGTTTCCATGGTACGCCCTCCCTCGCCGAACGCATTTTCGTCTTCTCAGGGCATCGATCGCTGTCAACCTCTCCTGCGAAGCCGTCTAAGCCGCAGCAGCGACGCTCCGAACCATCCAGTTCAGTGCGACGATGAACCCGAGCGATCGATCACACTTTGCCTCGGCAACAGCCCTACCCGTTCGCGGGTCTGCCTCCGTCCTTGCGACGTTCGCAACCACGCGCGCTGCAAATGGCTCCGAATGTCAGTCGAGAGAGTAGTGTTTCGATTGCGGCGAATTGCCGCGTCGATGTTGGCGATTTGCCGGAGCGGCTGGGGAATAACAATGTTGCTGCAGATCGCCACATCGCGGGGACCGCGCTCGCGCAGCTTGCGGCACGCGAGCCTGACATTTCAAAGTCATGCAAAGACGTTTGCAGCCGTTTAGATCGATTCAAAATGCGTAATCCCATCTTCGAACAGGAGCTGGAAAGCGCGTCGCGTTTGGCAGGCGATCGTCCTTCGCGGCGGTAAGGCGGCCGCGCAAGAGCATCGCTGCGCACAAACGAAGGTCGGCGCCGCAGATGTGGCGCCGACCCTGTGAACGGCATGGCAGAAGACCGCTGCCGCAACTACCACGGCATCTGGTTCATTGCCTCCCATGGATTGCCGCCATAGGGCGAGGGCACGACCTTGATCTTCGCCATCATGCCTCCGTCCTCATGTTCGAGAATATGGCAGTGATAGACGAACTCGCCGACCTGTGAGAACGGGATATCAACCACCACGGGCTTCGACGTGCACTGCCCGTTCCGCCACTGCTCGATGCTGCAGACCCCGCTCTGGGATTCCATTACTTCCGGGACGTTCGGAGTCGCGACGCCGAGCGGGACGTTGTCCTGCAGCATACCCCCGCCGATGCTCCTGTTCAGCGATACCGACAGCGGCGTGTTCTCTCCCGCCTTGCTGTTGACGGTCCGGAAGCGCGTCTGGTGAATGTGGAAGTTGTGATTTTCCGTCGACAGCTGCACCAGCTCCCAGGTCTCGTGGACGGGGCGCTGTCCCGGCGCGAGCGGCAGACAGACGATGTTCTGCGACGGGTCGAACTGGCTCACCGGGAGCTGGGTGCCGGGCACCGGGTTGCCGTTCTGATCGACCTCCTCATAGCCGAGACCGAAGGTGCCGTCGTCGGTCAGGTCGGCGATGCCGAAGAAGATCCGGCGGCGATGCCCCGCCGGCAGCGGACGGCAGCCGGCACGCAGCGGCGCGGCGTTCGCGTACGGCACCTTGGCATCGAGGATGCCCGACGGCTGCATGGTCGCCAAGGCGTCTCCCCTGATGTCCATGGCGTAGGCGATGTGATTGCGCCAACCGCGCTGGTGGAAGTGCACCTTGGCGAGATCGACCGCCGGCCACTGATCGCCGCTACCCATCGTCAATCCGGCCATCTTGAAGGTCGCGGAGGCGGACCGCCCAAGGCTGGCGATGGCACCTGTCGCGGGATCGCGATAGGTGACGAACACCTCGGTGCGCGAGCTCGGCATCATGACCATCTGGGTGACGCAGACCGGCTTCGAATGAAAGCCCGACGTTGGCGACGGCGGACAGGGAACGACCCTGAAGCGGGCGCCGCCGAGACGAACCATGGTGTCCATCGTCGTATCCTGCGGCAGGTTCACGCTCACGCCGTCGACCGAGATCAGCTGCATGACCATCGGCTTCTGCGTCTCGTCATCGGTCAGCTGAAGATTGTAGGACAGGCTGCCGGACGCATTGGTGAGCCGCCAGACCTCGCCATCGGGATCGGTGACCTTGATCTTCGGGAACGTCTGGCCGTTGACCGTGAAGAACCATTTGCCGCCGGAGAAGTTGGAGCCGCCATCGGCCGACAGATCGACGCCCGGGCACGCCCCCTCACGCACTTCGGAGCTGTCTGCCGGAAACTGGGCGCAGAAGCCCGGATCCTGCTGGTTGATCACCTCGCCGGGCTGGACGTCCACCGGACCGCTGTCGAACTGCACCGGGCCGCCGGGCGCGACCTGAAGATCCTTCAGGATCAGATGGCGCACGCTCGCGTCCGGAAACGGCGAATGCCTGGCATCGCCATGCGCATAGTCCGAGACCTCACCGACCGAGATGATGCCCGCCAGGCCTTGCGAGACCTGGTTGAGCGAAATGCCATGAATGTGCGGGTGAAACCAGAACTGGCCCGACGGGTGGTTGCGCGGAATCTCGATGCGGTAATCCGCGGAGTCCATCTTGTTGGAGCCGTGCTGATGGGTGGTCTGCGGCACCGGCATGCCGTTGGCCGAGTTGAAGATCTGAACGAAGACGTAGTCCCCGAACGTCTGGTCGGTCAGCGTCGGCGCGCGCGGCTCGACGATCAGCCCATGGGTATGCAGGTTGGTCGGATTGCGAAACAAATTGGCCTGGCCGGGATCGGAGTTGTGATTCACCTTGGCCGGGTCGAGCTGCGGCAGCTGGTTCACCAGCCTGATCTTCAGCGTATCCCCCTTCTGCAGCGCCAGTCGCACGCCACCATAATCCGCCACCGCGGCGCCGGCAGGACATTTGTCGCCTGAGGCCGGCCGCCGACAGATCTCGTAGACCCAGCCGGTCGGGTTCATCGGCGAGCCCCCAGGGGGCTCATAGGTGATCGTCGAGATCGGCTTGGGGCGCGCGATCATCAGCAGATCGAGCACGCCATGCCAACTCCTGAACACCGTCGGCTCGGCCAGATCGTGGGCCTGCGCCGCAGGACCCGCAACGGTCAAACCGGCCAACATCGCGGCCGCCGACGTCAGTAATCGCAGAGTTGGCTTGCGCACACGCCCAACTAACATGCCTGATCCCCATCTGGCTCGAGATACACCGGTAGGAACGATCGCCGTCCCCGGGATGCGGAATTCGAATGAGCAGTCCGAACTCATCAGCCGATCTGCCGCATCGTCCCCTCGGCCTTCGTCGCCATGTCGGGTGGCTCCTTTGTGACGTTTTCTTTCGCTTTGTGAGAATTGCCGACCGGCGTTTAAGAATCGATCTAACTACACGTCCAGACGCCTGCGTTGTGCGCGTGGCGGACAGCAGCGACACAAAAACGACAACCAGCTCTCGTAGCTCGCCATGAAGCTCATGAGATCGTGTCGGACGCGAACGCTGCTGGACATGTTTGTGAGTGCCCCGCTCCGAGGAGACCGAACGATGCTGCTTGCTGTTGTTCTCGCATGGGCCTGCAACGTAACCGGCATGGCCTGTGGAGCACCGACCACCGAGATCATCCAGAAGGCCTATGAGCAGGAGGCGCCGTCATCCGGCGTCCGCCACGACAAGGGCCTCAAGATCGTCGAGGCGACCTGCGACAAGGGCGACGTGGGCGGGCGTTTCCTGTGCCAGGTCTCTTTCGTATCGGAGGACGACCCCGACAAGCGCCTGTATTTCGACATCGTCTCCGCGGCTCTCACGGACAAGGGATGGGTGCTGACGAGCGGATTGTGCAAGCGCTGAGCGCCATCGACCGAGAGCCGCATCGCTTTTGTCGGTGCGGCCTGCCGGCGCCTATCGTCACGCTTCGATCCAGATCGGATCCATCCTTACAATTGACGGCGTCCCGAGCGTTGGCGTTGATGCATCCGGAGCAGCCTCGACTCGGGCGACAGAAAGGGCGGCCCTGCTTGAGCCAGCGGAGGCGCCGTGGGGGTTGACGGCATCTGGGCAAAGCTTTCGCTAGCTGAATTCGTCGGCTGGGCCGGCGCCTGCGCCGGCAGCAGCGTGAGAACGGTGACGTCCTCGCCCCGTTGCAGCGTGACCGATCTCGCCTCGACGAGACGCAGCGTCCACCCCTGATAGTCCGCGCCGGTTCTGATCCGCAACGGCGTCTTGCTGCTCGTATCGACGAACACCGCAAGGCCGCGGTCCCCGTTCACGACGGTGCCGACGAGCGCGAGTTGCGGCCGTTCCGGTGCGGGCGGCTCCTGCACCACCGGAGCCTCCACGACGGCCGGCAGCGGAGCCTCCGTCGGCGGAGGGCGGCGAGACGGCGAAAATAGCGGGCGCTCGCGCGTCGCCGACAATTGCTCGAGCGGAATGCCCCATAATGGGTTGCCGGTTCGCGATGGCGTTCGCTGCGCGATGGACGAGGCTTGCGCCGGTCCGCTCGGCTGTTCGGCGGAGACCGCTCCCGAGACGTCCAGACCGGTCGAATGGGCGATGCCGAACGCCGACGCCACCGCCAGAACGCTGCAACAGCTGATCATGCAAAGCTTGGCGCGACTGCTCATTGCGGGCCCTGCCATTGTCCGGAGACCGTCATCAGCACGCGTAGTTTTCCGCCGGATGCCGCCGCGGGCGCGTTCCCCTCGACGACCAGTTCGTCGACGAACAGACAGGGCATGCCGGCCTCCAGATCGTAGAGGATCGGCTGCAGATCGGACTGACCGGCCTCGAAGCTCGCGCTCCCGCTGATATGACCGTCCTTGGCGCGGGGGCCCTGCACATCGAGCTGCGACGACGACACGCTGCCGCCGTGACGCGTCACCACGTCGCCGAGGCGCTGCAGCAGCGCTGCTCCTGCCACGGTCACCGTCGGTCCTTCGAGAAAGGCCGATCCCGTCATGCCGGCATCGCCGTTGCCGTCCTGACGCGCGGCCGCCATGCTGTGGGCGTCGAACAGGTGGAGTGTATCGGCGAGCGAGATCACTTCGCTGCGCTGATCGATCATGCTCTTGATCGACAGCACCGTGACCGAGATCAGCACGATCAGCAGTCCCGCATAGGCGGCGGCGGCGATCGAGGGCGATGCGGAATTGTCCGTGACGAGCTTTGCGACGCTCATGTGCCAAGTCCAAAATGGGGCTTGATGCCCGCTTCGATATGGAACCGTTGTCCGGGATCGTCAGCCGAACGCGTGGTCGGCGCGAAGAAGGTCGCGCGCGTGAAGTGCGCCGACTGCTCGATCAATTTGACCAGTGCCGGCGCATCCTGGGTCATTCCGACGATTTGCAGTCTGTCTTTCTCGATCCGCAGCTCGGTCACATACGTGTTGTCGGGCAGTATCCGGGACAGCGCCTCCATCAGCACGACCGCCGCGGGGCTTTCCTGCTTGCGTCGCATCAGGCCTCGCAGCGCGGCGTTGTCGGTGCCCTGCAGATCGAGGCGCAGCGCTGCGCGCCGCTCGGATATCCTCCGCGTGAGCTGGCCTTGCTGCTCGTCCAGCCTCTCGCCCAGCAGGCTCCCCGCCGCGAAAGACAGCGCCGCTGAGATTGCGGCGACGATCAACAGAGCGGCCAGGACCCGACTGACACGGCCGACGTCGAGCGATCCCCCCAGGCGCTGCTCGGTCAACCTCGTTGCATTGGTTGCGGTGAGCCGGTCGTCGACCGGCATCGGCGCCGTCTCAGGCGCAGCAAACAGGATGATCGATCCAGCCCGCCAGGACTCGGCGAGGCGAATGAGAGATTCCAGATTCGGCCTTGGCGCGGCGATCACGGTTGTTTGGATGCGCTCACTCGATATCTCGACCGGCGCAGTCCTGCCGAACACGGCCTCATGCGCCGACCACGGCGTCAACCGGTCGAGTTGCGAGCGGACCATGGCATCGAGAAACTCGACGGCGCGCCTGGGCAGATCCAGCGGCCGCCAGAGAAAACGGTCCGGCCTCAGCACGACTTCGATCCGGCTGCCGTGAACGGCCGCCTTCCAGCTCTCCGGAGGCGCGGGCAGGCTCGCGTCGCCGTCCGGCAGGAGAATGCGACAATCGGGCGGGACGGATCGCCCGGGTCGCGCGAGCATCCGCATGATGAAGACGTTCCGTTCAATCTCGATCAGCCGGACAGACGGCTTGATCTTGAGCCGGCCCATCGCGGCCACCACGGCTTCGGCAACGGAGCCGATCCAGCCCGCCAGTTCGCGGCGCACGCGCGTCGACATCGTCATCTCGGCGCCTTTCCTGTTGGCCGAAGCATCCCCGGAGTGTTGACATCATCGCGCCACGCCAGGACGCGGTAAGGATCCTCACCATCGCCCAGCAGGATGACCGCTTCCGTTGCAGCCCTGCGACCGCCGTCAAAGCCGATCGTGACCCACACGCGGACGGCATCGGCGACCTCCAAGGTCGCTCCGGCGCGCGCCGGCCCCAGCGCCGCGTTGAGCGACCTGACGTCGCGGCGCAGGCCGGCCCGCTGATCGAGGAAGCTCTTCAACTGCTCCTGGGTCATCCCGGGAAGCGCGGCCACCACCTCGGGGGCGGCCTCCAGCGCGTCGATCTCGCGCCGGCCGCTGAAGACGGTGACGAAGGACATGGCTTTGTCGACCAGCGGCGGCGGCAGGTTGAGCACCAGCCGAAGCTCCTCGACGTTTGCGAACGGCGCGGAGCGAGGCATGTAATCCGCGCCGGCCGTGCGATAGAGATCGCGCTCTGCGTCCGGAAAGTTGTCGGCCGGCGGTGTCCTCCAGCCGACAATCCGCTCGGCATACTCGCCGGCTTTGTCAGCGCGCGCGCCGAGAACCTCGAACAGATTGGCCAGCATCTGCCTGGACGCCTGGTTGAGATCGATTCGGGCGGCTTCCGACCGGAACGCGACCGAGACCTGCGCATGATCGAGCCGGAACGAAAATGCCCCGGCCGCGGGACGCTGCGGCTTCGGCGATGCGGACAATCTGTAGGCTGCAAGCTCCAGGCCTGCCGAGGCCAGCGCCGCCGATCGCAGGCGAGCATCATCGAGCGACAGGCGTTGAGAGGTGCTGACGAGATAGACGGACAAGGCTCCTGCCAGTCCAGCCAGCGAGACCAGGAGCCACAGCACCGCAACGAGCACGAAGCCGCCTTCCCGATCATCGGGATCCGGATCTCGCGGGTGCTTCTGTCGCCACATCATCATTGCTTCGATGCTGTGGAGGCGCGCCCGACCGTTGCATCGGCCGAGAGCGAATGTCTGTCGCAGGTGGGGTCCGCGGGCCGGCAGACGCTGTCGGGCGGCGCCGAAACACGAATGACGGCGATCCGTGACAGCGACGGTGCGCTTGCGCGGCTTCCGTCGTGCACCGTCACCCGCACGGCCGCAGGCAGCCTTTCTGCATTCTGCCACGATGGACTCCAGATCCGGTCTGTCCCCGCATAGGCAAACGACACCCGGTACGGCGCCGTCAGCAGCACCACCGGATCACCGAAATCCCGGGCGGACGCACTGCCGGGCGCGAATGCCGCGCGGGTGCGGGTCAACGCCGCGCCATCGCCGCCGCCTTCGGTGATGCGGACCACGTCCAGTCCCCGGCCCCGATGCGGTCCGAGCGCCGTTCGGACGAGCGTGATCGACGTCTCCGATCCGTCGAACAGAACCGACTTGGCCTGCCCATCCGGCTTGATGAATTCGGAGGCCGCGATATCGGCGCCGATGCGATCGAGCGCCATGCTGATGGATTCGCTGCGCTGGATGCGATACAGGCCGCGATCCCAGTTCGGCAGCCATTGCGATGTGATCGCGAGCAGCGCGGAGATCAGCAGCCCCATCAAGACCATGGCGACGAGGACTTCCACGAGGGTAAAGCCGGCTTGAGCATCGTTGGTCCGCGTCGCCATCACTCGGCCCGCCTTCGAAACAGCCGGATGGTTTCCAGCTCCATGGTCGCGCCCGATGGCGATCGCACCTGGAGCACGATCTTCATTGGGATCCACGCCGACGCGCTGTCCGGTGCGCCGCCATCGATTGCGAATGGCTCCGCTTGCGCGCGCCAGAGATGTGCCGTCGACTCCCCGGACTGGGTCGGCGATGCCGGCGGCAGGCGGGACGGAAAGGCCAGCCACAGCGCGTTATAGGCCGCCTGTACCAGAGCGACGTGCTGCTCCAGCTTCCTGCTGCCGCGCGCCGAGGACCCCATGAGCGCGCCGATGGCGACGAGCGACACCGCCATGATCGCGAGCGCGACCAATGTCTCGATCAGGGTAAATCCTGCCGTCGGCCTATCGGTTCGACAGACCAGTGCTCGGGACAATCTCGATCCCTCCTGTCAGCCAGTTGACGCGAATTTGGTAGCCCGCATCGAGATGGGTGAGCGTGATGACGCCGCCGCACGACATGCCCGATCCGAAGAAGCTGATGGTCTGGATTGCGGGCCGATCGTCGCAACGACGCGGCAGCACCGTCTCGACCCGCACGTCGGTCGGCAAGCGAACGACCTGCCCGTTCGCGCCCGAGCTAAGCGAGCGCGCCTGCGCGTCGATGCGAGTCACGACCTCCAAGCCTCGCCTGATTGCGGCGTTGCGATCGGCCTTCAACAGCGCAGCAGCCTCGATCGCATAGGCCTCGAGTTGCGGCCGCGAGGTCTGCCGCGAGACGGCGGGGACCGCGACGGACGCCAGCAGCGCGACGATCGCAAGCACACAGACCATCTCGATCAGAGTGAAGCCGGCCTCGCAGCCGTCACGGCCAACCATCGCTATTTGGCACCCATCGTGATCGACGAACAGATGTCGGCGGCGAGATCCACGCCGCCCTCCTGCCCGTCCGATCCGTACGACACGATTTCATAGGGCACATGCTGTCCGGGCGACCGGTAGACGTAGGCGTGATTCCAGGGATCGCTCGGGACATTTCCTCCCTTGAGATACGGACCCGCCCAGCCTGCGATGGTCGAGGCAGGCCGGACCAGCGCGGTCAGACCTTCCGACGAGGTCGGATAGCGGCCGGTGTCGAGATAGAACAGATCGAGTGCGCTCGAAAAACTCTGAATTTGAATCCGGGCGGTCTTGACGCGGGATTCGTTCAGGGAGGACAGCACACGCGGTCCGATCAGACCCATGATCATTCCGATGATGGCAATGACGACCAGCATCTCGACAAGCGTGAAGCCGCTCTGAGGGTCGTCGCGCGCAATGTTGGTCCGCCGCGCGGTACAGCTGATCCCTGACTGTTTCATGCGATGATCCATCTTGTTCTACCCGACGAGTTGCGTCACCGACAGCAGCGCGGTCATCACCGAGACGATGAGACCGCCCACGACGGTGCTGATGAGAATGATCGCGGCCGGACCGACGATGCCCACGATGCGATCGAGGCCGCGCTGCAGCTTCGCCTCGTAGAACTCGGCGATGCGGCCGGCGAGAACCGGCAGCTGTCCGGTCTCCTCGCCGATCCGGATCATCCGCGTGGCCATGGCCGGCAGAATGTTCGTCGCCGCCAGCGCTTCCGATAGCTTGCCGCCCTGACGAACGCGGTCGGCCGCTGCGTTCCACGCCGCAGCGCTGCCGGTGGCCGCCATGATGTCGACCAGGACGCGCAGCGTCGCCGTCAAGGTCAGCCCGCTGCCGAGCAGGATCGCGAGATTGCGGCAGAATACGCTCGTGCGATACGACGTGAACACGGTCGCGAGGCCCGGAAGCTGGCAGACCCGCGCGATCACGGCAGCGCGCACGCTTGCGCGGCCAAGGAGAAGGAGAGCGGCAGCAATCAGCGCGCTCGCCGACAGCGCGATCGCCGCGCCGTTGCCACGGACGAAATCGGAGATGTCGAGAAACGTGTTGATGGCAGCGTCGGACCTGGCGCCGAAATCGCGCAGCACCGCCGAGAACTGCGGCAGCACGACGATGAAGAAGAACAGCATCACCAGAAGCGCGGCGATCAGGACGAACAGCGGGTACTGCATCGCGTCGCTGAGTTTGCGACGCATGGCTTCCGCGCGTGCCCGCTCGGCGCCGAGCACATCGAGCACGTGATCAAGAGTGCCCGAGACCTCCCCGACCCGCACCAGCGCGACATACATCGCGGGAAACTGCAAGGCATGATGCGCCAGGGCTTCGGCGAAGCTTTCTCCAGCCAGGACGCTGGATCGCAACCGGCTGACGATCGGACGCAGCCGACCGATATCGGCATCGCCAGCGAGAAGCTCGAGCGAATCCTCGAGCCGGGCTCCGGCCTTCAACAACAGCGCCAGATCACGCGTGAAGGTCGTGACATCGCCAGGCGTCGGACCGCCGAACAGCGCCAACGCGTCGCGGGCGAGGACGCTCGCGGCCTTTTCCTCGACCGTCTCGATCGGCAGCAGCCGCAGATACTCGATCCGGTCGATCACCTCCTTGGCCGTCGCAGCCGAGATCGTGCCGTGCACGACGTCGCCGTTCTCGGTCAGTGCGCGATAGCGGAATCTGCTCACCGGCTCACCGTAACGTTGTGACGCGCAGGATCTCCGCGACCGACGTGGTGCCGGCCCGGCACTTCGCGACACCATCGTCGAGCATCGTGGTCATGCCGTTCAGAATGGCGCTGCGGTCGATCACGGCCGCATCGGTCGTGCCCTGGATCAGTGACCGGATCTCCGGATTCAGCTCCAGAACCTCGAAGATGCCGAGCCGGCCGCGATAGCCGGTGCCGCCGCAGTGCTCGCAACCCGCCGGCTCGTAGACCGTCTCGCCGACGTCGAAGCCCACCGCGGCGTAGCGCGGGTCCGCGCAGAGATCGTCGGCGCCGAGCATCCGCTTCGACCTGCAGCGCTCGCACAGCCGGCGCACCAGCCGCTGGGCGATCACCGCGCGGAGCGTCGAGCGCAGCAGAAAGTCCTCGACGCCGAGATCGAGCAAACGCGGCACAGCAGCCGCGGCGTTCTCGGTATGCAGCGTGGTCAGCACGAGATGGCCGGTCAGCGCGGCATGGACCGCGACGTGGGCGGTCTCGCCGTCACGGACCTCTCCGACCATGATCACATCGGGATCCTGCCGCACGAAGGACCGCAGGGCGGAGGCGAAGGTCAACCCGATCGATGGCTTGACCTGCGATTGGTTGATGCCCGGTATCTCATACTCGACCGGGTCCTCGATGGTGAGGATCTTGCGCGTGGGCTCGTTGAGGATCGACAGCGCGGTGGCGAGCGTGGTGGTCTTGCCGCTGCCGGTCGGCCCGCAGATCACGATCATGCCGTGCGGCAGCGCCAGCAGGCGGCGCAGCGATCGATCGTCGTGAGGGGAAAAGCCGAGCTTCTCGATCGCGAGCAGACCCCGATCCTTCGGAAGCAGCCGGATCACCGCCGACTCGCCATATTGCGTAGGCATCACGGCGACGCGCACGTCCAACTCGATGCGGCCGATGCGAAGCCGCGCAGCGCCATCCTGAGGCAGGCGCCGTTCCGCGATGTTCAGCCCGGCGACGATCTTGATGCGCGAGATGACGGCTTGGGGCAGCACGCCGGACGGCTCAGGGAGCGGCTTCAGCAGGCCGTCGACACGCATCCGGACCGATAGCCCGCTCCGCATCGCCTCGACATGGATGTCGCTGGCGCGCAGCTCCACCGCCCGCTCGAACAGATCGTTGACCGCGCGTACCACCGGCGCTCCGGTGGCGAGGTCGCGCAAGCCCTCGATGTCGTCGTCGCCCAGCTGCGGCTCAGCCGTTTCGTTGCGCGCCGGTACCTCGTCCTCGCCGGCGAGCCGGTTCAGCGCCGTGGCAACATCCTCGGCGGAGGCGACCACCAGTTCGACCGCCCTGCCGAACACCAGCTCCGCGGCGCGTAGCGCTGCGGTGTCGCGGGGATCCGCCACCGCAAGGCATGGTCCGTGCCCGGCGGATTGGAACGGGAAGACCATCGTCTCCCGCAGGAAGCGCCGTGAAAAATGTTCTGTGAGCGGTTTGGACGCCAGCAAATCGGACAGCGCGATCCGAGTCAATCCGAGCTGCCGCGCGATGTCGTCGGCGGACTCGGGACCGGCGGGATTGGTCGCCGTCGATGATCCCATCCCCGCGCTTTTCTGCGCCGCAGCGCCGACCCGTCCAGCGGCGAGCCGGACCGGCCCCCGGCCATCCTGCAGATCGTCGGCCAATCGTAGAGGAGGAGTCGAGCTCATGGCGCGTCCCGTGACGGATCGTTGTCGATCACCTCATTGTCGAGGTCTGGATTGTTGAGCAGTTCGTTCTCGATACCAAAGATGACCCTTCTACGGTCAGCTGATTAGAACAACTACAAACCCGAAATCGATGCGGTCGCGCGAACTCCGCCGGGCTGCATCGGCCGCCATTCGAGCGCGAGCCGCTGGCCGTCGGCGATCTGATCGGGCGACATCTTGAACGCGACGGCGTCCCGGATTCGCAAATAAGGCTCGCGCAGACGATTGGGCGCTGCGGCCGCCGCAAGATCGAGCCATTTGTAGGCCAGCACGAGGTCCTGGCAGGCGCCATGCCCCTTGTCGTAGCTCAGGCCCAAGAGGTGCTGCGCCGTCGGGTCGCCGCGCTCGGCGGCTCCGATATAGAGCTCGACCGCCGCCTCGTAGGACTGCGGGACGCCGAACCCGTTTTCATACATGTAGCCGAGCGCGGTCATGGCGGGCGGATGTCCACTCTGCGCCATCGGCGCCAACCCTGCGGCCGCCCTGACATAATCGCCGCGCGCCAGCGCGGCCCACGCGTTTCCGCGCGGCCGCGCATCGGCCGCGGCGATGCCGAAGGCGAGCGCCAGAACAGCGAAGGCCGTCGTCGCATGCCGCATCATCGACTGACCCGCGGTGTCTGAAGCGCACTCGTCGAGACCGGCCTGATCGTGCCGCGCAGCTTGGAGCGCAGCTCCTCCGCGACGTAGTGGGCGTCGGTGCCGTCGCGGATGATCTGGGGGCGAATGAAGATGATCAGCTCGGTCCGCCCGCGGCTGCGGTCGTTGTTGCTGAAGAGGTCGCCGAGGCCCGGGATCTGGTCGATTCCCGGAACGCCGCTGCGGCTGCCCTGATGGGTTTCGCTGATGAGACCGGCCAGCAGCACGGTCTGGCCGCTGGCAACTGCCACCGAGCTCTTCACCTTGCGCTGCGCGACCGTCGGCGTGAGGCTGTTGGCGGTCTGCGGCGAGACGTTGCTGATCTCCTGCTCGATCTCCAGCCGGACGTTGCCGTTCTCGTTGACCCGCGGAGCGACGCGCAGGATGATTCCGGTGTTGCGGTAGTCGATCGTGTTGACGACCGTGTTGTTAGTCGTGAGCACCGTGGCGCTGCCGGTCGAGACCGGCACCTGGTCGCCGACCTGCAATGTCGCCGCCTGGTTGTCGATCACCACCAGCGACGGGTTGGACAGCACCTTGACGTCGGTGACGGTATGCAGCGCGCTGAGGATCGCGCTCGGCTGGGATTCCGACCCGACCAGGAAATTGAACCCGGGAAAAGCGCGGCTGAGAAAGGCGTTGGTGATCGTTCCCGCGGCCGAGGCGACCGTTGCCGGCGCCGATGTCGAGGTGGTGTTGAGCACTGACCCCTGGTCGGGTCTCAGGCCGAGGTTCTTGCTGGTGAGATAGGCCTGCACGCCGTAGTTCAGCGAATCGTTGAGCGTGACTTCGGCGATCGTCGCGTCGATCGCGACCTGCAGCTGCGGACGATCGCACTGACGCAGGGTGGCTTCGATCAGCCGGTAGTTTTCCCTGTCGGCATAGATGAGAAGCGTGTTGTTGACGACGTCGGGCGTGATCCGCACGCCCTCCATGAGCGGCTTGCCGCCCGAACCCGATGCGCGCGATTCCGATCCCGTATCAAGGCCGGCCTGGGTCGGCGGCGGCGCCCCGCCGAAGCCGCGGTTGGCGACCAGGCCGGCGTTGCCCTGCTGCTGGCTCGCGAAGCCGCCCGACTGGGCCGTCGTGCCGGCGGCCGAGAGCCGTTCGCTGCTCGAGCTCGACGATGCTCCGGACCCGGGAGCGAGGTCAGTCGACGATCCCTCGGCCGCGCTGCCCGCGTTTCCGGTGAACATGTCGTTCAGCACCCGCGCCATCTGGCGCGCCTCGCCATACTTGACACGGTAGACATGGACGCTGTTGCGCAGCGTGTTGCCGGCATCGAGCCGCTTGATCCAGGTCTCCGCCGTATGCAGCAGCGCCGGCTTGCGGCTGATGACCATGACCGCGTTCATCCGGCTGACAGTCTGGAACTTGACCATGTTCTGGCCGAGCCCGCTGTCGCCGGTGTCCATGATCTTCTCGAGCTCGGCGACGATCGGCTCGGGATTGCCATTGACGATGGGAAAGATCCCGACCGACTGTCCGCGCATCCAGTCCGCATCGAAGCTCAGCGCGGCATCGATCGCGGTGCGGCGCTCGGCGCCCGTCCCCTGGATCAGCAGCAGGTTGCGGCCGGGATCGGCGCGCACCGTGCCGGGCTTGAGTGCAAAGCTGTCGAGCAGCTTCAGCAGTGTCGGGGCGGAGACATATTGCAGCGGCAGCACGGAGATGCCGTAACCGGGCTCTGCCGAGCCTCCGGCGGGATCGACGTTGCCGGCACCCACTGCGTCGCCGAGTGGAATCAGCCGGTATCCGGAGTTGTCGCGAACCAGCGCCGTCCCCGAGAGCCGGAGCGCGTTCTCGAGCACGTAGGCAACGTCCGATTTCGGGACCGGGCGCACCGAGGACAGGCTGACCGTTCCCTGGATCCTTGGATCGATGGTGTAGCCGACGCCGAGGACGTCGCCGAGCACGACCTTCGCCACCGTCGCGATCGGCGTATTCTCGAAGTTCAGCTCGAACCCGTTGCCAACCGGCTGCGAATGCGCGGCCACCTGCTGGATCGGGAGCGAGCCCGCGGCCGGCGCTTCCGCTCGCGCGTCCCTGGCATCTCGTGCATCGTCATTGCCGCCATAGATCTCGGCCCGGGCACGCCGCGCCGCCGGCGACTGCTCCGGCATGGCCTGCCTGGGATAGCGCGGCGAAAGGTCGATCCGGCCGACCTTGTCAAGCACGTCATCGCCGCGGCTATCGCTGCCGAGCGTCGCCGGGTTGCAGCCCGCCAACGCGATCGACATCGTGAGCAACGTTGCGAGCGTGCGGCATCGCAGCCAAGCTGCGCTCAAATCAGCAATCTCAACCACTCGCCCGCCCACCCGATCTGCCGAGTCCGTTCTACGTTTCGAGGCACACCCGGGCGGAGAGCGGTCGCGCTCCGCCCGGGTGCTCCAACCTGTGTCTTGCGAAGAGAAGCCGCTGCCGGCAGGCCGACGGCCCCTGCTCGCGTCGGTCGGCTACCAGAGCCAGCCGACGCCCGCGAGAACCCGGTCGGACATCGCCCCCGCCGCGCTGTGATCGATCACCTTGGTGTAGTTCAGCTTGTAAACCAGGCTGGGATTCGGAAACACGGCAAGGCCGACATCGTGGAACGTCATGTCACCACTGCCCGTGATGTTGTTCAGGCCGTTGGTGAGATCGGAGCCGAGCATGCCCGACGTCTGGAAGTTCTGTCGGGTATAGCGATAGAACGGCACGATGTCGTAGTCGTTGGGCGCCCTGAAGTGGTAGGCGATCTCGCCGGAGTAGCCCCACATGTTCTTGCCGACGTTGTTGTCGTCGACGAGATCATTGTTGGCGCGGAGGTTCTCCGGATTGGAGAAGTTTACGTGGGCATATTCAGCCCGCAGCTCCAGCCCGGTGTTCGGAACGCGATAGCGGGCCTCGGTATTGAAGATCGTCATCGCGTTCTTGCCGAGCGGCACCTCGCTGCCGTCCGGCAGCGTCGCATAGGCGCCCCGCGGCGTGACGTTCGGCGAATAATAGATCGCCGAGCTTCCGGCAAAGCCGGGAAGGAACGACGGCGTGTAGCTCAGCCGCAGCGTATAGGCGAGCTGGTTGCTCAGCTGCCGGAAATCGCCGATCGGCGCTCGCGAGAGCGCGAGCGCTTCCGAGCCGCTGATGCCGCCTTCATAGCCGCCCGGATTGATATGACCATTGTCGCCGCGATGATCGAATCCGTCGCCGAAATCCTCCGCGCTCTGGCTGACCTGGAACTGATAGTTCAAGCCGTCGATGATTTTGCCGTGAAACCCTGCCGATGGCGCGTACCACGTCGTCGGGATCAGGCCGTTGGCAAGCTCCGGCCGCTGCACGCTGTAGAACAGCGTCGGCTCGTGATACAGGTTGGTGAAGGAGATCGGGATGAGATCGATACCCGGCGAACGCAGGGTGAAGTGGTCGTTGAACTTGATGTCGAAGAAGGCCTGCTCGACCTCGACCGCACCATGCAGCTTGTCGTCGTTATCGAATGCGGTGCCGCCATGCTCCCATTCCAGCTCCGCGTTGAAGGTGATGGAGTCATTGACCTGATAGGTTGGCAGCAAGACAAGGCGGGCCATGTCGAAGCCGTTCTGCCACTGACCGTTCGCTGCGGGATTTTGCATCGAGCCGAGCTTGATCTCGCCGTACATGCCGATCTTCATGCCGGGGACCGGCGACGGCGCGGCGCCGAACAGGTCTCTGCTGGGCTGCGGCGCAGGTGCTTTTAGATCTGCTGCCGGCAGGAATCGCGGCTTGGAATCCGAATCGGCGAACGCTGCCGCCAGCCGTGATGCCGGGGATGGCGATGGTCCGGCATCAGCCCCCTTCGACCCACTGTCCCTGACGTCCTTCGAGTCGGCGAGCGCCATGGCGGTGCCGACCGGCTGGCTGGACGCAGCCTGCGCGTTGTCGGAGGCTTTCGCACCTCCGGCACGCGCGTCCTTGGCGCCGATCAGAGGCATCGGGTCGGCCGGGCGGCGAGATGCAAGTGATGCGGACTGTCCGACGCTGGTCGTCTTCTTTGCCTTGGCGTCCTTGAGCTCGACTTGAAGACTGTTGATGCGCTGCTCCATGGACTCGAGCTTCGCCATCAGCGCTTTGACGGCTGCCCCGTCCGTGGACCGCGCCGAGCCGGCGTCGGCAGCCTGGGCTGCTGCGGCGCTCAACGCCAATGTCGATACGGCGGCAAGCAGAGATGGCAGGAGTCGGTCGCGGCCGCGAAGCGGGCCGCCGCCTTTGCCAATACTCAAAGCGCCGTCGTGTGAAGACGCGGAGCAATCTGCGCGCCTTCCGCTGCAGCTAATCAAGACCATCAGTCAAACCTCCCCATGATGATGCGCGGACGTGCATCCCCTTCGCCCGCGCCGCCGTGAGCACAGAATTCGTGCGCGACTGCGAGCCATTCGCGCTAGAAGCCCGCGATGTCGATACTTGGGCTCGTCGGAGATGCTCGCGTGTCAGCACTTGGGCGGCGCTCGTTGCGCGGCGGAGACGCGGCTGGCCTACCAATCGCTTGGACGCCTGCCGAGATCTGGCTAAGTGTTTTCAGTCATTGATAATTGCTGCTGGGTTCATGCCCGGCGTGCGGAGCGTCGGGCGGCGCAGCGTAGGGCTGCATTCATGCCTTTACATCGCGAAGTAATAAGCGACGTCACACTTCGCCAACGACGGCCCTACTCCGAAAGAAATTGCGTTCGCGCGATGGCGCAGCTCGGACGAAGCAATGGAATCCAACGAAAAGCTGCAAGCGGACGCGACTGAGATTGCGGCAAGACGCCGCACGCTTCTCTCGTGGAGATGTCGCATCTACGCACGCGAATACCAGCCCCTTCCGATCAAGGCAGTCAAACCGGAAAGGCGCTCGGCTTCTTTAAAGAGATTCTAAACCGGTTACGCGAACCGACAACGGTGGTTCTCGAAATGACAACAAATCAGTTGGCGCAGTTTTCAGGGTCGACGACACGCTCGGACTCGTTCCCATCATTACGCCGCATTGCGTGACGCTATTATTCGCCAGTTAGTGTGGTCTATCTGACGTTGGCTTCAGTATTCCCTCGAATGCCATCGACGAAGACGTCGCCTGACCACATCAGGATCGTGAATAGTCAGATACGTCCATCTTCTTCGACGCGCGTGACGGAATTTTCTGCAAAGCGGGACGGACGTCAGGACGGGAGTTGAGGGTGAACCGATTGCTTCGCTTGGTCGCCGCTATCATCGGAGAGGCACTATGAACGCTGTCCATCGGTTGGAGCCGGCGGCCGGACCGTTGCAGAATGTTCTTGGGTATCTCACCGAGATGATCCTGCGCGATGCACGTGCGGTCGCGCGCCTGTCTGACCATCGGCTTGCGGGCGGACAATGCTTCGTGTTTCATCAGCACGAGCTGGAGAAGCTGCCCGGCATTACCTACAACACGTTCGACGCTGATGGCCCCGTGTGGCTCTCCATCGAACGCCTGGTCGCCACCGATCCTCCCGCCGTCGAGTACGACCTGGCGATGTGGATTGACGTGTCCGCTGATCCGGACCGTCGCCCGCTGGTTCGGCAACGCGTGACGAGCACGGTGCACGCGGCGGAAAAAGACCGGCTGATCGCGGCCGGTCACGCACGCGCCGAGCACTGCTCGCCGGCGAGCGGCTCGGGGGAGGCCGCCGGGCTCTGGAACGTGCGATTGCATCTTGAGCAACGCCCGGACATCGTCGAGCGTCTGGACCGCTATCTCGCCGGCTCGTGGACCAATTGGGCCGCGGCCGAGCGGCTACGCCGCAAGACCATCGCGGTTCACCAGCGATTGCGCGAGATGGCTCGCGTGGCGGGAGCCGGAGGCAACGATGGCAGCTGCGAAATCGTGTGGGGCATTGGCGTGTCACGCTGGCGGCAACAAGGCCGCGAGTTGGATCTTCCGCTGCTCGAACGCCTGGTCGAGATCGAGGTCCTCGATGGCTCCGACACCGAAATCAGAATCCGGCCCCGCATGGTCGGCGCGACGGTCAATCTCAAGGCGTTCGAACCGCTGACATCAGCGGCCGGATTGGCGGGGCAAACGGCCGAGCAGTTGCTCGAGACGATCGAGCGCGGCAACGAGCTTTCGCCATTCCAGCCCGCCAGCTTCGAGCCGGTTCTCAGCGCCATCGGCTCACAGCTCGACCCGCATGGGATCTACTGTCCCACCATGCCCGACTCGGCGTTGCTGCTTCCCGAGGAGGACGAGCAACTGGTCGTCTCCGATCGCTGGGTGATCTTTGCGCGGCCGCGCTCGGACGCACTGCTGTTGCGCGACATCGAGCGGCTGAAGCGAGCGATCGAATACGCGCCCGGCGACGCTTGCTGCCTGGCGGCACTGTCTCGCCTCCTGCTTGGCGCGCCGGACCACGAAGCCCATGACGGCGCGCGCCGTCGTCTATCCGGCGTGATCGGTGACCCGATCGACGTCGGGCCGGATGCGCAGATCGCGGCGGATCACGGCGACCTGTTCTTTCCGCTGCCGACGAACTCCGACCAGATGGAGGTCGTGCGACAGCTCCGGCGATCGGACGGACTTGTCGTGCAAGGCGCGCGCGGGTCCGAGCGCACGTCCACCCTCGTCAACCTGGTTTGCCATCACCTCGCAATGGGCCTGCGCGTTCTCGTCGTCTCGCGCAACGAGGCTGCACTCGGACTGTTGTCCGAGAAGCTGCCGCGCGCCGTCCGTGATCTGACCGTCGATCTGACCGGCTCCGACAAGGACGTCTTGAAGCATGCGGAGACAGTCGTCAGCCGGCTGCTGTCGATCCTCAAGACCACGAACCCGCGCGCGCAGGCGGAACAGGTCAATCGGCTGGAGCGCGACATCATCGCGACCAGCGTCGAGATATCGCGTCTCGATGACGCGTTCGCAGACATCGCCAGCCGCAGCATGCTGCGGTCATCCGGTGTCCCCGACCTGCCGTTCGACGCGTTGACCACGCTGATCGCCGACCGCGACGCCTATGCCTGGTTCACCGACCAGCCGTCACGATTCGTGAGTGAGAGCGACCTTCTGGTTGCGGCAGTCGAGCAGGCCCGTGAGGCGCGAGTTCGGCTGGGTGCCGATCTCGCATATGTCGACGACGCGCTCCCGGAAATCGCGGCCCTGCCGGACGCCGTGACCGTGAGACGTTTGCACGAGGACCTGCAGCCGGCGCGGATCGATGGCGAAAGCCATGACGGCCGGCTTGCCTGCCAGATCATCGCGGAGCTCGGGCCGGACGGAGCGGACTTGCTCGCCGGCGACCTCGACGCGCTCGCGGCGGCCCACCGGGTCATTGCCGACGAGCCCTGGCTCGCAGCGCTGTCGCCGGTCGGCCGCAAGGCCGATGCAATGTCGGTTGACGGTGGCATCCTCGTCGATTTTGCCCGCGATGCGTCGTCCCTGCTGTCGCAACGTGCCGGCTTCCTGGTTCGGCCGGTGGAAACGCCGGCGGACGCCTTCGCCAGCCAGGAACTGCTCACGATTGTCGAACGGCTGTCGGCCGGAGCAAGGCCGTTCGCGACATTCTCCCTGTCCGGCCGTGCGTTGAAGCAGACCGTGGAGGCGATCAGGGTGGCTGGCTTCGCGCCGAAAGGCGCGGCCGACTGGGGCCATGTTCGCGACTATCTGACCTGGCGTCGGCACCTGCATTCGCTCGACGCCAGATGGCGATCGCTAGCGGCCGAAATCGGTGCGCCTGCGCCCGAGCCGGACTCCTCTCACACGTTCCACGGTCACGAGCGCGTCGTCAAAAGCGTCGAGGCCGCGATCGTGCTGGCGGCGCTGGCGAAGCGCAATGTTCTCTCCGCCGCACCGAAGCTGTCGATGCCGGACGACGCGATCGCCGGATTGCTCGGTGACGGCCGACGACTTTCTGCGCTCGCAGCCGCAGTGAGGAGCATGGCTCTCCGCATCGGCAAGCAGCGGCTGGAGCTCACCCGGCTGAACGAGCTGTTTGGCGGCAGCGGCAAGATCGCAACGCAGGCTCATGCCGACGTGCTCTCGCAGATCGGCCGCGACGGTGTCGACCCGCGCGACATCGAGACACGCTGGAGCACCCTTCGCACCCGGCTGCAGTCGCTGCACGACCGGCGCCAAGATTTCGAACTGCTCGACGAGGTCTGCCGAGCGATCACCGAGGCCGGAGCGGACGCCTTCGCCCGGCGGATCAGGACCGAGCCGGCACATCCGCAGACCGGGGATCCGGTGCTCGTTGCAGATTGGATGATGGCCTGGAATTGGGCGGTGCTGATGCGGCAGACCGAAGGCATCGGTCAGCATCAGCGTTTGCAGGGCCTGTCCGACCAGCGCGCGGCGCTGGAGACGCGACTGCGCGAGCTGTTCGGTCAGGTCGTCGTGGCACGGATGCATCTCGGCCTGGCACAGAACACCGGCAGCGCCATGAGGCAGGCGCTCACCGTGTTCATGACTACGCTGAGAAAGATGGCAGCGACCTGTTCCGGCCCCACCGCATGCCGGTTGCGTCAGGCTGCACGCGAGGCACTCGAGAGCTGCTACGAAGGCATCCCATGCCAGCTCGTGCCGGCATGGCGCGTGGCCGAGCAGCTACCGGCCCGGCTCGGCGCATTTGATCTCGTCGTCATCGACGATGCCTCGCAATCCGATCTGCGCGAACTCACTGCGATGCTCCGGGCCCGCAAGGTCGTCGTCATCGATGACGATCGGCAGACCGGCGAGCGCGTCGCGCAAGGTGAGCACGACATCGAAACCATCGCACGCAGCATCCTGCGCAGCGGTCCGGCTGCCATGCGCCGGTTCCTGCTGCCGGGCGCAGCGCTCTGCGATTTCGTCAAGATGCTGTTTCCCGACCGGATGATCAGACTTCGGGAGCACGCTCGCCGGGTCGATCCGGTCGCGCTTGCAGCCGTCGGCTCACCGCAGCCATCGGCACCGCCGGCGACCAGCCCGCATCCGGCTCCCGCGCGGCTCGCTGGCGCTGCGGAGGATCACCCGGCATCCGCGCGATCCGTAACGCGCCGCGCCTATTCGCTGGAAGACGAGATCGCCACGGTGGCCGAAAGCCTGTCGCTGGCGCGGCTCTCGGAGCAACGCGCTGAGCCGGCCATCTCGATCGAGAGTCCGGTGCCGGATTGGCTGGGCAACCGCGCCGGCGCCGGCATCGGGGCGCGTCCAACGCGGCGCCGCGAGCATGAGGTCGCGACCGATGAAACGCGTACCGCCTCGTCGTCTGATACGCCCGCCTCTGCGCCGCCGGCGTCCGTCGCGCCCGCAGCGCCGGTCGACATCGCGGAGAATGAGCCGCCCGTGGCCGATCGTTCTGCGCAGGCTGCAAAGTCGCCGGCGGACGATGCCGCCGTCGCACGAGTGGCCGTGCTCGCCCACGAGGTGGAAACGTCCGAGACGATGACACCCGGTCAAGCCGCGTCGGAGCCCGCCGCTGTCCGTATCGATCATCGCGCGCTGTCGCCGGGTCGGCGTCCGCGGCCTGATCATGGAGCGAGGCGTCCACACCGCTCGCTCCGCCGGCACATGATGGCCGCTGCCGCCGGCTTGGCGGTCGCGGTGGTTGGCGCATCGATCTACTGGCAGCCGGCGGCGAGCCGGATCACGACGTCCTTGCAAACCGTTTTGAACCGACTCCCGGTGTCCTGGAATGCCGCCTCGCCGGCCGCCGCCGAGCCGCGCAACGTCATCGCGGATCGGATAACGCCTGACGCCAGGGGCGGTGCTGGCGGCGATGCGATCACCACGGGGAGCGCGACCGAGACGATGGTGTCACATGCCGTGCTGTACCAGGAGGATCCGCAGGATCCGCACGGCAAGCGCTATCTCGGGAAAGTCACCTGGCATGTCGAGCCTGCGGCAGGAGCGGTGCCAGCCTCGATCAAAGGCGATGTCGAGATCGACAAGAGGATGACGGCGACGTTGTCGCTGCGTCCAAACAAGGAAGCCGAAATGCCGGCGAGCCACATCATGGAGATCAAGTTCAACTGGCCGGACGACCCGTCTCACGCCGGGGTGGAGACCTTGAAGGGCGTCAGCATGAAGCCCAAGGAAGCGGGTCGCGGGACCCCGTTGACCACCATGACCGCCAAGGTGACGCCGGAGTTCTTCATGATCGCGCTGTCGGCGGGGGATGTCGACATGAAGCGGAACGTGTTGCTGCTCAAGGGCAAGGACTGGATCGACATCCCGATCGTCTACAATGGCGGCAGCCGGGCGGTGCTGGCGATCGAGAAGGGAGCGGACGGTGAGCGCGCGTTCAAGGATGCGTTTGCCGCCTGGGGACAATGATCCGGCGGCAAGGCCGACGCACGGAAGGCGCCGTCCTATGATCGGCATCGACATCCTCGCGCCATCGCAGGCTCCGGTCACCGATCGGGACGAGCGACCGCTGACCGCCGTGACCTATCCGGTGCCTTGCGAGCAGTGCGGCCGGATCGTGCGGGTGGCGATGAACACGCTGCGCCCACCCGGCTTCCACCGCCTCGACGAGCAGGTCGCCTGCCCCGAGATCCAGGAGCGCCGCAGCAGGGGCGACGGCGGACTGCTGTTGATGATGTGCGGCCCCTTGAAGCAATCGCTCGCCGCACGATGCGATGCGGCCGAGGTCGAGGCCACCGCTCCCGGTGGCGGACAGCCGGGACGGGTCGTCTGCAGCATTCCCGGCGTCTCGATCGCTCAATACGCCCCGAACGAGGCGCGCAGCCGCGCGGAGATCTGGCAGGCGCACGGCTACGACAAGCTGGCCACGAGGCTGCGCGCGGCCGCGGCAAGGGCGGAGCGCAGGCCGCTGGTCTGGACCCGCGCTGCGGCTGCCAGCCTCGGCGCATTGTTGCTCGCTGCCGCCGCCAGCTGGTTCATGCTGGCGCGGGAGCCGGCCGCTCCCCCGCCAACACAGCCGCAAGCCGCCGAGGCCTCCGTGACCGCGTCGAGCCGCGCAAGCGTCGAGAGTTCGGGGCGCGTCGTCACGGCAGAGGCCATGTCAGCCGCGACCGCCCCGGCGCCGATGCCGGACGCGCCCTCGGACACTGCAACGCTCTCGCGTTCCGCTGAAACCGCGCCGCTCGAGGCGCCCGCCCTGCTCGCATCGGCAAGCGCTGCGACCGCTCCCGAGACTGCGCCGGCAGCAGAGTCGACTGCGACCCCAGGGCCGGCGGAGGCAGCCGCGATTCGCCTGCCTGACATGGTGATGATTCCAGGAGGGGCATTCGCGATGGGCGGCGTCGAGAGCTCCGAGCTTCCGGTCCACCGCGTCACGATCAAGCCGTTCGCGCTCGGCAAATACCCGGTCACGATTGGCGAGTGGAAGGCGTGCGTGGCTGACGGGGCATGCGCCGACGTGATGAGCGGCCCGGACGACAACCCCGTGACGAATGTCGGCTACGACGACGTCAGGGGCTATCTGGCTTGGCTCTCGCGGGCCGTCGGCAAGCCGTTCCGGCTCCCGACCGAGGCCGAATGGGAATATGCAGCGCGCGGCGGCGCAACGACGGCGTTCTGGTGGGGCGACCGGATGCGCTCCGGCATGGCCAATTGCAACGGATGCAACGAGCCCGGCGCGCCCGCGCAGCTCATGAAGGTCGGAAGCTTTGCGGCCAATCCGTTTGGCCTGTTCGACATGGGCGGGAGCGTCGACCAATGGGTGGCCGACAGCTGGCACAAGAGCTATCAGGGCGCGCCGTCCGATGGCTCGGCATGGATCGACGAGCAGAGCTTCGTCCATGTCATTCGCTCGGGTTCATGGAAGAAGGATGCGAGCTATGCCCGCAGCGGGAGCCGCGACCGCTATGATGGGCGCGTCAGGTATCCGACCCATGGCTTTCGCCTCGCTCTTTCGCTCTGATGCGGCCGCGGTATGCTGAGCCAGGCCAGCGTGCCGTCGACGCCGATGCGGGGCCTGCGCCCGCAAATGTCTCGCGCCACAGCGAACACCAGCGTCGCAGATCCGCAGGACGCCTGGTCTGCCGAGCCTCTTTATTCAAATTCTTATCGGGAATCGTAGGACGAGACCGATCGAAACCTCAAATTTGCCGCGCTACGCCCCATTCATGGACCGGCTACACCGTTCGATATTTGCGATCGATGATCGTCGTTGTTTATGAGTTGGGGATATGTGGAGTGAGAAATCTACGCGTCGCGCGCCGCTACTGGATCTGACGCCCTGGCGACGACGTCGTCTCGCCGCAGTCGCGACGCTCGGGTCCACCGTGTTGGCCTACACGCTGGTGCTGTTGCCGACTCTCGCATGGGCGCAGGCGAAAACGGCGCCGAAGGACGCCTACCTGTATTTCATCACGCCAACCGACGGCGACACCGTGAAGACCGCGTTCTGGTGCCGGTTCGGACTTCGCAACATGGGCGTGACCCATGCCGGTGACGCCTTTGCCAACACCGGCCATCATCACCTCCTGATCGACGCCGATGAGCCGATCAGCCCGGGCGAGCCGATTCCGCAGGACAGAAAGCACCTGCACTACGGCGCGGGCGAGACCGAGGCCCTGATCGAGCTGCCCCCCGGCAAGCATAACCTGCAGCTCGTCCTGGGCGACGGCATGCACTTCAACTTCGATCCACCGCTGGTATCGAAGAAGATCACGATCACCGTGAGCAGTGCTTCGCAGAGGCACGGGCAGAGCGCCACTCACGCCCACCGGCGGACGCGGCATCTTCACGCGCACACCGCGCGTCTGGCGGCGCAACCGTCGGCCGCCGAAGCGCCGCCGTCCGATCCGGCAAAATCGGCGGGAGCCGTCGATTTCATCAAGAGCTTCCTGTCGGGTGCGAAATGAGCCTCCGCCGCTCCCCGATGGAGCCGGCCGGCACATCAGTTCATCGCGACGTGCCGGAGCCTCCAACCGCAGCACTGCATTTGTCCGGCTCGGCTCTATTGATACGACCTCCAGACGCGAGGCTTGCTTCGCCTCGGCGAGCGCCAAGAGCGATCATCAGCATCGGTCCAAGCTCGGAGGCGAGGCGCGGGGAGACCACGCCATTGATCGTCCGGAACAGGTACGACAGGAAATAACCAGCCGCGAATGGAATGAACACCAGAGCCGTAACGGTCCAGCCTGGGATTGCGGCACCACCGACCTTGGCGTCAACGCCCATCCTGCCGAACATGTAGTCCGGCTCAAACTCCCAGAAATCAATAGTTCAGCTTGGAAACTGGCGCTCCCTAAGGAAGCAGGGAAAACCAACAAAATCAAAGAATCAGCACTCCTTTTGGGACGCCATGGCCGCGGTGCCCATGGCCTCGCCCGACAGATGCTGGTCCGGCGAGTTGGGCTCATTCCCCGTCATGCGATCGCGCGCACCGCATTCGCGATCATCTCCGCCACCGATCCATCGTGGGCGAAGCCGAGGGCCAGCTCGGCGGTGGCATCCAACTCGGGATAGCGGCCGAAGACGTCCTCTATGCCTTGATCGGGATCGAACGTCACGCGCGCGGCGCGCTCCGCGCCGAGCAGCTGCGCCAGGCCGTCCACCACCTCGGCGATCGAGAGACGAAGCGCCGGAAGCTGCAGGGTTCCGCAGACATCGAGCTTCCCGGCGAGGAGGAGATTGTCGACGGCGGCCTTCGCGGACAACCACCAGGCCGTCGCGCCCGGCGACACCGGACAGACATAGCGCTCGCCCGCGGACAGCGCATGCAGCAGCTCGCTCATGAACGCCGATCCGAAGCCGCTCACGGGCCTGGGCCGCGCCACGATGCCGGGCAGCCGCAGTGCGATACCCAACAGATCTCCGCGTCGCGTGTGATCGGCGAGCGCGATCTCCACCATCCGCTTGTGCGCGCCATAGGTGATCGCCGGCCGCGCCTCCGTCGTCGCGCTGACCCGCGCCTCCGCAAGCGCGCCGTAGACGGCGATGCTGCTGGCATAGACCAAGCGCGGCCGATGTCGGCTCTCCGCCAGCAGCTGGAAGAGATCCAGCGACGCATCGAGATTGACGCGGCGGCCGAGCGCGGGCGCGGCCTCGGCGCGGCCGCCGGGAATGCTGGCGAGGTGGAACACGAGGTGGAACGGCGCGGCGCCGAGTTGCTCGAGCACGGCGGGATCGTCGAGGCCGCCTCGGATCCAGGACAGACGCGCACCGGACAATCCCGCTGGCGCCTCGGCGAGATCGAGTGCGGTGATTTCAGCACCGTCCATGTCGATCAGCAACCGATGCAGCAGCGCACGGCCGATGAAGCCCGCGGCCCCCGTGACAAGAATACGCATGGTTCAATCCGGCCGGTCGGCGCCCGCCGCACGAACCACGCGCTGCGCGACACGCCCGAACGGACCCGGCCGGCCATCGGCGAAGCAGGCCTGCATGGTCACCTCCTCACCGAAGCGCAGGAACGAGGTCCGCGCCGCGCCGTGCTCGATCATCTCGATCGCCCGGACCTCGGCAAGGCAGCTCGATCCGGCGGCGCGATCGGCGTTCGAGACCGTGCCCGAGCCGATGATCGTGCCGGCCGTCAACCGCCGCGTCCGCGCCGCATGGGCGATCAGCTGCGGGAACGAGAACGCCATCTCGCGGCCCGAGGCTGCGCCGATCCGCTCGCCATTGCGCCGGACATGCAGGGCCATGTCGAGCCGGCCATCGCGCCAGGCATCGCCGACCTCGTCCGGCGTCACCGCAAACGGCGCGAAGCTGGTCGAGGGCTTCGCCTGCAGGAAGCCGAAGCCGGTGCGAACCTCGCGCGCGCCGACCGCGCGCAGGCTCCAGTCGTTGATCTGCACCAGCAGCCGGATTCGTTGCGCAGCCTCTTCGGTAGAAGCAGCCATCGGCACGTCGTCGACGATGACGCCGAACTCGCCCTCGAAGTCGATGCCATCAGCTTCTGTCACGAAGGGAACATCGTCCTGCGGCCCGAGGAAGTCGTCGCTGGCGCCCTGGTACATCACCGGGACGGTGTCGAAGTCGGGGATCGGCGGCTTGTTGAAGGCGACATCCATCAGCCGTCCGTGATTCAGGAAGGCCGAGCCATCCAGCCATTGCGGCGCGCGCGGCAGCGGTGCGAGGCATCGCGCGGGATCGAACGCCGTTACATCGGCAGCCGATCCATCCTCGAGACTTTCAGCGAGCTGGCGCAACGCCGGCTCGACCTGCTGCCAATTCCGCAGCGCCGTCAGCAGATCCGGTGCGATGGCGCTGGCATTGCACGCGCGCGCCTGATCCCCGGAGACGATGACCAGGCCGCCGTCGGGGCTGCCGTTCCGATAGGTCGCGAGTCTCATCAGCTGGCCTTGGTCGGGTTGGCTTCGGGACCGAACTTGCCGTCGACCAGGATGAACAGCATCCGGCACGGCTTGTCGCTGCGGTTGGCCCAGGCGTGGTTGGTGCCGCGCTGGATCACCACGTCGCCGACCTTGAGGTCAGCGGTGCCCTTGTCGAGCACCAGCGTGATCTCACCGGAGATGACGATGCCATAGTCGATCGTCTCGGTGCGGTGCATCAGCGGATGTGGCGATTCCGTCGTCACGGTCGAGGCGTGGGGGTCGCCGATCTGGCTGAACGCGGCATTCATGCGCGCCGCGCCGTTGCGGAGAAAGTCCTCGGTATCCGGCGGAATGTCGACGAAGCGGATGCGGCTGCCATGCGTTGGCGGCGGCAGCCGCAGCGGCCCGATCGTCGGATCGGGACCGTTGTCGATCAGCGCCGGCGTTGCCTGCGTGCTCCAGACCTCGTGGAAGAAGGTGCCGGGGATCGCCGCCAGCTCGGTGACGGTTGGCAAGGCGCCGTCGGACGAGATCACGGCGGCGCCCTGCGCGTCATGGCCGGTGACGACGCGGCGGATCTGCGGAAGGGTCATGCTGGAGGCCTCCTGGTCAGGCGATTTCGAGAGAGGCGGCGGACGCTGCGCCGCGCGCAGCGAACACGCGCGAGAACATCACGACGGCGACGGATGAGATGATGACGGCGCCGAGCCCGAGCGCAGGATAGCCGAACAGCTGCACCAAGGTACCGCCGAGAATGGGGCCGATCGCAGCGCCGATCATCAGCATCGCCGGCGTGCCGGCCAACGCCCGCGCGGTCGGGTCGAGACGCGACAGCAGCCCGAACGCAAAGGTGTGGGTGAAGATCATCACCGCGGCAAAGATCGCGGTCGGGACCGCATAGGCGACGAAGCCGGAGCCGAAGGTGATCGTCACGGCGATCAGCGCCTGGCAGACCGGGCCCGCCAGCAGCACGTGTCGCGCCGGTAGCCGCCGCTCCATTATGGCGGCGAGCGGCGCCGGCAGCAGGTTGACGAAGCCGAGCGCGATCAGCACGCCCGTCACCGCGTCAGCTTCGAAGCCGCGGTCAGCGCCGATCCGCTCGATGAAGCTGAACAGCATCGCCTGGGTCAGCGCCATGCAGCTGATGCCGGCAATGCCGAACCAGACGGCGCGCGGCAGATGGCTGACCTCCGCGATCAGATCCTCGTCACTGCGCACCACGCCCTTCGGAAATGACAGCGCCGCCGCCAGCGCCGCGACCGCCATCACGCCGGCAAACACGACGAACAAGGCCTGGCCGCCGAAGCTCGCCACGAGATTGGGCGTCATGCCGAGAAACAGAATGGCAAACACACCGAGCGCCATTCCGACGATGGCGAACAGGCGGTGCGGGTTGGCGCTGCGTGCGATGGTGCCGTGAGTGAAGCTCAGCCCGCAGGCCGCTGTTGCGCCGCCCAGCGCGTGCAGCATCGCGAGCAGCGCAAACTCCGACGTTCGGCTCGCGGCCAGGAACACCAGCGCGGCCACGGCGTATCCCGCAGCCGCCGCCAGGCGGGCGTTCATCCGGTTGAAGCGAGGTGCGAAGAACAGGCTGCTGAGCACGGCGCCCAGCAGGAACAGCGTGGCCAGCAGTCCCGCCTGCTGCGGGCTGAACCTGTAGCGCTCGATCAGCGCGCCCACCCAGACCGGCAGCGCGACGAGATCGACCATCCCGGCGCAATGCGCGACCATCAGCGCGATGCGTCCGCGCCACGTCTCCGTCGTCACCGTCATTGCTTCCTCCCCGTTGATGATGTTGTTCGTTGATGTTGTTGGCTCAGATCGGCTGCGTCAGCCCGACGATCGACTCGCGCATGATCCTGGCGTGCTCCGCCTTGTCGCCGTTCTCCATTTCGATGCGGCAGAGCTGCGCGGAGTTCTCGATCACCATGCGGCAGCGCTCCCAGCGGCGCGCATGGAAGCGGTCGAACGCCTCCTGCAGGGTCGTCGCGCGAGCCAGCTCCTCGGCCAGCACGATGCCGCTCTCGATGCCGATGCCCGCGCCGGAGGCGAGGTGAGGCGTGGTCGCGGCCACGGTGTCGCCGATCAGGATGACGCGGCCGCGATTCCACGGCGCCGGCACCAGCAGGTTGGCGAGCGGCCGATAGTCGATGGCGGCGTCGGGAGCGAACAAATGCGCCCGCAGTGCCACCAGCACGGGATCGCTGAACGGCGCCAGCAGGTCCGCGACCAGTTGCGGCCAGGACGCGCGCTCGGCCTGGAGCTTTTCCGGCCGCGCCTCCGTCACGAACATATACATGTGGCTCGGCGACACCGGGTTGACGCCCGCCTTGACCGCACCACCCAGCCACATCCGCGGACGCACGATGTCGGCCGGCCGCGGCAGCACGGCGCGCCAGACCACCTGGCCGATGTATTGCGGCGGCTTGACCTCGGGAAACAGCAGCGCCCGCGTCTTCGAATGCACGCCATCGGCAGCCACCACGAGATCATAACGGCCCGTCGTGCCATCGGTGAAGGCGACCTCGACATCGCCGTCGTGCTGCGTGATCCGCGTGTAGGTGCAGCCGACACGCACGTGAACGCCAGCGGCGCGCGTCGCATCGGCGAGGATGCGCCCGAGTTCGGGCCGCATGATTCCGCCGCCGCCGGGCACATCCGATCCTACGGCCTTCGGTGTCGGGATCTCGCCGATCCGATGCCCCGATGGCGCGAACAGGTCGACACCGTCAGCCGTGTAGCCGCGCCGCGCGAATTCCGCGAACACGCCGATCGTCTCGAGCGCGCGCAAGGTCGGTCCGCTGACCGTGATGCCGGCGCCCTCCGGCCGCCAGTTCGGATCGACCTCGACGAGATCGATGTTGATGCCCGCCTTGCGCATCTGGATCGACGCGGCCATACCGGAAAAGCCGCCTCCGATCGTCAGCACCCTGCTCACCACTGCCATGGTGCTTCCCCCTCTGCAGTCCGCCCTTGCGGGCATGTTATGACTTTACGAACAACTCGCCGTCGATGACGACGAGCTCGAGACGGCTCAACCGCTCGCCGCGGCACGGCCCCTGCACGCACAGCCCGGTGTCGGGCATGAACTCGGCGCCGTGCGCGTGACAGACGATACGCGTGCCGTCGGCGTTGAGATACGCATCCCTGCGCCAGGCCATCGGCGCACCGCCGATATGCGGACAGGCGTTGCGCCAGCCATGCAGCTGTCCGTGCCGGCGCACGACGAACAGGCTGTCCTGCCCCTCATCATCGGGATCGAAGCCGCGCGACTGCGCCTCGCCGATCTCATCGGCGCGGCACAGCCGGATCCATCGCGCCTCGGCCTCACGCGTAGTCGCCATTCTCGGGGATTCCGGGGCCGGGGTACCATTTCTTGCGCATCTTCATCAGGAAGGTCTGCGAATTGTCGGCGGATGCCGTCGCCTCGCGCGGCTGCCAGCTCGCATCGTGCTGGTCCATGTCGGCATCCATCTCGATGTGGCAGCCGAACGGGCTATTGAAGTACCAGAACCAGTTCGAGCCCAGGATGTGACGGCCGGGGCCCCAGAACGCCTGATAGCCCTTCTCGACGAAGCGATAGCCGTTGGTGATCATTTCCGAAGGACCACCGAAATGGAACGTGAAGTGCTCCACGCCGTGCATGTGCGGCGGCGCGCCGATCAGGAAATGGGTGTGATGGTCGAGCGAGCCGCCCGGCTGCAGGAACGGCCCGGTGCCGGTGAAGCGGTCGGTGCAGCGGAAGCCGAGCCGGTTGACGTAGAACGCCTCGGCCTTCACCACGTCGGGCACGAAATAGACCACATGCGACAGCGAGCGCGGACGGATCACGCTGCCCTGCGGCGGCACGCCGAGGCTGTTGATCGGCCGGAACACCACGCCGCCCGGCGCATTCGAGATCTCGCTGGCCAGCATGAACGGCCGCCGTGCCGTCAGTTGAAAGCCGATCACGAAGTCGGAATCGTCGGTCGACTCGATCGAGCCATCGGGCAGCCGCCGGACCTCGCGGTCGCGCCGCAGCTCGGCGGTGATCGCCCCCAGCGTCGCCTCGTCGGCGACGCCCATCACCGTCTTGCGCAGACGGCAGCCCGGCACGGGCCCCGGCGGCAGAGCCGGATCATCCTGCCGTGCGATCACCACGGCGGTGCCGTCGATCGCCTCGAAGCGGCCGCCGCGATCGGAGACGTCGACGGGCGTCAGCCCGTAATCGACCAGGAAGCGCGCCGCGCCTCTCACGTCGTCGACACCGAATATCAGGCTCTCCAGACCGACAATTTTCATAACTTTCCTCTCCACCTGCTGCTTCAGGCGATGTGTCCGTTCAATGTCTCTGCGACCCAGTCCGCGATGTAGTGGCCGGCATTGATGCTGTTGTCGAAGCTCGCATGCTGGGCGCCGCCTTCACGCGCGGTGAAGACCTTCAGCTCGCGCTTGGGCGAATTCACCAGTTGCTCATAGGTCCGCTCGGCCCAATGCAGCGGAATCTGCGAGTCCTTTTCGCCATGCGTCACCAGGAACGGCACCTTGATGCGGTCGAGAATGCCGTCGAGGTGAACCTGCTCGGCAATCCGCATGAAGTCGTCCTGATCTCTCGCACCCCACACCCAGCGCACATGCGCCCAGTAATGCGGAACCGGGAAATCACCTTCCTTCTGCAGGCGCCTCTTCTGCACGTCGCGCCAATCGTGATTGGCACCCCAGGCGACGCCGCAGGCAAAGCGCGGCTCGAAAGCCACCGCGCGCGGACAGTAGTAGCCACCGAGCGAGACGCCCTCGAGACCGATCCGCTTCGGGTCGACGTCGCTGCGGGTCTCCAGCCAGTCGACGACCCGGGACGCCCAATGCTCGCTGTCATGGCGCGCGGCGAGCCCCTGCAGCCGGAGCGCCTCGCCCGATCCGGGCTGGTCGATCACGAGCGACGACACGCCCCGTCGGGCGAGCCAGGCGGGCAAGCCGACGCGGTATTTCATCTCCTTGGTCGAATCCAGGCCGTTGACCTGCACCAGCAGCGGCGCCGGCCCGTCGCGCCCTTCCGCGCGGACCATGAGACCGGCAATGTGGGAGCCTTCATAGGGAATCTCGACGCGCTCGCAGTTCTCCCGCGCCAGTGCAATGCCCTTGGCGAACACGTCGAGACATCTGCGGTACAGCGCCAGCCGCCCCGGCGCCTCGTGCGCCTGCAGACGCTCGCAGGTGATCAGATAGCTCGCTGCGCGGCCATATTTCTCGCCGGCCGACAGCAGCCGCCCTTTCGCCTCGTCCTCGGACGCGAGCGCACAGAGTTTGTCTGCCATCCGCGCCCAGGTCTCGCGGAAGGCCTGGGTACCGTTGGCATCGGGCTGCCGGGCCGCCTCCTGCAGCGGCGCGCACATCTCTTCGATCTCGCCGATCCGCGCGCCCATCTCGATCGCGAGATCGACCGAGAGATTCCAGACATAGTTGGTCGGAAAATACTTGAACATGAATGCACTCGCGACGCGCGGCCCGGCCACGCGTCTTCCTCGACGTTCTTCCCGAGGTCTGGCATAGCCCCGTTTGACCATTTCGAAAAATTGATTAACAAGATTGATCGCATTGATCTCTTGAATACCTCGAGCGAGGCCGCCGATGCGCTTCAACAACAAGTTCGACCTCAATCTCCTGGTCGCGCTCGACCATCTGCTGCACCTGCGCAGCGTCAGCGGCGCCGCCGCGCGCATGAACATGACGCAGTCCGCGATGAGCAATGCCTTGCTGCGTCTGCGAACCTATTTCGATGACGAACTGCTGGTGAAGATCGGCCGCAAAATGGAGCTGACGCCGCGAGCGGAGACGCTGAAGGACTCGATCAGGGACCTTCTGGTGCGGGTCGACTGGGCCATCGCCTCGTCTGCCGAGTTCGATCCCGCGCAGTCCGACCGCTGCTTCAAGATCCTGGCGTCGGACTACACGCTGGTGACGCTGATCCCGCGGCTGCTGGCGCGCAGCGAGGCCCTTGCGCCCGGTATCCGCTTCGACTTCCTGCAGCAGGTGCAGCGGCCAGAGCGCGCGCTCGAGCGCGGCGACGTCGACCTGCTGATCATCCCGGAGGAATTCAGCTCCAAGCTGCACCCGTCCGAGGTGATCTTCGAGGACGACTTCTGCGTCATCGCGTGGAGCAAGGGAAAGTATGGCAAGGGCAAGCTGTCACGGCAGGATTTCGCCAAGTCGTCCCACGTCGTGATGCGGCCGGCGATCGCGGCACAATCGCTCGAAACCTATTATCTGGAGCAGCGCAACACGAGCCGCAGCGAGGACGTTTCGGTCTACGCGTTCACCGCCATTCCGCATCTCGTTGCCGGGACGAACCGCCTTGCCACCGTGCACCGGCGGCTCGCCATCGCCGCCCAGCGCAGCCTTCCCATCCGCATCA
Source organism: Bradyrhizobium sp. SZCCHNS1050 (assembly GCF_032484785.1). Classification (NCBI taxonomy): domain Bacteria; kingdom Pseudomonadati; phylum Pseudomonadota; class Alphaproteobacteria; order Hyphomicrobiales; family Nitrobacteraceae; genus Bradyrhizobium; species Bradyrhizobium sp. SZCCHNS1050. The sequence continues at coordinate 5,000,676 of NZ_JAUETR010000001.1, read as the reverse complement.
TCGAGCTGCCGATCGCGCTGCCGGCGCTGCGGCAGCGCGTGCAATGGCATCGCTACCGCTCCAACGATGCCGGCCTGCTGTGGCTGCGCACTCTGATCCGCGAGGTCGTCGCCGAGCTGCCCTGACCACCGTCGACCGGCACTGGCGATGGCGAACGGCCGGCGCGAGACGCCGGCCGCCTTCGTTGATGAGCGATCAATCCAGCTTGCGCGAGTCAGCGCTTGATCGGTCCGGCTCCGGGCGGCGGCGCGGGCACCCAGATCGGGAATGCCAGATTGGCCCAGACCGTATCGCCGCGGCTGCCGTTCTCGACGTAGAATGTATGCTGGTAGTTCACGTTGATCTGGAAGGGACCCGCATTATAGGTCAGCGACGGGCCTGCATTGATCGAGCGCAACCGGTTGCCGTCCTGCACCCCGGCGAAATTGAATGCCTTGACGCCGTTGATCTTGTCGTCCTGATACTGATGCGTATAGCCACCGACGACGCCGAGCTTCCAGGCGCCGATATTATAGCCCGCGTTGAAGTCGACCACCAGCGCATCACCGCTGCGGTACTGCTGGGTCAGCTGCGTGAAGGCGTTGACCGAATCGGTATTGGTGCCGTTGAGCAGCAGACGTGGCGAGACGGCGAATTCGAAGCCCTTCGGATCGGCATAGCGATAGGCGAGGACGGGCGAGATGGTGGTGTAGTTCGTGCCGACGTTGAGGGGCTGCCGCGCCGAATAGGTGCCGGTGTTGGGCATGATGTCCAGGCCGACCGTGAAGGTCTGCACGGGCGACAGCGCCCAGCTCAGAATGATCGGCGAGAAGGTCAGATTGGCAAGGCCGTTGGCCTGGAACGATCCGCCGGGATTGGTGCTTTCGAGATGGACGAAGGGCACCACGAGCTGCGAATAGACATGGGCGCCGAAAAAGTCGCCGGGATAACTGGCGAGAAACCGCATCGTCTCCGACACGGCGGAGAGCTTGAAGTCGATCGGCAGCTTTTTGCCCTGCCCGTCATACAGGCCGTTGGCGCTGGTGTAGCTGGTCTGGCTGATCGCAAACAGGCCCGGGATCGGCGGAAGCGACGCAATGAACACGCCGGGCGAGCCCGCCGGATAGTTGGTGGCCGCGTTCTCGGCGGCCCACGCACCCTGGATCATCCCGGCCAACATCAACGCTGCGGAAGCGGACCGCTGCAGTCCTCTTGTCATGAATCCCCCCTTGGTGGCGCGTTTTCTACGAAACGAGCTTGCCCCCGACCGACCTCACGGCGACGCGCCCGCGCCCGACCGATCGCGTCATTGATGAGCGATCCCAGATCATTCGTAAAATTGATCGTTTTGATCCGAGCTATTCACAGTCTCGATGTGCCGGCCTCACGGGCGTCGATTGATGTCGCGCTCCTTGGTTCGAGCAGAGTGAGCAACCACGGGCACGTCACCGACGACATAATCGATCTCACCCACCGTGTTGAAGATTGCCCGTACGAGGCCTGCAGTTCAGGCCTTGGATCAAACACAACCATAGATTGTTGGCGGCAGGCGCATAGGGCTCGAACCTAGGACCCGCTGATTAAGAGGCATATGACTTGCCAGCAACTTCCATGGTCATTCCACCAATGACGATTCCATGACGTCGGGCCACGCTGCTGGATGAGAGGCCGCATGGCGGATTCAAAATCAGTTTGATGATGCAACGATATCAAAGCCATTTTGGCAAATCGTCGAGACGAACTGCCGCAATATCAATCGGTTGTTTGCCTTCTCAATGAACGCGTCGTATCCCGACGCGCGGCGCGATCGGTTCAGCAGGCCGGCTGTTCGCGTTGATGGCGAAAAAACGCTGCGCTTGCAGACCGCTTTTCAAGTGCTGGCTGGATCAGTCTTCTCATCGTCAATCAATACGTGTATTCGCTGACACTCTCGTCTCCTACCCAGGACGTCGGGGCCGCCGGCTTCTGGCCGTTCATTATCGTTCGGTCGCGTTTGATGGCAGCGAGAGCCGCCCAGCAGAGGAATCGGTGAATGGGTTTCGCCACAGCTTTCTTGATGTCTGCGGCCGATTACCAGAGTCGTACGGCAGACATTCGACGCACCGCTCCGACCAGATTGCCATTCAATCTGCAAAAAACCATTCCAAGGAAACCAGAACGGTTGCATTCCTATACCGTCACTGCTAATCATCCGCAGAGGTTGTAGGGCATGTCGAAGAAGCGACTCTCCAATTTTTTTGTGCACGACCGCGCGGGCGAGACGAGGAATTTCTGAACAAAACGTCGGGAGGAGGTGCGCTGGTTGAATGTGTGGCGACTCGCGAACTTCTAGGGTGACTGTCCGGACGAGAGATATCCGTCAGCTATCGGCAGTATCCTGACTACTTTGCGTTCGAGACAGAAGGCAATGTTTGAGATCCCTCAGGCCTATGGCGAAGCTATCGCTGATGCTACTAGCATCGACAGCCTACTCGAGCTGCTTCTAGCCTCCACTGAGCGCTTCGGAGTGACCGGCGTCTTCATCGCTGACCTGCCGAGCCGAATGGAAATCCTCGAGCCTCATATCCAGCTACGTGGCTGGAATGATGCCTGGATCAGATATTATAATGAGAGAAATTATGTCCATATAGACCCGATTGCCCAACTGCTTCGGGAAAGAGCGACGCCGTACGTCTGGAGCGAGGAGTGTGCGGTTCAGCCGCTCACCGCAAAACAACGAAAGCTCATGGACGAAGCAAGGGACGCAGGACTGATTGACGGCTTCACGGTCCCGATCCACGGTCCGCAAATGCGCACAACCTGCGTATCGTTTGCGACGGGCGCCAAGCCGCTGCAGCGAAGCGATCGGCACAATCTTCATTTCATGGCGTTACTCAGTCATCAGCGTGTCGACCAAATGATACACGCCAAAAGACCTGCAACGGCGAAAGAGGAGCGAGCGTGCGTGCTCGCGCCGCGCGAACTGGAATGCCTACATTGGGCGATGCACGGCCTGAAATCCAAGGAAATCGCCTTTGAGGCTCGTCTTTCCAAGCGAACCGTCGATCAATATCTTCGCAACGCGATGTCGAAGCTTCGCGCCGGCAGCCGAACAGAGGCCGTCCGCATCGCGATATTGAATGGTTCGCTAAAGCCGGTATGAAGTAAATACTGTACTAGAACGGCATCGCCAATACTTGTGCAAAATGATCGGTTGGTCTCCCTACCCGAGGAGACCATGATGATATTTGCGTTCTACGAGGATTCAAAACTGGCCACCCCCAGCCTTATGGATGAAATCTACGATCTTAGATATAGGATCTTCGTGGAAGCGCTTGCGTGGTCAAGCCTTGTCAAGCCGGACCGGCGCGATCGGGACCAGTTTGATGGTGATGATGCGCTGCATGTAGTTGATATCCACGACGGACGGGTGATGGCGTACTCGCGGCTTCTTCCGACGACCAGGCCGCATCTCCTGTCGCACGTGTATCCGGAGCTGGTGCGGGGGCGATCATATCCGAAGGCGCCGGACATCTTCGAATGGACCCGTCTTTGCGCCAGGTCCGAGATTGGAGACGGTGACGTTCTAGCCTCGCGTCGACTGATGGTCGCCATAGCAGAGATATGTCAGTACCTCGGCATCACGGGTCTTATCGCGCAATCCAAGCCGGGTTGGGTACGGCGGCTGAACCGGCTTGGATGGAATGCGCAACCACTCGCCGATCCCGTGGTCTTTGATGGGCGACCGACCCTTGCGTTGGAGGCGAGAGTCTCTGACCGTACGGTATCTACATCGCGCAAATGCTTGGGAATCGACACTGACATCTTAGACCAACCATCCCTCCGAGACCTCGCCGCTTCCAAAGCAAAACGTCACATCTGCGCAGGACCGCTGCGCAGGATCGGGGTACTTCACGCGCAACGAAAGATTGTACCCGAGCCGTTGGATCTATGCTCCTTGCAGGTGGACGGCGCCAACCGCACCTACAGCGCGGCGACCCCGGTGACCTAACCAGACCTGTCATTCCAGGCCCAAGTTGCCTCCTGGCTGTTGGCTACAGCGAGCCGCCCGCAAGCACCTGCAGGCGGTAAGCCCCGTCCAGGGACGAGAGCTCGGCAGTTCGAGTGCCGATCAGCAGTTTGCGGTCCGCCGCGCCAAGAGCGTACCGAGCCAGGACCGTGCCGAGCCAGCGTTCGCTGAGAGCTGTGCGATCGACGATCGTCACCGCGGAATGACTGGGTGCATTTGCCGATACTTCGCTCTCGGGCGACAGGAAGCGCGCGGGCTGATTGCGATTGTCGCACCGGACGGCAAGCCGGGCGCGATCGTCTCGGACAAAGTACCGAGCTCACCCGCAGCGTCATGATGAACCGGATGCAGAGATCCGCGACGAGTTCTTGAACGAAACGCTGTTCTTCGACCTTGCGGTCCGGCTCGCTGACAACAACAACCTGCAACCGCATTCATCCAGCACAGCAATTCGCCCAGCCACTATTGCGGAACGCACATCAAGAGCCGCATTGCTAACCGGCGACCCACCTCGCGGGATACGACCTCTCACGCCGACTTTCGACAGAAGTATACCCCCGTGAGAACCAATCCAACCGCAGCAAAAATGCTCATCGAAAGCTGTTCTCCCAGAAAGATCACGGCTATCAAGAGTGATACGATCGGCTGTCCGAACTGCAGAGGCGCAATCGCCGAGACGCCTCCCTTGTCCAAAGCCCAGAACCATGCGGCGAATCCGATCAAGGTGCAAAAGACCGCAAGAAAGAACAGGGCCCCTCCTCCGACGACCGTCACCCCGGAGATCGCCTCCAGGACAGAGGGCAACAGCGGCGTCACAAGAGCAGCACCGAAGATGATCGACCATGCCGTCGCTCCGAACAGGCCAATTCGCGCAGATGCGCGAGCGCCTGCCACATATCCAATGCTGACCGTAATGGTGCCGATGAGAACGATGACGTCGCCCACCATTGTTCCACTGCCGAAGACATCGCCGTTCGAACGAGCGCCGATCAGAAACGTCTCACCACACAATGCCATCGCACTTCCGATCAGCCAAAGAGTGCGGGGAAATGTCCGGGACAGCACATGCTGGATGATGGATGTAAACACCGGAGCGCAAGCCAAGATGAGAGCCGCGTGCGAAGTCGACGTTCGCGAGAAGCCCAGACCCTGCAGAAAGAACGAGCCACCGAACCCGATCATACCGTTGATCGCGACGGCGATCCAACCTCCCCTATCGGTCGGAAGCGGCGGCCGAAGCAGGAGAACCATTGGTAGGAGGAACATCGCGGCCAGGAGAAGTCTGGACGGCCCGATCAACGATGAGGGCATATCATGGGCGACCAGTACCGTCGCGGCCGGAGTCGTTCCCCAAAACATGACTGCGATCAGCCCCGAAACATAGGGACCTGATCGACTGGATCCTGAGTCGACCGGCGGCAACGGCGCGCCCGAGGAATCGGCTTCCGTATCACCCGATTTGACCAAAGATGCTTCCTCGACCGCCATGTGACTGCCCTGTCAGCCCTACGGAATAAATCTCATGAGAGTCGCGCCTTCACGCTGCAAGGCCAACTCATCGCCAGCCAGCGTGATCGACTCGCCTTCGTTCCAAAGCGGCGTCAGGTTTCCGTAAAAGCGCGAGAAGATGTGGCCAGATTGGCCGGTCGCGGTCATGAAGCGGGACCGATCCGGATCGCCGAGATCATATAGGGCTCTAAATGTCGGAACGTGTTTCCGCTCGAACGGGCGATCATGGTGCGGCTGCAGAGCACCTCCGCTGTTGAGCGTATACAGGTCCCCACCACTTCCGACGCCAAGCTCGCTCAATGACCTGAAGATCGGTATCCGCGAGTAGAAGACGTGCGAAAGCGTCGAGATGTGCTCGTCACCCCACCGCCATTTCGTCAGGTCAGACCCGCGGCGCCTCGAGAGCATCGCCATAGCTTCTTCGAGAGCCCGCGTCAGACATGCACGACATTCCAGATCCGTCTCTTCGCCCGAAGCGCACCATTTGGGATGCTCCAGGATAAGCTTCCTGAGGAGCGAAGCCGCACATGGCCCGACATACTCAAGCTTCACCTTCGCCTTGTCATCGATCAGCATTCGTCGGAGCGCCTGCATCCACCCGTTGAAAATGAGCGGTTCTGCCCAGTCCTTGTGCATCGTGCCGTCCCACTTCGAGAGCAGCGCGAGGGCTTGCCGTCCCAGTGGACTGGACGGGGTTGCTCGAAGCAAAATCGGCAGAAGATCCTGAGCGGCGAGAGATAGAATGTCGGCCTGCATTTCGGCAGATGTTTCCAGCGAGTGCAATCTGATGTTGTCGAAAAACTGCTGGACTCTTTGTGTCCGATACGGCTCTTCCCAATCGCATCCCATAAAGACATCGTGCCCACACCAGGCCGGTCGACCATTCGCATTATGGATATAGCCACAGGCCGGATTGAACGAGTGCGGCATCTGCTCGAACGGAACGTAGCCTGACCAGTCTGCATCACCCGTTGATCCCGCCGCGGGATGCAGGCCATATTCCGACTTGCGCACTGGGACCCGCCCGAGACTCATGACTCCGATATTGCCGGCGACGTCGGCGTAGAACATGTTCTGCGCAGGCGTTTCGTACAGCCGCAGACTATCCTTGAACTCCTCCCAATTCCGCGCCCGATTGAGCTTCAGAAACCCCTCGGCAGTGCGGTCACAATCTCCGAGCCCGCTGAAGGATAGCGCGATGACGCCATCGCTGCCCGCCAGCGCGGCAAGACGCGGGACAGCATCGGATAGCACCGGGCCATGCCGCGACTTGCGGATGGTGAATTTGACGTCGGGCCGACCTCGGACTCGGATCGTCTCTTCATGCCTGTCAAATGCGTGAGAGCCAGCCTGCGCAAGATATTTGGTCGGATCCGCCGGATCCAGAGTTTCCACGAACAGATCCTGAACGTCGGACATCGCCGCCGTGGTTCCCCAGGCGAAGCTCTCGTTCTGTCCAAGCAGGATCATCGGTACGCCTGGTACTCCGGCTCCCTTCACCCATCCTTCGGGGGTGACGATCCGGCATAAAAACCAGAGCACTGGCGACGACACGTCAAGATGCGGATCGTTCGCGAGGAGCGGGTGGCCGCTGGTGGTTCGCTCGCCGGCGACGACCCAAGCATTTGAAGCGCCATTGGCCAATCCGAGCAACGCTCCCATCTTGTCTGAAAAGTCGGATTGTCCGCGCGAGCCACCAGACCCACCCGATACCAATGGTCCGGTCTTGCCCCGCATGGGATCCGGATAAAACGGGCCGGCATCGACCGTTCCGATTCTGCTGGTCAACTCGGCTCGATTCAGCTCGGCGAGATAGTTCCGGCTCATTTGCCAAGCCATGAGCTTGCCCCACACGACTGAATCAATGGGAGACCATGGCTCCGGCCGGATTCTCAACCAGACCATCTCAAACGGCAGTTTGCTTCGGTGGGTCGACAAGAATGCATTGACGCCGTCCGCATAGGCCGAAAGCGTGGATTGAGTTTCCGGCGCAAGCGCGGCAAAGCTGGTCTTGGCCAGTTGGTAGAGACCTAGAACACGAATGATTTTGTCTGTGTCGACGAACTCCGCCCCGAAGATTTCGGAAAGTCGCCCCTGTCCAGCACGTCGGTGAATTTCCATCTGAAACAGGCGCTCGCTTGCGTGCAGGTAACCCAGGCACCGCGCGGCATCCTGAAAATTCTCCGAGAAGATATGGGGAACGCCATGCTTGTCGTGATAGATCCTGACCTCGTTCTTCAACCCGGCAAGCCTGCGTTCACCCGATCGCCTTGGCATCGCGCGCACGAAGATCGTCGCAACCAGCGCCAGCCCGAAAAGAAAACACGGCCCAACAACGCATAGCGTCCCTGTCACCACCGCGGCCGTGAAAGCAGGCATCGAAAATGAGTTGTTCAGCACGAACATCAGTCCGAGACGGCCGCCAAGCGCCGCGTCGCCTCCGCGTTCTTCTCTGACGGGGCGATATCGAGGCGAAGGCTCGGATCTCCCATCAGCAGGATCGGCTCATCGCCCAGGCACTCCTCGCGGACCAATCGGACTGATTGTCCGATCGCATAGCCAACCTTGAGAAATTCTGAAATGGCCGCTACGGCAGCTCGGCATATCCTGGCGGGCACGATGAGCAAATGATACGGGCCAATCGCGACGACGGTCATTTCTGGTCCACCGGCGAGGCTCCACAAACCTGGGCCGAGCCCACGACCGCACGCGCCTGTCGGCGCCTCGTACGACACAAGACCCACCGGATGGACCGCGATCGCCACTTGTGTTGGTCCAATGAAGTTCAGATACGAGCCGAGCAACGTGGACGAGAGAGCCGGCAGGTCCGCGGCGGTCAGGAGCCCGATAGCGCATCGGCGTTGCGCTGCCGATAAAACCGCCTTCGACAGTGCCCGATCAGCCGGTCCGATAATGGCCGTCACGCTCGATACGGACGGTGGGCAGAGAGAGGGCAGTTCCCCCCAATCGTTCAACTCGACCAGACGCTTGCAGGTCAGGACAGCGTATAGTCGCGCGAAGACCAACGCCTCCGAGTCGACAAGGACCGCCACCAGGGTCTTGGACGAAAACCGAGCATTCAGATGCGCGAACCGACTGCCCGCGGTGATGGTCGTGCGATCCGGGCAGGCAGGGCGAGTGGGAGATGCTGTTGAAGTTGCCGAAAAGAATTCATCGTCATCTGACCGCACCTCGACTGTCCTCAGATGACGCGTAAACGCCTCATCGTGCGGCAGGTCGATCACCCGGTCGGGACGAGCCAGATACGGCAGATGCCCAGGGATCAGATCCTTTTCGAGAAGGGTCTCGAAAGTCGCCCCGAATGCCGACGCGGTGTCACACCGATGAAACACGGTGTCGAACACCCATGTCAGATCGCTCTCGGTCCACGGTTCAAAATGAGCCGCCGCGCGTTCTGAAAGACTCTCCTCCGCCGCTGCATTGACACCAATGTCGTAGCGCATCGGTGTCCAGTCGCAGACAAATCCTGGCTTCTTGAACTTTCCTCCGATGGGAACGCACCCCATCGCCTGATACATCATCAGATTTGCGTCGGACGAATCCGCCCTGATTGACCTGATCCCATTTCGCTTCATGAGCAGAATAATGGCTCCGAACAACAGCCGCAGATGCGCTTTCCGGCGGTATTGCGCCGCGAGGCATAGGTAGCTGACATAGTACTCCTGCCAATCTCGGATGTAGGCAAGACGAACAGCACCTATCAAACGGTTGCCCGCAAGCAAAACGACATTCTTCGAATACCAATCGAAAATGACGTCGTGATAGGATCGCTCCTGAATCCCAAGCTCATCGCAGAACACCTTGTCCCGCAGAGACCTAAGCGCGGCAAAATCGTCGGGGCGTCCGAAGCGGAGCTTGATATCATTCGTGACGTCGGCCTCGTCCGTCATGACGGAACCCCTGTCGGAAACACCTTGTCGATGTCGACGGAGCCATATTTCTTGTCCGCTACCGCGTCACCGCCGCAGCTTCCGCGCCGCATATCAACCCATGGAAGTGTTGGAAGCTCGCCCCCGCTTCGCTCTACGTAGCCGTAGTGCTTGTAAGACGTGTAGACGCGAAGAAAGTAGATCCAGAATGACGGAACGTTACAAATGAATTTGAACAGACCTATGCGCCGGATCTGCTCGAGTGGCGGTCTCTGGACCTTGAGCAGCATCTTCCCATAGAGATGGCAGAACTCCTTGATATCGAGCCTTGTGGGGAGCACGGCGTGCTGAAAATCGTAGTACGTCGGATTCTTGTAAATGAGCGCGTCTTCGTTCTTGGCGTAGTCTGTCGTCCCCGGCATCGGCGTCGCGACAGTGATGTTCGGGATATCGACTTTTCGGCTGCGGATGTAGCTCGTCAAGTTTTCGAACTGTTCTCTTTTGTAGTCGACACCGACGATGAACAGGCCTTCGATCAAGACATCATTCTTCTTGAGAATCTCGATGGCCCTGTCGTTGTGCGCCACGGAGCTGCCCTTTTCCATGGCACCGAGCTCGGAATCGGAATAGCTCTCCAGACCCATCCGAAGGCGCTTGAGCCCAACCCGCGACCACAGCGCGACCAGGCTCGGGTCTCTGACAATCGCGTCCGCCCGACTGTAGAACAAGTACTCCTTCTTGATGCCCGCCCGAAGGATCGCTTCACCAATGGCGTGCGCCCGGCGCCCGTCCCCGAAGAAGTGGTCGTCTGTAAATATGACATACGGCTCCTCGATCGTCTTGAGATACTCGACGATGTATTCCGGGCTCCACGTTAGATACTTTCCGAGGTTCGGCCGCCACAAATTGCAGAACGAGCATCTTGCGGGACATCCCATGGACGTCCTCAGGGCAGCAACCGGCTTCCACCAGAGGTGATAGTATCTGCCCTTATACTTGCCGAGGATGCTTCGGTCCGGAAGGGGGAGGCTGTCGAGATCGAAGGACTTCGGAACGACCGCCTTGCCGTTCGAGAAGAATTTGCCGTTGTCCTGCCAGGCAACGCCTGCCAGATCAGCTACGTTACGCTCGCTTTCCCGGCAGCGCAGGATCAGATCCCGGAAAGAGAGATAAGCCTCTCCCATCATGACGTAGTCAATGTTGGGGTCCGCAAAGTCGGACGGACTTAGGCTAGCATGATGCCCCCCTACCGCAACGATGATCGACGGGTCGATCTGCTTGACCAGCGCCGCCTGCATCCGCACGAGGTCGACATGCATCGTCCAAGACGTGAATCCGACGAAGTTTGGACGCAGGCGCCTTATCGTCTCGAGCAGGGCCAACGGGCGGCGATCAAGGCGCTGATCCAGCAGAGAAATGTCCACCTCATCCTTGTCCAGCATGGACGCCAGCACTTCGTACTGGATGGGTTCGACAATATAGATCCGGTCGTCTGCCAGATGAATTGGATGATAGTGCTGCGTTACGAACAGGATCTTGTACTTGGAATGCGTCATGTATCCGCCCTCGCCATGCCTGATGCCGCATCGTCACGACGCGCGGTGCGTTCGCCTTTACTCCGCCGAAACGACCGCTGATTCGTCATGTCTTTCGGATTGACCGCGTCGTCCGTCATGCCAACGATCGGAGATCGCGCGGCCCGTTCATCGTACGGAAGCTCGAGAGACGCCCAGACGTCAGAGAGAGCAGCGACCAACAGATCGATGTGCACGTCTCGATGGGCCGGTGTCGGAGTCAGACGAAGCCGCTCCGTGCCTTTGCTCACAGTGGGATAATTTATGGGCTGAACATATATCCCGTGTCGTTCCATCAGCATCTGGCTTGCGGCGGTACATTTCTGCGCGTCGCCCACCACGACCGGGATGATATGCGATTCATTGGCCATGACCGGCAGGCGCGCGGCCTGGAGCGCGCGCCGGACCCTGCGCGTCACCGCCTGCTGTTGGTCGCGTTCGGCCTTGGACCGGCGCAGATGACGTACCGCCGCCGTTGCGCTCGCGGCGACGTTTGGCGGCATCGTCGACGTGAAGATGAACGACGGCGCATAGCTTCGGATTGAATCGACGATCGATGCATTTGCGGCGACATAGCCGCCAAGCGATCCGAACCCTTTGGCGAGCGTACCTTGAATGACGTCGATCCGATCTGCGAGGCCGTCTCGATCGCAAATGCCCCCACCTTGAGGTCCATACAGCCCCACCGCATGAACTTCGTCGATGTAGGTCATGGCACCGTAGCGTTCAGCGAGAGCAGCGATCCCGCCGATGGGCGCAATACTGCCGCTCATCGAATAGAGACTTTCAAATACGATGAGCTTTGCGCGATTGCGGGGCTCCGCGGCAAGCAGCTGCTCAAGATGCCTCACATCGTTATGACGCCAGATCTTCTTCTCGCATCTCGAGCGGCTGATACCCTCAATGATCGAGTTATGGTTGTCCGCGTCTGAAAATATCACGCAGTCCGGCAACAGGGTCCCGATGGTAGAGATTGCTGCGAAGTTCGAAACCCAGCCTGACGTAAAGACGAGCGCCGCCTCCTTTCCATGCAGACTGGCCAGCTCCTGCTCCAACTCTACGATTTTTTGGTGCGTGCCGGAGATGTTCCTTGTTCCTCCCGCGCCCGTGCCAAAGCTCCGGGACGCTTCCGTGGACGCTTCGATCACATCCGGATGCAGGCCCATGCAGAGATAGTCATTGGAGCACCAGACGGTGACCGGCTGTGGTGCTCGTGTCTCGCCCGGCGGTCGCCAGAGCGCAGTCGGCGCAGTCTCGGGATTGCGCACCAGAGTGGCAAATGTCCGATATCGCCTTTCCTCACGAAGAGCGTCGATCGCCCGGACAAATATGCCTTCATAATTCATCATCGCTGATTCCACTCTATTGAGCGAACACATCGTCGGTGAAGTCGAGGTGGCTTGAGAGAGAGCTCCGAGCGGCGGTGGATGACACGGTGATTAGCAGGCAAGCAGCGCCGCGGCGAACGGCACCGGCGATGAACGCCGAACAGGCGGCGTGACGTAGGGAGGATGTCCGTCGGAGACGCACTCCTTAACTTTGTGACACGATACTGAACGCCAAGGAGCCGCGTCGAACATTCGCAATATCGCGCCGCATCCTGCTTGGCTCTCGCTCACCGACGCCATCCTTTGTGATTTGTCGCCTTCAACGCGAAGCAGAGCGAGCCCAATGCCCTGTCGTCCATAGCTACCGACGACCACCGCGGGCGGCCATATCCGAAAAATACGGTATCGATACTTCCATGGCCCACAGGCACCGTACAGAACGACGGAGGCAGTCGCGACGCGCGCGATGCATAGCCGCACGTCCTCGGGCGGGGGGATCCGCCCTGGCTCTTTCAGCAGCGAAATTGAGGTTGCAATGAATCTGTCAGCAAACTGCACGCCCACAGACACCGAGCTGCGCCTAGCCAGTCACATTGGCGGCCTGTCGCAAGCCGCCATCGATCAGCTGTCACAAACGTTCAGGAGCAATCACGTCGCTGTCATCGATCAGCTTCTTCCGAAGGATATGGTCGAAGCGCTCACCAGCGAAGCCAATATCCTGCTCGACCGGGAGTCGAAGCGGCGAAAGCTGACCATCAAGGAAAGCGGCAACACACCAAGAGCCTACAGCAGCGTCGGGCGTGACGCTATTTGTCAACATGACGGGATTATTCCGGCCATCTTCAATAGCGACGCGGTTCTCTCCTTCCTCCGGAAGCTCGCCGGTGAGAACATTGAACGGGTTCCTTACCGACCCGAGGAGTATATCATCAACAGCCAGTGCGAGCCTGGCGACACCCATGGATGGCATTGGGACGATTATGCCTATGCCCTCATTTTTGTAATTGAGGCTCCAGATCCGCTCCTCGGGGGACGCGTCGAGTACCTCTCGAACGTCGAATGGCAGAAAGGCTCGACTGAGCCATACCTCCGGCGGGTCCTGCAAGACAACGTCGTTCGGTCTCTCTACGTCAACAGCGGACATTGCTATTTTATGAAGGCGAATACGACACTGCATCGTGTGGCGCCCCTGACGGGATCTACCAAGAGAACCGTTGTGGTCCTGACGTTTGCGTCGCCGGAAGACATGGTGTCGGATTCCATAACGCACAACTCGATGGAAGACATCTATCCAGACGATACCAGGTCTGATGACGCAACAGTCGAGACGGCTAACGTCGAATGACGGTCGGCGTCGAAGTTGCCGGGCTTGGAACCGCTGCGTGCCTGGCGATCAGTAGCCTCATTGCCGCTGACGTCAGTCGCACCACAGGTGTTTTCGAGTTCACGAAGACGCGAATGATCTTCGCGTCTTTTTTCATGCTACCGGTGCTGTTCATCGCCGATGTTCCGCTTCGCGTGAGTGTCGCGGACGCGCTGACGCTCGCGGCATCGAGCCTCATTGGAATTGTGGTCGGCGACCTGTCTCTCATTGCCGCCATCAGCAAAATCGGGCCGAAGAAGACCAGCATCATATTCTCGTCCAACGTCGTTATCGGCGCCGTGCTGGAGGCTGCCATCTATCACAAGAGGACCACGATAGAGGCGGGAGTTGGTATTCTTCTTGTACTGACTGGGGCGTTGATTGTCATTGCCTTCAGAGGAGGCGCCGGCGCTCCCCTGAATGGACATCTCAACGCCGAACGTCAGAACACGGGCGTCGCATTGGCGGTTCTTGCAGCCGGATGCCAGGCGATCGGCACGCTGATCTCGACTCCCGTCGTAACGGCGGGAACGTCGCCCATCATGGCGACGACAATACGGTTCTGCGCAGCGTCCCTATTGTTTGTCATCATGGGCCGGACCCGCAGCGACGACATCAGGACAGACGCCAGCTCAGCTACCGTTTACGCCAAGATCGTTGTGAGTGCGCTCGTTGGAATGTGCGGCGGCCTGACGCTTCTTATGCTGGCGATCACGAGCGGAAAAATCGCAATATCGATGACATACGCGTCCTCGACGCCGCTGGTGCTCCTGCTTCTGCTCTGGCTTACGCGGGGTGAGAGACCGAATGCAAGTTCGCTCCTGGGCGCAATCACGGCAGTGGCGGGCACCGCTTTACTCATCTTCGAAGGGGCACACCAGCGATGAACGCCTTGCTCGACTATTCGGCTGTTGAGATCGTGTCCCTGCTTAGACGCGGTGACGTGACTCCGCATGATTGCCTTGATGCCGTGGAACAGCGCGTCGGCGAGGTCAACTCGACCGTCAACGCCCTGCCGACGCTCTGCTTCGATAGGGCGCATGATCGTGCATCAAAATTGATGCAGAAGCCTCGCGACGAGCGCGGCCAACTGTCTGGCCTGCCGCTGGTCATCAAGGACCTTCAGAAAGTGTCCGGGGTTCGATCGACGGCCGGATCTCTCATATATAGCGATCATGTTCCAGCCTTCACTGATGCGGTCGTCCAGCACATCGAAGACGAAGGGGGACTTGTATTTGGAAAGTCCAACGTCCCTGAACTCGGCGTTGGATTCAATTCTCTGAATCCGGTCTTTGACCCGTGTTTGAACCCGTGGAACGTCAAATATTCGCCGGGGGGATCATCGTCCGGTTCGGCTGCTGCTCTGGCGTTGAATATGACGTGGCTTGCTCATGGCTCTGACATGGGGGGATCCTTGCGCATTCCCGCGAGCTTTTGTGGCGTTGTTGGGATGAGGCCGTCGCCGGGGCGGGTCGCGATGGCTAACCGCGCATCCGTTGATCAGACGCTAGCCGTCCAAGGCCCCATGGCGCGAAACGTCGTCGATCTTGCAATGTTCCTTGACGCCATGTCGGGCGAGACCCACAGGGATCTGCTTTCCAAACCACGTCCATTGCGGTCGTTTGCCAGCGCGGCTGAAGTCCAGAAGTTGCCGAAGCGAGTCGCCTTCTCTGCTGATCTGAACATCGGCCCTGTGGACCCCGAAGTCGCTTGCATCGTGCAAAATGCCGCGGCGCGACTTCAGGCCAATGGCGTCATCGTGGATCAGGCGTCTCCGAATCTAGATGGTGTCCAGCGATGTTTTCGAGTGATGCGTGCTTACGTATTGGCGTGCGGCCTTGGTAGCGTCCTGAGGAAGCAGGGTACGCTGGTGAGATCAACCGATATCAGGGAGAACGTGACCGAGGGGCTGAAGCTGACGATCGACCAGATGCTTGAAGCCGAACAGGCGCGGGTTCGCATCGTGCAGCATGTGGCTGATTTCTTCGAAACATATGATCTCTTGATATGTCCGTCGACAATCGTGCCGGCTCATCCGATCGATCAGCCGACCGTAGTTGAATGTGCAGGCCATGTATTCGATGGCTATTTCGACTGGACAGCGTTGACCTACGTTGCGGCCGTGGCCGGTCTTCCTGCGTTGTCGCTGCCTTGCGGTGTGACGCGGTCGGGTCTTCCAGTAGGACTGCAGGTGATCGGGCCGACAAATGGCGACCACGACGTCATTTCCTGTGCGGCCGCCCTGGAGGACATGCTGTCGTTTCACCAACTCGCTCCTGTTCGTGGAAGGTCGGAGGCAATGGCCTTGTCCGAGAACATCCAGAAGCTGGCGTAGCGGGTCGCAGCGACGAGGACGCCCGCTTCGAGACGAAGGAGATGATATGTCATTGCGTGACGCACTGCAGCCAGGCACTCTCGATCAAGCGATACGCATCCGCAGGGCGCTGCATTCGATTCCGGAGTTAGGGTACAAGGAGCTCAAGACGTCGGCGATGGTTGTGGAGTGTCTGCAAGCGCTCGGTGCCGACGAGATACAGACCGGGATCGGCGGAACCGGCGTGGTCGGCATCATTCGCGGCATTAAAGGGACTGGCCCCAGAAAGCATGTGGGGTTGAGGGCAGAGCTGGACGGCCTGGAATTGACGGAGCAGACGGGTCTTGCTTGGCAGTCGCAGAACAGCGGCTGCATGCATGCGTGTGGTCACGACGGCCACATGGCCATTCTGCTCGCCACCGCACGAGAGCTTTCAGCGAACCGTGAGTTTTCCGGAACCGTATGTTGCATCTTCCAGCCCGCTGAGGAGGGGGGAGCGGGTGCAAAAGCGATGATCGAAGATGGATTGCTTGAGAGATTCCCGCTCAGCTCGATCTATGCAATTCATAATGCGCCATGGCTTCCAATCGGAAAGATCGCCATCAATAGCGGGGCGGTGATGGCCGCGGCGGACCGAATCGAAATCTCCGTCCTTGGAGCGGGTGGCCATGGCGGAATTCCCCACCAGACGAGGGATCCGATCGTTGCCACCGCAAACATCATTTCGATGCTGCAAAACGTCGTATCGCGCTATGTGGATCCCGCGGAGGCTGCCGTCATATCTATCGGAGGCATTCACGGCGGAAGCCCTCTCAAGGGCAGCATGATTCCCGATCGGGTCGACTGTGTCGGCACGGTTCGTACATATTGTACGGACGTTCAATCGACTATTGAGAAGAAGATCCGAGATATCGTGGACCACGTCTGCGATGCCCATGATTTGACGGGATTGGTGACCTACAAGAAGCTCTATCCAGCCACGATCAATCATGCGGACCGCGCTGCTCTCGTGACCAGCGTTGCAGACAGCTTGCTTGATCAAGACGACATCCTGAGCAACGTTCGTCCGAGCATGGCCGGAGAGGACTTTTCCTTCTTTCTACAAAAGGTCCCGGGAGCATATTGCTTGATTGGTCAGGGGGCGGACGGTGCTGCCAGCCTGCACAGCCCCTCATATGATTTCGACGATCGCAATATCGAGCGTGCCGCGCTGCTGTTGAAGCGCATAGCCCTTAGGGAACTGGCGTCCACTTGATGCTCCTCAAATAGGCCGCCTGCGGCCGCTGCGCAGAAGAGCGAATACCGCGCAACGACCAAGACAACGACAGAGTCCAACATCGGCACCAAAGTGCAGGCAGATGCCTGTGGGACATTCAGCAGTTTGCTAGAGGTCGCGCTGCATGAATATGCTCAGCGGGTCAATGCCGTAACCGCCAAACGGCGGAATTTCGAAGAAGCCGTTCTTTCGATACAATGCTATCGCGGAATGCTGCAAATATCCGGTTTCCAAACGAATACAAGATAGCCCTGCCCCTCGCGAGGCCTGCACGATCGTATCCAGCAGATCTTGCGCGACCCCCAGCCCCCTATAGGCAGGATCTACATACATGCGTTTCAACTCACCATAGTCAGGTGACAAGACGAGGGCCGTGCAGCCAATCACCCTGTCGTTGATCTGAGCGACGAAGAAAAGAGTATCGTCCTTCGCCAACTCATTCACATCGATCAAGTGGTTGCTTTCTTGCGGGTAAAGCGACGCATAATATTCGTCTGCGTCTCTGAGCATACGGACGACATCTGCGTGAAAGGGATTTCCCTTCGCGATCTCGACGCCTCCACCCTGCTTGTTCATCTCCAGCAACTCCATTGCACGCACATCGATGTATGACGATGATATCTTTCATGTCGTAACAAGGATAGCGAACTACGCCGAAAAAGATAGAACGGGCACGAAGAATCTAGGATCTGTTACCAAGATCTCGCCAAGCCAAGGCAGACGACTCTCTCGTCATCGCTCAAGCCCCGGCTCATCACCCGTGAGGCCATAGCCGCTTTCATCTGCGCTCCCCTCAACGTCTTCGATCAGATCGTGCAGGCAGGAAGTATGCCGAAGCCCGCACTCATTGGCGCTCGCCGAGGAGCATGGAACATCGGAGAGCTTGATTGTGCCAATGATCGGCTGCCTTCGGATGACAGTGATTCTGACAACGACGAGACGTGGAGTGATGCCGATGCCAAAATCGAAAGGGCATCCCCAATCCAAAGGCTTCTGTAGCGCGCGTCGGCTCGGTTGATTGGCTTTTCCGCGAATATAGGCAGACAAAGGCATGTCTTGAAAAGGTCTCGAAGCGCTCGCGACCCGGCTACGAGCACAGCATGCAAGCCATCTGCGACGTGCGCAACAAAGGAGGCGAGCGCATCGGGTGCTTGCCGATCAAGAGTATCACCCCGCGTGCCGCTGATAAGCTCTACGAAATGTTCATCAGGATGACGCGGGCGAGAGCACACTCTTTCGGCGCGGCGAGAAATTCGTTGGCCTGTGCCGCAAGGCATGGCGCGTGGTTCGTCGACTGTACCCGGCCGAATTCGCCAGGGATATCCCGAATCCTTGGCCCGGAGTAACGCCGGCTACGCCAAGCGCACGGCTCCGCGCATCCTTGCGGCAGCACGCAAACGACGAGCGCACGTTTTGGCGAACACAACGCAAACAGAGTTTCGGAATGCGGCGCCTGGCGAGGTTCAGAACAACAAAATCGTAAAAATATAAGATCCCGACTGGGCTCCGGAAATCTGGCTGGGGCGGGAGGGATCGAACCTCCGAATGGCGGAATCAAAATCCGCTGCCTTACCGCTTGGCTACGCCCCATCACGCCCGGCGGATCGGCATGGCGCGCGGGCGCCATGCGATTCCGGATCGGCGCCCGTGGTCTACAGAGCGCGCCGGCCCATTTCAACCGCTGCGCCGCAGGAAATTTGCGCGGGCTCCGGGTGATCCGCCGCGCTCGCCGATTCGTCAATCTGAACAAGCCTTTACCCTGTCCCGCCGGGTCCGCCGCGGCCGCCCGCCGCAACGGCTTGCGAAAAAGTTGAGACCCGGCCGGTTTCATGGGATGACGGCGGCCAAACCGGCCAATTTCGACCCCCGAGGACACGCCATGACCTATCGCGCCCCGCTCAACGACATGCTGCTCGCCCTCAACCATGGCGCCGGGCTGAAGGCGGCGGTCGAGGCCGGCCATTACGGCGATTTCGACCCCGACATCACCGCCGCCGTGCTCGAGGAAGCCGGCAAGTTCGCCACCGACGTGCTCGCCCCGCTCAACCAGATCGGCGACAGGAACGGCGTCAAGCTCGCCGACAAGAAGGTCACCACCGCGCCGGGCTGGCCGGATGCCTACAAGCGCTGGACCGAGGCCGGCTGGAACGCGGTGTCCGGCCCCGAGGCGCATGGCGGCCAGGGCCTGCCGCTCGCCATCAACGCCGCCTGCACCGAGATCTGGAGCGCGGCCAACGTCGCCTTCGGCCTGTGCCCGCTGCTGACCTTGTCGGCCATCGAGGCGCTCGATGCCCATGGCAGCAAGGAGCTGAAGGACATCTATCTCGACAAGCTGATCTCCGGCGAATGGACCGGCACGATGCAACTGACCGAGCCGCAGGCCGGCTCCGACGTCGGCGCCTTGCGTACCCGCGCCGAGCGGGCCGCGGACGGCAGCTACCGCATCACCGGAGCCAAGATCTTCATCACCTATGGCGACCACGACATGACCGACAACATCGTGCATTTCGTGCTCGCGCGGCTGCCGGACGCGCCGGCCGGCACCAAGGGCATCTCGCTGTTCCTGATCCCGAAATTCCTCGTCGATGCCGACGGCTCGCTCGGCGCCCGCAACGACATCTACGCCACCGGCGTCGAGCACAAGCTCGGCATGCACGCCTCGCCGACCTGCACCATGACGATGGGCGACAATGGCGGCGCCATCGGCTATCTCATCGGCGAAGAAAACGCCGGCATGCGCTGCATGTTCACGATGATGAACCAGGCGCGGCTCGGAGTCGGCCTCGAAGGCGTCGGCGTCGCCGATCGCGCCTATCAGCAGGCGCTCGCCTACGCGCAGGACCGCCGCCAAGGCCGCGCCGTCGGCAGCAAAGGCACCGGCTCGGACGCGATCATCGCCCATCCCGACGTCAAGCGCATGCTGATGCAGATGCGCGTCCTGACCGCCGCGTCGCGCTCGATCTGCTACGCGACCGCCGTGGCGCTCGACGTCGCCGTGCGCGCCAAGGATCCCGCCGTGCGCGCCGAGGCGGCCGCGCGCGGCGCGCTGCTGACGCCGATCGCCAAGGCGTTCTCCACCGACATCGGCAACGAGGTCGCCTATCTCGGCGTGCAGATCCATGGCGGCATGGGCTTCATCGAGGAGACCGGCGCTGCGCAGCACTATCGCGACGCGCGCATCACCGCGATCTACGAGGGCACCAACGGTATCCAGGCGATCGACCTCGTCACCCGCAAACTGGGTGCGAACGGCGGCGCCTCGGTGTTCAAGCTGCTCGACGAGCTCACCGACATCGTCCGCCGCGTCGAGGCCTCCAACGATCCGGCGTTCGGCACGACAGGCGCCAAGCTGCGCGACGCGCTCGGCGCGCTCGACCGCTCCAGCCGCTGGCTGTTGGAGAAGCTGGCGACAGCCCCGAACGACGCCCTCGCCGGCGCCACGCCCTATCTGCGCCTGTTCGGCTCGGCGCTCGGCGGCTGCATGCTGGCCAACGAGGCGCTGGCCGCGCGCAGCGAGAGCGAGACCATCGGCGCCCGTCACGTCGCCCTCGCCCGCTTCTTCGCCGAGACCTTTGCCGTGCAGGCGCCGTCCCTGGAAAAGACCGTCACCGACGGCGCCGATGCGGTGCTCGGCGCCGAGGCCGTGCTGGTGGCGTGAGCGGCGAGCGTCGCGACCCAGACCAGCGAGTTCAGCCTCCCGCATCAAAGCTTGCTGCCGGGCTTCCACCCTCCCCTGAAGGGGGAGGGTCGCCTCGCGGGGCGCGCAGCGACGCGTGAGGCGGGGTGGAGTGATCTCTCCGCGGATGCTTGTGCCAGCGGAGAGATCACCCCACCCCGATCCCGCGCTGCGCGCGCGATCGACCCTCCCCCTCCAGGGGAGGGTGTCCCGAGTTCGCCGCTTCATTGATCCACATCTCAAACATCTATCCGAACAGCCTGTCGCGATGAGATGAGCATCCGCGCTCTCGCGACGCGCTCCGCGCCCGAGCTATGAGCTAAATTCCCGCCCTCACCGAGTGGAGGGCGCGAGGAAGGCCGGACCTCGGCTGAGGCCCGTGGCCCGCCTGCAGAAAAAAAGCAGGCGGCAGTCACCACAGGTACAGCCGGACAGACCCGGCGGGCTCAAGCGGTGGTCGCAACACCAAGTGTTTTCATTCGTGACAGCAGCTCGTCAAGCGCTTCTGCTGGAGTTTTCCATCCTAGCGTCTTTCTCGGTCGGGAATTGAGCGCTGCGGCCACGGCGGCGATCTCGTCAGCATCGTAGACGCTCAGATCGGTACCTTTCGGGAAGTACTGCCGCAGCAGGCCATTCGTGTTCTCGTTCGTGCCACGTTGCCAGGGGCTTCTTGGATCGCAGAAGTAGATCTGAAGGTCTGTATCGATCTTGAGGTCACTGTGTTGAGCCATTTCGGTCCCCTGATCCCAGGTTAGCGAGCGGCGGAGTTCTTTGGGCAAGGTGACGATGGTGCGCGTGATCGCATCGCGTACCGCTTCAGCTCCGTGTCCGGAGAGCGCAGGCCCATCCTTCGTACGTGGGCCATCGTCAAACCCCGGCAGCCGTGGAAGGTGCAGGAGCATTGTAAACCGCGTGCTGCGTTCGACCAGCGTGCCGATTGCCGAGCTGGCGGAGCCGACGATCAGATCTCCTTCCCAATGTCCCGGCACAGCTCGATCCGCGACTTCGGCCGGACGCTCACTGATCATGATCTCTGGCGATATGAAGCCTTTGCTGCGCTTCCGCGTACGCGCTCGGGGCACGCGCAGCGCACGTCCCGTTCGCAAACAGGACGACAACTCGCGTTTCAGCGCTCCTCGGCCCTGAACAAAAAGCGCCTGGTAAATGGCTTCGTGGCTGATGCGCATCGCCTCGTCATCCGGGAAGTCGATCGGTAAGCGCCGGGCAATCTGCTCGGGACTCCACGCTTTCGTCCACCCCTGATCCTGGCTAGAGCCCGCACGACCGGCCTTCCGCCGAACGCCGCCTGGAGGTGCGACAAACCCTGCAAGCCGCTCTTCAACATAAGCGCGCAAGGCGGCGTTGCTTGCAAGCTTGCTCGGCTTAGGACGCCGGGCCGATCGATCTGCATGCCACTGGGCGGCCGTCGCCCGATAGGCCATCTTGCCGCCGTGCGTGGCCGCATTGCGATCGAGTTCACGGGAGATGGTCGAGGGAGATCGATTGAGACGCCGCGCTATCTCTCGTACAGAATGGCGCTGCGCATTCAGCAGCGCAATCTCTTCGCGCTCAGAAAAAGAGAGGTGCCGTCCGGAGAGCGGCTTCGCTGAAGGTCGGAACATTGCCGGTGCCACGCCGCCCGCTTTTCGAAATAATCGGGGGCCGACAGCATCCGATAATCCAGCAGCCAGCGCAGCATTCTCGCTGTTCAACCCAGCGGCAATCCCACGCCAAAATTTCTGCTGTTCCGCACGCCCCGCAACTGGTGGGCGCCCCAATGATCCCAGCTTGCCCCGCGTTGACCGTTTCTTTCGAATGCCCATCGCAACCTCCTCATCGAGTGTTGCGACGACCAATTGAATCCACCACCCGGCCTTCCCTGCGCGACGGTTTTAACGGTCTATAGCGCGCTCTTCCTGGTGCACCGGGCTTTCTGGCCACCATGTCGCGCAATGCGCTTTCGCGCATCGCGCTGGATACTAGCGTCGGAGTATCAGAACCACACGCCTTCACCGTCCGCGAGCAGCCGTTCGTCCGTGCCAACAGCACTGCGCCCGCCCGCGTCCACCGCATCCCGCTGCCAACGTCCGTGACGACCGCGAAGCGTCCCCTACCGTGCAACGGGATGGGCGTACCATAATGCTGATTTGGGGAAACGACAAAGCGATTTATGTTTTTCAGCAAACCTTGACACGATCATTTCTGGTCAACGTGATTTGCCCGACGGGCACGCGCGCCCGCCGAGGCTCCCAATTCAGACCTCGGAGCCGGAAAGGCTCGATGCACCCTGCGGCTCTCCCGCTCATGCTTGACTTTCTCCGCGCGGTACGGACAGTTCCGGCCACCGCTCCCGTCGCGATCGTGATCACGGAATTCGCGCCGCTTCGCGAAGGGATTGGTGAGCCTCTGCATAGTTCATCGTTTTTGATCATGCCCATTCGGAGAAGACATATGAAATCGCTCGTTGCCCCACTATTTGTCGTCGCCCTCCTGCTGTCATCTGCGCCGGCGTCGGCGGTCGTCCTCGATCTGTCGACCATGAGCTGCAAGCAGTTCGTCGAAAGCGGCGACGACACCATCAAGATGGTGCTGATCTGGCTGGACGGCTGGTACAAGGGCGATCAGGACGAAGCGCTGTTCGACACCGAGGAGTTCATCGCGAACGCCAAGAAGTTCGGCGCGTACTGCGCCGAGCATCCGACGGTCAGCATCGTGACGGCGGCCGAGAAGATCCTCGGCAAGTAACCGGCGACGCGCACCATCCGTGTCGCGTAGGGCGGGCTGGTGTTAGTGTGACCCGCCTTTCCACCGCGCCGCCAAGGGCGGATGACGCTCCGCTCATCCGCCCTCCTCCGTCGTCTCAAATGCCGAGCCATTCCAGTCCGCCCGGCAGCTCATCCGCGGCAAAATCGACTTGCAGCACGCGGCGATGGCCGGGCTGCACGGATAGTTCCGAGGCGTGCAGGATCGGTGTCGCATACAGCCAGATGTCGCCCGGCTCGGCGTGGCACGCGACGGTGCCGCACCGCGCGACGACGATCGGCACATCGGCTTCCGGGATGCGGCCGAGGCAGTGTGAGCCTGGCGCAATCAGGAGCGGGGCGTTGCCGTCGGGCACGGCGTCGAGGTGGACACGCAAGGTGACCATCCGCGCCAGCACCTCGTAAGGCGGCGCGACGTGCTGCAGGCCGCCCTTGGTGGTCCAGGGACCGAAACCCGAGAGCTCGATGCGCTCGCGCACGACGATGGTCCGGTCCTGATGCCACGGGACCGCCCAATTCATCTGCGGCGTCTTGTCGAAATAGACGGCGCGCACCGGGCGCGCGGCATCGCCGAGAACGGCGGCGGCGGCGCGACCGACCGGACCGTCATTGGCGAGCAACGGCGTCAGCGCGGCAACACCGTGCAGCCGGGTGCCGGCCTGCGCCGGTGCGTGGCGGGACAGCGCGGCGGCGAGAGCGTGCAAAGCGGACGCATCGAGTGCCGTCGTGACGTGCAGCGCGCCGGCGTCGGTGAACTGCGATTTCTGCTGGGAAGAGAGCGCGAAGGTCATGCGCGCAGGAGACTAGAGTGCGCCGCGGGAGCTTGGCAATCGCTCTTCTTTCCCGCCGCCGAGTTCGCAATCCATGCCCACGATGGACATGAGATGCGAGCGCGATGGGGCCACCGGCGTCAAACTTCGGTCTTGGTCCGGCATCAGGACGGCGGCGTCCGGACATAATCAGACGCAACTGGCGCCGCCAGTTTCGGGCGGCAGTTGCGTTGAAGAAGCGGGCCGAACGCCCACCGCGCGGCCCGGCTTCCTTCTTCACGCGAGAGTCCCATGTCGATCAGCTCTGTCACAACGCCCGTCGCGGCCACCGCGTCCCAGGCAAGCACCGCCACGCAATCCACCTCGTCCACGTCTCAGACGTCGTCGTCATCGGCCACCAGCTCCGCCAGCGCCACGTCTGAAAGTTCTTCCGGCAGCGGCGGCTCATCGTCGGGCAAGACCGTGGTCAGCGAGGTCTCGATCACCCTCGACGGGATCACCACGACGACGATCACATATTCCGACGGCTCGACCGAGGTGACCAAGACTGCCGCTGCCTCGAACGGAAGCGGCAACAACGCGCAGACCTACAATGCGCAGGGCGCGACCAATGGCGCAGCCGGCAGCACGGCTGCGTCGAGCCAAGGCGTGACGGCCTGAGGCTCGTTCGGAATCCCCGCGCCGTCCTACGAGCTGTGGGTCGCGCCGAGCGATGGCGTGGCGCCGATCGCGAGCGTCGCATCCGAACGCGCCGGTTCCGAATGAGGAACTGGACGAGCATTGCAACAGCAAAACGCGCTGCGACGCACGCGTCGCGGTGACGCCGTGAAGCAACAGTCCGCGCGCGATGTCATGCGCGGCCCATTGTTAATTTGCCCCGGCGCGCCGAGTCACGCCTGCTGGCAGGCGGCTACGACAATGGGGAGACGACGATGTTGCGGAGCGTGATCGGCGCGGGAGTGCTGGTGCTGGCGATGGGGTCCGAGTTGCAGGCGGCCAACGAAGCAGGTCCGGAGACACGGATGTCGTGCTCCGAGGTTCGCTACTACGTCGAGAAATATACCGCCGAGGTGGCCGAGATGTATGCGCGCAGCCGGGGCGCCACCGACGCCCAGATCAGCCGGGCCCGGCGCTGCCTGTCGCCGGTTCACTTCCGCCGGGCGGAGCGGTCGCACAGCTATACGGAGTGAGACGGCAGCCCATATTGGCTTGCTCGTTGTTGTCATCGCTCCCTCCACCGTCATTCCGGGGCGCCCGCAGGGCGAGCCCGGAATCCATACTCACGATGGTTGTGAGGTGCGAGCGGCATGTGGCGCGTGCTCGCCTCAAACTGAGGCCTGTGGTTATGGATTCCGGGCTCATTCACGCTGCTTCAAACGGCTGCGCCGTTTGCGCGCGAATGCCCCGGAATGACGACTGGGAGAGAGTTGAGACTCTTAGGGCAGGTTAGCCGCAGGCGTAACCCGCCGTCTTGATTTGGAGGCGGCGGATGACGCTGCGCTCATCCGCCTACGACTACGCCCTCCTCACGCCTGCTCGATCGCCGCCGGCATCTTGGCGACCGACATCAGCGAGCGCGCGACCTGGTTGAGGAGCTGGTCGGCGTTCTCCTCCTCGGCCAGCGACTTCGACAGCAGCGCGACGACGGCGCTGTGGCGGAGCTGCTGGGCGAGGTTGCGCGCGGTGGTGTAGCCGGAGATCTCGTAATGCTCGACCCGCTGCGCGGCGCCGATCAGTGCGAGGTCGGCGGCGGCATCCTCCTTGTCCTCGCTCTGGGTCATGATCTCCTGGCCTTCCTCGATGAGGCCCATCATGCCCTTGCAGGGTTTTGCGCGCGGCGTCTTCCCAAGGAGCTCGAAGCACTCGTTGATGCGCTCGATCTGCGCTTCCGTCTCGGCCAGATGCTGCTCGAACAATTCGCTCAACTGGTCGAAGCGCGCGGCCTCCGCCATCTTCGGAAGCGCCTTTGTGAGCTGTTTCTCAGCATGCAGGATGTCGCGCAGCTCGTCCATGAGGAGATCGCTCAAGCCGGATTCGTCCGCCGGCGGCGAGCTTTCGGTGACAATCGCAGAGGCCGTACCGGGTTCGCCGGCCTGGATCGCCGGCGATTCCGTGAACACCCAGTCGCCGCCCTCGTTCCAGGGGCCGCGGGTGTCGATCTCGCCGTGGTCCCCGGCGCCGGTGGAATCGTTGAAGAACTGATCGACCAGGCCCGGCGTCGGCGCGAGGCGGCCGATGCTGAAGGCCGGCTTGCCCATGCTCTCCAGCGCCAGCGCGAACGCCTTCATGTGGGTGATCTCGCGCGTCATCAGGAACTGCAGCGCGTCCTTGGTGCCGGCATCGTCGGTGAAATTGATCAGCCGCTCATAGACGATCTTGGCGCGCGCCTCGGCGGCGATGTTGCTGCGCAGGTCGACGTCGAGCTCGCCGGTGATCTTGAGATAATCGGCAGTCCACGGATTTCCCTGCGAGTTGAACAGGTTGACGCCACCGCCGCCGGCGATCGCAATGAGCGGATCGGCCTCGGCGGCCTCGCGGTCGAACTTGGCGGGCTTCAGGTGCATGCGGGCGAGCGTACCGACCACCTCGAGATGGCTCAGCTCCTCGGTGCCGATATCCATCAACAGATCCTTGCGGTCGGGATCCTCGCAATTGAGCCCCTGGATCGAATACTGCATGGCCGCGGCGAGCTCGCCATTGGCGCCGCCGAACTGCTCGAGCAGCATGTTGCCGAAGCGCGGATCCGGCTCGTCGACACGGACGGTGAACATCAGCTTCTTGACGTGGTGATACATGGAAGGCCTCGGACGTTTGCGGGGGGACGGCAAGCAAGGTCCGAACGGCCGGCCACCACGGTTGTTCCTTACCGCCGACTGACGCCATGCGCGTTCCTGCCGGCCGCGCGATCGAGGCAGGCCGGCCACGGCACGAGGGGTCAGGGCGATGCCGCGTCAAACGCGCCTTCCCCTTGTCGGCGAGCTCCATTATGCACGCCAAGACGCACTCCACACCCGGATTGCCGGTATCATCGAGGCTTTGCGCGTTGGTGCCAGGAATGCGCAAGAGGGAACCTGCCGGTCGGCGCCTGCGCCACCGGCGCGGGCTGCCACGCGACATCCTGTTGGCAGCTGAACGATGGCCCCTTGCTAAGGTTTTCCCTGCTCGCCTAAGCTGTTCCGCTGGAGAGTGACATGTTGATGCGAACACCGGCCAGGGAGAAGCCAGGTCTCGGCGCGCGAGTCCGCCGGGTCATCGAGCGACTCCGCGACCACGCATCGTCATTCACCTCATCATCGCCCGCGAATGGGGCGACACTGCGGAAGCCGTCCTACGTTGTCGACGATGAGCCTGACGACAGCAACATGGACGTCGCGCTGGCGGCGCTGATTGATCAGATCGAACGTCCGGCGCACACGCCGCCACCACGGTTTCCGAGTCTCGCGCGCGTCACGTCGTCGCGCCAGGCGCCGCACATCCCGGTGTACGAGCGGCCACCCCATTTCGACGTCGCGCCGCGCCCCGTCGAGGTCGAGCCGCGGCGGATGGCCTATGATGAGGCCGCCGAGCGCATCGTGCCCGAGGACGAACTGTCGGAACTGCGCAAGGACCTGATGAGCGCGATCTCGGCGCGGCTCGGATCGCCGGAGGATCATCTGGCGACGATCAGGAACCTGCTGAGGTCGGTAAAGTAGGATGTGGGGCCGCAGCAATATCGGCAAGACGGTCGAGGAGCTGACCGATCATCTGCGGCTGGTCGATCACGTGCGCGCGCTGCAGGATGGCCAGAAGGAGATCGCCGAGGCGATCAGGGCGGTCAACAACCGCCTGACCTCGATCGAGGCCGAGTTCAGGGTGCTCAAGGCGGAGACGCAGCGCGATGCGCTGCGCGAGGTGCAGCACGCCGTGCAGGGTGTCCAGGGCTCGGTGCATGACGAACTGACCCGCATGGCGACTCGGCTGGTGGTGCTGGAGCAGGCACTGCGGCGCGAGGCTGTCCGACAGCAGGCATCGCCGGCCGCCGGCCCGCGCCCGCCGGCTGCCCCGTCCCGCCCGGACGGATCACGCTGAGGCGCGACAACTGGACCGCGGCAGACTCAGCGCAACTTTGCCGAGCGGCTTGCAATCTCGATGATGACGCTGCCGCTCTTGGCGTAACCGTCCGGCACAAAGGCTTCGCCCGGTGCGAGTTCGCGCATGTCCTCCGCGTCCTTCGGCTTCGGAAAGCCTTTGGCGCAGGCCGTGCTGATCGTCTCGTGATCGGCGTAGCTGACGGCGGCGACCACGCTGCCGGGGGTTGGCCCGGCCGCGAGCTTCGACAGGCCGAAATATTTGAGCTGTTCCGAACAGGTAACGATGTTGGTCAGATAGGCTCCCGTCGTGTCCTCGGCCTGCAGCAGAAAATCGTAGGACATCTCGATGGACCCGCCGCTGGCACTGGCGAAGCCGACGCGCGCCACGCCGGTCTCGACCACCCCCTGCCCCATATGCCCGGTCAGGCAGACGAGCACGTCCTGCGCTTCGTCCCTGGTGGTGGAGATGACGCATTCATTCACCTGCATGCCCGGCTGGAAGCCGCGAAATTTGTAAGCGCCGCCGACCTGCTCGAACACGACCGCGCCGCCGAAATCGGTCGCGTGCGGCTCGCAGCCGCTGCCATAGCTCACGACCAGCAGCGGATTGGCTCCGGCCACGAATTGCCCCTGCTGCCGCTGCGGCTGGAGAGTGACGTTACAGCGACGCCCCTCGGCCTCGGGATAGGATTTGACCTCTTTGCAGGTCGCCCCTGTAATCGACTTGGGCGCACAGAATTGCGACAGCAGCGCGCGATCGCTGGGGGCGGCCTCGGCGCTGCTCATGAATGCGCAGCACAGCAGCAACGAGATCAGCACGGAAAGACATCTGGTCATGGAATTTTGCCTTGCTATGACGACACGCTTGGCGTGCAACGATAGCTTATCGCCGATGCGGTTGAAAACCAGTCGTCAACCATGAACGCGCGCGGCCGCGCCTGCGCGCCTCGGCCGCGCCCGCCCCGGCCGGCGACGGCCGCTTCGGCCCTTGGCGCGGTCGGCGGATGATGTAGGCTGATGCGCGAGAAACGACTCAGGACAACGACCGGCGCATAGCGGCCGGCGCACACGCGCGAGGGGCCCATGACCGACCATCTGATCGTCACCGACGAGGGCGAGACGCGGACGATCAAGCTCAGGCGCCCGGAGAAGAAGAACGCGATCACCCAGGCCATGTATCTCGGCATGAGCGATGCCATCGACACCGCACAGAACAACCCGCTGGTGCGATGCATCATCATCACCGGCGGCTCCGGCGTGTTCACGGCCGGCAACGATCTCGAGGATTTCCTGCACGCAGGCCATGCCGCCAGCGAGGCCGCGCGCACCTCGGCGGCGACCAAGTTCCTGTATTCGCTGGCGCATAACGTCAAGCCGATCATCGCCGCCGTCGACGGCGTCGCGATCGGCATCGGCACGACGATGCTGTTCCATTGCGACTACGTGCTGGCCTCGACCACGGCGACGTTCTCGACGCCCTTCATCCATCTCGGCCTGGTGCCGGAGGGCGCCTCGAGCCTGCTGATGCCGCAGACGATGGGCTATCAGCGTGCGTTCGCGATGCTGGTCATGGGGCGCACCATGACCGCGGCCGACGCGCAGATCGCGGGCTTTGTCAACACGGTGGTAGCGCCGGGCCATACCGAGGTCGAGGCGCACAAGGTGGCGCGCGACATCTGCCGGCTGCCGGCCGAGGCGGTGGCGATCGGCCGCAGGCTGATCCGCACCGCGCCTGACGAGCTCACGCGCCGGATCGACCAGGAGGCCTATCTGTTCGCCGAGCGCATGACCTCCGAGGAGGCGGTCGGCGCGTTCAAGGCGTTCCTGTCGCGCAAGAAGAAAAAGTGACGCCGGGGTCGTCGGAGGCGCATGCCGAGTTTTGATGTCATCGTGATCGGCTGCGGCGCGGTCGGCAGCGCCGCGCTGCTGCATCTCGCCAAATCCGGCAAGCGCGTGCTGGGCATCGACCGCTTCCAGCCGCCGCATCCATTCGGCTCGACCCATGGCGAGACCCGCATCACCCGCGCGGCGATCGGCGAAGGCGTCGACTACACGCCGCTGGCGCAGCGCTCGCATGTGCTGTGGCGCGAACTGGAGCGCGAGACCGGGGCGCATCTGTTCGAGCAATGCGGCTGCCTGTTCATTCCGGCCCGCGATGGCGGCGAGGTCCACGGCGTCTCGAGCGCGCAGTTCTTCGCCAATATCGAGACCGCGGCCCGGCTGCATGGCGTCGATGGCGAGATCCTGTCGTCGGAGCGACTGCGCGCGGACTTTCCGGGCTTCGCCACTTTGCCCGGCGATCGCGCCTTCCTCGACCGCGAGGGCGGCTATCTCCTGGTCGAGGACTGCGTGCGCGCCGAGCTTGCGGTCGCCGTGCAGCTTGGCGCGAAGTTGCTGTTCGGCCGCCAAGTCAAATGGTTTCGCCGCGCCATGGGTTCGCTCGTGGTGATGACTGACGACGGTACAGCCGCATCGGCCACGACGCTGATTGTCACGACAGGGCCATGGATCACCGAGTTGATCACGCCGCTGCAGCGGCGCGTGAACGTCACGCGGCAGGTGCTGTACTGGTTCGAAATCCTTGCCAATCCCGAGCGCTTCGGCCCGAACGCGCCGGTCTTCATCTGGGACGTCAGCGGGCGCGAGCGCGCCGCATCCGACATCTACGGCTTTCCCTGGCTCGGATCGCCGGACAACGGCGTCAAGATCGCCAACGAAGTGCTCAGCGGCGAGACCGATCCCGACAACGTGTCCCGCGAGGTGACGGCGGCCGAGATCGAAGCGGCCTATGAAACCTATGTCCGGCCGTTCGTGCCGGATCTCGGCCCGCGCTGCCTGCGCAGCGCGGTCTGCCTCTACACCAATGCGCCCGGCGGCCGCTTCATCATCGATCGCGATCCCGGCGATGAGAACGTCATCTACGCCTCGCCCTGCTCCGGCCACGGCTTCAAGCATTCGCCCGCAGTCGGCGAGGCGCTCGCGGCAATGGCCCGGGGCGAGACGCCGCGCGTCGACCTCTCCGGCTTCACGCTGGACCGGCTGGCCGTCGCCGATCCAGCATAGCGGACGGCGCAACTACTTGCCGGACTGCAGCGCCGCCGTCTGCTTGGCCAGCCCGTCGTTGAACTGCGTCTCGAGCTTGTCGAGATAGGCGTTGAACTCACCCGGCTTGACGAACGGGTTGGGCGCGCCGTCGGCGATCTTCGCCCGCTTGCCGGCCATGTCATACATCTCCGGATGCGGCGCCAGCAGGATGTCGGGATGCGCCGTCTTGGCCCAGGCGAAGGTCTTCTTGTAGTCGTCGACGATGCCCGGATAGGTGGGACGGCCGACCAGCCGGTTCAGCGCCACGGTGGCGCTGCAGAAGAAGATCAGGCTGCGGGTGGCGTCGCCGTCCTTCACCTCGGTCGTCCAGCTGGTGCAGCCCGGCGAATGGCCGGGCGTCTCGTGCGCCGTCAACGTCACGCCGCCGAGCGTGACGGTGTCGCCCTCGCGCACGGCGCGGTCGACCTTGACCGGCGGGAAGCCGAGATAGCGCTCCTCCTCGCGGCCCGGATAGAAGCCGCCTTCCAGCAGCGGCACGTCCTTGGCGCCCGCCACCATCTGCGCCCCGGTTTCCTGCTTGATCTGCGCCAGCCCCCCGGTGTGGTCGATATGGGCGTGGGTGTTGAGGATGTATTTGATGTCGGCGACCTTGAAGCCGAGCTTGCCGATGCTGGCCTCGATCTGCGCGGTCGATTCCGGCATCACGGTATCGATCAGGATATGGCCCTGCGGCGTGGTGATCAGGTAGGAAGCGAGCCCATTGGTGCCGACGTAGTAGACGTTGTCGATCACCTTGAACGGCTCGGTCGGCTTATTCCACGCCGCGACCATCTGCTTCATCAGGTCCGGCAGCGATTGCGCTGCAGCGGAGCCGGCGGCCAGCGACAATGTCGCCGCGAGCAGCATCATTCTTTTCATTCCGGCCTCCCGATGTATTGGTGTTATGAAATCGTTTTATGTCATTGCGACCGCGGCGGGGCAATCGCGCTTCGTTCCGCGGCCCCTGCATCACACGTGACCCTGCCATGAGCCGTCTCTCCCGCTTCGCCCTTGCCTGCCTGCTGACCGGCGCCGCCGTTGCAAGCATCGTCGGCCCGCCAGCATCGGCCGAGGACGAGCCGATAGCGTTGCGCATCCTCGCCATCAACGACTTCCACGGCAATCTGGAGCCGCCCTCTTCCGGCATCCGCGTCGCCGATCCCGCCGATCCAACCAAGACCACCGTTGTTCCAGCCGGCGGCGCCGAGCACATGGCGAGCCTCGTCAAGCTGCTCGCCGACGGCCAGCCCAACACGATCTTCGTCGCAGCCGGCGACCTGATCGGTGCGAGCCCGTTCCTGTCGGCGATGTTCCACGACGAGCCGACCATCGAATCGATGTCGCAGATGGGGCTCGCGCTGTCGGCGGTCGGCAATCACGAGTTCGATGAGGGCAAGGCCGAGCTGCTGCGGATGCAGAACGGCGGCTGTCATCCGACCGACGGCTGCCGCGGGCCGCAGCCGTTCACCGGTGCCAAATTCCACTATCTCGCGGCGTCGACGTTCCTCGCCGGCACCGACAAGACGGTGTTTCCGCCCTATGAGATCCGCACCTTCGAGGACGTTCCGGTCGCCTTCATCGGGCTGACGCTGAAAGGGACCCCGGGCATCATCTCGCCGGCGAGCGCGGCCGGCCTCGACTTCCGCAACGAGGCCGAGAGCGTCAACGCGCTGATCCCGGAATTGAAGGCCAAGGGCGTGCAGGCGATCGTCGTGCTGATCCACGAGGGCGGCTGGCCGTCCGGTGGCATGAACGAATGTCCCGGGCTGTCGGGGCCGATCGTCGACATCGTCAAGGAGCTCGATAGCGCGGTCGACATCGTCATCTCCGGCCATACCCATCAGGCCTATGTCTGCACCATCGACAAGCGGCTCGTCACCTCGGGCGACAAGTTCGGCACGCTGGTGACCGCGATCGACGTCAAGCTCGACCGCACCACGCGCGACGTGATCAGCGCCACCGCGACGAACGTCGTCGTCGATACCACCTTGCCGAAGGATCCGGCGCAGACCGCGCTGATCGACGCCTATGAGAAGCTCGCGGCGCCCTACGCCAATCGCCCCGCCGGCGTGCTCACCGCGACGCTGTCGCGGCTGCCGAACGCCTCCGGCGAGAGCGTGCTCGGCGACGTCATCGCCGATGCCCAGCTCGCAGCGACAGCCGCGGCGGACAAGGGAAGCGCGGTCGTCGCGATGACCAATCCCGGCGGTATCCGGACAGATCTCGTTCGTCGAGACGACGGCGCGGTGACCTATGCCGACGTGTTCGCGAGCCAGCCGTTTCGCAACCAGCTGATGACGGTCACCCTGACCGGTGCCGAGATCAAGGCCGCGCTGGAGCAGCAATGGCTCGACCCGGCGCGGCCGCGCATCCTGCAGGTCTCCAGCGGTTTCTCCTATGCCTTCGATGCGAAACAGTCCGCGGGCGCGCGGATCGATGCCGCCAGCATGATGCTCGAGGGCAAGGCCATCGATCCCGCCGCATCCTACCGGGTCACCATCAACAACTACCTCGCGCTCGGCGGCGACGGCTTCACCGCGTTCAAGAGCGGCCGCGATCCGATCACGGGACCCTATGACGACGAGGCGCTGTTCGCCTATCTCAAGGCCAACAGCCCGCTGGCCCCGCCGCCGCGCGGTCGTATCGTCAACAAGGCTTCGTGACGCCTGCCGCGCCGGGCGGAAAGCCGGTCATATCGCCCGCGGGGCTCTTTCCGAGGCTGCGTTCAGCGCATAGATTGGGCCCTCCCGCAACGCGCGAGTGGCAGAGCCCTGATGTCGACGCTGTATCTCTCTCATGAAGCCTGCCTCGATCACGCCACGCCGTCCGGCCACCCCGAGCGCGCCGACCGCCTGCGCGCCGTCGAGGAGGCCCTGACCGAGGAGCGCTTCGCCCTGCTCGATCGCGACGAGGCCCCGGAGGCCGACATCGAGCTGGCCCTGCTCTGCCACAACGAGCACTACGTCACCGAGCTGCGCCACATGGCCCCGACCTCGGGCATCATCTATCTCGACGGCGATACCTCGATGTCGCCGGGCACCTGGGAGGCCGTGATGCGCGGCGTCGGCGGCGCCGTCGCGGCGACGGAGTCGGTGATGTCGGGCCGCCACCGCAACGCCTTCGTGGCGGTGCGCCCGCCCGGGCATCATGCCGAGATCGCCAAGCCGATGGGCTTCTGCTTCTTCGACAATGTCGCGATCGCCGCCCGCTACGCCCAGCGCACCTTCGGCATCGAGCGTGCCGCCATCGTCGACTTCGACGTCCACCATGGCAACGGCACCCAGGACATCTTCTGGGCCGACAAGAGCGTGATGTACTGCTCGACCCATCAGATGCCGCTGTTCCCGGGCACCGGCGCCCGCGGCGAGCGCGGCGAGCACGACACTATCGTCAACGCACCGCTGGCCTCCGAGGACGGCAGCCTCGAGTTCCGCTCCGCCTTCGAGAACCTGATCCTGCCGCAGCTCACCAAGTTCAGCCCCGAGCTCGTGATCATCTCGGCCGGCTTCGACGCCCACTATCGCGACCCGCTGGCGTCGCTCAACCTGCGGGCGGAGGATTTCGGCTGGGTCACCCGCAAGCTGATGGAGCTCGCCGACAAGACCGCCGGCGGCCGCGTCGTCTCTGTCTTGGAGGGCGGCTATGACCTTCAGGGGCTTAAGGAATCCGTCGCGGCCCACGTTGCGGCGCTGACCGGGGCGTAATCCCCAGGTTCCAGCCGATCCACCCCGGCAGGGCCTGACAGGACCGCGAGCGGGGTGTAAAAGCACGGCCCCGGAGTTGAGTGAGCTGCAGGGAACCCGCATGGCGGACAACACCGTAACCGACGTCAAGAAGCTGTCGTTCGAGCGCGCGATCGAGGAGCTGGAATCGATCGTGAAGCGGCTCGAGGACGGCAAGGTGCCGCTTGAGGAGTCGGTGGCGATCTATGAGCGCGGCGAGGCGCTGAAGCGGCGCTGCGAGGAGCTGCTGCGCCAGGCGGAGGCCCGGGTCGAGAAGATCACGACCGACGCCAGCGGCCATGCGGTGGGAACCGTGCCGCTCGACGTGCAATAGCAGCTTGCGGCCAACCGGCCGTCTCCGAGCGACAGTCCGGATTTATTTCGCTGGTTGTGGCCTGACGCGACACGCGGGCAAAGCGCCTCCCATTCGTGCAATTCAGCCGCGCATCGGTGCAACTGCATCGTCAATGGGCTTGGCCGCCAAGTGTCCCCCGGCGAAGTCTCCGCCACCGCGTTCACCGCTCGAGAGTCAGCGCGACGTCCTTCGTTTACCATGCGACACGATTGGATCCGGGCAGTTCGCCGTGGCGCCCCCCGATCCCACGATCGTGCCGTTCCGCGTCTGCGATCGTCCGGCCCGATCATGACAATGTGCTTGGCTCGCAGGTCTTCCGCGTCCGCTTCGTGACGATCCACGAAAGGCCGCACGCCTGCGACTTCTTCATGATCGTCTGCGGACCGATCCCCTGACGCGGACGCATGGCTCACCGTACCGCGGCGCGCGCAATCGCCGCATCGGCCGATTCTGCGGCGCGGGAAAAAGCCTGGACCGAGCTCGCGTCCCCGGTCTATTCCGGAGCGACGGTTGCCGTCGATTTGAGCAGAGCAATGGAACCTCCGGCACGCCGCCGCGGTTGAGACGTGGCGCAAAGGTACCGTTTGCGGGCTTGCCAACTCCCGCCGGGTTGGCTTTAAGACGCACTTTGGTGTAAAGCTTCTCGCAACTGCGGGTTTTTGGAAGTGTCCATCCTCTCCGGAGCGAGGAATCTAAGCGCTTGCAAGAGCTAGCAAAACTGACTTGGCTGAACGACTTGGCGATCTTGGGCGACTAACGAGGACGGCAAGGCCACCAAGAGTGACTTACATCACATAGATCGATCCCAAACCCGGCTAGTCTTCGGACTGCGGCTTCGATCCGCGCGGATGTGACCTTCAAGACCTCAGGTTTCGCCGCCCGTTACGATGAACCTCTCAGATGTCGGCCCTTGAACCCGACCTGCAAAATTGGAATGTCACCGTGACCACATTTAGTAAGACGCCGCTTCTCGACACCATCAAGACCCCGGAAGATCTGCGCCGGCTGAAGGTCGAGCAGGTCCGGCAGGTCGCCGACGAATTGCGCCAGGAGACCATCGACGCGGTCTCGGTGACCGGCGGCCATTTCGGCGCTGGTCTCGGCGTGGTCGAGCTGACCACGGCCATCCATTACGTGTTCGACACCCCGCGTGACCGCCTGATCTGGGACGTCGGCCACCAGGCCTACCCGCACAAGATCCTGACCGGACGCCGCGACCGCATCCGCACCTTGCGCACCGGCGGCGGCCTCTCCGGGTTCACCAAGCGCGCCGAGAGCGACTACGATCCGTTTGGCGCTGCGCACTCGTCGACCTCGATTTCCGCCGGCCTCGGCATGGCCGTTGCGCGCGACCTGTCGGGCGGCAAGAACAACGTGATCGCCGTGATCGGCGACGGTGCGATGTCCGCCGGCATGGCCTATGAGGCCATGAACAATGCCGGCGCGATGAACTCCCGCCTGATCGTGATCCTCAACGACAACGACATGTCGATCGCGCCGCCGGTCGGCGCCATGTCGGCCTATCTGTCGCGCCTGTACTCGGGCAAGACCTACCGGACGCTGCGAGATGCCGCCAAGCAGCTCGGCCAGCATCTGCCCAAGGTGATCGCCAACCGCGCCAGCCGCGTCGAGGAATATTCCCGCGGCTTCATGATGGACGGCGGCACGCTGTTCGAGGAGCTCGGCTTCTACTACGTCGGCCCGATCGACGGCCACAACCTCGACCATCTGCTCCCCGTCCTGAAGAACGTCCGCGACATGGAGACCGGCCCGATCCTGGTCCACGTCGTGACCCAGAAGGGCAAGGGCTACTCGCCCGCGGAAGCGGCGGCCGACAAATATCATGCGGTGGCCAAGTTCGACATCGCCACCGGCACCCAGGCGAAGGCCAAGCCGAACGCGCCGGCCTATCAGAACGTGTTCGGCCAGAGCCTGGTCAAGGAAGCCGAGAAGGACGACAAGATCGTCGGCATCACCGCCGCGATGCCCTCGGGCACCGGCATCGACATCTTCGCCAAGGCGTTCCCGAAGCGCACCTTCGACGTCGGCATCGCCGAGCAGCACGCCGTGACCTTCGCCGCCGGCCTCGCAGCAGAAGGCTTCAAGCCGTTCTGCGCGATCTACTCGACCTTCCTGCAGCGCGGCTACGACCAGATCGTCCACGACGTCTGCATCCAGAGCCTGCCGGTGCGCTTCGCCATCGACCGCGCCGGCCTGGTCGGCGCCGACGGCGCGACCCATGCCGGCTCCTTCGACAACGCCTATCTCGGCTGCCTGCCGAACATGGTGATCATGGCGGCCTCCGACGAGGCCGAGCTGGTGCACATGGTGGCGACCCAGGTCGCGATCAACGACCGGCCGAGCTCGGTGCGCTATCCGCGCGGCGAAGGCCGCGGCGTGGAAATGCCCGAGGTTGGCGTTCCGCTGCCGATCGGCAAGGGCCGCATGATCCGCCAGGGCAAGCAGGTCGCCCTGCTCTCCTTCGGCACCCGGCTTGCCGAGTGCGAGAAGGCCGCCGACGAGCTCGCCGCCCATGGCCTGTCCGCCTCGATCGCCGATGCGCGCTTCATGAAACCGCTCGACGAGGAGCTGGTGATGAAGCTCGCCCGCGAGCACGACATCCTGATCACGATCGAAGAAGGCTCGATCGGCGGCTTCGGCTCGCACGTGATGCAGTATCTGTCCGACCAGGGCATGCTGGACGGCGGCCTGAAGATGCGTTCGATGGTGCTGCCCGACGAGTTCCAGGACCACGACACGCCGGCAGCGATGTACGCCCGCGCCGGGCTCGACGCCAAAGGCATCGTCCGTAAGGTGTTCGAGGCGCTCGGCAAGGATTACACGACCG
Organism: Bradyrhizobium sp. SZCCHNS1050; assembly: GCF_032484785.1. NCBI lineage: Bacteria > Pseudomonadati > Pseudomonadota > Alphaproteobacteria > Hyphomicrobiales > Nitrobacteraceae > Bradyrhizobium > Bradyrhizobium sp. SZCCHNS1050. Next base: position 4,962,147 of record NZ_JAUETR010000001.1, on the reverse strand, counting down.
AGTCGGTCAAGCTCGCCTGAGGCGAGCTTGCGTCCCGCAGTGGTGAGCCATGAAGATCTATCTGGCAGGTCCCGACGTGTTCCTGCCGGATGCCATTGAGATCGGCCGGCGGAAGGTCGCGATCTGCGACCGCCACGGCCTGATCGGCCTCTACCCCCTCGACAACAGCATCGACCTCGCCTCCTCCGACGCCTCGCGCCAGATCTTCCATGGCAACGAGGCGATGATGGACGACGCCGATGCCATCATCGCCAATCTCACACCGTTCCGCGGGCCCGGCGCCGATGCCGGCACGGTCTATGAGTTCGGCTACATGGCCGGCTCCGGCAAGCTGTGTCTCGGCTACTGCAACGACCCGGCCGTCTACGCCGATCGTGCCCGGCGCTTCACGGCGGTGACGGAGCAGGACGGCCGCCTGGTCGATGGCGAAGGCCTGACTGTCGAGGATTTCGGCCTGCCCGACAATCTCATGATGATCCACGCGCTCGAGCTACGCGGCGCCCCGCTCGTCGCTCCACGCGAACGCCCTGCGGACGTCTGGCATCATCTGGCAGCTTTCGAGACCTGCGTGAGATTGGCGGCGGAGCGGCTGGCGACGAGGACGGTTTGATCCCGGGCTCCTCCGAAGCCGCGAATACGCGCGAACAGCTTGCAACACCCGTCATTGCGAGCGAAGCGAAGCAATCCAGGGCTACAAAGGAGGTCTGGATTGCTTCGTCGCTTCGCTCCTCGCAATGACGGAGTTCAAAATTCATTGCGTCGCCCTCATCTCACCTATCTCGCGATCCGGCCCATGACCCCTGCCCGCAAACGTGCTGACATCCTCCTCGTCGAACGCGGCCTGTTCGAGAGCCGCGCGCGGGCGCAGGCGGCGATCGAGGCGGGGCTCGTGTTCGCCAACGACAAGCAGGTGGGCAAAGCCTCGGAGAGCATTCCCGCCGACGCCGTCCTGCAGGCCGAGCCGGCGCATCCCTGGGTGTCGCGTGGCGGCGTCAAGCTGGCGGCGGCGCTGGAGCATTATGGCATCGAGGTCGAAGACCATGTCTGCCTCGATGTCGGTGCCTCCACCGGCGGCTTCACCGAGGTCCTGCTGGCGAATGGCGCGGCGCTCGTGTTCGCGGTCGATGTCGGCCGCGACCAATTGCACCCATCATTGCGCAATCACCCGAAGATCATCTCGATGGAGCAGACCGACATCCGCAGCTACGACAGCAAGCGCCTGCCGCAGCGCCCCGACGTCGTCGTGATCGACTGCAGCTTCATCTCGCTCAAGGCGGTCCTGCCGGTCGCGCTATCACTCGCTGCCTCGCCGATGAGCCTGCTGGCGCTGATCAAGCCGCAATTCGAGGCGCAAGGAAAGCACGGCAAGGGCGGCATCATCAAGGATGCAGCGGTGCACGCCGCCGTCTGCGACGAAATCGCCACCTTCGCCGCCTCGCTCGGCTGCAGCGACATCGAGATCTTCCCATCATCGATCAAGGGCGGCGACGGCAACGCCGAATTCTTCCTGGGAGCGCGCCGCCATGGTTGAGCGTCTCGTCATCGACCATGTCGGCCATCGCGGCGATGGCGTGTCGCTGTCATCGGGCGAGGCGCTGTACGTGCCCTACACGCTGGCCGGCGAGACCGTCGAGGCGGCCGTCGTGCCCGGGCATCCCGATCGCCGCAAGCTGCTCGCGGTGGAGGCGGCGAGCTCGGAGCGGATCGCGCCGTTCTGTGCGCATTTCGGCGTGTGCGGCGGCTGCGCCATCCAGCACTGGATGCCCGGGCCCTATCAGCAGTGGAAGCGCAACATCGTCGTCGAGACGCTACGGGCCGCCAAGGTCGACTGCGACGTGGCCGATCTGATCGATGCCCACGGCGCCGGCCGGCGCCGCGCCACCTTCCACGCCCGGATGGGCACGCACGACGTCCTCAGGGTCGGATTCTCGGCCGCCAACAGCCACGACATCGTGCCGATCGACCGCTGCCCGATCCTCGACCCCGCTCTGGACAGTGCGCTGGAAGCCGCATGGGCGCTGGCGGAGGCGCTGAAGCCGACCGGCAAGCCGCTCGACATCCAGGCGACCGCGACCAGCAACGGCCTCGACATCGACATCCGCGGCTCCGGCCCGCTGCCGCCGCCGCGCATCGCGGCCCTGTCCCGCCTCGCCGAACAGCACCGGCTGGCGCGGCTGACGCGCCATGGCGAGCTGGTGCTGATGCGCAATGCGCCCGTGGTTACGATGGGGACGGCACAGGTGACGCTGCCGCCCGGCTCGTTCCTGCAGGCCACCGTGCAAGGCGAGGAGACGCTCGCGCAATTGGTGATGGAGCGGATCGGCAAAGCCAAGCACGTCGCCGACCTGTTCTGCGGCGTCGGCCCGTTCGCGCTGCGGCTCGCCACGCGGGCGCGCGTCACCGCCATGGACAATGATGCCGGCGCGATCGCGGCGCTGCAAAAGGCGTCTGGCACGCCCGGCCTCAAGCCGATCAAGGCCGAGGCGCGCGACCTGTTCCGCCGCCCGCTGATGCCGCAGGAATTGCGCGACATCGACGCCGTCGTGTTCGATCCGCCGCGCCAGGGCGCTCAGGCGCAGGCCAGGCAACTCGCGGCCAGCAAGGTGCCGGTGATCGTCGCGGTGTCCTGCAACGTCACGACGTGCGCGCGGGACATGCGCATGCTGATCGACGGCGGCTACAAGCTCGAGACCGTGGTGCCGGTCGACCAGTTCCGACATACGCCGCATGTCGAGCTGGTGGCGAGGCTGGTGCGGTGAGCACTGTCAGCGGATTTACGAGCGATATCGGCTTTTTCGGGAAGCGCCAAGCGTTGCCCCTGCAATGACGCACGGAGCTCGCGCATCACGCTCGGTGCGCCCCCTCGCCCCGCTTGCGGGGAGAGGTCGACTGAGAACGCCGCTGACTATGAGCACGAACTCGTAGGCGATCGACCAGCGATGTCGCCTATCCGATGCGCTACCTCACCACGCTGACCTTCACCGGCGCGACGCCGGAGTTGACCATGCCGAGCGCCTGCGCGGCTGAGTAGGACACGTCGACCACCCGGCCCTGCACGAACGGTCCGCGATCGTTGACACGCACCACCACGGAGCGGCCGGTCTTGACGTTGGTGACCTGCAGGCGGGTGCCGAACGGCAGGCTGCGATGCGCGGCCGTCAGCTCGGAGGGATTGAAGCGCTCGCCGCTCGCGGTCTTCTGGCCTTCCGAATAGTAGCTGGCGAGACCGGACGCTCCGGAGTGCGCCGGCGGCGGGCTGAGCTCGGCCCGCCGGACGCGCACCACTGACTCCGGTGCCGTCTCCGCACGCTGCACCTGCGGCCGAAATTCGGCTCCGGCTTGCTTCGTCGGCGCCGCCCAGCGCGCCTGCCGGACCGCCGATGATTGCGCGCAGGCTGCGAGCGAAGCCGCCGCCGCACACACCAGCGCTGCCCTGAGAAGTTGGCAAGCGAGCCCTGCACGCGGACCTTGGATGACTGACGAGCGCCTGACGCGCTGCGCGGGACGTGCTGTCCGGTCGATGATACGCATGTTCTGTGCGCCTCCGCCTCAACCCGCTCATGGTCGCGGCCCAATCGCGGCGGCACGGTGGCAAAGGGAAACTTGCGGGAGATGCAACCCCTGGTTTTTGGGAGATTGTGGCTTAATGGCAACAGATCAGCCTGAACAGCGGCCCTGTGGAGTTTTTCCACGAAAGAACTTCATACTGTCATCCTGGAGAACACGTGAATGCCTGACCCGCTGCTGACCCGCATCGTCGGCGAACTTGCCGATGTCCCGGGACTGCGCGCCATCGCGCTCGGTGGATCACGTGCGCGCGGCACCGCGCAGGCGGGCTCAGACTACGACGTCGGGCTCTACATCGCATCCAGGCACGACCTCGACACCGACGTGCTGCGCGAAGCAGTGCGGCGGCTCGTCGACGACCCGCAAACGCTCGAACTGACGGCGGTCGGCGGCTGGGGACAGTGGATCGTCGGCGGCGGCTGGCTCAGAATCGACGGGCACAAGGTCGACCTGCTCTATCGCGAGATCGATGCGGTCGGCGGCGTGATCGACGACTGCCGGAAAGGGCGGATCGAGATGCACTACCAGCCAGGCCATCCGCATGGCTTCGTCTCGGCGATCTGGATGGGCGAGGTCGCGCTCTGCCGCCCGCTGCACGATCCCGCGCAACTGCTGGCGGGGCTGAAGTCGCGCTGCACGCCCTATCCGCGCCGCCTGCGCGACGCGATTATTGCACGCTTCCAGTGGGAGATCGCATTCAGCATCGACAATGCCGAGTTGGCTGTCGGGCGTGGCGACCATACCCACGTCGCGGGCTGCGCCTATCGCGCCCTCGCCTGCCTTGCGCAGGTGCTGTTTGCGGTCAACGGGCGCTACCTGATCAACGAGAAGGGTGCGCTCAAGGAGGCCGCGACGTTTGGACTGGCACTCGCCGATCTGACGGCGCGCGTGGAGCTCATCTGGCAATCGATCGGCAATGGCGAATTCGGTGCGGCGCTCCGCAGCCTGCGGGAGGTCGAGGCCGAATTGAAACAGGCGTTGGTCCATGCTGCGACGGCCGGCTGAGATCGGCGCCTTACCAATCAAGTCTCCCCGCGCGCGCGTCTGCTCGGCAGCCCGGGCCTGCGGGTCACCGCCCCCAGCGGTCCTGCCAGATCTTCTCGCCGATCGTGCAGGACACGCGCGGCTCCTTGTCGGCATCGTCGGCGACCGGCACGATCCGCGGCGGAGGTGAGCGTCCGGCAACCTCCATCAGCAGCTTGGTGCGGATGGCTTCCTTGAACTCGTCGCGGCTCTTGATGGTGACGACGAACGAGCCGTGACCGCCGGTGACGCAATCCTTGTAATAGAGATCGAGGTTCTCGATATCCATGGTCGAGTAGGACGGCTCCTTGACCATGATCGGCAGGCCGTTGATCGTGATGCCCTTGTCGACGGCCTCGTCGCGCGCGATCGTCACCGGTGAGGGACCATTGTTGTTGGGCCCGTCGCCGGAGATGTCGATGACGCGGCGCAGTCCGCGGTAGGGATTCTCATCGAACAGCGGCATGGCGAAGTAGATCGCGCCGGAGATCGAGGTGCGCGACGCGCGGCGGATCGGCGTCTTCATGATCTCGGCGGCGACGGCGTCGGCACTTTCCGGTCCGTCGATCAGGCGCCATGGAATGATGATCTTCTGGTCGCTCGAGGCCGCCCATTCGAAATAGGTCACGGCGATCCTGCCGTGCACGCCGCTCTTCAGCGCCTGCAGGAACTCGCGCGAGCTGAGCGCCTGGGCGTAGCCTTCGCGCTGGATCGCCAGCTCGTCCAGGTCCATCGAGTAGGACACGTCGACGGCGAGGATCAGTTCGACGTCGACGGACGCTTCCTTCTCGCTCAGCTGCTGCGCCGGCTGGGCCCTCGGCGCGGCCACGACGCTGGCGACGTCGCCGCCGGCCAAGGCGCCCGCCAGACACGCCACCCCGATCGAGATCCACCAGCGCATGAGCTGCCCTCCAATCGCGTCTGATGATGGTGACATGCAATCCGCAGAGCGCAAAGCGGGAACGCACACATCCATTCACATTCCGGTTAGTCCCCTGGGGTTTGCCCGGATGTCAGGCAGCCGCATGCGCCCATCGCGCAAGGCATGCAGCCCGTGGTTTCCCGGAGCGGCCGAAGCCTGTATCGTGGCGTGACTGCCGCATCCGGAACACAGGCGCGCCCTTAGAATGAACGATGCCGTCACCAAGCCCAAGACGAAGGTACGCACCAAGACCGAGCGTCCGCGGCTCTACAAGGTGATCCTCGTCAACGACGACTTCACGCCGCGCGATTTCGTGGTGATGATCCTGAAGGCGGAATTCGGCATGACCGAGGACCAGGCCTACAAGGTCATGATCACGGCGCATAAGCTCGGCGTCTGCGTGGTGGCCGTGTTCACCAAGGACGTCGCCGAGACCAAGGCGACGCGCGCGACCGATGCCGGCCGCGCCAAGGGATACCCGCTGCTGTTCACCACCGAGCCGGAGACCTAGAGCATGATCTTTCGGAAAACCGGTTTCCACCTTTCCGGATCGTGCTTCAGGCCGGAGAACTAATCCTCTTCGCGAAGCCCGAACACGCGCTGCTCCGTCGCAAGGCCCGCGATCGGGAACGCGCCGAGATCGGTCCATGGTTCGGCACAGGCTCCGGCGAAAGTCTCCGAGGCGACCACGGTGCGCCTCAGCCGCGCGGCGATCTTCTCCAGCCGGGCCGCAAGATTGACGGCCGGACCGATGCAGGTGAAATCGAGCCGGTTGCCGCCGCCGATATTGCCATAGAGCAGCCGTCCGACATGCAGCGCGACGCCGAAGCGGAAGCGTTCCCCGGTGCCGCTGGCCGCGTATTCGAGCGCATCGACGCGGGCCCGCGAGGCGCGCGCCGCCGCAAGGACGCGGGCGCAGACCTCGGTCGGATCGCCGCCCTGCTCGCGAAACGGAAACACCGCGAGCAGGCCGTCGCCCATGAACTTCAGCACCTCGCCGCCCTGCTCGCGGATCGGATCGACCTGGCAGTCGAAATAGTGGTTGAGGATCGCCACCACGTCCTCAGCCGGCAGGCGATCGGACAAGGGCGTGAAGCCGCGCAGATCCGACAGCCAGATCGCCGCATCCAGCGTATCGGTATGGCCGCGGCGGATCTGGCCGCCCAGGATGCGCTCGCCGGCGCGATTGCCGACATAGGTGTCGAGCAGCATCGAGGCCGTACGTCGAAGCGTGACGATCTCGGTGTAGCGCGCCAAAGCCGGCATCAGCGAGCGGATTGCATTCAGATGCGCGTCGGTGAAGCCTGTTGGAGATTTGGTGGTCCAACTCGACGCGTGGACCGCACGGTCGATGAAGGTCAAAGGAAGAGTGAAATAGTCGGTCACGCCTTCGGCCCGCAGATCCATCAGGATCGGAAAGAGCTCGGCTTCCCGATCGCGAGGATCGGCCCTGAACTCGGTCCCCTGCTCGAACACGCGCGCAAGCGGGCTGTCCCTGTAGGCCGGCGTGCTCTCGAAGCCGAAATCGACCGAGCCCATCTCGACCTCCGCCCCCTGGCGCCAGATGAAGCTGCGGCCGGCGATATCAGGATGAAGGGTGCGGACGAACACGCCCACGCGCCACAGCGGCACGCCGAGCCCGACCAGACGATCGCAGCATTCGGACATCATCTGGCTCGGCGTCGCCGCTGAGCGCGCGCCGTCGACCAGCCAGTCCTTGATGTCCCGCAGCTTGGAAGTGTCCATGGGACGACACTAGGCGAGCAGCGTGGCAACAGCAAACAGCCGCGGCGGCAGCGTGCGGCTACCCCACCTGGCCGCGATGGCGCAGCAGGTGATCGGCCAACACACAGGCCATCATCGCCTCGCCGACGGGAACCGCGCGGATGCCGACGCAGGGGTCGTGACGGCCCTTGGTCAGGATCTCGGTCTCCTGGCCTGAGCGGTCGACGGTCTGGCGCGGGGTGAGGATCGACGAGGTCGGCTTGACCGCGAAGCGCAGCACGATCGGCTGTCCCGTGGCGATGCCGCCGAGAATGCCGCCGGCATTGTTGGAGAGGAAGCGCGTGCCGTCATTGGCCGAGCGCATCTCGTCGGCGTTCTCCTCGCCGGTCAGCTCGGCCGCGCCGAAGCCGGCGCCGATCTCGACGCCCTTCACGGCGTTGATGCTCATCATCGCCGCGGCGAGATCGGCATCGAGCTTGCCGTAGAGCGGCGCGCCAAGTCCCGCCGGCACGCCCTCGGCGACGATCTCGAGCACGGCGCCGATCGACGAGCCGGACTTCCTGATGCCGTCGAGATAGTCCTCGAAGAACGCCGCCTTGTCCTTGTCGGGGCAGAAGAAGGGATTGCGCGCGACCTCGTCCCAGTCCCAGTTGCCGCGATCGATCTTGTGCGGACCCATCTGCACCAGCGCACCGCGCACCTTCACGTCGGGCAGGACCTTGCGCGCGATCGCGCCGGCGGCGACGCGCGTCGCGGTCTCGCGCGCCGAGGAACGACCGCCGCCGCGATAGTCGCGCAGGCCGTATTTGGCCTCGTAGGTGAAGTCGGCGTGACCGGGACGAAACTTGTCCTTGATCTCGGAATAGTCCTTGGAGCGCTGGTCGGTGTTCTCGATCAGGAGCGCGATCGGCGTGCCCGTGGTGACCTGCACGCCCGTGTCGGGATCAGCCATCACGCCTGACAGGATCTTCACCTGGTCCGGCTCCTGGCGCTGGGTGGTGAAGCGCGACTGGCCGGGACGGCGGCGGTCGAGATCACGCTGGATCTCGTCGGCGGCGAGCGGGATCCGCGGCGGACAGCCGTCGACCACGCAGCCGATGGCCACGCCATGGCTCTCACCGAAGGTGGTGACGCGGAACATGTGGCCGAAGGTGTTGAAGGACATGAGCTGATCACCCAACCGGAAAAACCATCATTCCGGGATGGTCCGAAGGACCAGACCGGACTCTCGAGATTCCGGGTTCGCCTCTGCAAGGCGCACCGGAACGACGGAGACAAACTAACTGTACTTCTCGAACCCGTTCTCGCCGAACACATAGACCGCGCCCTGCTGGATCGGCAGGTCGACGGCGCCGTGCGGCGTCTCGAAGCCCAGCGCGACCATCAGCGCCCGCGCCGTGCCGCCATGGGCGACCGCCACGATATCGCCAGACAGCCCATCGTACCAGTCGCGCACGCGGCGCTCGACGTCGGCATAGGTCTCGCCGCCCTCGGGCGCCAGCGACCATTTGTCGGTCAGCCGCCTGGCATAGAAGGCGGGATCGGCCGCCTGCATTTCCGGCAGCGTCGCCCCTTCCCATTTGCCGTAGCCGATCTCGCGCAGCCGGGCATCGAGCGCATAGCCCTCGGCTGGCAGGCTCAGGGTCTCACGCACCAACTCCATGGTCGCGCGGGCGCGGCTGAGGGGGCTAGCGACGTAGGGCAGGCGCGCCGCATCATGGCCGTTGCGCGCAGCGAGCTCGGCCAGGATGTTGCCGGCCTGCACCGCCTGCACCCGCCCGAGCGCGTTCAGCGGAATGTCCTGCGTGCCTTGCAGCCGGCCGAGCGCATTCCATTCCGTCTCGCCGTGGCGGATGTAGTAGATCGTGGGCCGTGGCATTGCGCGTTGACGTTATTCCTTGGCGCCGACGGAATTGTTCAGCGAGATGTCGGGCGCCTCGGGCCGCTTCATGCCGACGACATGATAGCCGGAATCGACGTGATGCACCTCGCCGGTGACGCCGCGCGACAGGTCGGACAAGAGATACAGCGCGCTGTCGCCGACCTCGTCGATGGTCACGGTCCGGCGCAGCGGCGCGTTGTATTCGTTCCACTTCAGGATGTAGCGGAAGTCGCCGATGCCCGAGGCGGCCAGCGTCTTGATAGGTCCTGCCGAGATCGCATTGACGCGGATGTTCTTCTCGCCGAGATCGGCGGCGAGATAGCGCACGCTGGCTTCCAGCGCGGCCTTGGCGACGCCCATCACGTTGTAGTGCGGCATCCACTTCTCGGCGCCGTAATAGGTCAAGGTGATGATCGAGCCGCCGTCGGTCATCAGCTTCTCGGCGCGCTGCGCGATCGCCGTCAGCGAGTAGCAGCTGATCAGCATGCTCTTGGAGAAATTGTCCTGCGTGGTTTCGATGTAGCGGCCGTCGAGCTGGTCCTTGTCGGAGAAGGCGATGGCGTGGACCACGAAATCGATCTGGCCCCACTTCTCCTTGAGCACGTCGAACACCGCGTCGATGGTCGTGGGATCGGTGACATCGCAATGGCCGAGCACGAGCCCGCCGAGCTCGGCCGCCAGCGGCTCGACCCGCTTCTTCAGCGCGTCGCCCTGGTAGGTCAACGCGATCTCCGCGCCGGCCGCGCGCGCGGCCTTGGCGATGCCCCAGGCGATCGAGCGGTTGTTGGCCACGCCAAGGACGACCCCGCGCTTGCCCTGCATCAAACCTGAAATCTGCGCCATGCGGCTTCCCATCGAACTGATTATTAAGGACTGGACGTACACCACCGGTCTGGCCCGGTACAGCCCCATTCCGCCCGCTCTGTGGCAAACTCCCCCGCAGGGCTTGCGGTCCGGAATACGCTGATCATCGCGGGGTTATGATCTTTGCAAGACGCCGGCTGCGGCCTGCGCCCTTGTCATCGCAGCGAACAGCCGCAGGGCATTCCATGAACGCGTTCCGCCAGAGCGTCGAGACCATGATTCCGGCACTGCGCCGTTATGCCCGGGCGCTGGCGCGCGACATGGACGCGGCCGACGAACTGGTCCAGGACACGCTGGTGCGGGCGCTGCGCTCGGAGCGGCTGTTCCTGGGCGGCGACATCAGGAGCTGGTTGTACACGATCCTGACCAATCTGAACAAGAACCGCCGGCGCTCCTTGGCGCGGCGGCCGCACTTCATGCCGCTCCAGGACGACAATGCCGACGCCAGCGGCACCGAGGCCGAGGGCCGGGACATCGAGCGCGCGCTGGCGACCCTGGTGGAGGAGCAGCGCGCGGCGCTTCTCCTCGTCGTGCTCGAAGGCATGAGCTACCGCGAGGTCGCCGATATCCAGGGTGTCCCAATCGGCACCGTGATGTCCCGCCTCGCCCGCGCCCGCGCCCATGTCCGTGCCGTGCTCGAGGGCGAGCGGCCGGCGCTGCGGAGGGTGAAATGACCACTGCACAAAAGCCGCCCTGCCATGTTCGGCTGCCCAAGCCTGCAGCGACCGCGCATCGCCGCAGCCGCCCGATTGCAACGAGATCCCGATGATGACCGAGCCGACCATTCCCGTCACCGAAGACGAGCTGCACGCCTATGTCGACAACGAGCTGCCGGCCGAGCGCCGCAGCGACGTCGAGCGCTGGCTGGCCGCGCATCCGGCGGACGCCGAGCGGGTGCAATCCTGGCGCAGCATGGCTGAGGCGCTCCATGCCCGCTACGATTCGATCGTCAACGAGCCGGTGCCGCCGCGGCTCGACCTCGACGGCCTGGAGCGCCGGCCGCGGCGCTGGGTCGTCGCGGCCATGGCGGCAAGCGTGGCGGCCTTCGCGGTCGGCGGCGCGGTCGGCTGGGTCGCGCGTGGCGCCGCGTCCTCGCCGTCGCCGCTGCAGGCCCTTGCCGGCGAGGCGCTCGATGCGCACCGGCTCTATGTCGTGGAGGTGCGCCATCCGGTGGAGGTTCCTGGCGACGAGAAGGCCCATCTGCAGCAATGGCTGACGCGACGCTGCGGTCGCACCGTGCAGGCGCCGGAGCTGGAAACCACCGGGCTGAAGCTCGTCGGCGGCCGGCTGCTGCCGGGGCCGACCGGCCCGGCGTCCTTCCTGATGTACGAGAGCACCTCCGGCGAGCGCTTTACGGTGTATGCGACCAAGGTCGGGATCGAGGCGGCCGAGATGCGCTATACGGCGCAGGGCAACACCGCTGCACTCTCGTGGGCGGAGCGCGGCGTCAGCTACGTCGTCAGCGGCAGCAGTGACCGGACGCGTCTCACCCAGGTCGCGCGCCTTGTTTATGACCAGACCGAACGGGCGGGCGGCTAGCGGCGGACCATTGCCCGATTTCGCGAGGTGCCGGCCTCGGCGCGATTACGGCCGTGATCAGAAGCGTTTGCAGGATGGCCGCAAACGCTGCCCGAGAGGATACTGATCCCCGCATGGCTCAGGCGGGAGACACGCCAGGGCCGGCGCCGCAATTCGGTCACCGGAAATCTGGAATCAGGTCACCGGCACGTCTCAATATAGCGCCAAATGTTCACGAAAAAATGAGGAGTGTTCGATCCGCCGATCGACACGGAAGCGGCCTCGATCGGGGTTTTGTACCGCGCTGGTCCCCCTTTCGAGGCCGCACTTTTTTATCAGCTTTCCAGCTCGTCCTTCAACTTTCAGCCGAGTGGTCCGCAACGCGCAACCTCAGGAGAGGTTGCTGCGCGGATTGTAGGGATGACGGTCGCGCCATTTGGTCATCAGGGCTTCGAGCTCTGCGTCGTTGCCGTCGGGCAGCACGATCCGGGTGGTGACGAATAGATCGCCGGCCGAGCCGTCGCTCTTGGGCAGGCCCTTGCCCTTGAGCCGGAAGGTCCGGCCGCTGGAGGTGTTCTTCGGGATCGACAGCTCGACCGCGCTGCCGAGCGTCGGCGCCCTCACCTTGGCGCCCAGGACCGCCTCGTAAAGCGTGATCGGCAGATCGAGCCTGAGGTCGCTGCCCTCGACCTTGAAGAACGGATGCGGCGCGATCTGGATCGTGATCAGGAGATCACCCGGCCGGTGTCCGGGCGCGCTCTCGCCCTGCCCCTTCAGCCTAATCTGCTGGCCGGCGGTGACGCCGGCGGGGACCTTGACGTTGAGCTCCTTGCCCGACGGCAGCCGCACCCGCTTCTCGCCGCCCTTGACGGACTCCTCGAGCGAGACCGACATCGCAACCTTCAGATCGAGGTCGAGGCCGACACCGCCGGTATCGAACTCGAACGAGCCGCCGCCGCCGCGTGCACCGCGCGCGCCGGCGCCGCCGAACATGCTGTTCAGAATGTCCTCGAATCCGCCACCGCCGAAGCCGCCGCCCGGCCCGCCGCCGCTGCGGAAGGTATAGCTCTCGAAGCCGCCCCCCGGCCCGCCGCGGCCGGCGCCGCCACCCGGAAAGCCCTGGAAGCGCGGCTTGCCGTCAGCGTCGATCTCCCCGCGATCGAACTGCTTGCGCTTCTCCTCGTCGCCCAGGATCTCGTTGGCCGAATTGATCTCGGCAAACCGCGCCGATGCCTTCGGGTCATCCTTGTTGCTGTCGGGATGATGCTTCTTGGCGAGCTTGCGATAGGCGCTCTTGATGGCCGCAGCGCTGGCGCTTCGCGGCACCCCCAAGACCTCATAGGGGTCGCGCATCCGTCACGTCTCCTTACAGAAAGTCAGATACTAACCTATGGGCTCCCCGCCCGCTTCGCATTTCATCTGGGGAGTCCGTTGTATTTTTGCAACGGGTTCCAGACGACCCCGGCTAGCTTTGCTGCCAGGGTTTGAGCGTCTGGATGTCCCAGCGCCCACGCTCGATACGACACGCCGAGCCCTGCAGCCAGCGTTCCGTCTTGCCGTTGACGTAGCTCGCCAGGAAATCGCGGCACGTACGGCCGTCGTCGGCCGTGTAGGACTTGGCGATCGGCGTCACCGAGCCGCGGGCGCCGGTCTGCGGATTCTGCCACGGCTGGCTGGAATCCTTGCTCCCCTTGGTCAGCACGTCCGACGCGGCGTTGCGGGCAAAAGCGAGATCGGCTTCGGTCGGCTCGCGCTCGGGCGGCGGGCTGACCGCGCCGGTGATCTCCGCATCGTCCATCTTGGCAAAGGCCGTTTCAGGGCGCGACAGGCTGCAGCCGCCGCCGGACAGGCCGATTAGAATGAGTGTCAAAGCCGTGCCGGCATGACCGATCGCGGATAGGCCAAGCCGGACCGATGCCCTATATAGGGCCGGACCAGAATGGACTTGCACGCGCCTGGCCGCGGGTGAACGCAAAACTCGGACTCCCCATACACATGACCGACCCCACGAGCATCAAACACCAGACAACCTTAACATCCGGTACATCCGCCGATTTTACCCAGGCCGGCGAGCCGTTTGCGCTGTTTGCGGCGTGGTTTGCCGAAGCCGGCAAGAGCGAGCCCAACGATCCGAATGCGATGGCGCTGGCAACGGTCGACGAGAGCGGGCTGCCTGACGTGCGCATGGTGCTGATGAAGGGCTATGACGAGGACGGCTTCGTCTTCTACAGCCACAAGGCCAGCCAGAAGGGCCGCGAGCTCGCCGCCAATCCGAAGGCCGCGCTGCTGTTTCACTGGAAGTCGCTGCGCCGCCAGGTCCGCATCCGCGGCCTCGTGGCGCCGGTGACCGACGAAGAGGCCGACGCCTATTTCGCGACCCGGCCGAAGCAGGCGCAGCTCGGCGCCTGGGCCAGCAAGCAGTCGCAGCCGCTGGAGAGCCGCTTCGCGTTCGAGCAGGCGATCGCCAAGGTCGCCGCGCAATACATCATCGGCGAGGTGCCGCGCCCGCCGGGATGGAGCGGCTGGCGCATCACGCCCGTCAGCATGGAGTTCTGGCACGACCGGCCATTCCGCCTGCACGACCGCATCGAATTCCGGCGCGAGGCTTCGGGCCGGCCGTGGACCAAGGTGCGGATGTATCCGTAGGGGATCGCCGCGCGGGCTTGCGCCCGGCCTCCAGGCGTCCGATACGCCAACGAATCGCCATCGCGCGCGTGAATCAGGCGCCGAACTCACAACCATTGTGGTAAGTTGATCCCGTCCGGGATCGTGAAAGACGCAGTTCATGCCGACCTCTTCCAATCAGCCACGGCGCACGATGCTGCTGACCGGTGCCAGCCGCGGCATCGGTCATGCCACCGTGATCCGCTTCTCATCAGCCGGCTGGCGCGTCCTCACCTGCTCGCGGCACCCCTTTCCCGAAGAATGCCCGTGGGGCGCCGGCCCCGAGGACCACGTCCAGGTCGACCTGTCCGATCCCCAGGACACCGTGCGCGCGATCGCCGAGATCAAACAGCGGATCGACGGCGGCGAGCTGCACGCGCTGGTGAACAACGCCGCGATCTCGCCGAAGGGCGCGGGCGGTGCCCGGCTCGGCACCGTCGACACCGACCTCGACACCTGGAATCACGTCTTCCGCGTCAACTTCTTCGCGCCGATCATGATGGCGCGCGGCCTGATCAAGGAGCTGAAGGCGGCCAGGGGCTCCGTCGTCAACGTCACCTCGATCGCCGGCTCGCGCGTGCATCCCTTTGCCGGCGCGGCCTACGCGACCTCCAAGGCGGCGCTGGCCGCCCTGACCCGCGAGATGGCGTCGGATTTCGGCCGGGTCGGCGTTCGCGTCAACTCGATCGCGCCGGGCGAGATCGACACCTCGATCCTGTCGCCGGGCACCGAGAAGATCGTGCAGGAGCAGATCCCGATGCAGCGCCTCGGCACGCCCGACGAGGTCGCCAAGATCATCTACGTGCTGTGCACGGAGACCAGCTCCTACGTGAACGGCGCCGAGATCCACATCAACGGCGGCCAGCACGTCTGAGGCAATCGACGCGGAGACGCTTGCCCGTGTTCGATTTGGTTCATGGCGGCTTGCCACGTTCGGCAAGTTCCGGATGACCGCGCGAAGGCGTGATTAACGCCATCTCCGAAGATCGATACGGACCTACCGACCACCACAAACAAGACAGCGCTCCCGGAGGGAACGCTGTTCATGGGATGGGATCGGCGTACTGAATTTCCAATCACTGGCCGCGCAGACGGCATTGCCTGAATACCGTCACGTCGAGAACGGTCGTTCAGCCTTCGCACACCAAACCGCGCAGAATCTGCGCGGCGCGCCAGCGCAGGCGGTCGGACTCGACGTTGAGGGCGCTGGAGCAATCATCGTCGCGCTCGTCCTCCTCGAGATCGGCGCCGCAGTAGCGGCAGGTGCGCGGCGACAGCGCATGGGCCACGACGATGTCGGCGCGGCTGCGCTGATAGCTGGCAAGATCGATCACGTTGTTCGATGCCATTATGCGTTTCTCAACCATTGCCGCCGCCTCTTGGATAAGGCGCGATGAACGCGCCCTCGAGCTCTGCCTTGCATGCCACGCGCCGAGGCGCTCGTTGTTTGTCATGCTGGTGCAGATTTATCGCAGAGAAGTTTCGATCAAACGTTCAGCGTTCCCATCAAATTTTACCTGAGGAATTGGGGCGGCTTTGCAGCGGCATTGCAGCCGGCCTAACAAGTATTTCCTATTATGTGTTGCATCCCACCGCTTGTGTCACCTGAGGTGCATAGCGACGGACTCTGCCCCGCAGCTAACAACGGGGCGCGAATGAGGCATCACCTGGAATGACGGCACAATGCCGCAGGCCTCGCCCAGATCTGTCGCCAGAGCCTGGATTTTCAGGCCAGCGGCACTACAGCCACTTCTTCAATTTGAAGATGTAGTACGGCACGATCGCGCAGATCAGCATCAGCACCAGCGCCATCGGATAGCCGTGCACCCATTCGAGCTCCGGCATCATCTTGAAGTTCATGCCGTAGATCGATGCGATCAAGGTCGGCGGCATCAGCACCACCGCCATCACCGAGAACAGCTTGATGATGTTGTTCTGCTCGAGGTTGACGACACCGAGCATCGCATCCAGCACGAAGGTGATCTTGCCCGCGAGATAGGACGCGTGGTCGGTCAGCGAGGCGACGTCGCGCTGCATGGTCTTGAGCTGCTCGCGCATATCCTTCGACCACTTCACGCCTTCGACGACAGCAGAGAGAAACGTGACGAGACGGCCGATCGACACCAGGCTCTCACGCACCTTCGAGGTCAGGTCGCCCTTGCGCCCGATCGCGATCAGGATCTGCGAATACTGCTTGGCGTGTCCGTGACGCTCATTGTTCGGCTCGAAGATCTCGTGGCTGACCTGGTCGATATCGGCCCCGACCTTCTCGAGAATGTCGGCGCAGCGGTCGATTACCGCATCGAGCAACTCCATCAGCACCATCTCGCCGGTGATCCCGGGCGCACAGTTGCGAGCGAGCTTGGCCTCCACCACGGCGAACGGTCGCGGCTGGTCGTAGCGGACCGTCACCAGACGGTGGCCCGCCAGGATGAAGGTGACGGCGGTGGTCCTGGGCATATCGGAGTCCGAGTGACACATCAGCGTAGCCGTCATGTAGCGGGCGCCGTTCTCGATGTAGAGGCGGCTGGAGATCTCGATCTCCTGCATGTCCTCGCGCGTCGGCACCGCGATCCCGGCCAGCTTTTCGACGGCCCGATCCTCGGCATTGCTCGGGTTCACCAGGTCGACCCAGACCGCATTGTCCGGCAGAGCGGCAGGATCGGTGATCGCCATCTTCTTCAGCGCGGCTTCGGACGGAACGAACACCGAGAACATGGACAAACTCCGAATCGCGAAACCTGAATTTCGGGGACTTAGCGGCGGGATGCTGCCGCCTTGTGACGCAGCTTGCGAGTCCGGTCCATCGGCTTTTCGCGCCAATGCTCCGCGGCCTGTCGCGCGGCGCCGAGGGGGAGCTGACCGTGCCATTCGAAGCACAGCTGTGGATGACTGCCCGCAACTTTGCGGCAAAAAAGCAACAATCGCGGCGCTGCAGCGTGACCTGTGCGTGTATCGGCTGGAATTGAGAACGATTTTGACGATAATGGGACATGTGGAATCGCGCTGCAGTGGCGCGGCCGTGTCATTGCAACGTCAGCTGTCGATTGGAATTGGTGACATGTCGCTGAAGGTGAAACTCGGACTCCTGGCCGCCGGCCTGATGCTGTCGGGCTGCATGCAGGCCACGACGTACGAGGCGACCAACACCCAGGCCTTCAAGCCGAAGGACAAGGAACTTCTCGCGAAGATCCGCTACACCAACACGCCGGTGGCCGAGCCCTATCGGCGCGCGATCGTCGACTATCACCGCAAGGAAGCTCCTGGCTCGATCGTCGTCGATTCCGACAGCCACTACCTCTATTACGTGCTGGATGGCGGCAAGGCGATCCGCTACGGCATCACCGTCGGCGAAGAGGCCATGGCCTGGTCGGGCATCGCCAAGGTCGGCGCCATGACCGAGTGGCCGGCTTGGCATCCGACCAAGGGCGAGATCGAGCGTCTGGGCGTTCCGACCTTCGTCGCCCCGGGCCCCGACAATCCGATGGGCTCGCGCGCGATGTACCTCTATGCCAACGGCAAGGACACGCTGTTCCGCATCCACGGCACCAACCAGCCGGAATATATCGGCGCCTCGATCTCCTCGGGATGCATCCGCCTGACGAACGAGGACGCGATCGACCTCTATAACCGGGTGAAGGTCGGCACCATCGTCGTGGTCCTCGATCCGAAGAAGGGTGATTCGCCCTACAAGCCGCAGATGGCGCTGCAGGGCGGGGGCACCTACGCTGCGATGCAGTGAGCATCGCCTGCGGCGGACGAAATTAAAAAGCCGAGAAACGCGTTTAGCATCCTTCTTTGAGAGCGCCGGGCAACCGGCGCTCTTTTGTTTTGGGCTGGTGCTGCCTCGGATACTGGCATGAGCGAGATCATCTTCGCGCGGCTCCTGCCTGACCCCAGCATATCCGCAGGCTAGCTAGTGCCTTTACTTGGTCCTGGCGTCGGATCCATCGGCCTTGCCGAGAAACCGGCTGGACACGAACAGGATGTCGAGATCGCTAGTCGGGGTGTAGTCGATTGCGACGCCGCTGAAGCCGTAAGGGACCCGCTGCAGCGTCAGTCCCTGAACCGGGCAGGTCGAGACCAAGTCCGCTCCGCCCTTATCGATCTGCAGTTCGAAACGGCCAATTGGGCCATGCCAATTGGCGCCGGTTTTCAGCACATATTGGACATTGTCATACAGAATGTCAGAGCCGCCTGAGCCATTCTTGTTAGCCGCGCTTTCTCGATCGAGCAGGCGCTGCTCGGCAGCAACAAACCCGCGATCGAAGCACCAGGGCCCACCGAGTTCGCTCGAAGTTTTGACTCGAGACACCCGGGAATCGGTCGGCGTGTACCATGAGCCATAGACAGGCCGATAGCGGTGCCTGATCGTGATCTGCTTGCCGGCCGGGAATGTCTGCTGCCAGTGAAAGCTGACACGCGTTTTCCAGATCGGAAGAATATCCTTGTCTTCGAACTCGGCCAGATGCTGGCTCCGCAATGCAGCCCCGTGGCGGACCTCGTCGAGGCTCGGATTGACCGGATCGACGCCTAGACGCCTGAGCTCCGCAGTGACATCGCGGCCGCGGTCATCAAAGGCTCTCACATCCACATCCGGCGCGATCTCCCGCCCATCACTCCAGACCTCGAAACCGACGAAATTGGCCTTGCCTTCGAAGGCGAGATTTACGGGATGCACGTTCAAGGTCTGCTGGTCGAGGTCCGGCAGTGGAAAGGCGACCAGGGTGGTAACGTCGTCTGACTCTGTGTTCTGAAACACGTAGGTGACCTCGACCAGCCGGGGCGCAATGCGCAGCACCTCCGACACCATCCGCACTTGCTGATTCTTGACCAGGGTCAGCCCGCCCGCAGCCATTGCCGCGGAGGAATCGTTGGCCCTTAGCGGACAGGTCCCGATGAGCAGCAGGACCACGCCTCCGAGGAACCGACAGCCAGACTTCCTTTGACAAGACAACTTCATCACGTCGGCGCCCCCCTCTACTTTGATACCAAAGCGCCTAGCTGGTCATTGCGATCGGCGCAACGCCACTCATGACTTGTTCTTGTGCTTCCTCTTGCCACCACTCTTGGCTGGCACAGGTTGAGCCGCGGGCGGAGACGCTGCCGGCTCCGTCTCTTCAGCTTCCGCTGCAGCGCCGTCATCAGCAGCTGACTCGGACGGGGCAGCCGCCTTCTCCGCACTGACACCGGGTGTGGCAGCCGGCCCCGCTTTGGCCGCGGCCTTGCCGCCCTTGACGTCCCTGTCCTCAGCCGTCTCGCGCGGCGGCGCATCGTCGGGACGCATCGCCGGCATCAGGGGCGCGACCTTCGGCAGCGGATCCAACACGTCCCATTGGCAGATGCGGTAGTTGTTGCGGCGTTCGATCAGGTCGAGATGGATGTGGTCCTCGTGGTACCAGTCGGAATCGGGGCCAAGCACCGTGGAGAAATGGGTGCAGACCGCGTGCAGCACCGCCTCGCGCACATCGCGCGGCTGGGTGCGGTCGGTGAGATCGACCAGGCGGCCGTCGGCCAGCTTGAAGCCGTGGACGTCCAGCGCATTGGCACGGCCGTGCTCCGACAGCTGCGCGCCGTTGACATTGTTGCGGCCGCGGCACTGATATGAATCGAAATTGTCGAGCGCGGTGACCGCGCTGCCGAGCCGTTCGGCCAGCGGCGCCACATCGTTGCGCACCCAGTTGACGACCGCGGTCGCCATCGGACAACGCATGGTTGCCGCAGGCGTCAGCGCCACCCTGCGCTTGTCAGGCAGCACCACCGCCTCCAGCCGCACCAGGTCCTCGCCGCCGCAGCCGCCAGGCCCCTTGATCGGCGGAATCGATGGCGCGATCGCGACCTCTTCGGTCAGGGCCAGCCGGCAGGCCGAAGGCGGCGGCGGGGCTTGGGCATCCGCCTTTGGACCGGCGCTGGCCGCGTCGCGCGGAGCGGCATCCTCGCCCTTGGCCGCCTCCCGCGCCGGCGCGTCGGCTGGCCGCGGCTGCGGAAGCGGCACCTTGGCAACGCCGTCGGCCGGCTTCGCTGCGGGCTCAGAGGCCGCGGGCGGGCTGCGGTGCGCCGATTTCGCGGCCGCCGCCGGCGCCGCCATGAGCCAGCTCAATGCGATCGCCGCGGCCACAGCGCTAACCATCACGCCCGGCGCGACGTCGTGGCCATCACAAGCCCATTTGCGTCGGGTGCGGCGCGCGCTAAAATTGACCAAAGAGACCAAAAGACCCTCGCTGCAAGCGAATACCGGAGGAACGACCTGATGCTTGGTTTGATGCAAGACTGGCCCCTGCTTTGTCACCGGATCATCGAGCATGCGGCGACAATCCACGGCTCCCAGGAGGTCGTGACCCGCTCGGTCGAAGGCCCCATCGTTCGCACCACCTATCGGCAAATCCACGACCGCGCTCTCAAGGTCTCGCAGAAGCTGACGCGCGACGGCATCAAGCTCGGCGACCGCGTCGCCACCATCGCCTGGAATACCGGCCGTCACCTCGAGGTCTGGTATGGCATCATGGGAATCGGCGCGATCTGTCACACGGTCAATCCGCGCCTGTTTCCCGAGCAGATCGGCTGGATCATCAACCATGCCCAGGACCGCATCGTCATCACCGATCTGACGTTCGTGCCGATCCTCGAGAAGCTCGCCGACAAGCTGCCGAGCGTCGAGCGCTACATCGTGCTGACCGACGCCGCGCACATGCCGCAGACGACGCTCAAGAATGCCGTCGCCTACGAATCGTGGATCGGCGAGGCCGACGGCGATTTCGCCTGGGGGACCTTCGACGAGAACACCGCAGCCGCGATGTGCTACACGTCCGGCACCACTGGTGATCCGAAAGGTGTGCTGTATTCGCATCGGTCCAACGTGCTGCATGCGTTGATGGCCAATAGCCGGGATTCACTCGGTACGTCCGCAGCAGACACAATGCTTCCGGTGGTTCCGCTGTTCCATGCCAACAGCTGGGGCATTGCCTTCTCCGCTCCCTCGATGGGCACCAAGCTGGTGATGCCCGGCCCCAAGCTCGACGGCGCGTCCGTCTACGAGCTGCTCGACACCGAGAAGGTGACCTACACCGCCGGCGTGCCGACGGTGTGGCTGATGCTGCTGCAGCACATGCAGGCGCATAACCTCAAACTGCCGCATCTGAAGATGGTCGTGTGCGGCGGCTCGGCGATGCCGCGCTCGATGATCCAGGCCTTCCTCGACATGGGCATCGGCGTGCGCCATGCCTGGGGCATGACCGAGATGAGCCCGATCGGCACGCTCGCCACCCTGAAGCCGCCGTTCCTCGCCGCCGACGGCGACGCCAAGCTCGATGTGCTGCAGACCCAGGGCTTCCCGCCGTTCGGGGTCGAGATGAAGATCACCGACGATGCCGGCACCGAGTTGCCGTGGGACGGCAAGACCTTCGGCCGGCTCAAGGTGTCCGGTCCCGCGGTGTCGAAGGCCTACTACAAGGTCGACAGCAACATCCTCGACGATGAAGGCTTCTTCGACACCGGCGACGTCGCCACCGTCGATGAGCATGGCTATATGCGCATCACCGACCGCTCCAAGGACGTCATCAAGTCCGGCGGCGAATGGATCTCCTCGATCGACCTCGAGAATCTCGCCGTCGGCCATCCGGCCGTCGCCGAGGCTGCCGTGATCGGCGTCTATCATCCGAAATGGGACGAGCGCCCGCTGCTGATCGTGCAGTTGAAGCCCGGCCAGACCGCGACGCGCGAGGACATCCTGAAATACATGGAAGGCAAGATCGCCAAATGGTGGATGCCCGATGACGTCGCCTTCGTCGACGGCATCCCGCACACGGCAACGGGCAAGATCCTGAAGACTGCGCTGCGCGACCAGTTCAAGAGCTATCGCTTCCCCAACGCCGCCGCCTAGCAACCACTCCCGCTCCGCGCGAGACTCACGGCCCCTGCGCCCCCGCGGGGGCCGTTTGCGTTCCGCGCAAAAAGTTCCATCGCCCTCGCCTCGACCAAAGGCGAATAGGAAGCCCATGGGCGCGTTCCTAAGGTCCGGCACCATAAAAAACGAGGGAACGCCACCATGCGAAAATCAACCCGCCTGCTGCCTTGGCTGCTGGGAGCATCACTGGCCGCCACGGCCGCGCACGCCGCTGGCAACAAGGTCGTGATCGGCGACATCGACGACATGTCCGGGCTCTATGCCGACGTGATCGGGCCGGGCGGGGTCGAGGCTGCAAGGATGGCGATCGAGGATTTCGGCGGCAGCGTGCTCGGCAACAAGATCGAGTTCATGGAGAGCGATCATCAGAACAAGCCGGACGTCGGCGCCCAGAAGTTGCGCGAGTGGGCCGATCGCGACGGGGTCACCATGATCCTCGGCGGCTCCAACACCGGGGTCAGCCTCGCGATGGCCAACGCCGCCAAGGAGAAGAAAATACCGTTCATCGCGATCGGTGCCGCCGGCGCCTCGCTGACCGGCAAGGACTGCACGCCCTACACCGTCCACTACGCCTACGATACGACCTCGCTCGCCAACGGCACCGCCAAGACCATGGTCAGCCAGGGCGGCAAGAGCTGGTTCTTCCTGACCGCCGACTACGCCTTCGGCACCCAGTTGCAGGAAGCCGCGTCCAAGGTGGTCGAGGCCAATGGCGGCAAGGTGGTCGGAGCGGTCCGCGTGCCGCTCTCCACGTCGGATTTCTCCAGCTATCTGCTGCAGGCGCAGGGCTCGGGCGCGCAGGTTCTGGGCCTCGCCAATGCCGGCAACGACTTCACGAACTCGATCAAGGCCGCGGATGAATTCGGCATCGCCAAGACGATGAAGCCGGCGGCACTGCTCGCCTTCATCAGCGACATCCACAGTCTCGGCCTGAAGACCGCGCAGGGTCTCTATCTCACCACCGGCTGGTATTGGGACCTCAACGACAAGACCCGTGCTTTCGCCAAGCGCTACTACGAAAAGACCAAGCGCGAGCCGACCATGAACCAGGCCGCCTACTACTCGGCGACGACCACCTATCTCAACGCCGTGAAGGCGGCCGGCACCACCGAGTCCGACAAGGTCATGGACCAGCTGCGCAATATGAAGATCGACGACATGTTCACGTCCAACGGCAAGATCCGCGCCGACGGCCTGATGGAGCATGAGATGTACATCATGCAGGTCAAGAAGCCGGAGGAGTCGAAGTACCCCTGGGACTACTACAAGCTGATCCAGACGATGTCCGGCGAGGAGGCATTCGGCAAGCTTTCGGAGTCCGCCTGCCCGCTGGTGCATTCGCATTGAGCATCTGACGCAAGCCTGACCAAGGCAGCCACGGCCCCTCCCCTTTGGCGGGGCCGTGGCGTTGCGTGCCGCCATGGCGTTGACGTGGCGCAAGGCGGGCATGCCGGACCGCATCTAGAAGGTGGGCATGAGTTCAAGAGCGCGCCTCCCAGCGTCTACGACATGGCGCGACATACCGTCGACGGTGCTGACGCTCGGGCTGGTATCGCTCCTGATGGATATCTCCTCGGAGCTGATCCATGCGCTGCTGCCGGTCTTCCTCGCGACCGTGGTCGGCGCCTCCACGGTGACCATCGGCCTGATCGAAGGCGTGTCCGAGGCGACCGCCGCAATCACCAAGGTGTTCTCCGGCGCACTGTCCGACCGCATTGGCAAGCGCAAGCTGCTGGTCGCAATCGGCTATGGACTGGCGGCTTTGACCAAGCCGGTGTTTCCGCTCGCCAGCACATCATGGCAGATCCTCGCGGCGCGCTTCGTCGACCGCATCGGCAAGGGCATCCGCGAGGCGCCGCGCGACGCGCTGATCGCCGACGTCACGCCGGAAGGCATCCGCGGCGCGAGCTACGGCCTGCGCCAGGCGCTCGACACGATCGGCGCCGTTGCCGGTCCCCTCCTCGCCGTGGCGCTGATGGCGCTCTACGCCGACGACTTCCGGGCGGTGTTCTGGTGGTCGGCGCTGCCGGCCACGCTTGCCGTGCTGCTGATCCTGTTCGGCCTGCGCGAGCCGGCGCAGACCGCGCCTGCGGTGCGCCGGGACTGGCCGGTCCATGCGCGCGAGCTGCGCCAGCTGCCATCGGCCTATTGGATCGTGGTCGCCACCGGCGCGGTGTTCGCGTTGGCCCGCTTCAGCGAGGCGTTCCTGGTGCTGAAGGCGCAGGCCGACGGCCTCGCTCTCGCCCTGATCCCGTTGGTCTACGTGCTGATGAACCTGATCTATGCCGGCGTCGCCATGCCCGCCGGCATCCTCTCCGACCGCATCGGCCGCAACAACGTGCTGACCTGCGGCCTCGTGGTGCTGACAGCCGCCGACCTGACGCTGGCCTTCGTGCCCGGCCTGATCGGCACCGCGATCGGCGTCGCGCTGTGGGGCCTCTACCTCGGGCTGTCGCAGGGGCTGCTGTCGGCAATGGTCGCCGATACCGCCCCGCCGGATCTGCGCGGCACCGCGTTCGGCCTGTTCAACCTTGTGACCGGCGCTGCGCTGCTGGTCGCGAGCCTGCTGGCGGGATGGCTGTGGCACGCCTATGGGTCGCAGGCGACGTTCACGACCGGCGCAGCCTTCTCGATCGCAACCGTCCTGTTGATGCTGACGGCGTTGCGCAGCCGCCCAGACCGAGCCGTCTGACGCGGTCTCCGCATCAACCGCCTTCTCCGGGCCAAACGCCTCTTGAATTTACGCCATCCGCGTGGTCTCACACGGGTGATCCGGCCGCCCGGCAACGCAGGCAGCGGCCCAACCCCGGCAGTTCCTGACACGATGGCACGCAGGTTTCACGCCCCCTATCTGTCGGAGCCGATCTCCAGCCTCGCGACCTGGACACGCAATCTGGCGGTGTTCTCGGTCGTCGCCGTGCTGGTCTCGATCCTGATCCTGCGCTTCGATTTTCTGGAGATGAAGCCGGCGCTGGCGACGTTCTTCGGCGCGCTGGGGCTCGCCGTGCTGTCGATCCTGCTCGGGCTTGCCGCCTTCGTCGCGATCTGGCGCAACGGCAGCCGCGGCATGAGCCGGATCCTGCTCGCCTTCATGATCGATGCGGTGGTGCTGGCCTATCCGGCCTACCTCGCGCTCCAGTACCGCAAGCTGCCGAAGATCTACGACATCACCACCGACCCGATCGATCCGCCGCGCTTCGAGGCTTTGGCGCCGCTCCGCAACGGCGACGGCACCAACACGGCCGTCTATGCCGGGCTGTATTCAGCCGAGCAGCAGCAGAAATTCTATCCGGACATCGAGCCGGTGCAGATCGAGCTGCCGCCCGATCGCGCCTACGCGATCGCCCTGAAGCTGGTCAACCGGCGCAAATGGTTCGTGGTCGACGAACGCGCGCCGCAGCCGCCGCGCCGCGTCGGCCGCATCGAGGCGGTCGCGCGCACGCCGATCATGGGCTTCCGCGAGGACATCTCGATCCGCATCCAGCCCGACGGCGAGGATTCCCGCGTCGACGTCCGCTCCGCCTCGCGCTATTTCGAGTCAGATATCGGCAGCAATGCCGCGCGCGTGGCCAAGCTGATCGAGGACCTGTCCAACGCCGGCGAGGCCGAGGCGCAGAAGCCGGTGAAGAAGGTCACGCCGCCGCCGGTGGCGGCGAAGGGAAATGCGAAGACGGTGAAGAAGTGAGCGGGGCGAATGGCGTATAGGGAGTGGCGAATAGGGAATGAAGTCTTCCCGGCTCGCACTCTTCCCCTACTCGCTATTCGCTACACCAGCCGATACGTCCCGCCGATCACCGGATCACCTTCCGTCGCGACCACGCCGCGGGCGACGAGGTCTTCCAGATGGGCCAGCACGGAATAGCCGGCCGCGGTGGTGAGCCGTGGATCGATGCCGATATAGATCGCGCGCACCATGGTCGGGATGTCGGCCTCGCCCTTGGCGAGGCGATGCAGGATCGAGGCCTCTCGGGCCTGGCGGTGGCGCATCAGGAAGCGCGTGTAGCGCGGTCCCTCCGGAATTTCCGGACCGTGACCTGAGAAATACAGCTCCTCGGGCCGCGCGGCGAGCCGCTCCAGCGAAGCCATGTAGTCGACCATCGAACCATCGGGCGGCGCCACGATCGACGTCGCCCAGCCCATGACGTGATCGCCGACGAAGGTGGTGCTGCGCTCGGCCCAGGCGAAGGCGAGATGGTTGGCCGTATGGCCCGGCGTCGCCACGGCCTCGACCCGCCAGCCCCGCCCTTCGATCACATCGCCGTCAGCAACGGTGACATCCGGCGCAAAGTCGCGGTCGACGCCGGATTCCGGACTGTGCTTCTCACTCTCGTAGCGCGGCCGCGAGGCGCGATGCGGGCCCTCGGCATAGACGGTGGCGCCGGTCGCGGCCTTCAGCCGTCCGGTGTTCGGCGAGTGATCGCGATGCGTGTGCGTCACCAGGATGTGCGTGACGGTCTCGCCTCTGATGGCATCGAGCAGCGCCTGCGCATGGGCCTCGTTGTCCGGACCCGGATCGATGATCGCGACGTTGCCGGTCCCCACGATGTAGCTGACCGTGCCGGTGAAGGTGAACGGACTCGGATTGTTGCAGAGGACGCGGCGAATACCCGGGCGGACCTGCTCGACGACGCCCGCCCGAAGCGGGAAGTTGCGGTTGAACGGGACGTCGTCATTCTCGGCCATGGCGTGCCTTCCCTGTGCATGGGGCAGATCGCCTGCCTCACTCGCTGCCGTCATCCCCCGCGAAAGCGGGGGATCCAGTACTCCGAGACGGCGATGAGCCTCGATGGGCCGGTGATTGCTGGATCGTCCGCTTTCGCGGACGATGACAGCGAGGGCGCAACGGCGACCGCGTATACCGCCCGATGCAGCGAATGGGCGTCGCGCACAGCAGTTAGAAGAACGCCTGAATGCCGGTGATCGCGCGGCCGAGGATCAGCGCGTGGACGTCGTGCGTTCCCTCGTAGGTATTGACCGTCTCGAGGTTGGCGGCGTGGCGCATCACCTGGTACTCGATCGAAATGCCGTTGCCGCCGTGCATGTCGCGCGCGACGCGGGCGATGTCGAGCGCCTTGCCGCAATTGTTGCGCTTGACGATCGAGATCATCTCCGGGGCCATCTTGCCCTCGTCCATCAGGCGGCCGACGCGAAGCGAGGCCTGCAGGCCGAGCGCGATCTCGGTCTCCATGTCGGCGAGCTTCTTCTGGACCAGCTGCGTGGCAGCCAGCGGCTTGCCGAACTGCTTGCGGTCGAGCGTGTACTGGCGGGCGCGATGCATGCAATCCTCGGCGGCGCCGAGCACGCCCCAGGAGATGCCGTAGCGGGCGCGGTTGAGGCAGCCGAACGGCCCCTTCAGACCGGACACGTTGGGCAGCAGCGCGCTCTCCGGCACCACCACGCCATCCATTACCACCTCGCCGGTGATCGAGGCGCGCAAGGAGAGCTTGCCGCCGATCTTCGGCGCCGACAGGCCCTTCATGCCCTTCTCGAGAATGAAGCCACGGATCTGGTTGTCATGCGCGGCCGACTTGGCCCACACCACGAACACGTCGGCGATCGGCGCGTTCGAGATCCACATCTTGCTGCCGGTCAGGCGATAGCCGTCGGCCACCTTCTCGGCGCGGGTCTTCATGCCGGCCGGATCGGAACCGGCATCCGGCTCGGTCAGGCCGAAGCAGCCGACCCACTCGCCGCTGGCGAGCTTCGGCAGATATTTCTTGCGCTGGCTCTCGTCGCCATAGGCATAGATCGGATACATCACCAGCGAGGACTGCACCGAGTTCATCGAGCGGTAGCCGGAATCGACGCGCTCGATCTCGCGTGCCACGAGGCCATAGGCGACGTAGCTCGCATTGGCGCAGCCATATTCCTCCGGCAAGGTGATGCCGATCAGGCCGAGCTCGCCCATCTCGTTGAAGATCTCGCGGTCGGTCTTCTCCTCGAGATAGGCCTTGGTCACGCGCGGCAGCAGCTTGTCCTGGGCGTAGGCGCGCGCGGTGTCACGCACCATGCGCTCGTCCTCGGTCAGCTGATCGTCCAGCAGGAAGGGATCGTCCCACTGGAAGCTCGACTGGGCCGGCTTGTCCTTTGCCTGAGGGCGCGCGCTCATGAATGGTCCTTTCGCGTCTCGCTGCGCACGGGTCGCAGCAGTTGAGAGGTTAAATCCTGGAAGTTCAGCCTTCAAGCCGCTCGTTGGCGACGATCTCGATACCGAAACCCGACAGGCCCTTGTAGTCATGGACCGACGACGTCAGGTTCCGGATCGAGGTCACGCCGAGATCACGCAGGATCTGCGCACCGACGCCGACCTCGCGCCACTGCCGATGGCGATCGGCCTCCGCGGTATGCGGCTCTTCGACCGGCTCGACGGGAACGCCGGCCGCGCCGTCGCGCAGATAGATCAGCACGCCGCGGCCGGCCCGCTTGAAGTGCTGCAGCACCGCCTGGATACGCTGCGGACCTGCGATCAGATCCTTCACGATGTTGGGCTTGTGCAGCCGCGTCAGCACGTTCTTGCCGTCGCCGATGCCGTTATAGACGAACGCGGCGTGGGTGATCGGATCGAACGGCGAGCGGTAGGCGAAGCCCTGCAGCGGCCCGATCGGGCTGTCGGTCGTGAAGGTCGACACCCGTTCGATCAGCTTCTCGCGCGCCTGCCGGTACGAGATCAGATCGGCGATGGTGACATGCTTGAGATTGTGGGCCGCAGCGAAACGAACGACCTGCTCGCCTTTCATGACCGTGCCGTCGTCGTTCATCAACTCGGAGATGACGCCGACCGGCGGGAGCCCCGCGAGCTTGCAGAGATCGACCGCCGCCTCGGTGTGGCCGGAGCGCAGCAGCACGCCGCCGTCACGCGCTATCAATGGAAAGATATGGCCGGGACGCGCGAAATCAGCGGCACCGGCATTCGGGTTGGCGAGCGCACGACAGCAGGAGGCGCGCTCTTCGGCCGAGATTCCGGTGCCACCGTCCGGCTTGTAGTCGATCGAAACGGTGAAGGCCGTGGTGTGGTTGGAATCATTGTGCGCGACCATCGGGTCGAGCCGCAGCCGCCGCGCGTCGTCGGCGGTGATCGGCGCACAGACGATGCCGGAGGTATGGCGAATGATGAACGCCATCTTGTCGGGCGTGCAGAGCGAGGCGGCGACGATGAGATCGCCCTCGCCCTCGCGGTCGTCGTCATCGGTCACGACGACCATCTCGCCCTTGGCGAAGGCGTACAGAACTTCCTGGATCGAGTCGGCCATTGCAAGTCTCGCTGCTTTTCCGGGCTGCTTTAGCCGGGATCGCAGGCGCGCGCCAGAGCGGCGGAACCGCCGCTCGAAGGTCGCCTTCCCCGGGAAAAGGACCTGCCCTGCCAGGACAAGCGCCCTGGTATCTGTTTAAAGTCGCCTCAAATCGAGAACAAGGGAGCCGCGCCTCATGGCCGCATTCGATTTTGCACCCCTCCTCAGCCCCGGCCTGCCCGCACCCGCCGCGCGCTGGACGGGACTCGCAAAATACAGCTTCGTCGGCGGCAACAACGACGCCGATGCCGTGCCCGTGAAGGGCTTGCGCGCGGCCGCCGACGCCGTGCTCGCCCGCGAGGGACGCGCGCTCGCCACCTACGGCCTCGCGCACGGGCCTCAAGGCTACCGGCCGCTGCGGGACTTTCTTGCCGCCAAGCTGACGCGGGACGCGGGCATGTCGGCGCGCGCCGACGACATCATGATCCTGTCCGGCTCGCTGCAGGGCCTCGACCTCGTCAATCAGGCGCTGCTCACGCGCGGCGACACCGTGCTGGTCGAGCAGGACAATTACCAGGGCACGCTGACGCGGCTGGCACGACTGGGCGTCAAGGTCATCGGCATCCCGCTCGACCAGGACGGCATGCGAACGGACGCGCTGGCGACGATGCTGGCCGATCTCAAGGATCGCGGCATCCGGCCGAAATACATCTATACCATTCCGACGGTGCAGAACCCGACCGGCACCATCATGCCGGAAAGCCGGCGGGCCGAGCTGCTGTGGCTGTCGCGCGCTTATGGCGTACCGGTGTTCGAGGACGACTGCTACGCCGACCTGATCTGGGACGGCAAACGGCCCCGCGCGATCCACGGCATGTCCGACCATGGCGGTGTGATCCACCTCGGATCGTTCTCGAAGTCGGTCGCGCCGGCGTTGCGGGTCGGCTTCCTGGTCGCCCCCTGGGAGATCATGTCGGTGCTGCTGTCCCTCAAGACCGATGCCGGCTCGGGTGCGCTGGAGCAGATGGTGCTCGCGGAATATTGCAGGCCGCATTTCGCGACCCACGTGCCGCAGTTGGTGCGGGGACTGCGCGCCAAGCTGGACACCCTGATCGAGGCGCTCAACGCCGAGTTCGGCACCGCCGCCGAGTTCGCGCCGCCCAAGGGCGGGATCTTCCTCTGGGTCAAGCTACCGGACCAGGTTGACGCGATGAAGCTGTCACAGGCAGCGCTCAAACGCGGCGTCTCGATCAATCCGGGACCGGAATGGTCCACCGACGCCGCGCATGCGCGGAGCCGCCTGCGGCTG
The DNA here is from genome assembly GCF_032484785.1 of Bradyrhizobium sp. SZCCHNS1050. Taxonomy (NCBI): domain Bacteria; kingdom Pseudomonadati; phylum Pseudomonadota; class Alphaproteobacteria; order Hyphomicrobiales; family Nitrobacteraceae; genus Bradyrhizobium; species Bradyrhizobium sp. SZCCHNS1050. The sequence goes on along the minus strand of NZ_JAUETR010000001.1, from coordinate 4,931,541 downwards.
TGCTTCGCCAGCCCCTCGCATCAGGAGATCCGCGAGGGCATCGCAGTCCTCGCCGACGTCTGCCGGGAGGAGTTCGGGGTCCCACTGCGCTCATCCAATGTGGAGCGGACGCGCGCGATCGAGTGATCGCGCGCTGCTCACCGCACCGAAAAGGGCGACTGGTAGGGCCGCCCGAACGGCACGCCGTTGATCACCGTCTGCACCGGTTTGAGCTGCAGCTTGCCCTCGCGCTTGTTGCCGCGGGTATCGACGAAGCTGACGGGCCCCTCGACCAGGTCCATGATTGCGACGTCGGCCGGCGCACCGACCTGCAAGCTGCCGATCTTCGGCGCACGGTTGATGATCTTGGCCGGCGCAGAGGTGGCCATGCTCACCACCTGCTCCAACGAAAATCCCATAGCGATGAATTTCGCCATCACGTTGGGCAGGAACGGCATGCCCGGACTGTTGCCGGAGAAGACATGGATGTCGGACGAGATGGTGTCCGGGCCGCAGCCGCCGGGGATCGCGACCTCGGCCACGGTGAAATCGAAGCTGCCGCCGCCATGGCCGACATCGAACAGCACGCCGCGCTGCTTGGCGGCGAGCGCCGCGGGCAGCAGCTTGCCATCCTGGACGATGTTGGTGAAGGCGCCGCCCATATTCGGCGCGCCGGAATAGGCATGGGTCAGGATGTCGCCGGGGCGCAGCAGGTCCAGGATCTGCGACATCAACTCGCCGGTCTCGACCCCACCGATATGCACCATCATCCGCGCCGGCCAGCCGCACAGCTCGCAGGCCTTGATGCCGCGCTTCAGCGGCTCGAGCCCATGCTTGAAGATCACGTTCTCCGACATCCGCACCTTGACCCCGAGCAGGAAGTCCGGGTTCTCCGCCAGCGCCATGGCGCAGGCGTCTACCTGCGCATTGTCGATGTTGTAGAGCTCGGCCACCGGAAACGCCGACAGGCCGTTGTTGGCGATGTGGACGAAGGCGTAGATGCGTGCCCGCGACTGGGCGACGATGAAGCGGCGCAACGCAGCAAGATTGTTGACGCCGGCGTCGCCGGCCGAGACGACCGTCGTCGTGCCCTGGAATTGCACCAGTTCGTCGGGCGGGATCCCAATCGCCGAGCCATAGGGATAGACATGACTGTGGAGGTCGATGAGGCCCGGCGTCACCAACCGGCCGTTGGCGTCGATCGACCGCAGCGCCCGCTCGGCCGGTATCTCGGGCTCGACCGCTTCGACGACGCCCCAGCGGATCCCGATGTCGCGCTTGCCTCGGAGCGACTGGCTGGGATCGATCACGTCGCCGCCCTTGATCACCAGATCGAACTTGTCGGCCGGCCCCACCGCGGCGCCGGCAGGACCCGATAGCGCGGCCATGGCGGCCGCTCCGGACGACAGCAGGAATTTGCGGCGCGACAGCGCAGACATGGTCAGCCTCCCCACGCTTGTTTGTAGTTGCGGGGAGCATGCGCCTTGTCCCCCTCGCCAGCAAGGCCGGCCCGAAAAGAATGAGACTTTGTGCCAACGATCTCGGCGCAGGTCTGTCGTTGCGCCATTGACGCAGTGCATTAAGATGTCACGGCAGTCATCCCCGCGAGACCGCATGATTTCGATCTCCCGCCCTCTCATCGCAATCGTCCTCTGCGCATCATCAGCGTCTGCCGCTCGGGCCGGCGACACCGTCGAGGTTGCTCGGACCTGGGGCCTGATCGGAACCTGGGCCGCCGACTGCAGCGCACCCGCGGTCAAGGGCCGCGGCGCCATCATCTCCTACGAAGTCACTGACGATGGTCACCTGATCTATCGTCGTGACCACGATCCGTCCGACGTCAACCAGGTGGCGAGCGCACGCGTCGAGGCGGACCAGACGCTGGTGCTCTCGATCGTGCTGCCCAAAGCGCGCCAGACGCGAGAGAATGGGATCACCCGGACCGCCGACGGCAACATCCGCTCCGCGTTCAATCGCGGCGAGGACGACAGCTACACCATTCGTGACGGCCGCTTCGTCGCCAACGGCAAGCCGACGCCAGCGCTCAGGAAGTGCGACTGACGCGGCAGGCTCGAGGGGACGGCACGGTTCGCCCGCGAGCGTGAAGACCAAATCTGAACGTGTATTCAGCAACTTCGTGGAAGTTCCTGCGGAACGTTCTTTCACACTTCAAGTTGATCCCGCACTTTCATTCTGGAGGACAACATGAAGAAAATCGCTCTCGCGCTCGCTTCCCTTGCGGTCGTCGCGCTCGCGGCACCGTCGATCGCCAACGCCGAGACGGTGGTCATCAAGCGTGGCGGCCATCACTACCACCACGGCTGGGATCGGTCCCACGCCGAATACCGCATGCATCGTGAGTACCGGCCTCACCGCTATGTCCGGCCGTTCCACCGCCATCACGATCGCACCGTGATCATCCGGCGCGACTGATCTGCAACTTCGACACAGCAATGGCCCCGAGAGGGGCCATTTTCTGTGGCGTTCGTTCTGACGTCCGTTCTCGCAGGGCTCCGCGTGGTGGTCAGCGGTCCCATTCCGGCGCAAAGGCCGGATTGACGAAGCGCTTGTCCTTCGGGAGGGACGCGATGGTGGCACGATCCTCATCATCGAGTTGAAGCTTCATCGCATCCCAGTTCGCACGCTGACTTTCCGGACGCGCGGCCTTGGGGATCGCCGCCACCCCATCCTGGTCCAACAGCCATTTCAGTGCGACCTGGGCGGCGCTCGCGCCATGCCTCCTGCCGATGGCCCCCAGCGTCTCGTCGGCGGCGGCGCGTCCCTGCGCCAGCGGGCAATACGCCACCAGGGGAATCGACCGGCTCGCCATGTAGGCCATCAGCTTCGACTGGTCGAGCATCACATGATACTCGACCTGATTGCAGGCAACAGGTGCCTCGACGTCCTCCACCGCCTGTTTCAGCAGCGCGACGGTGAAGTTGGCGACGCCGATCGCGCGCGTACGCCCCTCCTCCTTCAGCTTCAACAGCGTCTCCAGCGCGGCCGGCAGGTTCATCCCCTTGGCCGGCCAGTGGATGAGATAGAGATCGACGAACTCCAGTCTGAGCTTCCTCAGACTCGTGTCGAATGCGCGACGGATCGCGTCCGGCGCGAGGTTCTCCGGCCAGACCTTGGTGGTGACGTGCAATTCGGCGCGCGGCAGATTTGTTGCCGCAAGTGCAGCACCGATCGCATCCTCGTTGGCATACATCTCGGCGGTGTCGATGTGGCGGTAGCCGAGCGCAAGCGCGCTCTCGACGGCCTCGCGGCAGACAGTGCCCTGCATGCGAAAGGTGCCGAGCCCGAGCTTGGGCAGACGGATACCCTGGGTGTCGATGGCGTTCATGAAATCTCCTGGAATCGCGCGAGCCATTCGCCAGCAAACGCCGGCGGCAGCCTCGAAACATCAAGACCTTGGCGGGAAGCGTTCAACTTGCCTTTGCTCCGCTTGCGAGTTCAAGCGAGCCGGCATCCGCCTCAATCAAGATGTCGGGAGCGAGGTTCCTGAACGCAACAGGCGCGCGGGGTAGCCCCGCCGATCAGCGCCAGTTACAGATGCCGCCGCTGCCAGGCCGGCACGGCCAGGTCTGAATGCGCGTATCCATCGCCTGCGCGTCGAGCGGATTGCCGCGCCGATGGACGAGCTTGGTGCGGGCGGCGCCGCGGGGCCGCTCGGCCGTCCTGGTGCCATGAGCGCGCCGGCTGGCGATGGCGCGCGGGATGGCGAAGCGCTCGTCCGGGTCGATCGCGGAACGGACGGCGACCGCAGGTCGATCTGATTTGGCTTCGATAGGCACAGGTTCGAAATGCGCCTCGGGGCCGAGCGGCTCCGGCGACAACACGGCCTTCGACAGATCAAGCTTGAGGAAGTCACCCGGCTGATAGGCCCCCGCCACAGCATCGCTCGCCGTGAGCAACACGGCGCATGTAATCGTGCCGATAACAGCTCTCAACACCATCCCATCCTCCCGTTCCCCGCGTAACGCCACTTACGCGCCCCCGCCGCGAGATCTCTGCACGCCGGCTGATGGCGAACTCGCAGCGCTGCCCGGCTGCAAGAGCCAGCTAAGAGCGCCTGACATCACGCCGCACGTCATGTTCGATGATCGACCGTTATCAGTTCGGAGAAAGCGCCCACCAACCGCCGGTCGTTCGACGTATCATAGCCAAAGTTCCGCGCTCGTCTCTGATGTAGGTCACGGCGCCGTCATTTCCAGGCCCAAAACTGCGAGTCACAGTTACCGCTGTGCACGCAAATGGGCGCTGCGAGCATTAGTCATACCAATCCGTCGACCCGGATGCGGCATCGCAGCGTCTCTGCAGAGTCCGGGGCGATGTGCATGACGCCGGGCTTGGCGGCAAACTCGCCGTCGAAATCGAGCGGACTGGCGAAACCGCGCCACGGCTCGATGCACAGGAACGGCACGCCGCCGGGCTTCGACCAGATTCCAAGCTGACGAAAATGATCCCAAGTTAACTCAAGCGCCGGTCCTGTGGTTCCGACGAGGCGAACCGAACGGCTGGCCGGCTGATCGAGGATCACGGCATCGTCGTCGAACAGACGTTCGCTCAACGGGAGAACGCGCCCCTCGATCGGTGAGGGCTCCGGCCGCTCGCGCAGCAAACCTCCTGTCAGACGGCGGATCGGCGCCGGCTCCGGCTCTGCAAAGATCAGCCGATAGCTCTCCTTCGGCTGGCCGGGGAGCAGCGGCCAGTTGAAGGCGGGATGGCATCCGAACGAGGCTGGCAGAACCTCCGCGCCGGGGTTGGCAATCTCGACCGCCACGTCCAGCGCATCAGCGGTGATCCGGTAGCTCACCGTGAGACGGAAGGCGAACGGATAGTGCGCCTGCGTCGTCTCGTCGTCGGTCAGCTGCAACACGCACGACTCGGCCCCGCGCTCCAGCCAGGTGAATCGCAGGTCGCGGGCGAAGCCGTGCTGGGTCATCGGATAGGTCCGGCCGCGGTGGTGGAGCTGGTCATTCTTGAGTCGGCCGACGATCGGAAACAACCATGGCGCATGGCGCGGCCAGACGGCTCCGGCCTGCCAGAGCAACTCCAGGCCCCCGGCCGTCTTCAACGAGCACAGCTCGGCGCCATCAGCCTTGACCGAGGCGGTGATGCCGCCCGCTCCGATCATGTGGAGGTCGTCGCTCATCTGCCGTCACCCACGTCGCAAAAAGATCGCACGAGGTGATGCCGGATTGCGGCGGCAACGTCCAGGGGTGCGGTTCGTCACCTGCGCGTAGACCACCGCCACAAGCACAGGGGACGGGAATGTCGAACACGCGACCGAAGCCGAGGATGTCGCCGCGCTCATAGGGCCCGCGCTGTGTCTGAAGGGTAGGCAGCCCGCGCCAAATCTTCGTGCAGGCCGCAGCTTGCCGGACCTGATCATTCGTGTACGAATGACCGAAACCGGCTTGATGCTGCGCCGCGTGCAGGCGCAAACTGCCGCAAATGCCTTGCCAGGAAAGAAGGATATCCCGATGGCCCATGACGCGCCGCAAGCAACCGGTCCCAGCAAGCTGGTCATCCGCAACATCGGCCTGATGCTGTCCGGCGCACTGGAACGGCCCATCCTGGACGCCGACACGATCGTCGCCGAGAACGGCAAGATCACGGGCATCGGCCGCTTCAAGGACGTCGACACCGAAGGCGCGACGACCATCGTCGATGCCCATGGCACGACGGTGGCGCCAGGCCTGATCGACAGCCATGTTCATCCGGTCGCCGGCGACTGGACGCCGCGGCAGAACCAGACCAACTGGATCGACTCCTATCTGCATGGTGGCGTCACCACGATGATCTCCGCCGGCGAGGTGCACATGCCCGGTCGCCCGCGCGACGTGGTCGGCCTGAAGGCGATGGCGATCTTCGCGCAGCGCGCATTCTGGACGCTCCGCCCCGGCGGTGTGAAGGTGCATGCCGGCGCGCCGGTGATCGAATGCGAGATGGTCGAGGACGATTTCAAGGAGCTCGCGGCGGCCGGCGTCAAGCTGCTCGGCGAGGTCGGCCTCGGCGGCGTCAAGGACGGCCCGACCGCGCGCAAGATGGTCGGCTGGGCGCGCAAATACGGCATCCAGAGCACCATTCACACCGGCGGTCCGTCGATTCCCGGCTCCGGCCTGATCGACAAGGACGTCGTGCTGGAGGCCGGCACCGACGTCATCGGACACATCAATGGCGGCCACACCGCCCTGCCCGACGACCAGATCCGCTGCATCTGCGAGGGCTGCAAGGCTGGGCTCGAGCTGGTGCACAACGGCAATGAGCGCTCGGCGCTGTTCACCTTGCGCACCGCGCGCGAGATGAACGAACTCAACCGCGTGATCCTCGGCACCGACGCGCCGGCCGGCTCCGGCGTGCAGCCGCTCGGCATCCTGCGCATGGTGTCGCTACTGTCCTCGCTCGGCGACGTCCCCGCCGAGATCGCGTTCTGCTTCGCTACCGGCAACACAGCGCGGATGCGCGAGCTCGACTGCGGCCTGATTGAGGTCGGCCGCTCCGCCGACTTCGTCATCATGGACAAGGCGCAGCACTCGCCGGCCACGACCTTGCTCGACAGCGTCCAGCTCGGCGATCTCCCGGGTATCGGCATGACCATCATCGACGGCATCGTCCGCACCCAGCGCAGCCGCAACACGCCGCCGGCCACGAAGATCCCGGAGATCGTGGCGAAGTAATATCGTCGTAGAGCGGCATACACAGTCATTCCGGGGCGCCCAAAGGGCGAACCCGGAATCCCGAGATTGGCCAGCGCTGTTCTTTCCCTCAGCTCGGGATTCCGGGTTCGTCGCTTCGCGACGCCCCGGAATGACGTGGAGGAAGGGCTACCGCAGCCGGTTCAACAACCCCAGCAGCGTCTCGCGTTCCTTCGCATCGAGCGGCGCCAGTGTTTCCTTGGAGATGGCGAGCGCGAGCGGTGCGGTCTTCTCCGCGAGCTGCTGGCCGGCGCGGGTCAGGCTGACGAGCAGCCTGCGACCATCCTGCGGGTCCGGGCTGGTTTCGGTGAGACCGCGCGCGGTCAGCCGGTCGATCACACCTTTGATCGTCGCGACGTCCATCGCCGTGAACCGTCCGAGCTGGTTTTGCGAGCACGGCCCGGTCTCGACCAGCTTCGACAGTGCCGCCCATTGCGTTGGCGTCAGGTTGCTGCCGATGTCGCGCGCGAAGATCATCGTGTGGCGCTGCCAGACTTGACGCAGGATGAAGCCGATCTGATCGTCGAGCACGTAATTTGATTTCGCCGCTTTGGCCGTGGCCTTCGCAGCGGCCTTTGGCTGCGGCTTCGGCGCGGTCTTCGTTGCGGTCCTTGCCGATCGCTTCAGCGTGGCGCTCTTGGCCATATCTTCCCTCGCCTCAGATCGACAGATGCGCGTCGCGGATGTCGGGCCGCGCGTCGAGCTCGGCCATGGTGCCGGAGAAGCAGATGCGGCCGCGCTCGATGATATAGGCGCGGTCCGAGATCAGCTTGGCGAAATGCAGGTTCTGCTCGGAGACGACCAGCGAGACGCCTTCCTTCTTCATGGTCAGGATCGCATCGACCATCTGCTCGACGATCTTCGGCGACAAACCCTCCGATGGCTCGTCGAGCAGCACCAGCGACGGATTGCCCATCAGGGTACGGGCGATGGTGAGCATCTGCTGCTCGCCGCCGCTCATGCGGCCACCCGGGCGGTTCTTCATCTCGCCGAGATTGGGAAACAACTGATAGAGTTTCTCGCGCGTCCATTGCGGCGCATTGGGCCGCGGCTTCTGCCGACCGACCTCGAGGTTTTCCTCCACCGTCAGCTCGGTGAAGATGCGGCGCTCTTCCGGAACATAGCCGAGGCCGGCGCGGACGATCTCATGGGTCGGCGCGGACGAGATGTCCTTGCCCTCGAACATGATCTGGCCCTCGCGCAGCTCGACCAGGCCGACGATCGAGCGGAACGTCGTCGATTTGCCAGCGCCGTTGCGCCCGAGCAGTGCCACCACCTCGCCCTCGCCGACCTCGAGGCCGATGTCGAACAGGATATGCGCCGGACCATAGTGGCTGTTGAGACTGGCGACGGACAGCTTCATGCCGGAGCTCCCTCGCGATGATCGGCATCATACAGCAGGCCTTCGCCGAGATAGATCGCCTGCACCTCCCGGTTGGCGCGCACCTCGGCTGGCGATCCCTCGGCAATGAGGCTGCCGCGATTGAGGACGAGAATGCGGTCCGCATGCTCGAATACCACGTCCATGTCGTGCTCCGTAAAGAGGACGCCGATCGACTGCTCACGCGCGATTCCAGCCGTCAGCCGCATCAGCTCGACGCGCTCGCGCGGCGCCATTCCGGCGGTCGGCTCGTCCATGAGCAGCAGCTTCGGCTGGTTGGCGAGCGCGATCGCGAGCTCCAGCCGCTTGAGGTCGCCATACGCGAGCTCGCCGCAGGGACGCTCGGCATAGCCGGCCATGCCGACGAGATCGAGCAGGCGATCGGCTTCGTCGCGCTCGATGCCAACCATCGGGCTCCAGAAATCGAACAGGCGGCGATGATGCGAGACCAGCGCGACCTGGATGTTCTCACGCACGGTCATGGTCGGATAGGTCGCGGTAATCTGGAAGGTGCGGCCGACCCCGAGCCGCCAGACCTCGCGCGGCTTGCGCCCGGTGGTCTCCTGCCCCATCACCGTGATGCGGCCGCTGTCCGGCACGTTCTGGCCGTTGAGCATGTCGAAGCAGGTGCTTTTCCCCGCGCCGTTCGGGCCGATCAGCGCCAGGATCTCGCCGGCCCGCAGCGTGAACGACACGTTGCGGACGGCGTGAATGCCGCCATAGGATTTAGACAGGCCTTCGACCGAGAGCATCGACACGCCGAGACTCATTATGCGCCCTCCATCTTGGCCGACAGCGAAGCCCCCTTGGGGGACACTGCGCGGCGCCGATGCATGACGGTTTCGACCACGCCCACGATGCCTTTCGGGAACACCACCACGATCAGCACGATGAAGATGCCGAGCACGAGCTTCGACCAGTCGGTCTGGCTGACCAGCCAGATGTTGAGCGCCTTGTAGACGATGGCGCCGAAGATCGCGCCGGGCACCGTCTCGACGCCGCCGAGCAACACCATGACCAGCGCATCGACCGAGAGCGAGATGCCCATGTTGTCAGGGAAGACGCTGCCCTTGAGATAGGCGAACAGCGCGCCGCCGATGCCGGCCGTCGTGCCGGCGATGATGAAAGCGGTCCACTGGATACGCTTGCCGTTGATGCCGATCGACTCGCTGCGCAGCGGCGAGTCGCGCATGCCGCGCAGCGCGTAGCCAAAGGGTGAGAAAGTAATCAGCCGGAGCACGCTGACCACGAGCGCCGACACGCCCAGTGCGAGCCAATAGAAGTGCGACGGCGAGGCCGCCCACTTTTCCGGCCAGAGACCGAGAATGCCATTGTCGCCGCCGGTCACGGCCACCCATTGGAACGCGATCGACCAAACGATCTGGGCGAACGCCAGCGTCAGCATCGCGAAGTAGACGCCGGAGAGCTGGACCGCGAAAGCACCAAACACGGCTGCGCCGAGCGCGCCGAGCAGCGGGCCCAGCAAAAGGCAGACGATCATCGGCAGTCCCGCCATCTTGGCGAGGAAGGCGACGCCATAGGCGCCGAGGCCGAAATAGGCGGCGTGACCAAACGAGGCGAGCCCGCCGACCGCCATCAGGAAATGCAGCGACGCCGCGAAGATCACGAAGATCGCGATCTCGGCGCCCACGGTCAGCGCGTAGTTGCCGGCGATGAAGGGCAGCATCGCCGCCAGCGCCAGAGCGACGAGGGACGCCAGCCGCTCGACCGAGCTCAGCGGACGCCACGGAATAACGGTGAGGCCCGGCGTGCGGCGCGCGGGCGCTTCCTTCTTACCGAACAGGCCCCAGGGCCGGACGACCAGCACGACCGCCATCACCAGGAACACCAGGATCAGCGAGATCGTGGGGAAGATCAAAATGCCGAAAGCGTTGAGCTCCGACACCAGCACGGCGGCAATGAAGGCGCCGAGGATGCTGCCGAGGCCGCCGATCACGACGACCACGAACACCTCGACGATGATGCGCAGATCCATCGCGTGATGGACCGCGTCGCGCGGGATCTGCAGGGCGCCGCCGAGCGCCGCCAGGAAGACGCCGACGGCAAACACCGAGGTGAACAGCCACTTCTGGTTGACCCCGAGCGCCGCGACCATGTCGCGGTCCTGCGTCGCCGCGCGCACCAGGATGCCCCAGCGCGTGCGCTGGAACAGCAGCCACAATGCGCCGAGCACGACGGGGCCGAGCACGATCAGGAACAGGTCGTAGCTCGGGATGTTCTGGCCGAAGAAATCGACCGCACCTTTCAATCCCGGCGCGCGGCGGCCGACCAGGTCGTCCGGTCCCCAGATCAGCACGACGAGATCCTCGACCATCAAGGTCAGGCCGAAGGTCGCGAGCAGCTGGAACAATTCCGGCGCGTGATAGATCCGGCGCAGCAGCACGATCTCGACGAGCACGCCGACGGCCGCGACCGCGAGCGCTGCCACGACGATGCCGCCCCAGAAGCCGAGCGGACCGGACAGCCTCTCAGTGAGCGAAAAGGCCACATAGGCGCCGAGCATGTAGAACGCGCCATGGGCGAAATTCACGATGCGGGTGACGCCGAAGATGATCGACAGTCCCGACGCCACCAGGAACAGCGAGGCTGCACTGGCAAGGCCGGTCAGGAACTGGACGAAATAGAAGGCCATGGGCGGTCCGCGTGAGGAGATCGTCGAATCGATGAGCCGCGTTTGCGCTCGGCGCTCCCTCAGAGAGCTGGCGAGCAAGCGTGGGGTGAGGGATCTCGGCCCGAACCTGCAGATCAGGCGTCGTATTCCCTCACCCCGCCCGCTCTCCCCCTGCGGGAGAGGGAGAAGCAGGATCGTGTGGATCAGTCCTTCGGCCGGAGCTTGCCGACCTCCGCGTCACCAGGCAGGTAGTCCGAGCCCTTGCGATAGACGGCGTCGACCATGATGCCCTTGCCGTCCTTCAGCGCAGTCTTGCCGACGTAAGCGCCGAGCGTCGACTGGTGATCGATCTTGCGGAACGTGATTTCACCGAAGGGCGACGGCACCGACAGTCCCTCGGCCGCGGCGATCAGCTTGTCGGTATCGGTCGAGCCGGCCTTGGCGAGGATGGCGGCTGCCGACTTGATGGTCTGGTAGCCGACGATCGAACCAAGCCGCGGATAGTCGTTATATTTGGCCTGATACGCCTTCAGGAACGCGTCGTGCTCGGGCGTCTTGATCGAATACCAGGGATAGCCGGTGACGATCCAGCCCTCGGGCGTCTCCTCCTTGAGCGGATCGAGATATTCCGGCTCGCCGGTCAGGAAGCTGACGACCTTGCGGTCCTTGAACAGGCCGCGGGTGTTGCCTTCGCGGACCAGCTTCACGAGATCGGCGCCGAAGGTGACGTTGAGGATCGCCTCCGGATTGGCGGCGGCGACGGCCTGCACCACCGGACCGGCGTCGATCTTGCCCTGCGGCGGCCACTGCTCGTCCACCCACTGGATGTCGGGCCGTTTCTCAGACAAGAGCTTCTTGAACACGGCGACGGCCGACTGGCCATATTCATAGTTCGGCGCAATGGTGGCCCAGCGCTTGGCGGGAAGCTTGGCGGCCTCCTCGACCAGCATCGCCGCCTGCATGTAGTTCGACGGACGCAGGCGGAAGGTGTATTTGTTGCCCTTCGCCCAGGTGATGGCGTCGGTCAGCGGCTCGGCCGCCAGGAAGAACACCTTCTTCTGGTTGGCGAAGTCGCTGACGGCGAGGCCGATGTTCGACAGGAACGTACCGGCGAGCATCGCGACGTTCTCGCTCGACACCAGCTCGTTGGCCGCGGTCTGCGCGTCAGCCGGCTTGCCGCTGTCGTCCTTGGAGACGACGACGAGCTTCTTGCCGTTGATGCCGCCGGCCGCATTGACCTCCTCGACCGCGAGCTGCCAGCCCTTGCGATAGGGCTCGGTGAAGGCCGGCAGCAGCGAATAGCTGTTGATCTCGCCGATCTTGATGACGTCCTCGGCGCGCGCCGCGCCCGTCAATCCCGCGACGGCAAGGCCCAGGCCTGCCGCAAGCATCGTTCTCCGTCGCATCCCTTCAGCCTCCATGTTGAGTCGAATTACCGTAGACCGTCCTCGCCCTTGATCTCGGCGACCGTGAGCCCGCCGACGCGCGGCAGCGGACGGCCGCTGTCGGTGACCGCGAGCGCGACCATGATCTCATTGGCGCGCGGCGCGTCGTTGATCTGCACCTCCATGCCATCGAAATGACTGCGCACGAAGGCCGCATCTTTATGGCCGAGCGGAATGTCGAGCGTGCAGCCGACGCCGCCGCGCTTCTTCGACGACGGGATCAGCGCCGCGCCCTTGCCGAGTACCTTGCGCACCGGCGCGCCCATTTTCGGATGCAGGATCGCGGCCGCATGCTCCAGCTCGCCGTCGCTGCCGACGGCGGCCGCCTTGCCGTAGCTGTGCGCGGCCGGCCCTTCGATGCCGAGCGCGGCCACGGCGCGCTTGGCCAGCATCTCGCCCAGCTCCTCGCCGATCGCAATCAGAGGCGACAGGTCCTCGACATAGCGGCCGGCAAACGGATTCTCGATCACCGCCACTGCCGCAGCCCGCCGCGTCGGCGGCGAGACGGACCGGCCCATCTCCTGATGGACTTCCTCGACCACGGTCACGATCTTTCTGATGACGGCGCTCATCGATGATCCTTCGTGTTCCTGCACATCATGCATCAAACCTCACGCCGCCGCCGCTCGCAACTGCGGCCGACGAACGATCTCGATCGCGCGCGGACCGACAACGCGAATGTTGCCGCGGAGCTGCAGAACGGCGCCTTCGATCAGACCGGCCGACAGCAGCGACTGCCCACGATGCTCGCCCGCGGCCAGCGCTTCGGCAACCTCGACATCACGGAGCTCTCCGACCTCGCATGTGACGAGGCGATCACCGAGATCGGTCTCCGGTTGCAACTCGCAGGCAGGTCGGCGAAGCACGGCCGGATGACCCGGAAGATCGACCGCGTTGCCGATCACCGTCGCCGCCGCATCCGCCTGCGCCGCGCTGCGCGCGAGTACCGTCACCGCGTCGGCAATGCCCAGCGAGAAACTGCGGCCGTGGCGGCCCGACGTGGCGACGCCGCCGATCGCATCGGCAGCACGAAGCGTCATCCTGCGCATCACACCGGCGCCGTCGGGACGGTCCATCAGCCCGACGCTGAAGGTGGCGGCATCCCGCAGATGGAGTGCGATGTCACCGCCATTGTTGACATAGGCCCGCGTCAGCTTCGCCACGCCGCACATGGCGCCGAGGATCTCCTCGGCCACGCTCCCGGCAACCGCGGCCATCGGCGTGATGAACATTTCGCGGGCGAACGGCGACACTGCCGCATGCATCCGCCGCGCGACGACACCTTTCAATGGGCATCGATCGTGATCGGCGCCCCTGCGCAGATCGGACAGTTCGGCACACAGCTCGTCCAAGAGACCCGTGAAACGCTCGGCCGCCGCACGATAGGCCGCGCGGATATCACCATCGACCGCGTCGACGCCGATGATCAGATCGATCGGGCCGTCCTGCAGATGCAGCCGCCGGTCGGGCAACAAGGCGATCTGTGGCTGCCGGGTCATGCACCCGGCCTCGGCCACGGCAGTTGGCGAATGTCCTTGCTGACATCCTTGAGCGAAGCGAGCGGCTGGACGTAATCCATGTGCCCGCCGAGCGCCGCATAATCCGATAGCCTCAGCGTGAACTCGATCGGCGCGACGATCGCCGGCGTCGGCACATAGCCGAAGGCGCCGGCCGGCATCTGGGTCACGTCGACCATATAGGTGATGCCGCCGCCCGGCCAGACATAGACCGGCGCACCGCCGCTCGTCACCCGCGTCAGCGTATCCTTGACCGAACGCGTCAGCCGCACCGGATTGTCGGTGACGCCGGCGCGCAGCGAGCCGCCGGCACCGGCCATGAACAGCACGGTGCACAGCGCCGGCTCGCAGTTCTCCTGGATGCGCTCGACCGAGAACTGCAGCTCCGGCGGCATCTCGCGCTGCACCGGCCTGAGCGTCTCGTCGAGCACGTAGTATCCGGCATGCTCGCCCGTCGTGGACACCATCAGCAGCGTCGTTCCCGGCTTCGCCGTCTTGGGATCGAATGGCCCGAGGATCGACAGCGGATCGGAGATGTCGGTGCCGCCCCAGCCGGTTCCGGGCTGCGCCACCTGGAAGTAGCGGCCCGGCGTCGAGCGTCGTCCCTTCATCTTGATGCCTGTCGCGGGAATGTCGAGCAGCTTGCCGGCCTGGTGCTCTGACAGCACGCCGGTGATGTGATCATCGACCACGACGACCTCGTCGACCTTGCCCTGCCATTGCTTGGCGAACATCCCGATCGTGGCCGAGCCGCAGCCGACGCGCATGCGCTCTTCCTTGACGCCGTTGACGATCGGGGGCTGCCCCGCCTGCACGATCACGCTGGAGCCGCCGTCAACCACCAGTTCCACGGCCTTGCGGTTGCTGAGGTCCATCAGCGCGTCACAGGTGACACGCCCCTCCTTCTTGGAGCCGCCCGTGAGATGATGCACGCCGCCGAGCGACAGCATCTGCGAGCCGTATTCGCTGGTCGTGACGTGACCGACCGCTTCGCCGTCGACGCGCACCGTCGCCGCTTCCGGGCCGAGATAGCGGTCGGTGTCGATCTTCACCTTGACGCCGCAATAGCTGAAGATGCCCTCGGTCACGACCGTGACCATGTCGACGCCATCGACGACCGATGACACGATGAACGGCGCCGGCTTGTAGTCGGGATAAGTGGTGCCGGCGCCGATCGCGGTGACGAACAGCTCCGGCTGATGCACGATCTTGCCGTCCCAGTCGCCGCTCGCCTGGAACGGCACCAGCTTGCCGCCATGCGACACCGTGCGCTCCAGCAGGATATGCGGATCGACGCGCACCAGCACACCGTCCTGATTGGCATAGCGGTCGCAGGCGCCTGCCGCGCCCGGCTTGATGTAGCACATCACCGGGCAGGCATCGCAGCGGATCTTGTCCCCTGCACCGTCGCTCGCCGTCTCAGTCACCATGCAGAGAAGCCCATCTTGAAGCGGAGTTGGCGGCAGCCATCCACGCGCCGCGGCAATTCGTTCGTATACGAATGATGTCGCGCCCCTCCGCCGACTGTCAAGCGCCACCGCGAACGAAAAGCACGATTGCCGGATAAACGATCAGTTTGCCCTGCACAATGACGACAAATCGTGCATACGCTGCAACGCAATACGTGCCACTTGCATGTTAGTACACAAACGATACGCTCGGAGCGATCACCATCGCATCCTCGTTAACGATAGCATAGCGGACGACAGAAGGGCATGACGCCAGCAACGATTCGGCTGACCGTGAACGGACGGACACATGACGTCGCCGCCGCGCCGGACACGCCCCTGCTCCATGTGCTGCGCAACGACCTCGCTCTGAACGGTCCGAAGTACGGCTGCGGCCTGGGGGAATGCGGCGCCTGCACCGTACTGATCGACGGCCGCGCCGCCCGCTCCTGCGTCATTCCGGTGGAAGGCTGCATCGGCCGCGACGTCACCACGCTGGAAGGACTGGGCTCGCGCGAGGCGCCCGATCCGGTGCAGCAGGCCTTCATCGCCGAGCAGGCCGCGCAATGCGGCTACTGCCTCAACGGCATGATCATGACGACCAAGGCGCTGCTGGCGATCAAGCCCGATCCGTCACCCGACGAGATCAAGCAAGCGCTGCGCTACAATCTCTGCCGCTGCGGCGCGCATGTCGAAATCCTCCGCGCGGCGATGCGCGCGGCCGGCCACACGCTCGAGGCGCTGGACTGATGAACGATCGCCTCACCAAGGACGCCGACATGCCTCGCGGCCGGCTGGTCGTCGAACGTCCCATCGCCGGCAACGATGGCCAGTTCGAAACCTTCATCCGGATCACGGCGGCAGGCGAGGTCTCCGCCTTCAACGGCCATGTCGATCTCGGCACCGGCATCCGCACCGCGCTGGGACAGATCGTCGCAGAAGAGCTCGACGTCTCCTTCGCTCGGGTCGTGGTCGTGCTCGGGGACACCGCGGTCGTGCCGAACCAGGGCGCGACCATCGCCAGCGAGACAATCCAGATCACCGCCGTGCCCCTGCGCAAGGCGGCGGCGCAGGCGCGCGCCTTCCTCTTGGCGCGGGCGGCGACGCAGCTCGACCTCGACGTTCAGGACTTGATGGTCGAGGATGGACTGGTCCGCGGGCCCAACAACCGCGTCCTCAGCTATGGCGAGCTGATCGGCGATGAGACGATCCGCCTCGAGCTCGCCGACGATATCCTCGTCAAGTCGGTGAACGACTATCAGGTCGTCGGCCGCTCGGTGCCGCGCGTCGACCTGCCGGCGAAGGCGACCGGTGAGCTCACTTACGTGCATGACGTTCGCGTCCCCGGCATGCTGCACGGCCGCGTCGTGCGTCCGCCCTATGCCGGCGTCGATGCCGGCCCCTTCATCGGAACCAGCCTTCTTGGCGTCGACAGGGAGTCAGTGCGCGATGTCCCTGGCCTAGTCGACGTCGTCGTCATCGGCGACTTCATCGGCGTCGTCGCCGAGCGCGAGGAGAATGCGATCCGTGCCGCCGAGCGCCTCGAGGTGAATTGGAAGCCGGTGCCGACCCTGCGCGACCTCGATGATGTCGAGAACGCGCTGCGCGCCAATCCGTCCGCTCCGCGACGGCTGCTCGACAAGGGCGATGTCGATGCCGCCATCGCCGGCGCCGCCAAGCCGATGCGGAGGACCTATCTCTGGCCCTACCAGATGCACGGCTCGATCGGACCGTCCTGCGCGGTGGCCGACTATCGCGACGGGCAGATCCGCATTTATTCCGGCACGCAGAATCCTCATCTCCTGCGCGGCGATCTCGCCAAGCTGATCGACCGTCCCGAGCACCAGATCGAGCTGATCCGCCTCGAGGCCGCCGGCTGCTACGGCCGCAACTGCGCCGACGACGTCACGGCCGATGCGCTGCTGCTGTCGCGTGCGGTCGGCCGCCCGGTGCGGGTGCAATTGTCGCGCGAGCAAGAGCATCTGTGGGAGCCCAAGGGCACCGCGCAGCTGATGGACGTCAATGGCGGCCTCAATGCCGACGGCTCGGTCGCGGCCTATGAGTTCGCCACGCGCTATCCCTCGAACGGCGCACCGACGCTGGCGCTGCTGCTGACCGGGCGCATCGGGCCGGAGCCTGCGGTGTTCGAGATGGGCGACCGCACCGCGATCCCGCCTTACGACTATGAGCACATGCGCGTCACGGCGCATGACATGCCGCCGATCGTGCGTGCGTCCTGGATCCGCGGTGTCTCGGCGCTGCCCAACACCTTCGCGCACGAGTCCTACATCGACGAGCTCGCCGCCGAGGCCGGCGTCGACCCGATCGAATACCGGCTGCGCTATCTGAAGGACGAGCGCGCACGTGATCTCGTGAACGCCGTGGCCGAGCGCGCCGGCTGGACGCCGCGCCCCGTGCGGGAGGAGAAGACGCCCGAGAACGGCGTCGTCCATGGCCGCGGCTTCGCCTACGCGCTCTACGTCCACAGCAAGTTTCCCGGCTACGGCGCGGCATGGTCGGCGTGGATCGCCGATGTCGCCGTGAATACGACCACCGGCGATGTCAGCGTCACGCGGGTCATTGCAGGCCAGGACTCCGGCCTGATGATCAATCCCGACGGGGTACGCCACCAGATCGAAGGCAACGTCATCCAATCCACCAGCCGTGCGCTGATGGAGGAGATTCCCTTCACGCGCGGCAAGGTCGCGGCACGGGAATGGGGCGCCTATCCGATCATCACCTTCCCCGACGTGCCTGAGATCGACGTGCTGATGCTGCCGCGGCCGGATCAGCCGCCGCTCGGCGTCGGCGAGTCCGCGTCCGTGC
The DNA here is from genome assembly GCF_032484785.1 of Bradyrhizobium sp. SZCCHNS1050. NCBI lineage: Bacteria > Pseudomonadati > Pseudomonadota > Alphaproteobacteria > Hyphomicrobiales > Nitrobacteraceae > Bradyrhizobium > Bradyrhizobium sp. SZCCHNS1050. Next base: position 4,913,609 of record NZ_JAUETR010000001.1, on the reverse strand, counting down.
CCAGCGCCGCCGCGATCGCCAATGCGATCTACGACGCCACCGGCGTCCGCTTCCGCGAGCCGCCATTCACGCCGGAGCGCATCCTGAAAGGCCTGCGCGGCGAACGGGCGGAGACGCCGGCGCCGCAGTCGCTGCCCGCCCCCGAAAGACCGGCGACCACGTGGCCCAAGCCCTTTGCCAAGCGGGGCGGCGTGATCGCCACCGCCGTCGCGGCCTGCGCCGCGGCGATCGGCGTCGCCACCGCCGTGTTGCCCTGGCGCGCCATCGCGCCGATCACGCGCCCCGATCCCTCGGTCTATTCCGCAGCGACGATCGCGCGCGGCGAGGCGCTCGCGGCGCTCGGCAATTGCGCTGTCTGCCATACCGCGGATGGCGGCCTGATCAATGCCGGCGGCCGCGCACTGGAGACGCCGTTCGGCACGCTGTTCAGCACCAACATCACGCCCGACGTCGAGACCGGCATCGGCGCCTGGTCCTATCCCGCCTTCGAGCGCGCGATGCGCGAGGGCGTGCATCGCGACGGCCGGCAGCTCTATCCGGCGTTTCCCTACACGCATTTCGCGCGAACCGATGATGCCGACCTGCAGGCGCTCTACGCCTACCTGATGGCACAGGCGCCAGTGAGACAGCAGGCGCCTGACAACGCGCTGCGCTTCCCATTCAACCTGCGGCCGCTGGTCGCCGGATGGAACGCTCTGTTTCACGACACGCAGCCGTTCCGGCCCGATCCGACACAATCGGAGCAGTGGAATCGCGGCTTCTATCTCGTCGAAAGCCTCGGCCATTGCAGCGCCTGTCACTCGCCGCGCAACGCGCTCGGCGCCGAGCAGCGCAACGCACATCTGGCTGGCGGCTTCGCCGATGGCTGGGAAGCCCCTGCGCTGACCGCGCTCTCGACTGCCCCGATCCCGTGGACCGAGGACGAGCTCTACACTTATCTGCGCTCGGGGCAATCGCGCTTCCATGGTGTCGCGGCCGGTCCGATGGCGCCGATCGTGAAGGATCTCGCGACGCTGCCCGACGCGGACGTTCGGGCCATGGCGATCTATCTCGCCTCGTTCCAGACGCCCTCGCCCGAGGCAGCGAAGCTGGAGGCGATGGCCGCGGAGTTGGAAGCGCGCACCAAGGCGACCTCGACGGCGTCTCCGGCGGCACGGCTCTATCTCGGCGCCTGCGCGGTCTGTCACGAGGTGGGCGGCCTGCCGCTGTTCGGCAGTCGGCCCTCGCTGGCGCTGAACAGCAACCTGCACAGCGCCACACCCGACAATCTGATCCAGGTGATCCTGCACGGGATCATGAAGCCGGTCTCGTCCGATCTCGGCTACATGCCGGCGTTCAAGGACCATCTCAGTGACGTCCAGATCGCCGAACTCGTCGCCTATCTTCGTCAGCAGTTTGCTCCGGACAAGCCGGCCTGGACGGGCGTAGACGCCGCCGTCGGTCGCATCAGGTCCACCGTGGCGCAGTGAGGCTGAGCATGCTCCGTCTGCGCCCGGCGCCCCGACCACCACCCTGACGCGCATTCGGGCACCTCGTTGCCAGTAATTTCGCCTTGCGGCAGACGGTCTGCCGCTTCTAGAATTTGGGACTACGTTCCAAAAAATGGAACAAACGGTATCATCATGAGCGCTCTGACCAACGCCATCGACATCCTGCGCTGCTTCTCGACCGCGCGGCCCGACCTCTCCTTTGCCGACGTCCAGGTCCTGACCGGCAAACCGAAAAGCTCGACCTCCCGCCTGCTCCGCTCGCTGCGCGATTGCGGCCTGCTCGAGCAGGATCCGCACAGCCGCCGCTACCGGCCGGGCCTGCTCACCTTCGAGCTCGGGCGGCTGCACCGGGCCCATGACGACCTGATCGCCACCGCCGAGCGCGAGCTGCGCGATGTCTGCGCGCGCACCGGCCACACCGGCTACATCGCCGTGCTCGACGGCTATCAGCAGGTGGTGCTGCGCATCGTGCCCGGCTCCAACCCGCTGCGCGTCGTCAACCCGCCGGGCCAGCGCACGCCGGCCATCATCACCTCGAACGGCCGCGCCATGCTGGCGCGTCTGACAGACCAGGAGATCCGGACGCGCGTGCCGCTCGACTACCCGAAGGTCCCGGCCAACTCGCCGCAGAACTTCACCGAGCTGATGGCGCGGCTGAACGAGATCCGCCGGACCGGCATCTCGGACGCCGCCGACGAGGCCATCGAGGGCGTCGGCTCGCAGGGCTTTGCGCTGACGAGCGGCGAGAGCGGTGAGCTGATCGGCATCGCCGTCTCCTACTCGGTCCAGGCCACCACCGAGATCGAGCGTGCCAATGTCCGCCGCGAGCTCGGCAGCATGGCCGCAAAGCTGCGGCGCATGACCGGCGATCCGCTCGGCCAGACCATCGAGCAATTGGCCGGACTGGCCTCCTGATGACGAGCAGCAGCGCGCCGCGCGTCAACAGCCTGGCGCTGTTGATCCTGCCGAGCGCGCTGCTGTTTGCGTTGTTCTTCTTTCTGCCGATCGGATTGATGGCGGTGATGAGCGTCCTGACCGGCAACCCCGTGGTCATGCCGAACGTCGCCCTCACAGCCAGGCACTATGCCCGCATGGGCGATGACGGCTACTATCTCGAGGTGATCTGGACCACGATCCGGATCGGCCTCTGGACGACGCTCGCCGCGCTCGTGATCGGCTACCCGCTCGCGCATTGGATGGCGCGTATCAAGAGCCGCACCGGCCATGCGCTGCTGCTGATGGCCGTGCTGGCGCCGATGCTGACCGGCATCGTGGTGCGTACCTTCGCCTGGATGACGCTGCTGTCCGACAAGGGTGTCATCAACCAGATCCTGGCGTCGCTCGGGCTGGTCACAAGGCCGTTGCAGCTGATGTACAATGAGACCGGCATCATCATCGGCCTGGTCCACATCTATGTGCCTTTCATGGTGCTGACGCTCACCGGCGTGATCGGCCGCATCGACGAGCGGCTGGAGCAGGCGGCGGAGAATCTCGGCGCCAGCCCATGGCGCGCATTTCTCGAGGTCACCCTGCCGCTCAGCCTGCCCGGCATCCTCGCCGGCTCGCTGCTCGTCTTCGCGCTCGCGATCAGCGCCTATGTCACCCCGATCCTGCTCGGCGGCTTCCAGGTCATGACCTTGCCGATCCTGATCTACCAGCAGATCTCCGCCAACTTCAACGTCGGCTTCGCGGCTGCGCTCGGCATGGTGCTGCTCATCATTTCGCTCTCGCTCGTCATCGCGTATAATCACGTGCTCGGCCTCGTTTCGGGCCAGCGCGAGCTGCAATGAGGGCGCAGATGACGAGCCTTGCTCCGGGATCGCGGCCGCCGCTCGCTGCGCCAATCGGTCTGGCGGCCACACCTGCCCTTCGCAGCAAGGCGCGGCCGCTCCGGTGGGGCCGCAGGCTCTATCTCGCCGCCAACACCGCCATCCTCGTCTTCCTGCTGGCGCCGATTGCGATCGTGATCGTGTTCGCGCTCAACCCGACGCCTTTCATCCAGTTTCCACCAGTCGGCATCTCCTTTCGCTGGTTCGAGAAATTCTTCGCCTCGGGCGACTTCATGCACGCGCTGCTGTTCAGCATCGAAGTCGCGGCCATGACCACGGTCGCGGCCACCGTGCTGGGCGCCTCGGCCGCGCTGGCGATCGCCCGCGGCAACCTGCCAGGCTCCCGGCTGATCGTGGCGACCATGCTGTCGCCGCTCATGCTGCCGGCGATCCTGACCGGTCTTGCGCTGTTCCAGTCCTACGTACTGCTCGACGTCGGACGCCCGGTGTGGGGGCTGGTGGCTGGTCACACGCTGGTGACGATTCCCTACGTGGTGCGGACCACGCTCGCCGTGCTGCACAATTTCGATGTCAGGTTGGAGGAAGCCGCGCAGAATCTCGGCGCCAGCCCCACCCGGACCTTCTTCGAGATCACGCTGCCGCTGGTGAAGCCCGGCGTTCTGGCAGGCGCGATCTTTGCTTTCATCGTCTCGTTCGACCAGTTTCCGGTGTCGCTGTTCCTGGTCGCGCCGGGCAGCGAGACCTTGCCGATCACGCTGTTCAACTATCTGAAGTTCGATCTCGACGGCACCATCGGCGCGGCCTCGGTGGTCTCGATCCTGCTCGCCTTCATCGTCGTCATCGCGCTCGACCGCACCGTAGGTCTTCGCTCCTACGTCAAACTCTAAGGGAGATCCCGGACATGACCGCCTCATCGCGTCGTTTTCCCCTGAGCCGCCGCCGCCTGCTGACCGCGGCTGCGTCGCTCGGCGCCGGCGTTGTCGCTGCTCCCTTTGTCGCGCGTGCGGACGAGCCCGTTCTCAACGTCACCGGCTGGGGCGGCAAATGGGGTGACGTGATGAAGGCCGAGATCGGCCCGGCCTTCGAAAGCGAGTTCAAGTGCAAGCTCAAGACCGACACCGCGCTGCCATTCCTGCCGAAGCTGCAGGCGAGTTCGCGCTCGGCTCCCATCTACGACGTGCTGCACACCAACTCCAACGAGCAGTGGGCGGCCGTGGAGATGGGTCTCGTCGAGCCCAAGGTCGACCCCAAGCTGGTTCCGAACATTGCCGACGTCTACCCTTACGCCGTCAGCGACAAGATCGTCGGCGTCTGCATCTTCACCAGCGCCATCGGGCTCGGCATGCGCACCGACAAGGGCTATGGGAGCGTCACGTCGTGGAAAGACTACTGGGATGCGAAATTCAACGGCGCGCGCGGCGGCTATGTGATCCCTGCCAATAGCCTTGGACAGGCGTTCGTGATGATGTGCGGCGCCCTGTATGGCAAGGGCCAGACCGACCTCGACGCCGCCTATGCAGCGCTGGAGAAGCTGAAGCCGATCAAGCTGGTCGACTTCACCGGCGCGATGGAGAAGCTGATCCTGTCCGGTGAGGTCGGCCTCGGCATCCTGCATGATTCCGGCATCTATCGTTACGACGGCCAGAACCAGCCGGTCGACTTCGTCACGCCAAACGAGGGCGTGCTGTCGCTCGAGCAAGTGCTGAGCATCACGCCTGGCAGCAAGGTGAAGGATCTCGCCAACGCCTATATCAACTACATGCTGCGCCCCGAGGTTCAAAAGCGCCTCGCTGAGACCGTCTGGTATTCGCCGGCCAACAAGAAGGTCAAGCTCGACTCCAAGTATGACGCCAAGCTGCTGACGACGCCGGAGAAGGTCGGCAAGCTGATCCAGGTCGACTGGAAGTGGTACAACGCACGGAAGGACGAGATCGACAGCCGGGTCAACCGGATATTCCGCGCATGAGCGCTGCCATCGAGATCGCCGCGGTCAGCAAGATCTATGACGGCGGCGTACGCGCAGTCGACGCGGTTGCCGTGAACATCAGGCCTGGCGAGTTCTTTTCGCTGCTCGGCCCGTCCGGCTGCGGCAAGACCACCACCCTGCGCATGATCGCCGGCTTCGACAGCCCAAGCGCCGGCGAGATCCGCCTCGACGGCGCCGACATCACCCACGTGCCGGCGCACAAGCGCGACATGGCGATGGTGTTCCAGAACTACGCCCTGTTCCCGCACCGGACCGTGGCCGAGAACGTCGCCTTCGGCCTGCGCATGCGCAAGATCGACAAGGCGACGATTGCCGCGAAGGTGAAGGCAGCGCTGGCGATGGTTGAACTCGGAGGCCTGGAGAACCGCAGGCCGGCGCAACTGTCCGGCGGCCAGCAGCAGCGCGTCGCGCTCGCCCGCGCCATCGTCATCTCGCCCCGCGTGCTGCTCTGCGACGAGCCGCTCGGCGCGCTCGACAAGAAATTGCGCCAGCAGATGCAGTTCGAACTCAAGCGGCTGCAGAAGACGCTTGGCCTCACCCTCGTGTTCGTCACCCACGACCAGGAGGAGGCGCTGGCCATGTCGGACCGCATCGCGGTCATGAACGCCGGCCGCGTCGAGCAGATCGGCACCCCGCTCGAGATCTACGATCAGCCGCGGACGCGTTTCGTTGCCGATTTCATCGGCGACACCAACATTTTTCGTGGTCAGCGCGTGACCTTGGACAAGGGCGTCGGGATAGCCGTCGGCAACGGTCTGGTACTGTCCCTGGCGGACACAGTTGCAGCAGCCGAGGCCGAGGTTCTGTCGGTCGCGCTGCGGCCGGAGAAGATCTCGGTATCGCCAGCCGAGGTGGCCGATGCCAAGCGGACAGGCATGTCCGCGCGCGGCACCGTCGAGAGCACCAATTTCCTCGGCGGCGCGGTGCTGTACCGCATCGCCCTGGAGAGCGGACAGCACGTGCTGGCGCAACAGCCGAATTCCGGAGCTGGTCCTCTCCATGCGCCGGGTCAAACGGTCACGCTCGACTGGCGTCCGGCCGATCTCGTCATCCTCGAGGATTGATATTGTGAGCGTTATATTCCTATTCCCGCAGCAGTACCGTGCGCCGCAGTCACAGAGCGACGTCGAAGAGCTTGTGCCGTGAGCGCAGCCGGCATGAAGACGATCAGCCTCGACGACATCGAGGCGCTCGCGGTCGGCGCCTGGATCCTCGGCACCGGCGGCGGCGGCAGTCCCTATCTCGGCCTGCTCAACCTGCGCCGGCTCTATGCGGAGGGGCATCGCGCGCAGATGATATCGCCGCTCGACCTCGCCGACGACGACTGGGTCGCGGTGGTCTCCAACATGGGCGCCCCCTTGGTCGGGCAGGAACGGCTGGCCGACAGCCGCAGCATCGCGCGTGCGGTGCGCATGCAGGAGGAGATCAACGGCATCACATTTCGCGCCGTGATGTCGGTCGAGATCGGCGGCGGCAACGGCATGCAGGCGCTGATGGCGGCGGCGCATCTGAACATCCCCGTGGTCGACGCCGACTGCATGGGCCGTGCCTTTCCCGAGGCACAGATGACGTCGGTCGCGATCGGCGACCTCAAGCCCTATCCCTGCACGCTCTACGATCCGCGCGGCATCGAGGCCGTCGTGACCAAGGTGCCGAGCTGGAAGTGGATGGAGCGCGCCAGCCGCAAGATCTGCGTCGAGATGGGCTCGATCGCCTCGACCAGCAAGGCGCCGCGCACGGGCCGCGAGGTCAAGGACTGGGGCATCCATTTCACGACCACCAAGGCGATCGCGATCGGCCGTGCGGTCGAGGCAGCGAACCGGAGCCACCAGGATCCGATCGCGGCGATCCTCGATTGCGAGGGCGGCCAGCGGCTGTTCAGCGGCAAGATCGTCGACGTCGAGCGCCGCACCACCGAGGGCTTTCTGCGCGGCAGCGCCGTCGTGGAGGGCAGCGACGACGATCGCGGCACCCGGCTCAAGCTGTCGTTCCAGAACGAATGGATCGTGGCTTGGCGCGATGGCGAAGCCATCGCGATGTCGCCAGACCTGATCTGCGTGCTCGACAGCGTCAACGGCCACGGCATCGGCACCGAGACGGCGCGCTACGGCCAGCGCGTCACCGTGATCGCGCTGCCCGCGCCCGCCGTATTGACCAGCCCGCGCGGGCTCGAATTCGTCGGCCCCCGCGCCTTCGGTTACGACCTCGATTTCCGGTCGCTGTTTGCGACCCCTGGAGCTCCCTGAGAATGAAGCGGATTGGCATTGACGTCGGTGGCACCAACACCGACGCCGTCCTGATTGCCGACGACCATGTCGTCCACTCCGTCAAGGCTGCGACCACCGCCGACGTCACCTCCGGCATCCTCGCGGCGCTGAAGGCGCTGCGAGAAAATCCCGCGGCGGCCGCGCCGGTCGACGCGGTCGTGATCGGCACCACGCATTTCATCAATGCGGTGGTGCAGCGGCGGCACCTGCAGAAGATCGGCGCCATCCGCATCGGCATGCCCGCCTCCGCCTCGCTGCCGCCGTTCTGCGACTGGCCGGGCGATCTCGCCGCGCTGGTCAGCGGCGAGACGTTCATGCTCGAGGGCGGCCACGATTATGATGGCCGCCCATTCATGCCGCTCGACATCGGCGGCCTGAAAGCCGCCGCGCGCGCGATCAAGGCCAAGGGCCTGCGCGCGGTCGCGGTCGCCTCGTCGTTCTCGCCGCTCGACCCGAGCTGTGAGATCGCGGCGCGGGAAATCCTCGCCGAGATCTGCCCTGATGTGGCCGTCACGCTCTCGCACGACCTCGGCCGCATCGGACTGCTGGAGCGCGAGAACGCCGCCCTGCTCAATGCCGCGCTCCACGACCTCGCGGTCACGACGGTCGCCGCCTTCCGCAAGGCGATCGCGGAGTCCGGCATCGATGCGCCGCTGTTCCTGACGCAGAACGACGGCACCGTGATGCAGGCGGAGATCGCGACCGCCTTCCCGGTCATGAGCTTCGCCTCCGGCGCCACCAACTCGATGCGCGGCGCCGCGTATCTCTCCGGCCTCGACGACGCCATGGTCGTCGACGTCGGCGGCACCACCAGCGACATCGGCCAGTTGCGCCACGGCTTTCCGCGCGAGGCCAACACCGTCGTCGAGGTCGGTGGCGTCCGCACCCTGTTCCGCATGCCCGATTTGCTCTCGATCGGGCTCGGCGGCGGCAGCCATGTCGAGCAGGATCCGGTCCGCGTCGGCCCGCTCAGCGTCGGATACCGGCTGACATCCGACGCGCTGGTGTTTGGCGGCGACCGCCTGACCGCGACCGACATCGCGGTCGCGGTGGGGCTGATCGACATCGGCGACAGATCGCGCGTCGCGCATCTGCCGAAAAGCCTGATCGACGCCGCGCTCGCCGACGCCCACCGCAAGCTCGAGGGCGACATCGACCGCATGAAGACCGAGGCCGGCGACGTGCCGCTGCTCGCGGTCGGCGGCGGCGCCTTCCTGGTGCCGGAGCGCCTTGCCGGCATCTCCACCATCGTGCGCGTCGACCATGGCGACTGCGCCAATGCGGTCGGCGCCGCCATCGCCCAGGTCTCCGGCGAGGCCGACCAGGTCTTCCGCGACCTGACCCGCGACGAGGCCATCGCGGCGGCGCGGGCCATCGCCGAGGAGCGCGCGATGCAGGCCGGCGCCGACCGCGACACGCTCAAGACGGTCGATGTCGAGGACATGCCGATCGCCTACCTCCCCGGCAACGCGCTGCGCGTCCGCGTCCGCGTCGCCGGCGCCATCGCCGAGCCGACCATCGGCGCGGCGGCGTAGTCCATCGTCGCTACGCCAGCTCGGCGATCCGCTCGACCCCGGCCTCCGCGCCCTGCGCCTTGGCCGCCGCCATCGAGCCGCCGAGGTCGATGCCGCGGCAGGCGTTGTCGATGACGATGGCCGCGAAGCCGAGCCGCCGCGCATCGACCGCCGAATAGTGCACGCAGAAATCGGTGGCGAGACCGACCAGGAAAACCCGCTTCAGGCCGCGCTCGCGCAGATAGCCGGCGAGGCCCGTGGGCGTGGTCTTGTCGTTCTCGAAGAACGCCGAGTAGGAATCGATCGCGGCACGAAAGCCCTTGCGGATGATGAGCTGCGCCTTGTCGGTCGCAAGCTCGGCATGGAAGGCGGCGCCCGGCGTGCCCTGGATGCAGTGGTCCGGCCACAAGGTCTGCGGCCCGTAGGGCATCGTGACGCTCTCGAACGGCGCCTTGCCGGGGTGGCTCGAGGCGAACGAGCTGTGTCCCGCCGGGTGCCAGTCCTGGGTCAGGACGACGTGATCGAACATCCCGCTCAGCCGGTTGATCGCCGGCACCACGGCATCGCCGTCGGCCACGGCGAGCGCGCCGCCGGGACAAAAATCGTTCTGCACATCGATGATGAGCAGCAAATCCTCGTTGGCCCTGATCTGCATTCCTGTCTGCATCCGTTTCACTCAAACTCCATCAAGGATGGCCCCAGGCCGCGGCGATCTCAAGCCGGGCCGCCGAATAATCCGCGGCAAGCCAGCCCCTCCATTTTGGAATCCCTGCCCTGCAGGACGGGCCTGGATACGCCCGCCGATTCATGGATTCTCCCGGCGGGAGAGCGTGGCCGATGCAGACTGCCGTCACACACCATTCCGCGAGCCAGCGTCTCGAGCGCTGGGCGGTCGCCACCCTGCGCGAGGCCGGCGCGATCGTCGAATGCGAACAGCACGGCTGGATGCGCGAGCGCGGCGACCCGCATGCGCTGGCGCGGGCGCTTCGCATCGCACGCGACGATCCGCCACGCGGCTTGTGTAGTTCGGACGCGCTCGCGGCGATCGAGGCCGTCCTGGCCGCGACCGGCGACACCTGCCCTGATTGTTCACGGCACGGAGAGCCGGAATATCCGCCGTGATTCAAATAAGTGATTCCGTAGCTACCCCGAGATGCCCTAGCCTGAGGCCTCCACCGGGAGACGCAATCATGCCGAATCATCCGGTCCCGTGGCTGCTGCGCAAGCCATGCCCGACCTGCGGCCGTGCGCTCGCGGTTCGCGAGGGCAAGGGCGGGCGCCGCGAGCTTGCTTGTCCGACCTGCGATGGGCCCGATCCGCTGCACTCGCCCAAGGCGCTCCGCTGGGCGAGGGGATCGCTTCGGCCGCCGGAGCGGCCGAAGCAGCATTGACGTCACTGGCGCGTCAGCTTGCGCTCGACTTTCTTGCGGCTGTTGCCGACCTTCTTGACCGCCTTCTTCACCGCGGACGCCGAGCGGCCGCTCTTCTTGGCTTCGTAGCGGACTTCGTGGTCCTGTCCACCCGCGACGCGGGCGCGATCCTGGTTGCGTCCGCGCGCTGACTTTGCGGTCGAGGCTTTCTTCTTCGTTGCCATGGTGCATCTCCTTATCAGCGCGCAACGCACGACGCAGCGAAGCGGTTCCGCCGATGAGAGAGCCCCATCGCATCGATCAGCCGAGGTCGAACTTGACGCCCTGCGCCAGCGGCAGGCTGCGGCCGTAGTTCACGGTGTTGGTGGCCCGGCGCATATAGGCCTTCCATGAATCCGAGCCGGACTCACGGCCGCCGCCGGTCTCCTTCTCGCCGCCGAACGCGCCGCCGATCTCGGCGCCCGAGGGGCCGATATTGACGTTGGCGATGCCGCAATCGGAGCCGCGCGACGACACGAACAGTTCGGCCTCGCGCAGATCATTGGTGAAGATCGACGACGACAGCCCCTGCGGCACCGCATTGTGCAGCTCGATCGCGGCATCGAGATCGCGATACGGCATCACGTAGAGAATCGGCGCGAACGTCTCGCGCTCGACCGGACCGGATTGCGATTCGATCTCGACCAGGGCCGGCCGCACGTAGTACGCCTCCGCAAAGCCGCCGACCGCGACGCGCTCGCCGCCGAACACGCGGCCGCCGTGATCCCGCGCGGCGCTCAGCGCGTCCTGCATGGCGTCGTAGGCGCCGCGATCGATCAGCGGGCCGATCAAGGTGCCCTGCTCCAGCGGATTGCCGATCGCCACCGAGGCGTAGGCCTGCTTCAGCCGCGGCACGAGCTGGGTGTAGACGTCGGCATGCACGAACAGGCGGCGCAGGCTGGTGCAGCGCTGGCCCGCGGTGCCCATCGCCGCGAACGCCACGGCGCGCAGGGTGAGATCGAGATCGGCGGTGGGCGTGACGATCGCGGCATTGTTGCCGCCGAGCTCGAGGATCGCGCGGGCAAAGCGGCCGGCAAGACAGGCGCCGACGACGCGCCCCATGGCGGTCGATCCGGTCGCCGACACCAGCGGCACCCTGGCATCGTCGACCAGCATCTCGCCGACCGCGCGGCCGCCGAGCAGCAGGCCGGCGAGCCCCTCCGGCGCCTCGCCGCCCTCGCGGCGATAACGCTGCAGCGCACGCGCCAGCAGCGCGTCGGTCGCGAGCGCGGTGAGCGGCGTCTTCTCCGACGGCTTCCAGACGACGCTGTTGCCGCACACCAGCGCCAGCGCTGCATTCCAGGCCCACACCGCCACGGGGAAGTTGAAGGCGGAGATCACGCCGGTGACCCCCAGGGGATGCCAGGTCTCCATCATCCGGTGCTCGGCGCGCTCGGTGGCGATGGTCAGGCCATAGAGCTGGCGTGACAGGCCGACGGCGAAGTCGCAGATGTCGATCATCTCCTGGACCTCGCCGAGCCCCTCGGAGACGATCTTGCCGGCCTCGATCGAGACCAGGCGGCCGAGCGCGGCCTTGTGGGCGCGCAGCTCCTCGCCGAACAGCCGCACCAGTTCGCCGCGCTTCGGTGCCGGCTTGAGCCGCCACTGCAAGAACGCGGCATGCGCGCGCGCGATCACCGCGGTCGCATCCGCTCTGCTGTCGTCATGCACATGGGCCAACACCTCGCCGGTCACCGGCGAACGGGCGGCGCGCGTCCCACCGCGCAGCCGCTCCGGCGCGACGCCGAGCGAGGTCAGGATCTCGGCCGTTTCGACAACGAGTGTCAGGGGCGATGCTTGGCTGGGCGACATATGCAACTCCGGATTGTCCCACGCACCGGTGCACGCGAGACGTCATGAATGGTCCATCGTAAACGCCCCCGTGTAGATCAAATCCGGCTGCGGCGCGAGCACCCGCGCGCTGGGCAAACGGCCACTGGGCAGGTCGCTCGTCGGCGCACGGAGGCGTCCTCCCGCTCGTTCTGTTTCGCGCGCGCCGGCTCAGCCTTCTGGCGCGCATCGGCGAGATCCCGCGACGCAACGCGCCCGGGCTGATGGGATCGACGATCCCTCGTGAAACACGAGGGCGCAGGGAATGCCGGGAGCTGGCCGCCCCCATGGCCCGCCTGCGAAAAAAATGCAGGCGGCAGGAACCACAGGTTCAGCCGAGACATCCCGGCATTCCCCGCGCGATGGTCTTCACGCTTATACCGTGATCTCCCCGGTGTACGGCTCTTAGCCACCGTCGCCCTCGGACTCATCGCCCGAAAGCTTAGCGCCAGCGTCGCGGCGCCAGGACCACACGACTTCACGTCCGCCAGCTGCCGTTCGTCCGCGTGCAAGCACGCTGCGGCAGATAAGCGGCCATCGCCTCCCCGCCTCACGTGTCGTGACGATCGCGATACGCCCCTCGTGGCGAAGCAGGATGGATGCAGTAGAGCACATTTTCTGGAAAAGCGAAAGCGCTTTTTTTTTGGAGCGCCGCAGCGACCGAAGGTCGTTCATGACACGTCTTGCGTTGGCAGACGGATTGTGATCGTCGAGGAAAACAGCAAAGCGGCCCTCGCAACAAAGATCATTGCGGCCCTATCCGCCTCGATATACCAACGTCGCATATGTCCTCGCGAGAGACGATCGGCATGACGATCGAGACTTGGTTCGCGTTTGCGGGAACGTCCATCATCCTCCTGGTGATCCCGGGGCCGACGGTTCTGCTGGTGGTCTCCTATGCGCTGGGCCAGGGGTGGCGAACCGCGCTGCCGACGGCCGTCGGCGTCGCGCTGGGCGACTTCACCGCCATGACCTTGTCCATACTGGGCGTCGGTGCGTTGCTGGCGACCTCGGCGCTGCTGTTCACCGTGCTGAAATGGATCGGCGCGGCCTATCTCGTCTGGCTTGGGATCAAGCTGTGGCAGGCCGGCGGCGCGCTGAACGCCGTGCCGCGGACCGACAGGACCTCGGCGCTGAAGATGCTCGGTCACGCCTGGATCGTCACGGCGCTGAACCCGAAGAGCATCACCTTCTTCGTCGCGTTCTTGCCGCAGTTCCTCAGTCCGAACGGCAGCTTCCTCACGCAGATGGTGGTGTTCGAATCGACCTTCGTCGTGCTCGCCTTCGCCAACGCCGTCGGCTATGCGCTGATCGCCTCGCGCGCCCGCGCGCTCGTACGGAGCGCGAAGGTGATCAGCATCTTCAACAAGGCGGGCGGCACCCTTCTGATCGGTGCGGGCGTCGCCGCCGCGGCGGCGCGGACGGCGCAGAACTGAACGGGCTGCGACCTTCGGCCGGGATTGTCGCCGACCACATCGGATGACGACGCCCGCGAGGCGTCGTCCAGGTTTCTGCAACGCGCAGGTCAGGCTATATTGTCGCCGTCACCTGTTATCGAGCAGGCTATGCCATGGCCGACACACACACATCCAGTCCCGAGCTCTGGCCGTCGATCCAGCACGAGGCCCGGCGCATCGCCGCGGCCGATCCCGTGTTCGGCCGCGCCCTGTCGGCTGCAATCCTCGATCATTCTGATCTCGGCAGCGCCGTCGCGCAGCAGATTGGCATCCGCCTCGGCAGTGGCGATGCCGCGCGCGCCCGATTTGCCGCGGTCGCGCGCGAGGCGTATGCCGCCGCGCCTGAGCTCGTCGAGGCGGCGGGTCGCGACCTCGGGGCGATCGCGGCGCAGGATCCAGCGACGACGGCGCTGCTGCCGCCGCTGCTGAACTACAAAGGCTACGTCGCGCTGCAGGCGCATCGCGTCGCGCACTGGCTCTGGAGCAACGGGCAACCCGACCTGGCGCTCCTGATGCAGGCGGACTCGTCAACATCCCTGCAGGTGAGCATCCATCCCTCGGCGCGGCTCGGGACCGCGGTGTTTCTCGATCATGCTACCGGCATCGTCATTGGCGCCCACAGCAGCATTGGCCACGACGTCACCATTCTGCAGAACGTTACGATCGGACGACCCGACGCGCTGCCCGGCCGCGCCCCGCGGATCGGCCGCGGCGTGCTGCTCGCCTCGGGCGCGACCGTGCTGGGCGACGTCGCGATCGGTGATTTTGCCAAGATCGGCGCCGGTGCCGTCGTCACCACCGATATGCCGTCGGGCTGCACCGCCGTGGGCACGCCGGCGCGCCTGACGAACTGCCCGGAGCAGCCGGTCCCAGCCTGACCACGACTCCTCGCGCCCCCTGGGGCGGCCGGTTTTACAGCAATGTTTCAAGCTTGCCCGCGGTGACGGAGATCAGGTCGCGGATCTTGTCGCACTCGGCAGCAAGCGATGCGAGGGCCGGATCCGACCTGATGCATCGCTCCAGATTGTCGACCGCGCTTCGCCAAGCCTCCAATTCGCGCCGCAGCCGTCCGATCTCGCTGGTGACCACCGCATCGCGCCGCCGTTCTGCTCTCGCGTCGATGATACGCAACGGGGCCCGGGCGGGAAATGCGAGGATATCTGCCACGGATCGCCCCGATGGGAAAGGTGGAATTCGGCGAAGACGACAGGCGCATGACGTGCGGGGCGGCGGCATTGCCTGCAACGGCGCGGCGGCCTGGATTGACAGGCCGCCGCGCGATCGGTGCTTTCCGATCCGACCTCAAGCCGCGGCGCGCTCGGCCAGAGCCTGAGCCTCGGCCGCGGCGCGCGCCATGCTGGACGACATCTCGCTCGTGACGGTGCTCTGCTCCTCGACGGCGGCGGCCGTCGACGTCACATACTCGCTGACGTTCTGGATCGCCTGCTTGATCGAGCCGAGAGACGTGACGACGCCCCCGGAAATATTGTTGAGACTGTCGATCTCGGTCGCGATCTTGTCGGTGGCGGTCTTTGCCTGGGTGGCAAGGTTCTTGACCTCGGAGGCAACCACGGCAAAGCCTCTGCCAGCTTCGCCGGCCCTGGCGGACTCGATGGTGGCATTCAGCGCCAGCAGATTGATCTGGCCGGTGATGTTGTGGATCATCTCGACGATGCCGCTCATCGACTGAGCGGCATCCGAGAGCCGCTGCGCCTGCGCATCGGCTGAGGTGACACGGTCCACCGCGCCCATGGCGGTCTCGCGCGACTTCGTCATGGCTTCGGAAATCTCGCGCACGGACGCGTTGAGCTCCTCCGCGCCCGCCGCCACCGATTCCATCATGGCGCGCACGCGCTCGTTGCCCATGCGAACGAAGACCTGCCGGGTGACGTCGGTCGCGTATTTGACCACCTTGAACGGCTTGCCGTTGAGGTCGAGGATCGGATTGTAGGAGGCCTGGATATAGACCTCCCGGCCGCCCTTGCCGATGCGCTTGTATTCGGCCGACTGGTACTGACCACGGTTCAGGCTGGCCCAGAAGTCGCGGTAGGCGGCGCTCTCCCGCTCGGACGGTTCGACGAACATGCTGTGATGCTTGCCCCGGATCTCGGCCAGCGTGTAGCCGAGCGCGTGCAGGAAATTGTCGTTCGCGGTGATGACCGTGCCGTCCATGTTGAACTCGATCACGGCCTGGGACTTGCCGATGGCCTCGATCTGGCCGGCGAGGTCGGCGTTCTTCAGCTTCTGCGCGGTGACATCGGTTGCGAACTTGACGACTCCGATCGGCCTGCCCGTCGCATCGAGCACCGGATTGTAGGTGGCGAGGATCCACACTTCCTTGCCGCCCTTGCCGATGCGCTTGTATTCGCCGCCCTGATATTCGCCGCGATTGAGAGCTGCCCAGAACTCGCGGTAGGCCGCGCTGTCGCGCAGCGCGGGTTCGACGAACATGCTGTGATGCTTGCCCTGGATCTCGTCGAGGCGATAGCCCAGCGCATCCAGGAAATTCTTGTTGGCACTGACGATGGTGCCGTCGAGCTTGAATTCGATCATGGCCTGCGCGCGATCGATGGCGGCAAGCTTGGAGCCGTCGGCCATGCTGCGCAGCTTCTTCTCGGTGATGTCGGTCGCGAACTTGACGACCTTCACCGGCTTGCCGGCGCTGTCGAGGACGGGATTATAGGACGCTTCGATCCAGATTTCGCGACCGCCCTTGCCGATGCGCTTGAACTCGGCGGCCTTGAGCTCGCCGCGGCTCAGCGCCGCCCAGAACTCGCGGTAGGCGGCACCGTCGCGTTCGGAAGGCTCCACGAACATGCTGTGATGCCTGCCCTGGATTTCCTCTAGCTGATAGCCGAGTGCGTTCAGGAAGTTCTTGTTCGCGGTGATGATCGTGCCGTCGAGCTGGAATTCGATCACGGCCATCGCGCGACTGATTGCTGCAAGCTGTGCTTCCGCGTCCGAGCGGCTGTTCGATCGAAACAACAAGGTAACCTCCAGATGAATAGTTCGTTTGCAGATGGTCGGCGGCGGTGACGATCGTCCCGCGCGCCCGGCGACATGTCTGCGCAAAAATTGATGCAACTTGTTCCACTCTCGTTAAAGCGCGTTGAGAATTCCGGCTTTTCCGTAGTTCTACCGCTGTGACATGACGTCCGACATACAATGACGTCGCGCGGAAGCTGCGCTGCGGCCCCAGGATCGTCGACAATCGGGCGCGTGGCGCGGAGATCGTGGGGCGTCGCCTTGTTGGCGTGCAGCTCCTCTCCGAACAGCCGCACCAGCTCGCAGGACCTCGGCGCCGGGAGCAACCGCCACTGCAAGAACGCCTGATGCGCGCGGGCGATCACCGCGGTCCATCATCCCTGGTGTCGTCATGGACCTGGGCCGGCGATCCTCCGATCAGCGGTGGTCCCGTTGGACGGCAGAGCTACACCGCCTCGACCACCGCCTTCAAAGCGTCAGAGACCTTTGTGGCGAGCGTCGCGAGCGCCGCATTCTCGATGGCCTGCATCGAGGCGACGGGATTCACGGCGGCGACCTCGACCTTCCCGCCGATCTCCTGGACGATGACGTTGCAGGGAAGCATGGTGCCGATCCGGCTCTCCGCCTGCAATGCCTCATGCGCCAGCTTCGGATTGCAGGCGCCCAGGATGGTGTAGGGCCGAAAGTCGGCGCCGATCTTCTCGCGCAGCGTCGCCTGCACATCGATGCGGGTCAGAACGCCAAAGCCGCGTGCCTTCAGCTCGGCCGTCACCCGCTCGATCGCCGCGTCGAACGATAGATTGACCGCTTTGGCAAAATAGTAGGTCATGCTCGCCTCTTTTCCGGCTGGTCTGCCGCCGCGTCGACGCAGTTCGTCGCACGCGGCGATCGGATCTGACGGCGGCACTGTTGCGCGTCCGTGCGGCGGGCACTTGATCGAGATCAGCGAAATGGCCGCACTTGCCGGACTCGCGCCAGCGCAGGCCCGACCATCACGCCGGTTTGACGCCGGTCATTGCGGCCCGTGCATGAACGCCTGCATCTCTTCCGGGGTCAACTTGCCGTCCTTGTTGCTGTCCATGGCCTTGAAGATGCGCTCATGCGCCGCCTGGAATTCCTGCAGCGAGATCGTGCCGTCGCCGTCGGTGTCGACAAGTGCGAACACCATGCGCATCAATGCCGGGCCCATGACGCCGCCGCCCATCCCGCCGCGTCCCATCGGGCCGGGCATATGCCCCATCATGCCGCCGCCCATCATGCCGCCAATCGGCGAGCCGGTTCCCGGGGCCATCGCAGGCGGCATCTTCTGCTGATCCGGCGTGGTCTGGCTTTGCGCCAGAGCGGCGGCGGTGCCGCAGGCAAAAACCAGGGCTGATATCGTCAGTCGCAACATGGCTCGGCGCATGGAAGCCTCCTCGAATGCGTCATCACGCGCGACAAGTCCGCCGACCGGGCATCGATCCTATGAGGACCCTTCACGATTTCCTGTGTCCGCATGGCGGCACTGACGGCGCCGCGGATCACGCTGCGCTGATCCGCCCTACTCGTTTCGATCTACCGGCCGCAATGACAGTCTCGCGCGCCGCTTTCCTCATATTCATCGTGCAGGCGCACCCAATCGGAGAGGTTGCCGCGGCCGGTCTCGTTGCGGCCCTTGGGCGTGAGATCGAGATAGTGATAGGCGCCGATCAGGGGATCGCCGCCGCGGGAGCGGACCTGGAACGTGCAGAAGATGTTACCGGCGTCGTCCTTGGTGAACACGGTCAGGCCCGGGAGCTCGGGCGACCTGCTCGTCAAGGGTGCGAAATTGTAGGCGGCCTTGCCCGTCGCGATCTGCTCGTCCGAGAACGAGACCTGAAAGTCGAAGTTGAAATCACTGCCCTCGGATGACACCCAGTCGAACGCCCAGCCCATGCGCGCCTTGAACGGCGCGATCTCGGCGAGCGGCGCACGCGACACGACGACCAGGCTGACGTCGTGGTGGCGGAGGTGCTGGTTGGAGCCGTCGATGTGGTCGCACAGAAACGAGCAGCCGGGACAGCGGTGCGGATCGCCCGGCGCCATCATGAAATGATAGACGATCAGCTGGCTCCGTCCCTGAAACAGATCGCCCAGGCTGACGGGTCCGTCCGCCGCCTGGAAGACATAGTCCTTCTCGACCCGGACCCACGGCAGCGCCCGGCGGGCGGCAGCCAGCGCATCGCGCTGCCTGATGAAGGCCTTCTCCTGGGCGAGGTGGGCGCGATGCGCTTCGGTCCATTCGTCCGCGGTGACTATTCTGGGGGTCATGTCTGGAGTCCTCCGTGTCCTTCGCAGAGGACGATGCAAGGCTCGGCGGCCCGACACCGACGCCATCTATTTTCTCGGCGGGTCATCGCAGCGCGGCCGGGTGCGGGGAACCGCGGATCGACCAGAAAAGGCCAGCGTCGGGCGCCCCCACTCCCATCTCAGACCGGCGTGCGCGGTCGACCTGATCCACCGCCCGCTCTCGTCCGTTTCGGGGCAGCCATGGCAGACGTGTCGGATCAGAGCAGTGACTCCCACAGCGGTCGGACCGAGCCGGCGCGCTGCCGCGGCTGCGGACAACCGGCGCGCGCGGTTCAGAGCATCCTGAACCCACGAACCGGCGAAGCGGCGCGTCTGTTCAATTGTACCGCCTGCGGATCTGTCAATTGGATGGACGACCGGCGGTGAGCACCGGTTCGGTCGCGGCTGGCTGCCGGCAAAAAACTGATCCGCGAGGAACAGACCTCGCATTCGGCCGTTTTCGATGATCGCCTCCGGTCCTGCAGACCCTGCCTCAAGCCGATGGTCTTGAGCTTCGCCATCGCGAGCGGGTCAGGCATCCCATGACGATCCTGACCCGCCGGTTGCGACGGCACGAGCTGAACACCATCGACACCGCGGCACCTCGGCTTTGGCTCGGCAGCGGCACGCGTGGCGCATCTCGTCGCTGAGCTGCGACAACGCCTGGCGGAGGTCGGTCTTGTCGCCGACAACGAGTATCAGTTCCCGATTACGAGCCTGCGCTCGCCGAAGCCCTCCGTCTCAGCACGGTGCATGTGAAGCGGGTGCTTCAGGAGTTCCGCGTTCAGGGTGTTCCGGACATCCGCAGGAACCTTGTCACAATGTTCGATTTTGAGATGGTCGTGGCTGCTGGAGGGTTCGATCCCGCATATCTCCACCAGATCGACGGCTCCCGCCTTCGGGTGACGGCAGATCAGGACGAACGAGATGCGCTTCTATGTGACAAGTCCTGGCGAAATGCGCGGCGATGGCGTCGATTTCGATGATGTCGAGACGGTGCTGATGCAGACGGCGGACACCGCGCTTGCAATCGCACGCGACCGGCTCGATCCCTCCTCCACGAACGTCAGCCTCAAGGTCAGCTCCGATGACGGCGAGGTCGGGCATGTCACGGTTTCGGTGCTGATCGAGCGCGGTTGATCGCGAACCGGAGAGGTCCGAGACCGCAGCTCGCTATCAGCAGCTCACCATCAGCCCCCCGCATCACGAGATGCGCGCCTGCGACCAGACGTGGTCCATCTTCACCGCATCGAGTGCGGTCGCCAGTTCGTCGATGCGATATGGCTTCGACAGGATGCGGACGCCCGCCTCCTTGGCGGCGTGAACGGCAGCGCCCGAATAGCCGCTGGTCAACAGGATCGGCATGTCGCCGCGCCGTTTCTGAATCTCGCGCGCCAGCTCGACACCGTTCATGCCCCCCGGCATCATGACGTCGGAGAACACGAGATCGACGGCTCGTCCGTCGGCCAGCGCACCGAGCGCCGCGGCCGCGCTGGAGGCGCGGGTCACCTCATAGCCGAGCTGGCGGAGCATCTCGCCGACGAGCGCAGCGACCTCATCGTCATCCTCGACCAGCAGCACGCGGCCTTCGTTGCGCTGGCGGGCCTGGGGCCGCTGCAGATCGATCAGATGGTGCGGCTCCCTGGACGCCGCGTGCTCGGACCTCGGAAGGTAGAGCGCAATCGTCGTCCCCTTGCCCGGCTCCGAGTCGATGCGGACGGTGCCGCGTGACTGGGTGACGAATCCATAGACCTGGGCCAGCCCGAGGCCGGACCCTTTGCCGACGTCCTTGGTCGTGAAGAACGGCTCGAACACCCGGACGCGAACCTCCTCCGTCATGCCGGTGCCGGTGTCGATCACCGACAGGCGGACGTAGTCGCCGGCGATCTGATCGTCTTGCACATTGCGGAGGTTCTCGGCCCGAACCACGATCGTGCCGCCGGTCGGCATCGCGTCGCGAGCGTTGACGGCGAGATTCAGCACGACGAGCTCGAGCTCGCCGGGGTCGACCTCGACTGGCCAGAGCGCCTCGGGGAAATCGAACTCGACGTGCACGTCGCCGCGCAGGCTGCGGTCAAGCAGCTCGCGCATGCCGCCGATCTGGCGGGCGATGTCGACCGGCTCGGGCCGCAGCTCCTGCCGGCGCGAGAACGCGAGCAACTGACGGGTCAGGCTGGCGCCGCGCTGCGCCGCCTGGATCATGCCGTCCATCAGGCGGCGACGCCGCGCCGGATCGCTCTGGCGGTCGAGCATGTCGAGCCCGCCGGAGATCACCATCAGCAGATTGTTGAAGTCGTGCGCGACGCCGCCGGTCAGCCGGCCGATGGCCTCGATCTTCTGCGTCTGGCGCAGGGTCTCCTCGACCCGCGCGCGCTCGGCCATCTCGATGCGAAGATGCTCGTTCGATTCCGCGAGCGCCCGCGTCCGCTCGACGACGAGTTGCTCGAGCTGCTGCGCCGCCTGCTCGCGCGCCTGGATGAGAGCGCGAATCTGGTATTGACGACGTCGCGCCCGCAGCGCGGACTGAACGGCGCTGGTGAGCGTGATCGGCTGGATCGGCCGTTCGAGCAGCGAGACATTGCGCAGCGCGCTTACCAGATTGCGCCGCCACGTGACGACGGCACTCTGCTCGCGGTGACTCGTGAGCACGATGAAGGGCAAATCGGACCAGGCCGGCTGCCGCTCGACCCATTGCGTGAGGGCGGCGGTGTCCTTTGCGAACAACCCTTCCTCGGCAACGAAGACCGTGCCCACGCCCGCGCTCAACTCACCGAGCAGCTGCGTGAGGTCAGAGCAGACGGTCGTCTCGATTCTTGCACTGCGGAGCAGCTCTGCCGATGCCGGCCCGTCCCGCCCGATCGGCGCGAAGACGAGGACGCGGTGATCTCGCTCAATGCCCATCCCGCACGTCCATGTCGGGGATATCCGTTCCGGTGAAGCGCGGATTGCCGGAAAATATTCCGCTGAATTCCCTGAGCGGCGGGCCGAGGGTGATGCCGGAGCTGCTCAGGCGAAACTCGCGGATGCTGTGCTCGTGGTGACCGCTGCGCTTCTTGACCACCGACAATGCGCGTCGCACCGCCCCTCCCACCTCGAAATAGCGCAGCATCAGCACGGCATCGCTGAGATAGCTGATGTCCAGCGGCGTATCCATCGGCCCGACCAGACCGTGCTGCGCGAGCACGAGGATGGTCAGCACACCCTGCTGGCCGAGATAGGTCAGCAGCTCATGCATCTGCAGGATGAGAAAGCGCTCGTCGGGCATCGCGTTGAGATAGCCGTTGAGACTGTCGATGACGATCAGGCGGGCGCCGTCCTGCTCGACGCTCTGCCGAACGATGGCGCCGAATTCGCCCGGCGACAGCTCGGCCGGGTCGACCTGCTGGAAATGGATGCGCCCGGATTCGATATGGCGTTCGAGCGGCAGGCCGAGCGTCCGGGCACGGGCTTCCACGGTGCCGCGGCCCTCGTCGAATGCGAAGAAGACCGCGTGCTCGCCGCGCTGGGCCGCCGCGATGGCGTAGATCAGCGCCACCGAGGATTTGCCGACACCGGCCCCACCGATGAGAAGCGCATTGGTGCCGCGCTCCAGCCCGCCGCCCAGGAGCTGATCGAGCTCGGCGTTGCCGCTCGAGGTGAAATCGCCGGCGAAGGATCGGTGATGCTCCGCGGCGACCAGGCGCGGAAAGATCCTGAGCCCGCCCGAGGCGATCGTGAAATCATGGAAGCCGCCCCGGAACGAGATGCCGCGCATCTTGATCACGCGCAGCCGGCGGCGCTCCGCGCCATATTCGATCGCGAGCTGCTCCAGCATCACGACACCATGCGCGACCGAGTGGAGCTGCAGGTCGTCCTGCGAGGATGACAGGTCGTCGAGCAGGACGACGGTGCAGTTGCGCTTGGTGAAGAAGTGCTTCAGCGCGAGCACCTGGCGGCGATAGCGCAGCGGGCTCTGGGCCAGCAGCCGGAGCTCCGACAGGCTGTCGATCACAACACGGCTGGGATTGATGCGCTCGACCTCGTTGAACATCAGACCGGTGGTCTCGCTGAGCTCCACCTCCGCCGGATGGAACACGGTGAGCTCGCGCTCCGGGTCGAGCGTCGTTTCCGGCGGCACCAGCTCGAACATGTCGACGCCGGCGAGCGACCAGCCATGGCGCCGCGCCACGACCTCCAGCTCGCGCCGGGTTTCCGACAGCGTGATGTACAGCACGCGCTCGCCACAACTTGCGCCCTTGAGCAGGAACTGCAGCGCTATGGTGGTCTTCCCGGTGCCGGGACGGCCTTCATACAGATACAGGCGATTGGGATCGAAGCCGCCGCCGAGAATGTCGTCGAGGCCTTCACTTCCGGTGGAAATGCGCGGCAGATCCCTGGGCCCACCCTCGTCGCTTCCGCGAACAGGCTGCTCCGTCATGCATAAGCTCCGTCGTGACAATCGAGACGACGCCGCAGCGAACCCGACAATTCGGGGCTTCGCGACGACCCGATAGGAACACAGCGGATCCGCCTCGGGTTCCCGGGTTCCGTCTCAGGCGGGCGGTTCCACGAGATCGCCGTGGCGCGGGCCCCGTGCGTTGCGATCCCCGTGCGGCATCTCGCATGGCCGAGCCGATCGCACCTGCATTCTCAGCCGACGGCAGATCAGCTCCCACGGCCCACCGTGTCAGCCATCGTGGCGCCGCGGGTGCCAAGTGGCTGTGCGGCGCCGGTGGTGGTATCGCGCAGGGTCTGATGCTCCAATTCGGCATCGAGCTCAGCACCGATCAGGATCACGATGGCGGAGATCCAGATCCAGGTCATGAAGCCGATGGCGGCGCCGAGCGAGCCGTAGGTCGCGTTGAAGCTGCCGAAATTCGCCGCATACCAGGAAAACAGCGCCGAGCCCGCGAGCCACAGCGCCGCCGCCAGCGCGCTGCCCCAACTGATCCAGCGCCATCTAGGCTCCTCGCGGTCCGGCCCGTAGCGATAGATCAGGGCCAGTCCGAGCGCGACGCAGATGAAGATCGCCGGCCAGCGGCCGATCCGCAGCACCAGGTCGCCGGCCCCGGACATGCCGAGATAGTTCAGCAGCACCGGGAGCACGACGACGGCGCCGATCGCAAGCAGCGCGAACAGGATCGCGCCGCCGGTGAACAGCAGCGAAATCGCGTTCAGCTTGATGAAGCCGCGCCTCTCGGGCTCGCGATAGACGATGTTGAGTGTGTCGAACAGCGACTTCATCGCCGCATTGGCGCTCCACAGCGAGATCGCCAGGCTGACGAGGAAGGTGATGCCGAGCGCCTGACGGCCGTTGGCAGAGACGCGCGTCAACTGGTCGCGCGCGATGTCGATGGCGCCGCCGGGCATCACGCCCTGCAACTGTTCCAGATGTCCGGTGATTTTGGCCGGATCGGAGAACAGGCCGTAGATCGCCACCAACGCGGCCAGCGCCGGAAAGATCGCCAGCAGAGTGTAGAACGTCATGCCTGCGGCGAGCGCAACGATCCTGTGCTCGGTGACGTTTTCATAGACCCGGAACAGGACGTCCTTCCAGCCGCGCGCGGGAAGCTCCGCGGGCGAACGCGCCAGCCGGCCGTGTCCAGCGCCGGACCGGCTCGCGCCTCCCGAGCCTTCCGTCTGTTCGGGCCGCTGATCGAAATAGTGGATCAGGAACGCGAACCCGAGCAGAGCCAGCATCCCGCCGGTGCCAGGTGTGCGCGGGCGGCTCGCGAAAACGCTCGAAGAGTCGCGATGTGCGGCGTCTGACGTCTTGGATCGGCGAAACATGGGATCGGTCCATCACCAGCGGCCAAAAGCAACCGGAGCGGTGGACGAATGTTCCGGCATCACGCCATGACGCGCGTTGCCGAGCTCCGCAATGGTGGGCTCCTCCGATCTTCAAAAGGCCAACTCGGGCAAGCGCCAACATGCCGACAATTTCGTCGGCCTGTGAACGCGTCGCAGCGCCGCCGACACAAAACAGTTGATGTTGCGCGCGAGGAACGGGCCTGCGCCCCCTTGCGTTGCAACGGTACTTTTCAACGCAAGGATAAACGCATGCGCCGCCTGTTATTTGCCTCGCTGTCTGCCACCGCCGTCCTCGCGAGCTTCGCCGCGATCTCACCGGCTTCCGCCGCGCAAGACCGCTTCTGCCTGCAGGGCAGGATGTGGGGCTATCCGGGCAACTGTCAGTTCTCCACCTATCGTCAGTGCCAGGCGGCGGCCTCGGGTACCGATGCGGGCTGCGGCATCAACCCCGCTTACGCCTATGCCCGGCAGCGCGGCTACGACCCACGCTATTGACCGCGGGTCATTGCGTCAGCCCTCGCGCGAGGAATGAGCCGCGCGATCCATCCAAACCTGGCAACAATTGAAACATGGCTGGCGGCGACATCTCTGGCCGCCACGCCCCCCTGGCCCTGCTCTATTGCATCGCGCAACGGCACCATGATCCTCTGGCTCATGATCCGTTAGCTGTTGCGGCAAGTCCCATCTGAGGCCGGCGGCCACGCGTTCTCTCCTCCTCCTCCTCCTCCTCCTCCTCCTCCTCCTCCTCCTCCGCTGATACGTGCACGGAACATTGCGCCTCGCTGTTGCTTATACGGCGACCAATGTCGAACCGGAGGAGGACCATCATGGACGGACTGATTTATCTCGTGGGGTTGATCGTGGTCATCATGGCCGTTCTGTCGTTCTTCGGTCTGCGCTGAGACGACATCATGGCCATGGAAACTGCGCCGGTCGTCACATCACCCCTTTCAAGCGCGACGGCCGATAGCTGGACCCTGCAATGGACGCCGGTCGTTGCAGGAGCCCTGACCGCCGCCGCGGTCTCTTCGATCCTGATCAGCTTTGCCATGTCGGTCGGCCTCGGTGTCAGCTCCAGCGCGCCGACATGGCGCGACGCCTCGGTGGCGCTCTGGCTCCTGTCCGGCCTCTATCTGGTGCTGCAGGCGCTGATC
The DNA here is from genome assembly GCF_032484785.1 of Bradyrhizobium sp. SZCCHNS1050. Taxonomy (NCBI): domain Bacteria; kingdom Pseudomonadati; phylum Pseudomonadota; class Alphaproteobacteria; order Hyphomicrobiales; family Nitrobacteraceae; genus Bradyrhizobium; species Bradyrhizobium sp. SZCCHNS1050. Next base: position 4,887,629 of record NZ_JAUETR010000001.1, on the reverse strand, counting down.
AGCTTCGGCTGCGGCGGCTACATGGCGGGCCGCTTGCGCGCAACGCACGGGCTTGCCGAAAGCGAAGAGATCGAAAAGCGCGACGGCCTGCATGGCATCTCAGCCTGGGCGCTGGCCGTCGTGCTCGGCGCTACCCTGGCCGTGCTCGGCGCGTCCGCGGCGACGCGGACCAATCCGCTGACTGCGCCCGCGACGGCCAATGAACCGTCGATCCTGAGCTATGAGCTCGACCATCTGTTCCGCGCGCCCCGGCGAGCACCCAGCCCGGATCTCGCCCCCGCACGCAGCGAGGCCGGCCGCATCCTGCTCACGGCGTCGAGCCACAATGGCGTCAGCCCGGAGGATCGCAGCTATCTCGTGCAGCTCGTCGGCGGCACGACCGGTCTCGCTGCTCCCGATGCCGAGCGGCGGGTGGACAGCGTGATCGCGGAAGCCAAGACCGCCATCTCGCGCACGCGCGCCGGCACCGTCATCCTGGCGTTCTCGGTGGCCACCGCGCTGCTGCTCGGCGCCGTCGCCGCCTGGGCGGCTGCGGAGAGCGGTGGCCGTCACCGCGACGGCAAGCCTGTCACCGGATGGATGCTGCACGCCAACCGCTTCAGCCGGCGGCGCGACATGTGGCGGCGGCCGATGTCGATGCCGGAATAGAGCACGTCAAGAACAGCGAGCGGCCCGGCCCATCGCCGGGCCGCTACGCATTTGTACCCCCGCCGCGAAAGACGCTCGCGCAATTCAGGCGAGCCGCAGGATCATCAGGTTCGCGTCGCTGCCATAGCTGCCGGTCGGATCCGCGGCGGCCGCCTTGTCGACCGCAAATCCTTGCCTCTCCCAGAATGGCGTCGAGCCGTTGACGGCGATCAGCGACAGCGACTCCAGGCCGAGCGCACGCGCGTGTCGGATCAGTTCCTCGACGATCACGGTCGCCGAGCCGCTGCCGCGAACCGCGGGCAGCAAAGCGAGATCGTGGATGTAGTAGGTCGATGCAGCCGACGGAATGCTTCCGATCAGCCGGTTCAAGGCCGGCGGCCGGCCGAGATGCCAGGGATGGCTGAGCACATAGCCGGCGATGCCGGCGCCGGTCCCACGCAGCACGCGGCATCCATCAGGGTGGAGACGCAGACGCTCCGCGAAAACACTCTTGTCCTCGGGATAGTCCGGGTGCACGCGGGCTGCGATTCCATCGACGTCAGCAAGATCGCTTGGCGCCATGGCACGCCAACTCATGCGGTCCGCACCGGTCTGGCTCGTCCTCACTCGCCCTTGCTCACTTGGCAAGCGCCAGCCAGCGTTCGCTGGCCGACAGCGCCGTCGGCCACAGCGCCTCCGTCGGCTGCCCGCGATGCAGTGCCTTGCCGACCTCGCAGATCGACATGAAGGCCGCGGAGCGCGCCTCCTCCACCTCGAGCGACTGCTCCGCGCTCGGGCTGCGGACGAGGCCCATCAGGCCGTTCAACGTCTGCAGTGCCGCTTCCGGCGGGCTCGCCTCCGCCGCCCTCAGCGCAGCCACGATCTGCTGCGCCTTTTCCGATTCGGTCATCACGTCGGTCATCGTCTTATCGCTTGCCCGTGCCTCATGGGAGAACGCTAGCAGCCGGACGAAGGTCGGGCAATGCTGGGGCGGACGACACTCCGATGCCGAACACGCAGTGCCGACGTGCGATTTCCGCCGGTCCCGGCTCGGCCATCTTGCGAGGCTGCTTCGCCAGCGTCTCAGCCAGCGTTGCATTGGCCTCGTGGTCGGCAAACTTGTTCTTCAGATGGCGCTATCATTGGCGATCACGACGCCCGGACAAGGCTGAGGCATCGTGGTCGCTCTGGCCCATGTCATTTCGCCAATGATTTCGCCATGTCGAGGTGCTTCTGCAGCACCGGCACGGTCTGCTGGGCGAAGTCCGACAGCGGTGAGTTTGCCGCGGCCTGCTTCTGATACTTCTTGATATCCTCCTGGTGATCGCGAACCATCGCCTGCGCGAACGCCTGGTCGAACCGACCGCCGGACATGCCTTCCAACCGGCTGTAGATGGCCTTCTGCTTCTTGCTCGGCTCGGACGGCACCTTCATCCCGTTCTGGCTCGCAAGCTGCTGCGCCTTCTGCAGATGCTCGCTATGGTCCTGCTGCAAGGCCTGCCCGAACTGCTTGACCTGATCGCTCTGCCCCTTCTGCTGCGCCAGCTTGCCCATGTTCACCTCGGACATGTCGCCCTCGATCGCCTCGGTCATGAAATGCTGATCCTTGGCGGGCGACTGACCTTTCGGAGCGGCGACCGCGCCGCCGGCCACCAACACGGTCACGGCAGAGGCGGCCATGGCAATTCGGATCGCTTTCGTCTGATGGTTGTGGATCATCCTGCTCATCGTTGATCTCCGAGGGGTTGGCTCTTGATCGTCCCGACGGCAAGAGCCTCGCCCGACGATCGTTCCTAAGCCCCGCGTGGCGGCCCTGCAGAATGCTTCCGCGCGCAACTACGCGGCGGGTTCCAAATGCTGCGGCACAACCGCCCCTGCAGCACGACGTCGATGACTTCTCGGTATCGGACCCGCGCCAGGCAGCGCTCAGTGAGGACCTGCATCCCCTCCGAGCGCCCGAGCCAGCACGCGTCGAAGCAGGCCGGCCTGCGCCGCGCTCCCGCGCCAGGCCACGATCTGATCGGGACGGATCAACGCGAGGTCGGCCTCGTAGAGATCGCGCAGGGCCCGCGGCAAGGTGACGATCTCGACGTCGGCACGCAGCGGCCCCATGGCCTCACGTAGTTGATCCTCATCGAGGCCGCTGCCCTCACACCGCAGCAGCGTCCATTCGAAGCCGAAGCGGTCGTACAGCGAGATACCTTGCTCCAGCCAGGCGTGCGGCGCGCGGCCGCCGGGACAGGCGCTCGGCACGTAGGCGTTGGCCGCATCCGGCGGCGGCCGGGTGCCATCGGGGACGATGATCGGTGAGCCATCATAGCGGCCGCCGAAGGTGACGCCGGGGATGTTGAACTCGGCGCGCGCATGCTGATCGAGATAGGCGCTGGCGATGCGCCGTGCCTCGTCGCCGGCCGCGGTCGCGTCCTCGATCTCGGGCGCCGCGGCAAACAGGCCGAGCGAATCCGCAAAGCCGCGCGCGTAGTCGGTGTTGCGCAGCGCCACCGGACGGCGCTCGGCCTCATAGCTGTCGAGCAGCGAGACGGGGCTCGTTCCCTTGACGACGCTCGCGAGCTTCCAGCCCAGATTGACCGCGTCCTCGATCGCAGTGTTGTAGCCGAGTCCGCCGGTCGGCGTGAACAGATGCGCCGCATCGCCGCCAAGGAAGACCCGGCCGCGCTGCAGGCGCTCGGCGACCAGCGCATGACCCGCAGTCCAGGTGAGGTGCGAAAGCACCTCGCAGGGAATGGGCGCACCGCAGGCGCGCTGGAACGCTGCCCTTGCATCATCGGCAGTGATCGCGCTTTCGTCCTCGCCGGGCCGCAGCTGGGTGTGGAAGGCAAACTCGTCGCGTCCGTTCACTGCGGCCATGAAGGCGCGGCGGTCTCGATTGAAGCAGACATACATCCAGGCCCGCGCATGCGGGACACTGGCGTAGAACTCCGGCGAGCGGAGATAGACCGCGAGCATGCGGCCGCCCATGAAATCGCGCCGTATTCCCGTCGTTCCGCCGTAGGAGATCCCGAGCGATTGTCGCACCGGGGAGCGCGGACCGTCGGCGCCGATCAGGAAATCGGCCGCGACCTCGCAGCGCGCGCCGTCGCTGACACGCTCGACGTCGGCGGCAATGCCGCCGTCATCCGCGACGTAGCCGATCAACCGATGTCCGTAGCGCAACTGAATGCCCGCAAGCTGCGCCGCGTGCCTACGCAGGATCGCCTCGACGAATTTCTGCGACACCCGGTGCGGCAGCTCTGCTGCGCTCCACGAGCCGGACAGACCCTTCACCAGTTCCGTCGCGCGTGCTGCGGACGGCAATTGAAAACGTGCCAGCTCATGCGCCGTGTAGCGCGTGAAATAGGCGACGTCGGTCGGGTAGTCCGCGGGCAGGCCCGCGCGCCGGACCTCGTCGGCGAAGCCGAGCCGGCGGAAATGCTCCATCGTCCGCGCCTGCGTCGCGTTGGCCTGCGGGTTGAAGGCCGTTCCCGGCCTCTCGTCGACCAGGATTGCGGACACGCCGCGGCGGCCAAGCTCGTTGGCCAGCATCAGCCCGCACGGACCGCCGCCCACGATCAGCACCGAGGCGCTCAGACGTTCGATCACGGCGCTTCTCCTCGCAACGGAGGAATGCTACCGCGCCCGGCAAAATAGTCAAGCAACCTGACTATGTAGTGTCGTCGAGCGTATCGAAGCGGGCGCCATAGGCCGACAGTCCTTGCAGGATCGCGTCCATCACGGCCTTGCCGAGCTCCTTGCGCATCTCGGCTTCGGCCACATCGACGGCATCGCCAAACGCCTCCAGCCATTTCAGTCCGGCCGGCGTGAAGCGGACCAGTCGGGCGCGCCGGTCGCTCGGATCGGCCTCGCGCGACACCAGACCCAGCTCGACGCATTGATCGACCAGCTCGCCCATCGCCTGCTTGCTCATCGAGGCCCGCCGCGCGAGCTCGGTAAGCCGGGTGCCCTCGACATCGAGATTGCGGGTGAGGCTGACATGGGCGATCCGCGTCCCGCCGTGGCCGCCCTCGGCCATCAATTGGAGAACCCGGGATTCGAACCGGCGCACCGCATTGTTGAGCAGCCGGCCGACATTGGCGTGCCGCCATGCTGTTCCGGTTGGTCGCGCAAGCGGCGCCTCGCGTGGAGATCGCGCTGTCATATGGAAAACACCTCGTCGAATCCGGCTACGCTGGGCCAGGGTAGCAAGCGCACGCTCGTTTCACCCGATTCGTGGCGATTCGTTGCGGCGTTTCGGTAAGAGCAGCTCTAACTTTCCGATGATCTCGGCTTGAGGGCATACGCTCGCGAAGCCACCCTGAGAACAAAGTCGTTCGAGATGGCCGGCCTGGCTGTCTGCTTCTGAAATCGATCGATGCTTCGTCATTACCTCATCAGCGCACCAGCCGCTTGCCTGAGGCCTCGCAGAAAGCCAGCCCGAAGCGGATGCCCTGAACCGCGCCGCGACGATCGAGGCCAACGGTCCGCAGAGTCCATGCCATCGTGGCATGCAAATGCACGTCGTCGTGCTTCGGAGCGACCATGCGCGCGGCATGGAACGCCCGATCGAGCAGCGCGGCTTCGATCGCTGACGGCGTACCCTTGCGTCGGGCCGGCTGACGCAGGCGGCCCGCACGGCGCATTCATGCATTGCCGCGCATCGCGTCTTCCGCCGCAAGCATTTCGTCGAAGAGATCCCATGCACTCGACGCTTCGGCTTCTGACATCTTCCGGATGGCGTAACCGACATGAACCACGACGTGATCGCCGGGATCGATCGTTTCATGCTGAAGCAAAAACAGACTCACCATGCGCTCGATGCCTTTGGCCTCGCATCGCGCCATGACTCCGTCACACTCCACGACCCGCATCGGGATGCCAAGGCACATGTCGGTTCCACGCAATTACTTGGGTGCTAGATCATAGCCCGATCGATGAACGCGATTTGACGTGGATCAAGATAAGAGCATCATATTCGCTGCATAGAATATGAGGCGCCTGATCTCGCAGGAGTTCTCCTATGCGGACGCATGTCGCGGCGACCCACACGCTGGTGCTCGGAATCGGCAATATCCTGCTGAGCGATGACGGCATTGGCGTGCACGTCATTCGGGCCCTCGATGCACTGGAATGTGCGGGCGAGATACCTCATCGTGTTGCTCTGCGGGATGGCGGGACGCTCGGGCTGTCCCTGTTTTCGGAGATCGAAGATTTCGGCTCGCTCATCGCCGTCGACGCTGTGGAACTGGGCGCGAAGCCCGGCACCGTAAGGATCTTTCAAGGTCCGGAGATGGACCGGCAGCTGACGGGAAAGAAGCGGACGGCTCATGAGGTCGCGCTTGCCGACCTGATGTCGGCGGCGCGGCTGACCGGCTGCGAGCCGGCGCGTCGGGCGCTCGTCGCGGTTCAACCCGAATCCACGCAATGGGGCCTGTCGCTGACGCCCGCGGTTGGCGCGGCCATTCCCACCGCATGTCAGCAGATCAAAGCGCTCCTCAGCAGGTGGCACCATGACAGTTGAAGCGGATGCCGCAGCGGGGTTCCGCACCGGGATGATCGACAGCCTGCTCCGCGAGATCGCCCATCACCTCGATGTGCTTGCCAATACCGGCGCTTGCGCGGCGATCGATCTGTGCAGCCTGCCTCTCACGGTTGCGGACCGCAGCGAATTGGAGGAGCGGTTGGGCCACGGTGACCTGGAGGCCGTTTTGACCGCAGCCGGCATCAGCGAAATCTGGGAGACGCGCTATGCCGGCGTGTGGTGGGTTCGCCACCTGGGCGCCGGGGACAAGCTCGCCGCCGAACGCATCGAAATCACGGCGTCCCCGGAGATCCTGACAAGCCATGCGGCCGACATCGCTGCGGCCAGCAACAAACTGTCTGAAGATCTGATCGACCGCGTCTCTTCAGAGGATGCCGAAGATGCATGAAACCGAGACAATCGGCGAGCTCTTGACGCGCCGGGGCGTCTCCCGCCGCGCCCTGCTGAAATATACGACCTATCTTGCCAGCCTTCTGGCGTTGCCCCCGATGGCCGCGAAGGGCATGGCGGAGGCGTTGGCAAATACGCGGCGCCAATCCGTGATCTGGCTCTCATTTCAGGAATGCACGGGCTGTACGGAATCGCTGACGCGTTCTTTCGGTCCGACCATCGAGGACATGATCTTCAATCTCATCTCGCTCGACTATCACGAAACGCTCATGGCGGTGTCGGGTGCTGCCGCGGAAGCGGCCCGCCTCGCTGCCATGCAGGAGAACAAGGGCAAATATGTCGTCGTAGTCGACGGCTCAGTCTCGACGAGAGATGGCGGGGTCTACTCCACCAACGCCGGCAAGACCAACCTCGAGGTGCTGAAGGAGACGGCCGCAGATGCAGCCGCCGTGATCTCAGTCGGGACCTGCGCGGCCTTTGGCGGCATCCCGCACGCAAATCCCAACCCCACCGGCGCAGTTGCCGTCAGCGACATCATCACCGACAAACCGGTGATCAATGTCTCCGGTTGCCCGCCCATTCCGGAAGCCATCGCGGGCACGGTTGCGTATTTCGTGACGTTCAACAAGCTTCCCGAGCTCGACGACAAGGGCAGGCCGAAAGCGTTTTTCGGCGATACGATTCATGACCGCTGCTATCGCCGACCGTTCTACGACAAGGGGCAGTTCGCCAAGCAGTTCGACGATGAGGGAGCACGCAAGGGCTGGTGCCTCTATGAAGTCGGTTGCAAGGGGCCCGTGACTTACAATGCGTGCGCGACCGTGAAATGGAATGGTGGCGTCTCCTTCCCGATCCAGTCCGGACACGGCTGTCTGGGGTGTTCCGAACCGAATTTCTGGGATCGCGGCAGCTTCTACCAGCCGCTTTCCTCAAACACGTTGAATGATCCGGAGATCATCGGCGGCGCCGCAGCTGCGGGCGCGGCGGTCGGGATTGCCAGCGCATGGTTGGCGCGCCGGCGCAAACAACGAGCGGAGAGGGAGACCCAGCCATGAGCCTGCTGGATTTCGTGCGCGGGCCCGCGATCGAGATCGCAATCGCGATATTCGTGGGCGGCGTGGTGTGGCGGCTCGCGTCACTGTTGCTCCTGCCCTGGACCAACGACAGATCGGCGAAGCGAGCCGGTGCACCGCATGCGGTGGTTGGCGCGTTCCGGGGCTTCGTGCGTCACCTATGGCCCGCGAACACCCATCTGCGCGCGTCGCTGTTCAGCACGGTGAACGGCTATGTCTTTCACGTCGGCCTTGCCATCGTCGTGTTCGGACTGGCGCAGCACATTCTATTCCTGCGCGGATTGTTCGGCTTTTCATGGCCGAATTTGCCCACCGGCGTGATCTCGGCCGCGTCGGTGCTCACGCTGGCGTCGCTCCTGGCTGCGCTGGCGCGACGGATGACGAATCCCGTCTTGAGACTGCTTTCGACGCTTGACGACTACTTCAGCTGGCTGGTGACGTTCCTTCCGGTCGTGACAGGGCTGATCGCGGTGAGCCACCTGTGGGCGCCGTATGAAACGCTCCTGTCCGTGCACATCCTGACCGTGTGCCTGTTCCTGATCTGGTTCCCGTTCGGAAAGCTCATGCATGCCTTCCTCGTCTTCCTGACCAGAAGCGAGACCGGGATCTTCTACAGCCGCCGGGGAGTCGAGATATGAACCAGCGCATCGTGGTCGATCCCATCACGCGCATCGAAGGGCACCTGCGGATCGAGGCGGAAACAGATCCCCAGGGCGCCATCACCGGTGCGTACAGTTCCGGCACGATGGTGCGCGGCATCGAACTGATCCTCAAAGGACGCGATCCGCGCGAGGCCTGGGCTTTCGCGCAGCGCATATGCGGCGTGTGCACGCTGGTCCACGGCATCGCCAGCGTCCGTGCCGTGGAGAATGCACTGGGATACGCCATTCCGCCGAACGCGCAACTCATGCGCAACCTGATGATTGCCGCACAATATGTGCACGACCATGTCATGCACTTCTATCATCTGCACGCGCTCGACTGGGTCGACGTGGTGTCGGCGTTGAAGGCCGATCCGGCGGCGACGTCGCAACTGGCGCAATCGATCTCGAGCTTTCCGAAGTCGAGCCCGGGCTATTTCGCAGATACGCAGAAGAGACTGAAAGCCTTCGTCGACGGCGGCCAGCTCGGCATCTTTGCAGGCGGATTCTGGGGACATCCCGGATTCAAGCTGCCGGCCGAAGCAAACCTGATGGCGGTCGCGCACTATTTGGAAGCGCTCGCCTGGCAGCGCGAGGTGGTGCAGCTCCATACCGTCTTCGGCGGCAAGAATCCGCATCCGAATTTCCTGGTCGGCGGCGCCCCGTCGGCGATCAGCCTGAACACCGGCGGCACCGCCATCGGCATCGACGGCCTGCAGACGGTGAAGACTGTGATCGGCCGAATGAAGGATTTTGTCGAGCAGGTCTATCTGCCGGACACGCTGGCCATCGCATCCTTCTACAAGGACTGGTTCGCGCGCGGCGAAGGCGTGGGCAACTTCCTGACCTACGGCGACTTTCCCGAAAAGGGCATGGACGACCCGGCCAGTTGGCTGATCCCGGCGGGCGCCATCCTCAATCGCGACCTGACCACGATCCATCCCGTCGACATGAACAATTCGGAGGAAATCCAGGAGTTCGTCTCCCATTCCTGGTACGACTATGCAACCGGCAAGGACAAAGGCCTGCATCCCTACGAGGGCGAGACCAATCTGCATTACACCGGTCCCAAGCCTCCCTTCGAGCAGCTCGATGTCGGTGCGAGCTATTCCTGGCTGAAGGCGCCTCGCTGGAAGGGCCATGTCATGGAGGTCGGCCCGCTCGCGCGCGTGCTGATGCTCCATGCCAAAGGTCACGAGCCGACGCGCGAACTGGCCGGCTACGCGCTGGGCAAGCTCGAACTGCCGCTGACGGCGATGTTCTCGACCATGGGACGCACTGCGGCGCGCGCCCTGGAAAGCAAGATCGTCGTCGACCAGATGTCGACCTGGTACGACCGTCTTCTTTCCAACATCCGCGCGGGTGATCTGAACGTCCACAATTCGAACAAGTGGGATCCCTCAACCTGGCCCGCCGAAGCCAAGGGTGTCGGCTTCATGGAAGCGCCGCGTGGGGCGCTGGCGCATTGGGTGGTGATCAAGAACAAGCGTATCGATAATTATCAGGCCGTGGTGCCCTCGACCTGGAACGCGGGACCGCGCGATTCCAAGGGCCAGCCCGGACCTTACGAAGCGGCATTGATGGATCGCCACACCCTCCACGATCCTCGGCAGCCGCTCGAGATCCAGCGCACGATACACAGCTTCGATCCGTGCATTGCGTGCGCGGTGCATGTGATCGATCCGGAAGGCGAAGAGCTGATACAATTGCGGGTGAGGTAAGGCGATGGGCGGCGAAATCGACGTCGAAGCAGCCAGCAGAGCGTTCCTGGCGCGAACCGAGGGACATCTGGTCAGCTATCTCGAGGCCTGCGTCCATTGCGGGAACTGTGCCGAAGCCTGCCACTTCTATCAGGCCTCCGGAGATCCGCGGCACACGCCCGCCTACAAGCTGTTTCCGATTGCCAAGGCCTATCGCCGGCAGAAATTCCCGCTCTCGCTCTTCGCCCCCCGCGTCACGGAAGAGGACCTCAGGGAATGGGAGGAACTGCTGTTCGATACCTGCACCATGTGCGGTCGCTGCACCACGATCTGTCCGATGGGGATCGACATCGCTTCCATCGTGGGCGGCGCACGGCAGGCCTTCGTCAAGGCGGGACTTGGACCGAAAGACCTTCTGCAGGCCGCCGACAATTCGCGCGATCATGGAAGCCCGCTGGGCGTGACGGCCGAAAAGCTGCGCGATCGTATCGAATGGCTCGAAGATGAGCACGACGTGCCCATCGCGCTCGACAAGGACAAGGCCGACATTCTGCTGACGCTCTCGTCCGTCGAGACGATGAAATACCCCGATTCCGTGGTGGCCATGGCCAAGCTGCTCAACCACGCGGGCGTTGACTGGACGCTGAGCACGAAGGGCTATGAAGCCACGAATTTTGGCTATCTGGCCGGCAAGGCGGACGTCGCCAGGATCATGGTTCAGCGGATCACCGAGGCCGCCGAGGCGGTGGGAGCCAAGACGGTGGTGATTCCGGAGTGCGGCCACGCGTTCGGTGCGCTGCGCTGGTCGGGCGCCAACATTCTCGGCCGCCCCCTGCCCTTCGCAGTCGTGCACATTTCGGAATTCATGGCGCAACTCAAGCGGGACGGCAGGCTGAGGCTGAAGCCGATCGAGGAGTCGATCACCTATCACGATCCCTGTCAGATCTCCCGTCGTGGCGGCGCGACCGAAGATGCGCGATTCCTCCTGCAGGATTTCGCGAAGGACTTCCGCGAGATGACCCCGACCGGAAATCTCAACTGGTGCTGCGGTGGCGGGGGCGGCGTGCAGGCGATCGCGCGCGCTGCCGATCTTCGCCACAAGGTATTCAAGATCAAAATGGATCAGGTCGAGAAGACCGGTGCAAAGACGATGGTCTCGGCATGCTCGAACTGCCGGCTGACCATGGACGAGAGCAAGGCCCACTGGAAATGGGAAGGCGGGCTCGCGAGCCTGGTGGAGATCATTGCGGACCACCTGATCGAGGACGCCCCAGCGAAGACGCAAGGGTGACGTTTCACAGTCGTACGCCTTGCAGCGTGGGCAAACGGCGGCGAAACGCCGGCGGCGGAGCGTGCAGACTGCACCGGTCCCCTCCGTTGGTTGCGGTTCCGCTCTCGGTCAAACCGAAAGGCACTCCGGCGTAGCAGAGATTGCGTAGCGTCAGGACGTTCGCCTGATCAGGAACTCGAACTGCTTGCCTTCCGACTTGGATTCCAAGAGATCATTTCCGGTCGTGCGACAAAACGCCTCGAAGTCCTTCACAGCGCCGGGATCGGTGGCGAGCACTTGAAGCGTGCCACCGATCGGCACGTCCTTGAGTGCCTTCTTCGCGCGCAAGATCGGCAGCGGGCAGTTCAGTCCCTTGGCATCGAGAACCTGGTCAGCCATCCTGTCTCTCCGTAATTTCTGGTGCTGGCTTCGTGATACATTCAAATGAACAGGTTGATGTCGCTCTTGGTCGCCGTCTCGATGTAGGTCGCAGCGCCGCCGAGCACCGGCCCCTCGATCATGTCGTCCTTGGTGTACTCGAATAGATCCATGGTCATCTGGCAGGCGATCATCTTGACTTCGGCTTCGATGGCCATCGTGCGCAACTCCTCTATCGATGCGACCCCCTTTTTCTTGATCAGGTTCTTCATCATTGTCGTCGCCGCCGCGTCGACGCCGGGGATGGCCGATACGAGATTCGGCATGCCGATGTGCATTCCAAACATCGGCATCTCCATGGCCGGATTGCCGAGCGTCGAAATCTTCAGGTCGAGATTCTTCTTGAGCAGCGTCAAGCCGTAGAAGGTGAAGAACATGGTCACTTCGAGGCCCATGGCCGCCGCTGTCGTGGCCAGGATAAAGGGCGGATAGGCCCAATCCAGCGTGCCCTTGGTGACAATCATCGACATGCGCTTGGTATTGTTATCATCGGCCATTGCATCTCTCCGTTCGGTCTCTCGCAGGCGCAACCGCGCGCATTACTGGATTCCTGCTTTCCAACGCACGACCATCAGCACGAGGACTGCGAGGAACAACGTCTCGGCGACGATCAGCGCGATCGCCCGGCCGCCGACATCGGCCATCGCCTTGAGCGACGTCTTCATCCCGAGCGCTGCGATCGCCGTCACCAGGCACCACCTTGAAACGTCCTTGATGAGGGCAAGCAGGAATGCGGGAATGACGCCGGCGCTGTTGAGCATCACCAGAACGGCGAACACCACCAGGAACCCCGGCAATTGTCGCCCGGCCTTACCGACGTGATGGGCGCGGAACACGTAGGACAGCATCACCACGACAGGCAGCAGCATGGCAACCCGGAGCAGCTTGGTGAAGGTCGCGACGTTTCCGGTCTCCTCCGACACGCTGAAGCCGGCGCCAACCACTTGCGCAACGTCGTGAATGGTGCCGCCAAGAAACATGCCGACTGCAGCGTGATCGAGATGGAATCCTGCGATCACCAGCGGATAGACGATCATCGCGATCGTGCTGAGCGCGGTCACGCCGATCACGGTAAAGACCGTGTCGCGTTCGTGCTGCTCCCCCTTGGGCAACACCGACGAGATCGCGAGCGCCGCCGACGCTCCGCAAATCGCCACAGCCCCGGAGGTGAGGATTCCGAACCGCCGGCTCAAACCCATGGCACGGGAGGCCAGCGCGCCGAACAGGATGGTCAGGATCACCGCGCCGACGACCGTGATCACGGGCGTCGGACCGAGCTTCATGATCTCGGCAATCGTGATCTGCGCCCCGAGCAGGCCGACGGCGACGCGCAGGATGTGCTTCGAGGCGAGTTCGATGCCGGCAACACAGCGCCCCTCCTGCGACAGGAAATAGAAGGCCATCCCAAGCAGCAAGGCGAACAGCATGACCGGCCCGCCATAGTGCTCGGACAGGAAGGTTGCAGCGATCGCGATGATCAGACTGGCCAGGACACCCGGGAAATAGGTCGGCAGCGACATGAAGGCCGCGAGGCCGCGACTTATCATCGATGTCCTGATTGCGACGGTCTCAGTCACGGCCTATCCACTTCCTTACGCGCAGCCAGCGAAATTCTCGGCAGCCATCTTCGCTTCGTAAGGGGCGGCGGCCGCCGTGCCCGGCACGAGGCCGGCCTTGGCAGCAGCCCAGTCCTTCGGGCGCACCTTGACCATCCATCCCTCGCCATATGGGTCGGTGTTGGCGAGCTTGGGCGCTGCGCTCATTGCATCGTTGACCTCGACGATTTCCGCATTGAAGGCGACCTTTGCCGGGCCGACCCACTTGCCGGATTCGATCGTGGCGCAGGACTTGCCCGCATCGACCGACCGGCCGGCCTTCTTTGGTGTGAAGGCGACAAGCTGACCGGCCATGGCCGCTGCCACGGCGGTCATCCCGAGCGTCACGGTGCCGTCGGCGTTCTCGCGATACCAGATGTTGTTTTCGACGTCGTAGAGGAGGTCGTCGGGAAGGTTGCAGCCGCGGACGATGGGCATCGTCTTCTCCTTGTCTCAAACAGTTTCGTTGGTCTGCATCGATGCATCGAGTTGACGTAGCGGCCGGGACGCGCAGCAGAAGTCGCCGAGCCCGGCCACCTCCAGCTTGCCTCCGATGAACAGCATAAGGTGCCGCGCGACCATGGCGCCCAGCCGCAGCCGCCGGGCGACCTCCGCGTGGCCTGGCTCGAGGCGCACCAGATTATAGTGATAGACGAGCTCGCGGCATGTCTCGCGGCAAGCATTGAAGCTTGCATCGCCGCGCGCACCCTGCCGATGCAGCGCCAGCAAGCGGAAGGTTTCGACCTTGCGATCGGTCGCGATCTCGCCGTGCGCAGCGAGCCATGTTTCGAGAATCGTTTCGCCGAGCTGCAGCAACTCCTCGGCAAGCGGCGCGGCGGCCGCCGAGAGTGCGGCATCGGACGCGGCCAACATGCCGTCGAGCCGCATCGCGACGTTGTCGAGGCTCGTGATACCGATATCCGCCATCAGCCGAGCCCCCGTGCACGCAACAGACCGGTCGAATCCGAGAAGTTCTCCTGCACGCCGACCCTGCGCGCCGACAGCCCGAGCGCCATGCCGAGGAGCTGGGTGAAGTACAGGATCTTGACGCTCGTCTTGCGGCCGAAGACCTTTTCGGCGCGCACCTGATGCATTTCGAGCCCGGTGTGGCAGGTCGGGCATTCGGTGGCGATCACGTCCGCGCCGCAGGCCTCGGCCGTCGTGAGCAGGTTGAGAACGAGCTTGGTCGAGGTGTCACTGTCGGACAGCGTGTGAGCGCCGCCACAGCATGCCGTCTTGAGGGGGTACTCGACATTTTCGGCCCCCGCCGCGGCCAGCAGGTCGTCCATGAAATGGGGCTTGGAGGTCGATTCCGAGCCGGGCCCCTTGTCCTTTTCCGGAAAGATGTGACGCGGCCGCGTGTACATGCAGCCATAGTAGTTGGCGACCTTCAGGCCCTTGAGCGAGTTCTTCACGCGTGCCTTGAGGCCTTGTTCGCCGACCGATTCCTTGATCCAGTCGAGCGCGTGAATGGTCGTGACCTTGCCGGCTTCGTAGGTCGCGTGGCCGGCCTTGCGCGACAGTCGGTCCGTCACCTCGCGCGACGGGGGATCCTTGGCGAGGTCGTATTCGGCCTTCTTGAGATTGTGATAGCAGCCATTGCACGGCGCCATCACGGTATCGAACCCCATCGCATCGGCGATCGAGAGGTTGCGGGCCGACAGATAGGTCTGCAGCTTGGGATCGATGTTCTTGACCTCCATGGCGCCGCAGCAGTTCCAGTTCTTGAGCTCGACCAGATCGAGGCCGAGTGCCTTGCCGACCTCCTTGGTCGAGCGGTTGTAGGCGTGCCCGGTTCCTTCGAGCGCGCAGCCCGGATAGTAGGCGACCTGCTTGTGTTTGTCGCTCATCACTCAGCTCCCTGAACGTCCAGTCGAAGCGCCTTGCGGGCAGCTGCTTCGCACTCACGGACATACTCGTCGATCGCGAGGCTGGCGCCCCGCCATCCGCGCGTGCGGGGACGGATCACGCTGGCAAGTCCCAACTTCACCAGGAGGCCGACCGGCAATCGGCTGGCGAGACTGCGTATCAGTTCGACAAGCCAGCCCTGCGACAGGGACTGCCCGGTCCGCGCGAAGAACTGGCGCAACACGCGGCCTTCCTCGATCTTGCCGGTGGCGAAGACCTGCTCGGAGAAGACCTCATCGAACGCGGTGGACGGCTTCTTCTCCGTATAGCCCTTCAGCTCCAGCCAATGTGCCGTGGCCTTCATCACGCCTTCGGGACTGACGTCGCGCGGACAGGCATAGGTGCACTTGTTGCAGGAGACGCACTGCCAGATGATGTCCTTGTCACGCAGCAGCTCGCTTTCGAAGCCCATGCGGATCAGGTAGATCCAATAGCGCGGGTTGAAGTCGGGATTCACGGCGTTGATCGTGCAGGCGTTGGTGCATGAGCCGCATTGCCAGCAGCGGTGGATGAACTCGCCCCCCGGGAGCGCCGCGATCTCCTCCTGCATCTGCTCGTTGTAGTCGGTGATGGCGCGCGAGGTGATGAACGTGCTCCAGTGCCCGGAGACATCGACGCCATCGATTTCCAGGTGCTCATGCGTGACGAGATTCTCGGGCCGGATCAGCGATTTTTCGTGAATCGGCATGGATGTTCCCTCATTCGCTCAGCAGGCGGGGCTGCCCGAGCACATAGGCCCTGCCATCGATCAGCTTCAGGCGGGTGCGCCCCGACTCGGTATCGACCGCATCGAGTCCCAGGAGACGCCGAGTATGTGCCATCGCGTCTGCCTTGAAGCCGCCGCAGAAGTCCGCGTGCAGGAACTGGCCGCCCTTGTCGTTGATATAATTTGCATAGGTGTGGGCGCAGAGCAGATCGACGTAGAAGGCCAGATCGCGGAAGACACCGTTCGCCTGCAGGAAACCTTCGAGCTCCTCGCGTAGCACCGTGAAAGTGGCGAGGCCGTCGCCGACGGCGATCGTACCGGCCTCGGCATCCTCGTCGTACCATATCTCGCGCAACACGCCGGTATTGACCCTGGCGTCCCACATCCAGCGCGTCATCAGCGGATAGCGGTCGGGCGCGGTGAAATGAAGGAGCTCGGCGGCAAGATCGCGCGACCAGCGGTGCTCGCGATCGGCTGGAAAGCTCGTGACGAACGCGGCGACGCGCTGGTCGGTGGTGCCGAGGTCGGACCATCCGCGCAGCAGGGCCTCGAGCCTGCTGCGCATCACCGCGAATCCGTTGCGGCCGAGCCACGCACCCACACGCCGGCGCACCGGCGTGATGAACGTGGCGAGGTCGCAGAATTCGGCCTCCGTCAGCTCGCTGACCCGCCCCTTGCCCAGCACCTCCTCGAACAGCGAGGCCTTGAGCGCGAGCGCTCCGACATAACGCTCGACGCCACCGGTGTCGTCGGCGGATTCCACGAGGTTCTCGAACGCCCGCCGCAGCCTGGGGCCGGACAGATCAAGCACCGGCCGCGTCGGCTCGGCCACCGCCTTGCCTCTATGGCTGGCGATCGGCCACATCACTCGGCCGCTTCCATCATGGCGCCGCGGACCAGGGTCAGCGCGGCCATCGCCGCCGATTGGCCCTGCGCGATGGAATCGTCGATGGTCTCGGGCCCGGTCGCCGCGCCGGCGACGAAGACGCCGGGCCGCGAGGTCGCCGATGTGTTGGAATAGACCGACGCCTTCTGGATATGGCCGTGCTTCTGCAGTTTGACGTCGAACACCGCCGACAACGTCATGTTGTCGACATTGGGATCCATGCCAATGGCGTGCACCACCATGTCGAACGGAATCGAGATCGGCCGCTTCACCAGCGTGTCCTCGCCCTTGACGATCAACCGCCTGCCGTCCGATGTCACTTCGGCGATCCGCGCCTTGATGTATTTGACCCGGTGCTTCTCCTGGCTTTCCCAGTAGTAGAGATCCTCGTAGAGGCCGAAGGTGCGGATATCCATGTAGTAGATATACACGTTGCACCGTGGCATCGCCTCGCGGATCTCCATGGCAATGTTGGCGGAGACCGTGCAGCAGATCTTAGAGCACCACTCGCGACCGATCTGGCGGTCGCGCGAGCCGACACATAGCAGGATCGCGACCCGCTCCGGCTCGCGTCCATCGGACGGACAGCGCACGCCCCTGCCGGAGGAGAGCATCTGCTCGACCTGGGTCGTCGTGACCACATCAGGGTAGGTACCGAAACCCCATTCCGGCTTGTTGACGGAATCGAAATGCGTGAAGCCGGTGCACAGGATCGCCGCCCCCGCCTCCAGCACCGTGCCATCCGACAGCGTCACGCGAAAGTCGCCTGGGCTGCCCGAGAAGGCCTTCACCGTGACGCGCCTTCGGATCTCGATACGGCTGTCGGTTTCGACCCAGCGCACCATGCCACCGATGGCGTCCTTGGCCCATTCGCCGGACGGCACCAGCTTGGCATAGCCCGACTGGATCGGCGCGCCGCCGAGCTGCTCCGCCTTCTCGACGAGAACGACGCGCTGGCCGGCCGCGGCCAGCGCATGTGCGGCGGAAAGCCCCGACGGCCCACCGCCAACGATGAGAACGGGACGGGTCATGATGCGGCTCCTGACAAGGTCGCCGTCGGCTTGACATAGCCTGGGCCCGACGTAATCGCGCGTTTGGGGTCGTAGAGCGTCTCGATGCGGCCGGCCTTCACTTCATCGAGGTAGGCCTCGAATTCGGCTTTGGCTTTCTGCCAGTCGATGCCGAGCTTCTCGAGCAGCCCCTCGAACGGCGAGGCGTGCCAATGAAGCTGCGCGAGCTTGTATGGATGCGCACCGAGGGCGAGCGCCGCGAACTGGCAATCGGCCATGACTGGCAGCGCGTAGACCTTGTCGACGGCTTTGCCGATCCACTGGTTCTTGTCGAGCGTGGTGATGCAACCCGTGTCGTGGCCGATCATGACGTCCGCCCGCGCCTCCTCGACCGCGACCCTGATCTTGCGGTCGATGGCGAAGGAGCGGGTGAACTCACGCTCGCCAATGATATGACGAAAACCGAAGCCGCAGCAGTCGTACCAGGTGGAGTAGTCGATCACCTGTGCACCCAGCGCCTGCATCAGGCCGGTCGATACCGCGACGCGATTGCCGTCCATGACGGTGTCGTCATAGATCACGTCTTCCGGAACCATCTTGTAGACGTGACAAGCCGGATGAACGGTGGCGCGAAGGCTGCTCACGTCTATGACCTGCCGCTCCCGGATGCGATGACGCATGACGTGCAGCCATTCGGAATAGTGCACGATCTCCTCGGGGATCAGCAGCTTGCCGTCGACCAAGCGGCCCAGCTTGCCGAGAATCTTCTTCACCTGCTCGCGCAGTTCAGCCGAATGCATCAAGAAGATGCGCATCTCCTTGTAATTGCCGAACGACGTGCCACAGTGGACCAGCGGGAAGTAGGTTCCGACCGGCAGCCCCTGCGCCTTGGCCGACATGTATGCCTGGTGGAAGTTGCGCAGGAAGACGGCGGCCAGACTGACGACATTGCCGACCCCGGAGCCGTGATAATTCCAGGCGGTGCAAGAGGTTTGATCGGTCTCGTCGAGATAGCGCACGCCGAGCTGGTTCATCAGCCACATCACGCTCGACGGATAGCCGGGGATATTGCCGCACTGTCCGCAGGACTTGTGCTGCCAGAGGTTGGTGGTGGGAATGCGCTTGTCCCAGCCGTACAGCGTGCGCGCCACCACCGGCTCGTGGCGCTCGTCGATCCGATGGACGACGATTTCGCCGTCCTTCTCCAACTCCCACATCGCGTCGCGGATGTCGTGGACACGCTCCTTGTTGGTCAGCATCGAGCGACGGTCGATCCGGGTTTCCACCCAGGCCGTCGCTGTCTGCGCCTCGCCCGGCGTCAGATTGGAAGGGCGCCACTCCGCGCCAAAGCCGGCGTAAGCCGACTGACTGTCACTGCGCTTTTCGTCCATCGTTTCCTCCGTCGTCCACCGCAGCGATTGATCTCGCCGTCTGTTGTGGTCATCTCAGCGGCCTATTCTTCCTGATGCTCTTCTAGCCACTCGTTGTACTCCTCGCGCTTCTCATCCATCACGTCACTGACGACATCGAACAAATTCTCGTCGATCGTCTCGAGCTGATCGAGCACGCCGGTCGCCTCCCAAATGGTGTAGAGTTCGACGGACGTCTTCAGGTTGACCTCCCAGGCCGTGTCCATGGTGTGCATGGTCGGGACCGGAATGGCCTTACGCAGGATATTGAGCGGGGCGTCGACCTTGGCGACGTTCGGGCCCCAGTCGGGAAACGCATCGCGCGTGATCATGTTCGGCGCGAGCTGGTTTCCCGTGGAAATGACCTTCAGAAGCACCCGCGAGAACGGTCGCAGTACATCCTTCGCCGACTGCATGCCGTGCTTGATCGCGACCTCACGCATGATCATGACGAGCCCGCCCGGCGAATTTTCGAACGGACAGCGGGCCGCACAGGTGTAGCACTGCGCGCAGGACCAGATCTTCTCCTGCATCGCGTCGTAGATGCCTTCGAGATTTTCGGTCCACAGCAGCTGGACGATCTCGCGGGGTGAATAATCGTAGTAGTGCGCCGAGGGACAGGTCGCGGTGCAGATGCCGCAATTGAGACAGCCATGCAGCTCATGATCGTAGAGGACGTGCGAGCGAATGTCGTCGAACACCTCTTCCAGCTTCTCGTAGGGAACGACCGGCGCCTCGGAGACCGGGTCGCCGATAGAGGTCAGCTCGATTGAAGCTCCGCTCGTCATCTGGCGGCTCTCCTCAGTAGGTCAGCACCTTGGCATTATCGTTTTCCATCACCTCTTCGATGACCTTTGCACCCCCGACGATGCCCTCGCATTCAGGGATCAGGTCCTGCTCGGTCATGTCGAACAGATCGAGGTTCGGAGAGCAGCAATAGAACTTCACTCCCGCTCCGTGCGCGTCCTTGATGAAGTCATAGACGGTTTTCGGAGACCCGGGCTTGACCACGAGCTTCTCTGCCACGCCCTTTTTCATGAGCTGCCCCGACGTCGCGGTACAGACGACCTCCACCTCGTAGTCCATCGCCGCGGCAACGGTGGCCTGGAAGAACGGCGCGCCCAGTTCCTCGCCGTTGCGAGGATCGGTATTGACCATGATGATGATGAGCTTTTTGGCCATTCTTACGATGTCCTCCCGATCATCTGCTATTGAGCGTGCGCAACGCACATCGACACACGAGCGTGCACAATAAGTTTATCTTGAGGCGCATCACCTTGGAGTTGATGAAGATCAACATGCCCAAGAACCGAAGTCCTGGGTGAACAACAAGCTCACATCGAATTCATCCAATCCGTCGGACGAACGCACAAAACATATTCCATTTTTTGAATGACATCTATAGGCTGAAGAAAATAATTCGTTGCTCGGGAGAACGGTCCTACGGGAGCGGCCGCATCAAATGCGTCGACTCGATCAAACCAATCATCAGCGGTCCGAGCGCCGCAGCGATCTCGCGCTGCACCACGCGCAGGTCGGCGAGCGTTTCCGCCGTGCGATCAGGACATTCTTCGGATTCCATGATCAGATCCTCGATCATGGCCGACTTGATTCCGGGATGGCCGAGGAACCCGAAGCAGTTATCACGAAGCTGAAACACCGCCGGCTCCCCCGCAGCGTCGATCGCGAGAACACGGGCATCGGCCGGCAGCACCGGGCGATCGCGCATGTAGATCGCGACGGGAAAGGATTGCGGCAGATGACCGCCGAGCGCCGCGGGATCGACCCGTCGGGCCGTCTCCACAACGAAGCGGAGCGGAGCTTCCTGAGTGCCGCCGCCGCACGCGGTTGCAACTATGCAGCTGCCAGCTCCGATGCCGATGACGGGCAGGTCGCGCGCCAGGAAATCCTGTACCAACCGCAACTCGGGCCCAAGGCTCGGAAGCAGGTTGCCGCTGACGACTCCGAGCGGTCCGGCGCCAAGAACAACGAGGCCGTCAAAATCCCCGGCCGTCGCAGGTATCGATCCTCCGGCCGTAAACGGCCGGCAATAGCGAAAGCCGACGTTGCGGCCTTCGAACTGGTCTTCCATCAAGCCGAGATAGTCCGCCTCAAAATGCTGCAAGACGCAGAGTGTCTTCATGGCGAACCGCGACGACTGATGAGGCATCAATGACGGCCGAAGCCGACGGCGGACCTACAATATATATGTTTTTTCGCATATGAAAAGCGAGGAACGCAATGGCGTGGTATGAGAAGCTGCAGGAGATCGAACCGCTCGACGACCTGCGTTTTGATCGCGAGCTCGTCGACGCACTCGAGGCGGCAGCCCGCGAGCGCGCACTCGGACCGATGCGGTTCTACACGCCGACGTTCCGCGCCTATGCCAGCGAGGAACTCAAGGGCTGCGGCAAAGCGAGTTTTCCTGCCTTTTCCATCACGGGCGGCGTTTGCGCGCTGAATTGCGATCACTGTCAGGCGAAGATCCTCGAGCCGATGATCGCGGCAACGACACCGGACGAACTCGACCGCAAGGTGCGCGATTTCATTCTGCTCAAGGATCTGCGCGGGTTCCTGCTCTCAGGCGGATCCAACCGCCGCAACGAGGTTCCGTACGATCGCTTCTATCCGACCATCGAAAGGCTCAAGCGCGACTTTCCCCATCTGCGCATCGCCGTCCATTCCGCGTTGCTCGACGAACGGCGCGCCCGATCCATGGAGGCCGCCGGGGTCGACGTCGCGATGCTCGACGTGATCGGCTCGGAGCAGACGATCCGCGAAGTCTATCACCTCGACCGTCCTGTCGCGGATTTCGAGGCGACGCTCGCCGCGCTCTCGGGCACCAAGATGCAGGTCGTGCCACACATCGTCATCGGTCTGCACTATGGCCGGCTGCTCGGCGAAGCGACCGCACTGGACATCGTTTCGCGCCATCCGGTTGCCGCGTTGATCCTGGTGGTGGTGACTCCGATCTATGCGCCGCCGGATCGGCCCTTCGCCACGATATCCACCGACGACGTGGCGAAGGTGCTGGTCGCCGCGCGGCAACGCATCAGTCACGCACCGGTTCAACTTGGCTGTATCCGCCCCGCGGGCCGCCATAAGCTGACGACCGACGCATACGCCGTCATGGCGGGATTTGATGGTATCGCCTATCCCGCGGACGGCATCGTAGCTCTCGCCCGCGCCATCGGCCGGCCGGTCGAGCAGGAGCATGCCTGCTGCTCGATCGCGCTTGACGGCCTCGCCGGACGGCGGGCTTGCGCAGCCTGAGGTGCACCATGAACGCCGAGGCAGCGGATATCGTCGTCGTCGGGCTTGGACCGGCCGGGAGCCGTGCGGCTGCAATTGCCGCGAAGGCCGGCTACCGCGTCGTCGCCGTGGATCGCCGGCTCGAGGCGGGTCGCCCGGTCCAGTGTGCCGAGTTCGTGCCCGCCATGATCGAGCGGGACGTTCCGAACGTCACGGCCGTCGCCCAACAGAAGATCACGCGCATGCTGACCTTCACCGAAGCGACGGATTGCGAGGAAACGCCGGATTTCCGCGGCTGGATGATCGATCGCGCCGCCTTCGATCGAATGCTCGCTGATGAGGCGGCGAATGCGGGATCCGCGTGCCGATACGGCACCTCCGTGGTTGCCATCGATTTCGACGGCACAGTTCATACGTCCGATGGTCTTGCCCTGAAACCGCGCGTCCTCATCGGCTGCGACGGCCCCCGTTCGCGGGTCGGCGCGGCCATCGGCCAGATCAATCGCGCGCTTGTCGATACGAGGCAACTGACCGCGCCGCTGATCGTGCCGCACGATGCCACGGATATCTTCCTGAGCGCCGACTACCGCGGCGGCTATGGCTGGCTGTTTCCCAAGGGCGCCGTGGCCAATATCGGCGTCGGCGTCATGATAGAGGACCGGCGGCGCCTGAAACCGATGCTCGCCGCGCTCTTCGCCTCGCTGTCGGCATCGCGCCGCATCGGAACGCGCCCGTTCGCGTTGACGGGCGGGACGATACCCGTGGGCGGCAGGGTGGGTTCGACAGGCCGGCTCGGCGCAACCCAGGTGTTGCTGGCCGGCGATGCGGCAGGCCTGACCAACCCCGTGACCGGCGCCGGCATCGCCTCCGCCGTGCAATCGGGGGCACTCGCCGGGCACGCCGCGGCAGACATGCTGTCTGGCCGCAGCGGCGCCCTCGATGACTATGACGAAGAGCTCGGCGACATTTTCGATGCGGCCTTGAGCCGGGCATTGCTGCGACGACGGCAAGTGCTGGCGCACTATGGCGACGGCCGTCGCCCCGACGCGACTGCGCTCGCCGAGGGATGGATCAGTTCGCCGAACTATTGGGCGTGAAGATGCAGGATCAGGGGAGGACGTCATGAGCTGTCTCGAAGGACCGACGCATCCGGTGCCGGATTTCCTCACCGGGGAGACGCGCACCTTCAACGCGGCCGAAGCCATGCGGCCGCGCGCGCCCGGCGCCGTGCCGGCGGAAGCACGCAACGGCGGGCGCGTGAGAGCGCAGGATGTGCGGCCGGTCGGCACGTACCTGCCGAACGACAATGTTCTGACGCCGAACATGCGGTCGCCCGAGTACGTGCAAATGTCGACGGCGGCGGCGATCACCCTCGGCATCATGAACGGCTACATGCATCGCACCAGTTGCACCCGTTGCCTGAACCTGCTGCTGACCTATCCGGAAGGTTGCCGCGCCAACTGCGCCTATTGCGGGCTTGCGCGCCATCGCGAAGCGGAGCGCAACTATGCCGACCGCAACTTCATTCGGGTCGACTGGCCTGCGGTGCCCTACGACCAGGTGATTGACATCGTTGCATCGGGCGGCGACGGCGGGCGCTTCCATCGCATGTGCATCAGCATGATCACGCATCCGCGGTCGGACCAGGACACCCGCATCGTCCTGCGGAAATGGGTTGAACGCATCAGGCACGTGCCCGTGTCCATCCTGTCCAATCCGACGACGATGACCCGACTGGATGTGCAGGAGCTCAAGGATCTCGGCGCCGAGATATTTACGGTCGCGCTCGATGCAGCCAACCCGGTCATCTTTGACCGCACCCGCGGCCGCGGGGTTCAATCGCCGCATAGCTGGGACAAATATTGGGAGATCCTGCTGGCCGCCGCCGAGATATTTGGCCCGGAACGTTTCGGCGCCCATCTCATCGTCGGGATGGGCGAGAGCGACCACGACGTTCTCTCGCAGGTGCAGAGAATTCGCGACCTCGGCGGCCACAGCCACCTGTTCGCGTTCTTTCCCGAACAAGGCTCATTGATGGATCATCTCCCGCCGGCGCCGCGCCCGCAATGGCGACGCATCCAGCTCGCCCGCTATCTCATCGACTATCGAAGCCATTCCCTGCAGCGCATGCGTTTCGACGAGCGCGGTCAGCTCGTCGATTTCGGTCTGCCGCAGGACGAAGTCGACGCGATCATCGACGCGGGCGTGGCCTTCCGCACGTCCGGCTGCCCCGGCAAGGAGGCCGCCGATGTGTCCGCCTGCGACCGCCCCTATGGCGACTCGCCGCCGCGCGACATTGCTTCATACCCTTTCAAGCTCGATCGCCGCGACATTCGCCACGTGCGCGGCCAACTCCGGCGCGGACTACCCAAATAACCGGGAGGAAGATGCGATGGCCAGCAGCGACAAGTCATTTCGGGTCATCGACACCGGGATTCGAGGCGGACGCGCCAATATCGCCTTCGACCAGGCGCTCATCGACGCTCATAAGGCACGGCGGATTCCCGATACCATCCGCTTCCTGCGGTTTCGTCCGTCGGCGCTGGTCGGAATCCACCAGATCCTGAGCCATGAGGTCCGGCTCGACTATTGCCGGAGCAAGGGAATCGAGGTCGGCCGGCGGATCACGGGAGGCGGAGGTCTCTATCTCGACGAGGGTCAGATCGGATGGGAGCTCGTGTTCGGCCGCTCCAGCCTCGGCGCCATGGATCTCACCGAAACGACGCGCCGGATCTGCGAAAGCGTCGCACTCGGGCTCAACAAGCTCGGCGTCCCCGCGCGCTACCGCCCGCGCAACGACATCGACGTCGACGGCCGCAAGATCAGCGGCACCGGCGGCTTCTTTGACGGCGATACGCTGTTCTACCAGGGAACACTGCTGATCGACTTCGACCCCGAGCAGATGATCGCTGCGCTCAAAGTGCCGGTGGAAAAGCTCGCCAAGCGCGACCTCGCCTCGGCCCGCCAGCGCGTCGTCAGCATGCGCGAGATCCTCGGCGACAAGCTTCCTGATCTGGCCGCCATCCAGCAAGGCCTGCTCGACGGCCTGGCGGAAGGCCTCGGCATTGTTCCGCAATGGGGCCAGGTATCGATGCTCGAAGAAGAACTCGCCGAGCAGCTATATCGCGACGAGATCGGCCGTGACGACTTCGTCGAGATGGTCGACGCTCCCGAGGTGGACGGCTCGCTGGTCAGTGCCACTCTGACACGGCGCGGCGGCAGCCTGCGCGCGGATATCCGCCTCGAGGGCCCAGACCGCAGGCGGATTCGCGAAGCTCTGATCACCGGCGATTTCTTCGTCACACCGCCCCGCGTCATCTTTGATCTCGAGGCGGCGCTGCGCGGCGCCGAACTGGCCGATGCCGGATCGGTCGTTGAGGACTTCTTCTCGCGCACGTCGGCCGATTTCGTCAATCTCGGCCCGCCGGACATTCGCGATGTGGTCGTCGCGGCGGCGCGGCAGCTCAGCTTCGTTGCGGCCGGCCGGAGGCTTCGCGGCCATTGGCTCGCGGCGACGCGACCGGAACGTCCGCCGCTCGTCCTGCTGCATGACGCCTTGGGCTGCGCCCGGCTCTGGCGCGATTTTCCCGAACGGCTTGCGGCTGCGACCGGCTGCTCCGTCCTGGTCTTCGACCGCTGGGGCTCGGGTGACTCGGAGCCGCTCGAGCCGCCCCATTCGCGGCAATATCTGCTCGCCGAGGCTCTGGATGCCCTGCCCGAAGTGTTACGGACGACCGGAGCGCGGCGTCCGATCCTGGTCGGCCACTCCGACGGTGCTGCGATCGCGTTGACGTTTGCCGGCGCGTTTCCCGATGAGGTCAGCGGGGTCGTCGCGATCGCCCCTCACCTCTTCCGCGAACAGCGGACGGTTGACGGCATCGCCGCCCAGATCAGGGACTTCGAGCACGGCGACCTGAGGGCGAGGCTCGCACGGTATCATGGCAGCAGAACCGATCATCTTTTTGGCCGGCTGGTCGATGCTTGGACTGGAGAAGAACCGCGCGACTGGGGTATCAAGCCCTACGTTGGACGGGTTCGCGCCCCGGTGCTCGCCGTTCAGGGCAGCGAAGACGAGTTCTTCACGCATACTCAGCTTGAGACGCTCCGCGCCCTCGTGCCAGCCCGGATCGAGACCTGCGTGCTGGAAGGCTGTGGACATGCGCCTCATCAACAGGCGACCTCCGCGGTGATAGCCGCGGCAGCCGGGTTCATCGATCGCGTGACCGCAGAAAACACAGTCGCCGCTGTCCCCGGCTCCGCCTGACGGACGATCCCCGCGGGCAGCGAGACTCCATCAGTGCCACCTAGCAGAAAGCGCGATAGAGAGCGGACATGACCTCGATCACTTCCGGCCGCGAGACCGAATAATACACGTTCCTGCCGTCCCGGCGCACCTTGACGAGATCGTCCGCGCGCAGCCGGGCAAGTTGCTGCGACACCGTCGGCTGGCGGAGCTGCAGCGAATCCTCAATGCTGCTGACGGACTTCTCTCCGTCAAGCAGCAGACACAGAATGGCAAGCCGCGCTTCGTGCGACAGCGCCTTGAGGAATTCGCTTGCCTTGTGAGCCTTCTCGAGCAACGCGTCAGGCTCGAGCGAAGACCTGCTGCGTGCACGCTTGGTTGCCATATTCGTCCGCATATTCCTCAATCGACCAATTCGGTCCGTTACATCGGCGGCCACGGCGTCATGCCGCAAGGCCGCCCCGTGTTGCTATCACTTTGGCGAGACGATAACAAACAGGCGGTCGAGCCTGTGCCAGCGCGGTTCGTGCGAGACGGTATCGAGCCGCCGGCGCGATCGTCCCCTGCTCACGCGCCTGCCGCGTCTGACGGGCTGATGAACTACGATCCGGCTTCCAGTTCACCTAACTTGCGATCAAGGGTTCGCAAGCTGATACCGAGGAGCTCGCAAGCTCCTTGCGGCTGCCAACAAACACGCTTGTCATCTTCAAAGTGGGACTGCCGATGGTCACGAACGTACCGCCAGACGCCGACGCCGGCCGCTGGAACCGACGATTCGAAGGCGATGATTTCGTTTTCGGAACCGAACCCAATCAATGGCTGCGCCGCCATGTCGGCACGTTCCCGTACCGCAGTCGCATTCTCTGCGTCGCCGACGGAGAAGGCCGCAACAGCGTCTGGCTCGCCCGGCAGGGATTTCAGGTCGACGCCTTCGACATCTCGGAGGTGGGTCTGGCGAAAGCGAGCAAACTTGCCGCGTCAGCCGGAGTCAGCGTGAACTACCAGCTTGCCGATTGCGACGGCTTCGCGTGGCCAAGTGCGGCGTATGACGGCATCGCAGCGATTTTCGTGCAGTTCGCCGCCCCAGATTTGAGGAAACGGCTGTTCGCGCGCATGATCGCAAGCCTGAAGCCGGGCGGGACGCTGATCCTGCAAGGCTATACGCCCAAGCAGTTGGAGTACAAGACGGGCGGCCCTTCCGCCCTCTCGCACCTCTATACGGAAACCATGCTCCGAGAGGCGTTCCGTGAGCTGGAAATCATCGAACTGCGCGAATACGAGACCGAGCTCAGCGAAGGCAGCGGCCATCACGGTCGCTCTGCGCTGATCGGAATGGTCGCGCACCGGCCTTCCTGATCGCGCTCTGCTGGTCCCCGGAATTGATCGCGCGCACGCGTCTCGCATCGTCGAGAAACGATCTTTACGACCGACTGTCAACCTTTCCGATCCTTCTGCCGGCATTGCGCGGCCGCGCCTCTGATCGACCGCTTCTCGCCGCAGCGCTGCTTGCAGCGAACCGCAACAAAGCTGGCGCCTGCTGACGATGAGAACTCGCCGTCATCGAAGGAGCGCGAGGCGCGAGCGCTTCGGACCGCCCTGTTGACGCATCGCGGCAATCGAGAATCGCTTGCAAAACCCCTCGGCATCAGCCTGCGCACGCTTGACCGGAAGCTGAAGGAATTGGACGCTCCATGAAGCGCTGTCGTCTGCCGCGGCGAAATGCTCACGAATAGCCGGATGGGTGCAGGGTGGCGCCGTGTGATTTCGTTGCGCTTCTCGGGAGATGAAAAGCTAGGCGCCTGAAAAAATGGTCGGAGCGGCAGGATTCGAACCTGCGACCCCTGCGTCCCGAACGCAGTGCTCTACCGGGCTGAGCCACGCTCCGACTTGGGAAGCCGGCTTATAGCGTCGGGTTTCCGTCTTCGCAAGGACACAAGGCAGGAAATCGCATCGAAATCGTCGATCGTCGGCGGAGGGGTTAACTGCTTGAGGCCGTGGGGCTTTGTCCGGCGGCCATGGCGCGAGCGCAAGGCGACAGGCGATTTGCGCGCTTCATTCGGACGTCCGCGCCCGCTATAGCCGAGCGCGGAAGCCACCGCCGTCCCGTACCATCGATGCCCGCCCCAGACATGCAAGCGATCGAGACCAGGATCCTGCCCGCCGACGCGGCTGGAATCGCGCAAGCCGCGGCGACGTTCGCGCGCGGCGGACTGGTCGCGTTCCCGACCGAGACCGTCTACGGCCTCGGCGCCGATGCGGCCAATGCCGCGGCCATCGCACGCCTCTATCAGGCCAAGGGCCGGCCCGCCTTCAATCCGTTGATCGCCCATGTCGCCGATATCGCAGCGGCGCAGCGTATCGGCCGCTTCAATGCCACCGCCGAGCGTCTGGCCGCTGCGTTCTGGCCGGGACCGCTGACCCTCGTGGTGCCGCAGAGCGACGGCTGTCCCGTCGCCGACCTCGCCACCGCCGGCCTCGATACGGTGGCGATCCGCGTGCCGGCGCATCCGACCGCACAAGCTCTGCTCATGGCGTTCGGCGGCGCCGTCGTGGCGCCCTCCGCCAACATCTCCGGCCACGTGTCGCCGACCACGGCGGCGCATGTCGCGGCCGATCTCACCGGGCGAATCGACCTCATCCTGGACGGCGGGCCGGTCGAGGTCGGCGTCGAATCGACCATCGTCGGCTGCTTCGATGCGCCGACGCTGCTGCGCCCGGGCGGAGTTCCGAGCGAGGCGATCGAGGCCGTGCTCGGCCGTGTGCTGGCGCGGCCCGCCGCAGAGACCGAGACGTCCGAGCAGCCTCTGGCACCGGGCATGCTGGCCTCCCACTATGCCCCGCGCGCCCGCGTGCGCCTCGATGCCAGCGAGGTCGCGCCCGGCGAGGCGTTGCTCGCCTTCGGACCCACCACCCTGCCCGGAGCCCACGAGGCCGCCGCGATCCTGAACCTGTCGCCCTCTGGCGATCCGGCAGAGGCGGCGACGCATCTTTTCGGCTATCTTCGCAGCCTCGATGCCAAGGGAGCGCGCAGCATCGCGGTGATGCCGATCCCGAACGACGGACTGGGCGAGGCCATCAACGACCGGCTGCGCCGCGCCGCCGCGCCGAGATAACACTGGAAGCGACTAAGCATGAACATCAGCCAGCCTGCCCTGCCGCCGCTGCCGCCCGATTTGATCGCGCAATTCGCTGCCATCGTCGGCGAGCGCCAGGCGCTGACCGCGGAGACCGACGTCGCGCCTTACGTCACCGAGGAGCGCAACCTGTTCCACGGCCGCTCGCCGCTGGTGCTGCGCCCAGGCTCGACGGCCGAGGTCGCCGCAATCTGCAAGCTTGCCAGCCAGCATCGCATCGCGCTGGTGCCGCAAGGCGGCAACACCGGCCTCGTCGGCGGCCAGACGCCGCACAATGGCGAGGTGGTGGTGTCGCTGAGGCGCATGGACAAGATCCGCGACGTCGACACCGCCTCCAACACGATGATCGCCGAGGCCGGCGTCGTGCTGCAGGTGGCGCAGCAGAAGGCTGCCGAGGTCGACCGCCTGTTTCCGCTGTCGCTCGGCGCCGAGGGCAGTTGCACCATCGGCGGCAATCTCTCGACCAACGCCGGCGGCACCGCCGCGCTCGCCTATGGCGTGGCGCGTGAGATGGCGTTGGGGGTCGAGGTGGTGCTGGCCGACGGGCGGGTGCTCAATGCGCTGTCGAAACTGAAGAAGGACAACACCGGTTACGATCTGCGCAATCTGTTCATCGGCGCCGAGGGCACGCTCGGCATCATCACCGCGGCGAGCCTGAAGCTGTTCCCGAAGCCACGCGCGATCGAGACCGCCTTCGTCGGCCTCAAGTCGCCGGAGGACGCGCTCAAGCTGCTGGCGATCGCGCAACGCGAGGCCGCCGGCAGCCTCACGAGCTTCGAGCTGATCGCCGCGATCGCGCTCGACTTCTCGATCCGCCACGCCGCTGGCAACCGCGCGCCGCTGTCGGGCGTCCATCCCTGGTTCGTGCTGATGGAACTGTCGTCGTCGCGCGAGGATGCCCGCGCCACGCTCGAGACCATTCTGGAGCAAGGCCTCGAAGACGGCATCGTCGACGACGCCGCGATCGCCGACAGCCTCGCCCAGCGCATGGCGTTCTGGAAGCTGCGCGAGGACATCTCTGCGGCGCAGAAGCCGGAGGGTGGCTCGATCAAGCACGACATCTCGGTGCCGGTCGCCGCGGTGCCCGCCTTCATTGCCGAGGCCAATGCCGCCGTGGTGAAGCTGATGCCCGGCGCGCGTCCGGTGCCGTTCGGCCATCTCGGCGACGGCAACATCCACTACAACGTCAGCCAGCCGATCGGCGCCAACACCGCCGACTATCTCGCGCGCTGGCACGAGGTCAACGCGGTCGTGTTCGAGATCGTGCTGCGCATGGGCGGCTCGATCTCGGCCGAGCACGGCATCGGCGTGCTCAAGCGCGACGAGCTGCCTGACGTCAAGGATCCGACCGCCATCGCGCTGATGCGCGCGATCAAGGCACAATTCGATCCGCTCGGGATCATGAATCCCGGCAAGGTGCTCTAGGCTGTCGACGCTCCCATGGATTCTGCTCCCGCTCTCGCCATTTCCGACATCACCGATGCCGACGTGCCCGCGATCATTTCGCTGTGGCAGCGCTGCGGCCTGACGCGGCCCTGGAACGATCCGGCCGCCGACATCGCGCTCGCGCGCCGCGGCGACAGCTCCACCGTGCTGGTCGGCCGCAGCGGCGGCGCCATCGCAGCCTCCGTCATGGTGGGCCATGACGGCCATCGCGGCTGGGTCTACTATGTCAGCGTCGATCCCGAGCATCGCGGCCGCGACCATGGCCGCGGCATCATGGCCGCCGCCGAGGACTGGCTGCGGGCGCGCGGCATCGCCAAGCTGATGCTGATGGTGCGCGGCGACAACACCAAGGTGCAGGAATTCTACCAGGCGCTCGACTATGCCGTGCAGGACAGCGTCGTGTTCTCGAAATGGCTCGACGGCCGCCCGCCGACGCCCGGAATGAAATAGAGGCGAGCGATGAGCATCTCCGACCGCATCCGCGTCCACGAGACGCGCGTGCTCTCCGACCATTACGGCACGCTGACCTCGACGAAGTTCGAGTGGCGGCGCGACGACGGCACGTGGCAGATGCAGAGCCGCGACGTGTTCGACCGCGGCAACGCGGCGGCGATCCTGCCCTACAACCTCGCCCAGCGCAGCGTCATCCTGGTCAAGCAGTTCCGCTATCCCGCGTTCGTCAACGGCCATGACGATCTGCTGATCGAGGCGGCGGCCGGCCTGCTCGACGACGCCTCGCCGGAGGAGCGCATCCGGCTCGAAGCCGAGGAGGAGACCGGGTTCCGGCTGCACGACGTCAAGTTCGTGTTCGAGGCGTTCATGAGCCCGGGCATCGTCACCGAGAAGATCCACTTCTTCGTCGCCGAGTACGAGCCTCACATGCGCGTCGGCGCCGGCGGCGGGCTCGCGCATGAGGGCGAGGAGATCGAGGTGCTGGAAGTCTCGATCGACGACGCGCTGGCGATGATCGCCGACGGCCGCATCCAGGACGCCAAGACCATCATGCTGCTGCAGCACGCCGCGCTGAGGATCTTTGGCTGAGCGCGGCCAACGCTCGGTCGCGGGTCTTGCTCCTTTGTCGTCCTCCGCGAAGGCGGGGGACCCAGTATTCCACCGGCAGCCGTTTCGGCACGAGAGGCCCCGGCGCACTGGATCCCGCTTTCGCGGGGGATGACGATCTTCTCTGTCGAGATATCCCGCCTCAGAACAAACTCCCCTGCCCGTCATCCGCAGGCGCAGGCGAAACTTTGCGGGATGCAACCTTCTTCGCCGGCTTGCGCTGCGCGTCCTCGGCGGCGCGCAGCTCCGCGGTCATCGGCAGCAGCAGCTGCTCGTCGTCGTTGGCCACCGCGTTGACGCGCGTGGACACCTCGTACCACGCGAATTCGCCCTCGCGAGGCGCGACCAGCAGCCTCATGGCCTCCTCAGGATCATCGGAACGGCAGTCGAGCCACAGCGCGAAATCATCCGGCCTGATCGTCACGGGAACACGATGATGCAGCGTGGCGAGATCGGGGCTCGCAGCCGCGGTGACGATCGCCACCGTATCGACCTCCTCGCCGTTCGGCCCGCACCAGGTCTCGGCGAGGGCCGCGAAGCCGAGCGGCGCGCCGTCACTGCGGTGGATGAAGAACGGCCGCTTGCGACCATCGATCACCTGCCACTCGTAATATCCATCAGCGGGCACCAGCACGCGGCGCCGCCGGATCGCATTCTTGAACGCCGGCTTCTCGTGTACGGACTCCGAACGCGCATTGATCAGCAGCGTGAAATTACGGGGATCCTTGACCCAGGCCGGAATGAATCCCCAGCGCATGAGCCGAAAATGCCTGATGTCCTGATCCAGAAGAACTACGGGAATCGGCTGCGTCGGAGCAATATTGTGCCGCGGCGGAAAGTTCGGCTGTTCCTCGTAGCCGAAAATCTGCCTGAGAGCCGCGGGTGGTGAAGTGATCACGAAGCGTCCACACATAATCTCACTCAAATCGTCGTGTGTTCAGCACCTTTTAACTTGGGTTGCCAACACTGCAGCGGATGACCGCAGCGGCGACCCATTCCGTGCCTACCGATCGCACGACCCAACGACCGGCGGGCAGCGCCATTGACCCGGCGCGGGCCGCGATGCTGCGCGCCGCCAACATCAATCCGCGCACCGGGCTCGCCACCGACTATCTGAATCATTTCAACGAAGCCGTGATGCTGCTCGAAATGATTCCCGATATTCCGGAATGCGCCGAGGATTTTCTGGCGTGGTCGCCGCTGACCTATCCAGAACATTTCACGCACACCAATTTCAAGGCCCGCGATCTCGTCATCGAGGCCTATGAGCAGGCCGACCCCGCGATTCGCGACAAGTTCGATCATCTCACGAAGACCATGACCGACATCCTGCTCGCGGTCGGCAGCGCGATGCGCGCAGCCAAGCAGGACGCCACCAAGGCCAAGCTCGCCGAGCAGGCCGCGGCGTGGGTCAAGCCGCTGGTGACGCAGGCCGGCGGCATCATCAATGGCGACATCGAGGTCGACCCTGACCCGGTCGACGAGGTCGACGCCGTCGATGCCATCATGGCAAGCTTCTGAGCGGCACGGGCTGCCGGCCCGGTCGTCTTCACGCTACGGTGCAGACCACGCCTGGAGCCATTGGCATGACCGCCCCGACGCCGCCCCGCCACCCCCAGCTCGCCGTCAGCGCCGCCATCTTCCGCGACGGCAAGCTCCTGCTGGTACGCCGGGCGCGTTCCCCCGCCAAAGGCGTCTACACGCTGCCCGGCGGCCGGGTGGAGCTCGGCGAGACCCTGCACGAGGCCGTCGCGCGCGAGGTCATGGAGGAAACCGCACTCTCGATCGCAATTGTCGGGCTGGCCGGCTGGCGCGAGGTCCTGCCGGCCCAGGGCGGCGGCGGCCACTATGTGATCCTTCCCTTTGCGGCCCGCTGGCAGGCCGGAGAGCCCCGGCTCAACCCGGAACTGGACGACTTTCAGTGGCGCCTCCCCGATGCGCTCGAGAGCCTCACGCTGACTGACGGACTGCCGGAGATCATCGCCGCCGCACGGACCCTGGTGTAGGCGCCTTGCGTCCGCCGTCCGGCAAAGGCATATGACGTCGGTGTTCCCCATGATCCCCAAGCGCCTCCTGGCCGTCCTCATGCTCGTTGCCGCCTGCGCCATTGTGCCCGCGCGCGCGCAGGATGCGGCCGCGCCGTTCGATGGCGATCTGCAGCGGCTGGCCGAGATCCTCGGAACCCTGCATTACCTCCGCGGCATCTGCGGCAGCAATGAAGGCGCCAAATGGCGCAACCAGATGCAGGCTCTGATCGATGCCGAGACGCCGTCGGGCGAACGCCGCGCCCGGATGATCGCCGGCTTCAACCGCGGCTATAACGGCTTTCAGCAGACCTATCGGACCTGCACGCCGGCGGCGATGGTGGCGATCCGCCGCTACATCGACGAGGGCTCGAAGATCTCGCGCGACCTCACGGCGCGCTACGCCAACTGATGGCCCATGGTTGACGGCGCGCGGGCGTTATCCACGTTTGCGTTAACCTTGTTAACCTTTCCTAAAGAACTGGCCTAGGCGTCTGCCGCCTGCGTGGTAAACCTCACTGGTCCGGCGCGTCCGCGTTCGGAATTCAACGCGCCTCGCGGCCTCGCCAGACTGAATTCAATGAGCTTTCCCGTCACTTTCAGCGCCCTCCCCGCCGTCCTGCCCGACCACGAGCAGAAGCAGGCCGCGCTCAGCTACCTCAACGAAGCCTGGGCGGAAGCGCGCCATGACGGCGTCGACGGCGACTGCCTGGCGCAGGCCAGCCTGTTCGCGGCGCTGGCCGAACTCGTCACCACCTATGGCGAGGACGCGGTGGCGACCTTCGTCGAAGGCCTGCCGGAGCGCGTCCGCAACGGCGAGTTCTCGCTGTCGCGCGCGACGCAGTAGGGTCTCCCGCTCCTCGCGCGTAGCCCGGATGCGCGCAGCGACATCCGGGGTCTCATCCGCAGCCTCGTTGAACCCGGATATCGCTGCGCTCGTCCAGGCTACGACAACTACGTCGACAAACTCCGCGTCATTGCGAGCGCAATGACGGAGCCAAAACGGAGAGCGCCCATCGGGCCGAGATCCGTCTCCACATCTCAAACAGCATCGAGACACGCCTCATCGTCCTCGCGGCGCGATGCGTCCGAGCGATGACCAACGTTCGGCCCTCATTCAATCGAGGGCGCAGGGAAGGCTGGGCGTCGGCTGACGCCCATGGCCCCCGTGCGAACAAAAGTGCACGGGGCAGGAACCACAGGTGCAGCCGGATGAGCCCAGCCTTCCCTGCGCGATGGTTTTAACGCTTCTTTCGCGCTCTCCCTGGGGACCGGCTTGATTGCCCCCATCGCCTGCGCCGATGCTCTCGCATCACGCTCAGGCTTGACCTCGGCATCGGGAGGCCAGGACCACGCGACTTCACGTCCGCATCGGGATTGTTCGTCCGCGCAGCCAAAGCCACGCTGCAACCCGACGCGTCCACCGCCTGCCCGCCTCGCGTCTCGTGACGACCGCGCGTACGCCCCTCTCGTTGAGGCGGGATGGGTGGAGGATAGACACGTATTCTGGAAAAACGAAAGTGAAATCTTTCGCCCGGAAGAGGCTGCGGGCGCGATCACGTTGAGACAATACGCAAAATTGCCGTTTCGGCACAGGCGTTTCGTGTAGTTGCGGCGAGCCAGAACGACGGCGTTGCAGACAAGATCGCGCGACTGATTCGCCCGACGGGCTTTTTGCTTTGCATTTCTTGCGGCGCTTCAGTCCCAATCCATTCCGCCAATGACGCCAAGAAACCAGCCGCCGATAAAAGCGGCCGGAAGCGCCATGAGATGGATCGTCGCGGAGGGACCAAGTTCCTGGTTGTCTTGAACATGACTGAGTCCAATCAACCCAAGCTCAAAAATTGCCGCGCAGAATACAGGCCAAAGCGCCCGCCGCCGCGCTGCCAGCCGCTGGGCCGGGCCAGCCCCCCGAGCGTTCCGTGATAGAGTCATGGATCGGCGAAGCGACACCACGGCAGTCAAGACGACCACGATCATAAACGCGATGAAGTACACCGGACATTATCCTTGGGGCCAACCTTACCGTCTTGAAGGTCACAGGCGAATAGCGCGAACCGGTTTCCTCAACCCTAAGAAGACAGCAAAATACAGCCGAGTCGGAGCGCTGTTCCCGGGCCCCTGCTTCCGGTTGAGCATCAGAAGCAGACCCTCACGCGAGCCGGCGACCAGATCCGTTATGGGCCCAGCAGGAGACATCGAAAGTGCGGAGTGTTATGTGAACGGGTCTTAACTGATGGACCGCGCTATGCACGATGAAACGTGGCCTAGTCTCCTTGAACAGTTTCTGGCCTATGAATGCACGCCTAGCGTGAAGGCGCTTTTGACGAGCGCAATGGCCGAACCCTCGGCATCTCAATTGCGCTTCGAGTTCAACCGCTTCGAGGTTTTCGTCGAGCCAGATGGAGATTCGGTTCTGATCGTGGACGTCTTGGACCCATCTGAGGCGGGCGAGCAGCGAGTCACAAGGTTGCAATTTTTGCAGGATTTGCCGCGCTGTTGCGCGACCTGAAGCCGGCTGGCGACGACTGCAGGAAATGGCTCAACATGAGGCTGACTTCCGCTAGGGATCGATTTCGTTGAAAAAGTCAGCAGTTGCGACGCAGAGATATCGGTGATTCAGTCTGTCTAGTGGGCAGGACTGAAGGTCATGATGGGGCATCGGCAAGTCGAACAGGCTGCGTTGTTCTATGAGTTCTCGCTGGAAAGGCACATCCCAGCCGACCACCTCGTGCGGTCGATCGATAGGTTCGTCGACCTTGAGGACTTACGGCGGGAGCTGGCGCCGTTCTACAGCAACATCGGGCGGCCCTCGATCGATCCGGAGCTGATGATCAGGATGCTCTTGATCGGCTATTGCTTCGGCATCCGATCGGAACGGCGCCTCTGCGATGAAGTCCATCTCAATCTGGCATACCGCTGGTTTTGCCGGCTGGGTCTAGATGGAGGCGTCCCCGATCACTCGACGTTCTCGAAGAACAGGCACGGCCGCTTCCGTGAGAGCGATCTCTTCCGTCGCGTGTTCGAGACCGTCTTGCGCCGCTGCATCCGGGAGCGCCTGATCGGCGGCGAAGGGTTCGCAGTCGACGCGAGCCTGATCAAGGCGGATGCCAATCGGCAGAAGGGAATCGAAGGCGATAAGAGGCTTCCGCCGGAGGCTGCGGGTCGAGCGATCGACGAGTATCTTGCCGTTCTTGATGATGCCGCGTTCGGTGCCGCGACGGAGGTCACGCCCAAGTTTGTATCGCCCTCCGACCCGGCGGCGCGCTGGACGGGAGCGCACGGCGGCCAAGCCTTCTTCGCCTACTCGACGAACTATCTGGTCGACGTCGAGAATGCGATCATCGTCGATGTCGAAGCGACCACGGCGATCCGCCAGGCAGAAGTATTGGCCGCCAAGCGCATGATTGAGCGTTCAATCGAAAGGTTCGATCTTTATCCAAGCCGGCTTCTCGGCGACAGCGCCTATGGCTCCGCTGAGATGCTCGGGTGGCTGGTCTACGAGCACGGGATCGAGCCGCACGTGACCGTCTTCGACAAGTCGGCCCGCACCGACGGGACCTTCTCGCGTGAGGCCTTCACCTACGACCATACCAGGGACGTCTATCGCTGCCCCGCTGGCAACCCCCTCACCACTACAGGGACGCTGGTGAACAACGACACGACGGTCCTCTACCGTGCGAGCAAGCGCGATTGTCAAGCATGCTCTCTAAGAAGCAGGTGTTGCCCCAACACCCCGGCTCGAAAAGTGCCGCGCTCGATCTACGAGGGCGCTCGCGACATGGCACGCGAGATCGCAAGCTCATGGGAAGGCCGCACTTCACGCCGGCTCCGCAAGAAGATTGAGATGCTGTTCGCGCATCTCAAGCGCATCCTCAAGCTAGATCGGCTGCGACTAAGAGGGCCGAACGGCGCACGCGACGAGTTCACCCTCGCTGCAGCCGCTCAGAACCTTCGTAAGATGGCCAAGCTGATCCCGATGCCCGCGCTGACGCCCGCGTGAACCACAACGCGCCAATTCGTCCTCGAAACAGATGGCGTTCACGACGAAACTACTGCCGACTTTTTCAACGGAATCGATCAAAAGCAGCCCTCCGCTCCCGCGAGTGCTTACTTCCGGTTGAGCCCCAGCAGCCGACGTCGGCCAGGGCCGATCGGAAGGTCCGAGATGGGGCCAGGAGCGGAAATGAAGAGGCGCGTCGAAGCTCGGACCTCCTTCTTGCTATATCGGCTCAATCTCGCCGGGACGCCAAGTTTTGTCGAACCACGGCTGAAGCG
Organism: Bradyrhizobium sp. SZCCHNS1050; assembly: GCF_032484785.1. Lineage (NCBI taxonomy): Bacteria > Pseudomonadati > Pseudomonadota > Alphaproteobacteria > Hyphomicrobiales > Nitrobacteraceae > Bradyrhizobium > Bradyrhizobium sp. SZCCHNS1050. Next base: position 4,849,004 of record NZ_JAUETR010000001.1, on the reverse strand, counting down.
GGCCGTAGAGGCGCAGGAGCGTGTTCCATCCTTTGCCGGGGATGGTCTGCACCCAGTTGTTCTCCTTCCCAGCCGGAGCCTTGGGCCCGAAATAGACGTCCACTGACCCGTCCGCGTTGACCATGAGTTTCGGGTTCTGGCTGGTTGCGGCTGGCCAGCGCTGGTCGGTCTGCAGCATGGAGCGGGTCTGATTGTCGTAGAGGATGACCGACCAGAACTGCTTGACTGGAATATTGGGCGGCAAGTGCAGCTTGTAGTTCTTTCCGCCGTCGAATGGCTTGTTTTGGCTGTCGACGAACGCGGCCATATATTGCGATCCCTCGCCAACCGACTTGGAATCCATCGCCGGTGTCACGCCGGTCGCGTAGAAGAAGAATGCCGAGTAGGCATCGAGAATACGCGCGCCGTTTTCTTCGAACTTGTAGCCGCCGAAGAAGCCCGTTCGCCACGCGCTGTTGGGGTAATAGTAGCTTTCCTTGATCCGCAACCGACCATTGATCGCACGGGCGGTCGCATCGCCTACCAGGGCGGCTTCGGTCAGAATTTTTTTCATCCGTGTATCGGGCGCGAAGGGCTTACCCTTGCGGATGCCGACCGATGCGTAGAGGCCGAGTGTGACCGGGTCGACTGTATCGGTCGGCTCCTCCTGCACAACCTGATTCAGATACTCCCAGAAGGGATAATCTCCCGGAGCCAGCGTGCTAAATGCTTTGCCGGAAACATGCACGAAATTGAGTTTCGGCGGATTCGCAGCATCTTTCAGGTGATAGATTTTCGTGTGCTCTTCGACCGCGTCGACGCCGGGCTTCGGATCGCCATTGACCAAGAACGAGCGCCACGGAACCCAGACGCTGAACGTCGCCGGCTTCACGACAAAGAAGCCGGTCGGCACCTCGCCGTTGTAGCCGGGCGGCAAGATCAGGTACTTGCCGCCCTGACCCTTGTCCGGACCGACGAGTCCAACATCAGTGACAAAATTATACCACATGTCGTTGATGAGGCCGAGCACATTGGGTGGCACTTCGAGCACCAGAGGCCCGTCACGCAGGTCGAGCCAAAACCAAGTGTACGGCGTGTTGTTGTTCGGCGTGAGAAAAAGCGACTTCGAGTCCATCCTATCCTCGAAGATCGGCACCGTCAGATTGAATGGACCCAGCTCCGCCATTCCCTTTCGATTTGCCAACTGGTTCACTGGAGCCAGCGCCAACATGTAGGCCTGGACGGCGTGTTGGAAATCCAGATTGTCGTAGAGCTTTTCCACGGTCGCATCGTCGGGAAAACCGTCGAAGAAGTTCAGCGTCCCAAGGCGGGTCTCCACCTTGTCCGGGATTGCAACGCCCGGCGGTATCGGCGTTTGCATCTTGTATTGCTGAGCGTTGAGCGGAATTGCCGAGAGCGCCACAAGAGACAACGCAGAAACTACTGATGACGCTAATTTCATGATACGGCCCTTCTTGTCAGATGTTGAATTCATAAAGCATCTCTTCGTAAGTCCCATGATTATCGGGACTTCGTGCAGGGCTACAAATCTCGCAGCTCGCAGAATGACCAATCAACGTCTGCCAGCGCGATTGACCGGGCCACCGCGATTTACCGTCCCAGCACCCACCACCGCCTGTCGTGCAACGGGTCGCGGCCTCAGAACTACGCCCGGCCGTACGACGCAATTGGCTGGATAGCCAACGTATGTGCAGTACACCACAGCGCTGGCTTTCTCAGTGCTCGCGGCTACGAACCCGGTTATCAGCAGCGTAGTCGCTATTGCGATTGAGAGCTTCATTTTCGCCTCCTCCGCCAAAGACGAATAGTTTCATTAGAATCGATCTTCGCGTTGATCCAGATCAACAGGCCAACTCAGAATAATTTGGATGAGAATGTTGCAGATGCCGTTTGCGAGAAGCCGAATCGTCCTTGGCAAACCGCCGTAATGCGGCCGGCTCAATTTTCGGCTGTCTCGCGGCATACGAAGGAGCGAAGCGCCATGGTCCTCGTGATGGTACTCTACATCGTCATGGTCTGGCTCCTGTTCTCGAAGCTGAAGCTTGTGAAATGGGGATGGGGGGCCGGCACCATCACCGTTGTCATCGGCGCTTTCATCTTGATGGTCTTCCTTGGCCTGTTCAACTCGCTCACGCCCGCCGGCCGCTTTGTCGTGATCTCTAGGGTGGTCGAGGTCACACCCAACGTCTCGGGCCAGGTCGTAAGCATCCCCGTCCAAGTCAACGCCCCGGTGAAGGCCGGCGCCATCTTGTTCCAGATCGATCCGGCACCTTACAAATACAAGGTCAGCCAATTGGAGGCCTCGCTCGCTCAGGCGCAGCAGCAAGTCAAACAACTCAAGGCCAGCTATGATCAAGCCAAGGCGAACGCCGATGCCTTGAAGCAACAGCTCGTCTACCAGACCCAAAGGTTGGCCGACATTCGGAAGCTCGTCGCAACCGGCTCTCAGGCTGAGTTTCGTCTGCAGGACACGCAGGTGCAGTACGACACCGTGCAATACCAATTGCTCGCAGCGGAAGCCGCAGTAGAGAACGCCCGGCTCGCAATGGAATCCGAGATCGGAGGCGAGAATACCAACGTTGCACAACTCCAGGCTCAGCTCGAAAACGCCCGGTGGGAGCTGGATCAGACCACCATTCGGGCAACGGGCGACGGCTACGTCAGCAGCCTGGCACTGGCGGTTGGCGCTCGGGCATTGCAGACGCGTTCCGAGATGTCATTCATCCTCACCAACGACATCACCATTCTCGCGACGTTCAAGCCGAACGCCTTCCAAACAGTGAAGCCCGGAGCAACCGTAAAGCTGGTCTTCGACGATAATCCCGGCGAGATATTCGGGGCGCGAATACTCGAAATCCCTCGCGGCATCGGTCAGGGCCAGATCGCCGTTTCCGGCCAATTAGCACGCGTCGGTTCGATCGGTGGCGCTCAGGGCTACCCGGCGACGATCTCGTTGCCGGATAATTTTGACAAGACGCGGCTGCGCCTCGGGATGCCCGGCAGCGCATGGGCCATCGCCGCAAACGCCGGCCCAATCGGAATGATCACGTCGATTCTCGTCTGGATAAGTTCGTACCTCGCATACTTGTGAGACTCTGCGTAGCTCAAATACACCGACGGCTCCGACGAGGAATCAAGTCTCGGTCTAATGACCGCTTTGGAGCAGACATCTAGCTGTCTGAGCAGTCTTGGGTGCCACAGGAGTTGCGAATTTTCGCCAAGGGTCACACCTTGGCACGCATTTCAGCCAAGTGGGCGGTGTATGTTGATCCTGGTCAATATTGGAAACGCTGGGAGCGCGATCCTATTGTTACTCAAAAACAAGGGAGGCTTTCATGCGATGTTCGACAGCAGTTCTTTTAGCCCTCGTTGCCGCCGCGCCCATCTCGGCGTCACTCTCGCCAGCACGCGCAGCTTCGGAGTGTCCAGCTTCCGGAAGCTTATCGGACTGGGGTATCAATTCGACCGGCTACTTCAACGTCGCTTCTGGTGGAAGCTGCCTGTTTCCAATTCGGATAGCGGGCGTGATGAAAAGCTCGAGCATTTCACAGAAGCCGGCTCACGGCACCCTGAAGAAGCTAAATATTTCGACATTCCAGTACACGGCGAAAGCAGGCTACAAGGGCCCCGACAGCTTCGCCGTGACGGCAGCTGGCAAGGGACCGACTGCCTCCGGAACGTCGGTGATCACCATGAACGCGACGGTTCAATAGGACTTCCTTTTTCGCCGATAGACAAAGGCCCACTTCCAACCGGAGTGGGCCGCTTTTGTTTAGCCGAGCACGCGCGAACGGAAACCGCCGAGCACGGCGGGCTGACTGAAATCATCGGTAGTCTGCTGGTAGGCGTAGCCGACGAAGCCGACAAAGACCTGCTTCGACAAGAATTGCGATACGCCCCAGTCGAAATGGAAGTCGATGCCGCTCTGGTACTGCGTAGCGGTAGCCTCGCAGACGTGCTGCCACACCTGCCGTCCATCAAATCCCCATAGAGCCTGCCGCACCAGTCCTGCCCACCAAGCGCGGTTTCCTCCCTTGGAGGCTTTCGGACGCCGGCCGCCCGAATATGCCGCGCCATCAATCATGCGGCCGGCATCCGAAACCCTTCACAAAAGCAGACATAGGCGGAGGGCGACGGCACCACGTTCGTCCGTCAGCCCCCGGGGCCGTCCTTCATGATGTAGCCCATCAGGTCGTCGACGTTGTGCTCCAGATCCCGGATGATGTTCTTGACGACGTCTCCGATCGAGATCACGCCCACGACCTTGCCCGCGTCCAGCACCGGCAGATGGCGAAAACCACGCTGAGACATCATGGCCATGCAACTGTCCAGCCGGTGGTCCGGCTTGACCGTCACCGGGTTGCCCGTCATCACCTGGCCCACCGGCGTCTGCTTGGCGTCGAGCCCGGGCAGCAACACTTTGATGGCGCAGTCCCCCTGCGTCACGATGCCGACCAGCGCGCCGTCGTCGATGACGAGCACCGACCGGACCCGGTTGTCGCGCATCTGGCGCAAGGCTTCGACGACCATGTCGTCGGAACGAACATGGATCACGGCGCCACTCTTCTGCGCCAGCGCGCTTCTTACTGTGCTCATCGATGTCCCCTCCTGGACCCATCCTGCCCCGCCTTGATGGTCCACATGGCAGGATAGTCGAAATATCCGGCTTCGTCAGCGCCGCGCCGATGCCGCGCGCCTGGCCGTGAACCGAACGATGATCGGGGTCACAGGCGGGCCTATCGATTCCCGGGATTGCAGAGGTCAGGTCGTCCCCGAGAGCGGAACCATCGGGTGCCGGCAAGAATGTTGCTCGGCAAAACGCAAGTCGATCGACGATTGCGGTCAGGTAGAGAGCTCTGGGTCAAGAGGCGGCGTACCGGAATTTCTCCCCCACGTCCGCGTCGTCCCTGGCAGCGGACATTCGCATTCATTTTGGCCGGCCGCGCGCCGCCTGCCTCCTGTCGTGACGCCCGCGCGCTCATCCAGGCTCCAAGCGCTGTCCGCGCGTCGCGGAAACCGACAGCAGACCGAGCACTGCCCAATGGCCTCCCCCGGCAGCCACGTCGGCTCGGAAACTCTTCACGAAGCAATTTGAAGGCTTTGACGTGAATGAACATGCGCCCTTAACGAAAACGGGCAAAAATAGGTCGCTGATCTTCACCTACCTGACCACAGTACCGTTTCGAGCTGACGTGAAATCTCGATAGCCGCGTCGCGAGCCGGTCACCGCCGAAGCGAAATCCGAAATGCCTTCACAGAAGAGCAGGCCGGGGTTTGCAACTGCCGCGTGAAGAATTGGTAAGGAAACGTTAGGGAAAATTCGGGGATTTCTGATGATTGCGCCGGAAGAAGAGAGATTGCTGAAGACGTACCTGGTCGAGATGTTCGGCCAGATCAGCAGCATGCGGCGCGAACTCGCCGCTCTTCAAGGCGACGGCAAGGGCAGTTTCGCGACGATGACCGACACCCTCGACGCGATCGTCGAGAATACGGAGACGGCCGGGAACGCGATCCTCGAAAGCATGGAGGCGATCGGCGCCAGCGTCGCGAAGTTGCAGAAAGTCAAAGACCCGACTGCCGCAGTGGTCTGCGACGAGATCGTCGACAGCACAAACAAGGTGTTCGAGGCGTGCGCGTTTCAGGACCTCACAGGGCAGCGGATCACGCGCGTGGTCAAGTCGCTGCAGTTCATGGAGGACCACATCAACAAGCTCGTCCGCATCTGGGGAAAAGAGGAGCTGGCGCGGCTGGCCACCGAGCTTGCTGCCCCAAGCGCCCCGGACTTGATGGAGGGCCCGAAGCGGCCGGGCGTGGCGATTTCCCAGGACGACATCGACAAGCTGTTCGCGTGAACGACGGCGAGGTGTGATGCCCGCTCCGCGTCATTGCGAGGAGCAGAGCGACGAAGCAATCCAGGGACGCGCTAAGGACTCTGGATTGCGTCGCTGCGCTCGCAATGACGGAGCAAACCAACGCGCAGCGCCGTTACGGCCGCAGCGTCTCCATGAACCGCACCGGCTCGCCGGTCGCCGGCGTCAGCAGCTCGCCCTGCCACATCACGCGCTGGCCGCGGACGAACGTGCCGACCGGCCAGCCGGTGACGCGCAGGCCATCATAGGGCGTCCAGCCGGCTTTCGAGGCGACCCATTCGTTGGTGATGGTCTCGCTGCGCTTGAGGTCCACGATGGTGAGGTCGGCGTCGTAGCCGGCGGCGATGCGGCCCTTGCGGGCGATGTTGTAGATGCGGGCGGGGCCGGCGCTGGTGAGGTCGACGAAACGTTGCAGCGACAGCCGGCCGGCATTGACGTGGTCGAGCATGATCGGCACCAGCGTCTGCACGCCGGTCATGCCGGAGGGCGAGGCCGGATAGGTCTTGGACTTTTCCTCCGCGGTGTGCGGCGCGTGGTCGGAGCCTAAGATGTCGACGATGCCCTGGTGGACGCCCCACCAGATGACGTCGCGATGATCGGCTGATCGCACCGGCGGATTCATCTGCGCGTAGGTGCCGAGCCGCTCGTAGCACTCCGGCGCCGCCAAGGTGAGATGATGCGGCGTCGCCTCGACGGTGGCGACGTCCTTGTGGTCGCGCAGATACACGATCTCCTCCTTGGTGGAGATGTGCAGCACGTGGATGCGCTTGCCGGTCTCGTGCGCGAGGGTGACGAGACGTTGCGTGGCGCGCAACGCCGCCTCCTCGTCGCGCCACACCGGGTGTGAGCGCGGATCGTTCTCGACGCGCAGGTCCTTGCGCTCGTTGAGGCGGTACTCGTCCTCGGCGTGGAACGCGGCACGGCGGCGGATCACCTGGAAGATGCGGCGCAGGCTGTCGTCGTCCTCGACCAGCAGCGAGCCGGTGGAGGAGCCGACGAACACCTTGACGCCGGCGCAGCCCTCGGCGCGCTCCAGCACCGGGAGCTGCTCGACGTTCTCGCGGGTGCCGCCGATGAAGAAGGCGAAGTCGCAATGCATGCGATGGCGGCCGGCAGCGACCTTGGCGGTGAACGCCTCCTCGGTCACCGTCAGCGGATTGGTGTTGGGCATCTCGAACACGGCGGTGACGCCGCCCATCACGGCGCTGCGCGAGCCGGTTTCAAGGTCCTCCTTGTGAGTGAGACCAGGCTCGCGGAAATGCACCTGGGTGTCGATCACGCCGGGCAGCACGTGCAGTCCCTTGCAGTCGATGATCTCGGCGGCCGAGGCTGTGCCGAGATCGCCGATCTCGACAATGCGTCCGCCTGACATGCCGATGTCGCGGACGCCCTCGCCGTCCTGATTGACCACGGTGCCGGATTTCAGAATGACGTCGAAGCGCGCGCTCATGAAGCCCTCATAGGATTTCATTCTCCTGACCGCCCCAAGACAGATCGATCATGCTGCGCGCCTGCCCATTTGCTGGCCTCCGGTGGCACGCGAGTCTCGATCTTTAGAATGAAGCCACCGCGCGGCGGCGTTTCAGCCTTGTGGTTTATGCCAGGGCGGCTTACGTTTCAGTGCGGCCTGTCGCAAGAGGTTTTTCGGATGAAGGCGACGTTTCTCGACGACCGGGGCGTGGTCCAGGTCAGCGGCGACGATGCACGCAAGTTCCTCAACGGTCTCTTCACCACCGACGTCACCAAGCTCACGCCTGGCGAGGCCCGGTTCGGTGCGCTGCTGACGCCGCAAGGCAAGATCATCGTTGATTTCCTGGTGGCGCAGGTGCCGGCGACCGACGCCGGCGAGCGCTTCCTGCTCGACTGTCCGCGCGCGCTGGCGCAGGCGCTCACCGACAAGCTCAACCTCTACAAGCTCAGGGCCAAGGTCGCGGTCAGCAATCGCTCCGGAGAGCTCGGCGTGATCGCGGTCTGGGATGGTGCCATCGGCGCCACGCCGGAGCCGAGCTTCGTCGATCCGCGTCATGAGCGCCTCGGCGCGCGCGTCATTGCGCCGCAGGAGGCGCTCGCGGAGATCGCCGCACGGCTCGGCGCCGAGATCGTCGATTCCGACGCCTATGAGGCGCATCGTATCGACTGCAGCGTGCCGCGCGGCGGGCTCGACTTCATGTACGGCGACGCCTTCCCGCACGAGACCAACATGGACCGGCTGCACGGCGTCGACGTCGGCAAGGGCTGCTATGTCGGCCAGGAGGTCGTGAGCCGCATGCATCATCGCGGCACCACGCGCACGCGCGCGGCGAAGGTGCTGCTCGACGGGCCGAGTCCCGAGCCGGGCACGCCGATTCTGGCCGGCGACAAGACCGTGGGCACCATGGGCTCGGCCGCCGCGCAGAAGGGCATGGCGCTGCTGCGCATCGACCGCGCCGCCGAGGCGTTGGAGGCGGGAACGCCGCTCACCGCCGGCGGCCTCGTTCTGCGCATCGCTGATCCCGACGCGCTGCAGGGCGCGCCGAAACAGACGGTCGCCTGAGCCGGTCTCATGGGTCGCGCTGCTGTCGTCCATCCCGATGGCCTGACGCGCTGCCCCTGGCCGGGCAGCGATCCGCTCTATGTCGCCTATCACGACACCGAGTGGGGCGTGCCGGAATATGACGACCGCGCGCTGTTCGAGAAGCTGATCCTCGACGGCTTCCAGGCCGGGCTGTCGTGGATCACGATCCTGCGCAAGCGTGACAATTTCCGCCGCGCCTTCGATGATTTCCAGCCGGAGAAGATCGCGCGCTACGGCGACAAGAAGATCCACACGCTGATGAACGATGCCGGCATCGTGCGCAACCGCGCCAAGATCGAAGGGACTATTCTCAGCGCGAAATCCTGGCTCGACATCCAGGACAAGGGTCCCGGCTTCTCCAAGCTGCTGTGGGACTTCATGGACGGCGCGCCCAAGGTCAATCAGTTCAAGACCACCGCGAGCGTGCCGGCCTCGACGCCGCTGTCGATCAAGATCTCGAAAGAGCTGGCCTCCCGCGGCTTCAAGTTCGTCGGTCCCACGATCGTCTACGCCTTCATGCAGGCGACCGGCATGGTCAACGACCATCTCGTCACCTGCTTCTGCCACGAGACCTGCAGCGGCAAGCGCCGCGCCCCGCGCCTCAAGCCTCCCAAATGACGACTGACAAGGCCCCGAGCGGGCACGACCGCGTCTGGCAGCGCATGCTGTCCGGCCGGCGGCTCAACCTCATCGATCCCTCGCCGCTCGATGTCGAGATCGCCGACATCGCCCATGGGCTCGCGCGTGTCGCGCGCTGGAATGGCCAGACCACCGGCGCGCACATCTTCTCGGTCGCGCAGCACACGCTGCTGGTCGAGACGGTGATGCGCGCGCGCAAACCGAACATCGATGCGAAGCTGCGGCTCGCCGCGCTGCTGCACGATGCACCGGAATACGTCATCGGCGACATGATCTCGCCATTCAAGGCGGTGCTCGGCGACGGCTACAAATCAGTCGAGAAGCGGCTGCTCGGGGCGATCCACATCCGCTTCGGGCTGCCGGCGGAGATTGCTCCGGAGATCGAGCGCCAGATCAAGGCGGCCGACCGCGGCGCCGCCTTTCTGGAGGCGACCCGGCTGGCCGGCTTCTCGGAGAGCGAGGCGAAGAAGCTGTTCGGTCGCGACCCCGGCCTGCCGGACGTCACCGTGACGGATTATCTGACGCCCTGGAGTGCGGCCAAGGCCGAGAAGCAGTTCCTGACCCGCTTCAACGCGGTGCTGGGGGCGTGCTGAGATGCCGCTGACGCCGGACGAGCGCCGCAACGAACGGCTGAAGCTGGCCGCCAACTGGGTCAACACGCTGGCGACGGCCATCGTCACTGCCGGGACGTTCGTGCCGCTTGCCCAGTTCGTCTATGGGGTGCTGCCGCCCAGCACCCCCGCGGGCCTGATCTACGGGTCGGGGGTCGTTTGCATTATCACCGGAGTGCTCATACATTTGCTCGGTCAGTGGATCCTGGGAGGTCTTCGATGACCACGCACCAGTTCGTTGCCCTGAGCTTTCCGCTCCTGACCGCCTTGGCCGTCGCCATCGTGGCCCTGTTCGTGCGCCGTCCCTGGTCCGAGAAACCGGTCGAGATCGCCCCCCAGAACCGTGAGCGGGTGCTCGATCATCTCGAGCGGCTCAACGCGGAGATCGAGGGCAAGGCCCATCTGGTCCGCCAGGAGTTGCGGCAGCTCAAGAACACGCGCTGAGGGCCGTCGGCGCACACATGCGCCAGCCCGACGGCAGACATCCAAAACGCGCTTTTGCCCTTGTGCCCCCATTCGTATAATCGGGCGTTCAAAGGCTCGCCATGATCCACGTCTGCTCACTCGCCGCCCTGCCCGAGACCGTGCGCCTGACCGGCGCCAGCCACGTGCTGACCATCATGGCCAATGTCGAGCAGGTGCGGCGACCGGAGACGATCCGCCCCGAGAACCATCTGCGGGTCTCGGTCGACGACATCACCGAGCAGCTTCCTGGCTTCATGGCGCCGAGCGAGGATCACGTCGCCCAGGTGCTGCAGTTCGTGCGCGGCTGGGATCGTGCGGCGCCGCTGGTGATCCACTGCTATGCCGGCATCAGCCGCTCCACCGCGAGCGCCTTCGCCGCGGCCTGCGCGCTCAACCCCAATCGCGACGAGCTCGATATCGCCTGGGCGATCCGCCAGGCCTCGCCGATCGCCTCGCCGAACCGGCTGATCGTCAGCCTGGCCGACAGGGCACTGGGCCGCCAGGGGCGCATGGTGCGCGCGCTGGACGCGATCGGGCCCGGCGCCATGATGGTCGACAGCGCGCCGTTCCGGATCGATCTGGACTGAGTTGCAACGCTGCGTAGCCGCGTACCGGTGCGCTTTGAACTTATGTTCCACGGTTTGACACAGAGGGAACGACGGCCATCGTGCGGCCCGACGGAGCGGTTGGCCGATTCGCCGGGGTCCGCAAGGGCTCGCAGCTTCCCTCCACCCGTGACGCCTCCCGGCGGCATCGATTTCAGGATTCCCGCGTGATGTTCGATTGGCCCCTGGATTGGATCGCCCTGCTGGTGGCGTTCGCGGCGCTCGCCTTCGCGCGCCGAACCTCCGACCGATTGGCCGAGGTGCAGGCACGGCTGGCCAAGCTCGAGGCGGCACGCCCGATCGCGGCCGCGCCGGTGGTCGCGCCGCCGCTCAGCCCGCTTCAGGAGCCCGCTGAAGCCCCGCCAATGCCGCCCCCATTGCCGGAGCTGACCGAGGCTGCCCTGCAGCCGGCGGCGATGGCGAGCGATGCAGCGGCCGAACAGCCGCCGCTCGCGTCGCCGCCACCCGTGCCGCAGCCCGCGGCCGGCTTCGAGGAGCGCATCGGCACCCGCTGGGTGGTGTGGATCGGCGGGCTGACCCTGGCGCTCGGCGGCTTCTTCATGGTGCGCTACTCGATCGAGGCCGGCCTCGTCGGCCCCGAGGTGCGCGTCGCGCTCGGCGCGCTGTTCGCCGCCGCGCTGCTCGCGGCCGGCGAATGGACGCGGCGCAAGGAGAGCATCTCGCAGATCGCGGCGCTGCCGATCGCCAACATTCCGGCGATGCTCACCGCGGCCGGCACGGCGGTCGCCTTCGCCACCATCTATGCGGCCTACGCGCTGTACGACTTCCTGCCACCCGCGATCGCCTTCGTGCTGCTCGGCATCGTCGCGCTGGGCACGCTGGCGGCTGCGCTGCTGCACGGCCCGGCGCTCGCCGGGCTCGGCATCGTCGCGGCGTTCACGACGCCGGTGCTGGTGTCGACCGGCGAGCCGAACTACTGGGCGCTGTACATCTACCTCGCCATCGTCACCGCCGCCGCGTTCGCGCTGGCACGCGTGCGGCTGTGGCGCTGGCTCGCGATGACCACGATCGGGCTGTCGTTCCTGTGGACCTTGCCCGGACTCGACGCGGGCGTCGAGACGGTGGCGCCGCATGTCTTCCACGTCGCGGTTGGTTTCGCGCTGGCCGCGCTGATCGTGGTCTGCGGCTTCATGTTCGGACCCGCCGCCGAGAACGACGAGGTCGAGCCGATCTCATCCGTCGGCCTGGCGGTTTATCTGCTCGGCGCCATGCTGGTCGTGCTGGCGAGCTTCCATGACGGCCTGGCGCTGATCGGCTTCACGGTGCTGGTCGCGGCGACGCTGGCGGTCGCCTGGCGCGCGCCGAGCGCCGTCGGCGCGGTGGCCGCCGCCGCTGCGACCGTGTTCCTCGTGTTCGCCGAATGGGCGCTGCGCGACAATCCGGACCTGCTGGTGCTGCCCGGCGGCGCGCTGCCCGGGATGGGGCCGAACCCGCTCGGCGCGTCGGTCACGTCGCATCTGGTGACGGCAGCGATCTTCGCGCTGGGCTTCGGCGGCGCCGGCTTCCTGGCGCAGGGGCGCGCGCACAACGCCGTCGTGCCGGTGGTGTGGTCGGCGGCCGGCGTGTTCACGCCGCTGGCACTGCTGGTCGCGCTCTATGCGCGCATCGCCCATCTCGACCGCTCGATCCCGTTCGCAATCCTCGCCGTCGTGCTCGCCGCCGGCTTTGCCGTCGCCACCGAGGCGCTGACGCGGCGCGAGGAACGTCCCGGCCTCAGTGCCTCGATCGCGCTGTTCGCGACCGGCACGCTGGCCGCGCTGGCGCTGGCCCTGACCTTCGCGCTTGAGAAGGGCTGGCTGACGATCGCGCTGGCGCTGATGTCGCTCGGCACCGCCTGGATCTTCGAGAGCCGGCCGATCCCGTTCCTGCGCACGCTCGCGGCCGTCTTTGCCGGGCTCGTGGTGCTGCGCATCGGCCATGATCCGCGCATCGTCGGCGCCGATGTCGGCACCACGCCGATCTTCAACTGGCTGCTGTGGGGCCATGGCGTGCCGGCGGCGTCGTTCTGGGGCGCGAGCTATCTGATGCGCCGCCATGGCGACGACGCGCCGCTGCGCGCGGTGGAGGCCGCCGCGATCCTGTTCACGACCCTGCTCGCCTTCCTGGAGATCCGCCACGCCGTCAACGACGGCGACATGCTGGCGGTGCCGTCGCTCGCCGAAGTGGGACTCGACGTCTGCGTGGCCCTGGCGCTGGCGATCGGGCTGGAGCGGCTGCGGGAGCGCAGCGGCAGCATCGTGCACAACATCAGCGCCGTGATCCTCACCGGATTCGCCGGCGGCGCCACCGTGCTCGGCCTGCTGCTGTTCGAAAACCCGATGATCTCGGACGTCGCGATCAAGGGCGGCCTGCTCAACATCCTGATCCTGGCCTATGCGTTCCCGGCGGTACTGATGCTGCTGTTGTCCTACGCGGTCGCAGGCCACCGTCCGCCAGCCTATGGCAATACGCTGGCCGCGGGCGCACTGATCCTGGCGCTGTCCTATGTCAGCCTCGAGATCCGCCGGATCTATCACGGCCCCGATCTGACGGCAGGACCGACCAGCGCCGCCGAGCAGTACACCTATTCGATCGCCTGGCTCGCCTTCGGCGTGATGCTGCTCGGGATCGGAATCATCGTGCAGTCGCAGCGCGCGCGTCTGGCATCCGCGATCGTGATCGCGCTGACGATCCTGAAGGCCTTCCTGATCGACATGTCGGCGCTGACCGGCGTGTGGCGCGCCCTGTCGTTCATCGGGCTCGGCCTGGTGCTGGTCGCGATCGGCTGGCTGTACCAGAAGGTGCTGTTCCGACGGCAGCAGCAGGCGCCGCCGGCTCAGCCGGCAGCGTAGCGCCATGTCGGATTAGGCCGCGCGCACCGACTCCAGGAACGACGCCACCTCACGCTTCAGCCGGTCGCTGTCCGAGGCCAGCGACTGCGCCGCGGCCAGCACGTGCGTGGAAGCCGTACCAGTCTCGGTCGCGCCGCGCTGCACGTCGACGACGTTCACGGAAACCTGCTGCGTGCCCTCCGATGCCTGCTGGACGTTGCGCGAGATCTCCTGCGTGGCGGCGCCCTGCTCCTCCACGGCCGCCGCGATCGCCGACGAGATTTCCGACAGCCGCTCGATGGTCGTGGAGATCGCCCGGATGGCGCCGACCGATTCCTGCGTCGCGGCCTGGATGCCGGACACCTGCTGGCCGATCTCGTCGGTCGCCTTGGCGGTCTGCTCGGCCAGCGCCTTCACCTCGGAGGCGACGACCGCGAAGCCGCGACCGGCTTCGCCGGCGCGCGCCGCCTCGATGGTCGCATTCAGCGCCAGCAGGTTGGTCTGGCCGGCGATCGTGTTGATCAGCTCGACCACGTCGCCGATGCGCGCCGCCGCCTTGCTCAGCTCGCTCACGCGATCATTGGTCATGCGCGCCTGGTCGACGGCCTCGGTGGCCATGCGGGCGGATTCCTGCACCTGGCGGCTGATCTCGGTGATCGACGACGATAGCTCCTCCGTCGCGGAAGCGACCGACTGTACGTTGGTCGAAGCCTCCTCCGAAGCAGCCGCAACCGCGGTCGAGATCTCCTGCGAGCGCGTCGCGGTGGATGACAGCGCGCCGGCGGAATGCTCGAGCTCGGTCGAGGCCGACGACACCGTCTGCACGATCTCGCCGATCGTCGCCTCGAACTGGCGGGTGATGTTGTCGACGCGCCGGCCGCGTTCGATCTTGGCCTCGGCATCGTGGGCCGCGAGTTCGTCGGCCTCCTTCTTGGCGATCAGCGCCTCCTTGAACACCTGCAGCGTATCGGCCATGGCGCCGATCTCGGTCGGCTCGCCGCGATGCGTCACCTCCGCGCCGAGATCGCCCTTGGCGAGCTCCTGCATCGGCTTGATGATCGACGCAATGCCGGACGAGACGTTCTGCACGAGATAGAAACCGACGGCGACGCCGGCAATGACGGCCGCGGCAATGATCGACATCACCAGCCAGATCGCACGCGTGAAGCTCTCCGCGGCCTGCCGCGTCGCGTTGTCGGCACCCTTGTTGTTGAACTCGATGTCCTGGATGAAATACTTGTCGGCGTCGCGCGCGATCGCCGCGGCCGATTTTTCCAGCATTTCGGTGGCTTCGCGCGGGATCTTTCCGACGCTCTTGTTGGATTCGTCCATCACCTGCTTGACCGCGACGACGTACTTCTCCCAGGACTGCACCCAGTTGTTGTAGATCGCCCGTTCCTCGGCCGAGGTGATCATCGGCTCGTAGGTCTTGCGGTCCTTGTTGATCGTCTCGAGGATTCCGTTGACGCGCTTCTCCGCGCCCTGCTTGGCCTCGGCCGTCTCCGACATCACATGCGCGCGCAAGGCGATGCGCAGCAGATTGATGTCGGCGCGCAGCTCGCCGATCGCGCGCACGCTCGGCAGCCAATTGGTGGCGATGTCGACCGTGTTGGCATTGATCGACTGCATGCTGGTGACGGCGAGCACGCCGAGCCCGCACATGGTGACGAGCATGAAGGCGATGACCGATATGATCTTCGTACGGATGGACATCTTTGACACGGAGGACCCCAGCTGACTGCGTGGTTCGGCCGCGTTCTGCCAGCGCCAAAGACGGCCCGAAGATCCAGGTCTACGCTGCGCTGCGCGGTCGAGGTCAGAGGATCAGAGGGCTCCGAAAATTCCGAACCCGCATGTCGTCTCTGCCGACCTCATTGGGCGCGAAACAGGCTTATCAGAGGTTAATGCTGGAACCGTAAGATTACTGACAATGCCCATAAAATGATGGCGCTCAGGGATGACACGGTACCCTGAAACCGTCTGCCGCTACACCTGGTCTCCCGATACCGCTAAAGGATCGCGTCGAAGCAAGACCTTTGGAACGCGCACGGGGCAAAGGACGATTGCCGCCACGACCTGCGCCGCAGCAACCGGAAGACGCTGATCACCGCGCGGATGAATCCGGAGATGAGGTGGCCGGGCCAGGACCGACGTCCGACAGCATCACAAGCGACTGAGCACGAGAGCGTGACGGAGATCGGCGGCGCCGGGGCACGACGCGGAGCCTAGGCCGAACTCCATCAATCCCGACTGACGCGCCCGAGGTGGACGCGGACTTCATCAAAAGGCGCCTGCGCGCAGACGATTGCAGCCACGGCAAACCGGACTCGAATCCGACGGCCAGCGGCGCAATCACCCCGGACAGCTAGACCTCAGCCGACCGCTTCGGACACCAGGCGAATCCGGAACACCGGCTGCTTGGCTTCGTCGAGCAGCTCCATCTGCCACTCGGCCCCCTGCTGCAACGACCTCGAGATCCCGCCGATCAGGTCGGAGCAGACAGCCGTCAGCTCGTTCCAGGCGGTTTCCCGGTTGGCGAATTCATAAGGCTGATCAGCCGCGCCAGAATAGCGGCCCTGGCTGATCCGGAAGAAATAAAGCGACATAACGACCCTTTCTCGTGGGCCACCCCCCTGGTTGCAAACTGCACACGAGTCGCTACCGAGGCATGAATTTGAGATTCCGTACGACTACGGCGCAATGACCACTAACGTGCGGTCAGCTTAAAAAATTACTCTATGATAATAGGGAACCGGTTTTTCAATGATCGGTGAACTAACAACTAATCGGTCGAGCGACGCAGCTCCGGCGCCGCATCCGACTTCGCGTTATCGGATTTGGTAATTTCAGTCTTCGCGTTTTCGGCCTTCATGTTCTCCGTCTTGGAACTTTCCGCCTTGGCGGCCTTCGCAGCATCTGCCTTCAAGGGTTCCACCTTGCTGCGTTCCACCCGCGGGGTCTCGACCCGTGCCGCTACTTCGGTGTGGGAGCCGTCAGCCGCAGGTCCAGCAGCGCGTGCGGCGCGCGGCCGCGCCACGGCGCGCGCCATCAGCATGGTGGCTCCGCCCTGGTGCTGGAAGTCGCAATAGGCGAAGGCGCCGAGCCCGGAGACCGAACCGCGGAAGCTGCGATCGTCCTTCTTGTCGAGGTTGAAGCACGGTTCGAACGGCATGCCCTTGATGGCAGCGCAGACATTCTGGCCGCGAATCTGCAGGGTATTGCCCGGCAGGCGGATGTGACGCACCGGCCCCGAGCCGGAGAACTGCACCGCACCGGCCGCGCCCATGTCGTCGAGGATGCGGCCCGCGCCACGGGTGCCGTCGACGCAGGTGAAGGCGAACACCTTTCCGGCGACGAATTTGCGGGCCTCGTCGGCTGTCATCGAACCCGCCATCGCAGGAGCAATCACGGCACCGGCAGTCACGGTCCCCAGCAATATACGCGCGAGCATGCATCAAACTCCCACTTAACCCCACGCAGCGGGTAAGGCGGTATCTTTACCCCATGCTTACCATACCAACCATGGCAACAATGGAGCAGCATGGTTTGAAAAGTCTGAACGTCCTCAGGATATTCTTACCACCGTACGGCCGCGGACCTGGCCCGCGAGGATCTGCGGCCCCAGCGACGCCACCTGGTCCAAGGCGATTTCGTGAGTGATTTCAGCTAGTTTTGCACGATCCAGATCGGTCGCGAGGCGCTGCCAGGCCGCCTTGCGCGCCGGCAGCGGGCACATCACCGAATCGACGCCGAGGAGGCACACGCCGCGCAAAATGAACGGCGCCACCGACGTTGGCAAATCCATGCCGGCAGCGAGGCCGCAGGCGGCGATGGCGCCACCATATTTGGTCATCGCCAGCAGGTTGGCGAGCGTATTGGAGCCGACGCTGTCGATGCCGCCCGCCCAGCGCTCCTTCGCCAGCGGCTTGGCCGGCCCGGACAGCTCGTTGCGGTCGATGATCTCGGCGGCACCGAGCGACTTGAGATAGTCGGCCTCGGCCAAGCGGCCGGTCGAGGCGATCACATGGTAGCCGAGCTTGGCGAGCACAGCCGTCGCCACCGAGCCGACGCCGCCGGCCGCGCCCGTCACCACCACCGGCCCGCTCGCCGGCGTCAGCCCGTGCTTCTCCAGGGCGAGCACCGCAAGCATCGCGGTGAAGCCGGCGGTGCCGATCGCCATCGCGTCCCGGGCTGACAGCCCCTGCGGCAGGCCGACCAGCCAGTCGCCCTTGACCCGCGCCCTCTCGGCATAGGCGCCGAGATGGGTCTCGCCCATGCCCCAGCCGGTGCAGATCACGGCATCTCCCGGCTTCCAGTCGGGATGGCTGGACTGCTCGACCGTGCCGGCGAAATCGATCCCCGCGATCATCGGGAAGCGGCGCACCACCGGCGCCTTGCCGGTCAGCGCCAGCCCATCCTTGTAATTCAGCGCCGACCACTCGACCTTCACGGTGACGTCGCCGTCCATCAGTTCGGCTTCATCGAACTGCGTCAGCGTCGCGGTCGTTCCCTTGTCCGCCTTGTCGATCCGGATCGCCTTGAACGTTCCCACAGCCGCACTCCCTGCACTTTCTTCGTCTCACGCCATGTTTAGCCGATCGGATCGGCCGCGCAACTCACGTCGCGGGAACGGCGCGCGCCACCGGCTTCTCGACGATCGGCAGGTTGATCAGCGCCGACAACACGCCGAACAGGATCGACAGCCACCAGATCGGCGTGTACGAGCCGTAGCGCTCGAACACGATGCCGCCGAGCCAGACGCCGAGGAAGCCGCCCACCTGGTGGCTGACGAAGGCGAAGCCATAGAGCGTGGCGAGCCAGCGGGTGCCGAACATGATCGCGACCAGCGACGAGGTCGGCGGCACCGTGGAGAGCCAGGCGAGCCCGGAAACCGCGCCGAAGGCGATCGCGGAAGCCGCCGTGACCGGGAACGAGATGAAGGCGAGCGTCGCCAGCGCACGCGTGAAATAGATGAAGGACAGGATGTAGCGCTTCGGCAGCCGGCTCTGCAGCCAGCCGACACTGAGCGAGCCGATGATGTTGAACAGGCCGATCGCCGCGATCACCCAGCCGCCAACCTGCGCCGACAGGCCGCGATCGACCAGGAACGCCGGCAGGTGCACGGTGATGAAGGCGAGCTGGAAGCCGCAGGTGAAGAACCCGAGCACCAGCAGCACGTAGGAGCGGTGGCCAAACGCCTCCATCAGCGCGGTCGTGAACGACTGCTGCTCGGCCTCCGACGGCTTGGCCTCGGCTGCCGGCGGCGTCGCCACGGCGAGCGACAGCGGCACGATGAACAGCATCAGCGTTGCGAACACCATCAGCGCGCTCTGCCAGCCGAACTGGTCGATCAGCGCGACGCCGAACGGAGCGAACAGGAACTGGCCGAGCGAGCCGGCCGCGGTGCCGGCGCCGAGCGCGATGCCGCGGCGCTCCGGCGGCAGCAGCTTGCTGAAGGCCGACAGGATGAGATTGAACGAGCAGCCCGACAGGCCGAAGCCGACCAGCACGCCGGCGCCGATGTTCAGCGACAGCGGCGAGCTGGAATAGCGCATCATCAGCAGGCCGCCGGCATAGAGCAGCGCGCCGACACAGATGACGCGCATCACGCCGAAACGATCGGCGATCGCGCCGGCGAGCGGCTGACCGAGTCCCCACAACAGGTTCTGCACCGCCACCGCGAGGGCGAACACGTCGCGTCCCCAGGCGAATTCACGGCTCATCGGCTGCACGAAGAAGCCGAGGCTGGAGCGCGGACCGAAGCTCAGCAGCGCAATGGCGCAGCCGCACACGATGATGACCACCGGCGTGCGCCAGCCCTGATTGCGGGACACCATACCGAGATCGCCTGCCTGTACCGACATCAGTGTCCTCCCATGCCGCGGTCGCTGTCCGCCGCGCCTCTCCGGTTAATGCATTTGCATTGAACTCCCAAGCTCAAAAGCGGAACCCAGTCATGAAAAATTTCGATGCGGGGGCCAGCCATGAGCAGGTCTCATCCGAAGCGAGTTCCGGCACCGGAACTCGCTCATGCGTCTTTGTCCCCGCGCGAAAACGTCCTGATGCGCGAGTCGCAAACGACGATTCATCCTGTGCGGGAGCGACCTTCAGAACGGCCGCTATTTGTCGCCAAACACCGATAAACAGCGAAGGAAGTCTCTGAAGAAGAACTAACAGGTACCGCGGTACACATGCGCACGGAATGTGGAATTTGGACAGCACATGGACCACGATCAGATCGAGACATCCGGCCACGTCGTGATCGTCGGTGCCGGAGTTGCCGGACTGTTCTGCGCGCTGAAGCTCGCCCCGCAGCCGGTCACGTTGATCTCCGCGACCTCATTGGGTGAGGCCTCGTTCGGCACGACGATGCAGGCCGACATCGCGGCAGCGGTGTCATCCGGCGACAGCCCCGATACCCATGCCGCCGACATGATCGCTGCGGGTGGCGGCCTGGTCGACGCGACGGCGGCGCTGGCGCTCGCGCGCGATGCCTCGGCTGCAATCGAGGACCTGGTCCGTCTCGGCGTGGCATTCGATCGTGATCACGGCGGCAGGCTGGCGACGTCTCGTGCGGCTGCGCACGCCGCGCGACGAATTCTCAGCGTTCGCGGAGACTTCACCGGACAGGCGATCATCACCGCGCTGTCGCAAGCCGTGCGCGCGACGCCCTCGATCCGCATCATCGAGGGCCATGTCGCCGACGCGCTGCTGACGGAAGACGGCGCGGTGCGTGGCCTGCAACTGCGGCCGACCGATGACGACGCGGCCGCGCCGATGCTGATCGCGGCGCCGGCAATCGTGCTGGCCACCGGCGGCATCGGCCGGCTGTTCGCGGCGACCACGAATCCGCCGCACGCCACCGGCATCGGCCTCGCCATCGCCGCCCGCGCTGGCGCGGTGATTGCCGATCCGGAGTTCGTGCAGTTTCATCCGACCGCGATGATGGCCGGTCACGATCCGGCGCCGGTTGTGAGCGAGAGTCTGCGCGGCGCCGGCGCGATCCTGATCAACCGGCGCGGCCAGCGTTTCATGCTGCCGCGCCATCCGCTGGTCGATCTTGCCCCGCGCGACACGGTGGCCCGCGGCGTCATGGCCGAGATCATCGCTGGACGCGGCGCCTTTCTCGATGCGCGCGACGTGCTCGATGACGACGTCGCCGAGCGCTATCCGATGCTGCACCGGGCCTGCGTCGCCGCGGGGCTCGATCCGACCCGCCAGCCGATTCCAGTCGCGCCGGCGGCGCATTTCCACATGGGCGGGATCGCGGTCGACGCGCAGGGCCGCAGCTCGATCGAGGGGCTCTGGGCGGCAGGTGAAGTCGCCGCGACGGCAACGGATGGCGCCAACCACATCGCCGGCAACGCGCTGCTCGCGGCGCTGGTGTTCGCCCGGCGGATTGCCGACGACATCTCCGGCCGGACGTTGACCGCGTCCTCCACCCTGCAGCACGTTGCATTCGCCGATCCGGCCGGATCCTGCGCGGGCGCAGCGCAGGTGTCGCTGCGCGAGATGATGACGAGCCAGCTCGGTGTCATCCGCGACGAGGAGCGGCTCGCCGAGGCCATCGCCGCGATTGCCAGGATGGAGCGCGACGCCGGCAGCCCGAGGCTGCGCAACATGGCGAGCGCCGCGCTGCTGATCGCCACCGCGGCCTGGAGCCGGCGCGAGAGCCGCGGCGCGCATTGCCGCGCCGACTGCCCCGCGGAGAATCCGAGTTTCGCGCAGCGGACGATGACCACATTGGCCGCTGCCCGCGAGATCGCCGACGAGCTCGCGGCACGGCCGACGGCGCGGCAGTCGCGGCCATTGAGCGCGTAGCAAGAGCTGATCCGACTGCGTCACGACGGAGCTCGGCAGTCGCGTTTTCACCGTCATTCGTGATCACCGTCATTCCGGGTTCAGGGCCTGCGGCCTTGTCCCGGAATGACGGTGCTCATGACGAAGCAGCCATCGTCGCCCAATACAGATATTACGACTCGTTGTTATTTGCTGCCTCGCCGGTATTTGGGGGCAGGCACGATGTAATTAGTGCGTGCCGTGTCGGCCGCGTGCATCCATTGATCCGCGGGCGCTGGACGAACAAATCGGCCGTACCGTTGCGCTGGTGCTCGTAGTCATCACGCGCACGATCTGAGCGGCCCTCGCCAATGAGTTGGACGAGGCCTTTCGTCGAAGCAGATCACCGGCTGACGCTGATGCGACTCGCCGCACGGATCGAGCACATCCTCTACGCGCGCGACTAATTCGCATCGATCTGTGGGTATACGCCACATGCTCCTGCGCCATGGTTTCAGATCGTTCTCGGCCAGACGCCGCCGCACTATCTCGTGCGCCCCGGCGCCGACGGCATTTACCAGCACCAACTAAATGGCTGGACAGGTTCGCCATGATTTCGGCAAAAGAACCGCGGAACCTGTACAAATAAGAAAAAGAGATGGTCGAAATTTAGCGGTGCTCAAGTAGTAGCGCGCGTTTTGTCCGTCCTGCTGACGAGGAAATGGGAATTCACGGCTGCCAGATCGCCGATTCACCGCTTGGCATGGCCATAGATTCGGTCATCGGTCTCGCCGCCGATTTGGAAGCCGAGTCGCCGAGCAGAAAGGCGCCAAACGGTCCAGGGAGTGTTGCGGGGCGACGCGAGGGCGCGTGTCCGCAGGAGTAGTTGAGGATGAGTTCCTTATTGCGGAGTAGCGGATCGCGGATCACCGTGGGTGATGCGCAGAGCGAACGTTGGCGCCCGGCAAAGCCTGCCGCTTTGTCCAACAGCCTCGCGCATGCGACGTCTGAGCCTGATGAGGATGCGGCCACCGATCTCTCCCGGCCGTGGTGGCAAACCGCTTCAGCGGTTGACGACGCGCCGATGCCAATGGCGCCAGCAGAAGCGGACCGATCCTGGCAGATCCCTTCACTCGATCCCGTCGTGATGCCTCCACCTCCGCCCGAACGGCTCGAATTCGATTCTGTTTTCCGGTTCGGTGCCGCAGCGGCCGCGCTTGCGTGCCTCGCGTTCTTTGCGGTGCGCATCATGCAGGCTCCGAACATTGAAACAGTTACGAAGTCTGAAGCGACCGCTTCATCGTCTCCCCGAAACTTCGGGACAGCGGGGAAATCGAAATCCGATGACGGCCAAGCATCGCTGGACGCCGCGGCGCACACGATCGGACGGGCCGATTCGATCTTGGCGTCGATCCCGATCGTCAAGCCGGCTCCGGGCGGAGGCGAGACCCCGCAGTCAATTCCGCCGAAAGCATCTCGGACCATCGCGACCAGGAGCCCTGCACCGGCGGCCGCGTCTGCGCTGACCAAGAACGAGATCAGCGAAATGCTGAAGCGCGGACGCGATCTCATCGGCGCGGGCGACGTTGCGAGTGCCCGCCTGATCCTGGCGCATGTCGCGGAAGCGGACGCCGAAGCATCACTGACGCTGGCCGGCACCTATGACCCCGCGATCTTGTCCAACCTGAAAGCCGTTGGCGTCGCGCCCGATCCGGCCAAGGCCCGCGCCTGGTACGCGAGAGCCGCCGAACTCGGGTCACTCGAGGCTCGACGGCGGCTCGAGTGACCCGGGCTTCGAAACCGGGTGATCCAGCGCGGTCTCACGCCGGTCGCTGCGCAGGAATTGCGGCGGGGCGCGGACCGCCGGATCCTGGTCGATGGTGTCGTGCGGGCGACGCGCGTCCCCGCAAAGTGTTGTGTTGCGTGATGAGGTCCATGATGGGAATGTTTGATCGTCTGTTGCAATCGGCCTTGTCGTCGGCGCCCCGTGGTCCTTGGCTGCTTGGCGCGCCGGGTTCTCCGACCGTGGCGTTGCTCCTCGTGCTTGCCGCCGTGCCAGGCCTGGCGCGTGCTGCCGAGGGCGAGATCCGGATCGGCAATACGACGCCCTACAGCGGGCCGGCGGCCGCCTACGGCAGCGTGAGCAAGGTCATCTCCGCCTATTTCCAGAAGGTGAATGACGAGGGCGGGATCAGGGGCCGCAAGATCACCTACATCTCCTATGACGACGGCTATAATCCGCAGAAGACGATGGAGCTGACACGACGGCTGGTGGAGGAAGACAAGGTCGACGTCATCTTTGCGAGCGTTGGAACAGCGACCAGCGCGGCGGTGCGGCCTTATCTCAACGCGAACAGGATACCGCAATTGTTCGTCGGCTCCGGCGCCTCGATCTGGGATCAGCCTCGCGACTATCCTTGGACCATGGGAGCGCAACCCAGCTACCAGATTGAAGCTCATATTCACGCGCAATATCTGCTCGAGCAACATGCCGGTGGCGCGCGCATCGGTGTGCTTTATCAAGACGACGAGTTCGGCAAGGACTATCTGAAGGGTTTGAAGGACGGGCTCGGCGGCAAGCTGCCGATCGTCGCGGAAGCGGCTTACGCGGTCACCGATGCCGACATCAATCAGCAGATCGCGAAGCTGAAGACCGCCGGAGCCAACATCCTGGTCGACGTCAGCACCCCGAAATTCACGGTGCTCGCGATCCGCCGCCTCGCCGAGCTCGGCTGGAGACCCGAGCACATCATCCCCACGGTTTCGGATTCGGTTGCCACCGTGCTGCAGCCTGCAGGCCTGCAGAACGCGGAAGGACTGCTTTCCGCCACCATCCTGTACGAGGGCGGTGTGCAGGGCGGCGATCCCGGCTTCGCCGAGTGGTCCGCGTTCATGGATCGCTACGCGCCTGCAATCAGCAAGAACAACAGCTTGGGAATCGTGGGCTACGCGCTTGCCAACCTGATGGTTGCGGTCCTGCGCAATTGCGGCGACGACTTCTCCCGCGACAACATCATGAGGCAGGCGCGTTCCTTGAAGGGGACGCCAATTCCCATGTTGATTCCCGGGATCGTCGCCAATACCAGCGCCAGCGACCACGCGCCGATCGAGCAGATGCAGATGAAGCGTTTCGTCGATGGCCATTGGGAACGGTTTGGGCCGGTGCGCAGCGGAATCGACCCGGGTGCGGTCAGCGATTCCTTCAAGGCGATCTTCCGCTATGCCTCGGCCAAGCGCGATCTCGCGAGCCAGCTCAACGCCAATACGGTGAGCCTGATGACGGGCTCGTATGGCAGCACCTATTCCCAGATGGGCGCCGACGTCGCCTCGGTCCTCAATGACGGCATCAACCTGCGGGTCATGCCGGTCCTCGGCAGCGGCTCGGTTCAGGCGGTGGCCGACATCCTCATGCTCAAGGGCGTCGACGTGGGAATCGTGCGCAAGGACACGCTGTCCTATCTCGAACGCAAGGACTTCGCGAGCAACATCCGCAATCAGCTCGTCTACGTCACCAAGATGTTCAACGAGGAAATGCATGTTCTGGCACCGCGATCGATCCGCACCATGCGGGAGCTCGACGGCAAGACCGTTGCGGTCGACCTGCCGGACGGCAGCACCTTCGTGACCGCGATCAACGTGTTCGAGCGGCTCGCGATCAAGCCGCATCTGCTCTATATCGAGCCGCGCATCGCGCTCGAAATGTTGCGCAAGGGGGAGATCGACGCGATGATTGCGGTCGACGGCAAGCCGGTGCCCTGGCTCAGCCAGATCACGGATGCCAATCTGCATCTCGTCCCGGTCGGCTACGACAAGACCTTGCGCGAGGATTACCTTCCATCCAAGCTCACCGCGGACGACTACCCCAACCTGATCTCCAATTCCGAGTCGGTGGAAACGATCGCAGCAGAGGCAATCCTGGCGTCGTATAATTGGCAGCCGGGAAGCGACCGCGATCGCCGGCTGTCGCTGCTGGTCGAGTCGCTGTTCTCGCGCATGTCGCAGCTGCAGCGGCCTCCCTTCCATCCGAAATGGCAGGAGATGGCGCCGCGCGCGCCGGTCGCCGGCTGGACCAGGTTCCGGGCCGCGCAGGAATGGCTCGATGGGACGACACGGATTCCGGCGGCCACTACGGCCACCGTTAGACCGTCGAAGCCGGTCGCGGCCGCCGCACCGTCCCCGCGCATTCCTGTCACGGCAAAGCCGACGGCCGCAACGCCGCCGGACCAGGCGCGCCAGACCGAGTTGTATCGCCGCTTTCTCGAGTGGAATGCGACGCGTCGCTAGATGATTAGCGCCGCGTCCAGTTCGGATTGCTCTCGGCCTCGCTCTTGGCGGCCTCGGTGAGCTCGGCCGAAATGGCCGCGGTCTGCTGCGGCGTGCCCCAGCTCGGCGCGTCGCTGCCGTCGCCCCATTTCTTCGGCCGGTAGAAGGTGTGAACGCCGAACTTGTACATGCGCTTCATCTCGGCGACCCAGGACGGCCGCACCCAATAGGCATGATAGTGGGTCGACTTGCCCACCTCCGGCAGCCAGATCAGCCCGTCCAGCATGGCCTTCGCGATCTTCCTGGCGCGATCCCACATCTCGGGCTCGCGGATCACATCCGGATTGTTGTCGCAGGCGAAGGTGAACTGGCAGGCGAAGTGGCGGTATTTGTTCTGGTAGACGACGCCGCACACCGTCGTCGGATAATAGCCGGAGAACGCTCGGTTCAGCACGACCTGCGCCACGGCCATCTGGCCGCGCACCGCCTCGCCGCGGGATTCGAAATAGACTGCTTCGGCAAGACACTTCTCGGACTTGAAGCGCGCCTTCTCGTCCGTGAGCCCCAACCGTTCGGCCGGAGTCCTGTCGCGCTGATTGTCGGCATTGACCTCGCCCTTCGGCGCGATGCTCTCGCCGCCATCGCCGGCCTTGGCAGCATCGTCGGCCGGATGTGACAGCACCGCCATCGGCTTGAGGTCCGGATCCGGCATCACGATCAGTGGCGCCTCGCCCGGCAGCCATGTCTCCATGGTGCCGGCAGCACCGCCCAGCGACGACGTGCCGAAATAGAGGTTGGACGTCTTGATGGTGAGGCCGTCATAGCTGACGGCGCCGTCCACCCGGATTTGATCGGCTGCAGGCTTCAGTTCGCCCGATGGCTGGATCTCGGACTTCGCCGCGTCGTACTGCACAAGCGGCGGCGCGCTCAGCGCCTCCTGCAATTCGGGATCGAGTGCAGAACGCTGCGGGAGCGGCTCCTGCGCCGGCGCTTCCGTCGTCTTGGCGCCGAACACCGAGGAATTCGAATCCGGTTGTGTCGATGGCGTGGGTGCGGGCTCGGAGGGCGCGGGCTCGACGGGCGCGGCCGATTCGGTCGGCTGCGCCGACGGCGTCGGGGGACGCACGACGAGACGATCGCCCTTCAGCGTGCGATCGACCTTGGGAAAATCGGAGGCCTGATAGCGCGGCGGAACCTGCAGCGCCGGATTGCGCGGCGTCGATCCGGTGATGTCGAGATCGCGCCCATCGAGGCTTGCGAGGCGGATGCTCACCGCCTGCGGCGCCGAGGTTCCGATCGGACGACCGAAACTATAGGTGGCGAGCTGAATGGAGGCCGCAGCCGAGAACACACGCTTCTGCCAGCGTTCGGCGACGCCCGGCTGGCGGGCGAGCAGAGAGGCGATGTCTTGATACCCGGTCTCTGTCGGCATCAGAGCGAAGACGCAGAGACCGAGTCCGAAGGACGCAAATCGCGCGCCCTTCGGATCGGGACGCAGAACTAACATCGATACGCTCAACGCAACGCTTACTGGATCGACCGAACAACAGTGCTTCCGTGCAATTCGATCTTCTCTCTTCGTATCGGGTTTAGGTTGCCGAGGAGTTAATCCGCGTTGCAATTGTGAAACAGGCAAGCGGGGAAGTTGCAGAGCGCCGAGCGATCGAGATGCTTGGTAAACAGCGCACCGACGAGAACGGGTGAACATTCAGTCAACAGATGCGGTGAATGAAAATCATCTGCACATCATGAGGCGGAGTGTTCCATCGGCCTGCGACGTTCGCTCTCTCCACTCGTCATTCCGGAGCGCCCCCGGCATGGCGGCAGTGGTGGAGAAGAAGTGCACCTTGCGTCACGTGCGCGCAGCATCGCGACGAACCCTCACCAATGAAAAAGGCCGGCAACATGTGCCGGCCTTCGTCAGATCAGATCGATCGCAGCAGGATCAGGCCTGGCTCGCGATCTCCTTGCCGAGCGCGGACTGCGCAGCGGCCAGGCGGGCGATCGGCACGCGGTAGGGCGAGCACGACACGTAGTTCATGCCGACCTTGTGGCAGAACGCCACCGAGGCGGGATCGCCGCCATGCTCGCCGCAGATGCCGACCTTGAGGTTGGGTCGCGTGGCGCGGCCGCGCTCGACGCCGATCTTGACCAGCTCGCCGACGCCCTCGCGGTCGATCGAGATGAACGGATCGATCTCGAGGATGCCCTTGGCGACGTAGGCGCCGAGGAAGCTGCCGGCGTCGTCGCGGCTGATGCCGTAGGTCGTCTGCGTCAGGTCGTTGGTGCCGAACGAGAAGAACTCGGCGGCCTCGGCGATCTGGCCGGCCATCAGGGCTGCGCGCGGCAGCTCGATCATGGTGCCGACCTGATACTCCAGCTTGGCGCCGGTCTCGCGGATCACGGCCTGCGCCATCGCGTCGATGCGCGCCTTGACCAGGTCGAACTCGGCCTTGGTCGCGATCAGCGGCACCATAACCTCGAGGCCGACGGCCTCGCCGGTGCGCTTCTCGGCCTCGACCGCGGCCTCGAAGATCGCGCGCGCCTGCATCTCGGCGATCTCCGGATAGGCGATCGCCAGACGGCAGCCGCGGAAGCCGAGCATCGGGTTGAACTCCGACAGCTCGCGAGCGCGATCGGCCAGGCGGCGCGGATCGGTGTTCATCGCGCGGGCGACTTCCTCGACCTCGGCCTGGGTGTGCGGCAGGAACTCGTGCAGCGGCGGATCGAGCAGACGGATCGTGACGGGAAGCCCCTTCATGATCTCGAACAGCTCGACGAAGTCGGCGCGCTGCATCGGCAAGAGCTTGGCGAGCGCGGCGCGACGCTCCTGCTCATCCTCGGAGAGAATCATCTCGCGCACCGTGCGGATGCGGGTCTCCTCGAAGAACATGTGCTCGGTGCGGCACAGGCCGATGCCCTCGGCGCCGAACTTGATGGCGGTGCGCGCATCCTCCGGCGTGTCGGCGTTGACGCGCACGCCGGTCTCGCGCACGGCGTCCGCCCAGCCCATCAGGGTGCCGAACTCGCCGGACAGCTCCGGCTCGATCATCGGCATGCGGCCCGCGAGCACCTGGCCGACCGAGCCGTCGATGGTGATCACGTCGCCGGTCTTGAAGGTGCGCCCGCCGATGCTCATCGTGCCGCGGCCGTAGTCGACGCGGATGGTGCCGCAGCCGGAGACGCAGGGCTTGCCCATGCCGCGCGCGACGACGGCGGCGTGCGAGGTCATGCCGCCGCGCGTGGTCAGGATGCCCTCGGCAGCATGCATGCCGTGGATGTCCTCCGGCGAAGTCTCGATACGGACCAGGATGACCTTGCGACCGTCGGCCTGCAGCTTGGTGGCCTCGTCCGAGGAGAACACGATCTCGCCCGATGCCGCACCGGGCGAGGCCGGCAGGCCGGTCGCGACCACGTCGCGCTTGGCGGCGGGATCGATGGTCGGGTGCAGGAGCTGATCGAGCGAGGCCGGGTCGACGCGGAGCACGGCGTCGTTCTCCGAAATCAGGCCCTCATTGGCGAGTTCGACCGCGATGCGCAGCGCCGCCTTGGCGGTGCGCTTGCCGCTGCGGGTCTGCAGCATCCACAGCTTGCCGCGCTCGACCGTGAACTCCATGTCCTGCATGTCACGGTAGTGCTTCTCGAGCAGCGTGTAGATCCGCGTCAGCTCCTTGAACGCGTCGGGCATCGCGACTTCCATCGACGGCTTGTCGGAGCCGGACTCGACGCGGGCGTCCTCGGTGATGTCCTGCGGGGTGCGGATGCCGGCGACGACGTCCTCGCCCTGCGCGTTGATCAGGAACTCGCCGTAGAGCTTGCTCTCGCCGGTCGAGGGATTGCGGGTGAAGGCGACGCCGGTGGCCGAGGTGTCGCCCATGTTGCCGAACACCATGGCCTGGACGTTGACGGCGGTGCCCCAGGATTCCGGGATGTCGTGCAGCTTGCGATAGGTCACCGCGCGCGCGTTCATCCAGGATGAGAACACCGCGCCGATGGCACCCCAAAGCTGGTCGTGCGGGTCCTGCGGGAAGTCCTTGCCGGTCTCGTGGGCGACGGCGTCCTTGTACTTGCCGACCAGCATCTCCCAATCCTCGGAGCTCAGGTCGGTGTCGAGCTGATAGCCCTGGGTGTCCTTGAAGCTGTCGAGGATGTCCTCGAAATGATGGTGCTCGAAGCCGAGCACGACATCCGAATACATCGTGATGAAACGGCGATAGCTGTCGAAGGCGAAGCGGCGGTCGCCGGACAGCTGTGCCAGCGCTTCCACCGTCTGGTCGTTGAGGCCGAGATTGAGCACGGTGTCCATCATGCCCGGCATCGAGGCGCGGGCGCCGGAGCGCACCGAGACCAGCAGCGGGTTCTCCGGATCGCCGAATTTCTTGCCGGTCAATTTGCCGATGTAGTCGAGCGCCTTGTCGACCTGCGACTGCAGCTCCTTCGGGTAGGTCTTGTCGTTGGCGTAGAAGTAGGTGCAGACCGAGGTCGGGATGGTGAAGCCCGGAGGCACCGGCAGGCCGAGATTGGCCATCTCGGCCAGATTGGCGCCCTTGCCGCCGAGCAGGTCGCGCAGGCCGGCCTTACCTTCGGCCTTGCCGTCACCGAAGGTGTAGACCCACTTGTTCGGCTTGATCGCGGTGACCGCGCTCTTGGCCGGGGCCTTGGCAGCCGACGCCTTCGCGGCCTTGGCGACCGGCTTGGCAGCCGTTTTGGCCGGCTTCTTCGGAGCGGTTTTCACTGGCGCTTTCGGTGCAGACCTGGGCGCGACCTTGGCCGGGGCCTTGGCCACGGGCTTCGACGCCGTCTTGAGCGCCTTGCGCGGTGGAGCGAGTGCTGCGGTCTTGGCCTTGCCGGGCTTGGAAGGCTTTGATTTCGCTGTAACTTTCTTAGACTTCGCTACCGCTTTGGCCATGAGGTGCTTCGATCCGCAAATGGGAGGAGAAATCGCGCGCCTTACACCACTTTGGGCGCTGCGGCGCAAGCTCGGGGGTTCCCGACCTTGGGACTAGAACCTGGGACTAGAAGTGGAGCCACTTCAGCAGGCCCATGCCGATCAGGCCGTTCAGGATGAGGAAGATCGCGACGATCAGGTTCAAGAGGCGCGGCATGATCAGGATCAGGACGCCGGCGATCACGGACATGATCGGCGAGATATGGGCAACGGTCAGGGTCATCGACGAGCTCTGAATGATTGAAGGACGAGGCTGGGGCGATTCGATTTGGCCGGACTTTATCCTGGCCCATCGTGGCGGAATAGGAGACGCAGGGCACGAGTTCCGGTTCCCCCACCGCTGGATCTGCCGCAAAAATGCCGCCGGTTCCACGTGGCGTTGCGCGGAACGATGATCTGTTGCCGGCATTGGGAGCAGATGCCGGCGCGCGCCGGTCTCTCTCAGCGATCAACAGCTCAGGAGTCCCGTCCATGCGAACCCATCTCACCCTTGCCGCCCTCGTGGCCGCACTCGTGATTCCGGCGGCCGCACAGGCGCAATCCTACACCACGGGCGTCGGCCGCAGCGTCGTGGTCGAGGAGGACGCTCCAGTGATCACGGTCGAGCGACGGCCGGAGTTTCGCGAATATGTCGTCCGCGAGCGTGTTCCCAACTATGTGATCCCCGATCGCGTCGTTGTTGGCACCGTGCTGCCAGAGTCCGGTGTTACATATTACGACGTCCCGCAGCGCTTCGGTGCGACACCTTACCGTTACACCGTGGTCAACGGCGAAACTGTTCTGGTCGAACCGCGATCCCGGCGGATCATTCAGGTTGTTGAGTAGTTATAGAGCTGCATTTGGTCGCCAACGCCCCCGCAAGCGGCCAGATGTGAAAGGCCCTGCCCGGTTCCCCCCGCCGGGTGGGGCTTACTTTTTTCGCCGTCATCGCAAGCGTCGCGACGCGATCCAGGGCGACCGACGCCGCGTGCTGTGAGCCAGGGCGCACTTTGCGCTCAGGCAGCCGTCTTCACCACCAGGCGATGGATGACCTTGCCCGAGGAGGCACTGACCACCTCCTCATCGAGCAGGCTCGTGTCAGCTGCGAAGAGTGCGCGGATGGTTGCGAGGTCGACCACCGCATAGAGCCGGCCGTGGGCATCGCGCTGATCGGCCTGCTCCGTCACCCGCCAGCTCAGATACAGGACGCCACCGGGCTTCGTGATCGCGCGCATCCGCCGCACCGACGGCACCACGTCGCTGCGATCGAGATGCATCAGCACGGTCTCGCACAGCACGTTGTCGAAGCTTGCATCCGCGATATTGGCGAGAGCGGGCAGTTCGGCATGCGTGAACGACGCGTTCGGATAGCGCGTGCGCGCTTCAGCCAGCAGTCCCTCCGACGCGTCGAAACCTTCCGCAGGATACCCGTTGGCATTGAGCCAGCCGACCTCGCGGCCGCTGCCGCAGCCGATGTCCGCGGTGCGGCCACCGGACACGAAGAAGCGCCTGACGATGTCGTGGAGATCGGCCGACGCCGGCTGCGCATGCCAGTCGGCCGCGAACGCCGCCGCCTCACGGTCATAGGCAGCGAGCGTCGGCCGGTCCACTCTCAGCCCTCGATCTTGGAGAAGTCCGCGACCGCGCGCGTGGCGCTGCGGATTTCGTTCAGCAGCCTGAGCCGGTTTTCGCGGATCTTTGGATCGTCGTCGTTGACCTTCACCTTGTCGAAGAAGGCATCCACCGCCGGGCGCAGCTTCGCCATCGCGCGCATCGCGGCGGCGAAGTCCTCCTTGGCGACGGCAGCGCCCGCTTCCGCCGCAACCTCGCCGATCGCCTTCGCCAGCGCCTTCTCCTCGTCGAGCCTGTACAGCGCAGCATCCGGCGCGCCGTCGAACTTGCGCTTGTCCTTCTTCTCCTCGATCGCGAGGATATTGGACGCGCGCTTGGTGCCGGCAAGCAGGTTCTTGCCGTCGTCGCTGTCGAGGAATTTTCCGAGCGCCTCGACGCGGCGCACGACCATCAAGAGATCGTCCTGGCCGCCGAGCGCGAACACGGCATCGACGAGATCGTGGCGGGCGCCCTGCTCGCGCAGCTGCACCTTGAGGCGGTCGGCGAAGAAGGAGAGGAGGTTAACGGCCCTTTCATCCAAGAAGCGCCCACCGAAAGAAACCTCACTGCGGTGTCCGCCGCTAGCAATCGCTCCAACGGTGATACCAAGTTTTTTTGAGGCCTCGTCTCGAGCCTGTATATCCCGCATGATATTGGCGAGATCTATCTTCTCAAAAAGCGGACTAACAAGAGTACCAATGGATATGCGAAGATCGCTTTCCAAGACTAGCCTGATCACGCCCAGCGCCGCACGGCGCAGCGCATACGGATCCTTCGAGCCCGTCGGCTTCTCATCGATCGCCCAGAAGCCCACCAGCGTGTCGAGCTTGTCGGCCAGCGCCACCGCGACCGCGACCTTATCCGTCGGCACGCGATCACCCGGCCCCTGCGGCTTGTAGTGCTCCTCGCAGGCAGCGGCGACAGAGGCGTCCTCGCCCTGGGCCAGCGCGTAGTACTTGCCCATCAGCCCCTGCACTTCCGGAAACTCGCCGACGACCTCGGTCAGCAGGTCGGCCTTGGCGAGCTTCGCGGCACGCGCGGTCTTCGCGACATCAGCGCCGACCAGCGGCGCGATCTCGGCGGCGAGCTTCTCGATGCGCGCGATGCGCGCGGCCTGGGTCCCGAGCTTCTCGTGGAACACGATCTGCTCGAACTTCGGCAGCCGGTCCTCGAGCTTCGTCTTCAGGTCCGTCTCGTAGAAGAACTTCGCGTCCGACAGCCGCGCGCGGATGACGCGCTCGTTGCCGGCAATGATCGTCTTGCCGCTGTCGGTGGCCTCGATGTTGGCGGTCAGGATGAATTTCGGCGCCAGACCTCCCGTCTTGGGGTCGCGCACCACGAAGCATTTCTGGTTGTTGCGGATGGTGGCGCGGATCACCTCGCCGGGCACCTTGAGGTAGTCCGGATCGAACGAGCCCATCAGCACGACAGGCCATTCGACCAGGCCCGCGACCTCGTCGAGCAGCACGGGGTCCTCGACCAGCTCGAACCCTTGCGCGAACGCAAGCTGCTTGGCGTCGGTGACGATGGTGTCCTTGCGGCGGTCAGGATCGAGCACGACCTTGGCGTCGAGCAGCTTGGCCTCATAGTCCTCGAAGCGGCGCACCGAAATCGGCGACGGCGACATGAAGCGGTGGCCGAATGTTGTCTGGCCCGCCTCGATACCGTCGACGGCGAAGCTGACGACGTCCGGCTCCTCGGTCTCCAGGCCGAACGTGGCAGTGATCGCGTGCAGCGGCCGCACCCAGTTGAGCGCGCCCGGTCGCTCCGAGCGCTTGCCCCAGCGCATCGATTTCGGCCAGGGGAAGGTCCTGACGATCACCGGCAGCATCTCGGCGAGCACGTCGAGCGTGGCGCGGCCGGGCTTCTCGATCAGCGCGACGTAGAAGTCGCCCTTCTTCGGATCGCGCTGGATCGTGGCCTCCTCGATCGAGGACAGGCCGGTGGCCTTGAGGAAGCCTTGGATCGCGGCATCGGCGCCGCCGACGCGCGGACCCTTGCGCTCCTCCTTCAGGTCGGCCTGCCGCGCCGGGATGCCGTGCACGGTCAGCGCCAGCCGCCGCGGCGTCGCGAACGCCTTGGCCCCCTCATAGACGAGGCCCTCGGCGACGAGCTTGTCGGTCACCATGCGGCGCAGATCATCGGCCGCCTTGGCCTGCATGCGCGCGGGAATTTCTTCGGAGAACAGTTCGAGGAGAAGATCAGGCATGTCTCAGGTCTCTCTGCACGAAGAACCACCCTCCCCTGGAGGGGGGAGGGTCGCCTGCCAAGGGCAGGCGGGGTGGGGTGACCGCGATCTCCGTGTGATTGGCTTCGAGCACCGCCTCAGTCCTGGTCATAACGTCGTTGTTCCAAAATCGCAAAACGCGAAAGCCTTCCGAGTTGAGCCAGCGCGTCCGGGCCTCGTCGCGCTGGATGTTCGCATCCTCTCCGTGCTGCGAGCCGTCCACCTCGATGATGAGGCGACGGGCCAGGCAGGCAAAATCAGCAATATAGGGACCAATGACGACCTGTCGTCTGAAGTGAGTCCCTTCGATCTCAAGGCGCCGCAGGTGACGCCACAGAATGTCTTCGGCCGCCGTCGTGTTTTCGCGCAGCCGTTTCGCGGTTCGGCGTTTGAAGTCGCTGATCGGCCGTTTGCCCATCTGGCACCTTCACCCCACCCCGCTCGCTTCGCGAGCGCCCCTCCCCCTCCAGAGGAGGATGATCATGTCATCCAGCCACGAGCACAGGGCCCACCCTCCCCTGGAGGGGGAGGGTCGATTGCTCATGCGCAAGCATGAG
Source organism: Bradyrhizobium sp. SZCCHNS1050 (assembly GCF_032484785.1). Lineage (NCBI taxonomy): Bacteria > Pseudomonadati > Pseudomonadota > Alphaproteobacteria > Hyphomicrobiales > Nitrobacteraceae > Bradyrhizobium > Bradyrhizobium sp. SZCCHNS1050. Next base: position 4,814,065 of record NZ_JAUETR010000001.1, on the reverse strand, counting down.
CAATCGGGGTGGGGTGACAGTCTATCCATCATCAACAGTGTCCGAGCCGAGAGATCACCCCACCCCGGCACGCATCTCGCTTCGCTCGATCGCGTGCCGACCCTCCCCCTCCAGGGGAGGGTGAAGGGTCAGCCTTCGCGCTCAACCGGCTGACGCCAGCCCCGCCCCGCCCGCCTCCGTATGCAGCCAGGCCTCGCCGCAGGCCTTGGCGAGCTCGCGGACGCGCAGGATGTAGCTCTGGCGCTCGGTGACCGAGATGACGCCGCGGGCGTCGAGCAGGTTGAAGACGTGGCTGGCCTTGATGCACTGGTCGTAGGCCGGCAACGCCATCTGATGCTCCCGGCGGTTGCCCAGCTTTGAATTTTCTTGCCAGCCGGCGGCGAGATATTTGCGGCACGCGCCCTCGGCCATCTTGAACTGCTCGAACAGCATGTCGGTGTCGGCATGCTCGAAATTGTGCCGCGAATATTCCTGCTCGGCCTGCAGGAAGACGTCGCCATAGGTCACCTTGGCGTCGCCGTCGCGGCCGTTGAAGTTGAGGTCATAGACGCGGTCGACGCCCTGGACGTACATCGCCAGGCGCTCGAGGCCGTAGGTGAGCTCGCCCGCGACTGGCGCGCATTCGAAGCCCGCGACCTGCTGGAAATACGTGAACTGCGACACCTCCATGCCGTCGCACCAGCACTCCCAGCCGAGCCCCCACGCGCCCAGCGTCGGGCTCTCCCAATCGTCCTCGACGAAACGGATGTCGTGCACGGCGGCGTCGATGCCGATCGCGCCGAGCGACTTCAGGTACAGCTCCTGAAGGTTCGGCGGCGATGGCTTCATGATCACCTGGAACTGGTAGTAGTGCTGCATCCGGTTGGGGTTCTCGCCGTAGCGGCCGTCCTTCGGCCGCCGCGACGGCTGCACGTAGGCGGCATTCCACGGTTTCGGCCCGAGCGCGCGCAGGGTCGTCGCCGGGTGGAAGGTGCCTGCCCCCATCTCCATGTCGTAGGGCTGCAGGATCACGCAGCCCTGCTCGGCCCAGAACCGTTGCAGGGCCAGGATGAAGCCCTGGAACGAACGTTCGGGGCGCATGTGCGGAGGCAGCGAGTCCATCGTCGGTATCGGTCTTTCGCAGGCGTCGGAAAAGCGCGCGGACCGTATCGGCGGGGACATCAGGAATCAAGGCAATAGGGTCTCCGAACGGCGGCGACGTGCCGTCGTTCGAAGATCAGCGGCTCGCGTCAGCCCGGCCGGTAGGCGCCCGTGACGGGATCGCGGCGCAGAGTCTTGATCTCGGCGGCCTGTGCGGCCTCGGCGACGCGCGACAGCCGCGCCTCTTCGAGCTCGCGGTTGATCTTCTGCGCAGCCTTGTAGGCCCAGCGAACCACGGCAAGCCCGCCCAGCATACCCGCGAAAGCAACGAACGGCGGCATTGGTCGATCCTCGTTCATGAACAGAGCCACCCCGAATCCCATTGTCGCCGATCCCGGTTCCCCCCGCAATCCGGATTGCGAGGGGCGAAATGGCGCGCCCCCAGTCTAGAACCCAAAGCGGGCCCAGATCGCCCGGGTTTCGGCCGCGGAGATCACCTCCTCGGCCAGCCCCGTCCAGCCGAATCCCAGGCTGCCGGCGCCCGCGGCGCGGCGGCCGAGCAGACCCGACAACAGGCCGGACGCCGGCGCCACGACAGGCGTTGCAACCTTGTCGCCGAAGCGGGTGCGCAGGACGGCGCGGAGGTCGCCGATGGCGTCCGCCAGCCCCAGCGTGACGGCGCTGTCGCCGGCCCAGTACTCGCCGGTGAACAGCACATCGTCGGCGCCCTTCAGCCGGGTCGCGCGGCTCTCCTTGACCAGCGAGATGAACAGCGCGTGGATCTCGCGCTGGATCTTCTTCAGCCGCGCCACGTCGTCGGGATTCTCCGGCAGGAACGGATCGAGCATCGCCTTGTGCTCGCCGGCCGTATACAGCCGGCGCTCGATGCCGATCTTCTTGATCAGGTCCTGCAGCCCGAACGAGCCGCCGACCACGCCGATCGAACCGAGGATCGAGGACGGATCGCAGAAGATCTCGTCGCCGGCGCAGGCGATCATGTAGCCGCCGGAGGCCGCGACATCCTCGACGAACACGAGCACCGGCAGCTTCTTCTCCGCCGCGAGCTGACGGATGCGCAAGTAGATCTGGCGCGACTGCACCGGCGAGCCGCCGGGCGAATTGATCACCAGCGCCACCGCCTTGGCGTTGCGCATGGAGAAGGCGCGCTCCAGCACCTTGGCGACGCCCGCAAGCGTCAGGCCCGGCCGCAGCGGCGTCACCGCGCCGATCACGCCGGACAGGCGGACGACCGGTACCACCGGTACGCCGCGCAGCCGCGCCGGAAGCAGCGCCTTCAGCCGATCGAAGAGCCCGACTGCATCGCTGGGTTGTGTCAAATTGTCCACCATCCTGTTACCTCGGATTAACCACTTTTTATCGCGCCGCTGCCATTCAAAGGGCTGGAACGAGCCTTGCAATCTCCTGGGCAATCGCACGGCGAGCCAAGGTGCAGAGTGCGGCGGAGGAATACATGAAGGTCTACCTGTTGATGCTGCTGATCGGTACTCTATTGACTGCGATCCGGTTCACGACGGTAACCGAACGCCAGTCCGAAGCTCAGACGCAATAACGCCCGACCACGACCAACCGTTCAGGGGGTGCTCAAGGCCAGCGCCCCCTGCCCCGACAGCACCCGCACGGCCTCATCATTCGGCACGCCTGCCGCCTCATTCAGCACCACTCCGGCGAGAAGCTGGGTCGGCGCCCGCCCTCCCTTAACGGCCCTGACCAAGATACGGATTGCCGGCTTGCCGGCCTGGCCGTGAACCGGTTGAACGGCAAGACTGCCGAAGCCGCGCGCCAGCGCCGCGACAACCTCGCTCAGACCATCGGCCCGCCAGATCAAGGTCAGCACGCCACCGGATTTCAGCATCCGCCGCGCGGCATGCGTCCAGATCTCCAACGTCGTCGCCGTTGCCAGGTGCGCGGTCGCGCGCGCGGCGTCGGGCGAGGCACGGTGACGCGCGGCATCGTGGAACGGCGGATTCATCAGCACGACGTCGACACTGTCGGGCCCGAGCCCTGCGGCCGCGAAAGCGGCCGCGTCCGCGGCGACGTCCAGCACCACGACCTCCGCGGGCAAGGCATTGGCGCGTGCGTTGTCGCGCGCGAGGCGCGCCAGATCCGGCTCGCGCTCGACCAGCGTCAAGCCGAGACCGCCCACGCGCCGGGCCAAGGCCAGCCCGGCCGTCCCCACGCCGGCACCGAGATCGACCACGCGCTCGCCCGAACGCGCGGCCGTCGCCGCCGCCAGCAGGATTGCGTCGTGGCCGGCGCGATGGCCAGTCGTGGGCTGCCGCAGCCGCAATTGGCCGCCGAGCACGGCGTCCTCGGAGATGTCGACAGCGTCACTCATCAGGGCGCAGCTCATGCGCCAGACCGGCGTCGGTGAGAAGCCGCCGGGCCTGGAGATTGTCGTCCTCATGCACGAGGATCCGGCGCGGCAGGATGCCGAGCGAGCCCTCGATGATGCTCATGTTCTGATCGAGCACGAGGTGATGGATGTCGGCGCCGTCGAGCAGTGCCCCGATCGCCGAAACCAGCACGATATCATTGGTCCGAACCAATTCCTTCAATCGTTATGTCTCCATGCGGGCTTGGGTCAAGAAGGGCTTGGGTCAAGAAGGGCTTCGGTCAACCAGGCTTGGGTCAAGGTTCCGTGTCTGCCCTTGCCGCCTGCGGCCGCAGTTTCTATTGTCGTTTCGAGCATAGCAAAATCGGAGACCAGAGTGGCGGTTATCGTACCTTTCGAGAGTCCATCGGGAGCCTCCATCGATGGGCTGGTCGCGCTGGTCGCAGCCGACATGGAACGGGTCAACGCTACGATTTTGTCGCGCACCGGCTCGGACGTCACGATGATCCCGGAGGTCGCAAACCACCTGATCTCCTCCGGCGGCAAGCGGTTGCGACCGATGCTGACGCTGGCGATGGCGCATCTCACCGACTACACCGGCGACGGTCACGTCAAGCTCGCCGCGGCCGTCGAGTTCATGCACACGGCGACGCTGCTCCATGACGACGTGGTTGACGAGAGCGAAATGCGCCGCGGCAAATTGTCGGCGCGCATGCTGTGGGGCAACGAGGCCAGCGTGCTGGTCGGTGACTTCCTGCTCGGCCAGGCGTTCCGCATGATGGTCGAGGTCGGCTCGCTGCGCGCGCTCGACATTCTCTCGGCCGCCGCCGCCACGATTGCCGAGGGCGAGGTGATGCAGCTTGCCGCCGCCAAGAACACCGCAACCACCGAGGACGAATATCTCGCCGTGATCCGCGGCAAGACCGCCGAGCTGTTCGCCGCGGCCTGCGAGGTCGGGCCGGTGCTCGCCGATCGGCCCAAGGCCGAGCAGACCGCCTCGCGGTCCTTCGGCATGAATCTCGGCATCGCCTTCCAGCTCGTCGACGACGTGCTCGACTATGGCGGCAAGGCCGCCAAGCTCGGAAAGAATGTCGGCGACGATTTCCGCGAGGGCAAGATCACGCTGCCGGTGGTGCTGGCGTTCCGCCGCGGCAGCGACAGCGAGCGTGCCTTCTGGATCAAGGCGCTGGAGCGCGGCGAGATCAGCGATCACGATCTCGACCATGCGATCGGGCTGATGAATAAGCATCGCGCCTTGGAGGACACGATCAGCCGCGCGCATCACTACGGCGCCATGGCCGTCGACGCGCTGGCGCTGTTTCCGGCGTCACCGATGAAGACCGCGCTCGAGCAGGTGGTGGCGTTCTGTTTGGCCAGGTCGCATTAGTTGGTGAATCGGGGCCTGCCCTTCGTGATGTCATGCCCCGGCGCAGGCGGTGTGGGTTAATGCGCCCTCGCCCCTTGTGGGAGGGGGCATGCAGGACAGAGCAACAAGCTCGCTTGGGTGAGGGGTATGCCTCAGCAAGCGCGGCGTCCGCGGACAGATGCCCCTCACCCAACCCAGTACGTGGATGAGCCGGCGATGCCCTCTCCCACAAGGGAAGAGGGCGCTGTATCGGGAAGCCGCTCGCCGCTAGTAAGTAGTTACGACTAACTCAACGTCCCCGCATGCACCCACCATTCGGGGTGCGCGACGGCGATCTCTGCGCCGGCGGCCTTCGCGTCGACCTCGCTGCCGTAGATCGCAAAGCATGTGGCGCCAGAGCCGGACATGCGTGCCAGCAGCACGCCGGCGCTCGCACGGAGAGCGTCGAGCACGGTGCCGATGATCGGCTGCACCTTCAAGGCTGGCGGCTCGAGATCGTTGCGCACCTGGCTCAGCGTCTCGATCCAGTCGCTGACCGACGCTCCGGCACCAGGCCAGGACGGCGCCGTGAGAACATCCGTCACGCCGACCAGCAGATCGCCCGGCCTGAGGCCGAGCGCCTGGAACACGTCCTTGGTCGCCACCGGCACGCGCGGATTGATCATCACGCAGGGCAGGACGGGAAGCGCGAGCGGCTGCAGGTTCTCGCCGACGCCGGTCATGGTGCAGGCGCGCGAGGGCACGCAAACCGGCACGTCGGCGCCGGTCTTCAAGGCGACCGCAGTGAGACGCGGGTCGTCCAGCGACAGGCCATTCAGCTTCGCCAGCAGCCGCAGCGCCGCTGCGGCATCGGCCGAGCCGCCGCCGATGCCGGCGGCGACCGGCAGCACCTTCTCCAGCGTGAAGGCGCCAAGCCTCAGGCCCGGAACGGCCTCCGCAAGCAGCCGCGCCGCCTTCAGCACCAGATTGTCCGTGGTCTCGCCGCAGGCCTCCGCGAGCGGCCCGGTTGTCGTCAGCCTCAGCTCCGGGCCCGGCACCAGCGTAAGCTGGTCCGCGCAGTCGGCGAAAGCAACGACGCTTTCGAGATCATGGTAGCCGTCGACCCTGCGGCCGACGACCCGCAGGGTCAGATTGACCTTGGCGCGCCCCTGCTCCTGCAGCGCGCCGGTGACCGTGGACGCCAACATCGGCGCAATGCCCCCAGCATGTTCGGTGGCGGATCCGGTATCGCGCTCGGCCAGCGGCCGAAACGAACGTGGCCGGCACCGCCACACGCTTCATCAAAATCATCCGGGCTCCCCGGCAAGCCGAGGAGCCCGTGATGGCTCTCACCTCGTGATCGGGGCGACCTAGCCGCCCTTGCCGTCGTCCTTCTTGGCGTCGGACGGCGTGTCCTTGCTGTCGTTGCTCGCCGCGGCCGGCGCCGGATCGTCGGTCAGGCCGTTCTGGATCTTCGCCTCGATCTTCGGCAGCTCCTCGGCCTCGGGCTTCAGGTCGCGGGCATGAGCCCACTGGAACTTGGCTTCCAGCTTGCGGCCGATCTTCCAATAGGCGTCGCCGAGATGGTCGTTGATGGTCGGATCCTCTGGCTTGAGGTCGATCGCGCGCTCGAGGTTCTTCACCGCCTCTTCGTAGTTGCCGATGCGGAAATAGGCCCAGCCGAGCGAATCGACGATGTAGCCGTCGTCCGGCCGCTGCTCGACCGCGCGCTTGATCATCTTCATGCCTTCGTCGAGATTGACGCCCTGGTCGATCCACGAATAGCCGAGATAGTTCAGCACGTGCGGCTGGTCGGGCTGCAGCTCGAGCGCCTTGCGCATGTCGGCCTCGGCCTTCGGCCACTGCTTGGAGCGCTCCAGACAGATGCCGCGATAATAGTAATAGACGCTGTTGGCCTTGTCGTTGTTGGCGGGCAGCGAATCGACGCCGAGCGAATAGGTCTTGGCGCAATCGGCGAACTTCTTGCGGCCGCGCTCGATGTTGCCGAGCGCCATGATCGCCTCCAGGTCCTTCGGATCCTGGGCAATCACGTCCTTGAGGATCTTGATCGCCTCGTCGCTGCGGTCGGCGCTGTCGAGATCGGTCGCCAACTGGATCTGCGCATTGCGCTTCAGCGGCGAGCTCGCCGGCACCCGCTCATAGACCTTGATCGCCATCTGCGGCTTCTTCACCGTCTCGTAGAGATCGGCGAGTGACAGCAGCGCCAGCGGATGATTCGGCTGCAGGTGCAGCGCGAGCTGCAGATAGACCAGCGCCAGATCCTCGCCGCCGCGGCGGCTCAACGTGGCGCCGATGCCGTACAGCGCCTCGGCGGCGCCGGCCTGCGCCGAATCGACCAGCGGCGGCAGCTTCCTGCCGGCCTTGGTCTCGCGCAGGCCCTCCTGCACCAGCGGATGGCGCGCGAGCTTCTTGTCGAAGGCTTCATAGATCGCGGTCGCCGCCGCCGCATCCTTGTTGCGCGACAGCCAATGCGCATAGGCCTCGGTGATGCGCAGCATCGAATCGTCGAGCTTGTAGGCGCGCTCGAACCGCGTGCCGGCGTCCTTCTCCTTGCCGGCCAGCTCCAGGATCATGCCGGCATGAAGATCCTTGAACAGCGGATACCATTCGGGACCGGTCAGCTTGTCGATATTGGCGACGGCGGCCTTCGAATCGCCCGCGCCCGCCGCGGCCCACGCCGACAGCAGGGTGGCGACGAGATCGGTGATCGGCCCGCGCACCGACTGGTTGATGTTGGTCTGGGCGGCAGCGTATTTCTTCTGCTTGATGTCCTGCACGCCGACCACGAGACGCGCGATGCGGTTGGACTTGTCGATCGTGAGCACGCGCTCGGCCAGCTTCACGGCCTCGTCGATATCGCCATCGGCGACCGAGGAGATGAAGGCGCGGTCGAGCAGCTCGTTGTTCTTCGGGTCGCTGCGTAGCGCCGAGCGGTAGAACGCCGCCGCCGAGGCCGCGTCGCGCTCGACGCTGGCGTGGCGGGCCGCCAGATAGCTGCCCGACGTGGTGAGCGACTTCAGATCGACGCCGGTCGGAAATTTTGCGGCGTTGTCCGCAGGATGATCCGGCGTCTGGGCCAGGACGGCACCGGGGATCAGCAAGGCAGAAACGGCAATTGCGGTCCAGCGATTGCGAATTGACAACATCACGGTGCGCTCTGGTTGTTGGAAATGACGGATCGGTACGGACACGAACCCGATCGGCAGCTCTTCAAGGCGCCGACAATGCCGCGTTTGGCGGCCAACCGCAAGGATCTGCAGGATATTCGGGTCAGCCGGGAGCCCCTTTGGCGAAGGTGACCTGCGTCAAACCGCGCCAGTATGGCCGTATCGTGGCCGGCTGCCCTCCCCGGAGCAGCCGACTCACGCAATCGTGCGTTATACGAGGCTACATCGCCTCGTAGTTCGGCCCACCGCCGCCTTCCGGAGGAACCCAGGTGATGTTGCCGTTGGGATCCTTGACGTCGCAGGTCTTGCAGTGGACGCAGTTCTGCGCGTTGATCACGAAGCGCGGGCTGGTGCCCTCCTCGACCCATTCGTAGACGCCCGCCGGGCAATAGCGGTTGGACGGCCCGGCATAGACGTCGTGCTCGGAGCTCTTCTGCAGCGCCATGTCGGCGACCTTCAGATGCACCGGCTGGTCTTCCTCGTGATTGGTGTTCGACAGGAACACCGAGGACAGCCGGTCGAAGGTCAACTTACCGTCCGGCTTCATCGCCGGCTTCGGCTTGTGCGCCTTGGCGGGATCGAGCGTGGCGCGATCGGGCTTGACGTGCGACTGGGTGCCAAACAACGAGAAACCGAGCGTGTTGCACCACATGTCGAAGCCGCCGAGCGCGACGCCGAGCACCGTGCCGAACTTCGACCATAGCGGCTTGACGTTGCGAACCTTGAACAGATCCTCGCCGACTGGCGAGCCGCGCCAGGCGTTCTCGTAACTGACCAGCTCGTCATTGGCACGGCCGGATGCGAGCGCGGCATTGACGTGCTCGGCCGCGAGCATCGCGCTGCCCATCGCGTTGTGCACGCCCTTGATGCGCGGCACGTTGACGAAGCCCGCGGCGCAGCCGATCAGCGCGCCGCCGGCGAACGACAGCCGCGGCACCGACTGGTAGCCGCCCTCGGTGATCGCGCGCGCGCCGTAGGCTAGCCGCTTGCCACCCTCTAACACGCCGCGGATCGAGGGATGGGTCTTGAAGCGCTGGAATTCCTCGAACGGCGACAGATAAGGATCATCGTAGTTCAGGTGGACGACGAAGCCGACCGCAACGAGGTTGTCGTCGTAGTGATACAGGAACGAGCCGCCGCCGGTCTTCATGTCGAGCGGCCAGCCGAACGAGTGCTGGATCAGGCCCTTCTGGTGCTTGGCCGGATCGATCTGCCAGACTTCCTTGAGGCCGATGCCGAACTTCGCCGGCTCGCTCTTGGCGTCCAATGCGAACTTCGAAATCAGCTGCTTGGACAGGCTGCCGCGCGCGCCCTCGGCGAACAGCGTGTACTTGCCGAGCAGCTCCATGCCGCGCGTGAACGAGGCTTTCGGCTTGCCGTCCTTGCCGATGCCCATGTCGCCGGTGGCGATGCCGCGCACCGCGCCCTGCTCGTCATACAGCACCTCGGTGGCCGCGAAGCCCGGATAGATCTCGACGCCGAGCGCCTCGGCCTTGCGCGACAGCCAGCGGCAGACATTTCCGAGCGAGCCGATGTAGCAATGATGGTTGTCCATCAAGGGCGGCATCGCGAAGCCCGGCAGCGAGATCGCGCTGCTCTCGGTCATCCAGAAGAACTTGTCGACCTTGACCTGGGTCTTCAGCGGGCAATCCTCGTCCGACCGCCAGTCGGGGATGAGCTTGTCCAGCGCCGCCGGATCGATCACCGCACCAGACAAAATGTGCGCGCCGACCTCGGAGCCCTTCTCGACCACGACGATGTTGAGGTCGGCATTGAGCTGCTTCAGCCGGATCGCGGCAGTCAGGCCCGAGGGGCCGGCGCCCACGATGACGACGTCGAACTCCATGGATTCGCGCGGAGGTAACTCTTCGGTGCTCATGTCTCTCAATCTCAGGCCCGGCCGGTGCAGTGGATTTGACCTTTGCATCCCCCTGGCGCGTGCAAAGGTCAAACCCGGAGCTGCAACAGCAACAATGACTTAACTAGAGTTCCTGGAGGCGCCGGCGGTTCGCTGATGGGCTGGTCCTGAGGGGGAGCGAACGCTGGCGCCGGAACACTAGGGCGTTCCGTCCCTTTTTTGGGTTATTCCAAGCTCTTGTTTCCGATTTTTCGGGGCAGGACAACCACCGAAATGCATTCCGCCATGCGCCGAGGCGGCGTACATTGTTGCCACGATCGATCATGATGACCCCCGAGCCCCTCCCCGACGTCCGCCAACTGCTCGCCTTCTATCTGGAGGCCGGGGTCGATTGCGCCTTGGCCGACGAGCCGATCAACCGGCTGGTGGAGCCTGAGGCCGCATCCCCTGCCGCTCCTGCCGCCCGTCCGGCGGCGGCGCCGCAAGCCGGCCGGCTATCCGCGCCGGCGATCATTGCGCCGCGCGGCGAACCGCCGCCTCCGCCGGAAGCGGCCGTCGCCTCGGCCCGCGAGGCGGCGCTGACAGCGCCGACCCTGGAGGCGCTGCGCGAGCTCCTGGAGACTTTCGACGGTTGCGCACTGAAGCAGACGGCGTCGCGACTGGTGTTCGCCGACGGCAATCCGCAGGCGCGCATCATGCTGGTCGGCGAGGCGCCCGGCCGCGACGAGGACATCGAGGGCCTGCCATTCGTCGGCCGCTCCGGCAAGCTGCTGGACCGCATGATCGGCGCGATCGGGCTCGACCGCAGCAAGGTCTACATCGCCAACGTCATTCCCTGGCGCCCGCCCGGCAACCGGACGCCGACGCCGCAGGAGACGCAGATCTGCCTGCCGTTCATCCGCCGCCAGATCGAGCTGGTCGATCCCGACGTGCTGGTGACGCTCGGCAACCCGTCGACGCAGGCGCTGCTCGGCACCACCGAGGGCATCATGCGCACGCGCGGCAAATGGCGCGACTACGACACCGGCAAGCGCACCATCCGCGCGATCGCCACCTTCCATCCGGCCTATCTGTTGCGCTCGCCGTCCTACAAGCGGCTGTCATGGCAGGATTTGCGCGCGATCGCGAAGGTGATGGCGGTCTGAGCCGAACTCCCTCCGCGTCATTGCGAGCGAAGCGAAGCAATCCAGAATCCCGCCCAAGCCTCTGGATTGCTTCGTCGCTTCGCTCCTCGCAATGACGGCTTATGGAAAGCGCTACGGTCCCTTCGGCCGCACGATGGCCCAGCCGATGCGCAGCACCGGCTGGCGGCCATTGATCAGCCAGTCGAAGCTGCGCGGCACCTCCGGCACCAGCCCAGGAAAGCGCTGGGCGATCTCCGGCGGTGGGGTGCCGACCGTGTCGGAGGCGCGCCATACCACGACGCCGCCACTCTCGGCGAATTTGGCCAGCGTGACCCAGGGCGTCCGCTGCGGGGTGGCATCGAGGAACAGATGCGCGCGGCGGCGGCCGAGCGCGACCAGGCTGGCGAGCTGCGGATCGCCGGCGACCGCCTGGAGCGGCTGGTTGGTACGGCGCTCAAAACTCTCGACGAAGAAACGGGAGATGTCGCGGGCCGGCATCGCCGTCGCGACCTCGCGGTCGCCGAGCAACGGCAGCACCACAGCGCTGCCCGCCGCGAGGATGGCGGGCGCGGCGATCGCAACCGCCCAGACCAGGCGCAGCAGCCGCTGCCGCCGCAGATAGATCAGATCACCCGACGCGACCACCAGGGCAAGGCCGACCATGGTCAGGGTCACGGCAGTGCCGCCGAACACGGTCGAGAGGCCGAACAGGCCGGCGATCAGACTGCCGGCCAGCGCCGGTGCAATCGCGAAGCAATAGACGAAGTCGCGCGCGAGCGGCGGCACCGAGCGGCGATAGATGATCGGCGCATCGGTCTCGCCGCGATTGATCCAGCCGGCGTCGAGCAGCACCAGCAGCAGCACGGCCGAGATCGCCAGCAGCAGCCCCCCCGCCAGCGCGAGCCAATGCCAGGCGCGCACCGAGAGCTCGGCGAGAATGGGCAGCGCTGGTAAGCCGACACTGTCGGAGCGCAGCACGAAAATGAGATAAGGCAGCGCCAGCGCCACCACCACGAGCAGCGCGAACAGCGGATCGAACGAGCGCAGCACGCGGCGGCCCTGCGCGGTCGAGACCACGAAGCCCGCGATCAGCAGCAGCAGGCCGGTGGCGGCCGGCGTGGTCAGCAGCAGCAGGCCGGCCTCGATCGACCAGGCAAACCAGGCGTTGCGCCGGCCCTCGCCGAGAATCCGCCAGCTATGCAGCAGCAGCAGCGCCCAGAGCGGACGCGCCAGCACCTCCGGACCGAATTCCAGCGTGGGCGCACCGAACGCGGTGATGGTCATGGTCAGCAGCACGGCAAGCACCGCCTGCTGGCCGCCGACGATCGCCGCCGCCAGGAGATACATCACCCACAGACTGAGCGCCGAGCACAGCACGGCCAGCACGTAGACGCCGAGCAGATGATTGCCGGCAAGGCGATAGGCGACGTCCGACAGCCAGAACGACAGCGGCGGCCCGAGATCGGTGCCGACCTGGTACTCGCGTCCGAACGCGATGGTGGTGGCAAGCTGGCCGGGCGGGCTGCGATAGAACAGCATTGCCACGCCGAGCCACATCAGGGCCTGGCACAGCACCACGATGACGACGACCAGCCGCGGCCTTGCGCGGATCAGTTCGACAACCAGGGACGTGAAACGCATGAACGGCTGGATCGCTTGGCTGAATCGCTGAGGACGTCGAGGAGGCCGGCAGGACCGTCGCTCATCCGCAGCAGCCTCGCTGTCCGACGCCCGCAATCGATACCGCACGATCGGGGCGCACAACACCGCCCCTGCTGCGAGGAGTGACACTTCGTGCTGGCTGGCTGACCAAAACTATTAAGACCGCGGCGACCGCGAGGCAACCTGCATCAGACCCCGACCGAGATTTCGGTGGATGTCACCACGGTCACCTCGGCAAACAAATCCGGCTCCGGGACGTCGGTCCACGGCTGGTGCTTGCGCCGTGCGGCCACGACGGGTGCGAACAGGCTGCGATGATGCACCGACGGTCCGAGCCGGTCCAGCGCAGCGAGGTGCTCCGGCACGGCATACCCCTTGTGCTGCTCGAAGCCGTAGCCGGGGCAATCCTGCGCCAGCGCGCACATCAGCCGGTCGCGCGTGACCTTGGCGACGATCGAGGCGGCCGCAATCGACATCACCAGGCCATCGCCGCCGATCACCGCCTCGCAGCCGCAATCGACGTCGATGCGGTCGCGGCCGTCGACGAAGACGTGCTTCGGCGCCTCGGGCAACGCCCTCACGGCGCGCGACAGCGCCCACAGCGAGGCCCGCAGGATGTTGTCGCGATCGATTCGCGCCGGCGAGGCGACAGCCACCGCGAACGCCGACGTCTTGCAGATCTTGTCGAACAGCGCCTCGCGCTGCTCCGCGCTCAGCCGCTTGGAGTCATCGAGGCCTTTCGGGATGCGCGCGGGATCGAGAATCACGGCCGCGGCGACCACCGGACCGGCCAGCGGCCCCCGTCCCGCCTCGTCGCAACCGGCGACCGGCCAGATGCCCTGCTTGAGCAGCGCTCGCTCCCGCCGGAAGCTCGGCGGCGCCACCGCGATGACGCCCTTGCCGAGCTTGGCGGCCGACCTGCCGGCAGCATTCGTGGCAACAGGCTTGGTTGCGGCCTTTGCAGGTGCGCTCTTCGCCACGGCGCCGCTCGTCGCCTTCGCCCTGCCCGGCTTTTTCGACTGATCGCGAATCATGGCCGGCATGGTGCGGAACGGCCTGCGGCGGCGCAACCCCGAACGGACCTCATTCCCCGCTATTCGCCCCTTGCCGGCGACCGACTACGACGGCAGATGCACTCGATCATCCTCGCCGACATCAATCCCCGGCGCGATCACCACTTCCCAGACATGACCGTCCGGATCGGAGAAATAGCCGCTGTAACCGCCATAGTCGGTTCGTTGCGCCGGCTTCAGCAGCATCGCGCCTTTCTCCACCGCCGACGCGAGCGCCGCATCGACCTCGGCCTCCGAGCGGCAGTTCCATGCCAGCGTCACGCCGCGGAACGCCTGGGGGCGCGGTGCGTCCGGCACGCCCGCATCATCGGCGAGCGCGCCCCACGGGTACAGCGCCAGCACCGTCCCGCCGGTCTCGAAGAATGCCACGGCCTCTCCGGTCGCGCGGAATTTTCGGGCGAAGCCGAGCGACGTATAGAAGGCGATGCTCCGCCGCATCTCGGATACACCGAGTGTGATGACGGTGAACCGCGGAACGCTCGCTTGTGCGCTCATCAACTGCTCTCCGCACGCTTCAGAACAGGCTGAGTTGCTGCCCGCCGCCCTTCGGCCGGACGAAATGATCGGTCGTCAACTTGGTCCGGCGCTTGTTCAGGCCGAGCTTTTCGCAGGCGATCTCGAAGCGGCGGCCGATCATCCAGGCCATCGGGCCTGTCCCCTTCATTCGCGTGCCCCATTGCGAGTCGTAATCGCGGCCGCCGCGCATGTCGCGGATCAGGGTGAAGACGTGGCGGTAGCGGTCGGGATAATGCTCGAGCAGCCATTCGCGGAACAGGTCGCGCACCTCCAGCGGAAGGCGCAGCAGCACATAGGCCGCCTCCTTGACGCCGGCATGGGCGGCGGCATCGAGGATGCGCTCGATCTCGCTGTCGTTCAGCGCCGGGATCACCGGCGCCACCATCACCGTGGTCGGAATGCCGGCCCTGGACAGCGCCTGCAGCGCCTCCAGCCGTTTCGACGGCGTCGAGGCCCGCGGCTCCATGGTGCGCGCCAGCTTCGGATCCAGCGTGGTCACGGAGATCGCGACCTTCGCCAGGTTCCTCTTGGCCATCCGCGCCAGGATGTCGGCATCACGCATCACCAGCGCCGACTTGGTCACGATCCCGACGGGATGGCCAACCTTTTCCAGCACCTCGAGGATGCCGCGCATGATCTTCCGCTCGCGCTCGATCGGCTGATAGGGATCGGTGTTGGTTCCGATCGCGATCATCCGCGGCTCGTAGCCGCTGGCCGCGAGCTCCTTTTCCAGGAGCGCGGGCGCATCCGGCTTCACGAACAGCTTGGATTCAAAATCAAGACCAGGCGACAGCCCGAGAAACGCATGGGTCGGCCGCGCGAAGCAGTAGACACAGCCGTGCTCGCAGCCGCGATACGGGTTGATCGAGCGATCGAAACCGATGTCCGGCGAGTCGTTGCGGGTGATGACCTTGCGCGAGGTATCGGTCGCGACCGTGGTCTTGAATGGCGGCAAATCCTCGAGACTCTGCCAGCCATCGTCGAAGACGACGCGAGCCTCCGCTTCGTAGCGGCCGCTCGCATTGGATTGTGCACCCCGGCCGCGGCGCCGGCCCCGTTCGATGGCGACCGCGAGTTCGGGGAAGTCGTTTTCCGGGCCAGATGAAGGCGCGCCCACCGGCTCGGAGGGCACCGGGACCGGCGGGCGCTTGAGGGCATGTGAAGATGCTCGGCTCATGGCCAAGACATAGCACACAAAAAGAACAATACAAGAACAAAAGAGAACAATGTCTCGGAACGGTTCTGGAGCCACGCAAGGCCAACCATCACATTCCCGTTCTATCCTTCGCAGCGCACTGGAACGGAATGGTGCGGCGTTACTCTAATGCACTTCCCGCAAGCGCGAAGCGGACGGCAAGCGAGGTTCCATGAACATCACGTCTTCCCATCAGACCAAAACGGCCGACGATCTCGACCTGCTCGATCGCTATTGGCGCGCGGCGAACTATCTCTCGGTCGGGCAGATCTATCTGCTGGACAACCCGCTGCTGCGCGAGCCGTTGAAAGCGGAGCACGTCAAGCCGCGCCTGCTCGGCCACTGGGGGACGACGCCCGGACTGAATTTCATCTACGCCCATCTCAATCGCGCCATCCAGGCGCAGGATCTCGACGTCATCTACGTGTGCGGTCCCGGCCATGGCGGCCCCGGCATGGTCGCCAACACCTATCTCGAAGGCAGCTACAGCGAGATCTATCCGGACATCACGCGCGATGCCGATGGCCTGCGCAAGCTGTTCCGGCAGTTCTCCTTCCCCGGCGGCATTCCGAGCCATGCCGCGCCCGAGACGCCGGGCTCGATCCATGAAGGCGGCGAGCTCGGCTACGCCCTGGTCCACGCCTATGGTGCGGCGTTCGACAACCCCGATCTGATCGTGGCCTGCGTGGTCGGCGACGGCGAAGCCGAGACCGGGCCCCTCGCCGCATCCTGGCATTCGAACAAGTTCCTGAACCCGGCCCATGACGGCGCGGTGCTGCCGATTTTGCATCTCAACGGCTACAAGATCGCCAATCCGACCGTGCTCGGCCGCATGGGCGATGCCGAGATCAAATGCCTGTTCGAAGGTTACGGCTACGAGCCGCTGTTCGTCGAAGGCGCGGAGCCGAAGGCGATGCATCGCCAGATGGCGGACGCGCTCGATGTCGCGCTCGCGAGCATCCGCTCGATCCAGCAGAATGCGCGTCAGCCGGATGCAACGATCCAACGGCCGCGCTGGCCGATGATCGTGCTGCGCAGCCCGAAGGGCTGGACCGGGCCGAAGGAGGTCGACGGCCTCAAGGTCGAAGGCTTCTGGCGCGCCCATCAGGTGCCGATCACCAATCCGCGCGGCAAGCCCGAGCATCTCGCGCTGCTCGAAGCGTGGATGAAAAGCTACGAGCCGGAAACGCTGTTCGACGCCCACGGCCGGCTCGTGCCGGAGCTGCAGGCACTGGCGCCGAAGGGCACGCGGCGCATGGGCGCCAACCTGCATGCCAATGGCGGTCTGCTCAAGCGCGAGCTCAGGCTCCCAGACTACCAGCATTTTGCGGTCGAGGTGTCCTCTCCGGGCCAGACCATGGCTGAAGCCACGCGCGAGCTCGGCAAGTTCCTGCGCGACGTGATCACGCTGAATGCAGAGACACGCAACTTCCGCATCATGGGCCCGGACGAGACCGCCTCGAACCGGCTCGATGCCGTATTCGAGGTCACCGAGCGGGTGTGGATGGAAGGCATCGAGCCCTACGATGTCCACCTCGCCCATGACGGCCGCGTGATGGAGGTACTGAGCGAGCATCTCTGCCAGGGCTGGCTGGAGGGCTATCTGCTCACCGGCCGCCACGGCCTGTTCTCCTGCTACGAGGCTTTCATCCACATCGTCGATTCGATGTTCAACCAGCACGCCAAATGGCTGAAGGTGTCACGCGAGCTGCCGTGGCGGCGCCCGATCGCGTCGCTGAACTATCTCCTGACCTCGCATGTCTGGCGGCAGGACCATAACGGCTTCAGCCATCAGGACCCCGGCTTCGTCGACCTCGTCGCCAACAAGAAGGCGGACATCGTCCGCATCTACTTCCCGCCGGATGCCAACACGCTGTTGTGGATCGCGGACCACTGCCTGCGCACCTACGACCGCATCAACGTCATCGTTGCCGGCAAGCAGCCGGCGCCGCAATGGCTGTCGATGCAGGAGGCGGCGACGCATTGCGACGCCGGCATCGGCATCTGGTCTTGGGCCGGCACCGAGCCCGCCGACGAGGAGCCCGACGTGGTGATGGCCTGCGCCGGAGATGTCCCGACCCTGGAGACGCTCGCAGCCGTCGACCTGCTGCGCAAGGAATTGCCCGACCTGAAGATCCGCGTGGTCAACGTCGTCGATCTCATGACCCTGCAGCCGAAGCAGGACCATCCGCACGGCCTCAGCGACCGCGACTTCGACAGCCTGTTCACCACCAACAAGCCGGTGATCTTCGCCTATCACGGCTATCCGTATCTGATCCATCGCCTCACCTACAGCCGCACCAACCATGCCGGCATGCATGTGCGCGGCTTCATCGAGGAAGGCACCACGACGACTCCGTTCGACATGGTCGTGCTCAACGAGCTCGACCGTTTCCACCTCGCCATCGAGGCGATCGAACGCGTGCCCGGCCTCAGCGTGTCGGCGGCCCATGTGAAGCAGAAATTCCGCGATGCGCTGATCGAGCATGCCCGCTACATCCGCGCGCATGGCGAGGACATGCCGGCGATCCGCGACTGGGTGTGGCCGAACAGCGCCGGCGGCACCACGCCGACGCAGGCAGGCGACTGAGCCAGTCAAGCGCGAGCTTCAGCAACACGGCACCTTGAAATAGCACCGTTCGGGCGCAGCCCCGAACGGCGCGGCCAGGTGCGTGCTGCAAAATTCCGCAGCGCAGCGGGCTGATTTGGCTATGACAAGATGATAACAGTCATGCCGGAGGCGCGACAGATAGCGATGCCAGTTTCATGCTGAGCGTGATCATTCCGACCGAAGGTGTCGAGCAGACCGCCGTGGCCACCCTGTCCGCGCTGGTGCCGGGCGCCGCGGCCGGTGTCGTCACCGAGGTGCTGCTGGTCGATCGCTCGCCCGATTCCAGCGTGATCGAGCGGGTCGCGGACGTCGCCGGCTGCCACTTCATGAAGTTCGAGGGCTCCCAGGCCGCGGCCCTGGCTGCAGGGGCCGCCAGCGCGCGTGCGCCCTGGCTGATGTTTCTGCCCGCCGGCGCGATGCTCGATCCCGGCTGGATCGATGAAACCATGCAGTTCGTCCAGAGCGTCGCCACCACCGGCCGGCCGCGCGCTGGCGTCTTCCGCTATGCCCGATCTCCCTATGCCGCAATCAGCCTGCGCGACCGGCTGCGCGCGGTTGCGCGGGTCCTGGTCGGGCCGCTCGGCGACCAGGGTCTCCTGATCGCCAGGGATCACTACCGGCAGCTCGGCGGATACAAGCCCGACCACAAGCGCGCCGAAACGCGGCTGCTGCGTCAGCTCGGCCGTTCCTCGCGGACGATGCTGCGCAGCCGGATCGTGATGGTGTAGCGGCACGACAATACTTGCCAAGGTCAATCAATTGGTTGACAATGGCAAATATTGGAGGTGCCCCATGAATTCCGCCCCAGCCGACGGCCAGGTCGCCGCCATCCGCGCGTTCAACCGTTTCTACACGAGGAAGCTCGGCGCGCTGGACCAGCATCTGCTCGACAGTCCGTTTTCTCTGGCCGAGGCGCGTGTGCTCTATGAACTCGCACAGTACGACGCCATCTCGGCCAAGGAGATCGGTCTCTCGCTCGGCCTCGATGCCGGCTATCTCAGCCGCATCGTCCAGAGCTTCGACGAGCAGGGGCTGATCACCCGCACGCCTTTGCCAACCGATCGCAGGCAGCAGCAGCTCGGCCTGACCGCAAGAGGCCGGCAGGCCTATGCCAAGCTCGACCGCAGCTCGCAGAAGGAGATCGCGGCCATGCTGGCGCCGCTGGCGCCATCCGTGCGCGACCGGCTGGTCGGTGCAATGACGACGATCGAGACCGCCCTGGAGCCGCAGCAGCCGGGCCGCTCCCCAGTGCTGCTGCGCAGCCATCGCCCGGGCGACATCGGCTGGGTGGTTTCACGGCACGGCGCCGTCTACGCCGAGGAATATGGTTGGGACGTCTCGTTCGAGGCGTTGGTCGCCGAGATCGGCGCACAGTTCATCAGGAGCTACGACCCGGCGCGCGAGCACTGCTGGATCGCCGAGCTTGCGGGCGAGCCGGTCGGCTCGATCTTCCTGGTCAAGGGCAGCGATGAGGTCGCCAAGCTGCGGCTGCTGCTGGTCGAGAAGAAGGCCCGCGGTCTCGGCGTCGGCCGGGCCCTGACCGAACAATGCATCCGCTTCGCCCGCGAGAAGAACTACAGGACGATCGAGCTGTGGACGCAAAGCATTCTCACCGCCGCGCGCGACATCTATGCCCGCGCCGGGTTTCGCAAGATCGCCGAGGAGCCGCACGCCATGTTCGGCGTCCCGCTGACCGGCGAGACATGGCGGCTCGAGTTGTAGCCGGGCGGCTCGTGCAGCAACCGCCGGTAGGCCGAGATCACCGCCACAACAGGCTGCGCATGCCGATTGCGAAGTTCCCGCGCGCCGGTACTATCCCGCCAAACAGGGCGGGAGCAGTGATGGAATCGATGGTGCGATCGAAGCTTGCGGCGCTTGTCGCGCTCGCGGGCCTGTTTGGGGTCGAGGCTGGGACGGCGGCTCGCGCCGCGCCCAAAGGGCGCGCAACGGTCGCGATTACGCGCACGACGGACTTCCTCTATCTGGCGGCACCAGCGGCGATCGAGATCAATGGCGCCAAGGTGGCGAGCCTTGGCCGCGGCGAGAGCTACAGCGGCTCGATTGCGCCCGGCGCCACCACGATCACCGTGTCGACATGGTCCTCGCCGGGCTCGTCGAACATTCGTTTCGCCGCCGTGCCTGGCAAGACCTACCGGATGGTCGTGGGACCGCGCGGCCAGAATTTCGCGGCCAGCATGATGGGCGGCCTCATTGGCGCGGCGATCGAAGGCGGCGGCGCTTTCGAGATCGTACCAACGAAGTGAGACGCGCGATCGACGCGCGGTGCCGCATCGCGCCGTGGCCCTATGCCGTCGCGCCCTGCGCCTTGGGCCGGCGCAGATGCTCGCCGAGCCGCGGCATGATCTCGACGAAGTTGCAGGGTCGCGTGCGGTAGTCGAGCTGGGGGGCGAGGATGCCGTCCCAGCCGTCGCGGCAGGCCCCCGGTGATCCCGGCAGGCAGAAGATATAGGTCGCACCGGCGACGCCGGCCGTGGCCCGGCTCTGGATCGTCGACGTCCCGATCTTGGCGTGGCTCAGCATGTGGAAGGCGATCGAGAAGCCGTCCATGCGCTTCTCGAACAGCGGCTCGATCGCTTCCGGCGTGACGTCACGGCCGGTGAAGCCGGTGCCGCCGGTGGTGATGACGACATCGACGCCGGGATCGGCGATCCACGACTTCACCACCGCGCGAATCTTCTCGACGTCGTCGGTGACGATCTCGCGCGCCGCGAGCCTATGGCCGGCAGCGGTCAGGCGGTCACTCAGGGTGGTACCGGACTTGTCGTCGGCAAGCGAACGCGTGTCGGACACCGTCAGCACGGCGATGTTGAGGGGAATGAAGCTCTTGCTCTCGTCGATCGCCATCATCGCGTCTCCCTACAGCGAACTGGCGCTGAACGTATTGCAGGCCTGCACCGTGCCCTGCTGGTAGCCGATCATGAACCAGCGTTTGCGCTGCGCGGCGGAGCCATGGGTGAACGAATCCGGCACCACGCGTCCGGTCGCCTTCCGCTGCAAGGTGTCGTCGCCGATCGCCGAGGCCGTCGTCAGCGCGGCGTCGATGTCGCCCTCCTCGAGGAAGCCCGGACGCTTCTTGGCCTCGCGATTGACCCAGACCCCCGACAGGCAGTCGGCCTGCAGTTCGACCTTGACCTGCAGCGCGTTGGCTTCGGCCTTGTTGTCCGACTGCTGCTGCATCCGCGTCACGCGCGGCAGGATGCCGAGCAGGTTCTGGATGTGGTGCCCGGCCTCGTGCGCAATGATGTAGGCCGCGGTGAACTTGCAGGCGCTGCCCGAGCAGCCCCGGAAGCGCGTCTCGACCTCGCGGAAGAAGTTGGTGTCGAGGAAGATCTGCCGGTCCGGCGGACAGTAGAACGGCCCCATCGCCGACTGCGCCATGCCGCAGCGGCCGCCATTGGTGCTGTTGCGAAACAGCACGATCTTGGGCCCGGTGTAATTCTGGCCGCTGGCCTGGAAGATCTCGCTCCAGCGGTCGTCGATCTCGCCGAGCACGCCGGCGATCATGTCGCCCATCTCGTCCTTCGGCGCGCCGGTCTTGCCGGGCGAGCGCCGATCGGCCTGCTGGGTCGGTGCGCCGCCGTGGCTGAGCATCTCAGCGCCGCCGATCAGGATGCGCGGATCGATGCCGAAGGCGTAGCCGATCAGGCCGAGAACGATGATGGTGCCGATGCCCAGCCCGCCGCCGCCGATCGGCAGACCCATACCACCGCCCATCCCGCCGCCTTCGTCGCGACGGTCATCGATGTCGTCGCTGCGACGGAAATCATCGTAACGCATGGGCGGCCTTTCCTCACGATTCTTGCGCGGCTCTGCGCGAAATGCCTAACGCGGCAAACAGGTAAAATTTCCACTGTGTTAATCAATAACCCGGCCGGCAAATTTTGCCTAGCGCCGCCGAAAAAACTGGCCCGCGCCGAACCTCGATCGGCTGCGCTCGCGCGCGGCCGGCGCGAAAAACCCATCGCAATCGGCGTCTTGCGCAGAGACCATCGTGTATCGACGAACGGAATTCGTCGCCGGTGCGCGTGATGAATGCGTGCGCATCGATGCGAATAATTTTCCGGGTTAAGTCCATTTTTACTTTGCCGGGTCAATGTGTGGGCAGTCGGTTGTTAGGTCCCGCGTCGCCGACAGCGTCGCCTGAGTCAGAGTTCTTGAGTCATGGTAGAGTCGCGTCGCGGGGCGTCTGCAAGGGCGCCCCGCACTAAATTTCAGACCCTCGAAGAGCAACGAATCATCGTCGGCGACTGCGTCGCCGAGATGTCGAAACTGCCAGGCGCATCGGTCGACCTGGTGTTTGCAGATCCTCCCTACAATCTGCAGCTCAAGGGCGAGCTCAAGCGTCCCGACGAATCGCAGGTCGATGCGGTCGACGACGATTGGGACAAGTTCTCCTCGTTCTCCGCCTATGACGACTTCACGCGCGCCTGGCTGCTTGCCGCGCGCCGCCTGATGAAGCCGAGCGCGACGATCTGGGTGATCGGCTCCTATCACAACATCTTCCGCGTCGGCGCGATCATGCAGGATCTCGGCTTCTGGATCCTCAACGACATCGTCTGGCGCAAGTCCAACCCGATGCCGAACTTCCGCGGCCGCCGCTTCACCAACGCGCACGAGACCATGATCTGGGCCGCGCGGGACGAGAAGGCGAAGGGCTACACGTTCAACTACGAAGTGCTGAAGGCCGCCAACGAGGACGTCCAGGCGCGCTCGGACTGGCTGATTCCGCTGTGCACGGGCGAGGAACGGCTGAAGGACGGCGACGGCAAGAAGATCCATCCGACGCAGAAGCCGGAAGGCCTGCTGGCGCGGGTGCTGCTGTCATCCTCGAAACCCGGCGATCTGGTGATCGATCCGTTCAACGGCACCGGCACGACCGGAGCCGTGGCAAAACGCCTCGGCCGCCGCTACATCGGCTTCGAGCGCGACAAGGTCTATGCGAAGGCGGCAGAGCGGCGCATCGCCGCGGTCGAGCCGCTGCCGGAGGCAACGCTCGCACCGTTCATGACGGCGCGCGAAGCGCCGCGCGTCGCCTTCTCGGAGCTGATCGAACGCGGCATGATCGCGCCCGGCACCAAGCTCGTCGACTCCAAGCGCCGCCACGGCGCGCTGGTGCGCGCCGATGGGGCCATCATGCTGGGTGACAAGGTCGGCTCGATCCACCGCATCGGCGCGGTGGCGCAAGGCTTGCCGGCCTGTAACGGCTGGACCTTCTGGCATGTCGAGACCAAGGGCGGGCTCAGGCTGATCGACGAATTGCGCGCCGAGATCCGCTCCGAGATGTCCGCCGCCTGACGCTCAGGAATTCCGGCGTTCCTGTCCGGAATAGCGCGCCAGCAGGTCTTCGACCTCGTACTGCTCATCGTAGCGAGCGTCGTCGCGCGGCACGACCGAGACCTGCGCTGTCGACTGCGACGATTTACCCCGGCGTCCCGCCAGCGCCGGATAGTAGCTGTCCACCGGCGGCAGGTGCATGCGATCGAGCTCGGGCTCCGCCGGCCAACGCGTGACGCGCCGGGCGGCCACCGGCTCGATGCGAAGCTGCCGCCTGCTCCGGGCGCGCGCAAACAGCACGCTGATCGAGAAGCCCGCGATCGCGACTGCGCCCAGGAAAGCAAACATCCGCGTCTTGGACGCATCATCCCCGGACATGCCGATCGTCACGGCCGGCGACGCATCCGCAGCGGCCAGCGCCGGCGTCGCGGGAGCAGCCGCTTCCGCGGCGTTGGTGTCGCTGGCGGCCGCGAGCGTGTAGGAGGACGCGCGGAGCGCGGCGGGCTGCGCCGCTGCCTGCAGCGTGCCGGACTGGTCGGGCCAACGCGTCGCAACAGCAGATTCGTTCACTGCCGCGCCGACCGGGTCGGGCGCAGCCGCCGCCGGCGCTGACGCCACGGGCGCCGGCGCGACGACCGGTGCAGACGCAGCCGGAAATGCAGCAGCCGACGGAAAGGCAGACGTCGCCGCCACGGTCGGTGTCGAGGACACGACCTTCACCTCATCGGCGGCGTCCTTGGACGACGATTGGATCTCGGCACGTGCATTTGCCGCGGTCGACGAAAGCTGAGCCCGTTCCTTCTGCGAGGCGAGCTTGCGCGTGACCAGCGACGCGCCCTTCGCTTCGCGATCGTCGTCGCGCAGATACCAGCACTGCTTCTTGGTCGCGCGATCGATGCGATAGAACCAGTGCTTCCCCGCCGGCGTCCCCGCAGGCTTTGCAAGGCATTCGTCTGCAGCCGATGCCGGTGTAAACTCGATTGTCGTCGCAGCCGCTCCCGCCAGCACGGCGACAGCAACGCACGGCAACAAACTCGTCGTTCGATTCGTCATCAGACCTCCGACGATTCAACGCGCCCCCGCTGCGCCGTTTCGGCGATGACTTCGTTCGGAATAAGGCTGCGGAGGTTCCATTTGTCGAAACAATGTTAGAACAGCGGTGTCCTTTGGATGCGTTCTAATATTTTCGGGCTGTTTTGTCGCAGCAACAGTGGGAATAGTCGATGATCTGTCTCCCGTCGTGCGTTGTCGCGCTCATGTGCAACACGCGGATGTGAGAAAACCCAAGACTGCAATCATGAATGCCAATCACCGCGACGCGCAAAGCCGACCTTGATGCGCGTGCGACTCATTTGATCTTCGTCAATGCCTTCTCGACGACTTCGCGCGTGTACGGCTTCTGAATCACCGGCATGTCGGACAGCTCCGCCGGAATCGGCGCACGCTCGCCATAGCCGGTCGCGAACATGAAGGGCACACCGAGTTCCTTCAGCCGGTGCCCGACAGGCAGGCTGCTTTCCGCGCCGAGGTTGATGTCGAGCAGTGCAAAGCTCGGCACCGCGCGCTCGATCGACTTCAGCGCCTGACTGACCGACGCCGCGGTGTCGATGTGCCGCGCTCCCAGCTCGAGCAGAATCACTTCGGCGCCCATCGCGATGATCAGATTGTCCTCGACGATCAGCACCGTACCGGACAGGCGCGGCGTGTCCTCTTCCTTGCGCTGGTGCCTGGAGGGTGCCCCCGTCATCGCCGGCACCATCTGGACGAAATTGGCAGGGATCACGAAGCGCGCCTGCACGCCGAGCAGGTCGAAGCGGATCTCGGCGTCGCCCTTGAGGTCGAACGGCACCGAACGCTCGATGATGGTGGTGCCGAAGCCGCGCCGCGACGGCGGCTGCACCGGCGGCCCGCCGCTCTCCTTCCAGTCGATGACCAGGCTCGCCCCGGGATCGAGCCGCCAGATCACCTGCACCTGTCCTGTGGAGTCGGCGAGCGCGCCGTATTTCGCTGAGTTGGTCATCATCTCGTGCACGACGAGCGCGAGCGTTGCGAACGCCTTGGGGTCGAGCGCGACCTCAGGACCTTCCATGCGCACCCGTCCGGCCCTTGAGCCGAGATAGGCGCCAGCCTCCGATTCGAGCAGATGGCGGAGCGCGACCGGGGCCCAATTCAGGTTGGTGATCTGGTCGTGCGCCCGCGCCAACGCCTGGATGCGGCCGCCGAGCACGGACGCGAACTCCTCCACCGAGGTCGCCGTGTCCTTGCTCTGCGCGACGAGGCCGCGCACGAGACTGAGGATGTTGCGGACGCGATGATTGAGCTCGGCGATCATCAGCTCCTGCCGCTCCTGCGCGCCGCGGCGCTCGCGCGCGGCGAGCTCGGAGAGTTGCAGGATCACTTCGAGCAGCGTGACGCGCAGGCTCTCGGCGATGCGCAAATCCGCCGCCGTCCACGGCTTCGACTGGCCGGCCACCGTCTGCTGCCACAGCTCGAAGCTCTTGCGCGGCGTCAGGCGGGAACCGTTCGGGCCCTCGGCATAGCTCTTGTTCGGATCGCCCGCCCAGTTGACCGCGCGCAGCACCTCGCGGCGGAAGAAGATCAGGCAGTCGCGCGGCGTGCGCGAGATCGGAATGGCGAGGAAGCCGGCGGCGCGATCGCGTAATGCCTCGCCCGCCGCGTACACCTTGGCAATCTCGGCGCTGGCGCAGATGCGGCCGGGGGAGGTCCGGTTGATGAAGCCGATGAGGTCCTGCACCTCCTCTTCGGTCGGCGTCTCGCCGTCGAGCGTGATCTCGTCATCGGACCACACGGCGATGCCGTCGCACTCGATCATCTGGCGATAGTCGGCGACGAACTCCAGGATCGCGCGCTTGCTGTGGGCCTGCGCGGCCGCGCGATCAGCCGCTCCTGGATCTGATGCGCGCGCGTCTCGTAGGCGATGTCGGTCTCGCGCTCGCGCGCCTCGAGCAGCCAGGAGTACATCTGACCGAACAGCTCGGCCGCAGTGCGCTTCTCGAACGACAGGTGATGCGGCGCATAATGATGGCAGGCGAACAGGCCCCACAGCTTGCCTTCGCGCAGAATCGAGACCGACATCGACGCGGCGACGCCCATGTTGCGGAGATACTCGATGTGAATGGGGGAGACCGCGCGCAGCACGCTCATCGACAGGTCGAGCAGTCCGGCATTGTGCGTCGGCGTCGACAGCAGCGGCGCCGGCGCGGCGTTGATGTCGGCGATGATCCGCAGCCAGTTGCGCTGATAGAGCTGCCGCGCCTGCTTGGGAATGTCCGAGGCCGGATAATGCAGCCCGAGGAACGGCTCCAGGCCGGAGCCCGCGACCTCGGCGATCACCTCACCCGAACCGTCGGGATGAAACCGATACACCATCACCCGGTCGAAGCCGGTCAGCAGCTTGAGCTGGCGCGCCGCCTCCTGCGCCAGGTCCATCATCCCCGTCGTCTTGCGGATGCGGCCGAGCATCAACCGCACCAGTTCGCCGGAATTGACGCCGGGCTCGATCAGACTGGGCTCGGCCTCGACGACGAGATACGCACCGGAAAAGTGGATGGCGAGATCGAAAAGCTTGCCACGGCCCTGCAGATCGACGCCGAACACGCGCTCGACCGCATCGGGGCCGCTGAGATAGTCGACCCTGGCGCGGATCGCGGCCGCGGCCGCCTCCGAGAGCACGGCGTCGAGCGGCCGCTGCAGCAGCCAGCCGATATCGCCGCCGAGAAAATCCGGCGCGTTCTCCGAGGCCATGCATATGGTGAAGTCCGACACCAGCGCCAGCAGGAAGCCAAACGGCTGAACCGTCCCGGGAACATGGATAGGCTCGCGATCGCAATTGGTGAGGTTGACCGGCTCGTTCATGCTGCTGCCATCGCCTTCGCAAACATCGCGAACGCTTCGCGCGCACTCACGATCATCCTGACTTCCTCGTCGGCCGTCGTCCGCGCCTGCGCGAGTTGCGACAGGAAGCTGCACCACAAGCCCTGCCGCGCGCCATGGCCGAGATAGCGCGTCGCGCGTCTCACCCGCGGATCGGCGGAGGCCGCGACCATGCGCAGCAGATAGGCTGCGCCGAGCCGAGATCCCTCGAGTACGTAGAGCGTACCGAATACGCCCGCACGGTCGAGCGAGGGCGCGGGAAGGTCCATCGGAACCGGCGCGGCACCGAAATCCGCGAGGTCGCCGGCGATCGCCTGTGCCCGCCGACGCTGCGGCCAGTCCTGGATCAGATCATCCACCCCGGCCTGGTCGAGCGCCGCCTCCAGCGGTAGCAGCGCGGCTGCGCTGGCCTGCAGGAACCGGCGATAATGAACCGTCGTGGTGAGATCGAAATGAACGAGCCCCTCATCCAGCACGCGGTGCGCCGAGGCCGTTGCCGCCTTCAGTCTCTCGCGGATGCCCTCGGTGCCGGTCGCGCGCAAACGGTCATCTGAAACGGCAGCCGGCAACATCAAGGGGTCCCAGAAAAGGAGATCGGTCGCAGGCGCGCCACGGCCTCCTGCAACGTCGATGGCCGGAGCTGGGTTCCGGCTTCGCGCGGCTATTTTTTCCGCTCTCCCGATGCGCCATGCTGGCGGGCGCTGTTCCGACGCCATGGCCTCGAGGATGGCCGTCAGCCCGCCAGCTCGGCCAGCGCCTTCTTGACGGCCGGCCGCCCGGACATGCGGCCAAAATGGTCGGCGACCTTCGGGAAGGCGTTGATGTCGACGCCGTCGCCTTCGAGCCATTGCGCGATCGTGAACAGATAGGGATCGCAGATCGTGTACTGCTCGCCCATCACCCACGGGCCGCGCAGCATCTTCTGCTCGATCAGCGCGAAGCAGGCGCCCATCGTCTCCGGCACCTTCTTCTTCATGTCGGCGAAGGAGGACTCTTCGGTGGCCCAGCGATAGCCCCGCATCTTGTGCGCGTGGGCGATGTGGACCGTCGAGCAGAGATAGCTGTTGAACGACTGCACCTCGGCAAAGGCGAAGACGTCGTCGAGTGGCGCAAGCCGCGACTCGGGAAAGCGCTGCGCGACATAGGCGAGCATCGCCGGCGTCTCGGTCAGGACGCCCTGCTCCGTCACCAGCGCCGGAACGCGCCCCTTGGGATTGATCGCGAGATAGTCCGGGCTGTTCTGCTGGTTGGTCTTGAAGCTGAGCTTCTCGGCGACGTAGTCGGCGCCGGTCTCGGCCAGCGCGATGTGTGAAGCGAGCGCGCAGGTGCCCGGCGCGACATAGAGCTTGAGCATGGTGATCCCTGACAGATGATATCCGACCCTATCTGCACCGGTCCGGACCGTCCACCCCTGGCCGCCCGCGTGCGCCGTCATGAGCGATCTGCATTCTGCGGGCCGCGTGCTCGACCCGCACGGATCCGGACACGACCCATGCCGATCGATGGCGATGCGACGACAGACATCCCGATGAAGGACATGAGCTCACCCTCTCGCGGCGCGCCGCGCCCGAGGTGTTGCCGAGAAGGACCCTCGCAAATGAGGAGGGCGCAGGGAATGCCGGGCGCTGGCCGCAACCCATGGCCCGCCTGCAGAAAGATAAGCAGGCGGCAGTCACCACAGGTCCAGCCGGTCATCCGGCATTCCCTGCGCGATGGGCTTTACGTCTTATACGTGATCTCCCTGGTGCGCCGAGCTTTCTGGCCACCATCCCCGCGCGAAGCGAAGCCTCGTCGTGAGTTGACATCAGCGTCGGGATGTCAGGACCACACGATTTCAACGTCCGCGAAAGACCTCGCACCCGCACTACGCCAGCAAGCCGCCGCAGCGCTGTACGAGACCGGTCGACGTCGCTCGTCCTGACGACGCCGTCGCAGCCACCGCATCCCGCCCCGCGTGTCGTGACGACGCGTACGCCCCTCCTGCCGGGACGGAACGGGGCGGATAAGACACCTGATTTGGGGTTGGAGTCAAGAGGAATTCTGAAAAACGGAATATGATCCTTGCGACGGATCGGGATCGCGGGCAAGGTCGGATCATTCTGCGCGTCGATGCGATCGGCGCCGATCTGCACGATGCAGCCGTTTCGTCGGACTCCTCGTCAGGGTAAATTTGGTGCCGCAATTCGCATCTTGATCAGTATCGGCCCTTATCTGTAGACACTGCTCAGGTCTGCAATTTTTTCAGCACCATCTCCGCATCACCCCGGACCATGGCTGCTCGAATATCGAACGGTGATCCCTCGGCGTTCTGGTGGACAAGCGAGACGAATTCGCCGAGGTCTTTCCAAAACTGATTCCACTGCGGCAACGTTGCCCCTCCGATCGGCCTACCCGACATGATGGTGTCTAGGTCGGCATGGACAGCCAATTTGTCTCGTGCATCCTTGATGCGACTCCGGTGCTCGTCCATGCTGGCTTTGAGTATAATCAATTGCGCGTGCAGCGTCTCGAACCTCCCTAAACCTAAGATATTCGTAAAGAATTCGACAGTGAGGTTCTTGTTACCAAACTTGTCAATCCAAGGTTCGGTAACACGGCAAGCGGACACGATCGCGAACTCGTTGAAAAGCTGCGCCAAATCTTCAAAAAACCGAGGCGCGACGCCTTCCATAGCTGCGTATTCAGCCTGGGTACCCTCCGCGAATATCCTCACGTAATACTCAAATACGGATCGCATGTAGACGCAGTGCTCTGCGAAGAGCCTAATCTCGTCGCGTGAAACCCACAATCGCCTGATACGATGCTCGTCTTGATTGATGACACTCTTCCGCAAATAGTCACCGAACATCATTGCGACCACCACGTCAGTAAAGACGAAGCGGTGCCAACCGCCGCCTTCCGGCACCCACCAGAACGAGCAATTGCCCTCTTTAGCTAGACGCGATGCCTCTGCCCGTACTGTCTTAAAGTCGTCCCCCAAGCCCTGAACGGCCATCGCGTAACTCGCCGACATGCCCAAACACCTTTGGATTCGGATCGTTTCGTCGTCGGTAGAGGAGCTAGCTCGGCGACGATCGCAGAACCTTTGGTCGAAGCTGGAACCTCTTTTCAGCGTGTCAATTCGAACCAGCTTCTATCGACAAGCCGTTATCATCGTCGATTTCGTCAAATGGCTCATTGTCGGTTACAGCAATAGCACTCGAAGATGCTCCGTGAGCTTGAGCTTCCGCCCATTTCTTTGCAAAGGCAGCAGTGGCCCTTGCTCCCTTCGGATGACACTTATCCCTGTGAACCAGCGCCCCATTCTCAAGGGTGGTCCCGCCGCCTTTACCATGCTCCTCGACGTGATGAATCTCCATCTCGGGCCACGGCACCTCGTTGCCGCAGACAGCGCAACGCTTCTTGTCCCGATAATAGACAAGCTCCCGCTCCAAGGCGCCATACAGGCGTTGTGGGTCCTTTAGTTGGGGATTGAGCTTTTCCCGCATCTTTGCAGAAAAGAACTCATGGCGGCGTTGAATCACATCAGCACGATCGCTGTTGACGCGCGTGTGCACACCGTAGCGCAGCCAGTATTCTCCTGGGCTCGCATCATCTCGTGTCTGCCTTCCCAGAGCAAATTGATGTCGGAAGTAGTCGAAGGCTGACGCAAACTCTCCCTCCCATCCGCGGGTGTAGTCATCCATCAAGCTGTCCACTAAAAGAACAAGGTGGATCGCTTCATGTCCAATTATTTTCGAGCGCTTTTGGTCGCGCAGCAATTTTGTCAGCTTATCAAAAATTTCGAACAGCCGCCGCGCATCAGCCGACTCTGAATCAAAACCAAGATTTTCGTAGTAGAAGTCATCCACCGCTTCCGCCTTAATGTCACAAAATGAACCATTTTTATCAAAACGTCTCTTGAAATAGAGCACAGCGATCTGCGCCGCCAACTGGCGAAACTTACCTCGGTCTTGCACCTTTTGTGCGCCCATCAATATGTTAAAAAAATCGTGCCCAGGGTAGCGAGCCAAACCAGGTTTGCCGCCAAGGCGAAGGATAAAATCCGTAAATTGGCCCGGCCACGCATCGCGCTTTTCTTGAGCGTTTAATGGCATTCCAGACTGAAGCCGAACAAACAGGTCTCGCGCTTCATTGGAGTCGTGAGTTTCGATCCGAACGATGCGGAGCGGAGTATCGAGAAATCGCGATTTTGTGTCCTCCGCAAGATCATGAAACGATCGTCGTCCCCAGGGACACTGCTGGCGTTTAATGAAATCTGGGAATCGCGCTTCGGCTTCGTCGAGTTCTGGGTCGAACAGTTTAAATGCGCCTTCGTAAAAATCTGACAGGGCGTTGATACGTTGCTGCCCGTCTATAACTTCGTATCGTTCACTAACGAGCTTTCCAGCGGCTTGTCGAATATGGTGCAGATAAATAAGCGGAATTGGATATCCACGCAGAACGGAATCGATCAGTTTCTTTTTTTGAGAGACCGTCCACACGCTTCCGCGCTGATATTCTGGATTAACGACCAACATTTGCTGTGATTTAAGATCAAGCAGGTCGCGAACCTTGAGATCATCCGGGTCAGCCTTCATCGATATCCTCTCTCGCGCAAGACAATAGATCCGAGCGGAAGCCGACGGGACCTATCGGTGCTCGTTGGAACCTACAATGGCCTTCTTCCGGTTACAACTTTACCGGGCAACGCTGTGAATGATCGACAGGCGATGCCCCGAGGTTATCGTAGCGGTAGGCTACGATCCAGCGCACCCAATTCGCCGAAATGGTGGGCACGGCGCGCGCGAGCGCAGCATCAAGCGTGTCGTGTAATGTCGGGGCTGGCCCTCTTGCCCCTACGTCAGTTGGCTCGCGAACAGCCTTTCAGCCTCTATCACGGGCGCAGCCTTACTCTCCAAGCCCATGCGCGACGACCTTGCGCATCACGTTGGGCAGCGCCTCGCCGTCCAGCGTCGCGATCGGCACCCAGCGCATGCCGTCCGGTGCGCGTGTCCGCGCCGGGACCTTAGCGGTATAGACCACGAGCTCCAGTGGGAAATGCGTGAACACGTGGGTGACGACGCCGAGCCTGCGGTGCCAACGTTTCACGCCGGCCAGCTCCGGCGCTTGCGCCAGCGCGTCGGCATCGTCCTGCCCGGCCAGCCATTCCGAGCCGGGAACCTCGGTCATGCCGCCGAGCAGGCCCTTTGCAGGGCGCGAGCGCACCAGCAACTCGTCGCCTCGGACGACGACGAAGGCGGCGCCGCGCCTGAGCGTACCGGTCTTCTTGGCGGCCTTGCGCGGAAACGTCTCCTGGTCGCCGCGGTCACGCGCCGCGCAATCCTCGTTGAGGGGACATAGCGCGCAGGCCGGCTTCTTCGGCGTGCAGATGGTGGCGCCGAGATCCATCAGCGCCTGCGCGCTGTCGCCGGCGCGCGACGGCCCGAGCAGCGTCGCTGCCAGCGCCTGGATCTGCGGCTTGGCCTGCGGCAACGCCTCCTCCACCGCGAACAGCCGCGACACGACGCGCTCGATGTTGCCGTCGACCGGCATCGTCAGCCGATCGAACGCGATCGCGGCAATGGCCGCCGCGGTGTACGGGCCGATGCCGGGCAGCGCGCGCAGCCCCTGCTCGGTGTCCGGGAACACACCGCCATGCTCGCGCAGCACGGCGACGGCGCAGGCATGCAGGTTGCGCGCCCGTGAATAATAGCCGAGGCCGGCCCACATCCGGAGCACGTCGTCGAGCTCGGCGCTGCCGAGCGCGGAGACATCCGGCCAGCGCGCCAAAAACTTCTCGAAATACGGCCCGACCGCCTTCACCGTGGTCTGCTGCAGCATGATCTCCGACAGCCAGACGCGATAGGGATCGGAGCGCTGCCCGGCCGGCGCGCGCCACGGCAGCCGCCGGCGGTGGCGGTCGTACCAGGCGAGCAGTTGTGCGGGGCGCTCGGCGGAGCCGCGATTCTCTGGTCGGCTCTTGCGCTTGGAAGGAAGGGCTGATGACACCATTGGCTTAATCTAGTACGTCAGGAGCCATCGTCGCCCGCTGGACCGCCGTCTCGTCTGCGGCATCCACGGCTTTCTTCGAGCCCCGGCGGCTCGGACGGGCGGCAGACCACGAGAAGCCTGCATCGATGGCAAAGCCCGGCCGCCTCACCGCAAAACCGCTGTCGCTCATGATGGGCGACGTGCTGACGGCCGCCTATGCCAAGCAAGGCTTTGCCGCGCGCGAGCTGGTGACGCGCTGGCCGGAAATCGCGGGGCGCGAGATCGCCGAGCACGCCCAGCCGCTGAAGATGCAATGGCCGCGGCCGGTCGAGGGCCAGCCGCAGGAGCCGGCGACGCTGATTTTGCGCGTCGAGGGGCCGATGGCGCTGGAGATCCAGCATTCGTCGGACGTGATCCTGGAGCGGGTCAACCGCTTCTTCGGCTGGCACGCGGTCGGCAAGCTGGCGCTGCGCCAGGGGCCGCTGTTGCGCCCCCCGGTAAAGCGCCGCCCGGTGCCGCCCGATCCGAAGACGGTCGCGAAGGTCGCGCAGACCCTGACCGCGATCGAGGACGACGCCCTGCGCGACGCGCTGGCCCGCCTGGGCGCCGCCATCAAGCGAAATTGACGCTGACGCTTTGATCCCCATTTGCGGCCCGGCATTGCCTCCGGGTGGGTTTCAAGCTAGCGAAAAGCCGAGTTACGAGCGTTTCAGGCGCGAGATGCGCCCATTTCGGAGCAGAGCCTTGATCATCACCCGCCGCGCCTTCACCGCTGCCCTGTCGCTGACCGGCCTCGCCGCTCTGGCCGGCTTCTCCCCGCTGCGGCTGATCTCGGACGCGATGGCGCAGAGCGCCGCCGATGTCGCCAAGCCTCAGTCGTTGCCCGACATGGCGATCGGACCGGCGGACGCTGCGGTGACCATCACCGAATATGCCTCCATGACCTGCCCGCACTGCGCGGCGTTCAACGCCACCGTGTTCCCGAAGCTGAAGGCCGAATACATCGATACCGGCAAGATCCGCTACATCTTCCGCGAGTTCCCGCTCGACATCAAAGCCGCCGCGGGCTCGATGCTGACGCGCTGCATCGCCAAGGACGACGCGCAGAAGTATTTCGCGGTCACCGACATGCTGTTCCGCTCGCAGAACGACTGGGTGGTGAAGAACACGACGGAGACGCTGACGCGGATCGGCAAGCAGGCCGGTCTCAGCCAGCAGCAGGTCGAGGCCTGCCTCAAGGACCAGGCGTTGCTCGACAAGATCGCCGCCGACCAGAAATATGCGAGCGACATTCTTAAAGTCGATTCGACGCCGACCTTTTTCATCAACGGCGAGAAGATCAAGGGCGAGGCTTCGATCGAGGAGTTTCAGAAGAAGATCAACCCGCTTCTGAAGAGCTGATTCGAATCACTGAGTCATCAAAGACACAGCGCGGCCCCTCAATGGGGCCGCTTCTGTTTCGTGGGCCGTTCGCCACGAGAAAGCCTTGGAAAAGCAGGCCCGGCGGGTTGCCCTGGGGACCAGCCCTCGCCATTGTCCCGCCCTCAGAATGAGGCGCCAGGGCGACTCAGTCCACATTGACATTGCCTTCCATGGTATTGTCGGGGCTGGGAGATTCGTCTCCCGCCAACAGAGAATCTGTGCATGAAACTCACGCGTCTTCGTCTTCACGGTTTCAAGACGTTCGTCGAACCGACTGACTTCGTGATCGAACCCGGCCTCACCGGCGTCGTCGGTCCGAACGGTTGCGGCAAGTCGAATCTGGTCGAGGCGCTGCGCTGGGCGATGGGCGAGACCTCGCACAAATCGCTGCGCGCCGCCGACATGGACGCTGTCATTTTCTCCGGCTCGAACACGCGGCCGTCGCGCAACCACGCCGAAGTGGTGATGACGATCGACAACAGCGATCGCACCGCGCCAGCGGCCGTGAACGACCGTGACATTCTCGAGATCTCGCGCCGCATCGAGCGCGAGGCCGGCTCGGTGTATCGCATCAACGGCCGCGACGTGCGCGCCCGCGACGTGCAGATCCTGTTCGCCGACGCCGCCACCGGCGCACGCTCGCCGGCGCTGGTCCACCAGGGCAAGATCGGCGAGATCATTCAAGCGAAACCTGAGCAGCGCCGCCGCGTGCTGGAAGACGCCGCCGGCGTCGCCGGCCTGCATGCCCGCCGCCACGAGGCCGAGTTGCGGCTGAAGGCGGCGGAGACGAATCTGCTGCGCGTCGAGGACGTCATCGGCCAGCTCTCCGGCCAGATGGAAGGCCTGCGCAAGCAGGCGCGGCAGGCGATCCGCTACCGCGAGGTCGCCGCCAAGGTGCGCAAGGCCGAAGCGACGCTCTATCACCTGCGCTGGATGGGCGCGCATGCCGACCTCAACGACGCCGCGCATGTGCACGATGTCGCCGTGCGCGAGATGGCGGAGCGGACCCGCGAGCAGGCCGAATCGGCCCGCATCCAGGCGATCCGTTCGTCGCATCTGCCGGCGCTGCGCGAGGCCGAGGCCCGCGCCGCCGCGACGATGCAGCGGCTGAAGAATGCCCGCGATCTGCTCGACCGCGAGGAGGTGCGCGCCAAGGAGCGCGTTAGCGAGCTCGATCGCCGCCTGATGCAGCTCACCGCCGACGTCGCGCGCGAGCAGCAGCAGAACCAGGACGCGCAGGTCGCGCTGCAGCGCCTGGAGACCGAAGACGCGGAGCTGAAGGAAGAGATCAAGGCGCGCGTCGAGATGCGCAGCGGCGTCGACGAGCGCGTCGCCGAGGCCGAGGCTCTTCTCGCTGAGACCGAGCGGCAGTTCACGGAGCTGACGACGCAGCTCGCCGATCTCACCGCACGCCGCAACCAGCTCGAGGCCAACGTCCGCAGCCACCGCGAGCGTCTGGCCCGGCTCGACCAGGACATCGCCAATGTCCGCGCCGACGAGGAGCGACTGGCGCAGGAGACCGCGCATCT
Organism: Bradyrhizobium sp. SZCCHNS1050; assembly: GCF_032484785.1. Classification (NCBI taxonomy): domain Bacteria; kingdom Pseudomonadati; phylum Pseudomonadota; class Alphaproteobacteria; order Hyphomicrobiales; family Nitrobacteraceae; genus Bradyrhizobium; species Bradyrhizobium sp. SZCCHNS1050. The sequence goes on along the minus strand of NZ_JAUETR010000001.1, from coordinate 4,777,947 downwards.
CGGTGATCTCGACACGCTAGCGGCGTCGCTCGAAGCGGCCGAGGAATCCGAGGCGCAGGCCGAGGCCGCGGTGCAGACCAACGAGTCGGCGCAGGCCAATGCGCGGCAGAAGCTCGAAGCCTCGCGCGCCCCGCTCGCCGAGGCCGAGAAGCGGGTGCAGCGGCTGGAGACCGAGGCGCGCACCATCTCCAAGATGGTGAACAGCGAGACCAAGAATCTGTGGCCGCCGATCATCGACGGCGTCACCGTGGCCAAGGGTTATGAGAAGGCGCTCGGCGCCGTGCTCGGCGACGACCTCGATGCGCCGGTCGACGCGTCCGCGCCGATGCACTGGACCGTCGCCGGCGCCGAGGTCACCGACCCCGCGCTGCCCGATGGCGTCGAGCCGCTCGCGGCCTATGTGCAGGCGCCGCCGGAGCTGTCGCGCCGCCTGGCCCAGATCGGCGTGGTGTCGCGCGACCGCGGCGCTCAACTCGTTTCTCAACTCAGGACCGGCCAGCGGCTGGTGTCGCCGGAAGGCGACGTCTGGCGCTGGGACGGCTTCATCGCCGCCGCGCATGCGCCGACCGGCGCGGCCCGGCGCTTGGCCGAGCGTGCCCGCCTGATCGATATCGAGGCCGAGCTCGAGCAGGCGCGCATCGATGCCGCCAACAAGCGCCAAGCGCTGGAGAGCGCCGAGGCCGAGGTGAGGGCCGCGACCGCCGCCGAGAGCGCCGCGCGCGAAGCCTGGCGCGCCGCGCAGCGCGAGGTGAACTCGGCGCGCGAGCGCCACGCCAATGCCGAGCGCGAGATCAACCGCCATTCGGCGCGCAAATCGGCGCTGGTCGAGGCCTCGACCCGCCTCGCCCATGACCGCGCCGAGATCGCCGAGCTGCACCAGAATGCGCTGGAGGCGATCGAGGAGCTGCCGGCGACCACCGAAGCCGATGGCCGGCTGGCGGCCGTGCGCGCCGAGATCGAGGCCAAGCGCCGCGCCGCGGCCCAGGTGCGCGCCGAGGCCCAGGCGCTGGCCCGCGAGGCCGAGCTCGCCGACCGCCGCGTGCAGGCGATCATCAACGAGCGCAACGACTGGTTCAACCGCATCCGCGGCGCCGGCTCGCAGATCGCCACCATCGAGGCGCGCATCGCCGAGGTGAGGGACGAGCGCGCCGAGCTCGACAACGCGCCGGAGATCTTCGCCGAGAAGCGCAGCGCGCTGATCGACGAGCTCGCCATCGCCGAGGAGGAGCGCCAGGTCGCGGCCGACGCGCTCGCCGAGGCCGAGACTGCGATGGGCGACACCGACCGCGCTGCGAAAGCGTCGCTGGAAGCGCTGTCCAAGTCGCGCGAAGCAGCCGCCCGCGCCGAGGAGCGGCTGGAGAGCGCCAAGCGCCGCGTCGGCGACGTCGAGCGCGAGATCCACGACATGCTCGAATGCGAGCCGCAGGCGGTCGCGGCGATGGCCGAGATCGGTCCGGACACGCAACTGCCGCCGCTGCACGAGATCGAAGAAACCTTGGAGAAGCTGCGCCGCGACCGCGAGCGGCTCGGCGCCGTCAACCTGCGCGCCGAGGAAGAACTCACCGAGGTCGAGGGCTCGCATACCGCGCTGACCACCGAGCGCGACGACCTCGTCGAGGCCATCAAGCGGCTGCGCCAGGGCATCCAAAGCCTCAACAAGGAGGCGCGCGAGCGCCTGCAATCCTCGTTCGAGACCGTCAACGACCACTTCAAGCGGCTGTTCACCGAGCTGTTCGGCGGCGGCGAAGCGGCGCTGCACCTGATCGAGAGCGACGATCCGCTCGAGGCGGGCCTCGAGATCATCGCCAAGCCGCCGGGCAAGAAGCCGCAGACGCTGTCGCTGCTGTCGGGCGGCGAGCAGGCGCTGACGGCGATGGCGCTGATCTTCGCGGTGTTCCTCACCAACCCCTCGCCGATCTGCGTGCTGGACGAGGTCGACGCGCCGCTCGACGACCACAACGTCGAACGCTTCTGCAACCTGCTGCACGAGATGAAGGGCTCGACCGAGACCCGTTTCATCATCATCACCCACAACCCGATCACCATGGCGCGCATGAACCGGCTGTTCGGCGTCACCATGGCCGAGCGCGGCGTGTCGCAGCTCGTCTCGGTCGCGCTCGACGAGGCCGTGAAGATCCTCGACCAGCAGGTGGCTTGATCTTGCTCCGTCATTCCGGATCGCCGCCCGCGCGGCGGCCGGACTGACGCGTGGAGAGGACCGATGATCTCTCCTGATCTGCCCGCCGCGCTGAAGGCGTCCCTCGAAGCCATGCTGCACGGGCAGTCGCGGCAGGATGCAGCCGCCCGGGCGGCCCGCATCTCGGCCGCCTACCGCAGCGGCGGCAATTCCGGAACGATCACGAGCGACGCCGACGCCATTGCCTATGCCACGGTGCGAATGCCGGCGACCTACGCGGCGGTCGTTGCCAGCCTCAACGCCGTGATGCAGGCGAGCCCGGACTTCGCTCCGGCCTCGCTGCTGGATGTCGGTGCCGGACCAGCGACCGCGAGCTTCGCTGCGGCGGAAGCGTTTCCGCTGCTGACCTCGTTCAACGCCGTCGATTCCAATCCAGCGTTGCGCGGGCTGGCGCTGACGCTCGCTGACGACACGATGCGCCTCCGCGACCTCTCTTATGCGCTGGGACCGGCGCGAGCGCTGCTCGATCGTGCCGGAAGGGCCGATCTCGTCATCGCCGGCTACATGATCGGGGAGCTGACGGATGCCGAGCGCTCTGCGACCGTCGATGCGCTGTGGGCCAGGACCGGCGATACGCTGCTGATCGTCGAGCCCGGCACGCCCGCCGGCTATCAGCGCATCATCGCCGCGCGCGACCGCCTGATCGCAGCAGGCGCTCATGTCGCGGCGCCCTGCCCGCACGCAGCGCCGTGCCCCCTCGTGGCACCGGACTGGTGCCATTTCGCGCAGCGGCTGGCGCGATCGCGGGCACACCGCGAACTGAAAGGGGCTGACGTCCCGTTCGAGGACGAGAAGTTCAGCTTCGTTGCCCTCACCCGCAAGCCAGCAACGCATCGGCCCGCCGCACGCGTGCTCGCGCCGCCGTCGGTCACCAAGGTCGCGACAACCGCGAAGCTGTGCCAAGCCGATGGGACCGCTGCCACGGTCAATATCCCCCGCCGCGACAAGCCCGCCTTTGCCGCCGCCCGCCGCTGGGACTGGGGCGACGGCGTGGAGCCGCCGCCACGACCGTAGATACCGTCGCGGCCGCAGATGGTTAACGACAGGTCGTGTTTGTCTCTCATTTTCGCGATTTCGCGAAACCCGAGAGAAATCGATGCTTGCTACGGTGAGCTGCAACAGGCGCTGAATGCGCTGCTCACACGGGAACGCGTTTCGATGTTCAGGACGATGATGATCACCGCCGCGCTGCTGGCTTCGGCAGGAACGGCCCTGGCAAACGGCCACGGTGGTGGATCCTCGGCACCGCCCCCACCGAAACAGGAGGGCCCGCCGGCCAAGGCCATCGTCGGCAAGAACGGTCCCGTCCTGGTCGACCCAAAAGGGATGACGCTCTACTATACCGAGCGGGACAACACCGGGAACAAGTCGACCTGCGACGGTGCCTGTGCCGAGAAGCGGCCGCCGCTGATGGCCCCAGACAACGCGACCGCCAGCGGCGACTTCACCGTCATCACCCGCAGCGACGGCAAGAAGATGTGGGCCTACCGCTACCGGCCGCTCTACACCTCGCAGCTCGACAGCGCCCCCGGCGATATCAAGGGCAACGACCCCACGCAGCAATGGCGGGTCGCCCGTCCCTATTGAGCCCTGCGCATCGTTGCCTCCGACGCCAATTCGGTCGCCTGGGCGCCCATCGAACGGACCGGCCAGGCTCAAGCGACTTGAACGGGCATCCCCCCTGATGCGACCAATGCACGCCGGTCCATCTGCGGACCGGCGGCGCCGTCGCGTGTCGGCCGCCTCGTTCTCCCGCCCTCTCCCTCGGAGCCCGTCATGTCCGGCTGGATCGTCCTCGGCATCATCGTCATTCTCGTGCTGTTCGCCCTTGGCGCCTACAACCGGCTGGTCGCCCTCAGCCAGCGGGTCGGCCAGGCCTTTGCCGACATCGACGTCCAGCTCAAGTTGCGCCACGACCTGATTCCGAATCTGGTCGAGACCGTGAAGGGCTACGCTGCGCATGAGCGCGGCACCCTCGACGAGGTCATCAAGGCTCGCAATGCGGCGATGTCGGCGCAGGGCCCGGCCCAGGTCTCGGCCGCCGAAGGCCAACTTTCCGGCGCACTCGGTCGCCTGATCGCGCTGTCCGAGGCCTATCCGGACCTCAAGGCCAACGCCAACTTCCAGCAGCTCGCCGGCGAGCTCTCCGACATCGAGAACAAGATCGCCGCCAGCCGCCGCTTCTTCAACAACGCGGTCCAAGAGTATAATACCGGCATCCAGCAGATGCCCGCCGCACTGTTCGCCGGGACCTTCGGCTTCACACGCAAGGAGTTCTTCGATCTCGGCGCCAGCCGGACCGAAGTCGAGGCCGCGCCGAGCGTCAAGTTCTGATCCCGCGCCCTCCGCGCTGAAGGGTCCGACGCCATGGCCGCCTACGGTCTCTACACCCACATCGCATCGAACAAGACTCGTTCGGTGCTGCTGCTCGGCGGCCTGTTCCTGCTGATCTACGTGCTGGTGTTCGCCGGCGCGCTGATCGCGGAGGTCATGATCAACGGCAATGGCAGTGTCGCCTATTACATGAACGCGGCCACCCGCGACCTGATCAGGGCGCTGCCCTGGGCCACGCTGGGCGCGGCGGCCTGGATCGTGATCGCCTATTTCTTCCATCAGAAGATGATCGACGCGGTCACCGGCGGGACCGCGGTGACGCGTCAGGAGCAGCCGCGGCTTTACAATCTGCTCGAAAATCTCTGCATCTCGCGCGGCATCACCATGCCGCAGCTGAAGATCATGGACAGCCCGGCGCTGAACGCCTTCGCGACCGGCCTGAACCCGCGGCAATACGCGGTCACCGTCACGACCGGCCTGCTCGACGCGCTCGATGACCAGGAGATCGAGGCGGTGCTCGGCCACGAGCTGACCCATATCCGCAACGGCGACGTCCAACTGATGGTCGTGGCCGTCATCATCGCCGGCGTGGTCGGCTTCTTCGGTGAACTGTTCTTCCGCCTGTTCACCAACATGAGCTGGGGCGGCGGCTGGGGTCGCTCGTCGTCGTCCTCCTCCTCGTCCGACTCCGACCGCAAGGGCTCCGGCGGCGGGGCCATCATCGTCGTGATCATCGCGGTGGTGCTGATCGTGGTGGCCTGGCTGCTGTCCCAGGTGGTCAAGCTGGCCCTGTCGCGCACCCGTGAATACCTTGCCGATGCCGGGTCGGTCGAGCTGACCAAGAATCCGGACGCCATGATCACCGCCCTGCGCAAGATCGAAGGGCGCGGCGAACTGCCGGGCGCCACCTCCGCCGTCATGGAATTGTGCGTCGACAATCCGCGCGAGGGCTTTGCCGACCTGTTCGCCACCCATCCCTCGATCGATGCCCGGGTCCAGGCGCTGATCAGGTTCGCCGGCGGCCATGATCCGGGCCCGCTGGCGCTGCCCACGGACGAGGCACAGCCCGACGATACCGGAGCCGATGCTCCAGACGGCGACGCTCCGCCACCGTTGCCGTCCGGTGGTCCCTGGGGCCAGGCCGATGGCCCGGCCCCGCCATCTGGCCAGGGTCAAGCCGCTCCCCAGGGACCGTGGACCACCCCCGCGACCGGTCCCTGGGGCCGGCACTAGTCGCCGCCTTCGCCGCGGAATTCAGCCGCCAATCCCGTGCGACGGGCAATTGTCCTGCCATTCGCTTGCAAGTGCTTCCTCGCCGGCTCGAACGCGCGGGCCGGAATGCCTCCGATTGCTCCAGCCTGTTGCGGCGAAGGCGCAAATTTCCCCGGTCCCGTGCTGCAATGAATTTGAATTCTCCAGCGTTTCTGCCATGTTCGCGCCCAAAGCAGAATGCAATGCGCCGGCCCCCTGGCCGGCCTCAGGGCTGAAGGACTTTCCATGGCGAAACCGGCAGTGGTTGTGGTGGGTGCGGACAAGGGCGGGGTCGGCAAGACCACGGTGTCGCGGACGTTGCTCGATTATTTCAGCGCCAACAACGTCCCCACCCGGGCGTTCGACACCGAGCATCCGCGCGGCACCTTGAAGCGCTTCCACCCGGAGATCACCGAGATCGTCGACATGAATTCGACGCCGGACCAGATGAAGATCTTCGACACCCTGAGCGCGGTGGCGCCGTCGGTGACCGTGATCGACGTCCGCGCCGGCCTGATGTCGCCGACGCTCGCCGCGCTGCGCGACATCGGATTCCTCGACGCCGCCCGCTCCGGCCAGATCACCTTCGCGGTGTTCCACATCCTGGGCTCGTCGATCGCCTCGCTCGACGAGATCGCCGAGACGGCGAGCTACATGATCGGCGCGAAATATTTCCTGGTGAAGAACTTCATCAACAACACCAGCTTCTTCGAGTGGGACCAGTCGACCTACAATTCCTACTTCCACCGCATCAAGGACGCGACCGAGCTGACCATCCCGAAGCTCAACGAAATGGCGTTCGAGCAGGTCGAGGTCGCCTCGGTGCCGTTCCTCAAATTCGTCGCCAACAAGGGTCCCCGCGACGAGGCCGCCAACTACTCCTTCGTGCTGCGCGGCTATGTCCGGCATTGGCTCGCCAACGTCTGGAGCGAGTACGACCGCATCAAGCTGACCGACATCGTCGGCTCGACCAAGGCGGCGGCGCCGCGGCCGGCCGGGGAAAAATAGCAGCTCCGTGAAGGATGGGACTTTATCGCAACCGCATTTGACCTGATATAGGTCGGATGCCCGCGACGCCTGTCTACATCGTCTGCTCGCCCCGGCCGCAATCCGGGAAGACGCTGCTTGCGCGGGTGCTGAGCGAGTTCCTACTGCTGAAGAACGGCCAAGTGCTCGCCTTCGACGTCACCTTGCGCGAGCCGTCGCTGCTCGACTTCCTGCCGCAGATCACGGAGACCGCGACGATCGAGGACACCTACGGCAAGATCCAGCTGATGGACCGGGTGATCCTCAACGACGGCATCCCCAAGGTGATCGACCTCGGCTACTACTCGTTCGACGAGTTCTTCAAGATGTCCGAACAGATCGGCTTTTTGAAGGAGGCCGCGCGGCGGAACGTGGTCCCGATCATTCTGTTCTGCGCCGAAGGCGACCGGGTCTCGATGCGCGCCTACGATGCCCTGCGGCGCCAGATCCCGAAGCCCCAGCTGATCGTGGTCGAAAACGACCACGTCCTGCGCGAGGAGCTCCCCGACCTCTACAGCCGCAGCAAGCATCTGCACATTGCCGCCCTGCCCGCGTTCCTCAGAACCTATATCGAACGTTTTTCGTTCTCCTTCACCGGCTACCTGCGCCAGGAGAAGGACCCCTCCACCGAGCTCTATCAATGGATCCGGCGCAACTACTATGCGCTGCGCGAGATCGAGAATGAGCTTCTGATGCAGCGGTCCTGACGCCGCCGCGCGCTTCTCAGTGCCCTTCGAAGGAGATCAGCGTGCGCACGGGCACGTCGAGCGCGCGCAGCTTGGCGGCGCCGCCGAGATCCGGCAGGTCGATGATGAAGCAGGCCGCCACCACGGTCGCGCCGATCTGGCGCAACAGCTTCACCGCGCCCTCGGCCGTGCCGCCGGTGGCGATGAGGTCGTCGACCAGGATCACGCGCTCGCCGGGCTGCACCGCGTCGACATGCATCTCCATCTCGTCGGTGCCGTACTCCAGCGCATAGGACATGCTGACCGTCTTGTGCGGCAGCTTGCCTTTCTTGCGGATCGGCACGAACCCGGCCGACACCTGATGCGCCACTGCGCCTCCGAGGATGAAGCCGCGGGCCTCGATGCCCGCGACCTTGTCGATCTTGGAGCCGGCCCAGGGATGCACCAATTCGTCGACCGCGCGGCGGAACGCGCGCGCGTCCGCCAGCAGGGTCGTAATGTCCCGGAACAGGATGCCCGGCTTCGGATAGTCCGGAATGGTGCGGACGGTGTTCTTGATGTCCAGATCGAACGTCATCGTGCTCTCATTGCCTCGTTTGGCCGTGACCGCGAGGAATTCATCATTGCGAGCGAAGCGAAGCAATCCAGGGCCGCGAAAACAACTCTGGATCGCTTCGTCGCTCACGCTCCTCGCGATGACGGCAACCACCTCTCACTCCGGCTGATTGAGCCGGAACGCATTCTCCACGATCCTCAAACCCACGGCATCGCCGAGTGACATCAGCGATTCCGGATGGAACTGCACGCCGCCGACCGGCAGCGTCTTGTGCTCGATCGCCATCGCCACGCCGTCCTCGGTTGCCGCCGTGACGGTCAGCACCTCCGGCATGCTGTCGCGCTCGACGAACAGCGAATGATAGCGGCCGATGACGATCTCGTTCGGCAGGCCCTGCATCAGGCGGCCGCCGCGCACCTGGACCCGCGAGGGCCTTCCATGCGCCGGCTGGGCAAGCTGGCCGAGCTGGCCGCCGAAATACTCGCCCATCGCCTGCACGCCGAGGCACACGCCGAAGATCGGCAGCTTCTTCGCGAGCGCAGCGTCGATCGTCGTCGAGATCTTGAAGTCCTCGGGGCGGCCTGGCCCCGGCGACAGCACGATCAGATCCCAGCTTCGTTCGGCGAGCATCTTCAGCGCGTGGACATAACGCACCACGGTGACGTTGGCGCCGACCTGGCGGAAATAGTCGGCCAGCATGTGAACGAAGCTGTCGTCGTGATCGATCAGCAGCACGTTCTTGCCGGAGCCGGTGGCATCCGGCGCGGTCGACGACAGCGGCTTCGGCGGATCGCCGCGCAGCGCCTGGAACAGCGCCGCCGCCTTGACCTGGCACTCACGATCCTCGGCCGCGGGATCGGAATCGAACAAACAGGTGGCGCCGACACGGACCTCGGCGAGCCCGTCCTTCATGCGGATGGTGCGGATCGTCAGGCCGGTGTTGATCGAGCCGTCGAAATTCACCGCGCCGATGGCGCCGGCATACCAGCGCCGCGGCGAGCGCTCATTGTCCTCGACGAACTGCATCGCCCACAGTTTTGGCGCGCCGGTCACGGTCACGGCCCAGGCGTGGGTCAGGAAGGCATCGAGCGCATCGAAGCCTGGCCGCAGCATGCCCTCGACGTGATCCACCGTGTGGAACAGTTTCGAGTAGGTCTCGATCTGCCGGCGCGCCAGCACCTTGATGGTGCCGGGGACGCAGATGCGCGCCTTGTCGTTGCGGTCGACGTCGGTGCACATGTTGAGCTCGAACTCGTCCTTCTCCGAGTTTAGGAGCTGGCGGATCTGCTCGGCATCGCCGATGGCGTCGCGGCCGCGGGCGATGGTGCCGGAGATCGGACAGGTCTCGACGCGACGGCCGTCGGAGCGGACGAACATCTCGGGTGAGGCCGAGACCAGGAACTCGCCGTCGCCGAGATTCATCAGCGCGCCATAGGGCGACGGATTGATCCGGCAGAGCCGCTGGAACACTTCCGCCGGCGAGCGCTCGCACGGCTCGGCAAAGAGTTGGCCGGGCACCGCCTCGAACAGGTCGCCGCGGGCAAACGCGGCGCGGGCCTTCTCGACCGTCGCCTGGTACTCGCCGGGCGCGTGATCGGCAAACCCCTGGCGCGGCTCCTTGAGATAGATGCTGGCGTCGGTGTCGCGCGACAGGCCTTCCGTCGACTGTCCGTTCCAGGAAAAATCATAAGACAGCACGACGCCGCGGCCGGTGGCGCGGTCGTAGGCCAAGAGGCGATCCGGCACGTAGAGCACGATGTCGCGCTGGTCCTTCTCGCGCGGCCGCTTCTGCTGGAGGTCCTCGATCTGGAACACGAGGTCGTAGGCGAAGGCGCCGAACAGGCCGAGCAGCGGGTCGTCATTGGCCGAGAGCGCCGCGATCATCGCCCGCACCAGCGACATCACGCTGGCGCGCCGCGTGCGCTGGTCCTCCTCGACCGGGGCCGGGCCGCGGACGATGTGTCCGGCGAGCCGCGCCGGCGAAGCTTCGGTGATGACCACACAGGGCTCGCGCAGCGTGTCCTTCAGGAACGCGATCAGCACCTCGCCGCGGCGGTTCAGCGCCTGCAGGGTGAAGTCAGTGCCCTTGGTCTCCAGCACCAGCGGCGGATCGGCGAAGCCGAGGTCGAAACTCTCGTAGCGGCCGGGCACGGTCGTGCCCGAGGACAGCACCACGCCACGGCGGCGGTCGAGCAGGTCGATCAGGTCATCGAGCCGGCTGGCGCCACCGGAAAACTGCTCGACGGCGCGCGTGATCGCGAGCCCGCTGGAGGTGCGGTAGTCGCTGCGGGCCGGAAGGGCGAAAACGGTCCTGTTCATGGGGTCCTCTTGGGCGTCCTCTTACGGAATTTGCCGAGGAAACGCCACACAGGACCAACCGGAAGCCGCCGCTGCGTGGCGGCCCCTCTGCGATCTCATGTCAAACAAATCGCACCGGCCACCTCTTACAAGGTGCGCCACCAGAGACGGGCTGGGCGGACAAGGGTGCTCATGCGGCGGAACTGACCACGGCGGGCAGCCGGGGTCAAGGGCGGCGGGGCCACAAATGGGGGTGGGATGCCTCAGCCGATCAACAGAGGCACCGCGGGCCGGCTGCCCGATACAGCGCCCTCGCCCCTTGTGGGTCCCCTTGTGGGTCCCCTTGTGGGAGAGGGCGTGTGCGGCCCATCCGCTAACGCGGCTGGGTGAGGGGGTCTCTCTCCGCAGCGGCGCTTGCAGAGGCATACCCCTCACCCAACCGAGCATGCCGCTCTGTCCTACATGCCCTCTCCCACAAGGGGCGAGGGCGCAATAATGCGCACCGGCGAGCGGAAGGCACTGGCGCCGACGAGAATGACAAAGGAACATGCAGCAGCATTCTCGCGACACATGATGCCCGAGTGATGATCATCAATTCCGCCCTCCAAGTCGAGGGCGCAGGGAAGGCCGGGCATCGGCTGATGCCCGTGGCCCGCCTGCAGCAAAAAAAGCAGGCGGCAGTCACCACAGGTCAGCCGGACGACCGGCCTTCCCTGCGCGATGGTCTGACGGCTTATACGCACTCTCCCCGGGGACCGGGCTGTCTTGCCCCCGTGACCGGCGGATCATCATCACCACCGGCGCGGCCTCAGCGTCGGGAGGCCAGGACCATGCGACTTCACCGTGCGCGCCCGCCGTTCGTCCGCACGACGTCTGCCATGCTGCGACGTGACACGCCCACCGCATCTCCACCCCGCGTGTCGTGACGATCGCGATACGCCCCTCGTGCCGGGTGGGACGGAGATATCAGAGCACGAATTCCGAAAAATAGAAACAGGAATATTTTTTGGCGAAGGACTGGACAGGGCAAATCAGCTTGAGGCGGCTGATGAATTTCGCGGGGCGGCGCATGATCGACCAGCCCGGCACGGAGATCATCGGCAGAGCGAATATCCGAATTGCCGGGCATGCAGTGCCCGGTCTATGCTGCATCGTCTCCCTTGCTGAAGGCATTCGTCCTTTGCGACGCCATCCCCTGGCCTTGCCCGCCATGCTCCTCTTTGCCGCGGCGACGGCACCCGACGCTGTTGCGCAGGGCGAGCCGCCACTGGCCTGGTGCCTGGACCGCCGTTTCCCGGTCGACCAGCGGATCGAGAGCTGCACCTTCGCATTGCAGTCCGATCGATGGTCCGGACAAGATCAGATCCACGGCTATTTCAATCGTGGCAATGCGTACTATGAGAAACAGGAGTACGACCGCGCCATAGCCGATTTCACCGAAGCGATCAGGCTCGATCCCTCCTACCCGGCGGCCCGCAACAATCGTGGGTTCGCCTACGCAGGCAAAGGCGACTACGATCGGGCGATTGCAGATTATGACGAGGCGATCAAGCTCGATTCGAAGAAGCCGCTCTACTACTACAATCGCGGCTTGGCCTACTTCTCGAAAGAAAATTATGATCGGGCGCTCACGGACTTCAATCGAACGTTGGCGCTGGACCCCGAGCAAGCCAAGCCCTACGTTGATCGCGGCGCAGTCCATGTTCTGAGGAACGACTTCGATCGCGGCCTCGCAGATATAGACGAGGCGATCCGACGCGACCCGACTGACGCCACCGCATACACCCTTCGCGCCGCCGTGCATAAACACAAGAAGCAGTTCGACCGCGCCATTGCCGACTACAGCGCTGCGATCAAATTCGGCCTGACGCCCGCGAAAGCCCTTAACGCCCATTTCAACCGAGGGATCGCGTATTTCGAAACAGGTGACATCGATCACGCCATCGCCGATTTCGACGAAACGATCAGGCGCGATCCGGGTCACGTTCTTGCCCATGTCAATCGCGGCATTGCATATGACGATAAGGGCGATCACGACCGTGCCATCATAGATTTCGGCGTGGCGATCAAGCTCGAGCCGCAACACGCGAAAGCATACATGAACCGCGGCGCGGCCTACGACAAGAAAGGCGATCATGACCGCGCCATCGCCGATTTTGACGAGGCTCTGAGGCTGAATGGCGAGCTTGCAGAGGCCTTCAACCGTCGCGGTATCGCCTACGACGACAAAGGGAATCACGACCGGGCCATCGTCGACTTCGATCAGGCCATCAGGCTCGATCCGAGCTATGCCGATGCCTACAACAATCGCGGCCTCGCCTACAAGGAGAAGGCAGACTACGATCGCGCGATCGCCGACTTCGACGCGGCCATCGCCCTGGCGCCGGATTTCTCCGAGGCTCAAGGCAACCGGGATGCGGTTCGCGAGCTGAAGAAGAGCCGCGGGGCTGCAATGCCGGCCCCGGAACGTTAGACGGGTCCGCGGCTGATGCGGACGCGGCGCTGGGTCCGGCCAACCCGGCTATTCCTGACGCGTCATGCGCAGCCGCCCGCTAACCGCAACTCACTGCGATGCATATCGAGCAGGTCGCCACGAGACTCGAGGCGACCTGCTGCTACGAGCGCACGGGCGCGCGCGAACAACTCGATATCGCCCGTCTGCAGCACAATCGTCCCGGTTTCGCAAAGCGCCTCCCCGATAATCCTCGCCGTCTTCTGCCAGTCGGCCGTGGCAAATGACAGCAGCACCGAATCGAAGAACGAGATGGGCGCTGACAGCAATTCGCCGTCGCGAATGACGCGCAACGGCGCGTTCTCCGCTTTGAGGCGCGCCCAACGTTCTCGGCAGGCATCACGCCGGCTTGGCGACAGAACGGTCCGCAGATCCCACAGTGCATTGTCGCGAATTGTCTCCGGCGACACTAAACCCAGGCTGACGGCCAGCCGTGGCGCCTTCGGCCCAGTCTCCCCTGCCCGCACGACTGTGTCGGTGAGATCGACGATCTCGATCGGCTCATCGCCGAGCCGCCACAGGAGTTCGAGGAAGCCGGCATATTCCTGGGTCGATCGCCGCGTGAACCAGGCGATCCGTCGGTTGTTGCTCGAGAGCGCCTCGTCCCAGAACGATGTTGCCTGGCCGCCCACCTCTTCCCAGCCTGACACTTGCAATTCCTGGTCCATCCAGGCGGTTCGCAGCTCCGGGTCGGGTGGATTGATCGGACCAAAGCTCAGGCTGTCGGCAAAGCCAATCACGCGGTCGCTGCGCCCAGCCTGCTGGAGCGCAGCGCGCAACGTGCCTGCAGCGGACATGTTGAAGACGACATGAAGGATCGCGTGGGGAATTGTTATCTCCCTTGCCAGACGTGCGTTCACGTGGGGCGAGTCACGATGACGCTTCCCTCGCGCCCCATCGCCGCGCGAGCTTGCTGAAGCGCACCGATGACTCGATCGAGCTCTTCGGCCGCCATGAAGACCTCGATGTCGCCGTCCGTCCTCAACGACAGCGCCAACCCGATGCTATCGCCGACGACGCGAACCAGCACGCATGCGTCGTCGCCGGACGACTTGTCGACGAACGTGATCGGCTCGGTGCTCATGCGGGATCCAGGATCATCTGATAGGCCATGCTAGCAGATATCGAAACGGCGTTGGATTCGACATGCCGCCAAACTGGCGGTGCGCTCCCCTCCCCCTTGCGGACAGGGGAGCTCACTGGCGTTGGGGCGAGCGGCACCTCACAACTTGCGAAGCCGAGCGCTCGCGCGACAGCGGCTCTACAGCAGCGCCAGCGCGGCTTGTTTGAGGTGGGCGGCGATGGCATCGCGGGCTTCGCGTGAGCCGACGCTGCGCGCCATCGTCACCCCTCCCGAGAGGATCGCCATCAGCGACCAGGCCTTTTGCAGCCGAGCTTCATCGGTGCTCCCCTGCAACCCCTTTGCGATCTGCTGCGCGACCCTTTCGAGCGCGGTGCCATAGGCGGCCTTCGTTTCCTCGCTGGCGCGCGTCACGTCCGGCGTCAGGCTCTGCAGTCCGCAGCTCGAGTCCAGGATGCAATGGAGACGTTCTCCGAGATAGAATGCGATGAACGCCTCGGCCCAGCGCGCTCCCATCTGCTGCTGAAGACTCGCAATGCCCGTCCTGAGATCGTCCAGCCCGGCCAACGCGGCGGCTTCGAACGCGGCGTCCTTCGACTTGAAGTGACCGTAGAACGCGCCGGACGTGACCCCGGCTTCCTTGGCGAGGCCGTCGACGCCGATGCCGCCATAGCCAAGCCGGCGAAAGCCGCGCCCCGCGGCCTCCAACAACTTCGTCTTTGCTTCCTGCTTATGCTCGGCGTGGTACCGCATCTGGCGCCTTCCATAGCGATCGTTATTTCATGCTTGACTGATAACGATCGTTATTCTATTGGTGGATCACGGTCGTTATATAATGACCGCCGTTCCCCGGGACAACCGCCCTAGGGCGAGCACAGGAGGAGTCATGCCGATCAGTCTCACACTCACCGAAGGCGTCATCGCTGCCGACCAGGCGCCGATCGCCGTTGCGCGGATCACGGAATCGTTCCTGAGACACCATGGTCTGGCGGGCAACAGGATCATGGGGGCGAACGTCACGGCCCATCTGAACATCCTGCCGAAGGGCCATACCTTCGCCGGCGGCACGCCGGTCGATGGCGCCTGGATCGAGACCAAGACGCCGTCATTCGCGCTCGCCAGTCACGAGGTCCAGACGGCGTTCTTCGGCGAAGCCACCGACATTCTGCATGACCTCTCCGGCGGGGCGCTTGCCAGGGACCGGATCTGGTCCAACGGCGTCCACGCCGTCGACGGCACCTGGAATCTCGACGGCAGGCCGATGACCAACGACGCGCTCGTGGGGGCCATCACCGCAGGCTGACCACGGTCATCACGGCCGCTACCGCATTGGGCGGCGGCGGCCGTGATGAATGCCGACCGCTCACGTCCCCGGCTTCACCAGCCCCAGCTCGGCGAACTTCATCTCCGTCGCCACCACCGCGTTCTCATACACCTCGCCGCGCTCGACGAAGTAGTTGAAGTAGCCGGCCGGCGTCTCCGGCTGGATCTCGACCAGCTCCACGGTCTTGTATTTCGGATCGGTGATCACGCCGCTCGCGATCAGGTCGTTGATGCGCTTGAGCGCGTCGACCTCGGCCTTGTAGCCGACCGAGAACCACATCTCCGTGGTCCAGTCCTGCACCTCGAACCAGTTGGCCGGCGCCTGGCCCTGCCACCCCTCGGCGAGCGGGCGGACGGCAAAGACGCGGTCGAAACCGTGCAGCTCGGAGATGATGCTGGCGCGGTGATAAGCGCCGTCCATCTGTCCCTGGGGCAGCTTGGTGAAGCCGTAGAGCGACAGCCACAGCGCGGCCTTGACCGCCTCCGGCGTGATCGGGCGGATGGCGCGCTCGGCCAGCACCTCGGAGGCGTAGCGCAGGTCGCGCTTGGCCGCCGATTGCCGCGCCTTGACGGCATGGGCGTTGGGAACCGACTTCTCCGCCGGCAGCAGCGCCCGCGCCGCCTCGTTGCCGTAGAGATAGCCGGTGCCGGTCTCGGGATCATAGGTGTTGAACACGACGCCGACCGACGCGGCGTTGAGCGTCTCCGCCGCGTGCGCGAAGTCGGCCTCGCTCCGCACCGGGACATATTGCTGCGCCGGCCACAGCCGGTCGGCGAGGGCGTTGAACGGGCCGTCACGCCAATCCGGCCAGGAGACGAAGCGCGCAAGCGCCTCGGCATAGGCGGGACGAAACACCCCGGGATAGCCGAACATCACCGTGCGCAACTGCGACGCCGGATCCCGGTGGCGGTCGGAGGACATCAGCTCGTTGCGCAGATCGAGACCCTGAAGCCACGCCGACAGCACCAGGATCTGGCCGGACGTCGCGGTGACGAGATCCGGCGTCACGCCCCAGGCGCGGGCAGTGTCGAGGAAGCCGGCGCCATGGGCGTTCAAGCCGCCCAGCCCGGCCAGCGCAAAGGCCACTCGCACGGCTTTCTCCATCAGCAGAGGGACCGGAGAACGCTACCTCAGATTGTTTCGGCGATGCAACCGGCGGCGAGACGCAGCGAATTCGAACATCGAACGAAGCGACGCGCTTCGAACATGATCAATGCTCAGATCTCGGCGGGATCCCGGTGATTCGCCGAAACGTGACGGCGCCAAGCGACGAAAAGCTGCAGCCGGCGGCTGTGTGGTGCCTCACAACCTCATGTTGCGCGCGTGCACGCCGCCTCGGGATCGACCCATGATTGTCGCAATCCAAAAAAGTTACATAACTTGGCTGTGCGCGAGGGCAACACTGTTGTCTATCTGCAATAGTGTGGCAATGATTGGTTAACCATATTGAATTACCTTGGTTAACATGGCCCGCGGCAAACAGCCCTCAGTGTCGCATGCGCTCCCGAAGCAGCCGACGCTGCTCGATTGCTTCCTCGAAGCGCAGGCAAAGCGGACGAAGCGTCGACGGCGCTCCGCCGACGCAGTGACCAGCGCCGACCCCTTGGCTCCTTCAGACGACGCTCCGACTCTTGGTGAGGCCGAAGCGCCCTCGGCCGAAACCAAGACCGCCCGCGCGGTTTGAGTCCGCACGGCGCGGTTTGGAACCGACGCGCCGGCCCTCAGCTCAGCCGAGGTGCTTGTGGAAAAACGCCGTGGCGCGGCCCCAGGCGAGCTCGGCGGCCCTGCGATCGTGCACGGTCATGCGCTGCTCGTTCACGAAGGCATGCTCGGCATCGTAGCGATAGAGCTCGAGCGACTTGCCGGCGGCCTTCATCGCCTTCTCGAAGCCGTCCACCAGCGCCGGCGTGCACCAATCATCCTTGTTGGCAAAGTGGGCCTGCAGCGGGATCTTGACGTCGGCCGGCTTCGCCGCCTGCTCAGGCGGAATGCCGTAGAACACGACGCCGGCGGCGAGCTCGTCGATCTTGGTCGCGCCGATGATCGTCACCACGCCGCCGAGGCAGAAGCCGGTGAGGCCGACCTTGGCGCCGTTGCGCGCCAGATATTGCGCGGCCCCGCGCACGGTCTGCGTGGTCGCGTCCATGAAGTCGAGCGAGTTCATCTCCCGGCCCGCCGCATCCGTATCGTGATAGGGCACCACCGTGCCCTTGTAGAGATCGGGCGCCAGCGCATTGAAGCCGGCGAGCGCGAAACGATCGCACATCCCCTTGATCTGGTCCTGCAGGCCCCACCATTCCTGGATGACGACGACGCCCGGCGCATCGGCCTGCGCGGCCTTGGCGAGATAGCCCTTGGCCTCCTGGCCATCGGGGCGCTTGAAGCTGATCAGTGTGCCCATGTGTTCCTCCGCAGGTTTTGTTGGAAGCTGAGGAGCGGGGTTTACCGCAAATGCGCGTCCGGCGCGACGGGAGGCGATCGGGTTCGCTGCAACGTGAGAGGATTCGTAGCCCGGATGAGCGCAGCGACATCCGGGGTCCTCGCCGGCACTGTTGCGATCCAGGATGTCGCTGCGCTCATCCGGGCTACGGGCGCTAGACCGGCATCGCGCGCGGCGCGAACAGGATCACTGCCATGCCGGCGAGGCAGATCAGGGCGCCGGCGGCGTCCCACGGATCGGGGCGATGGCCCTCGACCAGCCAGCCCCATAGCAGCGCCGCGGTGATATAGATGCCGCCATAGGCGGCGTAGGCGCGGCCGGCGAGCGGGCTGTCGGCCACGGTGAGAAGCGTCGCGAAGCCGGCGAGCGCGGCCATGCCGGGCAACAGCCATAGCGGCGACTGCCCGAGCCGCAGCCAAGCCCAGAACGCGAAGCAGCCGCCGATCTCCAGCACGGCGGCGCCGGCGAAGGCGAGAAGTGACGGCATGGGCGAACTCCGTTTTCCCGGCTGCGCCGCGGACAAGGCCTCCCCTGGCCCGAGCCCAACTAACACAGGGACAACAAAAAAGCCCCCGGAGGGGCTTTTCGTTTTCATCAGACGTTTCCGATCACCGCTCAATGCGCGGCGGCCCAGACCCGCTTCTTGGTGAAGTACATCAGGCCGGCGAAGATGATCAGGAAGATGAACACCTGATAGCCGAGGCGCTTGCGCGCTTCCATGTGCGGCTCGGCGGTCCACATCAGGAAGGTCGCGACGTCGTGGGCATACTGCTTCACGGTGGCCGGCGAGCCGTCGTCGAACGTCACCTGGCCGTCGGACAGCGGCGGCGGCATCTTGATCGCATGCCCGGGGAAGTACTTGTTGTAGTACGAGCCGTCCGGAATGGTGACGCCGTGCGGCGGAGTTTCTTCATAGCCCTGCAGCAGCGCGTTGATGTAGTTCGGGCCCTGCTCCTGGAACTGGGTGAAGAAGTCGATCAGGAACCAGGGGAAGCCGCGCTTGTAGGAGCGCGCCTTGGCCATCAGCGACAGGTCCGGCGGGGCCGCACCGCCATTGGCGGCCCGTGCGGCCTGCTCGTTCGGGAACGGCGACGGGAAGTAGTCGGCCGGCCGGCCCGGACGCTCGAACATCTCGCCGGCGTCGTTGGGACCGTCCTTGATCTTGTACTCGGCCGCGAAGGCGGCCGCCTGCGCCGGCGAGTAGCCCGGGCCGCCGGGCTCGGCGAGATTGCGGAACGCCACATATTGCAGCGAATGGCAGTTCGAGCAGACTTCCTTGTAGACCTTGAGGCCGCGCTGCACGGCGCCGCGATCGAAGGTGCCGAACGGACCGGCAAACGACCACTTCGCCGACGGCGGGTTCTCCTGGCCTTCGCTGGCACGGGCGTCGCCCATGCTGCCGGCGAGCAGCGACACCGCGGCGACCAGCGCGATCACGGTCGAGACCATCGGTGCCGCCTTGCGGCCGGACCTGGCCAGCACGTCATCAGCGATCGAGTTCGGCAGCGGGCGCGGCCGCTCGATGCGCGCGAGCAGCGGCAGCACGATCAGGAAGTAGGCGAAGTACAGCACCGTCAGGATGCGGCCGAGCACGACATAGACACCCTCCGGCGGCTGCGCGCCGAGATAGCCGAGGCCGATGCAGACGACGACGAAGATCCAGAAGAACTGCTTGCCGAGCGGACGGTACTTGTTGGAGCGGGTCTTGGCCGAGTCGAGCCAGGGCAGGAACACCAGCACGATGATGGCCGCGAACATCGCGATCACGCCGGCGAGCTTGTTCGGGATCGAGCGCAGGATCGCGTAGAATGGCAGGTAGTACCATTCGGGCACGATGTGCGCCGGCGTCACCGCCGGGTTGGCCGGGATGTAGTTGTCGGCCTCGCCGAGATAGTTCGGCATGTAGAAGATGAACCAGGAATAGAAGATCAGGAAGCAGGCGACGCCGAAGAAGTCCTTGATCGTCGCGTAGGGCGTGAACGGCACCATGTCCTTCTCGGTCTTCGGCTCGACGCCGGCCGGGTTGTTCTGGCCAGTGACGTGCAGCGCCCAGACGTGCAGCACGACCACGCCGGCGATCAGGAACGGCAGCAAATAATGGAGCGCGAAGAAGCGGTTCAGCGTGGGATTACCGACGGAGTAGCCGCCCCACAGAAGGGTCACGATGCTCTCGCCGAAATACGGCACGGCCGAGAACAAATTGGTGATGACGGTCGCGCCCCAGAAGCTCATCTGGCCCCACGGCAGCACGTAGCCCATGAAGCCCGTCGCCATCATCAGGAGGTAGATGATGACGCCGAGGATCCAGAGCACCTCGCGCGGCGCCTTGTATGACCCGTAATACAGGCCGCGGAACATGTGGATGTAGACGGCGAGGAAGAACATCGACGCGCCGCAGGCATGCATGTTGCGCAGCAGCCAGCCGTAGTTCACGTCGCGGACGATCAGTTCGACCGACTTGAAGGCGAGGTCGGCATGCGGCGTGTAGTGCATCGCCAGGACGACGCCGGTCACGATCTGGATGCCGAGCATCATCGAGAGGATGGCGCCGAACGTCCACCAATAGTTCAGGTTCCGCGGCGTCGGGTAGGCAATGAAGGACGAGTGGACCAGGCCGATGATCGGAAGTCGTTGCTCGAGCCACTTCAAGGCGGGGTGGCTCGGCTGGTAGTCAGAAGGTCCACTCATGATGCGTTCCTGAAGAAATTATCTTGCACGATCGAGCGTGAGCTCAAGACGAACGTCTGCTCAGCCGATCTGGATCTTGGTGTCGGAAACGAACTGATAGGGCGGGACGGGAAGATTGAGCGGCGCCGGCCCCTGGCGGACGCGACCGGAGGCGTCGTACTGCGAACCGTGGCACGGGCAGAAGAAGCCGTCGTAATTGCCTTCGTGGGCGATCGGGATGCAACCCAGATGGGTGCAGATGCCGATCACGACCAGCCACTGCTCGTGGCCGTCCTTGGTGCGGGACTGGTCGGTCGCCGGATCCGGCAGGCTCGACACCGGCACCGCGCGGACCTCCTCGACCTGCTTCTTGGTGCGGTGGGAGATGTAGATCGGCTTGCCGCGCCAGAACACCTTGATGTCCTGTCCTTCGGCGACGGGCGCGAGATCGACCTCGATCGGCGCACCGGCCGCGATGGTCGAGGCATCGGGATTCATCTGGGAGATGAAGGGCCACAGGGCGGCCACAGCACCGACAGCCGCGGTAGCGCCCGTGGCGACGAAAAGAAAATCCCGGCGTGTCGGATGATCCGCAGTAGACGCTGTCACGATTCCAACCCTTTCTTCGTTGCAGCCGGTGGAACCGCCCCGCTCGACGTCTTACGATCTCGACCTTGGAGATCACGTGACCGGGAGATCCTGCCGGCGCCCGCGTCCCCCGCGGCGGCAGAAAACGGCTCGCTCCACCGCCCCTGGGGAACAAGCCGTCCAGAATCGTTCTATTGGCACCCTTGCGATACGAGCGCAAGCCCGCTATCGGCCCTGCAGCACGCCATGCACCAATTCCCGCTTCGGAAGCGGACTTTCCGCCTCAGTCCTAAGACCAATTCGCATGCAGATCGCGCTCTATCAGCCCGACATTCCGCAGAACACCGGAACGATTCTGCGCCTGTGCGCCTGCCTCGGGCTCGCGGCCCACATCATCGAACCGGCGGGCTTTCCTGTGTCCGACCGGCAGTTCCGCCGCGCCGGCATGGACTATCTGGACCAACTGAATTGGCGGCGGCACGATTCCTGGAGCGCGTTCGAGGCCTGGCGGTCCGCAGAGGGCCATCGCCTGCTGCTGCTGACGACCAGGGCCGCGACCTGCTATCTCGACTTCAGCTACGGCGCGGACGACATCCTGCTGCTCGGGCGCGAGAGCGCCGGCGTGCCGGACGGCGTGGCGGCGGTCGCCGATGCGCGGCTGCGGATTCCGCTGCAGCCGGGGCTGCGCTCGCTGAACGTGGCGATGGCCGCGGCGATGGCCGCCGGCGAGGCGCTGCGCCAGACCGGACAATTCGTCCAATTGCAATCCGCACAAGGAGCCGGAGGGTGAGCTACGCGGTGAAGGAAATCTTCATGACCCTGCAGGGCGAAGGCGCCCAGGCGGGCCGCGCTGCCGTGTTCTGCCGCTTCGCTGGCTGCAACCTGTGGAGCGGCCGCGAGGCCGATCGCGCAACCGCGACGTGCCGGTTCTGTGACACCGACTTCGTCGGCACCGACGGCACGCTGGGCGGCCGTTATGAGACCGCCGCAGCGCTGGCCGAGGCCATCGGTGGGCAATGGACAGGCGGGGCCGCCGACCGCTATACGATCCTCACCGGCGGGGAGCCGCTGCTGCAGGTCGATGCCGACCTGATCGAAGCGCTCCACGCCCGCGGCTTCGCGGTCGGGGTCGAAACCAACGGCACGCTCATTCCGCCCGACGGGATCGACTGGATCTGCGTCAGCCCGAAGGCCGGCGCCGAGCTGAAGCTGCGGCAGGGCCACGAGCTGAAGCTGGTCTACCCGCAACACGGGGCCGAGCCGGAGACGTTCGCGGGGCTTGCCTTCGAGCGCTTCTCACTGCAGCCGATGGACGGGCCCGAAGCGGCCGCGAACACGGCGCGCGCCATTGATTACTGCCAGCATCATCCGCAATGGCGGCTCAGTCTGCAGACGCACAAGATGATCGGCATCAGGTAGGGATTGTGACTGACACGATGTGGGAATTGACCAAGTCGTTCACCTTCGAGGCCGCGCATACGCTGCCGATCACGACGCTCGGCGAAGCCAGCCAGGAGATCCATGGCCACTCCTTCCGCGCCGAGGTGACGGTGCGCGGCGATGCGACCCATCCCGAGACCGGCATGGTGGTGGATTTCGGCGTGCTGACGCAGCGGCTGAGCGAGATCCAGGCCATGCTCGACCACAAGTTCCTGAACAAGATCGAGGCGATCGGGCTGCCGACGCTCGAGAACCTGTCGCGCTTCATCTATGAGCGCGTCCGCTCGATCGGCCATGTCACCAAGGTCAGCGTCCACCGCGACAGCTGCCGCGAGACCTGCACCTATTTCGGTCCGCAGGGCTGATCGATTGTGGTAGGACCGAACCGTAGCGACAACAGCGCTGTCACCTCCGGCTGTCATGGACGCTTGACGGCAGGGTGAGCGCCAACGTGCCAGGGGAACGTCCATGACCACCGCCGCCATCGAGGATCGCAAGGCCCGCGCCCGCGCCTGGTTCGAGAGCCTGCGCGACCAGATCTGCGCGGCGTTCGAGCGGCTCGAGGACGAGGCGCCGGCTGACCTTTATCCGCGCACACCGAGCCGGTTCGTCCGAACGCCGTGGGAGCGCACCGACCATGCCGGCGGCCCGGGCGGCGGCGGCGTCATGAGCATGATGCACGGCCGGCTGTTCGAGAAGGTCGGCGTGCACTGCTCGACCGTGCATGGCGAGTTCGCCCCGGAATTCCGCAGCCAGATTCCCGGCGCCTCGGAAGACCCGCGGTTCTGGGCCTCGGGCATCTCGCTGATCGCGCATCTGTGGTCGCCGCACGTGCCGGCGGTGCACATGAACACGCGCTTCGTCGTCACGACGAAAGCCTGGTTCGGCGGCGGCGCCGACCTGACGCCGGTGCTGGACCGCCGCCGCACCCAGGAGGACGCGGATACGCTGGCCTTCCACGCCGCGATGAAGGGCGCCTGCGACGCCCATGCCGCGGTGGCCTCGTACGACAAGTACAAGCGCTGGTGCGACGAGTACTTCTATCTGCCGCACCGCAAGGAGCCGCGCGGCATCGGCGGCATCTTCTACGACCATCACGATTCCGGCGACTGGGAGGCCGACCTCGCCTTCACCCAGGATGTTGGCCGCGCCTTCCTGAAGGTCTATCCCGAGCTTGTCCGGAGCAATTTCAGCAGCCCCTGGACCGCCGCCGACCGCGAGGAGCAGCTCATCCGCCGCGGCCGCTACGTCGAATTCAACCTGCTTTACGACCGCGGCACCACATTTGGGCTTAAAACCGGCGGCAATGTCGACAGCATTCTGTCCTCGATGCCGCCCGAGGTGAAATGGCCCTGAAACTCGATTTGTTGAACCGCGTAGATTGATCATGACCGCCGCCCTGCCCCGCGCCATGCTGATCGACATGGACGACACCATCCTGTCGGCCTATGGCCGTCCCGAGATCGCCTGGAATATCGTCGCCACCGAGTTTGCCGACGAACTCGCGCCGCATACGCCGCGGGCGGTGGCCGCCGCGATCCTGGCCTCGGCACGCAGCTTCTGGTCGGTCGCCGGCGCCGAATGGCGGATGAAGCTGATCCAGGCGCGGCAGGAGGTGGTGAAGGACGGCTTCGCGGCGCTCGCCGGCCACGGTCCTGCTCTACCGACCGAGCTCGCGATCCGCATCGCCGATCGCTTCACCGGCTATCGCGACGAGCAGATGTTCGTCTTCCCCGGGGCGCATGAGGCGATCGACGCATTCAAGGCGCGCGGCGTCAGGCTGGCGCTCGTCACCAACGGCGAGGCCGGCCAGCAGCGCGCCAAGATCGAGCGCTTCGCGCTGGCGCACCGCTTCGACCACATCCAGATCGAGGGCGAGCACGGCTTCGGCAAGCCCGAGGAGCGCGCCTATTGGCACGCGATGGAGCGGCTCGGCGTCGGCCCGGAAGACACCTGGATGATCGGCGACAATCTCGAATGGGAGATCGTCGCGCCGCAGCGGCTCGGCATCTATTCGATCTGGATCGACGTCCATGGCGACGGCCTGCCGGAAGGCACCGACGTCAAGCCCGACCGCATCATCCGCTCGCTGACCGAGCTGGTGCCGGCGGGCTAGGCCCGCGCGGCGCCGGCGTCACTTCGCGCGCCGCGGACCTCCGGCGACTGCGCGCTTGTGCGCCTCCATCAGCATCGCCACGAAGGCCGTCACCTTCGGCGGGCGAAAGCGCGCCGCTGGGAACACGGCGTGGATGCCTCCGGACGGCAGTGTCCAGGACGGCAGGATGGCCACGAGGCGGCCGGCCGCGAGATCGTCCCTGATCAGGAAATCGGGCAGCACCGCCAGGCCGCCGCCGGCCAGCGTCGCGGCGAGCACCGCCGGCGTGGTGTTGATGGTAAGCGTCTGGCTCATCTCGACGCTCTCGCGCTCGACGTCGCCTTTCATGAACTGCCAGGTGAGCGGCTCCCTCAGCGCGGCATTCGCAATGAACGGCAACGCGGCGAGGTCGCGCGGATGCGCGACGCGCCTGACCACGTTCGGCGCGGCCACCAGCTGCTGCCGGAAGCTGCCGACCCGGCGGGTCTGCAGGGTGGAATCGTCGAGCCATCCCACGCGGATCGAGAGATCGATCTGGCTGGCGACGAGGTCGATCTTGCTGTCGGCGAGGATCAGCTCGACCCGGCAGGCCGGATAGGTCCGCGAGAACTCGGTTGCGATCGCGGCGAGCGTGCAGGTGCCGTAGTCGTTCGGCGCGGCGATGCGCAACAGTCCCATCGGCTCGGCGTTGCTCTGCGCCAGCTCGGCCAATGCGCTCTCGGCCTCGCGCAGGATGGCAGCACAGCGGGCATGCAGCAGGCGACCGGCTTCCGTCGGCTCGACCCTGCGCGTGGTCCGCACCAGCAGGTCGGTTCTGAGCTCGCGCTCGAGCTGGGCGACCTGCTGGCTGACCACGGCTTTGGTGATCCCGAGCCGATCGGCCGCGCGGGTAAAGGACGCTGCGTCCACCACGGCCGCGAAATAGACGAGGCGGTTGAGATTGATCGCCTCCATGCCGGCGGCTCCTTCTATTGTCCATTAACAGCATACAGTCTGTCTCATTATGCTGTATTTATGGACAAACGAGAACCCGCTATCTCGGCGCCATGCCGCTCCAAGACAGGGTTCCGGAAATGCGACTGACCTATCTGTTCGACCCGCTCTGCGGATGGTGCTACGGCGCCGGCCCGGCGGTCGAGACGCTCGCCGCCCACGACGCCATCACGCTCGAGCTGCTGCCCACTGGCCTGTTCGCCGGCCGTGGCGCCGGCAGGATGGATGCGCAATTCTCCGAATATGCCTGGAGCAACGACCAGCGCATCGCCAAGCAGACCGGCCAGCGTTTCACCGACGCGTACCGCACCCGCATTCTCGGCGCGGGCGGCGCCTTCGATTCGACAGCCGCATCGCTCGGCCTGACGGCGGTCCACGTCACCGACCCCGGCCGTGAGCTCACGGTCCTCAAGGAGCTGCAGCTTGCGCGCTACGTACACGGGCAGGACATCGTGAGCGTCGCGGGCGTCGGCGAAGTCCTTCGAGCGCTGGGCCTTGCGAGCGCCGCCGAGCGGATGCTGGCCCGGGATCACGCGCTGGTCGAGGCCTATGGCCGCCGGCTCCAGACCGCGCATAGCTTGATGCGACGCTACGGCTTGTCCGGTGTCCCGGCCCTGCTGGCGGGTGACGGCGAGCGGCAGAGGCCGCTGCCGGGCAACGCCTTGTACGAACCGCTCGACGGCCTGCTCGCACAACTCGGAGCAGCCTGAGCCGCTCCGTACTCGATGCCTGGCACAATCCACCCAGCCGTCGCACACGGCCGGAGCGCCGCCTGCTGCCCGGCCTCATCGTTTTATCACTCCAAGGAAGAGACTGACATGCCGACACGGAGACAGATCATGACGACAGCGATTGCAGGGACCGCCGCAGCCATTCTCGGTGCATCGGACAGCGGCCGTGCCGCTGGCAGCAAGCTGGTCTGGACACACTTTCCCGCCGGCCCGAACGGCTTCTTCCGCGCGCCCGTGCTGCTGAGGGGCCCCACCGAAGCACTGCTGATCGACGGTGGCTTCAACTATCCGGACGGCCGCGCGGTGGCGGCCGCAATCAAGGCGAGCGGCAAGACGCTGACGGCCATCTACATCAGCCAGTCGGACCCGGACTACTACTTCAGCCTCAAGCCGATCCGCGAGGCCTTTCCCGGCGTGAAGGTGATCGCCGCCACGGCGACCATCGAGGCGATCAAGGGCAATGTCGAGAAGAAGCTCGCCGTCTGGGGCCCGCAGCTGAAGGAGAACGGCCCGCAGACGATGGCCGACATCGTTCTGCCCGAACCGTTCGATGGCCCGTCGCTGTCGGTCGATGGCGAGACGATCGAGATCGTCGCCGCCGAGGGGCTGGCCAATCGGCGCTATCTCTGGGTGCCCTCGCTCGCAGCCGTATTCGGCGGCGTCATGATCTTCTCGGGTGTCCATGTCTGGACGGCCGACACCCAGAGCAAGGAGCAGCGCGCAGCCTGGATCGCGACCCTCGACAAGATCGCTGCACGCGCTCCGACGGTGGTGGTCGCCGGCCATGCCGTGGCGGACGCCGCCACCGACCTGTCGGGTGTTCGGCACACCAAGTCCTATCTCATCGCGTTCGAGGAGGAGCTCGCCAAGGCCAAGGACGCCGCAGCCCTGAAGGCCGCAATGGAGGCGAAGTTCCCCGGCCTCGGCATGGGCGTGGCCCTCGACATCGGCGCCAAGGTGGCGAAGGGCGAGATGAAGTGGGGCTGATGCAGGCCGCGGCCACATCAGGCTGACATGACAGAAGCGCCGGCCCGTCAGGACCGGCGCTTCGGCCTTTCGTGGATGGCCGCGTCGTGCCTCAGGCCGGGCGCTCGGCGACGTTGGGACGCCATTTGATCAGGCGGCTCTCGACGAGGTCGAGCAGCGCGTCGATGCGCGCGGAGGAGCTGCGCGCCCGCGTCGAGGCGCTCAACATCAGCTATGGCGTGGGCATGCTGCCGCGGGTGACGATCTCGGTCGGCGTCGCCGCCTATCCCGAGGCCGGCCTCGATCTGACGGAGATCCTGCGCGTCGCCGACGGCGCGCTGTACCGTGCCAAGCACAAGGGCCGCAACCGTGTCGAGCTCGCCTCCGGCCGCATGGTGCCGCCGCTCGACGAGGTGACGAACCGGGCCGTCGCCGCGCTCGATGCCATCGTGGCACGCGCCGAGACCGGCACCATCACGCCATCCGATCGGGACACGGACCAGCAGGTGGCTTGACGCCGGAAGGCTACGCCGCCGGCAGCAGATGCCGCACCGCCGATGCGATCATCACGCCGCCGCCGGTGATGACGGCGGCGTCGAGGATGGCGGCGTGGATGTGCACCGGCATGCGGGCGACGAAGGCCTTGGCGAGGAACGCGCCGGGCACCGCGACCGCGCCGATCAGGAGCGCGAACGCCAGCACCTGCACGGTGACCACGCCGGCCAAACCAAACACCGAGATCTTGATGACACCCGTGGCCACCGAGATCATCGCGTCGGTGGCGATGACCGCGGCGCCTTCGAGGCCGGCGGCCATCAGCAGCGACAGCAGGATCACGCCGGAGCCGGAGGTGCCGCCGACCAGCACGCCATAGCCGACCGCTCCGGCAGCAAGCCCGCCATTGCCGATCCTGACCTCGCGCTTGCGCAGGATCCGCCGCAGCGGAACGCTCATGATGAGCATCGTGCCGATCACGAACGCCGCGCCGGCATTGGTCAGTCGCGTGTAGCCGTAGGCGCCGAGCGCCGTCGTGAGCGCGGCTGCCGCGATGACGATTCCGGCGCGCGTACGGTCGGCATGGCTGATATAGGCGACGACACGGCTGAGATTGGTGAGGATCGCCGAGATCGCGATGATCGGCACGACCGGCTCGGCCCCGACCATCGGCACCAGCACGAGCGGCATGAGAGCGCCGGTGCCGTAGCCGGCAAGACCACCGATGATGGAAGCGAATAGAGCGACGGAAGCGACGAGCAGGAGTTGCAGCAGCGAGATGTCGGCAAAGCCTGCCAGAAAATTCATGAACGTCCGTCGCGGTTGACGCGCGCCGCCGCCTGATCGGCGATCGCGTTCAGCGATGCCTCGTCGAGCGGAAAGTCCGCAGCTAACCAGGCATCCTCTGCGAGGGTGAGCACATGACCGAGAAGCGGTCCCTCCGCAACCCCGCGCGCGATGAAATCGGCCGCCTTCAACGGCAATTTCGGCGGCGTGAAGCGCTGCGGCAACAGCGCACGCTCGCGCCAGCGCCGGTCGTCGCGATCGCGCGCCCGCGCCCAGCCGAGCATCAGGCGGTCGCGATAGACGGTCTCGCCGAGACGATACAGCAGACGCCGGACTCGCGCCTCGTCGGCGGAAGCGAACCGCCACCAGCGATGGCCCATGCCGTCGAGCGCCTTGCTCTCGGCATTGGAGAGCTTCAGTCGGACGCCGAGACGGCGCGCATCCTCGGTCACGGCGACCGCGAGCGCCGCGAGACGGCGGACCGCGCTCGGCGGCAGTTCCAACTCGCGCTCGATGCCGATCATCGCGGCGAACGGACCGAGATAGGCGACGCCGCCGATGATCGCCGTCAGCAACCCGCCATCCGCCATCGCCGTGACCGCGCCGACTGCGCCGTCGGTGACGAGCAGCTTCAGCATCTCCATGCGCACGCGCTCGGCCGACAGCGTGGCGAACCCGGCACGGCCGGCGATGCAGGCCAGATAGCCGTCGCGATCAGGGGCGCCATGACCGAATGCCGAATGGATGCGGAAGAAGCGCAGGATGCGCAGATAGTCCTCGGCGATGCGCTGGGCGGGGTCGCCGATGAAGCGCACGCGGCGCTGGGCGATGTCGGCGAGGCCGCCGACGTGATCATGCACCACGCCGTCCGGCCCGACGGAGAGCGCATTGATGGTGAAGTCGCGCCGGTGCGCGTCGCCGACCCAGTCGCGGCCGAACTCGACCTTGGCCTTGCGGCCGAAGGTCTCGGTGTCCTCGCGCAGGGTCGTGACCTCGAACGGATGGCCGTCCAGCACCAGCGTCACGGTGCCGTGGTCGATGCCGGTCGGCACGCTCTTGATCGACGCCGCCTTGGCACGCCGGAGCACCTCCGCCGGCAGCGCCGTGGTCGCGATGTCGATGTCGCCGATGGCGATGCCGAGCAACGCATTGCGCACGGCGCCGCCGACCACCCGTGCTTCCTCGCCATCGCAATTGAGCAGCGCGAGCACGCGCGCGGCGGGACCGGACGAGAGCCAGGGCGCATGCAGCACCCGCGCGCCGATCATTTCTCGACCCCTGGAACGAGCCTGCCGTTCTCGACATGAGCGGGGACGTAGGTCGAACGCGGCGGCGCGCCGGAGAACTCGGCGAGCAGGACCAGACTTGCAATCACCAGCACCAGCGCCGCCACCGTCAATTTTGTGGTCAGATGAAAGGGCCAGTTGGCCGGCACCAACAGCCCCGATTTGGTCGCGAGCAAGAACAACACATAAACCGCAAAAGGAATGAGGAAAATTCCGATTTCCGTCAACACGCCACGGATCATGGCCGACCGATCCGCTCGTACAACACCCGAAGGATGCCCGCTGTCGCGCCCCATATGTAGCGCTCGGCGAACGGCATCGCGTAATATGAGCGCTCCATGCCGCGAAACTCCTTGGAATGCAGCTGGTGATTGGCGGGGTCCATCAGGAAGGCCAGCGGCACCTCGAAGGCGTCGTCGACCTCGCCCTCGTTGATCTTGAGCGTGAATCCCGGCCGCACCCGCGCCACCGTGGGCAGGATGCGGAAGCCGAAGGCGGTGCCGTAGACGTCGAGATAGCCGATCGGGTCGACGAAGCTGCGGTCGAGCCCGATCTCCTCTTCGGCTTCGCGCAGAGCGGCATCGAGCGGAGAGGCATCGGTGACGTCGATCTTGCCGCCGGGAAAGGCGATCTGTCCGGCATGGCTCGAGAGGTTCGGCGAGCGCTGGGTCAGGAGAACGGTCGGCTCGGGGTGGTCGACCACCGGGATCAACACCGCCGCGGGGCGGATCGGCTGCTCGCGGGAGATGATCTCGAGCATGCGGTCGGTGCCGGAATCTCCACTGGCCGGAATGACGTCCGGATCCAGCAGGGCCTGCGGAACATCGAAGCGCAGCCGCGCGCGGCCCCGCGCGAAGAAATCGGCCGAACTGAGTTCAGCGGTCCTGTTCCTCACCATGGGCTGGTTCAAAGCGCCGCCCTCACCTCTTCTGCGTCGGCCATGGGGAAGAACGCGCCGCCCGACCCCACGCCGAACATCACACGACCATCGATCATCCGCTCCTCACCCATGTCAACAAGCTCGTAGTACAGCGCCCGCGTCACCTTGGCCCAGAGATCGGCTCGCACATGCAGATAGGGCGTCAGGCCGCCGCTCTCGCCGGGCTCGAAGCGCAGCCGGTGCTCGGCATCGCACGCGACCCAGTCGTCGACATTGGTGCGGAAATGCAGCAGCGGCCCGCGCGCATCGCTCTCCGTCCGCATTTCTACGGCCGTGAAGGGGGCATCATCGACGCGGATGCCGACCTTCTCCACCGGCGTGACCAGAAAATAGCGGTCACCCTCGCGCTTGAGGATCGTTGAGAACAGCCGCACCAGCGCCGGCCGCCCGATTGGCGTGCCCATGTAGTACCAGCTACCATTACCGGCGATTCGCATGTCGAGATCGCCGCAGAATGGCGGATTCCACAAATGCACCGGCGGCAGTCCCTTTGCGGATGTGCCAGCCTGCGTTGCCGCCGACGTCAGCCGATCGAGTCCGTTGTCGGTGGTCTGCCCTTGCTTCGCCATGGTTTGCCTTGAGTTTGCGTCCACCTTGGCACGATTGGTGCAAGATTCCATCGCCGTCGTCTGTGCAAAAGTTCCTGGCGGCCCTGCAGGTCATGTAAGGTCGCCATAACGTGATGCCGTCAATACCCCGTAATGCCGATAATATGGGGATAGTTTAACTCAACGAATACAGCGCCTTCGCATAGGTTGGCATCCGCTTCCCGGCAAACTGGAGCGGAACGTCCGTCCGAAAGTTCAAGATGCGGGGCAGAAGGAGCGACGGAAATGGCTGAGAGTGCCGAGAAGCTCGAGGATGCGATCGTCCGGTCGGCCGAACAGGTCTCCGGCCAGATCCGAGCGGCAAAGGATGCGATCTCCGGCGTCATCTTCGGCCAGGACCGCGTGGTGGAAAACACGCTGGTGACCATCCTGTCCGGCGGCCACGCGCTGCTGATCGGCGTCCCCGGCCTCGCCAAGACCAAGCTGGTCGAGACCTTGGGCGTGACGCTCGGCCTCGATGCGAAGCGCATCCAGTTCACGCCGGACCTGATGCCGTCGGACATTCTGGGCGCTGAGGTGCTGGACGAAAGCGCCGGCGGCAAGCGCTCGTTCCGCTTCATCGCCGGCCCGGTGTTTGCGCAACTCCTGATGGCCGACGAGATCAACCGCGCCAGCCCGCGCACGCAGTCGGCGCTGCTGCAAGCCATGCAGGAGCAGCACATCACGGTTGCAGGCGCCCGCCATGACCTGCCGAAGCCCTTCCATGTGCTCGCGACCCAGAATCCGCTGGAGCAGGAAGGAACCTATCCGCTTCCCGAGGCTCAGCTCGACCGCTTCCTGATGGAGATCGACGTCGACTATCCGGATCGCGATGCCGAGCGCCGCATCCTGTTCGAGACCACCGGCGCCGAGGAGAGTGCCGCCAAGGGCGCGATGACGGCCGATGCGTTGATCGCGGCCCAGCGTCTGGTGCGGCGCCTGCCGGTCGGCGATTCCGTGGTCGAGGCGATCCTGTCGCTGGTGCGCTCGGCGCGTCCCGGTCCCGAGGCCGGAGAGGCCGGCAAGCTGATCGCCTGGGGCCCCGGTCCCCGCGCCAGCCAGTCGCTGATGCTCGCGGTGCGCGCCCGCGCGCTGCTCGACGGCCGGCTCGCGCCCTCGATCGACGACGTGCTCGATCTCGCCGAGCCCGTGCTCAAGCACCGCATGGCGCTGACCTTCCCGGCGCGCGCCGAGGGACGCACCATTCCGGACGTGATCCGGCAATTGAAGAGCCGGATTGGCTGATGGCCGCAGCGACAGGGCACGTCGACAAGGAGATTCTCGCGATACGGCGTGCCGATGGCGAAAGCCGGACGCTGGCATCGTCGCTGCCGCGGCTGGTGTTGGAAGCCCGGCAGATTGCCGCCAACGTCATTCATGGCCTGCATGGAAGGCGCCGCGCCGGCTCCGGCGAAAGCTTCTGGCAGTACCGCCGCTTCGTCTCCGGTGAGCCGTCGCAGCGCGTCGACTGGCGCCGCTCCGCGCGCGATGACCATCTCTATGTCCGCGAGCAGGAATGGGAGGCCGCGCACACGGTGTGGATCTGGCCGGACCGCTCGCCGTCGATGGCCTTCGCGTCGAAGGGCGCGCGCGACAGCAAGCTCGAGCGCGCGCTGATCGTGACCTTTGCCCTGGCCGAGCTGCTGGTGGCCGGCGGCGAACGCGTCGGCATTCCCGGCCTGATCAATCCGACCGGGAGCCGCAACGTGATCGACCGCATTGCGCAGGCGATGCTGCATGATGAGACGATCAGGCCGAGCCTGCCGCCGTCCTTCGTCCCCTCGGCGCTCGCCGAGATCGTCGTGCTGTCGGATTTCTGGTCGCCGATCTCCGAGATCAGCACCATGCTGGCCGGCCTGTCCGCGTCCGGTGCACACGGCACGATGGTGCAGGTGGTCGATCCGGCCGAGGAGACCTTCCCCTATTCGGGCCGCGTCGAGTTCGTCGAGCCGGAAGGCGGCGAGGTGATCACGGCTGGCCGCGCCGAGAGCTGGGCACAGGACTACGTCGCCCGCGTGGCGCTGCATCGCGACCAGATCCGCGCCGAGACCGGCAGGCTCGACTGGCTGTTCACAACCCACACCACCAGCCGCTCGGCCGCCGAGCTGCTGCTGTTCCTGCATGCCGGCATGACCACGGCCAAAGGTAGCGCGCGCAGCGGCGTCAAAGTGGGCGCTGGCCCCGGAGGGCTCGGCGCATGATGGGCCTGCCGCTGTCGTTCGCCGAACCGCTGCTGCTGACCGGTCTCGTCAGCCTGCCGGTGCTGTGGTGGCTGCTGCGGGTGATGCCGCCGCGGCCGCGCCGCATCGAGTTTCCGCCGACCCGGCTGTTGTTCGACATCACGCCCAAGGAAGAGACGCCGTCGCGCTCGCCCTGGTGGCTCACCCTGCTGCGGCTGGTGGCGGCGGCGCTGGTGATCTTCGCCGCAGCCGGTCCGATCTGGAATCCGCGCACCGAAGCCGTCGGCAGCAAGGCGCCGCTGGTGCTGCTGCTCGACGACAGTTGGAGCGCGGCCGCAAGCTGGGACACGCGCATCAGGGCCGCCGACGAGATCATCGCCAACGCCGATGCCGACCGCCGCGGCGTCGCGCTGCTGCCGCTGTCGGAGCCCGCGCGTGACCTCACCTTGATGCCGGCCGGTGCTGCGCGCGTCGCGCTGCGCCAGATCGCGCCCAAGGCCTACACGACCGAGCGCGCCGATGCGCTGCCGCAGCTCGATCGCTTCCTGAAAGCGACCGGCGATGCCGAGATCATGTGGTTCTCCGACGGCGTCGATCCCGGCCGCGGCAGCGAGTTCGTGGGGGGTCTCGCCAAGACGATCGGCGACCGCAGCCTGACCGTGTTCGAAGGCGGCACGCCCTCGCCGCTGGCGCTCGCCGGCGCCGAGAACGCGGCCGCCAAGATGACGGTGAAGGTGCTGCGCGCGGATCTCTCCGTTCCGGGCGGCATCGTGCGCGCGCTCGATGCCAAGGGCTCGCCGCTCGGCGAGGCACAGTTCAGCTTTGCCGCCGGCGCGCACGACGCCGAGGCGAGCTTCGACCTGCCGGTCGAGCTGCGCAACGACATCACCCGGCTCGAGATTGCGGGCGAGCGCTCGGCCGGCGCCGTGCAGTTGCTCGACAAGCGCTGGCGCCGCCGCGCCGTCGGCATCGTCTCCGGCGCCACCAGCGACACCGCGCAGCCGCTGCTCGCACCGACCTTCTATCTCACCCGCGCGCTGTCGCCGTTCGCCGATCTCAGGCTCGGCGATCGCGGCGCCCCGCAGCAGGTCATCACGCAGTTCCTCGACCAGAAGGTGCCGATGATCGTGATGGCCGACGTCGGCACGCTGTCGCCGGAGCTGCGCGACCGTCTCAACGGCTGGATCGAGAATGGCGGCGTGTTGGTGCGCTTCGCCGGCCCGCGCCTGGCGCAGGGCGACGACGACCTCGTGCCGGTGAAGCTGCGCCGCGGCGGCCGCACCCTGGGCGGCAGCCTGACATGGGAGAAGCCGCAGCACCTGGCCGCGTTCGCCGCCGACGGCCCGTTCGCCGGCATCACTGTCCCGAAGGACGTCACCGTCAACCGCCAGGTTCTCGCCGAGCCCGACGCCGTGCTGGCGACCAAGAGCTGGGCGTCTCTCGAGGACGGCACGCCGCTCGTCACCGGTGAGCATCGCGGCAAAGGCCTGATCGCGCTGTTCCACGTCAGCGCCGACATGCGCTGGTCCGATCTGCCGATGTCCGGCGCCATGGTCGAGATGCTCCGCCGCATCGTCGACATGTCCGGCTACACCTCGACGCCGGGCCCTGGTCCCGCGGGTGAGACCGCCAAGGCCACGCTGGCGCCGCTGCACATCCTCGACGGCTTCGGCGCCTTCGGACCGCCGCCTTCGACCGCCAAGCCGCTACCGGCTGATTTCAACGACCGGGCTTCGCTGGATCATCCGCCCGGATTCTATGGCCCAGCCGAGGGACCTACCGCAGTGAACACGCTCAGCCCCGCCGATCGCATTCTGCAGCTCGACACGGCAGCGCTGCGCGCCAACCGCGCCAGCTACACCACCGCCGAGCCGCGCGATCTCCGGGGCATCCTGCTGTCGACCGCACTGCTGCTGTTCCTGATCGACGCCGTCATTGTCGCCCTGCTCGGCGGCGTGCTGGCCGCGTTGGCAAGACGACGGCGTGCGGCCCCCGCGGCCATCGCGCTTGCGGTGCTGGCAACCGGCGCCCTGCTCGCGGTCGCGATGCCGGCGCCCGCACGCGCCGACGCCGCCAGCGATGATTTCGCGATGCGCGCAGTGTCACAGACGCGGCTTGCCTATGTCGTGACCGGCAATGCCGACGTCGATTCCATCGTCAAGGCCGGGCTGATGGGGCTGACCTTGTTCCTGGCGCAGCGGACCGCGCTTGAAGCCGGCGATCCCGTCGGCGTCGATCCCGCGCATGACGAGCTTGCCTTCTTCCCGCTGATCTACTGGCCGATCGTGCCGGGCGTGCCGAAGCCGCCGCAGGACGCGATCAACAAGATCGACGCCTACATGAAGCAGGGCGGCACGGTGATCTTCGATACCCGCGACGCCGTCGAGGCTCCTCCGGGCGAGAACGGCGCGCAGCAGACCCCGGGCATGCAGTCGCTGCGCGAGATCCTGTCGTCGCTCGATGTGCCCGAGCTCGAGCCGGTGCCGCGCGAGCACGTGCTGACCAAGACGTTCTACCTGCTGCGCGACTTCCCCGGCCGCTTCACCGCGGGCCAGACCTGGGTCGAGGCGCTGCCGAAAGATGAGGACGAGGACAGCGCCTCCCGTCCGGCGCGTGGCGGCGACGGTGTCTCACCGATCATCATCACCTCCAACGATCTCGCCGGCGCCTGGGCCATCCGCCCCGACGGCCAGGCCATGCTGCCGATGGTTCCGGGCGAGCCACGGCAGCGCGAATTCGCCTTCCGCGCCGGCGTCAACATCGTGATGTACACGCTGACCGGCAACTACAAGGCCGACCAGGTGCACGCGCCGGCGCTGATCGAACGGCTCGGGCAGTGACAATGCGCGTCGTCGCTCTCGATATCGCAACAACAATGGTTGTCATGGCCGGGCTTGACCCGGCGATCCACGAGCAGCGACGCAGGCTGCGCGACGTGGATGCCCGGCACGAGGCCGGGCATGACGACAACTGCGAGTTTGCCTCATGAACTACGGCATCGCGTTCACACCTCTGGTTCCGCCGATCGTGCTGTGGCTTGCGATCGGCGCGATCGTCGTCATCGCCGCGCTCCTGTTGCTCGGCCGCTCGCGTTCGGCCTGGATCCGCGTCACCGCGCTGGCCTTGATCGCGCTCGCGCTGGCCAATCCGCAGTTCACGCGCGAGGACCGCGAGCCGCTGAGCTCGGTCGCCGCCGTCGTGGTCGACAAGAGCCCGAGCCAGAATTTCGGTGACCGCAACAAGCAGACCCAGGCGGCCCAGGAGTCGCTGGTCGACAGCTTGAAGAAGATCAAGGGCCTCGAGGTCCGCGTCGTCGATGCCGGCCAGGCCGACGGCGAGACCGACGGCACGCATCTGTTCAGCGCGCTGACCTCGGCGCTGTCGGACGTCCCCGTCGATCGGGTCGCGGGCGCCTTCATGATCACCGACGGCCGCGTTCACGACATTCCCGGCAACGTGGCCGCACTCGGCTTCCAGGCTCCGCTGCAGGCCCTGATCACGGGCCAGAAGGCCGAGCGCGACCGCCGCATTGCGATCACCGCCGCGCCGCGCTTCGGCATCGTCGGCCAGCCGCAGACCATCAGCTTCCGGCTCGACGACCAGGGCGTCAGCGGCGCCAGCGCGAAGGTCGTGATCCGCCGCGACGGCGAGGTCATCAGCGAGCGCACCTTGACCAGCGGCCAGGCCGCCAATGTCGACGTCGACGTCAAGCACGAAGGCCAGAACATCGTCGAGATCGAAGCCTCGCCGCTCGACAACGAGCTGACCCTCATCAACAACCGCGCGGTGGTCTCGATCGATGGCGTCCGCGACAAGCTGCGCGTGCTCCTGGTGTCGGGCGAGCCGCATTCGGGCGAGCGCACCTGGCGCAACCTTTTGAAGTCGGACGCCAGCATCGATCTCGTCCACTTCACGATCCTGCGGCCGCCGGAGAAGCAGGACGGCACCCCGATCAACGAGCTGTCGCTGATCGCGTTTCCGACCCGTGAGCTGTTCCAGCAGAAGATCAACGAATTCCAGCTGATCATCTTCGACCGCTACGCCCGCCAGGGCGTGTTGCCGATCGCCTATTTCGACAACATCGCGCGCTACGTCCGCAATGGCGGCGCGGTGCTGGTCTCGGCCGGCCCGGACTACGCCTCCAACACCAGCATCTGGCGCACACCGCTCGACTCGGTGCTGCCCGCCGAGCCGGTCGGCGTCACGGAGAAGCCGTTCTATGCGCATCTGTCCGACGCCGGAAAACGCCATCCGGTGACGCGCGGCCTCGAAGGCTCGGGCTCCGAGCCGCCGCGCTGGAGCCGCTTCTTCCGCACCGTGGAGACGCGCAATGCGGTCAGTCCGCCGGTCATGACCGGCGCCGACGGCAAGCCGCTGCTGCTGCTGTCGCGCTTCGGCGCCGGCCGCGTCGCGCTGCTGCTGTCCGACCACATCTGGCTGTGGGCACGCGGCTACGAGGGCGGCGGACCGCATCTCGACCTGCTCCGGCGCATGTCGCACTGGCTGATGCAGCAGCCGGATCTCGACGAGGAAGCGCTGCGGCTGCAGATTCAAGGCAAGGATCTCGCCGTCATCCGGCAGACGATGGGCGACAGCGTCCCGCCGGTGACCGTGACCTCGCCGTCCGGCCAGACGCGTGAGCTCACTCTGCGCCAGGGCGATCCCGGCGAATG
This sequence comes from Bradyrhizobium sp. SZCCHNS1050, assembly GCF_032484785.1. NCBI lineage: Bacteria > Pseudomonadati > Pseudomonadota > Alphaproteobacteria > Hyphomicrobiales > Nitrobacteraceae > Bradyrhizobium > Bradyrhizobium sp. SZCCHNS1050. The sequence continues at coordinate 4,739,815 of NZ_JAUETR010000001.1, read as the reverse complement.
GCGCGCGACCCTTCCCGCCAACGAGCTCGGCCTGTGGCAGGCGACCGACGGCACCTTGAAGGCGCTGATCAATGTCGGCCCGACCAATCCCAAGGAATTCTCGGAGGTCACCTCGACCACCGAAACCCTGAAGCCGCTGGCACAGGCGACGGGCGGCGATGCCCGCCGCATCGGCGACGGCTCGGGCATCGACATGCCGCGCATCGTCCCGGTGAGGTCATCGACCTTGTTCAGCGGCGACGGCTGGATGGGCGTGCGCATGCGCGATGCCAGCGTGGTCAAGGGCGTCGGCGTGCTGCCGATGTTCGCCGGCGTGATCGGCCTCTTGCTGCTGCTCGGCGCGCTCGCCGCGACCTGGGTGCGCGAGGGACGCTGACACGAAGACACAAGCACGCACCACCGCGGCGCGCCACGTGGCGCGAAGGGCACAGCGACGGGGATTCCGACCACCGTTGCAGTGCACTGATTGACAGCTGTGAAGCTCCCTTGCGATGTTATATTGTAACAAAGGCTGAGCCTCTCAGCCGAACGGGGTGGCCTATTCATATGAGCCAGAGCTGGCGATGAGCTGGTTTCGCGCGAACATCAAGGATGTCTCGCGGCTCGCGCTGCTGGCGCTGGTGCTGCAATTCGCGCTCGCCTTCGGCCATGTGCATTGGCTCGCCGGACAAGCCCGGGACGGCGGCGGCATCTCCATCGCCGAGCGGCACACTGGTCCCTCTCCCGCTGACCAAGATCCCGATCAACAGCCGTCGCCGGATGGCTGTGCCATCTGCGCCGTCATGGCGATGGCGCAGTCGATCCTGCTGTCACCGGCGCCAGTTCTGACGCCTCCTGAAGCGGTCGCATTCCGTCTGCCCGATGCGATCACCGCCACTGTCGCGGCTGTCGTCGTCGACACCGCCTTCCAGCCGCGCGCTCCTCCCACCGCCTGATCTGAGCTGCTCGAAACGCTGCCCTGCGCGCGAGCGCACGGCGGCCGCGTGAAGGAATGGTCCGTCGCACGACGACGGCAGGCGCATCCCGCCGGCAACGAAAGACGTGGGACGCCTGATCAGGATCAGGAAGTGAAAGATGTTGTCGAGAGCCTTGATGTCGGGCTGCAGCGCCGCAGCCATGTTGTGCGCTTTGGGTGCGCCCGCGCGCGCTGACGATCCTGCGAAGCCGGCGGCCGAACTGCCCGAGGTCACAGTGACCGCACCGAGCCCGATCCGTGCCCGCAAGCCGGTGGTGCCGCGGCCCAATCCCGCCCCGCGCGTGGCCCGGAGCGGCCCACGCACGCCGGCGCCCGCGCGCGAGGCACAGACCGCGCCGCCCCCGCCGCAACAGGGCGTGCTGCCTGTCGTCACCGACCAGTTCGCGACCGTCACCGTGGTGCCGAACGAGGAACTGCGCCGCTCCGGCGCCGCCACGCTCGGCGACCTTCTCAATTCGAAACCCGGCATCACCGGATCGAGCTTCGCGCCGGGCGCATCGAGCCGGCCGATCATTCGCGGCCTCGACGTCAACCGCGTCGGCATCGTCGAGAACGGGCTCGGCGGCGGCGGCGCCTCGGATCTCGGCGAGGACCATTTCGTGCCGATCGATCCGCTCACCAGCGACCAGATCGAGGTGGTCCGCGGCCCCGCGGCGCTACGCTACGGCTCGACCTCGATCGGCGGCGTCGTCAGCGCCACCAACAACCGCATTCCGCAGGCCCTGCCGACCTGTTCGACCGCGCCGTTCCAGACCTATGGCCTGCCGGCGAGCGCGCCGGCCGCGGGCAGCGCGCCCTGCGTTACCGCGGAAACGCGCACCTCGTTCAGCTCGGTCGACCGCGGCGTCGAGGGCGGCGTGCTGCTCGATGCCGGCGGCGGCAATTTCGCGCTTCATGCCGATGCCTACGGCCGCAAGACCGGCGACTACTCCATTCCCGGCTATCCCTATCTGTTCGACCAGACCCGCCCGGTGAACGGCCGGCAACCGAACTCCGCCGCGCAGAACGATGGCGCCTCGATCGGCGGCAGCTACTTCTTCTCAGGCGGCTTCGTCGGCGCCGCGATCACGCAGACCGATGCGCTCTACCACATCCCCGGCATTGGCGGCGCCGACAGCCGGACCCGGATCGATGCGCACCAGACCAAGATCACCGCGAAGGGCGAGTATCGCCCGGACTCCGCGGCAATCGACGCGATCCGGTTCTGGGCCGGCGCAACAGACTATCGGCACAATGAGCTCGGCCTTGCAGCCGTCACCGACCCGACCACCGATGGCGTGCGCCAGACCTTCACCAATCGCGAGCAGGAAGCGCGCGTCGAGATGCAGATGATGCCCGTCAATCTGCGCTTCGCCACCCTGACGACCGCCTATGGCGTGCAGGCCGGGCACCAGGAGCTGAATGCGCCGAGCCCCGACAATCCCGGCTCGGTGTTCAACGGCCTGTTCGGCCCCAACACCAACAACCGCGTCGCCGGCTATGTCTTCAACGAGTTCGCCTTCTCGCCCTCGACCAAGGCGCAGGTCGCCGGCCGGATCGAGCACATCGCGCTGAACGGCTCCACGCCGAACTTCCCGGTCGACTATCTGCCGGACGGCACGCCGCAGGCCAACATCGCCCGAAATCCGTCATACACGCCGAAGAGCGCGAGCGTCGGCCTGTTGCAGAACCTGCCGGGCGATCTGGTGGCGAGCGTGACCGCGCAATATGTCGAGCGCGCGCCGAAGCCAGCCGAGCTGTTCTCGCGCGGCGGCCATGATGCGACCGCAACCTTCGACATCGGCAATCCGAACCTGACCATCGAAACCGCCAAGACCGTCGAGGCCGGGCTGCGCAAGGCCACCGGCCCGTTCCGCTTCGAAGCCACTGCCTACTACACGCAGTTCAGCAACTTCATCTATCGCCGGCTGACCGGCGTGATGTGCGGCGACGATTTTGCCTCCTGCGGCACCACCGGCACCGAGCTGAATCAGGCGGTCTACTCGCAGCGCAACGCGCTGTTCCGCGGCTTCGAGTTCCAGAGCCAATTCGATGTTGCTCCGCTCGGCAGCGGCATCTGGGGGATCGAGAACCAGTTCGACGTCGTCCGCGCCACCTTCGCGGACGGCACCAACGTGCCGCGGATTCCGCCGATGCGCGTCGGCGGCGGCCTGTTCTGGCGCGATGCCAACTGGTTGACCCGCATCAACCTGCTGCACGCCTTCGCGCAGAACGACATCGCGCCGATCGCGGAGACTCCGACGCCGGGCTACAACCTGCTCAAGGCGGAGGTCAGCTACCGGACCAAACTCGATGCGAACATGTTCGGCGCGCGCGAGATGCTGGTCGGCCTCGTCGGCAACAATCTGCTCAACGAGAAGATCCGTAATTCGGTGTCCTACACCAAGGACGAGGTGCTGCTGCCCGGCATCGGCGTGCGGATCTTTGCCAACCTCAAATTCTGATTCGAGGAGGGCGCAGAACGCGACCAATCTGCGCCCCCTCCTTCGTCATTGCGAGGAGCGAAGCGACGAAGCAATCCAGAGACGTGGGCGGAACTCTGGATTGCTTCGCTTCGCTCGCAATGACGGAGAGACCGAGATTACTTCGCGTAATCCCAATCGGGCCGGATCGCACCCTCGACGCCCTCGAACGCGCCCTCGATCAGTTCGTTCACCAGCAGCCGGTTGTAATCCACCGGTCCCGGCATGATCGCCCTGCCCTTCGGCACCGGCTTGAAGCCGACGCGCGCGTAGTAGGCCGCGTCACCCACCAGCAGTATCAAGCGGTGGCCCTGCGCCCGCGCGTCCACGACCGAGCGCTCCATCAGCATGCGGCCGATGCCGTGCTTGCGGAACGGCGGCTCGACCGTCAGCGGCCCGAGCATCAGCGCCTTGGTGTCGCCGACGCAGATCGGCAGTTGCCGCACCGAGCCGACCAGCAAAGTGCCGATATGGGCGGTGAACGACAGCGCGAGCAGATGATCGACATGCTCGCGCAAGCGGTAGGCGCTCAGCACGAAGCGGCCGGGGCCGAAGGTGCGCTCATGCAGCCGCTCGATCGCCTGCGCGTCGCCCGGCTTTTCGGCGGAGATCGTAATGGACAGGTCACTCATGTGGGGTGGCGAGATAGCATTCTGGAGCGGCGCGGTCCATGGCGGGCCGTCCACGTGTTGACAGCATTCGCCCGCCCCCGAGGGTCACCGATGCCAGTTTTCTGAGCATTCGCGCGGCGTGACCGAAGATTGTGCTAAGATGTCAAGTTTCCGGAGCCGCCCTCGCTTAACCTGTCCCAGCTCATGAGCGTTGTGGTCGCCATCGCGGCCGCTTGGACCGCTCTGACGCAGCACGAGCGGCAGGTCGAAGATGACGGGTGCGTTCCGGTCGCGCCATCGCGGCGAAACTCATGTGTTCGACGATCTCAAGACGCTGCTGGCCTGCGCCTCGCCGCGCCGCTCTGGCGATGAGCTGGCTGGCATAGCAGCCGACAGCGCCGCGCGGCGGGTGGCGGCGCGGATGGCGCTCGCCGACGTGCCGCTGCGGCGTTTCCTCGACGAGCCGCTGATTCCCTACGAGAGCGACGAGGTCACGCGCCTCATCCTCGACAGCCACGATGCCGCCGCATTCGCGCCCGTCGCGTCGCTGACCGTCGGAGAATTGCGCGAATGGCTGATGTCCTGGGAGGCGGATGCCAACCGGCTGGCCGCCCTCGCGCCGGGCCTGACGCCGGAGATGGTGGCCGCGGTCTCCAAGCTCTGCGGCAATGGCGATCTCGTCGCCGTCGCCGCCAAATGCCGGGTCGTGACCCGCTTCCGCTCCACCATCGGCCTGGAGGGGCGGCTGTCGTCGCGGCTGCAGCCGAATGATCCGACCGACGATCCCCAGGCGATCGCCGCAGGCACGCTCGATGGCTTGCTGTTCGGCATGGGCGATGCGGTGATCGGCATCAATCCCGCGACCGACAATGTCGAGGCCTGCATCCGCCTGCTCACGATGCTCGATGATCTCAGGCTCAAATTCGAGGTGCCGACGCAGTCCTGCGTGCTGAGCCACGTCACGACCTCGATCCGGGCGATCGAGAAAGGCGCGCCGCTCGATCTCGTCTTCCAGTCGATCGCCGGCACCGAGGCTGCCAATGGCGGCTTCGGTGTGACCCTGAAGCTGCTCGCCGAGGCGCAGGACGCAGCCTTGTCGCTGAAGCGCGGCACGGTCGGCAACAACGTGATGTATTTCGAGACCGGCCAGGGCGCGGCGCTGTCGGCCGACGCCCATCACGGCCTCGATCAGCAGACCGTCGAGGCCCGCGCCTATGCCGTCGCGCGCGTGTTTTCACCGCTGCTGGTCAACACCGTGGTCGGCTTCATCGGTCCCGAATATCTCTACGACGCGAAGGAGATCATCCGCGCCGGGCTGGAGGATCATTTCTGCGCCAAGCTGCTCGGCGTGCCCATGGGCTGCGATGTCTGCTACACCAACCACGCCGAGGCCGATCAGGACGACATGGACGATCTGGCGCTGCTGCTCGCGGCGGCCAACGTCAACTTCCTGATCGCCGTGCCGGGCGCCGACGACATCATGCTCAACTATCAGAGCCTGTCGCATCACGACGTGATGCGGCTGCGGCATCTGCTCGGCCGCCGCCCGGCGCCGGAGTTCGAGGCCTGGCTGGCGCGGATGGGCCTGCTCGACCAAAGCGGCCGCGTGCCGCCATTGCCGGGCAGCGCGCCTTCCGTAGTCCGGCTGATCGGCCAGGGAGCGCGGGCATGAGGGACGATCCGTTCGACCTGCTGCGCCGGATGACGCGCGCCCGCGTCGCACTCGGCCGCTCCGGCGATGGGCTTCCGACGGCCGCGAAGCTGGAATTCCAGATGGCACATGCGCTCGCGCGCGATGCCGTATGGGGCAAGGTCAATTTCGACGGCATCGCCGACGCGCTCGCGCCGCGGGAGGTGATCAAGGTCGCGAGTGCAGCACCGGACCGCGCCAGCTATCTGCGCCGGCCCGACCTCGGGCGCCGCCTCGCCGCGAAGGAAGCCGCCAGGCTGACATCCGGTCCGTACGATCTCGTCTTCATCATTGCCGACGGGCTGTCGGCGGATGCCGTCGAAAGCCATGCCGCCGCTGTCGTGATCGCCACCGAGGCGCGTCTGACGGGCCTGTCCATCGGCCCGATCGTGCTGGCTTCGCAGGCGCGCGTGGCGCTGGGTGACGATGTCGGCGCCGCGATGCGCGCACGGCTGGTGGCGGTCCTGATCGGCGAGCGTCCGGGTCTGTCGGCCGCGGACTCCCTCGGAGTGTATCTGACGCTGCACCCGGCCCCGGGCCTGCGCGACAGCGCCCGCAACTGCATTTCCAACATTCACGACCACGGGCTCTCGGCCGAGCGCGCCGCCGACAAGCTGGCCTGGCTGGTGCGCGAGGCGCTGCGGATCGGCGTCACCGGCATCGGCCTCAAGGAGGCGGCGCCGGATGCCGCGATCGAGACGACCACATCGTCATCCCAAATCACCCATCACAAGCAGACAGGAGCGACTGGACATGAGTGACGAGGCCAAACCGACCCTTTCGAAGAGCCTGACCGGACTCCATCTGTGGGGCATCGCGGTCGGGCTGGTGATCTCCGGCGAATATTTCGGCTGGAGCTATGGCTGGGACAAGGCCGGCACGCTCGGCTTCCTCGTCACCACGATCTTCATCGCGGTGATGTATACGACCTTCATCTTCTCCTTCACCGAGCTCACCACCGCGATCCCGCATGCCGGAGGTCCTTTCGCCTATTCCTACCGTGCCTTCGGCCCGCTCGGCGGCTTCGTCGCCGGCTTCGCGACGCTGATCGAGTTCGTGTTCGCTCCGCCTGCCATCGCGCTCGCCATCGGCGCCTATCTCAACGTCCAGTTTCCGGCGCTGTCGCCCAAGACCGCCGCGCTCGGCGCCTATCTGGTGTTCATGGCCCTCAACATCGCCGGCGTATCGATCGCCGCGACGTTCGAGCTGTTCGTCACGGTCCTGGCGATTGCCGAGCTCCTGGTGTTCATGGGCGTCGTGTCGCCCGGTTTCTCCTTCGCCAACTTCGCCGCCAACGGCTGGGCCGGTGAGAATTCGTTCTCGCTGACGAGCATCGGCGGCATCGTCGCGGCGATCCCCTTCGCAATCTGGTTCTTCCTGGCGATCGAAGGTGCGGCCATGGCCGCGGAAGAAACCAAGAATCCGACCAAGACGATTCCGCTCGCCTACATCGCCGGGATTCTGACGCTCGTCGTGCTCGCCTTCGGCACCATGATCATGGCCGGCGGCGTCGGCGACTGGTCGAAGCTCGCCAACATCAACGATCCGCTGCCGCAGGCGATGAAGATCGTGGTCGGCGAAAACTCCGGTTGGCTGCACATGCTGGTGTGGATCGGCCTGTTCGGACTGATCGCCTCGTTCCACGGCATCATCATGGGCTACTCGCGGCAGATCTTCGCGCTGTCGCGCGCCGGCTTCCTGCCGGCCAAGCTCGCCGCGCTGCACCCGACCTGCCGCACGCCGCATTGGGCGATCTTGGCCGGCGGCGTGATCGGCATCGCCGCGATCTACTCCGACGAGCTCATCCAGTTCGCCGGGCAGACGCTGACGGCGAACATCGTCACCATGAGCGTGTTCGGCGCGCTCGTGATGTACATCATGAGCATGGCCGCGCTGTTCCGCCTGCGCGCCACCGAGCCCAACCTCATCAGGCCGTTCAAGGCGCCGCTCTATCCCGTGCTTCCGGCCGTGGCGCTGGTGTGTGCGACGCTCTCGCTGCTCACGATGATTTGGTTCAACCTGCAGGTGTTCGCGGCCTTCGTGGTGCTGTTCGCCGTCGGTCTGCTGCTCTATCGTCTGACGGCCGGCAAGCGCGGCAACGCGGCGAGTGACAACCTGCTCGACATCGCCTTGACCGAGGCCCGCGCCATGGCCGACTGATCCGCGAGGACTCGCGAGATCCAGGATCAAGGCAAGCCCTCCGCGTCCCTGCGCGGGGGGCTCTATCGATAGCCCGCTTCGGCAGGCACGTGACTTGCATAACTACGAGGTGTCAACCGACGGCGTACGTCCTCAAAGGCGAGGATTTCATGGCACAGCCTCCCGCAGCCGAACACCAGCATCCGCGCGACCGCAGCCGGAACATTCTGGCCGCTGCTGCGACCGGTGTCGCCGATTTCATCGCCCTGACGGGAGGCCGCCCCGAGGCGGTGTTCGAACGGGTGGGCATCGATGCCGAATGCCTCGGCCAGACCCGCCGCGCGCTCGACCTCGCCGACTACGTCGCGATGATGGAAGATGCCGCGCAGGAGACCGGTAACGACAATTTCGGACTGTGGTTCGGCCAGCGCTACCAGCCGCAGATGCTCGGCCTGATCGGCGAGATCGCACTCGCGGCGCCGACGCTGGGCTCTGCGATCGAGCATCTTGCGCTGTGGTTTCCCTGGCATCAGCAGGCGACCGAAACCCGTCTCACGCGCCATGACGGTTTGCTCCGGCTGGAATATCGCATTCTCGACGGCTCGATCGTCGATCGCCGGCAGGACGCCGAATTGACCATGGGCATGTTCGCGAACGTCTTCCGCGCCTGCCTGCCATCGGGCTGGGCGCCCGACATGGTGCTGTTCGAACATGCCCGGCCGGCTGCCTGGCGCGATCATGAGGCAGCCTTCGATGCCGACGTCGGCTGGTCACAAGGCACGAATGCGCTGGTGTTTCGCGACCGCGGCCTGGACCGCGCCATGCCCCAGGCCAATCTGTCTCGCCTGCAGCGGCTGACGACAGATCTTGCCGGTGTCGCCGGCTCCTGCGGCACGCCCGCGTTCCTCGATCTGGTCCGTGGCGAAATCCGGCGGCGGTTGTCGGCCGGCGCGCTTCATCTCGAGGAGGTCGCCGAGGCGCTGTCGACCACGTCGTGGACGTTGCAGCGCCGGCTTGCCGAGTTCGGCGCCACCTTCTCCGACCTCGTCGAGGTGACGCGGCTCGACCTCGCCCGCCACTATCTGCGCCAAGCGCATCTGCCGCTCGGCGACGTCGCCTTCCTGCTCGGCTATTCCGAGGCGTCCGCATTCTCCCGTGCGTTCTCGCGCTGGAGCGGCTGCAGCCCGCGGCAGTGGCGCCAACGGTCATTGCAGGCGACCGCTCGCAGCTAGCGCCACGCCGCCGGCATCAATCGGCCGGCATCGTCTTCTCGACCAGCCGCACCCAATAGGACGCGCCGTGGCCGAGAATGTTGTCGTTGAAGCGATAGGCCGGGTGGTGGCAATCCTTGCCGTCGCCCATGCCGAGGAAGACGAAGGCGCCGGGACGGGCCTGCAGCATGAAGGCGAAATCCTCGGCCCCCATCAGCGGCGGCGCATTGTCGACCACCCGCTCCGCGCCGACAACGTCGCGAGCGACGTCAGCGGCGACGCCGGTCTCGCGCGCATGGTTCATCGTGATCGGGTAGAGCCGCGTGTATTTCGTCGTCGCCTCACCGCCATAGGTGCGGGCGATGCCGTCGGCGACCTCGGCAATGCGGCGCTCCACCAGGTCCTGCACCTCGGGATCGAGCGTGCGCACGGTGCCCTTCAATTCGACGGTCTCCGGAATGACGTTCATCGCCTTGCCGGCCTCGACGACGCAGATCGAGATGACCGCCGACTTGATCGGATCGACGTTGCGCGACACGATCGACTGCAGCGCCGTGATGATGTGCGCGGCGATCAGCACGCTGTCGACCGCCTTGTGAACGCCGGCGCCGGCATGACCGCCCTTGCCGCGGACGGTGATCTCGAGCTGGTCCGATGATGCCAGCATCGGACCCGGCCGCAGCGCGAACACGCCTTCGGGCACGCCCGGCGCATTGTGCAGACCGTAGACCTCCTGGATGCCCCAGCGGGTCATCAATCCATCGTCGACCATCGCCTTGCCGCCGGCGCCGCCCTCCTCGGCGGGCTGGAAGATCACGATCGCGGTGCCGTCGAAATTGCGCGTGTCGGCGAGATGCTTGGCGGCACCCAGCAGCATCGCGGTATGGCCGTCATGGCCGCAGGCATGCATCAGGCCCGGCGTCTTCGACGCATAGGGCACGCCCGAGGCTTCCTCGATCGGCAGCGCGTCCATGTCGGCGCGCAGGCCGATGGTGCGACCTGAACTGGTCCGACGGCCGCGGATGACACCGACCACGCCGGTGCGCCCGATGCCCGTCACCACCTCGTCACAACCGAATTCGCGCAAGCGCTCGGCGACGATGCCGGCGGTGCGGTGCACCTCGTACATCAACTCCGGATGTTCATGGAAATCATGGCGCCAGGCGGCCATGTCGTCGGCGAGCGCGGCGATGCTGTTGAGGATGGGCATGGAGGCGGTGTTCTCGTTCAGGACATTGACGCCCGAACCATGACCGGAACGGCGGACGGACACAAGCTTCCGCCTGCATCAGCCCTCGATCGGGGCGTGTGACAGGTAGGCCAGCAGCTTCATCTCGCGGCGGCCGCGGGTGACGGTGTCGAGCACCAGGCCCGACGAGGCCGACAGCAACGCCATGATCATCAGGCCCATCGACAACACGGCGGTCGGCAGCCGCGGCACCAGTCCAGTCTCGATATAGGTGACGAAGATGGGAATCGCGAAGCCGATCGAGACCAGCGCGAGGAAGATGCCGATCGCGCTGAAGAAGCGCAGCGGCTTTTCCGAACGATAGAGCTTCAGGATCGTGCCGAGGATGCGGAAGCCGTCGCGCCAGGTGTTTAGCTTGGAGACGGACCCTTCGGGCCGCGCGTAGTATGGCGTCGCGAGCTCAGCGACCGGCAGCGCCAGCTCCAGCGCATGCACGGTCAGCTCGGTCTCGATCTCGAAGCCGTCGGAGAGCACCGGGAAGGATTTGACGAAACGGCGCGAGAATACGCGGTAGCCGGACAGGATGTCCTTGAAGGCCTGGCCGAACACCTCGGCGAGGAAGCTCGTCAGCATCCAGTTGCCGGTGCGATGGCCCATGCGGTAGGCGGCCTGCTCCTGGTCGACGCGCAGACCCACCACCATGTCGAGCCGCTCGCTCACGAGACGCGCAACCATGCCGGGCGCGCTCGGCGCGTCATAGGTCGCGTCACCATCGACCAGCACGTAGATGTCAGCATCGACATCGGCGAACATGCGCCGGACGACGTGACCCTTGCCCTGCCGCCGCTCAGAGCGCACCTCGGCGCCGGCCGCGCGCGCGACCTCGATGGTGCGGTCCTTGGAATTGTTGTCATAGACGTAGACGGTGGCCGTCGGCAGCGCCTGCTTGAAATCGCGGACCACGGTGGCGACCGCGGCCTCCTCATTGTAGCAGGGCACCAGCACGGCGATCCGCATCGAAGGTGATATCATCGACCCCTCTCCCACGGGACGGGAGACTGCCCTCATTCGGTGCAGAAATTCATAATGATCCGGCGGCAACGTGCTGTTCCGGCCGCCAGGTGGGAATGATCTTAACGCCGTCTAGCACCTCGCGCAGGCGGGACAGCGTGCCGAGCGTGGTTCCCTCCGGCAGCGCGTCGCGGGCGAAGAAGCCGGTCTCCACGATCTCGAGGTTCGGCTCCGGCGGCCGGTCCTGCGTGAACCTTTTGATAACGAAGACGGCGACGTGGTCGCGCGGCGAGACGTGGCCGTTGAGGAAGATGCCGTGCAGCTCCGGCTCGCCTTCGAGCGCGATCCGGCCCTCCTCGAACAGCTCCCGCGTCAGTGCCTCGATGAACGTCTCGCCGACCTCGACGCCGCCGCCCGGCAGGTGCCAACCCGAGACATAGCCGTGCCGGACCAGGAACACGCGGTTCTCGGCATCCAGCACCACGCCGCGGACGCCGAGCGTCATGCCGCGGGCGAAGCGCCAATAGAGGTGGAAGCCGCGCCGGAGCGCGGGCTCGAGCCGGATCCGCAGCCGGCTCAGATATGTCGTCATCGCTGTCGTCGTCCTGGTTGTTCTTGCGCTCGCTGGCAGGGCTTGTCATGAGAGCCGGGCACCACGAGGGATAGCACGAGATGACATCTGGGCGCGCTTGCATCCGCCATCGGCACCGAGGGGCATAATGGCTGCCTTCACGCTCGCCCATCTGTCCGACCCGCATCTCGCGCCACAGCACAAGCCGCGCCTGTCGGAGCTCGCCGGCAAGCGCGCGCTCGGCTATCTCAACTGGACGCGCAATCGCTACAAGTACCATCGCCGCGACATCCTCGATCTGCTGATCTCCGACCTGCACACGCAGATGCCGGACCAGATCGCCGTCACCGGCGATCTGGTCAATTTCGCGCTGGAATCCGAATTCCCCATCGCCCAGGCCTGGCTCCGGACGGTGGGGCCGCCGGACAGGGTCACCGCGATTCCCGGCAATCACGACGCCTATGTGCGCTCGACCCGGCTGCGCTTCGCCGAGAGCTTTGCCGACTATTTCGGCGGCGATGCCGAGGGACCGGCCACGTTTCCGTCGCTGCGCCGACGCGGGCCGCTCGCGCTGATCAGCCTGTCCTCTGCCGTGCCTTCGGCGCCGTTCATGGCGACGGGACGGCTCGGCCGCGCACAGCTCTCCGCGCTGGAGCAGATGCTCGAATCGCTGGCGCACGAGCAGCTGTTCCGCGTGCTGCTGGTGCATCATCCGCTGCGCTCGACCCACCGGATGAAGCGGCTGACCGACGCCGGGAAGCTGGTCGGCCTGCTCGCCCGCCACGGCGTCGAGCTGATCCTGCACGGCCACGACCACGTGCATTCGACGATCTGGATCGACGGCCCGGAGCGCAAGATCCCGGTCGTCGGCGTGCCCTCGGCCTCCTCGATCGCACATGGCCACTATCCGGCCGCGGCCTACAACATGTTTGCCATCAGCAGCGACGGCAATCACTGGCGCTGCGACATGACCGTGCGCGCGGTCAACGAGGCGCTGCGCGTGCGCGAGATCCGCGAGGTCCGCCTGCTTTGAGTCGCGGCCAGGCCGTCAGATCTGCTGCAGGCTCGCATAGAATGCGACCCCGAACAGCGACAGCGCGCCGAGCACGAAGCCGAGCACGAACGGCCAGATCCCACCGCGCCGGCGCGGCGCCTCGGCGATCGTCCTCGCCTGAGCCCGCGCGACGCTGAAGGCGCGCTCGCGCTCGACCATGCGGCGGGCGACGTAGTCGGTGACGGCTTTCACGATCGCAGCGATGTCGTGCGACTCGGCGAGCACGATGCGGCCGTTGCGGGTGTCCTGCACAAAGCGGTACTGCCGCTTGTCGCGTCCCATCACGACATGGGCGACGACGTCGATCCACAGCCGCGGCGTCTCACCCTGGCTGATGCCGCGATCGAACAGATCGAGCTGACTCGGGATCTCCGCGAACAGCGGGTCGAGCGCATCGTTGAGGATCTCCAGCCGCGCCACCTCGGCGTCGCGCAGGTCGACCACCACGCCTGTTCGGTCTGCGGCCTCGATCCGGGCCTGGCGCAGCGCTTCGCGCAGGCGCACGGGGCGGGAGTCTGTGCTGCTATCGGCGGCCTCGGACATCGCTCACGCTTTCACGGTTCGGCCCTGGTTTCGCCAGGTTCCCACCGTGTTAACCTAGCAGTAACCCAGTATTCTGCAATCCCCTTTCATCTTCAATGGGTTATAAGCACGCCGTCGTAACCACAAACGGACGTGGGCGGCCCCCTCCGGAATGACCCGGCTGAGACCGCCCCGTCCTTGGGCTCTTCCTCGAGCTTATTCAAATACCCGGCAATGCATTCCTTATCGGCGGTCAGGCCGCCGGAGCGCGCTGCGGCTCCTCGACGATCGAGAAGCGGACGCCAGCCTTGTGGCGGTTCTCCTCGGACACCTCGCGCCAGCAGTCCTCGGCTTCCTTGCGCGACTTGAACGGACCCTTCACCTGGGCCGAGCCTTCCACCAGCTTGTGGAAATTCATCGAGCCGAACTCGCCGCCGATCACCCAGAAATTGCTGCTCATGAGACTCTCCTTGAACCGTCACAACTTTGACAGTGCATTGCGAATTGCGTGACAGGAGATAAACGCGAATCCGGCTGTTTCGTATAGAGCCCTTGTTTTCGAATGGTGATGTCATGTAACATCATCACTTGTCATAAATGTCATTTTGTAAAATTTGTCACAATCCAGGGCTGGCTACCCCCAAGGAGATCAAGATGCCCGGCGAATCCGGAAAGAAGCTGTTCGTCGGCCCGCGCTTCCGGCGCATCCGCCAGCAATTGGGGCTGTCGCAGACCCAGCTCGCCGAGGGCCTCGGCATCTCGCCGAGCTATGTCAACCTGATCGAGCGCAACCAGCGCCCGGTGTCTGCCCAGATCCTGCTGCGGCTGGCCGAAACCTACGACCTCGACCTGCGCGACCTCGCCAGCGCCGACGAGGACCGCTTCTTCGCCGAGCTCAACGAGATCTTCTCCGATCCGCTTTTCCGCCAGATCGAGCTGCCCAAGCAGGAGCTGCGCGATCTCGCCGAGCTCTGCCCCGGCGTCACCCACGCGCTGCAGCGGCTGTACGCGGCCTACACCGAGGCGCGCCGCGGCGAGACGCTGGTGGCGGCGCAGATGGCCGACCGCAACGAGGGCGCCCGTTTCGAGGCCAACCCGATCGAGCGGGTGCGCGACCTGATCGAAGCCAACCGCAACTATTTCGCCGAGCTCGAGCAGCAGGCCGAAAGCCTGCGCGACGCGCTCGACGTGCCGGCCGAAGGGCTCTATGCGGCGCTCGCCGCCCGTCTGCGCGAAAAGCATTCGGTGCAGACGCGGGTCATGCCGGTCGACGTCATGCGCGAGACCTTGCGCCGTTACGACCGCCATCGCCGCCAGCTCCTGATCTCCGAACTGGTCGACGGGCCCGGACGCACCTTCCAGCTCGCGGTGCAGCTCGGCATGGCCGAATGCCTGCCGCAGTTCGAACTCATCATCGGCCGCGCCGGCGCCATCGACGACACCGCGCGCCGGCTCTACCGCATGACGCTCGCGAGCTACTTCGCCGCCGCCGTCATGATGCCCTATGCGCCGTTCCTCACTGCTGCGGAGGCGCTGAGCTACGACATCAACGTGCTGGCGCAGCGCTTCAACACCGGCTTCGAACAGGTCTGCCACCGCCTCACGACCCTGTCGCGCCCGAACGCCCGCGGCATCCCGTTCTTCATGCTGCGCGTCGACAATGCCGGCAACGTCTCCAAGCGCTTCTCGTCGGGTACCTTCCCGTTCTCCAAGTTCGGCGGCACCTGCCCGCTGTGGAACGTGCATTCGACCTTCGACACGCCCGACCGCCTCCTCAAGCAGATCATCGAGCTGCCCGATGGTTCGCGCTATTTCTCGATCGCCCAGATGGTCCGCCGCCCGGTCGCGCCGCATCCGCTGCCGCAGCCACGCTTCGCCATTGGCCTCGGCTGCGAGATCAGGCATGCGTCGCGCCTCGTCTACGCCGCCGGCATGGATCTGGAGAAAACCGAGGGCACTCCGATCGGCGTCAACTGCCGGCTCTGCGAACGCGAAAACTGCGCCCAGCGCGCCGAGCCGCCGATCACGCGCACGCTGATCCTGGATGAGACGACGCGGCGCGTCAGCTCGTTCGCGTTCAGCAATGCAAGGGAGCTGTAGAGCCAACGCTCTCCTCCGCGTCATTCCGGGGCTTGCGCGAGCCGCGCCCCGGAATGACACCGAGTTTGCAGCTCCTCTCTCTGCGTCATTGCGAGCGAAGCGAAGCAATCCAGAGTCGCGCGCTGAGCCCTGGATTGCTTCGGCGCAAGGGCGCCTCGCAATGACGTGGAGAGACATAAGATCACCTTCTCGCGGCGCATCGGCGCCCGAGCTTTGCTGTTCGTTTGCCCCCTTGAATACAGAGGGCGCAGGGAAGACCGGGAGCTCGCCGCCCCCATGGCCCCCGTGCGAAAGAAATGCACGGGGCAGGAACCACAGGTTCGGCTGGGACATCCCGGCCTTCCCTGCGCGATGGCTTTACGGCTTACTCCGTGCTCTCCCCAGGGACCGGCTGTCTTGCCCCTGTCATCAGCGCCATCGTCGGCGCGAACTTGATCTCAGCACCGGGAGATCAGGACCACACGGCTTGATCGTGCGCATCAAACCGTTCGTCGGCACGATCGCTCGCGCTGCGGTTCGATACGCCCATCGCATCCCGCACCCCACGTTCGTGACGACCGCGATACGCCCCTCAGATCGAGGCGGGACGAGCGGAGTGAACATCAAATTCTGAAAAATGGAAACAAGAATATTTTTGCCGATGGGACTGGACACGAGTGATCCAGCTGAACTGGCTGACGAAATCAGTCCATCGGCGCACATAGAATTGACAGCTCGACAGGCCATGAGAGGAGAGCGCGCGCCGCGAATCCAACAAAACTGAGCGGCCGATTTGCCCGACGGGCGGGCGGGGATTTTCGCCGTCGCTGCGTCGCAACGACCGCAACAAACTCGGCCCCTGATCTCGCCATATCCTGCGATCGGGCAATGAAGACGTGATCCCGATAGGGGGAGACCAGATCGCGATCGAGCTGAACGTGATCAAGAACTCGGCATCGATAACGTCTCCAGCTCCTCGATGCCGATGGGAGGCTTGCTTCGCCACGCCATGATGAAAGCGCGCTTGGCCAAGCCGTCCTGAACACGAGCGATCTGCATCCGCTCTCTGGCAATCCGCGCCCGCAGCAGGGGATCGCGAGTTCCGGAGGCGGCGAGGCATTTGTTGATCACCCAACCGAACGGCTCGATGCCGGCGCGCCGCAGGTCCTCCTGGAGAGCGGCGGCCTCCGAAACGGGCGTCGTTTCCGGCAGGGTCACCAGGATGATCTGCGTGTAGGTGGAATCCTGCAACCGCATCAGCGGCGTGATCACCCGGCCGGCACCGCCCGGCTCCAATTGGCTCGTCAACTGGCGATGATAGGCCCCGGTCGCATCGAGTAGGAGCAGGGTATGACCGGTCGGCGCCGTATCGAGCACCACAAAGGCGCTCCGAGCCTCCGCAACCACGTGCGAGAAGGCATGGAAAACGGCGACTTCCTCCGTGCAGGGCGAAGCCAGGTCCTCAAGCAGGAGCGCCTTGCCCTGCTCATCCAGGTCGCGGCCGCGGCTCGCTAGTATTTTCGCGACATAGCGCTCCGTCTCGCGCCGAGGATCGATCCGGTCCACCGTCAGCCCTGGGCTCGCGGCGTCAACGACATCCGTGACGTGGGCCGCTGGATCGGTCGTGCTGAGGTGGACGGCATGCCCGCGCCTCGCGAGGCCGACAGCGATGGCAGCCGCAATCGTCGTCTTCCCGACGCCGCCCTTACCCATGACCATGATGAGGCCGCGATTGCGGTGAGCGATGTCATCGACCAGACGGTCGAGTCCCTGCACGTCAACCGGCACTCCAACTTGTTCGCCAGTCGACGTCTCAAGCCGTGGACCGGACGACGACAACACTGCCCTGAGCGCCGCGAGACCCACAATGTCGAACCCAACCAGTGGGATTTCGTCCCGCGGCAGCTTACGCAGCGAGTCCGGCATCGAGGCGAGAGCCTCATCCTGATCCCGCTCGAGTGAACTTGCGACCGCGTCAGTAGGGTCAGTGGCGTGAAAGCGTCCGTTCACGGCGAGCGTCTGATTGGTGAGATTGAGCCCATCAAGTTCGCTCGACGTTCGCGCCGCCTCCCGGATTGCGCTCCGGTCGGCGCGGGTCACCAGGACCACGGTCG
The DNA here is from genome assembly GCF_032484785.1 of Bradyrhizobium sp. SZCCHNS1050. NCBI lineage: Bacteria > Pseudomonadati > Pseudomonadota > Alphaproteobacteria > Hyphomicrobiales > Nitrobacteraceae > Bradyrhizobium > Bradyrhizobium sp. SZCCHNS1050. The sequence continues at coordinate 4,722,186 of NZ_JAUETR010000001.1, read as the reverse complement.
TCCGCCTCGGATCGCTCAGCGCCTGAAGCGCTTGTCGAAAACGATCCTCCTGCATCTTCAAACCGGAATGCGGGCCGAGGCAGGAGGCGCCGCGGCTGTTGTCCTTCAGAAAACCGGTCCAAGCCTTCGGCAGGCTCAGGAGCCGCAGGGTGTGGCCGGTCGGGGCCGTATCGAAGATGATATGGTCGTAACCCGCTCTGTCTCCGTCGAGCAATCCGACGAACTCGTCGAATGCGGCAATCTCGGTGGTGCATGCGCCGGAAAGCTGCTCGCGTATGGTCGATCTCTCCTGATCGGTCACCGTGGGCTCGAGCTGTTCAAGCACGCGAGCTCGGTAGCTCTCGGCTGCGGTCTCAGGGTCGATATTCATCGCGAAGAGCCCTGCCGCGTTCGGCACCGGCACTGGACTGTCAGTTAGTTCAACTTCCAACATCTCGTCGAGGTTCGACGCAGGATCGGTGCTGACCAGAAGGACACGCAACCCACGGTCCGCGAGACTGATGGCGGTCGCACAAGCGAGCGACGTCTTGCCCACACCGCCCTTGCCAGTGAAAAAGAGAAATGGCGTCGGAGCGTTCAGCGCACGCAATCGAAGCATTCAAATCCCTTCCAAGTGATTGTGTGCGACATTGCCGACCCGGGAGCCAATACGATTTTTGTCGCCGACGTTCGTTCGATCCTGTGCATAACCCTGGAATGCCCGACTGACTTTGACGTCCTTTCGGGTGACCAGTCATCCTCCCCGCCTGGATCGGCTGCTGCAGACCAATCGACTGGTAGAGCCTCGGCCGGATTCCTTAATTGCGATAAGTCAACAATCGTGCCGCGGAGCGCAACAGTCGTCGGCATTGCGGCAGCTGCTGTCTGCGATTCCACGACGTGGAAGACCGGCGGCCCGGCCCCGGATGCAGCCCCAAGCCTTCCAGCGTAAGCCACGAGAAGCGAAATTGCCGTGGCTGGCGAGCAGGTCGAATGTTCACGTCTCGGCTCCAAGTTTGTCACGCAGGTCCGTCGCTCACGTTGCGTTCAGAACGGCGCGCCCATGATCTGCACGCGCCGGCGGGATCGCCGGTGGCGCGTTCAGCAGGAAGGGACTCCAAAGCAGCCCCCTCTCGTTGACTTCCGATGGAACCCGACGCCTTCAGAAATGTTGCTCCGCAGTTCCATGCAGCAAAGCGAGAATAAGTTGAATCGCCGTCAGTTCATTCAATCTGCGGCTGCGATCCCGGTCGCCGCATCCTTGACGCGGAGCGCATCAGCCGCGCCGCCTGCGGCGCAGCCGTTCAATGCGGCCTATGTGCGCGACCTCGCGCGCAATCTCGCCGCCAAGCCCTACGCTGCGCCGGATGACAAGCTGCCGGACGCGCTGGCGAAGCTGAACTACGACGCCTACCGCTCGATTCGGTTCTTGCCGGACCATGCGCTGTGGCGCAGTGAGAACCTGCCGTTCCAGGCGCAGTTCTTCCATCGCGGCTCGATCTACAAGGACCGGGTCGAGATCTATGAGGTTGCGGACGGCAAAGCCAGCCCCGTGGCCTATCGACCCGAGGACTTTGCATTCGGTCAGCAAGTCCCGGCCTTCCCGGCGGCCGATCTCGGCTTTGCCGGCTTCCGCGTCCACGCGCCGATGAACCGGCCGGACTACTACGACGAGGTCTGTGTGTTCCTCGGCGCGAGCTATTTTCGCGCCGTCGCCAAGGGCGAGATTTACGGACTGTCGGCGCGCGGGCTCTCGATCGACACCGGCGAGGCCAAGGGCGAGGAGTTTCCGGTGTTCAAGGCGTTCTGGCTGGAGAAGCCGACGCAAGGCGCCACCGCAATGGTGGTGCATGCGCTGCTCGACAGCAAGAGCGCGACGGGCTCCTACCGGTTCACGATCCGCCCTGGCGAGACCACCGTATTCGACGTCGAGGCATCGCTGTATCCGCGCGTCGAGATCGCTCACGCCGGACTGGCGCCGATGACCAGCATGTTCTTCTTCGGACCCAACGACCGCAACGACGTCGACGATTTCCGCCCCGCCGTGCACGATTCCGACGGGCTTGCGATGTTCAACGGCAAGGGCGAGCAGTTGTGGCGCCCCCTGAGCAATCCGCGCGACCTGCAGGTCAGCGTGTTCAACGACCTCAATCCGCGCGGCTTCGGCCTGATGCAGCGGGAACGGACATACACCGCCTATCAGGATCTCGAATCGCATTTCGAACGGCGGCCGAGCCTGTGGATCGAGCCGATCGGCGACTGGGGTGACGGCGCGGTGGTGCTGTTCGAGATCCCCACCAACCAGGAAATCCACGACAACATCGCCGCCTTCTGGCGGCCGAAGACGCCGCTCGCGGCCAAGGGCGAGCACAACATGACCTATCGCCTGCATTGGGGGCCCGATGTGCCGAAGCCGAATACGCTGGCGCGCTTCACGCGCACTGGCGTGGCCACCCGCGGCGAAGGCCGGCTGTTCGTTCTCGAGCTCCAAGGCGACGCCTTGAAGAGCCTCGATCCGAACATCGTCAAGGGCGTGGTCAGCGCGGCGAAATCCGAGGTGACGAACATCGTCGCGCAGCCGAACCCGGAGACGCAAGGTTGGCGGCTCAGCTTCCAATGCGCGGTCGGCGATGCGCCGGTCGAGCTCAGGGCCGAACTGGTTGCCAACGACAAGCCCGTATCCGAAACCTGGGTCTATCGATGGACGCCATGACCGCAGCGCAGCCGCGTCCGACCTATGAGGCTAGCGACGCGAGCTTTCTCCCGGCCGAGGCGCCGCTCGCGATGGTGCCGTCGCCACTCAATCATGCCGCGCCCGGCCGACGTGCCATCACGAGCGGCGGCCGCATCGCATTCCGGCGCGCTCTCATCTTCGCCGGCACCGCGGCGCTGACGCTGGCGGGCTGCTACAAGATGTACGAGGTCGTCGAGGTCGGTGGCGTGACCGTGCTGGAAGGCATGGTACTCGTGCTGTTCTCGATCCTGCTCGCGTGGATCGCCTTTGCCTTCGTTTGCGCGCTGGCCGGCTTCTGCGCCCTGCTGGGGCGGCGGCGCGATACGATCGCGATCGACATCGACGGTCCCCTGCCCTCTTTGTCCGGCCGCACAGCCATGCTGCTGCCGACCTACAATGAGGATCCGGACGCGGTGATGGTGCGGCTGCGCGCCATGATCGAATCGGTCGCCGGGACGGGACAGGCCGAGCGCTTCGACTGGTTTCTGCTCAGCGACACCACCGATCCCGACATCTGGATCGGCGAAGAGGCTGCGTTCGTCGATCTGCGCCAATCCTGCGGCACAGATCGGGTGTTCTACCGCCACCGGGCCGACAATGTCGCCCGCAAGTCCGGCAACATCGCCGACTGGGTGCAGCGCTTCGGCGCGGCCTACGACTATATGATCATTCTTGATGCCGACAGCCTGATGAGCGGCGCGACCGTGGTCCGGCTGGCCCATGCCATGGAGAACGCGCCGCAGGCGGCGCTGATCCAGACCCTGCCCGTGATCGTCAACGGCACCAGCCTGTTCGCGCGGCTGCAGCAGTTCGCGAGCCGGCTGTACGGCCCGATGATCGCGGCCGGCAATGCGTGGTGGTACGGCGCGGAAGGCAATTACTGGGGCCACAATGCGATCATCCGGGTCGCGGCCTTCGCGCAAGACGCGGCGCTGCCCGAGCTCCCCGGGCGCAAGCCGTTCGGCGGACATATCCTGAGCCACGATTTCATCGAGGCCGCCCTGATGCGCCGCGCCGGCTGGGGAATCTACATGACGGTCGATCTCGACGGCAGCTTCGAGGAGGTGCCGCCGTCCCTGATCGATCATGCCGCGCGCGACCGGCGCTGGTGCCAGGGCAATCTGCAGCATCTCGCCGTGCTGCCGGCGCGCGGCCTGCACTGGGTGTCGCGGCTGCATCTGCTGATCGGCATCGGCGCCTATGTCACCGCGCCGTTGTGGTTTGCCTTTCTCGTGCTCGGCATCCTCATCTCGCTGCAGGCCAACTTCGTCAGGCCCGAATATTTCCCCAAGGGCTTTGCGCTGTTTCCGACCTGGCCGGCCCAGGACCCGGTGCTCGCCGCCCAGGTCTTCGCGGCGACGCTCGGCCTGCTCATGGTGCCGAAGCTGCTCGCCTGCCTCGTCACGTTGTTCACGCCGACGCGACGCCGAGGCTTTGGCGGCGGGTTGCGCCTCTGCGTCGCCGTGCTGGCGGAAACGCTGCTCGCGGCCCTGATCGCGCCTTCGATGATGATCTTCCAGTCGATCGCCGTGATCGAAATCCTGATGGGGCGCGACGCCGGCTGGCAGGTGCAGCGCCGCAGCGACGGCGGCGTGAGCCGGCAGGAGATCCTTCGCAAATTCGCGCTGCCGACGGTATGCGGCCTGGTCATGGCGGCGAGCGCCTATGCTGTCTCCGTCCCCCTGCTGGCCTGGATGTCGCCGGTCATCGCCGGCCTCGTGCTGTCGATTCCGATCGGTCTGCTCACGGGCGGCCGCAGCACCGGCGCGCGCCTGTTCACGACGCCCGAGGATCGCGCTCCGCCGCCGGTGCTGGTCCGCGCCAAGCAGCTTGCGGAGAATCTGCGGCCGGATCGCCGGGCGGCGCTGGTCGAACTGCGCCAGAACGCCGGTCTCTGCCGCCAGCACGTTGCGTCCCTGCCGCCGCCTCGGCGTCGCGAGCCGGGCGACATCGACGTCGACCTCGCCACCGCCAAAGCGCGGATCGCGGGGGCCGGCTCGTTCACGCAGGCGATCCGCTTCCTGTCGCGCCGTGAGATCCTGGCCGTGCTCAGGGATGGCGCGACGCTGGAGCAGCTCGTCGCACTTCCCGCATGAGCGCCTGGACGACCTGCCCTATTTGGTCAGATGCGCCGATGCGATCGCCTGCTGGAACAGCGCGGTAAGCGCTGCGCCGATGCTGCCGCTCGAATCGACCTCGTAGTAGTAGCCCGGGCTGGCGCACGATTTCATGATGCCGCTGATCGAATCCCGCCATGGCGCGATATAGGTCGTGTACCAGCTGTTGTTGGTGATCGCGAGATAGGTGGTGTAGAGCACGGCGATCTTGATGCCACGAGCCTTCAACGCATCGCAGGTCGTCGTGTTCAGCGGTTCCTGGCAGCGGCCGCCCGAGAGAACTGTCTTGCTGCAGGTGGTCGGATAGGAATAGTCGGCGACGCCATCGGAGACGAAGAACAGCCATTTCTGCGGGCTGGTCGACGAGCCATCGCCCTGGGTCGGGATGACGCCGTTCATCGCGGACATCGCACCGTCGAAATCGCTGCACATGTCGTTGTTGTAGCCGCTGTAGGGGATCGTCATCAGGTCGAGCGAACCGACCGACGATTTCACCGAGGACATGCTCGAGGACAGGCTGGCGATGGTCGTCAGGCCGAGCGAGCCGCAGTCGCTGCCCAGGCTGTACACCGCCATGCGGTACTGGTTGCTGACGACCTGGCTGGCGGTCGCCGTGTCCGTGAGCGACTGCGTCGCGCTCCGGACGACGTCGATGCGCATCGTCACGCCCTTCTTCTTGGCGATGGAATAATAACTGTTGGTCTGCAGCGTCTTCTTCGAGCTGGACGTATAGGTGTCGTGGCAGGCGAAGGCGCACTTGTCGGACGTCGCATTCTGCAGCGTCGTCATGTCGGCCGTGGTCGCGCCGAGACCCTGCGACGGCGAGTTGTCGAGCAGAACGTAAAAGTCCATGTAGGTCGGGAACGAGGCCGAAGCCGACGACGAGGCCGAGACCGTCATGGTCGGGTAGCCGAACATGTGCATGAAGGCCGTCTTGACCACCACGGTGGCGCTGCCGGTCACGGTCCGCGCGGTGACGCTATCGCTGATATCGATGTTCAGCGAGTCCGCCGCCAGATTGTGCGCCGACATCTGGCCGTTGAACATGTTGGTCGCCGCCGTCTTGGCGTCCGACGCGGCGCCGCGCATGGCGGTGTAGCCGGTCGCGGCCAGCATCGCGGCGTCCATCGAAGCCGACAGCTTCGCCTTGGCGCGCACGGCCATCGAATAGTCGATCGCCGAGCCGACGAAGGCGAGGATCGGGAGCAAAGCAAGCGCGAAGATGATCGCGATGTTGCCGCTCTGGTCGCGACGGAACCGCGACAGTAGCCTGAGGTATCTATTTCCGGCCAGCACGGCCACACTCCAACGAACACGGTGATGTTGCCGGGAATGTTGCGGATCAAGCGTTGCATTGGAATTGATGGAATTGCCGAGAATTGGTTACGTTGCGTTTCCGATTGTCGTAAGCGGCCTTTCTGCGGTGCCGTTGCACCACTCGGAGCGACATGACCGCCATGCGGACGCTTTTTTTTGGCGGGCCCCGGCATCGAATGCCGGACGGATCTCATCGGCCCGCCGCCCCTGATCGGCGCGGCACCCCTCCTCTGGTACCCCGATTGCAAAGCGGCGGCACCGATTGCATAGTCCGCGCGGTTTGCAGCGCCGGGGCGCGCTGATTCTCTGGGGGAGTTGGGGACGACGATGGCGGATGCCGATCTTGATGCCGTGATCCGGCAACTGGCCAAGCAGCAGAACAAGGCCATTCTGGCAGCGGCGAAGAAGCGCAAGGACCGCTTCAACGGCATGGCCGTCAAGGCCAAGGACAAGGACGCCAAGGAGCGCTTCAAGCTGCTCGCCCGCGAGGCGGTCGAGCAGGCCAATGCCGCCGCCCGACGGCTCCTGATCTCCGCCGACAACGTCGCCGACAGCTACGCCCGCGCGATGCGCCAGGCCGCCGCCGCGGAGCTGCCCAGGAAGCCGGAGACCAAGCAGCCGGAGAAGAAGGCCGACGGTGCGGCGGCCAAGCCGCAAGGCGGCAAACAGGCTGGCAAGGCTGCCAGGAGGGATCCTGCGAGGCCCGCGCCGAAGAAGGCCGCCCGGAAGGCCTGAGCCGGCCATCGAGCGCGGGACGCCGCGCCACTCCGGAAAATTCCGCGCTCGATAGCAACCATCGCCGCGCCCTTCGACTTGCCTCCGCAACATTCTGTCCGGAGGACCGTATGAAGGCGCTGGTTTGGCATGGCAAAGAGGACATTCGCTGCGACACCGTCAGCGATCCCGAGATCGAGCATGACAGGGATGCCATCATCAAGGTGACGAGCTGCGCGATCTGCGGCTCCGACCTGCATCTGTTCCACAACTACATCCCGGCGATGATGCCCGGCGATATCATGGGCCACGAGACCATGGGCGAGGTCGTCGAGGTCGGTTCCGGCGTCAACGGCAAGCTCAAGAAGGGCGATCGCATCGTCGTGCCCTTCACCATCATCTGCGGCGAATGCGAGCAGTGCCGGCGCGGCAATTTCTCGGTCTGCGAGACCACCAACCGCAACAAGCATCTTGCCGAGAAAGTGTTCGGACACACCACCGCGGGCCTGTTCGGCTACACGCATCTCACCGGCGGCTATCCGGGAGGCCAGGCCGAATACCTGCGCGTGCCGTTCGCCGACGCCACGCACATCAAGGTTCCCGACGGCATGACGGACGAGCAAGCGCTGTTTCTCAGCGACATCTTCCCGACCGGATGGCAGGCGGCCGCGCAATGCGACATCGAGCCGGACGATACGGTCGCTGTGTGGGGCTGCGGCCCGGTGGGACAGATGGCGATCCGCAGCGCCATCCTGCTCGGCGCCTCCCAGGTGATTGCGATCGACCGCATTCCGGAGCGGCTGGCGATGGCCGAGGCCGGCGGCGCCATCCCCATCAATTTCGACAAGGAGAGCGTGGTCGGGCGGCTGAACGAGCTGACCGACAACAAGGGCCCGGAGAAGTGCATCGATTGCGTCGGCTTCGAGAGCCACGTCACCCTTGCGCAGCCCGACAGCGTGATCGATCGCGCCAAGCAGATGTTCATGCTCGAGAACGACCGGCCGCACGTGCTGCGCGAGATCATCTATGTCTGCCGTCCCGGCGGCATCGTCTCGATCCCCGGCGTCTACAGCGGGCTGTCCGACATGGTGCCAATGGGCGCGCTGATGAACAAGGGCCTGACGATCCGCACCGGCCAGACCCACGTCAACCGCTGGACGGACGACCTCGTGCAGCGCATCGAGGATGGCCAGATCGACCCGTCCTTCGTCATCACCCACACCGTGCCGCTCGCGCAGGGACCTGAGATGTACCGCGCCTTCCGCGACAAGCAGGACAGCTGCGTCAAGGTCGTGCTGAAGCCATAAGGGATCGCATCGCATGTTTCATTTCTCGAATCTCGTGAGATCCAAGGGCGACCCCAAGATCATCTCGACCGGCCCCAGCTCGCTGACGCCGGCCGATCGTCTGGCCCGCGGGCTCGGCTGGTTCAGCATCGTGCTCGGCACGCTGGAGCTGCTGGCGCCGCACCGCGTCACGCATGCGCTCGGCATGGAGGGCCGCGAGGGACTGGTGCGGGCCTATGGCGTGCGCGAGCTGTTCGCCGGCGTGCTCACGCTGTCGGTGGAGAAGCGGGCCGGCCTGCTGAGCCGCGTCGCCGGCGACGGGCTGGACATGCTGACGCTGGCCGGTGAGCTCAGGCCGAGCAATCCGCGCGCGGGCAGCGTGCTGGCGGCGCTGGTCATGGTCGGAGGCATCACGGCGCTGGACTACATGTGCGCCCAGGACGTCAAGAGGCAGCACGATCCGCGACGCGGCCGCAAGCGCCTCTATAGCGACCGCAGCGGCTTTCCCAGGGGAATCGCGGCCGTGAAGGGCGCGGCGCTGCCGCGGCCGTCGCGCAGCGCCGCCGCGACCTAGCCGGCCTGTGACAAGCGTCCTGAAGCTACGGCTTCAGGACGACAGAGAACAGGCGAAAGCCCGCGACCTTCGGAAACGCCTCCGCGGCCTCCGGCGAGACCAGGGCCACCACGGCCGCGCTCACCTCGCCATTGTTCAACCGGGTGATCGCGGTGGCCTGCCCTTCCAGCAGCAGCACCTCCGTCGCACCGGCCGCATTCATGGCCGCGGTGATCTTCGCGTTGGACTTGGCGTAGCGCTCGTCGATCGCGATCACCTTGCCGCTGAGATCGCCCAATCCGCGCACGGTGGGACGCGCCAGCAGCACCGCGACGAGATGACTGTCGGCGGGCCCCTCTGGGACACGCAGCGCGGTCATCCGCTCGGCCAGCTCGGCCGCCACCGTCACCGCAGCCACCATGACGTCGCTCTGGACCTTGGCCGGATTCGGCATATCGGTCGTGACGGAGGGGGTCTTGATCACCGGCGCGGGCGCGCCGTCAGCCGGCGCGACCGGATCGGGCCGCGGCGTGCGCGCCGGTGCCGCGAGCGGCTTTTCGATCGGTTTGTCAATCGCCTTTTCAATCGTCTTGGCGGTGGCGATTGGCGACTTGACCCGGCGCTTTGCGGCGCGGGCGTGCTTGTGCTGCAGAGTCGCGCGGCGCGCGACCGCGGCTGCAGGCTTGTGGATCGTGTCGGCAGGCTCCAATGATTGCGGCGACTGGTCGGCGACGGGACCGTCCACGCAGGGCCTTCCGCTCAGATCGACGCAAGGCGAGGCCACCTGCGGCGTCACCTGGTGGCTGCAGCCGGCCAGGGCCAAGGTTGAAACGACGGCCAACGCGCCGAGACAAAGCGCTCTCACTTTTCCGCTCCTGACGACTCTCCCGCGCACGAGACGCGCCTCTGCTCCGGCCTGCTATTTCAACGGCCATCCGTTAAACTCAGGCTTAAGCGCCGGTCCCGGCACGCGGACTCAGTGAGGCGTGGTTAATGTCGCGCGCACAAGGCGGCGACATTGGCCGGCCTCGACCGCGAGAACCCGGCATTCCCTCAGCGGATATCAAATAGACTTCACGCCGCCGCGGGGGGGCGTGCACGAATTCCGTTGATCGGATCACCGCGCGCCGCCATGTTGCGGCAGGTTCGTCGCGACGCCCCGCGTTCCCTGCGCCCGCCGCGGCGGAACGAAGCGCCGCCGCAGATGTTTCTCGAACTTGCGAAGGATGCTCCATGGCCAAGACAGACCCCGCAGCCGGCAGGCCGATCGCCAATGCCGCGCTCGCCAACATTCCGCGGCTGATCACGGCCTATTATGCGCTGAAGCCCGACCCGCACGAGCCGACCCAGCGCGTCGCTTTCGGCACGTCGGGGCATCGCGGCTCATCGTTGAAGACCGGCTTCAACGAGAACCACATTCTCGCCACCAGCCAGGCGCTCTGCGACTACCGCCGCCAGCAGGGCCTCGACGGCCCCCTCTTCGTCGGCATCGACACCCACGCGCTGGCCGAGCCGGCGCTTGCCAGCGCGCTCGAAGTGTTCGGCGCCAATGGCGTCGAGGTGATGGTCGACAAGGACGGCGGCTACACACCGACGCCGGTGATCTCGCACGCCATCATCTCCTACAACAAGGGCCGCACGGCGCATCTCGCCGACGGCGTCGTCATCACGCCGTCGCACAATCCGCCGGAGGATGGCGGCTACAAATACAATCCGCCGCATGGCGGCCCCGCCGACACCGACGCGACGGCCGAGATCGAGCGGCAGGCCAATGTGTATCTGGCCAACGACCTCGATGGCGTATCGCGCATCAGCTACAGCCAGGCCAAGCAGCGCGGCTCGTTGCACGCTTACGACTACATCACGCCCTACGTTGCCGATCTTGCCAACACCGTCGATCTCGACGCCGTCAAGGCGGCCGGGATCAAGATCGGCATCGATCCGCTCGGTGGCGCGGCGATCGCCTACTGGGCGCCGATCATCGAGCGCTACGGTCTCAACGCTGAAATCGTCAACGACGTCGTCGATCCCACCTTCCGCTTCATGACCGCGGACTGGGACGGCAAGATCCGCATGGACTGCTCCTCGCCCTACGCGATGGCGAGCCTGATAGGCATGCGCGAGCGCTTCGACGTCGCGTTTGCCAACGACACCGACGCCGACCGCCATGGCATCGTCACCCGCTCGGGCGGGCTGATGAATCCCAACCACTATCTAGCGACGGCGATCTCCTACCTGTTCGCTCACCGGCCCGGTTGGCGAAGCGATGCCGCGATCGGCAAGACCATCGTGTCGAGCTCGATGATCGACCGCGTCGCACGCAAGCTCGGCCGCAAGCTCGTCGAAACCCCCGTCGGCTTCAAATGGTTCGTCGAGGGCCTCGGCTCCGGCAGTTTCGGCTTCGCCGGCGAGGAGAGCGCAGGCGCCTCGTTCCTGAAGCGCGACGGCACGGTGTGGACCACCGACAAGGACGGCCTGATCCTCGGGCTGCTCGCGGCCGAGATCATGGCCAGGCGCGCCCGCGACCCGAGCGAGCTCTACAAGGAGCTGACGGCCGAGCTCGGCGCGCCGGTCTATGAGCGCATCGACGTGCCGGCGAGCCCGCCGGCAAAGGCGGCGCTGAAGGCGCTGACGCCGGAAATGCTGAACCTGAAGGAGCTCGCCGGCGATCCCGTTCGCATGGTGCATACGAAGGCTCCGGGCAACGGCCAGTCGTTCGGCGGCATCAAGGTCGAGACCGACTACGGCTGGTTCGCGGCGCGACCCTCCGGCACCGAGGACGTCAACAAGCTCTATGCCGAGAGTTTTCGCGACGCCGAGCATCTCAAGCGGATCCAGAGCGAGGCCCAGGCGGCGCTGGCGAAGGTGGGATGAAAGGGCGAGTAGCGAATAGGGCGTAGCGAATAGGGTTCTCGCCGTTTCCCATTCGCCATTCGCTATTCGCCCCTGCCCCCTTCCCTCCCGCCCCCCGCATCGGATATCGATGGCTGGACAACGACCTGACAGCCATCGGTGAGACCGGATGCGAAGCTCTTCGACTGCCTTGCGCGTCACCTTCAGCGCGCTCGCAACCTCGTTCATGCTGGTTGTCAGCGCCGCGGCGCAAATGGCGCCGGAGGCGGCCGCACCACGTCCGAAGCCGGCGCCATCGATGCGCGCCGCGGCCTGCCATAACGGCCAGAGCTTCGACCGGTTTCTCGCCGAGCTGAAGCAACGCGCCATTGCCGAAGGCGTGTCGCAGCGCGCGATCGCGGCCGCCTCGCCGTACCTCACCTACAACCAGGGCATCGTCAATCGCGACCGCGGCCAGCGCGTGTTCGGTCAACTGTTCACCGAGTTCGCCGGCCGGATGGCCGCGCCCTACCGGATGCAGAACGGCCAGCAGCACATCCGGATGCATGCGGCAGCGTTCGCGCGCGCTGAGAAGGAGTATGGCGTGCCCCCGGCGGTCATCGCCGCGTTCTGGGGCCTGGAGAGCGATTTCGGCGCCAACATGGGCAATTTGCCGGTGCTGCCGTCGCTGGTGTCGCTGGCCTATGATTGCCGCCGCAGCGAGCGCTTCCAGAATGAGACCATCGCCGCGCTGAAGGTCATCGACCGCGGCGATCTCGCGCCGGAGGAGATGATCGGCTCCTGGGCCGGCGAGCTCGGTCAGACGCAGTTCCTGCCGACCCACTACGTCACCTATGCCGTCGACTATGACGGCGATGGCCGCCGCGACCTCCTGCGCAGCGCGCCCGACGTGATCGGCTCGACCGCGAACTACATCGCGACCGGACTGAAATGGCGCCGCGGCGAGCCGTGGCTGGAGGAGATCCGCGTGCCCCAGGCGTTTCCGTGGGAGCAGGCCGATCTCACCGTCAAGGCGCCGCGCAGCAAATGGGCCGGCCTCGGCGTGACCTATGCCGACGGCCGGCCGCTGCCGAACGATGCGCTCGAAGCCTCGGTGCTGCTGCCGATGGGCCGCAACGGCCCGGCGTTCCTGGCCTATGCCAATTTCGCCGCCTACACCGAGTGGAACAATTCGCTGATCTATTCGACCACCGCGGCCTATCTCGCCACCCGCATCGCCGGCGCGGCGCCGATGCGCAAAGCCAGCGGCCCGGTCGCGCAACTGCCGTTCAACGAGATCAAGGAGCTGCAGCAACTCCTGGTAAAGGCCGGCTTCGACGTCGGCAAGGTCGATGGCGTGCTGGGGCAGCAGAGCCGCATCGCGGTCAAAACGATGCAGGTGCGGCTCGGGCTGCCGGCCGATTCCTGGCCAACGGCGGAACTGCTCGTACGCATGCGCGGCACGCCGCGGGCGCAGGCGGCGCCGGCTTCAGCGACAGCGACACGGTAGGTGAGCCGACATCATCGCGCGGCGCTCCTCGTCTCTCAATTGCAGATGACTTATTGTCCGACTTCATGCGACCGTGTCGTCCGCTCTTCGCTATTCCAATTTATCACCTCGGAATTGGACGGCCAGATGATCGCTCAGGACAAAAGCGCGAGCAGACGGGCAATTGAAGCCCGATTTGGCTTGTAGCGCCGATCTTCATCCTGACCCTGTTCGGCCACCCAGGCTCGTCGTTCTCCACGACCTCGATCCGGCATTTCGGCCACGGCTTGGGGAAATCCTCCAGGGGACGCGTCCACAATCGCCGTGACCTCAGCGTGAACGACTGGAATGCACGGCGACCGCAAAAACCAGAAAGATGCAGTTGCATTCTCTTGGACGCCGCCCCATCTCCGAGGGCGCGCGCTTTCGTCGCGACGTCTCCTGCCAAAAGAGAGCATCATGTCCTTTTACGATTCGACCGTGCCGGCCTACCTCCAGATCCTCGGCAGCCTGTCCGGCCTGCTCAGCAAGGCCGAGGCCCATTGCGAAGCCAAAAAGATCGCCCCCGAGGTGCTGCTCGGCGCACGGCTGTATCCGGACATGCTGCCGCTCTCCAAGCAGATCCAGCTCGCCTGCGACTTCGCCGCCAAGGGCTGCGCGCGGCTTTCCCATAGCGAGGTCCCGAGCACGCCCGACACCGAGACGACGTTCGCCGAGCTTCGCCAGCGGCTTGCCAGAACCATCGATTACCTGAAGACGTTCCAGCCGGCGCAGTTCGAAGGGGCCGATAGCCGCGACGTCACCTTTCCAAGCGGGCCCAACACCACGCTGACCCTGAAGGGGCAGGACTTCGTCAACCGCGTCTCGTTTCCGAACTTCTATTTCCACGCCGCGATCGCCCACGGCATCCTCCGCCACAACGGCGTCGAAATCGGCAAGCGGGACTTCCTGGGCGTCGCCTGATCCCTTTCGTCTATTGCAACAGGCTATCCAACGGATGGCCTGTTGCGGCCGCTCCATCGCGCGGCACGTCTGCGCCGGACGGATACCTCGCGGCATTGCGCTGTTCGCGGCAATGCACAACTGACCACGATCCCCTCCCCTCTCCTGGAAAGATCCCGATGAGTGCATCCAAACTGTTCGCGCCATATCAGCTCGGTCCGGTCACCCTCGCCAATCGCGTCGTGATGGCGCCGTTGACCCGCAACCGCGCGGTGGACGGCCTCGCGCCGGGTCCGCTGACGGCCGAATATTACAGCCAGCGCGCCTCCGCCGGCCTCCTGATCTCCGAGGCCAGCCAGGTCTCGCAGCAGGGCCAGGGCTACCAGGACACGCCTGGCATCTACTCCAAGGAGCAGATCGCCGGCTGGCGCAAGGTGACCGACGCGGTGCATGCCAAGGGCGGGCGCATCTTCATCCAGCTCTGGCATGTCGGCCGTATCTCCCATGTCTCGCTGCAGCCGAATGGCGGTGCGCCGGTCGCGCCCTCGGCGATCGCGGCCAAGACCAAGACCTTCGTCGGCGGCGCGTTCACCGACGTCTCGACGCCACGTGCGCTCGAGCTCGCGGAAATTCCCGGCATCGTCGCGGCGTTCAAGCAGGCAGCGCTGAATGCGATCGAGGCCGGCTTCGACGGCGTCGAGATCCATGGCGCCAACGGCTATCTGCTCGACCAGTTCGCCAAGGACGGCGCCAACAAGCGCACCGACGCCTATGGCGGGTCGATCGAGAACCGCGCAAAGCTGATGCTCGAGGTTGCCAAGGCCGTGTCGGAGGCGATCGGCGCCGACAGGACCGGCATTCGGCTATCTCCGGTGACGCCGGCCAACGACATCTCGGATTCCAATCCGCAGGCGCTGTTCGACTACATCGTCGACCAGCTCGCGGCGCTGAATCTGGTCTACATCCACGTGATCGAGGGGGCGACCGGCGGCCCGCGCGACGTTGCGCCGTTCGACTACGCGTCGCTGCGCAAGCGCTTCAAGGGCACCTACATCGCCAACAACGGCTATGACCTCGCGCTCGCGAACAAACAGCTCGATGCCAACGCGGCCGACCTGATCGCCTTCGGCCGGCCGTTCATCGCCAACCCGGATCTGGTCGAGCGGCTCAAGGTCAGCGCGCCGCTCAACGAGCTCGACCGCGCCACCCTCTATGGCGGCGGCGAGAAGGGCTACACCGACTATCCGACGCTGAAGGCGGCGCAAGCGGCGGAGTAGTCGCCATCACGTAGGGTTGGCACAGCAGCCGCTCGCAGGGCGGCCGCGTGCCCACCATGCCTCCGCGAGAGCGGAGGGAGCGGTGGGCACGGCGCACGAGAGGCCGCGCCTGTCGCAACATCTCGCTTCGCGCCTTTGCCCACCCTGCGCTTCTGCGATCCGGCACATCCCCACCTACATCATGCTGCCGGGCAGGAAGCACCGCACATCGATGCGCAGGCCCGTATTCAGCTCGCGATAATACACGGGCCATACCATCGTCCGGCCGGCGCGATTGGGCTCGGTCACCACGGCCTCCTCCGGAACGACCCACCATTGGCCTTCAATGCGAACACGGTAGCGGCCATCCTTCGTGTCCCAATCCGTGTCCGAGAGCGCGGTGCCATCCGCATCCGAGCAGCACGGCCCCTTGCCCGAACGCAAACTCTCGAACCAGCCCTTGAGCGGAGAATTGGCGTAACGCCCATCGAGATCGCGCGCCGCCGCATCGCCAAGCAGCAGAGAATGCGCCCCCAGACTGCCAGCGAGAAGCACGACAGAGATTGTCGCTCGTATCCAAGGAGGCACGTGGGGCCGGTGAACGGCATCCATCGATGACGCGATGATCGATACAAGGCTTGAAGATCTACGGCTCATGTGCACCACCTCGCTGCTCGATACGATGCGCAATAGCTGGTCGGGTTCTGTGGCGGAAGTTCGTAGTTGGCGGAAGCCGTCAGCAACTAATCGCGATGCTTCGTAAATTCCACAGGCGCACAGCGATCTCGTTCACGAGGTCAGCGGGATAATTGCCCAAAATCCATCGTGAGCAGACTCATCGACGATTCATACCGGTTGCGTAGGGTGAGCAAAGCAGCTGCCCGCAGGGCGGTCACGTGCCCGCCGTGCATCCGCGCAAGCGGAAGGAATGGTGGGCACGGCGCGCGGTGGAGTTGAGCTCGTGACATGCAGTATCGCACACGCGCCTTTGCCCACCCTACGGCAGCGGAGACACGTCACGCTTTTAGTCAAGCAACAAGAAGGCCGGGATTTCTCCCGGCCTTCCTGCCACGGTGGGGGCTGCCGTGGCGCGGCGCGGATGCGCCTATGGTCGTCAGGATGCGAAGCTCAGAACTTCGCCCGGATGCCGGCATAGGCCGCGAGCGGCATCCCCGGAACCATGCTACGCGGATCGTTCAGCGCGAACGCCGTTCCGCCACCGGCGGTGTTGAAGCCGGCGGGGTCGAACACGGTACCTGCCGAGTAATAGCGCTGATTGAACAGGTTCTGGATCAGGCCGAACACCTCGACGTTCTTGGTCACCTGATAAGATGTGTTGACGTTCACGACCCAATAGGCCGGGACCTTCGGGTAGACGTTGGTGTCGTCGTGCAGCAGGTACTGGCTGCCGACATAGTTGACGCTCGCCCCGACCTTCCAGGCGTCGGTCACGGCATATTCTGCGCCGAGCTTCAGGCGGTGCGCCGGAATGCCGGGAATGTGGTTGCCGGAGACGACGCCGACCGGCACCCGCAGGAACGGATCGTTGACGTCGAAGGCGCTGCGGAAGGTGGCGTCGATGAAGGTGTAGTTGGCGTAGGCGGTCCACCGGTTCCAGGCCAGGTCGAGCTTGGCCTCGACACCCTGGCGCAGCGTGGTGCCGGCGTTCTTGAAATAGCCGCGCACCGGGTTGGCCGGGTCGACGACTTGGATGATGTCGTCGGAATTCTCGGTACGAAACAGGCTGAGGCCCCAGCGCAGCCGCCAGCCATCATCGACCGCCGATTTGATCGGGGCCTTGCGGTAGGCCGGCAGATCGGCGGCGTAGGCCGAGCGGCCGCCGGAAATCTCGCCGCGCAGGCCGCCTTCGACGGTGCGCGACACCACCTGCTTGAGCGGCGGATCGGCGATCAGGAAGTTGTCGATCAGGCAGGGATTGGCCGGATCGGAGCAGCCGAGCTCGAGCGGCGTCGGCGCGCGGTTGGCTTCGGAGTATCCGGCATAGGCGGTCATGTCAGGCGTGATCTTGTAGGTCAGGCCGATCACCGGGTTGAAGCGCTGGAAATTGTTGTTGCTGTTCAGCAGCGGCGCGAAGCCGGTCTGGTCGCGCAGGTTGATCTGCGCCCAGTTGAAACGGCCGCCGGCGGTCAAGGCGAGCTGCGAGGTGATGTCGAAGGTGTTGGTCGCGTAGACGCCGAGATAGGTGTTCTTGGCATTCAGGTTGACCGGGGCGAGGCCGGCATTGGGCTGGTCGATGTAGACGCCGAGGCCGGTGACGAACAGGTTGTTGTCGATGGTGCCGAGCTCGGATGTGGCCTGGAAGTTGGTATTGCCGTGATCGACGCTGGCGCCGACGACGAAGTGGTTGTCATGGCCGAAGAGCTGCGTCGTTGAGGTCGCCTGCAGCGAGCCGCCATAGCTGTCGGTCTTGACGGTATTGCGGTCGATCTGGCCGAGCGCCGCATCGGCGGCCAGCGTGTTGGCGGTTGGGCCGTTGCGGTTGATGTCCCACGGGGTCCCCGCGGCGTCCTCAAGGACGAACACGCCGCCCCCGTCCCGCACTTCGGTGCTATTGCCATCGACGCGCGCGGATTTGTAGTTGCGGTAATAGCCGTTGGCCTGGATCGACAGCGTGTCGGTCGGCGTCCACTTTGCGCTCGCCTGCACCATCTGCATCTGCAGATGCAGCGACTGGGGCCAGGTATAGACGCTGGACCAGTGCTGGTTCAGCATCTCGATCGGTGTCGCGGCGACCGAGCCGAGCTTGTTGTCGGCACCGGTGAAGGAGAGATGGAATTCGGTGTTGTCGCCGCGCGCGCCGAAATCGGCATACATGCGCCGGATCTGCGAGGCCGACGAGTAGTCGCGCCAGCCGCGGTCATAGGCGCCTTCCGCCGCGATATAGGCCGAGTAGGTGCCGTTGTTCCAGCCGTATTGAGCGCCCGACTGGATCCGGCCGAACGAGCCGCCGAACAACTGCGCTTCCCCGCCCTGGTAGTTGAAGCCGTTCTTCATCTCGATCGACAGCGCACCGCCGGTGGCGTTGAGGCCGAACAGCGGATTGTTCGGCATCAGGGTCATGCGTGCGATCGCCATTTCCGGGATCAGGTCCCAGTTCACGACGTCGCCGAAGGCCTCATTGATGCGGGTGCCGTTCTGGTAGACGGCGATGCCCTGCGGCGTCCCGAGCACCGGCGAGGCAGTCTGACCGCGATAATTCAAGTCGCGCTGGAACGCGTTCCCGGTCTGGTCGCTGAGGGAGACCCCGGGCACCGATTGCAGGATGCTGTCGAGCAGCGTCGGCGCGCGGCTGTGGTCGAGCTCCCGCGCCCCGATGGTTTCGACATTGGAAGGAATCTTGTCCTTCGCGATCTCGCTGCCCTGAACGGGCGAGACGCCGACCACCTCGATGGTCTGCAGGGTTTGCTGCGCGAACGCAGCCGCAGGCAGCAACGCACAGGTCGCGAGAAGCGCGCTCTTCAGCGCCGACAGTCTGGTCAAGACGTCCCCCAGTTTCTTGTCGACCGGTTCCGGCAACAGCCCACGCCCCTGAGCCTTTACCCGCACCAGAACTGGCCGATTTACCCGTCTACGAACGTTAACATTCGTAAACAGCCCTCCAGTTCGTCGCAACGGGCAATATTCTTCGGCCCCTAGGGACAATCTTCCCGGATCCGGAAAGTGGCGATCGATTCGCCGAGCTATCTCCCAGCCTCGGCCGCACTGTTGCACCCGATCCTGGTTTGCAAGGGAACTCACATGGTAGAGAAAGCATCGGCGCCGTCGGCGCCCTAAGGGCAAGACCTTCATCGGATGTATCGCGTTCTGCTCGTCGATGACCACCCGGTCGTGATCACGGCCTGCCGCTGGCTGCTGAACGAAGCCGGGATCCGCGCGCTGTCCGAGGCACACGATGCCGACAGCGGGTACCAGGCCTATGTTCGTGACCGGCCGGATGTCGCGATCGTCGATCTGCGCCTGCCCGGGCAGGAGCTCGGCGGCATCAATCTGATCGAACGCATGCGGTCGCACGATCCCCGCGCCCGGATCCTGGTCTTCAGCATGCATGCCGATCCGCGCATCGTCCGCTCGGCGATCGACGCCGGCGCCAGCGGCTATCTGCTGAAGGACGCGCCGCCGCACGAGCTGCCCAAGGCGTTGGAGCAGGTTCGAGCCGGCGGCACCTATCTCGATCCGCAGCTCGCCACCCGCATCGCCCTGCTCCGCGCTGACCCGGACGGCATGGCAGCCCCTGCGCTGACCCCGCGCGAGCGCCAGGCCCTTGCGCTGCTGGCCCAGGCGAAATCCTATCAGGCGATCGCCGACCATCTCGGCATCAGCTACAAGACCGTCATCAACCTGACCTACCGGCTGCGTCAGAAGCTCGGGGCCCGCAGCCTGCCCGACCTGGTTCGTCTCGCAGTGGAAATGTCCCGCCCAAGCCTGTGAGGGCCAATCGCCTTCCTGCTGGCCCGCCACGAGCATCCGCCTGAAAGACGAGGGCCTGCGACGGTCTCCCGTCACAGGCCCTCGAGCTCATGTCTATGTCGCGTCGGTCCAGTGCGGACCGATGTCTCACTTCAGCAGCTTGGCCACCGACTTCAGCTCTTTGGAATCGAGCGTGCCGTCACCGTCCGGATCGGCCGCCTTGAAGCGGCCTTCCACCAGCGCGAGATACTCGTCCTTGGTCAGCGTGCCGTCATTGTCTGGATCAGCGGCCTTGAGATCCTTGGCCGAAACGCGGCCGCGCAGCTCCTTGGCGTCGAGCGTGCCGTCGTGGTCGCGATCGAGACGATCGAACAGCGCGCCGGCGGCCGTGCGGACCTCGTTCATGTCGGCGGTGCCGTCCTTGTCGGGGTCGATCGAGGTCAGCAGCTTGGAACGGGCCGGTGCACTGACAGCGATCGTCGACGTGCCGACGATCGCGGCCATGCCGACGGCAGCGGCCGTCATCATCAGTTTCCAATTCATCGAATTGATCCTTTGTCTCCGCCGTCCGAGGGGCGGCGATGAAGCGCACGAAAACAACGTATGCGAGCGTCGGCGGTTTCACCGGCAACGCGCCGCACATCGCTTTGACCTATGGGAGGCCTTGTCATTTCGCAAGTGCAAGAACGCGACGCCCGGGAAATTCCCTCAAGAGCGTCGGGACTAGAACCTCGGTCCGTGCAGAAAATATCTCCCCGGACGGTCACGACGCGGACCGCTATCGTGGTCGAAGACACCTCCTCCTGCCTCGGCCCGAGCATTGGCGACGTGGCGTCCGCGCTTGGCGACATGCCTTGCGGTTCTGGCACCGCTCCCCGATGACGCCTGTCGGACTTGCCCAACCTGATCTCTCTTGCCGGCCTGGGTTTGATTCCACCAGGCTTCCAGCTGGTCCCGCAGCGGCTCCTCCGCGAAGGCGCGTCCATCCGGCAGCAGCGTGGACAGAAGCAGTGTGAGCACCAGTCCAAGCCGCATCGGCCGAGCGGACAAGCGGCGATGATGACCGGGTGTGTGAAGCACGGGCGTGTCCATTCTCTGGCTGATCCGGCGATCAGCAATGCATGCTGCAACACATGTTTTCCTCGCTCTATGACCTCAATGTGTTTGCAGCACGCCACATTCATCACCGCGTTGAGATTCACTCGCGAAATGGCCGCCATATTGTCCCGGTCAAAATGTCCCGTTCGACTTGCCAAAACATCCCTATTCCTCATCGAAACAGCAAGGGCCGGAGCAATTGCGGCATTCGACGACTGATCGTTTCCCGATCGCGTCATCTTTCAGCCGACAGGCCCGCATGTTTTCGCCCAGCCGACTCGTTAGCTCATTAGTTGAAGGGAGCGCGGGGACATGCAGCCGAACGGCATCGCCAGGAGTACAAAAAGACGATCGCGATTGTACATGGCTGCCGGTGCTCTCGTGCTCGCGCCGTTCGGTGCAGCGGCCGAGGAGATCCAGGGCAATGACCCCGCCTCGCCCGGACATTTCCAGGTCGAACAGCGCTTCGGCTATCTGACAACCTTCAATCCGCAACAGAACGGCGGACGCCGCGTGCCGCAGCGTGCGGTCACCGGCGAGACCGAGATCGGCTACTCGCCAACCGAATGGTACGAGATCGCGTTGACCTCGCCTTACGCCTTTGCCCGCACCAATGTGCCGATGGCGCTGGGCAACGTGATGGACAATGGCGTGCCCGGCTATTCATTCCAGTCCGGCGGCGTCACCATTCGCCAGACCTTCATCCAGGGCGACCGGCTCGAGCGCACCGTCTTCCTCGGCCTGGTGTCACGCACCATCCTGGCGCCGCAGGGCGGCCTGACGCCGGACCTGTGGGTCGCCAACAAGGCCGGCGCCGGCCAGCCCGGCGCGCCGCGCTTCGTGCAGGAGGCGACGCCGCGGGTGGCGCAGATGTTCACGCCGATCATCGGCGTCAACCTGCCCAACGACTATCAGCTCATCTTCAACGCGAACATGACCTTCGGCATCGACGGCGCCGGCTCGGCCTTCGAGCCCTCGGTGCGCTTCGTCAAGCGCCTCAGCGATCGCTGGACCGTCGGTATCGAGCATTTCTCCAATCTCGGACCGTTCGGCTACATCCTGCCCTGGAATCAGCAGATGCAGACGCTCTACGCAGTCGCCGACACCCGCTTCAAGGGCTTCGAATTCAGCTTCGGCGTCGGCTACGGCCTGACCAACGCCTCGCGCGGCCTTGCCGTCAAGACCAGCATCGGCAAGGATTTCTGACCCCGCGCGCCCTCATCCCATGACCAATCATAAGAAAAGGACACTCGTCATGCGTCGCCTCGTCACCGCCTGCGCGCTTCTCATGCTGGCCGGCTCCGCCGCGTCCGCCGAGGACGGCCCGCGCTTCCTCAACCGCACCGGCCAGACCATCGTGAAAATGTACCTGGCGGCCGCCGGCACCAAAACCTGGGGCGCCGACCAGTGCAAGAACGACGACGAGGGCGAGGTCGACCACAATGAGCGCATGACGCTGGTCGGCGTGAAGTCCGGCCGCTACGACATCAAGCTGTCCGAAAAGGGCGGCCGCACCTGCGTCGCCAAGAACATCGAACTCAAGGAAGGCGCGCAGTTCGTCGTGCGCGATACGGATCTGACCGAGTGCAGCAAATAAGCGGCACGCGGCGGCACCGATATCGCCCTGGATGGCGCCGCGCTCAGCGCGGCCTCAGATGGAGAGGGACCGTGCGCGAGACCTGCGCCTGAGCCATCGCCGGCGGAAAGCGCGGGAACGGCGCGGCGCGTTCGATGATGCCCATCGCCGCGCGGTCCAGCGCCGGCGAGCCCGAGCTTCCAGCGAGCCGCCGCGACAGCAGCCGGCCGTTACGATCGATCACGACGTTCAGCATGACGGTGCCGCTCGCGCCATTGCCGTCGGAGGGATAGGTCGCGGCGCGGCGGATCTGCGCCACCACCTCGGCGTTCCAACTGGCCTGGCCCTCGCGCGCCCCGACGCTGTCCTCGCCGGGATTGGGCGCCGACGCGACACGTGAAGGCCGGGCCGCCGGCGCCGCAGCCGGCTTCGGCGGTGCGGGCTTCCTCTCGGCCCTCTCCTTCGTTTCCTTCTTCTCCACCGGCTTGCGCTCGACACGCTCGGGCACGGGAACGGGCTTCGGCTCCGGCGGTTTCGCCTCGATCGGTTTCGGTGGTGGCGGCGGCGGCAAGACGACATCGTCTGCACGCGGCGGCTCGGGCGCGAGGGCGACCTGTGGCGCGGGCTCCGGCGAGGGAACGACATCCGGCACCGGCTCCGGCTCGGAGGGAGCCGGGACAGGCTCAGCGACGGCCTCGCGCGCGACCGGGTCGTCCTTCACCGGCTCATCCTTTGGCGGCTCCACCGGCGGCGGCTCGGACGCCGGCGCATCCTGCGCCGTCGGCGCCGGCTCGCTCACCACCGCCGGGGTGAACACGACGTCGAAGGCCGGCGCCTGGGCACGCCCCTGCGGCGCGGGACGCAGCAGCAGATAGCCGACGGCGAGCCCGACGTGCAGCCCGCCCACCACCAGCGCGGCGATGGTCCACAGCGTCCGCTCCCGGCGCTGCTCGTGTTCGAACGGATCGAGCGTCAGAACGCTCACTGCGCGCCCCGGTCTTCCAGGGCAACGAGCGCGACCTTGGTGTAGCCGGCGCGGCGCAACGTGTTCATCAGCGCCATCACCTCGCCATAGGGCAGCGTCTGATCGGCGCGCAGCAGCACGCGCTGCTCGTGATCGGACTTGGTGGCGGCATCGAGCGAAGCGGCGATGTCGGCCTGCGCCACGCTCTGGTCGCCAACGGCGAGCGAGCGGTCGGCCTTGAAGGTGACGAAGACCGGCGTCTCCGCGCGCGGCTGCGGCTCGGCCGAGATCGCCGGCAGGTTGACCGGGACGTCGACCGTGGCGAGCGGTGCCGCCACCATGAAGATGATCAGGAGCACCAGCATGACGTCGATGAACGGCGTCACGTTGATGTCGTGCGTCTCCTCGAAGTCGTCGGGGCGCCGGGCAAGCTTGACGGCCATGGCTCACTCCGCCGGATTGGCGATCGACAGCAGCGGCGCGTCGACCGCGCGGATGGCGCTGCGCCGCACCTCTGTGGGCCCCGCGTGCTGCCGGTCGAGATCACGGCTGAGCAGGCGCATGACCGCCACCGATGCATCGGCGATGACGGCGCGATAGCCGCCGGTGGCACGCGCGAACAGGTTGTAGATCACGACCGCGGGAATCGCCGCGGCGAGGCCGAAGGCGGTGGCGAGCAGCGCCTCCGCGATGCCCGGCGCCACCACCGCGAGGTTGGTCGTATGCGCATGCGAGATGCCGATGAAGCTGTTCATGATGCCCCAGACCGTGCCGAACAGGCCGACGAACGGCCCGACCGCGCCGACCGTGGCGAGAATGCCGATGCCGCGGCCGATGCGCGCCACCGCCGCCGCCTCGATCCGCTCGAACTGCCAGGAGACACGCTCCTTGATGCCATCGGCGGGGAGGCCACGCGACTTGTCGATTTCGTCATCGGCGACGGCCAGCAGCCGTCCGACCACACCGTCGTCGGCGGAAATGCGTCCCGTCGCATCCGACAGCGCGCGCGCGGCCAGCGCGATGCCGAGCGCGCTGCGCGAGGTGCGCAGTGCCGCGCGGAGCTGGATCGTCTTCACCACCAGAACGGTCCAGGTTGCGACTGAAGCCAGCGCCAGCCCGATCATCACCGACTTCACGACGATGTCGGCCTGCATGAACATGGTCCAGGGCGACAACGCCTCCGGCAGCGTGCTCGCGATATTGGCGATGTGCGCCTGATCCATGGCCGTACTCCCTAGGTGGCCCCGTGGGTTGGCGATCACGATCCCGGCGTGGATCGCATGAGGCCATGCCGGATCGTGTCGAGGCCTTGTTGTTTCGTGTCGTTGGGGCAAAGTCACGGCGAAGATCGCGACAATCCCGATCGTCAAAGAGTGCCGCCTGTCCCCACCGGCTTCAAGGCACTTGCTGCGTGGAAGTTGTCCCCGGCGACACGGGAATAATTCCCGAATGGAACGGGAAGCCCCTCACCTCTGGGCCAAAAGAAAAGGCCGGGATTGCTCCCGGCCTTCGTGATGGGATCGCCCGGTCGAGCCGGGCGATGACTTCAGAGCGTTGGCTCACTTCGCCTCGGCGCGCTTCGGCGGGGTGGCCGGCCACGACTTGATCAGGGTGTCGTAGTCGATCGTCTCGCCCTTCGGCTTCTCGTTCGCGAGCTTGCGCTGCGGAGCGATGTTGCCGTCCTTGGCCGACTTGTTGAACCAGAACTCGGCCGATTCCTTTTTATTCAGCTTCGGACCGCACTCGCCCTGGACCTTGGACTTCTCCAGACGCTCGAGGACGGAGTCCTGAGCGGCCGCGAGCGCGTCCATCGCCTGCTGCGGGGTCTTCGCACCGGACGACGCATCGCCGATGTTCTGCCACCACAGCTGCGCCAGCTTCGGATAGTCGGGCACGTTGTTGCCGGTCGGGGTCCACTGCACGCGCGCGGGCGAGCGGTAGAACTCGATCAGGCCGCCGAGCTTCGGCGCACGCTCGGTGAACGACTTGTCCCAGATGTCGGATTCACGGATGAAGGTGAGGCCGACATGGCTCTTCTTCAGCGACACCGTCTTGGAGACGATGAACTGCAGGTACAGCCAGGCGGCCTTGCGGCGATCCGGCGGGGTCGACTTCAAGAGCGTCGCAGAACCGGCGTCCTGGTAGCCGAGCTTCATGCCCTCCTTCCAGTACGCGCCATGCGGCGACGGGGCCATGCGCCACTTCGGCGTGCCGTCCGCATTCACGACCGGCAGGCCGGGCTTCACCATGTCGGCGGTGAAGGCGGTGTACCAGAAGATCTGCTGAGCGACGTTGCCCTGCGCCGGGACCGGACCGGCCTCGGAGAAGGTCATGCCCTGCGCCTGCGGCGGCGCATACTTCTTCATCCAGTCGAGATACTTCGCGATCGAGTAGACGGCCGCCGGGCCGTTGGTGTCACCGCCGCGCTCGATCGACGAGCCGACCGGACGGCAACCTTCCATGCGGATGCCCCATTCGTCGACCGGCAGGCCGTTCGGGATGCCCTTGTCGCCGTTGCCGGCCATCGACAGCCAAGCGTCGGTGAAGCGCCAGCCGAGCGAGGGATCCTTCTTGCCATAGTCCATGTGGCCATAGACCTTGACGCCGTTGATCTCCTTGATGTCGTTGGTGAAGAACTCGGCGATGTCCTCATAGGCCGACCAGTTCACGGGCACGCCGAGGTCGTAGCCATACTTGGCCTTGAACTTGGCCTTGTAGTCCGGATTGGTGAACCAGTCGTAGCGGAACCAATACAGGTTCGCGAACTGCTGGTCGGGCAGCTGGTAGAGCTTGCCGTCCGGAGCGGTCGTGAACGACTTGCCGATGAAGTCGTTGACGTCGAGCATCGGATCGGTGACGTCCTTGCCCTCGCCCTTCATGTAGTCCGACAGCGCGATCGTCTGGCCGTAGCGGAAGTGGGTGCCGATCAGGTCGGAGTCGTTGATCCAGCCGTCATAGACGTTCTTGCCGGACTGCATCTGGGTCTGCAGCTTCTCGACGACGTCACCTTCCTGGATGATGTCGTGCTTGAGCTTGATGCCGGTGATTTCGCTGAACGCCTTGGCGAGAGTCTTCGACTCGTATTCGTGAGTCGTGATGGTCTCTGAGACGACGTTGATCTCCATGCCCTTGAAGGGCTCGGCGGCCTTCGCGAACCACTCGAGCTCCTTCTTCTGCTCTTCCTTCGACAGCGTCGAAGGCTGGAATTCGCTGTCGATCCACTTCTGGATCGTGGCGTCGTCCGCACGTGCCGGCACGGACAGCGTCATAGTGGCGGCGAACAGCGCAGCAGCGCTGGTCATCGCGAGATAGCTCGCCTTGGTCAGGTGATGCTTCCTAGGTTTCAAGTGTCGCATGCTTTCCTCCTTGAGCGACAGACGTATCCAGGTCCGGGTTGTCCCCGGATCTGCCCCTTTTCACCTGCGTCAGACGGTGCGGAAGATCGCAACGGCTGATGCAAGCGAAATTGCGGTCGCGAGCCACAGGCTCGAAACCTCAAACCCTTCCTCGCCGATCGGCAAGGTCGCAATCGTGTCGGTGCCGACCAGACCGATCCATACGAGATGAATGACGGCGGCCGAGATCAGCGAGATGAACAGCCGGTCGCCGCGCGTGGTCGGGATGCGCAGCACGCCGACCCGCTCGGCCTCCGGGTAGCGCGCGGCGAGCACGATCATGACGCCGAGCGTGCATGCGAGCGCAGCAAAGAAGATCGCGGTCGGCAAGGTCCATGCCATCCATGCGATGCTGTTCATGGCTATCGGCTCCAGGCGGTAATGGGCCCCCTCCCCCGCTTGCGGGGGAGGGTTGGGGTGGGGGCGCCGCGCGTCGGAGCGCCCGAGAGGAGAGATGCCCCCACCCGTATCGCATCTGACGATGCGATACGGCCTCCCCCGCAAGCGGAGGAGGCGGAACGGAGGCCGTGGCAACAAGCGTGCGTCATCACACCCGTCCCAGCGCGAAGCCGCGCGCGATGTAGTTGCGGACGAACCAGATGACGAGCGCGCCGGGGATGATCGTGAGCACGCCGGCAGCCGCGAGCAGACCCCAATCCATGCCGGACGCCGAGACCGTGCGCGTCATCACCGCCGAGATCGGCTTGGCGTCGACGGAGGTCAGCGTGCGCGCGAGCAGCAGTTCGACCCAGGAGAACATGAAGCAGAAGAAGGCGGCGACGCCGATGCCGCTCGCGATCAGCGGCACCAGGATCTTCACGAAGAAGCGCGGAAACGAGTAGCCGTCGAGGAACGCCGTCTCGTCGATCTCGCGCGGCACCGACGACACGAAGCCTTCGAGGATCCAGACCGCGAGCGGGATATTGAAGATGCAATGCGCCAGCGCCACCGCCCAGGGCGTATCGAACAGGCCGATCGCCGAATACAGATTGAAGAACGGCAGCGCGTAGACCGCAGCCGGCGCCATGCGGTTCGACAGCAGCCAGAAGAACAGGTGCTTGTCGCCAAGGAAGCGGTACCGCGAGAATGCATAGGCCGCCGGCAGCGCCACGAGAATCGAGATCACCGTGTTGATGATCACGTATTTCAGCGAGTTGATGTAGCCGGAATACCAGCTCTCGTCGGTGAAGATGCGCATGTAGTTGGCCAGCGTCGGCTGATGCGGCCACAAGTTCATCGTGGTGACGATCTCGTTGTTGGTCTTGAAGCTCATGTTGACGAGCCAGTAGATCGGCAACAGCAGGAAGACCAGGAACAGCGAGATGATGATCCGACGGCCCGGAATGGTGTTCATCACGCGCCCCCTTTCACCGGCCGCCGCTCGGCGCCGGCATTGGTCATGATGGTGTAGAACACCCAGCAGACGATCAGGATGATCAGATTGTAGACCAGCGACAGGGCAGCCGCCTTGCCGAGATCGAACTGGCCGAGCGCGATCTTGACGAGCTCGATCGAGATGAAGGTCGTCGAATTGCCCGGCCCGCCGCCTGTGACGACGAACGGCTCGGTGTAGATCATGAAGCTGTCCATGAAGCGCAGCAGCACGGCGATCAGCAGCACGCGATGCATCTTGGGCAGCTGGATCGCGGTGAACACCGCCCAGCGCGAGGCGCCGTCGATCTGCGCAGCCTGGTAATAGGCGTCGGGGATCGACTTCAGGCCGGCATAGCACAGCAGCGCTACCAGGCTGGTCCAGTGCCAGACGTCCATCAAGATGACCGTGAACCAGGCGTCGGCGTCGTTCGAGACGTAATTGTAGTCCAGGCCGATGGCGTTGAGCGTGTAGCCGAGCAGGCCGATGTCGGAGCGGCCGAAGATCTGCCAGATCGTGCCGACCACGTTCCACGGAATCAGAAGCGGCAGCGCCAGCACGACGAGGCAGAACGCCACGGTCCATCCGCCCCGCGGCATCGACAGCGCCACGACGATTCCGAGCGGAACCTCGATGGCCAGGATCGCGAGCGAGAAGATCAGGTTGCGCCCGAGCGAGGCGAGGAAGCGGCCGCCGAGATCGGTCGAGGGATCGAGCAGCTCCTTGAACCAGCCGACGCCATTCCAGAAGAACTGGTTGTTGCCGAACGTGTCCTGCATCGAATAGTTCACCACCGTCATCAGCGGCAGGACAGCGGAGAACGCCACCAGCAGGAACACCGGCAGCACCAGGAACCAGGCCTTGTTGTTGATGGTCTTGTCCATCACTCAGGCTCCCTCGACGAGACGGCTGTCGGCATAGACGTGGACATAGGCTGGATCGAACTTCAGCCCGATCGCCGAGCCCTGCGGCGAGAAGCCGGCCGGCAGGCGCGCGGCGAACTTGACGTCGCCGACGCGAACGCGGGCGAAACGGATGCGGCCGAGATCGTCGACGCGTTCGATATTGGCGTCGAGCAGGCCCGGTCCGGGTTGAGCGACATCGACGAATTCCGGGCGGAC
Source organism: Bradyrhizobium sp. SZCCHNS1050 (assembly GCF_032484785.1). NCBI lineage: Bacteria > Pseudomonadati > Pseudomonadota > Alphaproteobacteria > Hyphomicrobiales > Nitrobacteraceae > Bradyrhizobium > Bradyrhizobium sp. SZCCHNS1050. Next base: position 4,693,013 of record NZ_JAUETR010000001.1, on the reverse strand, counting down.
GCCGATCTCGATCTTGGCGCCGGCCGGCAGCGCGTCGTAGCTGCGCGACAGCGTCAGGGTGTGGCCATCGATGCGGGCCTCGCGTCCCTTCACCTCGGCGGAGAGGATGTTCATGCCGGGCGAGCCGATGAAGTAGCCGACGAAGGTATGCGCCGGCTTGTCGAACAATTCCGCGGGCGTGCCGCTCTGCACCACGCGGCCGTCATGCATGACGACGACGGTGTCGGCGAAGGTCAGCGCCTCGGTCTGGTCGTGGGTGACGTAGATCATCGTCAGGTCGAGCTCGCGATGCAGCGCCTTCAGCTTGGAGCGCAGCTGCCATTTCAGCTCGGGATCGATCACGGTCAGCGGCTCGTCGAACAACACGGCGGCGACGTCGGAGCGCACCAGGCCGCGGCCGAGCGAGATCTTCTGCTTGGCGTCGGCGGTGAGCCGCGTCGCCTTGCGATGGAGGTCCGGCGTCAGGTCCAAGAGCCGCGCGATCTCGGCGACGCGCTTGTCGATCTCCGCTTTCGGCACGCCGCGGTTCTTGAGCGGAAAGGCGAGGTTCTCGCCGACCGTCATCGTGTCGTAGATCACCGGAAACTGGAACACCTGCGCGATGTTGCGCTCGCGGGTCGAGGCTTTGGTGATGTCGGTGCCGTCGAACAGGATCTTGCCGTGCGAGGGCGTCAGAATGCCGGAGATCAGGTTGAGCAGCGTGGTCTTGCCGCAGCCGGACGGGCCGAGCAGCGCATAGGCGCCGCCCTGGCGCCAGGTCATCGTCACCGGCTTCAGCGCGTAGCTCTCGATATCGCCGCTGTTGCCGTTGTAGGCGTGGGCGAGATCGACGAGGTCAATGCGGGCCATGCGGCATCTCCCTCAGATCGCCGGCGCGGCGACCAGGCGGTCGCCGGCGTCGAACACGAACACATTGGACGGATCGAGCACCGCGTCGAGGATCTCGCCGGGCTCGTATTCATGGACGCCGTGCAGCACGGAGACCCAGTTCATGCCGTCGCGCGTCAGATGCACGAAGCTCTCCGATCCCGTGATCTCGGTGACCGAGACGATCGCAGGAAAGGCATGGCGGCCGTGGCTGCCGTCGCCTTTGCCAAGCCCGAGCTGATGCGGGCGGAAGCCGACGCGGTAGGCGCCATCGGGCAGATCAGCATAGAGGCCTACCGCCGGCGCCTTGACCCCGCCGGCGTACTCCACGCTCTCGCCGCGCTTCTGGATCTCGACCGTATTCATCGGCGGGTCCGAGAACACCTGGCCGACACGCAAGGTGTCGGGTCGGCGATACACGGCCGCAGTATCGCCGGCCTGCAGCGCCTGCCCTTCCCACATGCAGATGGTGCGGCCGCCGAGCAGCAGCGCCTCCGACGGCTCGGTGGTGGCGTAGACGAAGATTGCGCCGGATGCCTCGAAGATGCGCGGCAGCTCGGTGCGCAGCTCCTCGCGCAGCTTGTAGTCGAGATTGGCGAGCGGCTCGTCCAGCAGCACGAGGTCCGCACCCTTCACCAGGGCGCGCGCGATCGCGGTGCGCTGCTGCTGGCCGCCGGAGAGCTGCAGCGGCGTACGCTTCAGATAGGGCTCGAGCCGGAGCAGCCGGGCTGCTTCCGCCACGCGCTTCTCGATCTCCTGGCGCGACTTGCCTTGCACGCGCAACGGCGAAGCGATGTTCTCATAGACCGAGAGCGAGGGATAGTTGATGAACTGCTGATAGACCATCGCGACCGAGCGCTGCCGCACGTCGGCGCCGGTGACGTCCTTGCCGTCGACCAGCACCCGCCCCGTGGTCGGCCGGTCGAGGCCGGCGAGCAGCCGCATGATCGAGGTCTTGCCGGACAGCGTCGGCCCGAGCAGCACGCTCAGCGTACCGCGCTGCAACGTCAGCGAGACGTCGCGAATGGTGGTCACGCCGTCGACAATTCGGGAGACGTGATCGAGCGTCACGCTCATGCGCGCCCTCCCGCCTCACGCGCCGGCACGGCGGAGCGCTCGCGATTGGCTGTGATCCACGCATCGAGCGCGGCGATCTCAGCCGCCGACATCCGCAACCCCAGCTTCGATCGCCGCCACACGATGTCCTCGGCCGTCAACGCCCACTCGTTCGTCATCAGGTACCTGACTTCACGCTCCGTCAAGGTGCCACCGAAATCCTGGCCGAGATCGGCCAAAGATGTCGCACCGGCGAGCATGGCCGCAGCCCGCGTGCCATAGGCATGAGCGATCCGCTTCGCATGTGCATCCGACAGGAACGGATAGGTCTTGCGGAGATCCGCAATCAACGGCGCAACGGCCGAAACCTTCATGTCGCCGCCGGGCAGCGACGCCTTGCCGGTCCATCCCTCCTCCGCCTTGCCCCCTTTCACATAGGGCGCGAGACGCTCCAGCGCCTCTTCCGACAGGCGCCGGTAGGTGGTGATCTTGCCGCCATAGATCGACAGCAGCGGCAAGCCGCCGGGCGTATCGAGCTCGAACACGTAGTCGCGGGTCGCCGCCTTGGCCTCGCTGGCGCCGTCGTCATAGAGTGGCCGCACGCCGGAATAGCTCCACACAACGTCGGCCGGCGTCACCGGCTTGGCGAGATATTCCCCGAGCGCGGCGCAGAGATAGGCGATCTCCTCGTCGGTCGCCTTCACCTTGGCCGGATCACCCTGATAGTCGCGATCGGTGGTGCCGATCAGCGTGAAATCCTGCTGATAGGGAATGGCGAAGATGATACGGCCGTCGGCGTTCTGGAAGATGTAGGCGCGATCGTGATCGTAGAGCTTGCGCACCACGATGTGCGAGCCCTGCACCAGCCGCACCTTGGCCTTGGCATTGACGCCGGCGCCGGTCGCCAGCACCTGCTCGACCCAGGGACCGGCGGCATTGACCAGCGCGCGCGCCTTGATGGTCTCGCGCTCGCCGGTCTGCGTGTTATCGGTCGTGACCAGCCAATGGCCGCCATCCTGACGGATCTCGGTCGCACGCGTGCGGGTGCGGATGACGGCGCCGCGATCGGCAGCATCCCGCGCGGTCAGCACGACCAGACGCGCATCGTCGACGAAGCAGTCGGAATATTCGAAGCCCTTGCTGTAGCGCCCGGGGATCAAGGGGCGGCCGACCTCGTCGCTGCGCAGGTTCACCGACCGCGTCGGCGGCAGCAGCTTGCGGCCGCCGAGATGGTCATAGAGGAACAGGCCGAGGCGCAGCAGCCAGGCCGGGCGCAGCCCCGAATGATGCGGCAGCACGAAGCGCAGCGGACGGATGATGTGGGGCGCGATCTGCCACAGGACTTCGCGCTCGATCAGCGCCTCGCGGACCAGCCGGAACTCGTAATATTCGAGATAGCGCAGGCCGCCATGCACGAGCTTGGTCGACCAGGACGAGGTTCCGCTCGCCAGATCATTCATTTCACAAAGGAAAACGGAATTTCCGCGTCCGGCGGCATCGCGCGCGATGCCGCAACCGTTCACGCCGCCTCCGATAATGGCGAGGTCGTAGATCCGCTCCAACAGACGCATCCCCCGGCAATCGCCTTGACTGCGGCGATTTCACTTTCAGTTTCGAGTTAAACACAAACGAAAGTGAAAGCAAATCGAAATTCGCATGTTGGGCCGCGGTTGGGCAAAACCTGCCCAAACCGGGATCAAGGAGCCTGCAAGAGTGGCGGAAAGTCAGGCGCGGCGGAGCACGGCGGACCCCGCCGTTTCGGTTGCCTCTACGGCGTCGTCGGCCTCGTCGGCGGACATCGCCGAGACCACCTCGATGCCGCGGCTATGGCAGAGGCTGGCCAGTCCGTCCGGCAGCGGCCGGTCGGTGACGAAGGTCTGGATCTGGCTGAGATGGGCGATGCGCACCGGCGCGCTGCGGTGGAGCTTGGTGGAATCGGCCACCAGCATCACGCTGCGGGCATTGGCGATGATCGCCTGCGCCACCTGGACCTCGCGATAGTCGAAGTCGAGCAGCGCGCCTTCCTCGTCGATCGCGGATGCGCCGATGATCGCATAGTCGACCTTGAACTGGCCGATCAGCTGCGTCGCGGTCGATCCGATCACGCCGCCGTCTGAGCGCCGCACCGTGCCGCCGGCCACGATCACCTCGATGCGCGGATGCGGATAGAGCAGCATCGCGACGTTGAGATTGTTGGTGATGACGAGCAGGTCCTGGTGCGACGACAGCGCGCTCGCCACCTCCTCCGTCGTGGTGCCGATATTGATGAACAGCGAGGAGCCGTTCGGAATCCGCGCGGCTGCGACCGCACCGATCGCCTTCTTCTCCTCGGCAGCGACGAAGCGCCGCGCCTCGTAGGCGAGATTCTCGACCCCGGAGGCGATGATGGCCCCGCCATGGATGCGCGTCAGCGCGCGCTGCTCGCACAGATCGTTGAGGTCCTTGCGGATGGTCTGGGCCGAGACTTCGAAGCGGCGCGCGAGATCCTCCACCATGACGCGGCCGGAGGCGCGCGCGATGTTGAGGATGTCGGTCTGGCGTTGAGAGAGGACGGCCATGGCAAGCTTTCGGGGACAAGCTGCACCATGGTGATGCTGATCGAGTCAAGCGTCAATCGGCAAGCACTGGGCGCATCGCAGCAATCGCCTGAAACGTCGCGCGCGGTCTGGTCCGGCCGACGTCCACCGCGTGCGCCCGTCTGCTCAGGCGGCTGCGCTCAGCTCGCCGGTCACGAGCCGAATCGCGGCGCGTTCGGCTTCGCGGGCATTGCGAAACACCTGGCCCTCGAGGGCATTGAAGCGATGGGACGCCGCGAAGAAGCGGAAGCCGCCGCGATCACGGACGACGATCCCCGCCGCCTGGGAGCTGACCTCGATGATGTAGGTGTCGGACATTGCGCAATCCCGTCGTTCATTCCGGGGCGTATAACCGAGCTCCATGACGAATGTTCCGTGCAGGGAGCCACCGGCCATTCCGATGTGAATGCCAACAGGAAATTGTGTGGATGTTATGTTGGCTGCGCTGCACGCACTCACGCCGTGACCCATGTCGAATCAGTGCGGATCATCCGGCACGAGCGTCACCTTGCGCAGCGACGCATCGGCTCCGCCGAGACGGTGTTGATGCTGACCGAGCAACTGATAGATCGTACGCAGATCCCTCAACACCTCGACGTGATGTTCACGAAACGCGCTGAGCTGATTCTCGTAGACGCAAATCCTGCGCTCGGCGTGGAGAAGCCGCTGCTGCAGCTTCTTCAGGACCTGCAAGGTCAGTTTCTCGTCAACGTCCGACATGGACTTCCTCCCACCCTGTTCGCGCAACACGCCCCCGCCGTTTCCTCTGTGCCGGCAATTTTTTCCGGCTGGCATTTTTTGCCTTGTGGATCGAAAACGAACTGCCGTCAGCGCTGCTCGTCCGAATGTGTCACTCGAAGCACGCAATACGGCAGAGACGCGGCAACGCGCAGCCAAGCAACCAGAACTTGCAATTATCGTAAAGACGCTCGCCCTGTGGACAAGGCGCATCTCGCGCGAGAGTGATCGCGGCAGACGCCGAGCGCGCATGCTCGGCCTTCGCGTCTCCGTCCCGCCCGACCCAAACAAACGCGTATCGCCGGATCGCGGTTCCTTATGCCGAGCGAGCGACATATGCGGCGGATTAACAGAGGTTACTTGCGCCGACAGACCGCGAATGTGATCAGGCTGTGACGGAGCCGTCGCGCCGGATCGGCTGCGGCCGGCCATCGTCGTCGATCGACACGTAGGTGAAGTTGCCGTCGGTGACGAGGATCGGCTGCTCCTCCTTCCGGCGCAGCACCCAGGCTTCGAGACGCACCGTCATCGAGGTGCGGCCGACGCGGACGAGATGCGCATAGACCGAAACGAGATCGCCGACATACACCGCCTTGCGGAAGTTCATCGCCTCGATCGCGACCGTCACCGTGCGCGACTTCGCGACCTTGGCGGCGTACACGCCGCCGCCGACGTCCATCTGGCTGAGCAGCCAGCCGCCGAAGATGTCGCCATTGGCATTGGTGTCGGCCGGCATCGCCAGGGTGCGTATGCAGAGATCGCCGCGGGGCTCGGTCGGCGCGGACAGCGCGGCATGGACGGTCGCTTCGGTCACGTCGGGTGGTCTCCAATTGCAGCAGCGTTCAAGAGGCGCAAGTCCGTCAGTCCGGCCTCGCCATTTCGAACATCGCCTCCTGCATGATCTCGAAATAGTCGCCGCGACGCCCGGCACGGACGATCGGATGCGCCAGCGCCGTCTGGTAGACGCCATCCTTGATCAGCGTCTTGTCGATATGCACGCCGACCACCTCGCCGAGCGTCAGCCAGGCCTGCGCCTTGGCACCGTCGGCGCCCTGCAGCTGGATGATCTGCGTCACCTTGCACTCGAACGCGACAGGGCTTTCGCCGACGCGCGGCACGTTGACGAACTTGCAAGCTACCGGCGTCACGCCCGCAAGCTTGAACTCGTCGACCTCGCGCGCGACATGCGCGGCGGTCGCATTCATCTGCGTCGCCAGGCCGCGCGTCACCAGGTTCCAGACGAACTCGCCGGTGTCCTGGATGTTGGCGACCGAGTCCTTCCACTGCGTCGAGGAGAAGCCGATGATCGGCGGCGTGTAGTTGAAGGCGTTGAAAAAGCTGTACGGCGCAAGGTTGACGTGACCGTCCGGATCACGCGACGAGATCCAGCCGATCGGACGCGGCGCGACGATGGCGTTGAAGGGATCGTGGCGCAGGCCGTGGCCGTTCTTCGGTTCGTAGAAATGCAGATCCCGTTCGGTCACGCCGTCGTCCCTTCCGTCATTGCGGGGAGCGCAAGCGACGAAGCTTCGCTCGAATGACGGCGAACTTAGCTTGCAGCGCGCCTGGAACCAAGGCCTGACAGCACGAAATCGATCATCTCGTCGATCGTCGGGCCCGGCTTGGTCGCGCATTGCGCGATCATCTGCGGATGGAAGAAGCGCATCATCGCGGTCGTCGCACATTTTGCCGCCAGCGGCAGATCGGTGACCGCGAATTCGCCGGACGCCGCGCCCTGCCCGATCACCCGGCCGATGATCTCGGTGATCAGCAGCATGTGCGCCTCGCAGACGTCCCAGCTCTCCTCCATCGCCACCGCGACCATCTCGTGCAGCTTGCTGTCGCCGACATAGCGCTCGGTGTTCATGCGATGGATCGTGCCGAGCAGCTCGCGCAGCCGCGGCGCCGCCGGGCCGGGCCGCTCCGCGATCATGATGGCGGCCGCCTCGACCTGGGCCATCAGCGTGTGGGCGACCCCCCGGTGGATCGCCTTCTTGGAGTCGAAGAACCGGTAGACATTCGCCGGGCTCATACGGAGCTCCTTGGCGATGTCGGCGACGGTCGTCTTCTGGTAGCCGATCTGTCGAAACAGGCGCTCAGCAACGACGAGAATGCGCTCGTGCGTATCGGATTCGATATGGTCGGAAACCAGGGTCATCATGCCTGCGATCTTGTTGGTCCTTCATTCGGCGGCCTCGGCCAGAGGAAGCGCGGGCCTCGGCACGTCAGTGTGCTGCGCTGCGGAATGATCCGCGTCTTTCGCTCCGCGCTCGTCCAGACTCTTGCGGAACCATAGGGCATACAATCCAGGCAAGTACAGCAGCGTCAGGAAGGTTGCAACGAACAACCCGCCCATGATGGTGATCGCCATCGGGCCCCAGAACGCCGAGCGCGACAGCGGGATCATGGCGAGGATCGCGGCGAGCGCGGTCAGCACCACGGGGCGGGCACGGCGCACCGTGGCCTCGATGATCGCCTCCTTGCGGGTCAGGCCATGGGCAACGTCGGTCTCGATCTGATCGACCAGGATCACCGCGTTGCGCATGATCATGCCGGCGAGCGCGATCAGGCCGAGCAGCGCCACGAAGCCGAACGGCGCGTTGGCGACATTGAGCCCGAGCGAGGCGCCGACGATGCCGAGCGGCGCGGTCAGGAACACCAGGATCAGCCGTGAGAAGCTCTGCAGCTGGATCATCAGCAGGGTCAGCATCACGATGACCATCAGCGGAAACAGCACGAAGATCGAGGCATTGCCCTTGGCGGATTCCTCGAACGCGCCGCCTGCCTCGATCCGGTAGGCGGGCGCGAGGTGGTTGCGGATATCCTGCAGCTTCGGCGAGATCTGGTTGGTGACATCCGGCGCCTGGACGCCATCCGCCACGTCGGCGCGCACCGTGATCGCCATGTCGCGGTTGCGACGCCACAGGATCGGCTCCTCGTGGGAATACTCGATCTTGGCGATCTGCTGCAGCGGCACGGCCACGCCGTTCTTCGAGGTGATGGTGAGGTCGCCGACATGGGCGAGATCCAGCCGTTCGGACGGCGCGGCACGCGCGACGACGCCGACCTTCTCGATGCCGTCGCGGATGGTCGTGACCTGCACGCCGGAGATCAGCATCGCCAGCGACTGCGACACGTCCTGCGGGGTCAGGCCGAGCGCGCGGGCACGATCCTGGTCGACGACCAGCTTGAGGTAGGGCGACTGCTCGTTCCAGTCGAGCTGCGGATCCCTGACATTCGGATTCTGGCGCATGACGTCGCGCACCTGATGGGCGATCTCGCGCACCTTCGCCGCATCCGGGCCAATGACGCGGAACTGGACGGGGAAGCCGACCGGCGGACCGAAATTGAAGCGATCGACGCGGACGCGCGCTTCGTTCAGCTCGCCATTCGCAGCCGCGGTCTCGATCTTGGCCTTGATGCGCTCGCGCGCGGCCACGTCCTTGGCGACGATCACGATCTCGGCGAAGGCCTCGTTCGGAAGTTGCGGGTTGAGGCCGAGCCAGAACCGCGGCGAGCCCTGCCCGACATAGGCGGTGTAGGTCTCGATGTCCTTGTCGTCCTTGAGCAGCTTCTCTGCTGATTTGGCAGCCTTCTCGGTGACACCGAATGCGGTGCCCTCCGGCAGCCGCAACTGCAGGAACAGCTCGGGGCGTTCCGACAGCGGGAAGAACTGCTGCTGGACGTGGCCGAAGGCCACGATCGATGCCGCGAACACGCCGACCGTCGCAGCGACTGTGGTGATGCGGTGATCGACGCACCAGCGGATCACGCGGCGCAGGCCGCGATACATGCGCGTATCGTAGATCGCGTGCTCATCATGGTCGTGATGAACCTTGATGTCGGGCAGCAGCTTGACGCCGATATAGGGCGTGAAGATCACCGCGACGAACCACGACGCGACCAGCGCGATGGCGACGATCCAGAAGATGCTGCCGGCATATTCGCCGACCGCCGAATTGGCAAAGCCGATCGGCAGGAAGCCGGCGGCCGTGACCAGGGTGCCGGTCAGCATCGGGAATGCGGTGGATTCCCAGGCAAACGACGCGGCGCGCATCCGGTCCCAGCCCTGCTCCATCTTCACCACCATCATCTCGACCGCGATGATGGCATCGTCGACCAGCAGGCCGAGCGCGATGATGAGGGCGCCGAGCGAGATGCGGTGCAGGTTGAGCCCCATGATGTTCATGACGATGAAGACGAGTCCGAGCACCAGCGGCACCGACAGCGCCACCACGATGCCGGTGCGCCATCCCAGCGCCAGGAACGACACGAACAGCACGATCACCAGCGCCTCGACGAACGAGTGCACGAACTCGCTGACGGCGTGCTCGACCACCTTGGGCTGGTCTGCGATCTGCTCGATCTCGATGCCCTGCGGCACGGCCTTCATGAAATCGGCGGCGGCGGCGTGCACCTCCTTGCCGAGCTCCAGGATGTTGGCCTCCTTGGCCGTGACCACGCCGATGCCGAGCGCGGGCTTGCCCTCCTGCCGCACCTTGAAGCTCGGCGGATCGACGTAGCCGTGGGTGACGGTCGCGATGTCGCCGAGCCGGAACACGCGTCCGTTGCTTTCGACCGGCGTCTCCGCCACCGCCTTGGCGCCGTCGAGCGCGCCGGTGACGCGCAGCGGCACGCGCTGCGACGAGGTCTCGACCGTGCCGGCCGGGGTCACATTGTTCTGCTTGGCCAACGAATCGAACAGGGCCTGCGGTGTGATGCCGAGCGTGGCGAGCTTGGCATGGCTGAACTCGACATAGATGCGCTCGTCCTGGGTGCCGTAGAGATTGACCTTGGTGACGCCGGTGACCTTGAGCAGGCGCTGGCGCAGGCCTTCGGCGGTCTTCTTCAATTGCGCATAATCGGCGCCGTCGCCGGTCATCATGAACAAGATGGAATCGACGTCGGAGAACTCGTCATTGACGAACGGCCCGACGATGCCCGACGGCAGCGACGACTGCACGTCGTCGAGCTTCTTGCGGATCAGGTAGAACAGATGCGGCACCTCTGCCGGCGGCGTCGAATCGCGGAAGGTCACCTGCATCGCGGTGAAGGCCGGCTTCGAATAGGTCTGCACCTTCTCGAAGTAAGGCAGCTCCTGCAGCTTCTTCTCGATGGGGTCGGCGACCTGGCTCTGCATCTCGGCCGCCGTCGCGCCCGGCCACATCACCGAGACGTTGACGACCTTGACGGTGAAGAACGGATCTTCGGCACGGCCGAGCTTCTGATAGGAGAAGAAGCCGGCGACGCCGAGCGCGATGATCAGGAACAGCACCAGCGGCGGATGATTGACCGCCCAGGCCGACAGGTTGAACCGCTTCATGGGTGCTCTCCGATGATCCGATATCGCTATTCCAGGCCATTCTCAGTGATCGTCATTGCGAGCGAAGCGACTTGTCCGCCATAGCCCGAAGGGCGACGGTGGAAGCAATCCAGGAATCCTTCCGTGGAAACAGTCTGGATTGCTTCGTCGCTTCGCTCCTCGCAATGACAACCATTACTTTCGTCATTCCGGGGCGATGCGAAGCATCGAACCCGGAATCTCGAGGTTCCGGGTTCGCACTGCGTGCGCCCGGAACGACAGGAGAACTAGAACGTCAGCGCCGACACGACGCGCACCCTCTGGCTGGGATCGATCTTCTGCACGCCGAGCGCCACGACCTTGTCGCCCTCGTCGACGCCTGACGTGACCAGCACATCCTTGCTGTCATAGGCCTTCACCTTCACCGGCTTCAGCGTCACCTCGCCCTTGTCGTTGACGACATAGAGCGACGGATCGCGGCCCTCGCTGAACAGCGCCGACAGCGGCAGCCGCGCGACGCGCGTGGTGGCGGGATCGGCGAGCGTCAAGGTCGCGGTCATACCGAGCGAGACGGCTTCGCCGGCGTCCGGCAGCGAGAACTTGGCGAGATAGGTGCGCGTCGCGGAATCGGCGGTGGGCGCGATCTCGCGCAGCTTCGCCGCATATTTCTTGTCGGCTTCCGACCACAGCGTGACGTAGGCGCTGCCGGTCTTGGCGCGTTCGAGCAGGGTCTCCGGGATCGCGACCACCGCCTCCTTCTCGGCGAAACGCGCGACACGGATCGCCGCCTGGCCGGCGGCAACGACCACGCCTGGCTCGATCATGCTCGCGGTGACGACACCGCGCGCGTCCGCAACCAGCGTCGCGTAGGACAGCGAGTTGCGGGTCAGCTCGACCGAGCGTTCGGCACGGTTGAGCCGTGCCCTCGCCTCGTCGGCGGACGCCCTGGCCTGGTCCATCTGAGCATCGGTGGTCCAGCCCTTGGCCCGCAGCTCCTTGGCTCGGGTCTCGGCGGCGGACGCCTGCGCAAGCACGCCGGTGGCGGCGCGGAATTCGGCTTCGGCCTGCTCGGCCTGGAGCTTCAGGTCGACCTCGTCGAGCGTGGCGAGCGGCTGGCCGACATCGACGGTCTGGCCGACCTCGACCAGGCGCTTGGCGACCTTGCCGGCGACGCGGAAGCCGATATCGGCCTCGATGCGCGGCCTGATGGTGCCGACGAAGCTGCGTTCAGGCGTCTCGGCCTCGTAATGCACGGGGGCGACCAGCACCGGCCGGATCGGCTCGGCTTTCTGGGCGACGGTTTCATTGCACCCGGCCAGGGCGACGGCCATGGCGGCCAGCGCAAGACCAGTCAACAGCTTGGAATAGCTCGCGAAAATCAGGCGGATCAACATGGGGCACCCTCGCTGCAGTTGCGAGGAAGTGTCGAATGTTGAGTGACGATTGTCAATATTCGTCAGTGATCATGACTTCGTGAACATCTGGACATGTTGCCGCAGGTGCTCATTGGCGCGGCTGGCAGGCTCTGAACTGCGTCAATGCCCACCCCCGCCGTCCTTTCGGGGCCGTGCCGGACAACGGTCGAAAGCCGAATGCCGATCACAGCATGCACGTGGGACTCACTCCGCCGGCGCCTGGTCCGCGAATTCGACCCTGCTCTCATGGCCGCCGAAGAACACGAGCAGCCCGGCGATCAGCGGCAACACCGACAACGCGAGCAGGCCGTGGGTGGTGGAGCCGGTGGTGTCCTTGATCCAGCCCACCAGATAGGGGCCGCCGAAGCCGGCGAGATTGCCGATCGAGTTGATCAGCGCGATGGCGCCGGCCGCTGCCGTGCCCGACAGCCACGCCGTCGGCAAGGTCCAGAACACGCCGAAGACACAGAACACGCCGATCGCGGCGACCGTCAGCGCGACCATGGTGAGCGTGGGATCGCCGATCACGCTCGAGGCGGCCAGCGCGACAGCGATCAGGATCAGCGGCGCGCCGACATGGATCACGCGCTCGCGCGTCGCATCGGAATGCCGCGCCCACAGGATCATCGCGACGGTGCCGAACGCATAGGGGATCGCGGTGACGAAGCCGGTCTGCACATTGCTCAGTCCGAACGCCTTGACGATCTGCGGCAGCCAGAACTGCATGCCGTAGAGCGCGCCGACGAAGCCGAAATAGATCAGGCTGAGCACGATCACCTTGGGCGACGACAGCGCCTCACCGAGCGTCATGTGTCCGGCGGCCTGCTTCGCCGCCGTTTCGGCCTCGAGCCTTGCCGCGAGCCAGGCCTTCTGCTCCGCCGACAGCCAGGCCGCGTGCTCCGGCCGGTCGGTCAAATAGAACCAGGTGACGACGCCGAGGATGATGGACGGAATTCCCTCGATGATGAACAGCCACTGCCAGCCCTGCAGCCCCATCAGGCCGTGCATGCCGAGCAGCAGGCCGGAGACGGGCGCGCCGATCACGGTCGAAATCGGCACGGCAACCGCGAAGGCGGCGAGGAAGCGCGCACGATACTGCGCGGGATACCAGTAAGTGAGATAGAGGATGATGCCGGGAAAGAATCCGGCCTCGGCGACGCCGAGCAGGAAGCGCAGCGTGTAGAAGCTCCAGGGGCCCGAGACCACGGCCATCAGCGCCGAGATGATCCCCCAGGTCACCATGATGCGGGCGATCCAGCGGCTGGCGCCGAACTTCTCCAGCGCGAGATTGCTCGGCACCTCGAAGATGAAATAGCCGATGAAGAAGATGCCCGCGCCCCAGGCGAACACCAGCGGCGAGAATTTCAGCTCCGCGTTCATGGTCAGCGCGGCGAAGCCGAGATTGACGCGATCCAGATAGGAGAAGAAATAGGCGAGCACCAGAAAGGGAATCAGCCGCCAGGAGATCGCGCGGATGGTCGCGGCCTCGATGTCGGAGCGGTCAGGTGCGGCCGGAGTGGTGGCGGACGGACTCATCGATCTCCTCCCGGGAGCTTTCTGGACATTGATAGTTGAAGGCGGTGTTGAGCATCGGTCGTGGCAAGTCAATCGGAAAACCTGACATCCCACAGCCCGTCGGCGCATCGCGGGGGCGCGGCGCGCGCATGACGACGCTATCCTCCTGGCGGCCGCCGCGCGCCGGCAAGCGCCGCCGCGCCGCGATGGCGTTTGCGACGGCACTGATCATGATCGCGCTCGGGCTCGCACTGCGCTTCGCCGGTCTCGGCCTCGGAGCGCCCGCCTTCATCGTCAAGTATGGCGGCTCCCTCCTCTGGGCGACGATGGTTTACATGCTGCTCGTCGCGCTGCTGCCGCGGATGTCACCGTGGCAGATCGGCGGGCTGGCGCTCGCCGTCACCGTGATCGTCGAAGCCTCCAGGCTGATCCACACGCCCTGGCTCGACAGCTTCCGCTTGACCTTGGCCGGCGCGCTGCTGCTCGGACGGATCTTCTCGCTGTGGAACATCGCGGCCTATGTCGTCGGCGTCGTCATCGGCATCTGGATCGACCGATGCGCGACGCGGCCTGCTGCGGCATAGGCCTGTCCACGGCAGGCCGCGATATCAACCGACAGCTCAGATCGGCCCCGCGCCGGCGAGGCCGAAGAAGGCCTTCAGCTCCTCCGCCAGGATGGCAGGCTGTTCTTCCGGAATGTAGTGACCGCACCCGGAGATGATGATGCCCTCGACGTGATCGGCGACCTCCCTGAGCGGCGCGGCCATGTCCACGATCGATCCCTGGTCGGCACCGACGGCCAGCACCGGCGGCTTCAGCTTGCCCCTTTGTTTCAGCTCGCGGTTCTGAAGCGCGGACAGTGCGGCGGCACGATAATAAGCGAGCCCGGCGCGCAAGCCGCCGGCCTTGGTCAGCACGCGGGCGTATTCGTCGAGATCGCTTTCGGAGAACGCCTGGGGATCGGCCCCTTTGCGGCGCAGGAACCACGCGAGATAGTCGCGTTCGCGGCCATGGATCAGCATCTCCGGGAGATCCGCGACGGCGTGGAACGCGAAGTGCCAGGTGCGCCACGCGCGGTCGGGCGCGAACGGCAGCGCCTCGGGCAAGGTGACGCCCGGAATTCCTGCATCGAGCAGGGCCAGACTGCGCACCTCGGCTTCGAACAGGGCCGCATAGGGATAGGCCACCCACGCGCCGATATCATGGGCCACCAGATGATAGCTGGTGACGCCGAGCTGCTGCAGCAGGCGATGCACCGCCGTGGCCAGGGCCTGCGTGTCGTAGCCTTCCGCTGGCCGGTCCGAGTCGCCCTGCCCCGGGAGATCCGGCGCGATGACCCGATAGCGCGACCCGAGCAGCGGCATGACCTTGCGCCAGGCAAACCAGCTTTCGGGGAAGCCTGCGAGCAGCACCACCACCTCGCCATCCGGCGGGCCACCGCTGACATAGTGCAGCCTGACACCCTCGACTGTCTCGAAGCGGTGGGTGAATCCCGGCAACGAGGGCTCGGCGCGACAGAACGGCTCAGCCGCGACCAGGCGCGACGGACTTTGGGCAGAGATGGCGTTCATCAACTCGGGCACGATCATTCTCCTTATTATAGAACAAATGTTTCCTAATTTGGCACGATGTCACGCGAACAAGGTCGCGGCTTGATTTGCGACGCTCATCATCTCGCTCTTGGCACGCCCCGTCTTGCCGACCACCCGCAGCCCCTGGATTACACAGAAAAGAGCGCCAGCCACGGCTTCCGCGTCGAGATTCGGCCGGATCGATCCGTCGGATTGTCCGAGCTTGATCAGATCGCACACCAGGCTCTCAACCCGGCGCATCGCCCCGCGGACCTTGGCGGCGGCCTCCGCATCCAAGGTGGCGAGCTCCGCCGCGCTGGTGACGACCATGCAACCGCGCCGGCCCTCGCTGTCACTGGCGGACTCGGCATAGAACTGCAGCAAGGCCCGCAGCTTGTCGCGGCCGCTGTGCTGCGCATCGAGACGTTCGCGCACCTGTCGGTCACGCCGCGCGATGTAGTAATCGAGTGTCGCGAGGAAGATCGCGCGCTTGTCCTGGAACGCCTTGTAGAGACTTCCCGTCGCGAGCTTCATCGCGACGCGTAGCTCGGCCAGCGATGCCGCGTGGTAGCCGCGCTCGCTGAAGACCACCAGCGCCCTGCTCAAGGCGGTATCCATGTCAAACTCGCGCGGCCGGCCAGGCCCACGGCGCTCGACGGCATCCTTCGGAGACTTCATCATGGCCGGATAATAGGAAACAATCATTCCCAATTCAAGCGAAAACGGACCCGTTGCTCCCGGCCTCAATCTCCAAGCTGAAACTTCTGGAACCGGTGCAGCTCATCCTCGATCACCCGCTTCAGCGCCTTGCGCCGCTCGCCACGCGCGGCCTTGCCCTGGCCGACCCAGCTCCATTTCTGCATCAGGAGCTTGCCGTTCTGGCGGTCGGTCTTGAGGTCGAGCGCGGCGACGATCTCGTCGCCGACCAGGACGGGCAGCGCGAAATAGCCGAACAGGCGCTTGTCCTTCGGGACATAGGCCTCGAAGCGATGATCGTAGTCGAAGATCGCCTGCGTCCGCTTGCGCTGGATGATCAGCGGATCGAACGGCGACAGAATGTGCACGCGCGCCGGATCGATCTCGATCGGCGCTGCCAATGCAGCAGGCGTGATCCAGTGCTCCTGCTTGCCGGCGCCCTCCGCCGTCACCGGCAGCAGCTCGCCGCGCCGGACCCTGGCATCGATGACCCGGCGCACCGCGGCCTTGCTTGGCGCATTGAGATGGCAGAGCGAATCGAGGCTGACGACGCCTTGGGCGCGCAAGCCGCGGTCGAGCAGATAGGTTGCGATCTCGCGATCATTGGCGCCCTTCGGCAGCCGTTCCCAGCCGAAATGCCGGGTGGTGAGGTCGTAGGTCTTGAGCATGCCGTCGCGGCCCGACACCGTCAGCACGCCCTCGTAGAAGCCGAGCTGCAGCGCGCGCTTCGACGGCTTGCGGCTGGCCCAGGCGTGGTCCTTCTCGCGCAGAACGTCGTCGTCGATGTCGCGGATCGTCAGCGCGCCGCCTTGGCGGATCAGCCGCATGACCTTGCGCGTATCCTCAGGCTTCACGGTCGTGAGCCAGCGATGGCCCTCGCGGCGGTGGCGGCGCATCGCCGGAACGAAGTAGCGGAAGTCCTGCACCGGAATATAGGACAGCGCGTGGGTCCAATATTCGAAGACGGTCTTGTCGGTGCTCTGCGCCTGCCTGAGATCGGCGCGGCGATAGGCGGGAATGCGGCTGAACAGGATGTGGTGATGGCAGCGCTCGATGACGTTGATGGTGTCGATCTGCACATAGCCGAGATGGGCAATGGCGGCGGCGACCGCCTCGGGGCCCGCGCCGAACGGCGCCTCGGCATCGAGCCGCTGCGCGCGCAGCCAGATGCGGCGCGCCTGCGGCTTGGGGAGCGGGATGGGCGTGGAAACGGCGGGCATGCCGCGCAATGGTGCGAGATTCGCCCCCGCTCCCGCAACGGCAAATCAGGCCGGCGAGATCCCCTAGCGGAACCTCAAGGCTTGGACTTGTCCGGAATGCTGCCGGTGGCGATCTCGGCCTTGCAGCTGGCGCGGCCGGGATCCGGCGCACGGCACTTGTAGATGCGGCCGGTCAGGCGGTCGACCAGCCAGGCCGTATCCTCGGAGGGACTTTCCAGGCCGACATAGCGGTTGCCGACCGCAGTGATCAGCGTCGACAGCAGGATCGATGCCGCTATGATGCCAGCTCCGATCAGCGTCGACATGGAACCCACTGATCCCGTCTGATCCTGACCGCTTGCCCGATGGGACTGATAGTCGCGCCTGTGCGATGGGTTGAACACGGCTTTGCTTTTCTGTTCGCGTTTCTTTGACTACGAATCCACTCGCCGTTCGCGTCCCTCAGGTTTGCGATTTTTTCCCGGCGAGCGCTATCCGGTAGAACCGCATCTGGCCGATTTGTTGTTCGCGGACCGGCCACCTGCCGATCGCTTTGCGGCAGCGCGCGGCGCATCCCGCGGACCACTCGCTTCGCCCCTCAAGGGCCGCCCGGTCCGGCAACGTGACGTCGATCACATTTGATGCTTTGAACCCGTTCTATCGTTCACGCATCCAATGGCCATAGGGCATGACGACCCGAGGATAACGACGATGACCCCATATTTTGGACGCTTTGCAGTTCAGGCGGCGGCGTTCTCCGCCATGCTGGCGATCGGCGCAGGCACCGCGCTCGCCGGCGAGACCGTGTCGGCCGACAAGATCCTCAACGCGCTGAAGCCGAAGGCCGTGACGCGCGGCATTTCGGTCGGACCGCAGGCGACCCCGCAGGCCGACGCGGCAGCGCAGGCGAAGCAAGCGGCCTTCATTGACAGCATGCGCAACCGCAAGACCCGCTCGCTGTCGCTCGGCGAGCGCGAGCAGATTGCCGAGATCGCGGCCACCAAGCCCAAGATCGATCTCGAGATCCAGTTCGACTACAACTCGGCCGAGATCAGCAAGGCCTCGATGCCGGCCGTGCAGGAGCTCGGCAAGGCGCTGTCCGATCCGAACCTGAAGGGCTCGACCTTCGTGGTCGCCGGCCATACCGACGGCATCGGCAGCGACGGCTTCAACCAGGATCTCTCCGAGCGCCGTGCCGACACCATCAAGCGCTATCTGGTCGAGAAGTTCGCCCTCCCCGGCCAGGACCTCGTCACGGTCGGCTATGGCAAGACCAAGCTCAAGGACGCGGCCAACCCGGCCGATCCGCTCAACCGGCGGGTCCAGGTCGTCAACATGGACACCAAAACCGCGGCGAAGTGAGCGCTCCGCCGCGCATCGCCCCGCCTGCCCACGGTCCCTGGCGGGCGGGGCGCTTTTTGTCCGGTTTCAGATCCAGCTCTGGAACAGCATCAACCGGGTGAAGGTCTGCATCGTCGTGCCGATGAAGGCGGCGCTGACCGGCAGCATCGCGACGAAGCCCAGGATCGCGACGGCGACATAGCTCAACAGCACCCAGCGCGGCCAGCGGGTCAGCACATGGACGAGCGCGAGGCTCGCCAGCGTCGCCGACGGCAGGTAGTAGTAGATGAAGCTCAGCGCGCGCGGCAGCAGCGCCCAGGGCAGATAGCAGCCGAGATAGAACGCCAGGATCAGGAACGCCGTCGCGCTGCGCGTCGCGATGAAATCCCGGACGCAGATCGCGATCGCCGCAAGCGCCGGCCACAGCACCAGCGGATTGCCGAGCAGCACCACCGCGGCGATGTCGGTGTCGCTCGTCTTGTCGAACAAGAACCAGACCGGACGGACCAGCAACGGCCAGGTCGGCCACGCGCTCATATAGGTGTGGCCGGCGATCGCCGTGGTGACGCTGTCGTCAAAGATGCGCCGCTGCGCCTCGAAGATGCCCACGACGGACAGGCCGTGCAGCGGGACGAAGGTCGCGAGATAGCAGACGGTGGGCATCGCGACGAGGCACAGCACGATCTGCGGCCAGCTCAGTTGCGGCCATTGCTCGGGCCGATACCAGTCGGTCGGCTCGCCATCACCGAACGAGGTCTGCCAATGCTGCAACAGCTTGATGAGACCGACGATGAGAAGCGCCGTCAGCAGCGGAAACAGCCCGCTCCATTTGCAGGCGATCGCAAGGCCGAACAGCGCGCCCGCCAGCGCGAACACGACCTGCGGCCGGCGCTGCCGGAACGAAAACAGAAAGGCCGCGATCCCGAGCAGGCTGAAGGCGAGCGCGCCGATGTCGAGCATCGCGATGCGCGCCTGCACGAACAGCATCTGGTTGAAGGCCGCGAGCAGCGCCGCCGCAATGGCAGGCCATTGCGCCGCGAACAGCGCCAGGCCGCATAGATAGATCGCGGCCACGGCGAGCCCGCCGAGCACGGTACCGGGATAGCGCCATGCGAAGGCGTTATCGCCGAACGTCCTGATCGACAGCGCAATCAGCTCCTTGGCGAGCGGCGGATGCATCGGGTTGAGCTGCGGCGTCGCCGGCGCCAGTCCCAGCATCTGCCGCGCCGCCGGCACGTAATGCACCTCGTCGAAGACGAATTTCGGCGGCGAGGCGAGCCCGATCATCAGCACGACGTGCGCGATCGCGAAGATCAGCAATGCCGTCATCACACAGCGGCGGACCGACAGAGCGCCATCCTGCGCAACCTCGCCGTCCTCTTCGTCGTCATCGCGGCGAGCAGCAGATACCTTCATGGGCCTCCGCGTTGAACTGATCTCACGGTGGCGGCAACTAACCACCGAACGGTCATCGAGGCAAACTTGTGCCTATTTTACAACAACCCCGCGCGCCGTCTTCGGCTAGATTGGGCAAGGAACAATCTTCGGTGTGGATATGAATCAGCGTCGCCGAGCCTGTGTCGCTGCAATCTCGGCCGCCGCCCTGCTGGGCTTGGCGGGCGGGGCAAGCGCCGACGGCCGCATCGGCGAGGCCGTGCTGGTGCAGAAGGACGTGCTGCGCGTGGCAGGCGCGTCGAGCAGTCCGATCAATGTCGGCGACGGCGTCGTGCGCAACGAGACGGTGCGCACCGGCAATGACAGCGCCGCGCGGCTCGTCATGATCGACAGCACCAATCTCTCGCTCGGCGCCAACGCCACCCTGACGCTCGACCGCACCGTCTTCAACGACGAGACCAGCTATCGCGATATCGCGATCCGGCTCGGCACCGGCGCGTTCCGCTTCGTCACCGGCCATTCCGAGAAAACCGCCTACAAGATCAACACGCCGCTCGCGACCATCGGCGTGCGCGGCACCATCCTCGACATCCGCTCGCAGCGCGGCCAGACCATGGTCGTGCTGCAGGAAGGCGCTTCGCGGGTCTGCACCCTCACCTTCCAATGCCTCGAGCTAACGCAGCCGGGCGACACCGCGATCATCACCGCGACCGGCAACGGCCGAAGCGCGATCAAGAAGACCAGCAATCCGTCCTGGAGTTTTGCCGCGACCTGCGCGTCGACATCCGGCCTTTGCACGGTCACCGATCTCGCCAGCAATGCGCCGCCGCAGGACTTCACCGGCATCCTGTGCGGGCGATGACGATGAGAACGCACCGCGGTCAGCTTGCTCTCCTGATGACCGCCATCGCCGGCGGGCTGCTCGCGCTTGCGCTGCAAGCCGCGCCGGCCGCCGCGCAGAGCAGTTGCGGGGTGGACAATTTCGCGGCGGCGCCGTGCCCCACCCCGTCGCCGTCGCCGACCTCCTCGCCCACCGCGACGCCGACGCCGTCGGCCACGCCGACATCGACCTCAAGTCCGACACCGACGCCCTCTCCCTCGATCTCGCCGACCCCGTCGCCGTCGCCCACCGGCGCGGGAAACAGCGCGAACGCGATCAACGGCCTCGCCGACCAGCGCTTCAACCAGATGATCACCAACCGCGTGCTCGGGCTGGTGCTGCTCGGCGTCAACGAGCAGGTCAACTGCAACGACTGCATCAGCGCATTCGGCTCGGCCGGCTCGTTCTCGGCCGGCATCCATGGCCGCAAGCAGCTCACAAACAATCTGGCGCTGCTCGCGGGCCTCGCCTACACGCACTACGACGAGAACGGCTACCACGTGACGTCGGCGCCGATCGGCGCCTTCGCACTGCGCTACGACTTCGTCGACTGGGGCTCGTCGCGGCCGTTCTTCGACGTCGGCACGATCCTGACGCCCTATGAGCGCGTGCGCTACGGCCGGAGCTATGCAACGAGCCTCGGCAACGTCACGGTGGACGGCACCACCACGGCATCGAACTACGCGGTCTACGGCCGCGCCGGCTGGATCAGCCGGCTCTCGCCGCGCGACGAGCTCGCGGCATCGGTCGAGCTGTGGCAGTTGTGGCAGCACGTCGCCGGCTATCGCGATCCCGCGGTGGCCTTCAACCCGTTCGATGCGACGATCGCCGGCGGCACCGACCGCACCAGCCTGGTCAAGGTCGGCGGCCAGTGGACCCACCTGTTCGGCACGAGCATCGAGGCCAACATCAATGGCGGCTACGTCCAGTCGTTCGCGACCAGCTCCGGCATCGTCGCCACCGTCACCGGCAACGGCACGGTGACGCCGACCATGGGCAACCAGGGCTGGTTCGAATATGGCGGCCGGCTCGGCTTCCGCCTGCCGCAAGGCTGGATCGCCGATCTGTTCGTCAACGGCACGCTCGGCCCGCAGCCGGTCGGCAACACCATCCACGGCGGCATCGGCCTGCGCGTCCATTATTAGCGGCTGGCGCTGGCCCCTGGCGGGTGCACCAGGGCCGGCTGTTCGCCGACATCCTGCGAGTCGGGCGCCGACCGCGCTCAACGCGGTCATGGTCAATCTCACCGTCATCCTGGTGACCGCGCTCTACGCATTGGTGTGCAGCCGCGTTCTCTCGCCCGGATCTGGCGCTCGCCTCGTTAGCGCGACATCCACCGGCGGGCGCAATCCGACCGCTTGCAACTCACAAGCCGTCACCGCCGAATACAGGCAATTCGCGCGGCTGCTACCAATGAGTGGTACGAACGGGCACCTGTCGATGATCCGGCAAACGGGCTGCTAACCTTCCGCTTCCGCTGCTCTGCTGCCGGTTTCCTTTACGGAACCGGATTCAGCATGCGGTAATGTCTGACCGCCACTTCCTTTGCAGCAGGGGCTCGCATCCGCCGGCATCGAGCCGCGGACAGCCATCAGCAGGAAGCGTCGCACATGACCGCATCGATTTCGTCGAAGACTCTTCGCGATCTGGCATGGAGATTTGGCCGCGCGAAGGACGGCCAGATCAGCATGATCTTCGCCATCACCATCATCCCGATCCTGGTGTCGGTCGGCGCCGCGGTCGATTTCGCCAAGTCGAGCGACACCAGGGCGCAGTTGCAGAAGTCGGTCGACGCTGCGGTCCTCGCCGGCGTGACCCAGGCGAGCGCGCAGCAGGTGTCGACCGCGAGCGCGGTGTTCTCGGGCAGCTTCAGAGGCCGGTTCGGCACCGGCACAACGGCGACCTTCACGCCCAACAGCGACGGCTCGCTGTCGGGCACTGCGACGACCTCGGTGAAGACCTCGTTCCTCAACGTGATGGGCACGACGTCGCTCGGCGTGACGGCGTCCGCAACGGCCAAGGCCGGCGCGCAGACCACGTCGCCCGTCTGCATCCTGCTGGTCAGCACCATCAACGCGCAATCATTGCTGGTGAATTCCGGGGCCCAGCTCAATGCGCCGAGCTGCGAGATCCACGTGCTGTCGACGCAGAGCCCGGCCGCGATGTTCAACGCCACGCTCAACGTCAAGCGCATCTGCATCAAGGGCACCAACATCACCAAGAACGGCGGCGTCACTCCGCCGGCCGAGACTGGCTGCGCGGCGATCTCCGACCCATTTGCCGGCAAGCTGCCCGCCGTCACGGTGGGCGCGTGCACCACCAACAACAAAGTCTATGATCCCGGCTCGGTCACCCTCAATCCCGGCGTCTATTGCGGCGCGACCAATTTCAACGGCTCCGGCACGCTGACGCTCAATCCGGGCCTCTACATCATCAAGGGCGGCGCGATGACCTTCAACTCGGGGTGGACGGTCACCGGCAGCGGCGTCACCTTCTACCTCGTCGACCAGAACGCGACGCTCACCTTCAACGGCAACGTCAATGCGACGCTGTCGGCGCCGACCAGCGGCACCTACGCCAATATCCTGATGTACGAGCCGAGCGGCCTGTCGACGACGAACCTGCCGATCAACGGCACCAGCAGCTCGTCCTACACCGGCCTGATGTATCTGCCGAGCCGCAACGTCACCATCAACTCGGTCTCGACCATGAGCAGCAACAGCGTCACGATGGTGTTCAACACGCTGATCCTGAACCAGACCAACTGGGCGATCGCGCCCGGCGCACTGTCGATGTCGGCGGCCAGTGGTCCGGCCGGCACGGCGTTCCTGTCGAGGTAGTTGCCATGGCTGAGCCAATTCTCGTGAGTGCTGTTTCAGTAGCTTGTCGCAGGGACTGACGACCCGGCTACACGAAAAGATATCAGCTCCTCTTTTAGGAGATGAAACGGAGCTGCATCCCGCCACCGATACTGCTTCCCTCTCCGCGTTCTTCACGGCAGAGGGAACGCGGTGTCGCTGGCGGCTGCAGCGTCGTTTCAGCACTGCAAGGGCTTCACCAGCTCACCAGAGCCGCTCGCGCCCTGCGTCTCGGCCGCCGCCTCTGCCGACTCCCCAAGCGGCCGCGAGCCCGCCCACTCACGCCTTCGTCGCCACTCTCTCCCCTTGACACCCTCTCCCGTTTCAGATGATGTTACGTTATAACATTTCATAAAGAGGCCGCATGCCCGCCCGCCGGCACCGACCCTTTCCCCTGAAGAGGCTGTTCGATCTCGATGCGCAAACTCCCCGTCACGGTCTTGTCCGGCTTCCTCGGGGCTGGGAAGACCACTTTGGTCAGCCACATCCTGAACAACCGCCAGGCTCGGAAGCTGGCGCCGCGCCAACGAGGCGGCCTGATCAGCATTCATCCGAACAACGGCTCGGGTGCAACGACCAGCGAGACACACGCGCGACAGTCGCCCCTGCTTCGCGTGTGAGAGGGAAGGCGGTATAGCCGCTCCCTGCCCGGCGGAGCCGTCGCGAGACGGCTCCGCCATTTCCTTGATGGCTACGACTTCGATTCGGCAGGATCGCGGTGCACCGGGTCGATCCACAGCACCGTCTCGGGCTTCTCGACCGGCTCGATGTCGATGTTGATCGCGACCGCCTCGCCGTCGCTGCGCACCAGCACGCATTCGAGCACTTCGTCCGGGCTCGCATTGATCTCCTGGTGCGGCACATAGGGCGGCACGAAGATGAAATCGCCGGGACCGGCCTCCGCGGTGAACTGCAGCCGATCGCCCCAGCGCATCCGCGCCTTGCCTTTCACGACGTAGATCACGCTCTCGAGATGACCGTGATGATGCGCCCCGGTCTTGGCGTCAGGCCTGATCGTGACCGTGCCCGCCCACAATTTCTGCGCTCCGACGCGCGCGAAGTTGATCGCCGCCTTGCGGTCCATGCCCGGCGTCGACGGCACGTTGGAATCGAGCTGATTGCCCGGAATGACGCGGACGCCGTCGTGCTTCCAGCGCTCGTCGCCGTGATCGTGGGAATGGCCGTGCGCGTGATCGTGAGAGCCTGACATGATTTCT
The DNA here is from genome assembly GCF_032484785.1 of Bradyrhizobium sp. SZCCHNS1050. NCBI lineage: Bacteria > Pseudomonadati > Pseudomonadota > Alphaproteobacteria > Hyphomicrobiales > Nitrobacteraceae > Bradyrhizobium > Bradyrhizobium sp. SZCCHNS1050. The sequence continues at coordinate 4,668,387 of NZ_JAUETR010000001.1, read as the reverse complement.
TCTCGGGATTTCGTCGGTTCGAGGGAACCAACCGTTCTTAGCCGAAATGCCGCAGCGAAGCTATTCGCAGTTCCGCGCGAACCTTTCTGCATTGCATGCGTTGGGTCGGTGGAGTTCACACGAACAACGGAGGACGAAATCATGGGTGCCACCACCGACAAGATCAAGGGCGTCGCCAACGAGACGATCGGCAAGGCCAAGCAGGGCATCGGCGAAGCCACCGGCTCCGAGCGCCTGCAGGGCGAGGGTGCCGTGCAGGAGATCAAGGGCAAGGGCCAGCAGGCGCTGGGCGATGCCAAGCAGGCGACCAAGGACGCGGTGAACACTGCCGCCGGCGCCGCCAACAAGAACCTCTGAGCAGGATCGGCGCGACCGCTGAGGTCGCGCGATGAAGCTCAATAGAAACTAAAAGGATCGGCTCCTCGTGGGCCGATCCCTTCGTTTTATATCGCGTCCGAGAAATAGCTCATGCTTACGTCCGTCATCGCGAGCGAAGCGACGCGATCCAGAGTCCCGACCGGACACTGGATTGCTTCGTCGCCTGCGGCTCCTCGCAATGACGGCGGTGAGAGCCTTTGCATCAACTCGGCTCGTGATGAGAGCGGCGAAGGCAGGGTCTCTACTTCACACCGAGCAGTTCGACGTCGAACATCAGCGTCGCGTTCGGCGGAATCACGCCGCCGGCGCCGCGGGCGCCGTAGCCCAGCTCAGGCGGAATGATCAGGGTCCTCTTGCCGCCGACCTTCATGGTGGCGACGCCCTCGTCCCAGCCGGCGATCACGCGCTTCATGCCGATCGGGAATTCGAACGGCTCGTTGCGATCCACCGACGAGTCGAACTTCTTGCCCTTCTGGCCGTTCTCATAGAGCCAGCCCGTATAATGCATCACGCAGGTCTGACCGCGCGTCGGCGTGGCGCCGGTGCCTTCCTTGGTGTCGATGATCTGCAGTCCGGAGGGAGTGGTCATGGTCTTTCCTGTGGGTTTGGCGGAACTGGTCTGTGCCGAGACCGCGCGGGAGCCCAGCACGACACCGGTCGCGGCCGATGCCGCCGCCATCAGCGCAACTCTTCTGTTCATCGGACGCCGCATGCTCCAGACCGCCTCTGCTCGTTCACGGGAGCCGCGGTTTAGCTCATGCGGGAGCGGCTGACCAGCCCGGCATCGATTTCCGAAAAAAATAATCCTCTTGCCAATAATCGGAAATCATGATTATCTCCGCGCATCCCGCCTCATTGCGGAGGGGCGTTGCGCGCGATCGTCACGACACGCGAGGCGGGGAGCGATGGCCGCGATCATGCCGCAGCGCATTTTCGGATGCGCGGACGAACGGCAGCTCGCGGACGTGAAGTCGCAGCGTCCTGATACCCCGATGCTGGTATCACGCGCAGTGCGCGCAAGCGCATTGTCGCAATGGTGGCCAACAAGCCCGGCGCACCAGGGAGACTGCGTATAAGCGTGAAGACCGTCGCGCAGGGAATGCCGGTTGAATCGGCTTTGCCTGTGGTACCTGCCGCCTGCATTTTTTCGCAGGCGGGCCATGGGTGAGGCCTTCACCCGGCATTCCCTGCGCCCTCTGCCTTTCGAGAGGGACGAACTGATCGCAGACCTCGGGCGTCCGTGCCGCGAGAACGAGACCATGTGTCGATCGTTGTTTGAGCCGTGTATCCGCCCCCGTCCACCGCCGTCGTCCCGGACAAGCCGTGACGCGCGCCGCGTGTCGCGGCGCCGATCCGGACCCATACGCCGCGGCGGACGTGACGTGCGAAGAACTAACGGCTGGCCTGCCTCAAACCACTGCCTGGGGTCATGGGTCCCGGCGCAAGGCCGGACGACAGCGGCGTGTGTGGATGCAGCTTGCGTAGCCACCATCGCAAATTGCGAGGAGCGAAGCGACGAAGCAATCCAGAGTGACAGCCACGGCTCTGGATCGCGTCGCTGCGCTCGCGATGACGAATGGCGCCGCCTCAATACCCCAGCGCGCAGCCGTCCTTGCGCGGGTCGGAGCCGCCGGTGAGCGTGCCCTTGTCCCAGTCGATCCAGATCGCCTGACCGCCGCCGAGCGGCGACACCACCTTGGTGGTCTTGTGGCCGATCTTCTGCAAGCCCTCGATCACCTCGGCCGGCACGCCGTCCTCGAGCTGATAGACGCCCTCGTAATGCAGACCCCTGGCCATATCGATCGCTTCCTGCACGTCGCAGCCGTAGTCGAGGATGTTGGTCAGAACGTGGGTCTGGCCGACCGGCTGATACTGGCCGCCCATGACGCCGAACGACATCTGGGCGCGGCCCGCCTTGGTGGCGAGCGCCGGAATGATCGTGTGCAGCGGACGCTTGCCCGGACCGATGCAGTTCGGATGGCCCGGCTGGATGCGGAAGCCGCCGGCGCGGTTCTGCAGCAGCACGCCGGTCTCGTTGGAGACGATCGCCGAGCCGAACGAATGCGCGATCGAGTTGATGAAGGAGCAGACGTTGCGGTCGCGGTCGACGACCGTGATGTAGACGGTCTCCGGATTCATCGGCGGCGCGACGTTCGGCAGGTCGAGCAGCTTGTCGAGGCTGATCTGCGAGATGTACTCGTCGGCGAACTCCTTGGCGAGGATGCTCGCGACCTCGGTCGTCATGTGCGCGGGATCGCCGATGTGCTGCTCGCGCATCATGTAGGCGATACGGGCGGCCTCGGCCTCGAGGTGGAAGCGCTCGACGCTGAGCGGATCGATGCGCGTGAGGTCGAAGCGCGAGAGGATGTTGAGCATCACCAGCATGGTGATGCCCGGACCGTTGGGCGGACACTGCCAGACGTCGTAATCCTTGTAGGTGGTGCCGATCGGCGAGGTCACCTCGGTCTGGTGGTTGGCGAAATCCTCCAAGGTGTGCAGGCCGCCGATGCCGCGCAGGGTCTGCACCATGTCCTCGGCGACGGCGCCGGTGTAGAAGCCCTTCGCCCCCTCCTTGGCGATGACGCGCAGGGTCTGCGCCAGCTCCGGCTGGCGGATCACGTCACCGACCGCTGCCGCCTTGCCATGCGGCAGAAAGTAGCGCGCGGTGTTGGTGCCGTTCTTGAGCTTCTCGAACTGGTTGTTCCAGTCGAACGCGACACGCGGCGCCACCACATAGCCGTCCTCCGCGGCGCGGATCGCGGGCTGCAGCAGCCGGTCGAGCCCGAGCCGGCCGTGGTCGCGCAGGATGCGGTCCCAGGCATCGATCGCGCCGGGGACGGACACCGCATGGGCCGAGGTCAGGGGGACCGAATGGATCTTGCGCTCGAGGTACCAGTCCACGGTCGCGGCGGCGGGCGCCCGACCCGAGCCGTTATAGGCCATGATCCGGCTTTCGCCCCTGGGCTGTACCAAGGCGAAGCAGTCGCCGCCGATGCCGGTCGATTGAGGCTCGATCACGCCGAGCAGGGCGCAGGCTGCCACCGCGGCGTCGGCCGCAGTGCCCCCGGCCCGCAGCACCTCGATCCCGGCCAGCGCCGCCTGCGGGTGCGATGTCGCGATCATTCCGTTCTGGGCGTGGACCGTCGACCTGCCTGGGAAGTGGAAGCTTCTCATCGTTGCTCGCTGCGTGATCGTGTGGTGGTTGGAATACCAGTGCTGGCCGGCTACATCGCACATTCCTTCCAGGCTCGGCAATGCCCGGGGATACCAGCTTTTCTATGGTCAGCTCTGCTGGTAAACGGCCGCATGCCCCTCGCCGTCGCCGCCTTCTATCAGTTCGTCGCCCTGCCGGATTTTCGCGACCTGCGCGCGCCGCTCCACGCCTTTTGCGCCGAGCGCGGCATCAGGGGCAGCGTCCTGCTGGCCGAGGAGGGCATCAACGGCACCGTGGCCGGGACCGAGCCGGCAATTGCCGCCCTGGTAGGCGCGTTTCGCGACGGAACGCTGTTCGACGGCCGGCTGGACAATCTGGAGCTGAAATACTCGCGCGCCACGGCCATGCCGTTCCGGCGCCTCAAGGTGCGGCTGAAGCGGGAGATCGTGACGCTCGGCGATCCCGCCGCCGATCCGACCCGGCAGGTCGGGACCTATGTCAGTCCCGCCGATTGGAACGCGCTGATCACCGCGCCGGATACCGTCGTGCTCGACACCCGGAATGCGTTCGAGGTGGCGATGGGGACGTTCGAAGGCGCGGTCGATCCAGGCCTGCAGAGCTTCGGGCAGTTCAAGGATTTTGCAGAACGCGCACTCGATCCTGCCAGGCACAAGCGGATCGCGATGTTCTGCACCGGCGGCATCCGCTGCGAGAAGGCGAGCGCGCTGCTGCTGGCGCGCGGCTTTTCCGAGGTCTACCACCTCAAGGGGGGCATCCTGAAGTATCTCGAGGAGATCCCGGAATCCGAGAGCCGCTGGCGCGGCGGCTGTTTCGTGTTCGACGAACGGGTGGCGCTCGGTCACGGGCTGCGGGAGCACAGCGAGGCCACCATCAAGGCCGCTCCGGAGGGCGCACGCGATGAGCAGTTCTGAGCCATCCAACGCGGAGCTCGGCGAGCGGATCGACACGCTGGAGATGCGCCTCACCTTCCAGGACGACACGATCGAGACGCTGAACCAGACCATCACTGCGCAGTGGCGCGAGATCGACGCGCTGAAACGGCGGATCGCCCTGCTGGTCGAGCGGCTCGAGGACGCGCAAGGCAACGCCGAGGGGCCGCGCAATGAGCCTCCGCCGCACTACTGAGCGGGCGGCGATCTCAGGCCGGGACGGTCGCCGGCGCCTTGCCGGCGGGCAGATCGATCACCTCGCCGGCCATGATCAGGCGGTCGCGGCCGGCGTCCTTGGCGGCATAGAGCGCGCGGTCGGCCGCCTCGATCAGCGAGGCCGGGCCGGCGGAGCGCTCGAAGCCCGGCCGGCACACCGCGCCGCCGATGCTCGCGGTGACGATGCCCACCGGGTTGTGATCGTGGACGATGCGGGCCTCGTGCAGTGCCCGCCTGATCCGCTCGCCGAGCCTGGCGCAGCCCCCGGCATCGGTGTTCGGCAGCAGGACGGCGAACTCCTCGCCGCCGTAGCGGGCCGCCAGATCCGAGCTGCGCTGCGCCTCGTCGGCCAGAATGCCGGCCACGGTGTGCAGGCATTCGTCGCCGGCCGGGTGGCCATAGGCGTCGTTGAAGGCCTTGAAGTGGTCGATGTCGATCATCAGCAGCGCCAGCGAAGTCTTGTCGCGGTAGGCCCTGCCCCACTCCTCCAGCAGCCGCTCGTCGAACCGGCGGCGGTTGGCGAGCCCGGTGAGGCCGTCCTCGATGGCCAGCGTCTCGAGCCGGCCCTGCAGCGTCTTCTGCTGCGTCACGTCGCGGGTGACGGCGACGAAGCCGTCGAGCGCGCCATCCGGCTGACGGGTGGCGCGGATCGTGGTCTCGACCCAGATCTCAGATTTGTCGCGGCGACGCATGCGATAGGTGGCGCGCGCCTCGTCGACGGCGCCCCTCCTGAGCTGATCGAGGATCTCCTGCAGTTGCGGGCGATCGAGCGGATGCACACCGGACAGCGCGCGCTTGCCCAGGAGCTGCGACGGGTGCCAGCCCAGCACGCGCATGGTCGACGGCGAAACGTAGCCGATGCAGTCGTCCAGCTCGATCCGCGTCACGATGTCGCTGGAGCCTTCGGCGAGCAACCTGAAGTTCTCCTCCTTTGCCGCCAGCGCCGCGGCGAGCTGCTGCCGCTGCAGCAACTGCTTCGCGAGGAAGATGCCGATCGCGATGACCAGCGCAACCAGACAGACCAGCACCGTCAGCCGGACCAGCGCGTCACGCGTCCATTCCGCCAGGACCTCCGCCTCGGTGCGCGTCACGAGAATGAGGAACGGATAGCGCTGCGCGTGCTGATAGAACCCGATGCGTTCGGACGGTTCGCCGAGCCGCCGGAAATGCAACGGCCCCGACGCCGGATGATAGGGTATCGCTTCAGGTATGGGGCGCCCAAGCGTCTGCGGGTCCGGCTCCGCATTGTCGGCGAGGACGGCTCCGTCACGGCTCATCAGGCTGATCGTGCCCTGACGACCGACGGCAAACTGACGGTAGAACTGAGCAAAATAGGCAACGTCGATGGTTGCCAGCACGACGCCGCCGAACCGGCCATCCGCGTGATTCCAGCGCCGCGACAGGGTGATGACCCATTGACCGCCGGCCCTGCTCTGCACCGGACGACCGATCAGCAGCGAGCGATCGGCCGAAATCCTGTGGTGTGCGAAGTAGTCGCGATCGGCATTGTTGTAGTTGGTGAGCGTGACGTCCTCGGTGGTGGCAAGCCAGTCGCCGTTTTCGCCATAGGCGAAGATGCCCCGGATGCGGCCGAGATTGGCCTTCCTCGTCTTCAGAATCGTCTGCAGTCGGGCGATCGCACCGGGCTTGCCGTCATCGGTCTCGAGCGCGGCGACGACGCCGCGCAACAGCGAATCCGCAAGCTCGAAGGTATCCTCAACGTGCTGGGTGAGCGAGTGAGCGAGGTTGCCGAGATCGGTTTCGGCATTGCGTACCTCCGCCTGTCGGGAAGTCCATTCGCCCCATACGCTGTAAGCGAGAATCGTGACCGACACGAGCGCAAGCACGCCAGCCGCCCACATTGGCAGGCGGCTTCGATCAACTCTGGTCGCACCAATGTCCATTCCGCGGGACTCTCCGGACGCCGCGAGAGTCCCATGGACATCTTATTTAACTCTGAAATGCGATTGGTCCGAGGGCGTCCGCACCGACCCGTAAGACTACGGCCGCTCCCGTACTACTACGGACAAACAACGGCGGCGCCACGCTCGAGGCGGGCGTTTAGCCTGTTAGTTCAGCGAACGAACACCGATCGCACCTTTTCCCAAAGCGATGGCGAATGGTCCAGGTCAACGTCATCGCCCTTCACGCGGGTCGTCGAGGGCTGCTGCAGGCTCACCGGATCCGATGCCGGAAACGTGTCCATCAGTCCCTTGTCGAGCTGCGTTGCAGTCGCACGGTCGAGACGCGCAGCTTCGCGCGGATCAACCGCGTGCTTGTCGTGCGGCGCGGGATTGAATTTCTCAGCCATGATCGATCTCCCTGTGGAACGACAACGCAGGGGCGACGGACGTGTTCCCCTCGATGTGACGTCCCGCAACTGTGGGGACGATCGCATCTCCGGCGACTCCCGAGCCGATATGACCTTGGCCGGAACCGCGTGGGCATGTATCACGGACGGTAAACTGTTCCCGAAGGTTGCGGAGCCCGAGCGTGAGTGAGACTGCCGTGAACAAGCCTTTCATCGACGTGCTGGCCGGTCGGCGCCAGAGCCTGCCTCCGGTGTGGATGATGCGGCAGGCCGGCCGCTATTTGCCGGAGTACCGCGAGGTCCGCGCCAAGGCCGGCGGCTTTCTCGACCTCTGCTTCAATCCCGAGCTCGCGGCTGAAGTGACGCTGCAGCCGATCCGGCGCTTCGGCTTCGATGCGGCGATCATCTTTTCCGACATTCTGGTGATCCCGCATGCGCTCGGCCGCGGCGTCCGCTTCGAGGTCGGCGAGGGCCCGCGGCTCGACCCGCTCGATGCGCCGGACAAGATCGCGACGCTGTCGGCGAAGGCAGATTTGTCGAAGCTGCAAGCGGTGTTCGAGGCGCTGCGCCGGGTGCGGGCCGAGCTGCCACCGAGCACCGCCCTGATCGGCTTTTGCGGCGCCCCGTGGACGGTCGCGACCTACATGGTCGCGGGCCAAGGCACGCCCGACCAAGCACCGGCGCGGCTGCTGGCCTATCGCCATCCCGAGGCGTTCGGCACGATCATCGACGCGCTGGTCGACAGCTCGATCGGCTATCTCTTGAAGCAGCTGGAGGCCGGAGCCGACGCGCTGCAGATCTTCGACACCTGGGCCGGGGTGCTGTCGCCGCGCGAGTTCGCGCGCTGGTCCGTCGCGCCGACGCGACGCATCGTCGAGGGCGTGCGCAAGGCGCGGCCGGATGCGAAGATCATCGGCTTTCCGCGCGGCGCCGGTGCATTGCTGCCGGGCTACGTCGCCGAGACCGGAATCGATGCCGTCAGCATCGACTGGACGGCGGAGCCGGGCCTCGTGCGCGAGCGGGTGCAGAGCAAGGTCGCGGTGCAGGGCAATCTCGATCCGCTGGCGCTGCTCACTGGGGGCGCGGCGCTCGACCAGGCGGTCGATGACGTGCTGGCGAGCTATTCCGGTGGACGGCACATCTTCAACCTCGGCCACGGCATCCTGCCGGAGACGCCGATCGCCCATGTGGAGCAGATGCTGGCGCGGGTGCGCGCCTACAAGGGATGACTTGCTAGCGCGGCCGGCTGCGCTCGATCAGCTCGGCCGCGCCGTTGGCGAGCAGCTCGAGCCCGACCGCCCGGCCGAGCTCGCGCGGGCGATCCGCCGGCGCCGAGCGCTGTGCTTCAATGAAGCGGCCGCCGTCCTCGTCGAGCACCGAGGCGGTCAGCGTCAGCTGTCCGCCGTCGATGGTCGAAAATCCTGCGATCGGCGAGTTGCAGTGGCCGTTGAGCACCCACAGCACCTCGCGCTCGGCGTCGGCGCAGGTCCGCGCCGCTGCATCGTCGATCGTCGCCAGGATGCGCCGCGTCTCCCAATCGGAGGCAGGGCACTCGACGGCGACGATGCCCTGCCCGACCGCCGGCAGCATGTCGGCGACCGGGAAGTCGTACGAGGCGCGATCAGAAAGACCGACCCGCTCCAGCCCGGAGCGCGCCATGATCAGCGCATCGGCCGGTCCCACGGCGCCGCCATCCGGCAGCCGCTGCAGCTCGCCATTGTCGAGCTTGCGGATGCGGGTGTCGGCCGCGCCGCGGAAATGGATCAGCTCGGCGTGCGGAAACAGCCGCCGCGCATAGGCGGCCCGGCGCACGGCATTGGTGCCGATCTTGAAGCCCCGGCCGCCATCGTTGCGGAATTGGTCCAGCGACAGCCCGCGCCGCAGCACCAGCACGTCGCCCGGCGGATCGCGCGACAGCAGCGCGGCAACCACCAGACCGGGCGTCTCCTCATTGCCCGGCATGTCCTTCAGCGAGTGCATCGCTGCATGCAGCCGGCCGTCCAGCATGGCACGGCGGATCTCGGCCACGAACGCGCCACCCTTGCCGCCGTGGGTGAGCAGCTTGCTGGTCTGGTCGGAATCGCCCGTCGTCTCGAACTTGACGATCTCGATGTCGAGCGACGGAATCGCCGCCTGCAGCCGACGGGCGATCTCCTCCGTCTGCGCCAAGGCCATCGTGCTCTTGCGGGTGCCGATCCGGAAACGTGTCACGAACTCATTCCTGCGTCAGCGCGCGTCCTGCAAGATCATGTCGGAGGCCTTCTCCGCGATCATGATGACCGGCGCGTTGGTGTTGCCCGAAACCAGATCCGGCATGATCGAGGCATCGACCACGCGCAGGCCGTCGACGCCGCGCACCCGCAGGCGTTGATCGACCACGGCGGCAGCATCGGTCCCCATCCGGCAGGTCGAGGTCGGATGGTAGATCGTGCTGCCGGTCTGCCGGCAATAGGCCAGGATGTCGTCATCGCTCACGATCTTGGACCCGGGATAGGCTTCATCCGAGACATACGGCTTCAGCGCCGGTGCCGCCAGGATTTTCCGCAGGATCCGGAGGCCCTCGATGTTGGCCCGCCGGTCGGTTTCACTGGCGAGATAATTGATGCGGATTTCCGGCGGCACCGTTGGATCCGCGCTCCTGATCCGCAGCGAACCGCGGCTTTCGGGCCTGAGCTGGCAGACCGAGACGGTGAAGCCGGAGAAGGTGTGCAGCTTTTCGCCCATCTTGTCGGTCGAGAACGGGATGAAGTGGATCTGGATGTCAGGGCTCGCAAGCCGCGGATCGGTCTTGAAGAACGCGCCGGCCGTACCCGCAGCGATCGTCAGCGGACCGTTGCGGAAGGCCGCATAGCGTACGCCAGCCAGCACCTTGCGCACCGGATTGTTGACGATGTCGTTCAGTGTGATGCGCTGGCTGCAGCGCATCACGATGCGCACCTGCAGATGGTCCTGCAGGTCACTTCCGACACCGGGCGCATCGAGGACCACGTCGAGGCCGTGCTGCTTCAACAGCTCGGCCGGACCGACCCCGGACAGCTGCAGCAGTTGCGGCGAGTTGTAGGCGCCGCTCGACACCAGAATCTCCTTGCGAGCGCGGGCCGTCCGCATTCGGCCGCGCTGGCTGAACGTGACGCCGCGGGCCCGGCGCCCCTCGAACAAAATCCGCTGGGCTAGCGCGTCGGTCTCGACGTGGAGGTTGCTGCGGCCGAGCGCCGGCCGCAGGTAGGAGGCCGCGCTGCTGGCGCGGCGGCCGCGACGGGTCGTCGTCTGGAAGAACCCCGCCCCCTCCTGGCTCGCACCATTGAAGTCACCATTGAAGGGCAACCCGGCCTCGACCGCCGCTTTCACGAAGGCTTCAGACAACGGGTCCTCGTGCCGCCAGTCGGACACCGGCAGCGGGCCGTCGACGCCGTGGTAGACGTCGGCGCCGCGGGACTGATTTTCCGCCCGCTTGAAATAGGGCAGCACGTCGTCATAGCCCCAGCCGACATTGCCGCGCTGGCGCCAGCGGTCGTAATCCTCGTGCTGGCCGCGCACGTAGAGCAGGCCGTTGATCGAGCTGGAGCCACCGAGCACCTTGCCGCGCGGCTGGAACACGGAGCGGCCGTCGAGTCCGGGCTCCGGCTCGGTCTGGTACATCCAGTTGACGGTCTTTTCCTTGAACAGCTTGCCGTAGCCGAGCGGGACGTGGATCCAGATGTTGGTGTCCTTTGGACCCGCCTCGAGCAGCAGCACCGTGTGCTTGCCGTCGCTGCTGAGCCTGTTGGCGAGAACGCAGCCGGCCGAGCCGGCACCGACCACGACGTAGTCGAACTCACTGTCCGCCTCACGCAACACCACGCTGCCTTCCATCGCTTCCCCACCAGCCTTGTTGTTCTTTCATTCTCGATGATACCAAAAAGCAAGGACATGCAAGCGGCAAATCAGCAGGTCTGGTCGGCCATCTCAGTCATTGCGGCCTCAGCAGGCGCGCGGCGTGCCGCGCGATCATCATTTCCTCATTGGTGTGGACCACGCGCACGCGCACCCGCGATCGATCCGAAGATATCAAGGAATGGTTCGCACGATTGCGGTCCTCGTCCAGCGCGATCCCGAGCCATTCGAAGCCTTGGCAGACGCGCTGGCGAATGTGCCATGCGTGCTCGCCGATACCGCCGCAGAACACGACCGCGTCGATGCCCGAGAGGACGGCGGTCATGGCGCCGAGCTCGCGCCTGATGCGGTCGACGAAGTAGTCGATCGCCTGCCGCGCCTCCGGCGTGCCGGCGGCCTCCAATTCGCGCATGTCCTGCGACAATCCCGACAATCCCTTCAGGCCCGAATGATTGTAGAGGAGATCGGTGACCGCTTCAGCCGTCATGCGCTTCTCCTGAAGCAGATAGAGAACGACGCCAGGGTCGAGCTGACCGCAGCGCGTGCCCATCGGCAGGCCGTCGAGTGCCGTGAAGCCCATCGACGAACCGATGCTCTGCCCATCCCGGATCGCACACATCGAGGCACCGTTGCCGAGATGCATCACGACCACCCGGCCCTTCTCGTCGAGCGGAGCGATCTCCTTCAATCGCGAAACGACGTATTCATAGGATAGGCCGTGAAAGCCGTAGCGGCGGATGCCTTGGTCGTAGAACTCACGCGGCAAGGCATAGGTATCATTGACCCAGGGGTGCGAACGATGGAACGCCGTGTCGAAACATGCGACCTGCACGGCGCTAGGAAAGGCGCGACGGGCGGCGCGGATACCGGAGAGATTGTGAGGCTGGTGCAACGGCGCCAGCGGAATGAGCTTCTGCAGATCATTCAGAACATCGTCATTGACGACGATCGGCTGCGTGAAAGCGAGCCCGCCATGGACGACGCGATGACCGACGGCGTTGACTTCGGTGCGCCCGATGGCGCGCTGCAGTACCTCGAGCACGACGCCGAGAGCTGCCTCGTGATCGGTGGCGCTCGCTGCATCGAGGCGTTCATCGGCCAGCGGAGCGCCCCTCAGCTTCGCTTCGAGATGCGGCGCGGCACTGCCAAGCCCTTCGATCTGGCCATGCACGGTCTCCACAAGGTCGGCATCTTCCTCGAACAAGGCGAACTTGATCGAGGATGAGCCGGAGTTGAGGATCAGGATGTGTTGCATCGGTGATGCCGCCTCGTGACGAATGATGAACTGATAAACTGCAGAAAATACGAACGATTTCCATGACGATCCGAAGATGAACAAAACGCTAGGTTGTATTCTGGCGCCGAGATGACCGTCTGCCGCCATATCAGGGGTTGGAGTCGGACCCGCGGGAGGGCCACTGCGTGAATATGCCTCGACATCTCCTGCCGACCACCGTGGTCGGAAGCTACCCGCAGCCGGATTGGCTGGTTGATCGCGCAATGCTCTCGAAGTCCGTTCCCCGCATTCGCATGCAGGGCATGTGGCGCATTCCCCGGCCGCTGCTCGACGACGCTCAGGACGATGCGACCATCGTCGCGATCCACGACATGGAACAGGCGGGGATCGACATCGTATCGGATGGCGAGATCCGGCGCGAAAGCTACTCCAACCGGTTCGCGACCGCGCTCGACGGCGTCGATGCCGACAATCCCGCCATCATCATCTCGCCGTCCGGGATCAAGACGCCAGTGCCGCGCGTCGCCGGTCCGATCCGGCGGACGCACCCGGTCGAGCTGCGCGACATGGAGTTCCTCCGCCGTAACACCAAGCGTGCCGCCAAGATCACCCTGCCCGGGCCGTTCACATTGAGCCAGCAGGCCCAGGACGATTTCTACGGCGACGACGAGGCGCTCGCGATGGCTTTCGCCGAGGTCGTCAATGCCGAGGCCCGCGACCTGCAACGCGCCGGCGCCGACGTCATCCAGCTCGACGAGCCCTGGGTCCGCAACAATCCGCAGGCGGCGCGGCGCTATGCCGTCAAGGCGATCAACCGGGCTCTGGATCATATTACGGTGCCCACCATCGTTCACGTCTGCTTCGGTTATGCCGCCATCGTGCCGGGCTCCAGCAAGCCGAGCGGATATGCGTTCCTGGCCGAGCTTGCCGATTGCCACGCCGCGCAGATCGCTATCGAGGCGGCGCAGCCGCGGCTCGACCTCGGCGTTCTCGGAGATCTCTCGACCAAGACCATCGTGCTCGGCGTCCTCGATCTCGGCAATCCCGAGGTCGAGCCGGTCGCGGTCGTCGCCGAGCGCATCCGCAACGGCCTCAAAGTGGTGGCGCCGGAGCGGCTGGTCGTGGCGCCGGACTGTGGCATGAAATATCTGCCGCGTGCGACCGCTTTCGGGAAATTGAAGGCGATGTGTGCGGCGGCGGCGCGGGTGCGCGAGGAGCTCGCCTGAAAGCCCAATGTGGCAGATGCGGCGCATGTCGGGCGCAACGCTCCACGATGGCGCCACCCTGCAAACCCATTTCCGGAATAAGGCAGGCGGTGAGCGCCGGAGGTCGGCTGGCCCGATTTCGTCGCGAGGGAGGCTCCGATGGCCGTCTGCATCACGTCGAGGAACGTCGCCGCCGCGATCGGCATGCTTGCCGGCGCAGCGGCGAGCGGGACCGCGATGGCCGACCCGCTCGACGACATCATGGGCGGCCTGATGCGCGACGCGCGCAGCTCGTTTGCGCGGATGGTGCCGATCGGGCTCGTACCGACCATGCCATCGCTCCAGCCGCCTCCCATCCAGCAGCCAACGGCACTGCCACCATCCTCTCGGCCCGCGCTCCCGCCCCAGGCTCAGGCCGTCAAGCCGCAGGCGGTAGCGAAACCATTGCGCCCCCGGCCGCCGCTCAGTCCCGCCGCGGCGACGTTGGCGGCTGCCGATGCTGCCGAGACGGTCGCCGACGCCAATCTCGATGCCGCGCTGGCGGCCAACGAGAAGGCCATTTCCGACCGCGACGTGGCGGAGGCGCTGGCGAAGGCCAATCCCACCGCAGCCAACATCGCGGCGGCCAAGGCCGCGGCCGAGGCGGCGTACACCGCCGAAGCGAACCTCACCGACGCGCTGTTGGCCGACAAGGAGACCGATGCACGTCTGAAGGCCGCACGCGCCGCCGTCGCAGCGCAGCAGAGCGGCCGGAAGTCCTCAGGCAAGCCGCCGTCGACGATGCCGGTCAGCCTCGCCGACAAGTAGCCGGCGGCGCACTCACAGCGCGTCGGCCCGCTCCAGCGTGTCGATCGTGACCACGCCGTGGGCGCGGGAAACGCAGGCGCAGAGCTTGCGGCTGTCGTGCTTCTGCTCGGCGCTGAAGAACACGTCGCGATGATCGATCTCGCCCTCGACTTCGACCACGTCGACCGCGCAGACGCCGCACTCGCCGCGCCGGCAATCCGCCATGACCTCGTGGCCGGCGGCATTCAGCACGTCGAGCATCGAGCGGTCGCGCGGCACAACGATCTCCTCGCCGCTGTCGCGCAGCCGGACCTTGAACGGCTCGGTCGACAGCCGGCCGCTCGATCCGAACGTTTCATAGCTGAGATCGGCCGGCACGCGGCCGCACGCCGCCCACGCGCTGCGCGCGGCATCCAGCATCCGCATCGGTCCGCAGAACAGCACGGCTGCTCCGGACGGCAGACTCGAAAAAAGATCGGACAGGTCCAGCCGCTGCGACTGGTCCGCGGCATACACCGTGAGACGGTCGCCGAGCAGCGCCGCGAGCTCATCGACATAGGCCGCATCACCGCGCGATCGCACCGCATAGCGCAGCGAGACGTTCGGCGTCTTGCGCAGCAGCGCGTGCGCTGCTCCGACCAGCGGCGTGATGCCGATGCCGCCGGCGACCAGACAATAATGCGGACGTTGCCAATCGACCTGCAGCAGCGAGGTCGGGCTCGCCACATCCAGCCGGGCACCGGGCTGCAGCGACCACAGATAGCGCGACCCGCCGCGGGAATCCTCGGCGAAGCGCACGGCGATCCGGTAGCCACGCGGGTCCGCCTCGCCGACCAGCGAATAGGAGCGGACATCGGGCTGGCCGGCGGCGAGGACGCCGACCTTGATGTGGCTGCCGACCGCATAGGGCGCGCAGACATAGCCGTCGGGCCGCAGGATGAATTCGCGGATGCCCGGCGCAAGGTCGCGTGTCGAGACCAGGGTCGCAGGCGACCAATTGTCCTGGAAACGCATGATCGCCTCCTCAGCCGTTGATCTGCGTCTTGATCAGCACCGCCGCGGGCACCAGGTCCATCGGACCACGCGCCTTCACGGCGAGCCGCAGGTTGCGGGCCGCCAGCCGCGCATGCTCGCGCATGATGCTCTCGGCGCGGGCGCCCTCGCGGTTCTCGATCGCATCGATGACGATGCGGTGATGCTCCTGCGCGACCACCAGGATGTGACGCGCCTCCGGCAGCGCCGATTGCGCCATCACGAAGCCGCTCGGCGAGGCGAACGGCAGCGCGCTGGCGCGGTCGACCTGGCGGATCACCGGCGGGCTGCGCGACAGTTCGGCCAGCAGGGCATGAAAGCGCGCGTTCAGCGCCACATAGGCCGAGAACGCGTCGAACGAGAGCTCGGCCGGCGCGATCAGCTCGTCGATCTGGGCGAGGCACTCGCGCATCGGCTCGGTGTCGCGCACGGACACGCCGCGCTCGGCGGCAAGCCGCGCTGCCAGTCCTTCCATCGTGCCGCGCACCTCGATGGAGTCGAGCACGTCGCGCTCGGAGAACGATTTCACCATGAAGCCGCCGGACGGAATGGCCTCCAGCAGCCCCTCCTCCTCGAGCCGCACCAACGCCATGCGCACCGGCGTGCGCGAGACGCCGGCGGCCTCCACCGCCTGCAGCTCGGAGATGCGCTCGCCGGGGCGCAAGCCGCCGGTGAGGATCAGGTCGCGCAAGGTGAGCTGCGCACGTACGGTCTGCGAGATCGAACGCTCGCTGTCACGCTCGGCCATTCCATTCTACTCCGCGGCTTCACGCAGCGGCGTTTCGCGCGCGATCATCCGATCGATGATCCGCCGTGCCCACATTGCGCCTGCATCGATGTTGAGGTTGTAGAACACGCGTCCCGGATTCTCGTCCATCGCGCGCTGCTGCGCTTCCAGGATCAGCTCGTCTTCGCGGAAGATGCCCGACACGCCCTCGCGGATCTCCGTCGTCAGCCGCTGCTCGGAGAGCTGGTAGTTGCGGGCGAACGCCCAGAAATAGTGGCAGGTCTTGTCGGTCTCTGGCGTGATGGTGTTGAGCACCATGCCGTTGACGCCCTGCGAGCGGTCGCCCTCCGGCGCGCCCGTGCCGGCCGGTGCGACGCCGACGTCGATCGTCACCGTGCACGGCGCTTCGAAGCGGATGATCTGCCAGCGGTCGACCAGGCCCGGCTTGCCGAGCTGCCTGGCCCAGAACGGCGGCGGCTCGATGCCGCGCATCCAGCGCGTCACGGTCGCGGTGCGCTCGCCATGGGTGACGTCGAACGGCGCTTCCGCCACCGCGTCGTTGCCGATCGACGAGCCGTGCACGAAGGTCTCGTGCGTGAGGTCCATCAGATTGTCGACCACCAGCCGGTAGTCGCATTTGACGTGGATGGTCTTGCCATCGCCGGCCCAGGCCGGATCGTGATTCCAGTGCATGTCGGGAATGGCAGCCGGATCGGCCAGCGCCGGATCGCCCATCCACAGCCAGATGAACCGATGCCGCTCGACCGCCGGATAGGCCCGCACGCAGGCCGAGGGGTTGATGGTCTCCTGCGACGGCATGAACGTGCAGCGGCCCTGCGGGCTGAATTTCAAGCCGTGATAGCCGCAAACGACGGTGTCGCCTTCCAGCCGGCCCTTGGACAGCGGCACCAGCCGGTGCCAGCAGGCATCTTCGAGCGCGGCGATGGTGCCGTCGGCCTTGCGGAACATCACGACGTGCTTGCCGCAGATCGTCCGCGGCAGCAGGGCCTGCTTGACCTCGGCGTCCCAGGCCGCGGCGTACCAGGCATTCATCGGAAAAGAAGCGGCCATGGCGTGTCCTCGTGGCGGTATACTTCTAGCTGGTCATTGTATACAGCAAACGGGGGAGGAGGCGCAAGTTCCGCCTTCTCCCGGCGGAAAACTGCCAATCCTGTATACAATAGCCGCACGGCGGTTCCGCTTCAAGGAACAAGGCTGACAGACAATCCCTTCTGATTCAAGCACTTGCGCTGATTCCGCTAGGCACTCCGAAAAAGACTCACCCGCTCGGTAACGGCCCCAGAGATCCGCCGGATCAGCCCCCTCGGCGAGAGCTGTTCCGTTCGGAGCGCGGCACCGGCGACGCAGGGGCCGATGATCACAGCCCCTCGCCCCGCAGCCACGCGGCGCCGCACGCATAGAGCGCTTCGACCTCCGGCCCCTTCAGCCCGGGCATGTCGCGCTTCACCGTGTAGCCGATGCGCGTCTGCAGATAGGCGAGATGCCGATACCCCACGGGAAACTGCTCCAGCAGCGCGCAATCCAGCGCCGGCACCGCGCCCGGCGTCACCGGGTCCATGCGATCCTTCTCGTAGATCGGCTGGCGCAGCACGATGCCCCATTTGCCCGCGCGCTTCTCGAGGAAGTCGTAGAAGCGGCCGGTGCAGAGCACGTCGCACACGACGCCTTCGACCTCGGCCCGCTGTGAGATCGTCATCTTGGTCTGGGAGATCGCGCGATGGCCGGCGAGATCGACCGAGATGCCGCCGAGAAAGTGCAGGATGTTGACACCCTTGGCCCAGGCCGCCTTGCTGATCTCGATGAACTCGTCACCGGTGCCCTGCGTCCACGTCGCCATCATCCGCCCATCCGGATGCCACACCGTGCGGAAACGCTCCCAATCACCGGCATCGCGCCAGATCGCCCAGTTCTGCAACAGTTCGCGGATCTGACGGTCGTCCTCGATCTCGGTGGCGGTCTTGGTCATGTGCATTTCCTCCGTGTTGCGCGGCTGCTGAATACATGGATCGGAGCAGCGCTGCAAAACTCACATTGCTGGTGATGAAGTCCAAAACGCGCCAAGCATTCGATGTCGTCCCGGGCAAGTCCGACAACGCGGAGCGTTGGCCGACGCCGACCCTGGATCCATACGCCGCGGCGGATGTGGCTGGGCGAGAATGGTCGACCATCGTGCCTCGCACATCTCCCTGGGGTTATGGATCCCGGATCGGCGCGCGCGTTGCGCGCTTGTCCGGGACGACAGTTGAGTAGATGTCGACACCTTCGGCCTCATCACGGAGGCGAACTGATAAGCATCTTTCATCCCGCGGCACGTCGTGCCCGGGTGATGCAGCATTCGTGTCCCTCTGAACAACGAGAGGGCGCGAGGAAGGCCGGACCTCGGCTGAGGCCCGTGGCCCGCCTGCTCAAAAGAATGCAGGCGGCAGGTACCACAGGTACAGCCGGACAGACCCGGCCTTCCCCGCGCGATCGGTTTTAACGGTGTCCTTCGTGCTCTCCCTGGGGATCGGCGTTCTTGCCCCCATCGCCCGCGCGTGCCGTCACAGCAACGACCCCGGACTTGACCTCAGCGTCGAGAGGCCAGGACCACACGACTTCGCCGTCCGTAACGCCCGCGCTCGTCAGGCGCAGCCGTCACGTCCATCGCAGCCCGCCTCCACGTTCGTGACGACGCGTACGTCCCTCTGCTCGAGGCGGGATACCGGATATAAGCATAATTTCTGAAAAACAGCAACCACTATTTTTGCCGCCGATCTCGGCCGGTGATGGCCTCGTGCCGTCGATGCGACAAAAAAGGTCCGGCCGGGCATGACGGAGCGTAAGCCACTGACCGCGAGCTGCGAGTCCTGGGTCGAGGTGCAGATCCGCATCTGCCCAGGACCATGGCGCATTCGACAATCTGCCGGCGTCGGCAAGCCGCTGGCGGATCTCGATCGGGCGCATGACCCGCTCTGGTGGGTGAAGCAGCTCGTCAGGCGCGAGCAGATCTCGATGCTGCCGCCGTCGCTCGAACTGCTGCGCAACGTCGAGAAGGTATTGGCGACCATCGAGACGCTGCCGGACGAAGCGGCGGTCCGTCGCTGTGATAGACCAGCAGCACGGCGTTGTCATGGTCAGCGGCTGTGGCGCGACGATCGTCAGCTTCGCTTTGCCGTTCGCTCCGGCCACAAAATCATTCGTCGTTCCGGCTCACCCTTCGCGTTGGCGACAACGGCGGTCTTCGCATCCTGTTCGATCAAGGCCGGCCGGACCCCCGCGACGTGGGAGACGTTCTGCGGACCGACAGCGGCCGGCGCGTCGGCGACGAAGGCATGGGGATCGAGCGGCTTCGGCTGCTTCGTCTCCGCCGAGAGGAACGCCGCGTGCGTGACGAACGACAGATGGGTCGCATCGGCGGCCCGGCCGGCGCGAGCGCCGCCAACATCAGCGCCGCACTTGTCTACCCGGCTAGGGGTTTCGATCGTTGCATGGTCTCATTCTCCTCGCGTCCGTGAACATCGACGCGCGATGCGCGTCGCGACAGGGCTATCTGCGCCCGAGCCCGCGGACTGTTCGCTCCAGGCACGACGAAGGTTACCGGTCCGCGTCGGTCGACGAACGGCGAGCTCAGTCGTGCGCGAAGACACGCGGCGCGACCCAGCCGAACATGCGACGGCCGAACAGGCCGCCCGCCCCGATCAGCAGGACAGCCGTTCCGACGTTCCACATCAGGATCATCACCGAGGCGTCGATCGTATGAAACAGCGCGAGCGCCGTCGACGTGATCGCAGATACGGCGACGCCGCCGGTCAAGGCGACGATGGTCGGCCGCAGCCGCGCCGCGTAGCGCAGCATCACCAGCAGGGCCAGCGACAACGGCAGGCTCGTCACGGCGAGCGTCGTGAAGCAGCGGGCCGCCTCGCCGGGGCTCATGCCGTCTGGACCGACCGCAACCCAGTCGGTGAGGCACTGGTAGCCGATGTTGGACAGCCATAGCGCCAGCGCCGGCAGCGGCAGCAGCATCCACCACCGCGAGCGGTCGGGAAGGCTGACCAGGAATGCCGCGATCGCGGCCAGCACGCCGGTCAGGATCGAGCCGACGAGGCTGGTCACGAATGGCGCATCGTGCAGACGTTGCACCAGATCTGGACGGATCCCCTGGTTGACGGCGAGCAGCGCCACCACGGCACCGGCCCCGATCAGCCAAGTGCAGGCGCGCAACAGCGGGGGCCGCAGCCGCTTCACGGGCCGCATGTCAGTCGCAAGAGAGTTGATCAGATCGTCGGTCTTGATCATGGCTCGTTCCGCGGAATGAGCAGCTTCTGAAGGCTCTTCAGAGCGCGGTGCATGTTCACCTTCAATGAGGTCGTGGACATTCCGGTTGCCGCCGAGGCCTCCTTGAGCGACAGCTCCCTGAGCTTCAACAGCCGCACGGCCTGCTGCTGCGCTGGCGGGAGATTGTCGATCGCCAGCTCCAATTCGCGGCGGTCGGGCGCCGCCTCCACGCCGGTCTCGGGCTCGGCTGCGATCTCGTGCTCGGGAGACAGCACAGTCTCGCGCCGCCATTGGCGCGACTGCCGCCGTACTCGGTCGATCAGGCGACGGTTGGTGATGGTCACCAGCCACGGCGCGAACGGGCGCGTCGGATCATAGGTGTGGCGGATCGAGTGAATGGTCAACAGCACGTCCTGCACCGCGTCCTCGATGTCGCTACGCTGCCTGCAGTGCCGCGCCGCGAGAGAGCGAAGGTAGGGCGAGATCTCCTGCAGCAGCCGCTGATAGGCGACACGATCGCCCTCCTGGGCATGCGCCATCAGAATCGCCCAATCGAGCGCGCGGCGTCCCGGCTTGACGTCCGCCCCGCTCTGCGCGTCCACCGCGACGAGCCTCAGCCGCGGCGCAGGAGCGCTCTGGTCACTGCCCATCGGCGCTCTCCAGTTTTCGACCGAGCGGCACGACGAGTTGATCGACGCTGAAGGGCCCGTGCCCGAGCGCGATGATCGCAACCGCCATCGCAGCCCAGGGCAGATGAAAATTGGCCCAGCCATCCGGGACGACGAGCTGGATGAAGGCGGTCATGACCAACAGCCCGAGCGCGCTGACCCTGGTCGCCAGCCCGACCACCAGGAGCACCGGCAGCACGATCTCGGCCACGCCATCGAGATGAGCGAAGGCTGCGGGCCAGGGAAAGTCATAGGTCTGTCCGAACAGGTGCAGCTTGAATTCGTCCTCGAACAGATACACCGCGGACGGCGACAGCGACAGCAAGCCATCCCATTTGGTGAGTCCGGATTTGAAGAACGGCACCGCCAGCGCGATGCGCAGCATCGGCGGCGCCACGATGAGAGCCAGTCGCGCGAACCGATCGATCGCATCCGACATGGCCAAGGTGAGCGCCCGGCGGCCCGCGATCGTGCTCATGACGCCTCCCCCATCGTCGCGCGCTCGAAGCCGATCACCGCTCCGCCATGGATCAGATCGTGGAGGGTGCCGGCGAGGTCGAAGCCAACGTCCTCGCGCAGCGCATCTTCGACTGCCCTCAGCATCGACCGCCCGGCCGACAAGGCCTGAACGAACGCGAAACTACCCGACGGGATCGCGCGAACCACGACGTCGGCCTCGGAACGGACGATCAGAACCGCCTCGCCGCCCGCGTCGAGATCGACCGGGCCAGGAATTCCCTCCGCGACATTCATCTGCCAGACCGTGAGCGCGGGAAACGCCGAGCAGACCAGCCGCAGGGATGGATGCAGGCGCAGGCGGAGAGCCGGCAGATCGGCCGGCGCTAGGGCGGCGAAAGCCGCAGGTGTGACCGGCTGGGCTTCCGCCGCATGATAGGCCTCCGCCCAGGCGCGCTCGATCGCCGCGACATCGGCCAGATAAGGCAGTGCCGATGCCGGTGCGAAGCCGCGAATGAACGCCGCGAAGCCGCTGCCATAGTCGAGCAGGATCGGCGAGCACGGCAGTTCGGACAGCAGATGGCGGCGCGCCATGGCCTGGAAGAACTCCTCCCCGACGATGCGATGAACCGCCGGATAGGCGTCCTTCAGCGTCGCCGTCAAGCCGGCCACGACATTGTTGCGATAGACGCCGAACCGGCGCCCGCTCGGCGTCCCATCCGGTCCAACCAGGCCGGGAGGCACCGGCTGCGCGGGATCGAGCAGTGCGCGCGCAAAGCCGCCAAGACGTTCAGCAAGCGGCGGCGTCACAGGCCACCTCCATCGTCGGCGAGAGCATGATGGCCTCGGCCCGGCGCGCCTCCGCCGCGAGCACCGGCCATGGCGGCACCTCGGCGTCCCACTCGATCAATGTCGGCACCGGGCCGGTCGCGCGGATCGCATGCGCACACAGCGACCAGACGACGTCGTCGACCGGCCGGTCGTGGGTGTCGATCAACAGCGGCCTGCCGTGCTCGTCGGCTTCGCGGGCGTGGCCGGCGAGATGGATCTCGACCACCTGCGCGAGCGGAAAGGCGGCAAGATAGCCATGCGGATCCCACTGCTGATTGGTCGCAGCGACATGGACGTTGTTGACGTCGAGCAGGAGACCGCAGCCGGTGCGACGCGCGATCTCGGCGATGAAGTCGGGCTCGGACCAGTTGCTCTCGGCGAACGCGACATAGGTCGATGGATTCTCCAGCAGCATCCGCCGGCCGAGCACGCTCTGCACCTCGTCGATGTGATCGCAGACGCGGATCAGGGTCTCGCCCGTATAGGGAACGGGAAGCAGATCGTTGAGGAAACCGGTATCGTGCGTCGACCACGCCAGGTGCTCCGAGAACAGCCCCGGCTCGTAGCGGTCGACCAGATGCTTGAGACGGCCGAGATGGGCCTGGTCGAGCGGGCGGTCGGCACCAATCGACAATCCGACTCCATGCAGCGACAGCGGATAGCGCTCGCGAATAGCCGTGAGATAGCGGTGCGGTGGCCCGCCCGCGCCCATGTAGTTCTCGGCGTGAACCTCGAAGAAGCCGATATCGGGCCACGTTTCGACGATGCCGCGATAGTGCTCGGCCTTGAGGCCGACGCCGCCCCGCGCGGGGATCCGTCCGGCCGTCGAGAATTGTGCGCGTGCCACCCGAAGACTCCGATCGAGAGAAATGGCGGGCTGCAAGCAGCCCGCCGGCAATGTCTCAGGCCTTCGGCGTCAGGCTACCCGGCCCCTTGGGGGTCTGCATCGTCGTGCAGGTGCCCTTCGGCTCGAGCTTGAACGCATTGCCCTGATAGTCGGTCATGCTGGTGCCCGCGCAGGTCGTGCCGGCGCCGGCGAAGCAGTCGTTCTGGCCCTTCAGCGCGACGCCGAAGCACTTCTCCATCTTGCCGTCCTTCATGGCCTTCATGGTCTCGGCCTGCTTGGCCTTCATCATCTTTTCCATGTCGCCCTTGGCCATCGTCTCCGCCGAGGCGGATGTGACGGCGAGCGCGCCGGCAGCGACCGCAAATGCACCGACGATCATTGCGGACAGCGTGCGATTGGACATGCGTGTTCCTCCATTCTCCGGGTTCAGCCTGCGGACATTGCAGGTGTCTGGCGGCCATCGGCGCGCCTGTACGATGGTTCGCTCCAGTGCGTTGGAAGGTTACGTCGTCTGCTTCGCGATTCATCATTCAGTTGCGCCCGAGATAGTCGAGCAGATCGGCCGCCGACGACGACGACCAGTCGGCCGCACCCGGGAGGTATCCGACGATCAGTCCTGAAGCCGAGATCAGATAGGTGATCGGCATGCCATACAGCGTGAACGGCGCAGGCCTGCCGCGACCGTCACCGGATTGCGCCACGTACCCGTTCGGATCGAGGCAGATTGGCAGCGACGTCAGCCGCAGCGAGCGCACGAAACGACCGACACTGTCGCGATCGCTGCGGTCTTCGGACACCGCAACGACGTGCAGGCGCTCGCGCCCGACGCTGCGCGCGAGCCGATCGAGCTCCGGCAGCTCGATGCGGCAGGCCGCACACCACGAGGCCCAGAAGTTCAGCACGATTGGCGCGCCGCGCAGCGCGGCCAGATCGAGCGTACCGCCGTCGAGGCGAAACAGCCGCAGCGCCGGCAGGCTCTTCTGCGGCCGCAGCAGCGTGAGCTGATGACGGCCGGCTGCGAAGGCCGGGACCTCGTCGTCAGCAGACGCTGCCGAAGCGGGGCCGGCGCCTGCCATGAGCGCCGTCAACACACCGCCGATCACCTCGCGCCGTGTCGCAACAATCATCCCGCCCGTTCCTCGACGGCGAGGGCGGGCGAGGACTGCGGAACGGCCGGCCGGAACGCGATGAAGAAAAACAGCGGATTGGGCAGCCAGTACAGCCATCCGATCGACGGCTCGCGCCGGCCGTCCGGAAGCTCCAGGTCGAGCCACACGTACAGGAACTTGTAGATGCAGAGTCCGGGGATCCAGTTCGGACGCAGATGGCACGTTCTCAGGCAGCGCCGCCGGATGTAGAAGTTGCCCTCGAACGGCGTGATGTCCCAGAGACCGACCGGCCCCTCGGCGATCACCTCGCCGCTCGGACGATGGGTAATGCGCACGATGCGCGGGCGCCTCACATGCAATTGGATACCTCCCGCCGGCGTGTCCTGATACTGCCATTCGACGGTACGATGGCGGACCAAGAAAGGTTACCAGGCCACGCGCAGCCGCGGCGAAGTCATGAGCACCGGCGCGGATCGCGGTCAGCGCAGCGCGTGCGTTCGAGTTGCCCGCTCACATCCAATTGACCGGTCGTGATCGATCCAGGGCGGCGGCCCCCGCTTGATTCATTCGACCGCGTCCGATTAGTTAGCCGCAACCAACAGAACGGCGGAAACACAGTTTCACGACCTCCCAAGGTTTGCACAAGGCTTCGTCGTACGATGTGCTCTTCCGGATGACGACTCTCCCCATCGCACAGGCCGGGCCGCTCTGAACCGCCGCGCTCAGCGCACCCGACCACCTCAGCTTTCCCCGCTGACGACCGCCGGTTCGGTCGGCCAGATCCTTTCAGCTGCATCCGACGCTCGTGCCGCCGGTGATCGATCCTGCGTGTCGATCAGGACCTGGCGCTGCGACGGCCAACTCAGGAGCGACGCCCCGCATGATCTCCGCCGAACACCTGACCCGCCAATACGGGTCATTCACCGCCGTCGACGACGTCTCCTTTGAGGTCGGCGACGGCGAGATCGTCGGCCTGCTCGGGCACAACGGCGCCGGCAAGACCACCATCATGAAGATGCTGACGGGCTATCTCGAGCCGACCGCCGGCACGGCGACCATTCATGGCCATGACATCGGCACGCAGCGCCGTCAGGCGCAGGCGCTGATCGGCTACCTGCCGGAGAATTGCCCGCTGTATCCGGAGATGACGGTGGTCGAATTCCTCGACTACGCCGCGGAGCTGAGAGGAATCCCGCCGGGCGCCCGGGCGCAGGCGCTGCGCGACGCCATCGCCGCCACCGGCCTTGGGGAAAAAGCCACCGCGCCGATCGCGAGCCTGTCGCGCGGCTACCGGCAGCGGACCGGCGTCGCGCAGGCGATCCTGCACAAGCCGAAGATCGTGATCCTCGACGAGCCGACCAACGGCCTCGATCCGTCGCAGATCGCCCAGATGCGTGGACTGATCAGGGATCTCGCAAAGACCGCCACGGTGATCCTGTCGACCCACATCCTGCAGGAGGTGCGCGCCGTGTGCGAGCGCGTGCTGTTGATCAACCGCGGCCGGCTGGCGCTCGACACCCGGATGAGCGATCTCGGCGGCCCTGGCCGGTTGCGTCTCGTCACCAGCGGGCCGCCAGAACTGGTCGAGCGGCTGGTCACGGGGCTCGGCCTGGTGAAGAGCGTGGAGCGGCTGACGGCCGCCGAGCCCGGCCATGCCTATGCGCTCAATCTCAATGGCCACGCGGCCAGCACCGTGGCGCCGGCCGTCGCCCGCGTGATCACCGACAACAAGCTGGATCTGTTCGCCCTGCATCCCGAACAGCGCGATCTCGAAACCCTGTTCGCCGACATCACCGGCGCCGGCGCGCCGACCCGTGAGGCCCTGCATGCATAACGTTCTTCGTATCGCTCGCAAGGAGCTGGCCGTCTTCTTCGCCTCGCCCGCGGCCTTCATCTTCATGGCGGCGTTCCTCGCGGTCACCCTGTTCCTGTTCTTCTGGGTCGACCGCTTCTTCGCCCGCAACATCGCCGACGTCCGGCCGCTGTTCGAATGGATGCCGGTGCTGATGATCTTCATCGTGTCGGCCGTCACGATGCGGATGTGGAGCGAGGAGCGGCGCGCCGGCACGCTGGAGTTCTTGCTGACCTCGCCGGTCGCGCCGCTGCAGCTGGTGCTCGGCAAGTTCCTCGCCTGCCTCGCTTTGGTCGCGATCGCGCTGGCGCTGACACTGCCGCTCCCGATCACGGTGTCCATGATCGGCCGGCTCGACTGGGGACCGGTGGTCGGCGGCTATCTCGCCGCGCTGGCCCTCGCCTCCGCCTACATCTCGATCGGCCTGTTCGTCAGCGCCCGCTCCGACAACCAGGTGATCAGCCTGATCGTCTCCACCCTGATCTGCGGCGCGTTCTACCTGCTCGGCTCCAACACGCTGACCTCGCTCACCGGCAACGAAGGCGGCGAGCTGTTGCGCCAGCTCGGGGCCGGCTCGCGCTTCGAGTCGATCGCCCGCGGCGTCATCGACCTGCGCGATCTCTATTACTATCTCAGCATCTTCGGCGTGTTCCTGGTGCTCAACCTCTATGTGCTGGAGAGCCTGCGCTGGTCGTCGCAGGGCCGCGCGCCGCAGCACCGGCGCTGGCGCATGGTGGCCGCGCTGACGGTGGCCAATCTCGTCGCCGTCAATCTGTGGCTCGGCCAGCTCCCCGCCGCGCGGGCCGATCTCACCGCCGGACACATCTATTCGATCTCGGACGAAACCCGGAGCTATCTCGGCCAGCTGCAGGAGCCGCTGCTGATCCGCGGCTATTTCAGCGCCCAGACCCACCCGCTGCTGGCGCCGCTGGTGCCGCGGCTGCGCGATCTGCTGAAGGAGTACGAGATCGCAGGACAAGGCAAGGTCCGGGTCGAGTTCGTCGATCCGATGCAGAACGCCGCGCTCGAGGCGGAGGCCAACAAGCAGTACGGCATCCAGCCGGTGCCGTTCCAGACGTCGAGCAAGTATCAGGCGTCGGTGACCAACTCCTACTTCAACATTCTCGTCAAATATGGCGATGAATATACGACGCTCGGCTTCCGCGACCTCATCGAGGTCAAGGAGCGCGGTGACGGCGACAGCGAGCTCGACGTCAATCTGCGCAATCCGGAATACACGATCACCCGCGCGATCAAGAAGGTGCTGAACGGCTATCGCGGCTCTGGCGACGTGCTGGCCGGCCTGCCGCACCCGGTGACGCTGGAGGCCTATATCTCGGCCAAGAACCTGCCCGAGCCGCTTGCCAAGCTGAAGACCGCGCTGCAGGAGCTGATCAAGGACGACCAGAGCAAGACGCCGGGCAAGCTCGACGCGAAGATCGTCGATCCCGACGCGGATGGCGGCCAGATCGCCAAGACCCTGCAGGACGATTACGGCCTCGAGCCGCTCTCGGTCGGCCTGCTCAATCCGAAGCGCTTCTGGTTCCATTTGATCCTGAAGAGCGGCGACAAGACCGAGCAGATCCAGCTGCCGGAGCAGCTCGACAAGGACGGCCTGAAGCGCAACATCGACGCCGAGCTGAAGCGCTTCACGCCCGGCGCGCTGCGGACCGTCGCGCTGTACACGCCCCCGGCGCAGCAGCCGATGCCGCAGCTCGGCATCCCCGGCGGCGGCGGGCCGTCGTTCGATCTGCTGCAGCAGAAGCTGCAGGAGAACACGCTCGTCGACGCCACCCAGCTGAAGGACGGCCGCGTCCCCGAGCGCGCCGACATCCTGTTCGTGGCCTCGCCGCAGCAGCTCGACCAGAAGCAGGTGTTCGCCATCGATCAGTTCCTGATGAAGGGGGGCACCGTGATCGTCGCCACCTCGCCCTACCAGCCGTCGCTGCGCGGCAATCTCGATGTGGCCAAGACGCCCTCAGGCCTCGATGACTGGTTGGCGTTCCAGGGCGTGAAGGTCGGCGACAGCATGGTGCTCGACCGCCAGAACGCCTCGTTCCCGATCCCGACGGAGCGCGACGTCGGCGGCGGCATCAAGGTGCGGCAGATCCGGCTGATGGACTACCCGTTCTTCGCCGACATCCGCAGCGACGGGCTGGCGCAGGGCGCGGCGCCCTCGGCCGGCACCCAGCAGCTGACGCTGTCCTGGGCCTCGCCGCTGACGATCGACGCCGACAAGGTCGGCAAGAAGCGGAAGATCGTCGATCTGATCCAGAGTTCGCCGCATTCGTGGACCGCCAAGACGACCAACGTCGTGCCGGACTTCAAGGCGCATCCCGACACCGGATTCCCTCCGGCCGAGAAGCAGGGGCGCCAGCTGCTCGGGGCCATGATGGAGGGCGAGTTCACGTCGTTCTTCGCCGGCAAGCCATCGCCGCTCGCCAAGGACGCTGCTGAGCCCAAACCCGATGCAAAGCCCGATGATGCCGCGAAGACAACGGCTGCCGACGCCAAGCCCAGCATCACCGGCGTGATCTCCCGCTCGCCCGAGAGCGCGCGGCTGATCGTGATCGGCTCGGGCACGTTCCTGTCGGACGACGTGCTGCAGCTCGCCTCCAGCGTCGACCGCACGCAGTATCTGGCACCGCTCGACTTCGCCCAGAACCTGGTCGACTGGTCGCTCGAGGACCGCGGGTTGCTGGCGCTGCGCAGCCGCGGCGGCCAGTTCTCGCGCACGCTCGCGCCGATGCAGAGCGGCGGCCAGATGTTCTGGGAATACCTGAACTATGCGCTCGCGCTCGCAGGGCTCGCACTCGTCTACATCGTGCGCCGCGTGCTGCGGCTCGGCGCCCAACGGAGATATCTCAACATGCTCGGCATAGCGGAGGCGCGGACATGAAAGGGCTTCCCATCCTGCTCACCGCGCTGCTGGGTGGCCAGCTCGCGCTGGCTCTCACCTTCGCGGTCAACCGCTCCGATCATGCCGCGTTCGACGCCAAGGAGCCGCTGGTCGCGTTCGCGCCGGCCAAGGTCGATCAGGTCGCGATCGACGACGACGCCGGCCACACCGTCACGCTCGCGCGGAAGGACGGCAAATGGGTGATCCCTGCGTTGTCGGACTTTCCCGCCGACACGACCAAGGTCAATGGCCTGCTCGACCGCATCGCCGGCCTGAAGAAGGGCTGGCCGATCGCGAAGACCGATGCCGCAGCCGAGCGCTTCAAGGTCACCGAAAAGGTTCATGAGCGCCGCGTGGTGCTGACGAGCGGCGGCAGCCGGGTCGGCGAGTTGCTGGTCGGGACCTCGCCGGCCTATCGCCAGGTGCATGTCCGGGCCGGCGATGCCTCTCCGGTCTACGCCGTCGAGCTGGCGACCTACGACATCGGCGCGGAGCCCAGCGCCTGGATGCAGCACGGCATGCTGGATACGCCGCGCGACAAGATCGCCAGCGTGAGCGTCGGTGACGTCACCATCGATGGCAAGGACGGCAAGTTCACGCTGGCGGGGCTCGGCAAGGACGAGAAGCCGCGGCCCGACAAGATCGATGCCCTGGTCAGCGCGATGGCGCATCCTCTCTTCGATGGCGTACGCGGCAAGGGCAAGGCGGCGCTGACCCAGACCGACGCGCCCGACATCACCGTCACGCTGAAGCGGACCGATGGAAGCCAGCTGATCTATCGCTACAAGAAGGACGCCGGTGGCGGCTATCTGTTCACGCGTTCGGCGGAGGACTATCTCTTCCACGTGAGCGCCGACACCGCTGCGCCGATCGTGCTGGCCACGCGCGCGGCATTGATCGAGCCGCCGAAACCGGACAAGGCGCCGAACGCCAACAGCTCGGGCAACAAGAACTCGAACGACAAGAGCTCGGAAGACAAGGTTTCGGGCGCGAAGAGCCCGGACGACAACGCCGCAAAGGCCGAGACGGCAGGCGCCAAGGCAGATCAGGCGCCGGCGGCTGCAGCACTGCAGGCTGCTCCGACGTCATCCCATGGCGCCGATCAGGCCTCTCACGGCGGCGCCGAGCCGCCAAAGTCGCCCGGAGGCTAGGTCCTCACGACGCGCGTATCCGGCTTCGCCGCGAGACTGGAGCCGGATCCCGCGCCGGGTAGCCTATTGTCGCTCGGCCCCGATCAGCCGCTGAGG
Organism: Bradyrhizobium sp. SZCCHNS1050; assembly: GCF_032484785.1. Lineage (NCBI taxonomy): Bacteria > Pseudomonadati > Pseudomonadota > Alphaproteobacteria > Hyphomicrobiales > Nitrobacteraceae > Bradyrhizobium > Bradyrhizobium sp. SZCCHNS1050. Next base: position 4,638,334 of record NZ_JAUETR010000001.1, on the reverse strand, counting down.
AAAGGTATGATCAGCCAAGCGCCTCAATCCTTGGCTGTGCCACCGATGATCGTCAGTCGTGGGGGATGAGATTTTTTTCTCGCTCGGCGGCCGGTCGTGTCGGCACCGGCGATGCACGAACGTCCTTGGATCAGCCGGATCGCAACGACCCGGCTCGAGCGTAACCAATGGACCGCCCGGTGAACGAACGACGCGGCCTGCACTTGGAAGGAAGGGACGTCTGCCATGGCAAAGCACAAGAACACGATCTGTCTGTGGTTCGACAAGGACGCAGAGGCCGCCGCGCGCTTCTACGCCGAACTGTTTCCGGACAGCGAAGTGACGGCGGTCCATCGCGCGCCGGGTGACTACCCTTCCGGCAAGGCCGGCGACGTGCTGACGGTGCAATTCACGGTGTGTGGCATCCCCTGTCTCGGCCTCAATGGCGGACCTGCGTTCACCCACAACGAATCCTTCTCGTTCCAGATCGCCACCGACGATCAAGCGGAGACGGACCGCTATTGGAGTGCCATTGTCGGCAATGACGGCCAGGAAAGCCAATGCGGCTGGTGCAAGGACAAATGGGGCATCTCCTGGCAGATCACGCCGCGCGCGCTCACCGACGCGATGGCGGCCGGCGGAGCCGAGGCCAAGCGCGTGTTTGCCGCGATGATGACGATGAAGAAGATCGACGTCGCCGCCATCGAGGCAGCGCGGCGGGGATGACCCTCGCCAGCCGGAGCGCAGCATCGCCGCGCTCCGGCGTCACGGGCGCAGGCACCGCAGATGCAGGAATAGCGGCACGCGCAGCCAGCGCCGGCTGCTGTCGCGGGTGATAATTGCTTCGGGAATGGACGGCTCGCGCAGCGCCTCGATCAGGAATCCCTCCGCTTCCAGCGCTTCGAAATAGCTCTGCAGCGGGCGATGCGCGCTGTGGAAGGTCATGCTGAGCCCGTCGCGCTCGATTGCGTCGCTGAAGGTGTAGGAGTCCAGATAGCTGCCCTGGATGACGAAGGGCGCATCCGATGCCAGGCTCGCGAACCGCCCGGCCGAGTTGAGCGGGTGGACGATCGCCATGCAGAAGCGGCCGCCGCGCCTGAGAACCCGCGCAAGCTCGCGCACCGCGGCCGGCATCGCGTCAACGTCCTGCAGCGACATGAAGGCGATCGCGAGATCCGCGCATGCATCGGCCAGCGGCAGCGCGGCCGCGTCGGCACGCACGACGCCGATCGTGGGATCGGCCGCCCGGGCCGCGGCGATCAACGACGGCGATGCATCGACGCCGACCACTCTGTGCCCTTCGGAGGCGAGATGTCGCGACAGCCTGCCCTCGCCGCAGCCGATGTCGAGCGTGAGCGCACCGGGCGGCGGCAGCAAGCGGCTGAATTGCTCGCGATGGTGGCGCCAGAAGCTGTCGTGACCCGGCGCTCTCGCCCAGGCGAGCCACCGGCCGGCCTCTGCTTCCCACTGCTCGCGCAAATTCATCGCGGCCTCCTCGCCCGACCCTGCGGATTCAAGAGCCGCGCTTCTTAAACTGCTTCCTCGCCCAAGTCATCAGCGGCGCGGGTCGTTACCTGACGGGCATGCCCGTCCGTGTGCCGCTCGAGACCAACAGCGTCCTGTCCGATGTCGCCACAGCGCCGCACAGGCAGCCGTTCGACGCCAAAACAAATGCCACCGCCGGGGAACCATGGGATTGCCAGCAGATTGGTTCCATGACGCAATCCCCGCACCCGGAGTCATGTCATGACCATGAAGATTCTTACGATCACGCTCGCAGCCGCCGCGAGCACATTGATGGCCGCAGCCGCCTCCGCTGCCCCGCTCACGGCCGGAATATCGATCCTCCCGGAGAGCAGCATCCAGCAGGTTCGCATGGTCTGCAACGAGAACGGCCGCTGCTGGCGCCAAGGCCGCGAACGCCGTGTCATCATCCGCGAAGACCGCGGCGCCTACGGCTATGGCCGGCACGAGCGGCGCGGCTATGAAGGACGTGACTATGAAGATCGTGGCGGCATCGGCATCCACGCGCCCGGCGTGAGCGTCGGAATCGGCCGATAACACGTCCGACGTCTGACTCATGCCAAGGCATCGTGATCAGGACTGCAAATGATCTACAAATGAGCCAAGCGTCCGACGTTCGCATGTCGATGCAACGATGCTACGAACGTCGGATGAGCCGCAGGGCCAGACTCGCTCTCGCTTCAGGCGATGGCGGCGACCGGATCCTCACGACAAATAAATTCGGCTGGACCTCGCTATTGCGCGCGCACACACCATATGTTGATGATCACCGCGCGTCCCCCGGCTGCCATCGGTGACTGAGAGCCATGCGCTCCCGCCGCGACCAGAAGGCGGACAGCATGTCGAAAACTTCGAACACCTCTTCGAACACCACCACGTCCAGTGCGCGCGTAATTGGTGCGACCGCTCCTGGCGCCGCCATTCTTTGGGCTGCCGATCGTCGCCGCGATTCTGATCCGGTGGCCGCCGTTCGCAGCGAGGCGCTTGCGCCAGTTCACCCCGACAAGCCCTCCGAGCCGGCCAAGCGAGAGCGGTCATCGCTGCACGCGACGCTCGCCACCAGGGCGGAGAATGCGCTGGAGACGGCGGGCCTGATGCAGCAAGGCGGCGAGCGCGCTGCCGCGATCAGGAAGGCGACCATCCTCGCAAACGCCGCCGAGATACTCGGGCATTTCAACGGAAGTGTCCGTTCGCGAACGAAGTGACGCTGGGGCGGCCTGCTCCTGCGTACCATCGTGCCCGCCGAGGGCGGCATCCGGTGCAAGGACATGTCAGCCAATGCTCGAGATCAACCTCACTACAGAGCCTCCTCACGGCACGGTCGTGGATCCCGACTTTCTGCTGACGGAAATCATCGGGCTGAAGCGCCTGCTCGCCGAGGCCGAGAGCAATGCCAAGACCCGGTCCGAGCAGGCCGAAATCGAGGCGAGAGAACGCGAGACGGCGAGCAGGCTGCAAAAGCTCATTCTCGAGGAGCTGCACCATCGCATCAAGAATACGCTCGCGACCGTCACCGCCATCGTCTCCCAGAGCCTCCGCAACGTGCCGGCGACCAAGGATGCACAGCATGCCATCTCCGGGCGGCTCCTGGCCCTCGGACGGGCACACGATCTCCTCCTGCAAGCGAAATTGTCCAGCGGCGATCTCCGCACGGTGATCCGTACGTCCGTCCAGGCGTTCGACACGCCCGACGACTCACGCTTTGCGATCACCGGACCCGACGTGCTGGTGACGCCGGATGCCGTCATCGCCCTCGCGATGACGCTCAACGAGCTATGCACGAACGCCCTGAAGTTCGGCGCGCTGTCCGTGCCGGAAGGACGCGTCGATCTGCTTTGGACCGTCGACCAACGCCGGGTCCGCTTCGCCTGGACCGAAAGACACGGCCCGGTCGTTCAACAGCCCGCCAGCCGAAGCTTCGGAACCCGGCTGATCGAAACGCTCGGCGTGCAGCTCGGCGGCGAGGTTCAGTTGACCTATGCGCCGTCAGGGCTCTCCTACACGTTCGATGCGCCGATCGCCGTTCTCGACTCTCCCGTGAGACCGCCGATGCACGCAACAGAAAGGGATCTCCGATGTCGCTGAGCCAATTTCGCGTCGATGAGCAGCCGCATACGATGGACGGATTGCGCCTGCTCGCCCAAGATGGCGCCGTCGGCGTCGAGGCCTTCGTCAGCCGCAAGGTGATGGACATCTGGGCCGAGTCGATCGAGCACACGGGCGGCCGGCAGAGCCTGTTTCGTGTCCAATACAATGCGCTGGGACAATTGAACCTTGCTGCGATCGAGCGGATCGTGAGCAGGAAATATCGGCGCGGCGCCGCATCCAACCGGCAGCATCCCTTCATCGAGGTGCTGTTCTCGGATATCGCCGACAGCGGTGAAACGCTCAATCTGAGCGAGCTGGTGCGAGAGCCATTGCCGCCGTCATTCCATCGGCTTGCGTGAGACAGGCGGACGGCGCACCTCAGGTCTGACCGATCAGGGTGTGCGCGGACGCGGCGCAGATCTCCTCGAGGAAGTCGAGGAAGGCGCGGGCGCGCGAGGAGATCAGCTTGCGGCTCGGAAAGATCGCGGTCAGCTGGGCGGCGCGGGTGTCGAACGCGACCCCCCTGCCGATCTCGACCAGCCGGCCCTCGCCGAGCAACTCGACGCAATAGTGCTCCGGCAGAAAGGAAATGCCGGCGCCGTGGGCGACGGCCCGGCGCACCGCCAGCGGATTGTTGATGCGGGCGACATGCGCACCGACGTCGAAGCGGACGAGATGGCCGTGCTGCTTGATCATCAGGGTGCGATCGCCATAGCGCCGCTCGCAGATCATGAGATGGCGCTCCAGCGCGCGGACGTCCTCGCCGATGTCGTGCGCGGCGAGATAGGCGGGGCTGGTCACCCAGATCAGGCGGCCGCCGATCAGCACCTTCTGCGCCAGCTCGGAATTCTCCTGCACGCCGACCACGACCGCGATGTCGAAGCGGTCGGCCAGCATGTCGATCGCGCGCGTGGTTGCCTCGACATCGAGCTCGATGCGCGGATAGCGGCGGTGGAATTCGGCGAGCTGCGGCGCCAGGATCTCCTCGCAGAACGCCGGCGGCAGCGCCACCGAGAGCCGGCCGCTGGGCACGCCGACCAGCCCGGTCATGACCGCGTCGGCCTCCGAGACCTGATCCAGGATCTTCTGACATTGCTGGAAGAACAGCTCGCCCTCGCGGGTCACCCGGACGCGCCGCGAGTTGCGGTCGAACAGCCGGATGCCGAGATCCTGCTCAAGCCGGGCGACCGATTTGCTGACCGAGGATTTCGGCATGCCCAGGGACCGCGAGGCGCCGGTCATGCCGCCGGTCGCCACCACCGCATGGAAAACAGGAATGTCCTCGATCCGCCATTTCATCCGAGAGCCGCTCGTTCATCGAGAGAAACGATCCGTGCACGTTAGCATGATTGTCTAGCAGGGGAAACTTCGTATGGTCCGTCCCGGCGCGGCCGCGAGTGACAGTCAGCGGCGGCCCATTCGCGGAGGGACACATGGCCCGGATCATCGGCGGCATCGGCGCATCGCACTCGCCCACCATCGGCTTCGCACGCGACACCAATAAGCAGAACGACCCGGCCTGGAAGCCGATCTTCGACGGCTTCGCGGTCGTGCGCGACTGGGTGAAGCAGAAGGACATCGACGTCCTGTTCATGATCTACAATGATCACATCACCTCGTTCTTCTTCGATCACTACTCCGCCTTCGCGCTCGGCATTGACGACCGCTATGTCGCCGCCGACGAAGGCGGCGGACCGCGCAACGTGCCGCCGGCGAAGGGCCATCTCGGCCTGTCGCAGCACATCGCGATGGCGATGATGGCGGACGAGTTCGACATGTCGTTCTTCCAGGGCAAGCCGGTCGATCACGGCCTGCTGTCGCCGCTGTCGATGATGGGCGATGCCAGCGGCGCGTGGCCGGGCATGGTGGTGCCGCTGCAGGTCGGCGTGCTGCAGCTGCCGATTCCCAATGCGAAGCGGATGTGGAAGCTCGGCAAGACCCTGCGCAAGGCGATCGAGAGCTATCCGGAAGACCTGAAAGTGGCGATCTTCGCCACCGGCGGGCTGTCGCACCAGGTTCACGGCGAGCGCGCCGGCTTTCTCAACGAGGACTGGGACAACGAATTCCTCGATCTGCTGGAAAAGGACCCGGAGCGGCTCACTGCGATGCGGATCGCCGACTATGCGATCAAGGGCGGCATGGAAGGCGCTGAGGTGATCATGTGGCTGATCATGCGCGGCGCGCTGTCCGAGAACGTGAAGCTCGTGCACAGGCAGACCTACGCACCGTCGGTGACCAACATCGCTACCCTCGTGTTCGACGATCTCGGCGGCGCGCCCGACCCGCGGGAGGTCGCGGCCTATCGCGCGCATATCGGACATGAGCTCGCGGGCGCCGAGACGCTGGCTGGCACCTATCCCTTCACCCATGGCCGCAGCCAGGCCAATTTCCGCATCAACGACTTCCTGCACCGGCTCGTGATCCCCGCGCATCGCGCGAGATTCCTTGCGGAATTCGACGCGCTGGCGGACGAGCACGGTCTCACGGACGAGGAGCGCGACCTGATCCGCAACCGCCGCTGGATCGAGATGATCAGGCGGGGGGTCAGCTTCTTCGTGCTGGAGAAGATGGCGGCGGTGATCGGCGTCTCCAACCCGGAGGTCTACGCAGCCTTCCGCGGCGAGACGCTGGAAGCCTTTTTGAAGACCCGCAAGGTCCCGATGCGCTACTCCGTCGCCGGCGGCGCCAAGGCGGCCGCGATCGACGGACATTGATGGCGACGTACGAGCTGCGTCGCCCGGCAGGGGCGACGCAGCTCATGTCTGCGGCAGCTCGATCCCGCGCGCCTTGGCCCAGCGCTCCAGGACCTTGCGCTCGTCCGCGTTAGCGACGCGGTTGGCGAAGCCGCGGATCTGAACCGCGCGGTGCCGCGGGTTGAGCTCGATCGTCAGCAGCCGCTGCGTCTTGCCGGCGTGACGATAGCGCAGCGACCAGATCGAGGCGTGGCCGGCAATGCACTTGTCCGCGTAGCTCGCGACACAGTGATGCATCGCCCTGGACTCCGCGACGAGATCCTCGGCGGTCCGCAACTGCATGATGACATACGCGTCGCGCGTGGCCGAGCCCTTCGACGGGCTCCATGACCAGTCCGTCAGCGCGGCCCCCGGCCAATGCGCTGGCTCCGCGGTCCGTGCCGCCATGCGGCCACGGGCGATCTCGGCCCGCCGGCGCGCCGCCTCGATGCGCGCGATCACCGCGAGATCACGATGCCATGCGTTCATCAGCCGGCGCAGCGCGGCCAGCGAGCGGCCCTTGAGGCTGAACTGGCGCTGGCGCCGGCGACGATGCGCGATGTAGTCGCAGAGATCGTCGATCTCCTCGCCCGTCGTCGGATGTGCGCAGAAGAACTGCGCCGCCTCGCGCCAGAACGCGATCTCGCCGCGCGGCGTCCGCGCAATCCTGGACCGGGCGATCCGCAACACGATCGCCGGATCGCTCGTGTAGGACCGCGCGATCGCCTGCCATATCGCCTCGTCGAAGCCGACCTGCCCGAGCGGATGGAGAAAGGCGTGAACCTCCTTGCGCGACAGCCAAGCCGAGGCGCCTGCCTTGTACAGCGAGCCGCCGCCGGCGACCGCGATGTACCAGCGCTTGCGCAGGATCGTCTCGTCGCGGCCGAGCCCGCCGTCATCGATCCAGATCAGCTCCAGGTGCTGGGCCACCGAATAGCGGCCAAACAGATGACGCGCAGCCGCCAGCCGCAGCCGCGCGGCGTCGCGCGTCTTCAACTGGGGCTTCCAGCCTTCTGGATCGCGAATGATGTCAGCCTCGAAGCCGCGCCGCGCCTCGCGGATCGCATTGTGCAGATCCGGCGGCGAACGCGTCGGCCGCACCGCGCGGCGCAGCGTCAGCTGATAGGCTTCAACCCGCGCGCGCTCGGCCTCCCGCCGGCGCGCCATCAATGACTGTGCCATGGTCGTTCAACATGATGGAGTGACTGTCAGCCGAACGCACTGCGGGCGTCGGCACGGATCGTGTCGCGCACAGTGGACTTGACATGGCTGATGGCCTCTCGCGTTGAACGCTTTGGGTATTGAAACGGGCGACGCTCATACATCCGAACTGCAGATATTGCAAGCCGTCGCGCGCCACTCTTCAGCGCAGGCATGTCACGAGGCATCAGCGGCGGGGCACGCCAACGCTATATTCTTTCAGCCGCGCATCATCACGAAGCGCGGCGCTGTTAGTTGCAAATGATTCTATTCACCGACGAGCAGGATGCAGCGCCCAATCAGGCATGCGGCAGAACGTCGCACGCGCCCAACGAATATTTCTCCTCCGCCAGACAGAAACAAACAGACTGGAAAGCCGGCCCGCTGCCCGTTCGATGACGACTTTGCAGCGGCCGACGGCCCGATTGTGTAACTACAAAGCTCCTCACGTCACGACATGCACCATCCCGACGACCTGCATCGAAGCGATACAGGCGAACGCAGATGCATTGCCGACCAGGATTGTCATGCCGCGACAGCAGTAAAGTGTGAGGAGACGATCGAATGGCCACCAACTTCAATGCGACTGCGCTCGCCAACGGCACGTCCAACCTGCTCACGCGAGCGAGTGCGCTCAATCTGTCGACCGATCTGGTTCAAGCCGGCGTCGTCTTCGACGACGCCGTTCGCATCTCGCTCGGCCTCTATTCCGGCAGTCAAGGCAGCGGCAATTCGAACACCTTCCTGTCGAACTACACCACTGACATCCATGCGGTGCAGAACGATATCGCGGCCATCCTGGCCAACCCGAACGACGTGACGATCGGTGGCGAGACGTTTGCGCTGAACTCCACAGACATCGCCGCGCTGACCAACGTCCAGACCCAGCTCGGCACGCTGCTGACCGCGGCCGCGCAGACCACGAATGCGACGACATTGTCGGCGGCGTCGCAGACCATCCACGCGTTGCAGACCGAGATCCTGTCGGAGATCAACAACGACGCGCATCTGTCGGCGGCACTCAACAACGTCACCTTCACCGCCAATACCGGCGCGACCGACGTTGCGTTCCAGAACCTGCCGGCAGGCGCAGACGATCCGACCACGCTCGCGGCCGCGACGGCGGGCACCAGCCTGAAGGTGGTCGGCGAGGTCTTCAATGCCGCAGTGAGCGTCATCTCCGGCGGCATCAACGCGACCAATCTGACCCAAGTGACCAACGACCTGTCGGCGGTGCAATCGGGCCTCACGGCCATCCTCGCCAACGCGACCCTGCTCGCGCAGATCGAAGCCGGAGAAACCACCAACGCGGCAGCCGCCACGACGCTTCACCTCCAGACGGTGCTGAATCAGGTCACACTGCAGCTCGAGAAATACGATGCCGCCGCCGCGACCGGAAACACCACCGCGCTGCGAGGCACGGCGGACAATCTGCTCGACATCATCGACATCGTCCAGAACGACGCCGCTTTGAACGTCGCGGCCGGCGGTAACGGCAATCCGGGCCACACCGGCGGCTTCGCCGAGGATCCGGGCGGCCTCACCGGCACGGTCACGCGGTTCCAAGACAATCAGGCGCAAACCAATTTCTGGGCCACCTTCGTCGCCGAGGCGAACACGATCAACGCGCAACTGATGGCGATCGTGAACGGCAGCGGTACGGCCAGCCAGGCGCTGATCACGCAGATCGAGAACTACAACAATTTCGGCGCCAGCTTCGATGCCGCCCAGGGGGCCGTGTTCCAGGGCCGTTTCGACAACGAGCTCAACAATGGCACCCTGCAGGCGGACTCCGCCACCGCCATCAAAGGACTGCAGGGCATCCTGAACGGGGATACCGGCGCGGCGCTCACTTCGGACCTCGCGATGCTGACGGCTGCCGGCGAAGGCTTCGTCGCCGACGCGAACGACGTCAGCGGCAACAACATCGCGATCGGCGGCGCGACCTATGTCGGATCGGCAACGACGGTCTCCAAGGCGACATCGGTCGCCGGCCTCGCCCAGGGGACGACGAAGGTCACGGCCACGCCGAACATCGCAAACGGCACCGGCGGTACCAGCACGTCCACGGCCGCGACATCGAGCGGCGGAACCACGACCAAGACCGGGACGACGATCGCGACCAACGCCACCGGCAATACGACATCGACGACCACCAAGACGACCACTCAAGGCTCTTCGCACCATCACCACAACAACACGACGGCCGCCGCCCACAACTCGACCCCCGCCCACACCACGGCAGCGGCGCATTCTTCGACCGTCGTCGATCATCACCACCACGCATTGCACCACATCTGGGGCTGATATAGCCGACGGCGGGCGCCGGACATCGGTCACCGCTCCACGGTAGCTGTCGCGCAGGAAGTCGAGCTCGGCGCCCGCGAGCTGCGCGAGGTTGACCTCGACCTTGTCGCCGAAGCGCAACTGCTCCATGAGCGGAGCAAGGTGCGGAAAGGCCGCCGCCATCGTCTCGATGGTGGTGCGTTCGATCTGCAGCTTCATGGTTCGCACCTCGATGCCGTCCGACTCACGACGACACTCTCGTCGGCGGGCGCATCGCCGCTTCCGCCTTCGTCAGCAGCAGACGGTTCGCGGCGAGCGAGAACTCCTGCCAGGCGGCGGCGATGTCGCGCAGGATCGTCTGCAGATAATCCTTCGACGGCTTGTGCTCGAACGGAAAGTTCGACAGCGCGCAGGAGGTGCGGTTGAACGCGACGGCGTCGTCGAGCAGCGACTGCATGACATCGCGAAACGGCTTCTGGATCTCGGGCATCAGGGCGGAGCGACCGCGTTCGACGGCGACGTCGCGCATGTCGAAGGCAAGTGCGTCCAGCACCTGCAGCGCCGCAGCGAACACCTGCTCGGTGGCCCCGAGAAGAGCGAGCTGCGTCAGTTGTTCGCGCTGCTGCGTGGCGAGGCTGCGGTTGAGCCGCTGCCGATAATCGTCGAACGCGGCATCACGCTGCGCGGCGACCCAGGCGCCGAACCAGGCGAGGCTCGCAGCGTTGCCCGACAGCCCGTCGCCGATCGCCACGGCCGGCCGCCGCCCGGCGATCTCGCCCATGCTCCGGGCCATCGCACGCTCGATGCGCCTGGCGGCGTTCAGGGCACCTTCGAGATAGCCGGCCGCGTGGCTTGCGGTTTCGGCGCCACCGAGATGCAACCGCCCGTCCCATAGCGCCCGCCGCAGCATCGGATTGGCGATCTCGCTGTGCTCGCCGCGCGGCGTGGTGCGATCCAATGCGCTGCAGGTGAAGCGCTCGGCCGCCCAGTCCTGATAGTGCTGCTCACCGCCTTCCAGCGCGGAGCCGAACAGTTGCACCATCTGGCTGTCCATCAGCAACGGCAGCCCGACGCTGAAGGTCGCGCGCAGATCGGGCGGGAACGCAAGGAAGCCGCCGAGCGCTGCGCGGTCGCCGCCGGCATCGCAGGCATCGAAGGTCTCGCCGATCACGGCCTGCTCGTGGCTGACGAATGCATTGCCGGACCGGCCCTGGTCGCGCCAATGCGCCTGGTCGTAGGCGATCACGACCTTGGCCTGTGCCGCCATCCAGGTCTCGGCGCCACGCATCGCCTCGAAGGTCGCGTCGTCCAACGCGGGAAAGAAGCCGACGTGGTCGATCAGCAGCCGCGGCGGCAGCGCGAGCACGGCGCGCCTGGCCTCGATCGCGACCGATTCCGTTGCTGTGGCGAAGATCAGCCGCACATGCGTGCCGCAATCGACGATACGCATCAGCTCATGGCCGAGATGGATGAAGGGCTGCGGCAGATCGCGCGCCAGCGCCTCGATCAATTTCGTCATGCCGCCGGAGAGCCGACGCGCGCCCTGGTGGACCGGCGGCCCGCTGATCTGCTCGGCCGGCTTGTCCGCCTCTTCCAGATGGAGAACCGTGCCGTCATCGTGCTGGGCAAAGTCGGACAGGCCGAGCTCCGCGACCAGGCCGGCGAGCAGCGGCTGGGTGTCCGGCCAGAACCAGGTCGGGCCGAGGTCAAGCGCAAGCCCCGCCTTGCTCCTGGCCGACAGCACCCGTCCGCCCAGGCGATGTCGGGCTTCGAACAAAGCGAACGTGCTGCCGCGCTGCTGCAGGCTGCGCGCGAGTGCCATTCCGCACAATCCACCTCCGACAATGGCCGTTTCGAGCATGGCAGGACCTCGGCTGAAGCGTTGCGATCGCGTCTCGACCGCGTCCTGCAAAAAGCTTGCAAGTTTTTGCAGGCGCGCGGATGTGCGTTTCCAAACATTGCTTGATTTTCGCACCGGCTTGGCTCACGCCATCACAATGAGCGATGACCGCGAGATCCTGGCCGCCAATGCGGCCTTCTATGCCGCCTTCACGGACGGTGATTTCGCGGCGCTCGTCGCCCTCTGGGCCGATCGCGACGGCATCTCCTGCATTCATCCCGGCTGGCCGGCGATCGTCGGCCGCGCCGCCGTGATCGGCAGCTGGCGCGACATCCTCGCCAACCCGGGTCGGCCGAACATCGTCTGCGCGGATCCGCACGCGATCGTCGACGGCGATCATGGTCACGTGCTCTGCATCGAGCTGGTGGACGGCGCGGCGCTCGCCGCGGCCAATCACTTCGCGCGCATCGACGGCGCCTGGCGGATGATCCACCACCAATCCAGCCCGATCGCGCAGCTCGCAACGCCGGAAGACGACGCCGACGGCCATCGCCTCCACTGACCGCCGCATCTGGCACGAAACTTGATGTGTCCTCCCTGACCGGCAGCAATGTCGGAGATTGTTGATTTTCGTCGCGTCGGATTCGGACCGGATGTCCGTCTCCACGCAAGGCGATCTGCGACGGCTGCGACCAGCAATGTGCAGATGCCGACGGGAGACAGGGATGGCACGCGTTCTGACCGCCTATCTAAAACGCAGCGATGTGCCGACGCGCACAGCGTTGCAGCACGCCATCGACCTCACGCTCGGCCAGGCGCGGGGAGCACTGGGATGAACATCACGGCTCCGCTACAGCCGACCGCGATTCACGCCGTTCCCGCCGAGCTCTGCGGCTGCGGCTTCCGCTTGCTGATGATTCGGCAGTTCAACGTCGGTGCCGTGCCGCCGGCCTTCGCCATCATCGATCAGCGCGTCATGCGCATGCCGCAGCGGCTCGGCCGCCATGGCGTGTCGTTTGCCGCCACGTTCCTGCCCGAGGTGATGGCGTGGCTGATCGATCACCTCGGCCGGCCGTCGCTGCATGACGAGACCGGCCGCTCCTATCGCAATCCGCGCTGGCCGGTGGTGTGCTGGCATGACCAGGAACGCTATTGGCCGAGCGGCGCCGTCACGGTCGAGTGGTTCGCCGAGGTCGCCTTTCAGGATCACGCCTCTTGGATGGCGTTCCGTACCCATTGGCATGACGACCTGATGGGCCGGAATGGCGACGTTGACGCATCCGGTGGAGAAACCGATGCGTGCGAGCGGGACGCGGCGGGAAAGGAATTTGCCGACGACGCGTTGCAGCGAGCATGATTTGCCAAAGTCGCGCGACAGCATGACCGGACCTTGTCCGCGCAATTCTGCCGCGTGATAGTCGAGTGGCTACAGCAGCTCCGGAGGATCTCATGCGCTACGTCTCGTGGTTTGGGGGCTGGCTCGGCACCTTCCGTTCCGAGCGCATGGCGGAGCAGAGGACGACGGGACGAAACGCGGCCGTTCTTCCGAGGCGGTCCGCCGAGCTCTCGAGCGAGGACTTGTTCTACATTGCCATGCTGGGGCCGCACGTCTGACCGGCGCTGCCGCCGAGCGCAATCGGGTGCGGCGGGCTGGACAAACGGTCGTCATGCCGCCACACAAGGGCGACACTCCATGCGCCCCGGCCCGGGCTGCGCGCCGTGATTGTGGGTCCATGCCGCAGGTCTGCTCCACGGACGCATGAACGATGCCGGGGACCGCGGCGGACCTCACCTGCGGACTCCCGAATGACATCGCCGACGCCCTCTCACCTGCCCCGAAATGCATCCGATCAGCCGCGCCAGACGACCCCGACCGAGCTGCGGCGGCGCTGGCGTGCCGGCGAGGAGGTGGCGCTGCTCGATGTCCGCGAGGAGGGCCCCTACTCGCTGTCGCACCCGTTCTTCGCGGTGTCGCTGCCACTGTCGCAGATCGAGCTGCGCATCCTCGATCTCGTGCCGCGTCTGAATGTACCCGTCGTCGTTTATGATGACGGCGAAGGCTATGCCGCCCGCGCGGTGCCGCGCATTCATGCACTGGGCTACACCGACGTCGCGATGCTCGCTGGCGGGCTGTCGGGCTATGCGCGCCATGGCGAGGTGTTCCGGGACGTCAACGTGCCGAGCAAGGCGTTCGGCGAATTGGTCGAGGCCATCCGGCACACGCCGTCTCTGTCGGCCGACGAAGCCAAGGCGCTGATCGAGCGCGAGTCGAATCTGGTCGTGCTCGACGCCCGCCGCTTCGAGGAATATCGCACCATGAGCATCCCGCGCGGGGTCAGCGTCCCCGGCGGCGAGCTGGCGTTTCGGGCGCGCGAGCTCGCGCCGTCGCCCGACACCACGATCATCGTCAACTGCGCCGGACGCACGCGTTCGATCATCGGCACGCAGTCGTTGATCAATGCCGGGCTGCCGAACAAGATCTATGCGTTGCGCAACGGCACCATCGGCTGGACCCTTGCCGGCCATCAGGTCGAACGCGGCAGGACCGCGCGCATGCTGGAGCGGCCAGAGGCGAGCTACGCGACCGCGCTGGCGGATGCCAAGGCCTGGGCCGAGCGCGTCGGCGTCGGCGTGCTCGATGCCGCGACCTTCGCGCGCTATCAGGCCGAGGCTGGGACGCGCACGCTGTATTGCCTCGACGTTCGCACGCCCGAGGACTACGCCGCCGGCCATCCGGCTGGCTTCGCGTCGGCGCCGGGCGGCCAGCTGGTGCAGGCGACCGACGAGTGGGTCGGCGTGCGCGGCGCCCGCCTGGTGCTGTTCGACGATGACGGCGTGCGCGCGCGCATGACGGCGTCATGGCTGAAGCAGATGGGCTGGGACGTGGCGGTCGTGGGACCGGATGTCGTTGGAACGACCGAAACCGAAATCCGCGCCGCACGCCGACCGCCGCTGCCGCAGCTTGGCGACGCGGCAATCAGCGCCGAGCAACTCGCGGCCGATGCGGCGGCGTGGACCATCGTCGATCTCACGCGCAGTCCGAGCTACAAGGCCGGACACATTCCGGGCGCACATTTCGTGCTGGCGTCGCGCTTTTCATCGGATCTCGTCAAGCTGCCAGGCGATGGTCCGATCGTGCTGACAAGTGACGACGGCGCCGAGGCGGCCTTTGCGCTTGCGGATGCACGTGCCGCAACGACGCGTGAGCTCCGCGCGCTCACCGGCGGTACGCGCGCCTGGACGGCTGCCGGCCATGTGCTGGAGAGCGATCGGTCCTCATGGATCTCGCCTGCCGACGACGTCTACAAGCGTCCCTATGAGGGCACCGACAACGCCGCGGAAGCGATGCAGGCCTATATCGACTGGGAGCTGCAGCTCGTCGCCCAGCTCGCCAACGACAGCGTGTCGAATTTCCACGTGGTATAGGTCGGCGACGGACTCGACCTCGTCATTCCGGGGCGCGTGCCGGAATGACGATGGTGGATGCCGAAGAGCCCCGGCTAAGACGCCCTGTCAGAGAATGTGCGGCGTATAGCGCTCAGCGGCGCTGGTTGTAGACGTCGATGCAGACGGCACCGAGCAGCACCAGGCCCTTGATGACCTGCTGATAGTCGATGCCGATGCCGAGGATGGACATGCCGTTGTTCATCACGCCCATGATCATGGCGCCGATGACAGCGCCGCCGACCCGTCCGACGCCGCCATAGGCCGAGGCGCCGCCGATGAAGCACGCCGCGATGACGTCGAGCTCGAAGCCGAGGCCGGCCTTCGGCGTCGCGGTGTTGAGCCGGGCGGCGAAGATCAGGCCGGCCAGCGCGGCCAGCACGCCCATGTTGACGAAGGTCATGAACACCAGCCGCTCGGTCTTGATACCCGACAGCTTGGCCGCCTTGGCGTTGCCGCCGACCGCATAGATCTGCCGGCCGATCACCGTGCGGCGCGTCATGAAGCCGTACAGCGCGATCAGCGCAGTCATGATGACCAGCACGTTGGGCAGGCCGCGATGCGAGGCGATCAGGTAGGTAAAATACATCAATGCGCCGGCCAGCACGACGTTCTTGGCGGCGAAGAAGCCGAACGGCTCGACCTCGATGCCGTGCTCCACTTCGCGCGCGCGGCCCTTGACGCTGGCATAGACCAGAATGAGCGTCAGCACCGCGCCGATCGCGAGCGACGTGGGATAAAGGTGCGCCGCGCTCGGCATGAACTCAGGGATGAAGCCGGACGACAGCTTCTGGAACGTGCCCGGGAACGGCCCGACCGACTGCCCCTGCAGCAGCGCCAGCGCCAGACCCTTGAACACGAGCATGCCGGCCAAGGTGACGATGAAGGAGGGAATGCCGAAATAGGCCACCCAATAGCCCTGCGCGGCGCCGATCGCGGCGCCGACGATCAGGCAGGCGATGATCGCGAGCGGGAAGTCGACGTGATAGCGCACCATCAGCACGGCGGCGACCGCGCCGACGAAGCCCGCGACCGAGCCGACCGACAAATCGATGTGCCCGGTCACGATCACCAGCAGCATGCCCAGCGCCATGATGACGATATAGCTGTTCTGCAGCACCAGGTTGGTGAGGTTGAGCGGCTGCAGCAGGGTGCCGTCGGTCATGAACTGGAAGAACAGCATGATCACGAACAGCGACAGCAGCATGCCGTAGCTGCGCAGATTGTTCTTCAGGAAGCCGCTATGCGACTTCTCCTCCGGGAGCGAAACCGTCTTGTCGGTCATTGCTGGCGTCCTCCCGACCGCTTACGCGGCCGTCTCCTGGTTCTTGATGGTTTCGTTACGCATGATGGCGCGCATGATCTTTTCCTGCGTCGCCTCCGGCCCGGCGAACTCGCCGACGAAGGCGCCGTCATTCATCACGCAGATGCGGTCGCAGATTCCGAGCAGCTCCGGCATCTCCGACGAGATCACGACAACACCCCGGCCGGCATCCGCGAGCTCCTGGATGATACAGTAAATCTCATACTTTGCGCCAACGTCGATGCCCCGCGTCGGCTCGTCAAGGATCAAGACCTTGGGATCGGTCATCAGCCATTTCGACAGCACGACCTTCTGCTGGTTGCCGCCGGAGAGCTGGCCGGCCTCCTGATAGACGTCGGAGCAGCGGATGCGCATCCGGCCGCGGTAGCCGGACGCCGCCTTGAGCTCGGCGATGTCGTCGATCACGCCGTTCGGCGCGACCTGGGATAGGCTCGCCAGGGTGATGTTCTTGCGCACGTCGTCGGCCAGGATCAGGCCGAGCTGCTTGCGGTCCTCGGTGACATAGGCGAGGCCAGCATCGATGGCCGCCGGTACGCTGTTGAGATTGACGTCATGGCCTTCGAGGCGGGCGCGGCCCGTGATGTTGACGCCCCAGGAGCGGCCGAACAGGCTCATGGCGAATTCGGTGCGCCCCGCGCCCATCAGGCCGGCGATGCCGACGATCTCGCCGCGGCGCACCTGGAAGTTGACGTTCTTGATCACTTGGCGGTCGGAATGCTGCGGGTGGTAGACCGACCAGTTCTCGACCGTGAACACGGGCTCGCCGATCTTGGGCTGCCGCTCGGGGAAGCGGTGCGCCATGTCGCGATTGACCATGCTCTTGATGATGCGGTCCTCCAGGACCGGCTCGGCGCGACAGTCGATGCTGTCGACGCTGCGGCCGTCGCGCAGCACCGTGATGCGATCGGCGACGCGGGCGACCTCGTTCAGCTTGTGCGTGATCAGGATCGAGGAGATGCCCTGCTCGCGGAAGGTGACGAGGCGGTCGAGCAGCGCCTGGCTGTCGGCCTCGTTCAGGCTCGCGGTCGGCTCGTCGAGGATCAAGAGCTTGACGCGCTTGGACAGCGCCTTGGCGATCTCGACCAATTGCTGCTTGCCGACGCCGAGATCGGTGATCAGCGTATCCGGCGATTCCTTCAGGCCGACCTGGGCCAGCAGTTGCTGGGTGCGCCGGTAGACCTCGTCGCGATCGATGACGCCGAAGCGCTGCGGCGCATGCGACAGGAAGATGTTCTCGGCGATCGACATCAGCGGGATCAGCGCGAGCTCCTGGTGGATGATGATGATGCCGAGCGCCTCGGAATCGTTGATGTCGCGGAAGCGCCGCTCCTCGCCCTCGAAGATGATCTGGCCCTCATAGCGGCCATAGGGATAAACGCCGCTCAGCACCTTCATCAAGGTCGACTTGCCGGCGCCATTCTCGCCGACCAGGGCGTGGATCTCGCCCGCCTCGACCGTGAAGCTGACGTCGCGGAGCGCCTGCACGCCCACGAAGCTCTTGCTGACGCCGCGCATCTCGAGGATTGCCGTCATCGCCCTGTTTCCCGCAACACTTGAGCCGCCCTAAACGAGAGTAGCCGGCGAGCGCATGGCCGCGCTCGCCGGCCGGTTGAGATCACTCGACCTGCGACTTCTTGTAATAGCCGCTGCCGATCAGAACCTTCTCCCAGTTGCTCTTGTCGACGACGACCGGCTTGAGCAGATAGGCCGGGACGACCTTGACGCCGTTGTTGTAGGTCTTGGTGTCGTTGACCTGCACCTGCTTGCCGCTCAGCGCAGCATCGACCATGTCGGCGGTCACCTTGGCGAGGTCGCGGGTGTCCTTGAAGATGGTCGAGTACTGATCGCCGCGCAGGATCGCCTTGACGGACGGCACTTCGGCGTCCTGGCCGGAGATGACCGGCATCGGCTGGTTGCCGCTGCCATAGCCGACGCCCTTCAAGGAGGAGATGATGCCGATCGAGAGGCCGTCATAGGGCGACAGCACCGCGTCGACACGCTTGTTGCCGTAATAGGCGCTGAGCAGGTTGTCCATGCGGGCCTGGGCGGTGGCGCCGTCCCAGCGCAGGGTCGCGACCTTGTCCATGCCCTTCTGACCGGACGCCACCACGAGCTTGCCGGAGTCGAGATAGGGCTGCAGCACCGACATCGCGCCGTTGTAGAAGAAGTAGGCGTTGTTGTCGTCCGGAGAGCCGCCGAACAGCTCGATGTTGAACGGGCCCTTGCCGTCCTTCAGGCCGAGCTTGTCGACGATCGACTGCGCCTGCAGCACGCCGACCTGGAAATTGTCGAAGGTCGCGTAGTAGTCGACATTCGGCGTGTCGCGGATCAGGCGGTCATAGGCGATCACGGTGACGCCCTTCTCCTTGGCCTGCTTCAGCGCGTCGGACAGCGTGGTGCCGTCGATCGCCGCGATGACCAGCACCTTGGCGCCCTTGGTGACCATGTTCTCGACCTGCGAGAGCTGGTTCGGGATGTCGTCCTCGGCATATTGCAGGTCGGTGTTGTAGCCGCGCTCCTTCAGCACCTTGACCATGTTGTTGCCGTCGTCGATCCAGCGCGCCGACGACTTGGTCGGCATCGCGATGCCGATCGTCGGCTTGCTCTGGGCCATTGCAGCGCCGGACAGGGCCACGACGCCGAGGCCGGCCAGCGCGGCGGCCATGATGGTCTTGAAATTCAGCATGCTTCACTCCCTCTAAGATTTTCAGATTTGAACTAGGAATACGCGATTGCGTATCTTGATACCAGATGGCTGTTAGGCTGAACGACGCTCGACTCGATTGTTCCTCCTCTCAGATCGACAGCTTGACGTCAGGCTCGGCGCGACCGTGAGCGCCGACCTCGAGAAGGAAAGTCTGGCCATGGCCAGGGTCGGCCGCCTTGGCCGCCGCGTCCATGTCCTGCCAGGCCGACGTGACCAGCAGGCGCGACAGACCGGGACCGACGAAGGCCGGGCAGCTCGCCTGGCTGGCCGGAACCGCGATGCTGCGGAGATGCTCGCCCTGCGGGCTGTAGACATCGACGCAACCGCCGCCCCAGCGTGCGTTCCAGATGCGCCCCTCGGCATCGACGACCGCGCCATCCAGCCCACCGACGCCTGCATGGCACAGCAGCACCTCCGGCTCACCGCGCGGCAGGCCCGTCTCCGGGTCGAGCGCGACACGATAGAGGACGTTCTCGTCGGTGTCGGCGAAATAGCCGATCGCGCCATCCGGCGAGAAGCAGATCGCGTTGGGAATGGTGACGTTGGGGAACAGGCGGATGATCTCGCCGCGATGCAGCGCGTAGATCGAGCCCAGGCCGCACTCGGCGTTGCGGCCCATGGTGCCGATCCAGAACGTCCCGGAGGGATGAACCCGGGAGTCGTTCGACCGCGTCGCCCGATTGTCGGCTTCGAGCGGCAGATACAGGGATAGCGCACCGTCGGCGATGCTGCGGATGTAGAGCCCGTCCTCGGCCACAATCAACTGCCTGTTGGCATCGATACGGCCGAGCGCGCTCGCCATCCTGCCGAGGCCATGGCGGCGGAGTTCGCCGCTGCCGATCTTGGCCTCGAACAGCAGGCCTTCACGAATGTCGAACCACCAGGCGGTGTCGGTGTGGGGATCGTAGGTCGGCCCCTCGCCGAGATGGCAGCGCTCGTCGCAAAGGATCGTGGTCGGCACCTGCTCCATCATGCGGACGCTCCCGCGGTCGAGAAGCGATACACCGTCTCGTGCTTGTAGACGTCATCGGGCGCAAGACGCGCGCTGGGAAAATCCGGACGGTTCGGACTGTCCGGCCAGACCTGCGGCTCCAGGCAGAGCGCGTCGGATTGACGATAGACACGCCCCTTGCCGGTCACGGTCCCGTCAAGATAGTTGCCGGAATAGACCTGCAGGCCGGGCTGATCGGTCAGCAACTCCATGACGCGCCCCGAGCGCGGGGACGCCAGCCGGGCGGCCAAGCGCACCCCCGCCTGCTGTCGAACGCAGAAATTATGATCGTAGCCGCGACCGCATTTGATCTGCGGGTCGTCAGCGCGGATGCGGGCACCGACCGCATGCGGCTCGCGGAAATCGAACGGCGTGCCGGCGACGGCGTGCGGCGGCCCTTCCAGCGGGATCGCGGTCTCGTCGATCGCGAGATAATGGTCGGCTTCGACGGTCAGACGATGATCAAGGATGTCGCTGCCGGCGGCCAGGCCATCGAGATTGAAGAAGCTGTGGTTGGTCAGGTTGACCACCGTCGTCCGGGTGGTCCGGGCGCTGAAGCTGACAGCCAACTCCATCGGCCCGGTCAACTGATAGGTGACACGAACGTCGAGCCGCCCCGGATAATTGGCCTCGCCGTCGGGACTGACATAGAGCATCGTGACCGAGGGCTGGGCGCCGTCTTCGGTCGCGACGATCTGCCAGAGCTTGCGGTCGAAGCCGTCGGGGCCGCCGTGCAATGCATGTGCACCATTGTTGGCGTCGAGGCGCAGATCCTGACCGTCGAGCGAAAAGCGCGCCTTGGCGATGCGGTTGGCGTAACGCCCGACCGTCGCACCGAAGAACTTTCGGAGCTTGACGTAGCTCAGCAAGTCGTCATGACCGAGCACCACGTCATCGACAAGCCCCTGCGCATCCGGCACCAGCAGCGTCTGCAGCGCCGCGCCGTAGGTGATGATGCGCGCCTCGAAGCCGTGAGCCCCACGCAAGGTGACGCGCTCGACCTCGCGGCCGTCCGGCAGGCTGCCAAACACATCCCTGGTGATCCGCGCTTCTGCCATCGCTCTAGTCCTCGAACGGCTCGACGAATTGCCGGCGGCCGAGCAGGAACGCATCGGCCACCAGCCGCAGCGGCGCGAGATCGACGTCACCAGCGCCGGTCTTCGTCAGTTCGACGAAGCGACGATAGAGGCCGGGATATTCGCGTTCCTTCTCGTCGACCATCGGCTGATCGTCCGCGGTCATCCGCGCGCCGCCGAGCGACAGCTTCAACTGCCCAGCGTCGGTCTCGATCCGGATGTCCCAGCTCTGCGGCCCGGTCTGGCGGAAGTCGAACTCGGCCGCGATCGGCAGGTCGCTGGCTGTCGACAGTGACAGGTTGGCCGCGATCGGCGCCTGGCGGTTGGACGGAAACGACAGTTCGGCCTCGGTCAGGAACACCGGCTCGGGCAGGATGCGGGTCAGGATCGACAGCGCGTTGATCCCCGGATCGAACACGCCGAGCCCGCCCGGCTCCCAGATCCAGCCCTGCCCCGGATGCCAGACGCGCACGTCCTCCTTCCAGTCGATCCGCACGCTGCGGATCTGACGCGACGACAGCCACGCGCGCGCCGGCTCGACGGCCGGCGCATAGCGCGAATGCCAGGTCGCGAACAGCGTGCGCTGCTTGGCAGCCGCGAGCGCGATCAATGGATCGAGCTCGCTGACCGCCGCACCCGGCGGCTTTTCCAGCATCACATGCTTGCCGGCCTCGAGCGCAGCCTGCGCCTGCGCGCGGCGCACCTGCGGCGGCGTGCATAGCGAGACGGCGTCGATCTCCGGCCCGTCGCGCAGCAGCTCCTCGATGGTGCCGAAATGCGGCAGGCCTGGCAGAGAGGCGTTGCGGCTCGCCACCGCCGTCAGGGTCACGCCCTCGGTGGCGGCGATCGCCGGCACGTGCTGATCCCTGGCGATCTTGCCGAAGCCGACGATGGCGACACGAAGCTCGCTCATCTCTAGCGTCCCCAACGCAGCACGACTGGGTCGAGCCGGCGCGCGATCTCGATCAGTCCCTTCTGGGTCGCCGGATGAATTGGCGGCTGCGGCGCTCGCAGCGTGTCGTGGCGGATCACGCCGCCCGCCTTCATCAGGATCTTGCAGGTGGCAAGCCCGCACTGTCGGTTCTCGTAGTTGATCAGCGGCAGCCAACGCTCATAGGCCGCAGCCGCGGCCTCGCGGTCGCCCGCGAAATACGGATCGATGATCTTGCGAATGCCATCGGGATAGCCGCCGCCGGTCATCGCGCCGGTGGCGCCCGCGTCGAGATCGGCCATCAGGGTGATTGCCTCCTCGCCGTCCCACGGACCTTCGATCGCCGCGCCGCCTGCCTCGATCAGCGCGCGCAACTTGTCGGCCGCACGCGGCACTTCGATCTTGAAATAAGCGAGATTCTCGATCTCCTTGGCCATGCGCGCCAAGAACGGCACCGATAGCGGCGTGCCGGCGACCGGCGCGTCCTGCACCATGATCGGGATCGAGATCGCGTCGGAGACGCCGCGATAGAATTCATAGATGGAGGTGTCCGGCACGCGGAAGGTCGCGCCGTGATAGGGCGGCATCACCATGACCATGGCAGCGCCCTTCTCCTGCGCCCGGCGCGAACGCTCGGCGCAGACAAAGGTCGAGAAATGCGTCGTGGTGACGATGATCGGCACGCGGCCGGCAACATGCTCCAGCACCGTGGTCATCACCAGATCGCGCTCGTCATCGGTCAGCACGAACTGCTCGGAAAAATTGGCGAGGATGCATATGCCGTGCGAGCCCGCATCGATCATGAAGTCGATCGCGCGCTTCTGGCCTTCGAGGTCGAGACGACCGTCGGCGTCGAACACGGTCGGCGCCACCGGGAAGACTCCCTTGTAGAGCTTTCTGGCGGAAGCGGTCATGGGTACCTCTCAGTGATTGTCGCGCGGCACGGGCGAGCCGGTGCGGCCGACGAGGAAATCGAAATCGACGCCGCGATCGGCCTGCAGCACGTGATCGATGTAGAGCTTCTGATAGCCGCGGGCCGCATGCGGCTTCGGCGGCGTCCAGGCGGCGCGGCGTGCGGCCAGTTCCTCGTCGCTGACATGCAGATGCAGCCGGCGCGCGGCGACGTCGAGCGTGATCATGTCGCCGTTCTTCACCAGCGCCAGCGGTCCGCCGACGGTAGCCTCCGGCGCGACATGCAGCACCACCGTGCCGTAGGCCGTGCCGGACATGCGCGCATCGGAGATGCGGAT
The DNA here is from genome assembly GCF_032484785.1 of Bradyrhizobium sp. SZCCHNS1050. Lineage (NCBI taxonomy): Bacteria > Pseudomonadati > Pseudomonadota > Alphaproteobacteria > Hyphomicrobiales > Nitrobacteraceae > Bradyrhizobium > Bradyrhizobium sp. SZCCHNS1050. Next base: position 4,614,962 of record NZ_JAUETR010000001.1, on the reverse strand, counting down.
CATGTCGCGCACGCCCTGACGCAGCACTTTCGCAGGCAGCGGCATGTTACCGACCTCGGCCATGCCCGGATAGCCCTTCGGCCCGCAGTTCTTCAGCACCATGATGCAGGACGCATCGATGTCGAGATTGTCGTCGTCGACCGCGTCATGCATCTCCTCGACGCTCTCGAACACGACCGCGCGTCCCGTATGGTTCATCAGTTCCGGCGAGGCCGCCGACGGCTTGATGACAGCGCCGTTGGGGGCGAGATTGCCGGTGAGAATGGCGATGCCGGCTTCCGTCTTGAACGGGGTCTCGAACGGTGTGATGACCTCGGCGTTCCAGTTCGGAGCCTCGGCGACATTGTCCCACAACGTCTTGCCGTTGACGGTGCGCGCGTCCTTGTGCAGCAGGCCGCGCTCGCCGAGCGCACGCAGCACCGCCGGCAGGCCGCCGGCGTAATAGAAGTCCTCCATCAGGAAGCGGCCCGACGGCATCAGGTCGACCAGGCAATGCACGTCGCGGCAGAGCCGATCGAAATCATCGAGCGTCAGCTCGACGCCGACACGGCCGGCGATCGCGAGCAGATGCACGACGGCATTGGTCGAGCCGCCGATCGCGGCCAGCGTGCGGATCGCGTTCTCGAACGCCTGGCGCGTCAGGATATCCGACGGCTTGAGATCCTCGCCGACCATCTGGACGATGCGCCGTCCGGCCATGCGGGCCAGCAGGTTGCGCCGCGCATCCGCAGCCGGAATCGCCGCATTTTCCGGCAAGCCGATGCCGAGCGCCTCGACCATCGAGGCCATCGTCGAGGCCGTGCCCATGGTCATGCAGCTGCCGGCGGAGCGGTTCATGCCGGCCTCGGCCTCGTGGAATTCCTTCAGCGTGATCTCGCCGGCGCGCAGCTGCTCGCTCATCGAGATGATGTTGGTACCGGAGCCGATGATCTGGCCACGATAGACGCCGCGCAGTTGTGGCCCGCCTGAAACACCGATCGCAGGCAGGTTGGCCGAGGCGGCGCCCATCAAGAGCGCCGGCGTGGTCTTGTCACAGCCCATCAGCAGCACGACGCCGTCGAGCGGGTGGGCGCGGATCGCCTCCTCGACATCCATCGAAGCGAGGTTACGGAACAGCATCGCGGTGGGGCGCATCGTCACCTCGCCGAGCGAGGAGACCGGAAACTCCAGCGGATAGCCGCCGGCATCGAGCACGCCCTGGCGGACATGCTCGGCGATGACGCGGAAATGCGCGTTGCAGGGTGTCAGCTCCGACCAGGTGTTGCAGATGCCGATGACCGGTCGGCCCTCGAAGCGATCCTGCGGCGTGCCGCTGTTCTTCAGGAACGAGCGATAATAGAAGCCCATCTTGTCCTGGCGGCCGAACCACGCCTGGCTCCGCAGCGTCTTCTTCTCGTTGTCGTTGCTCATTCCCGGTCCGTTCGTGCAGCCGACTGGGCATGGCGCCGCCGGCCGTTGTAGATGACTTCGATCATGGCCTCGGAGGCGCCGTCGGCGTCTCCATCCGCGATCGCGTCGATGATGCGCTGGTGCCAGACCAGCACGGTGTCGCGATCGGCGGTCTCGATCGGGGCGCTCAGGACGAACGAGGCGCGCAACGCGGCCTCGATGACAGCGCCGATCGAGCGCATGAAGGGATTGCCCGAGGCGTTGGCGACCGCGATGTGCAGCGCAAGGTCAGCCTCGGCGAAAGCGACCGATGTCGATGGCTCGCGCTCCATCTGCGCCATCGCCTTGCGCATCGCCGCGACGTCGTCATCCGTACGGCGTTCCGCCGCGAGCGCCGCGGCGCGCGGCTCGATCGCCAACCGGATCTCGGCGAGGTCGGCGAGGAAGCGCTTGTCGATGCCCGCGTCGAGGTGCCAGGCGAGCACGTCGGGATCGAACATGTTCCAGTCCGAGCGTCCGCGCACCACGGTGCCGACGCGGGCCTTGGTCGACAGCAGACCTTTTGCAACGAGGGTCTTCACGCTCTCGCGCAGCACCGGCCGTGAGACGCCGAAGGTCGCGGTCAGTTCGGCATCACCCGGCAGCCGCGCCCCCTCGGCCAGTCGGCCGGAGATGATGTCGATGCCGATGCTGCGAGCGACCTCGGCATGGTTGGAATGCGCGCGCCGGGTCGGAATCGAGACGATGTGCGACGTCGTCATGTCGGCGCCCCCATCGGCTTGGCCCCTGCGGGCTTGACGGATGAGCGGCGCGCGAGCGCCATCAGACCTTGTTGCAACGCAATGAAGACGAACAACAGAACCCCCGTGGCGATCTTGGTCCACCAGCTCGACAGCGTGCCGTCGAAGTTGATGTAGGTCTGGATCATGCCCTGGATCAGGACGCCAAGGAAGGTGCCGATGACCGAGCCCTGTCCGCCCGTCAACAAGGTTCCGCCGATCACCACGGCCGCGATTGTATCGAGCTCGACGCCAACGGCCGAGAGCGAGTAGCCGGCCGCGGTGTAGAACGAGAAGACGATGCCGGCGAGGCCCGCAAGCACGCTCGACAGCATATAGATGCGGATCGTCATCGGCCCGACCGGAATGCCCATCAGGGCTGTCGCCACACGGCTGCCGCCGAGCGCGTAGACGTTGGCGCCAAACCGGGTCAAATGCAGCAGCAACGCGCAGAGCACCAGGATCACGAGCATCGCCATCGCGATCGCGGTGAGCCGTCCGCCGCCTGGCAGCCGGATCGCAAAGTCGGAGACGGCACTGTAGATCGGAGCGGTGATCGGAATCGACTCGGTCGACAGCAGGAAGCTGACGCCGCGCGCCAGGAACATGCCCGCGAGCGTCACGATGAAGGGCGGCAGCTCAAATACGTGAATGACCGCCCCCATCGCGGCGCCGAACAGCGCGCACAGCACGAGCACCATTGCGAACGCGGCAAACGGCGGAATGCCCCAGCGCTCGACCGCCAGAGCCACGAACACCGTCGTGAAGCCGATCACCGAGCCGACCGACAGATCGATGCCGCCGGAGATGATGACGAAGGTCATGCCGGCCGCGACGATGCCGAGGAAGGCGTTGTCGGTGAGCAGATTAGCGACGACGCGGGTCGAGGCGATGTTCGGGAACTGCAGCGCGCACAACGCGAAGCCGGTGACCAGCACGAACGCCGTGATCGCAACCGAGGTCGAGGCCTTCATGGCTTGGTCCTCCGCCAGCGCGCGGTGAAGCGCGAGAGATCGCCGAGCCGCGGCGATTGCGCCAGCAGCACGGCAAGTACGACGACGGCCTTGACCAGCAGATTGAGCTCCGGCGGATAGCCCGACAGCAAAATGCCGGTGTTCATGGCCTGGATGATCAGCGCGCCGGCCACCGCCAGCACCAGGCTGAAGCGGCCGCCAAACAGCGAGGTGCCGCCGATCACGACGGCGAGGATCGCATCGAGCTCGAGCCACAGCCCGGCATTGTTGGCATCCGCCCCCATGATGTCGGCGGCCGCAATGACGCCCGCGAGCGCGGCGCACAGTCCGCACCAGACATAGACCGACAGGATCATGGCGCGGGTGCCGACGCCCGACAGCTCGCTGGCGCGCGCGTTGCCGCCGGTCGCCTCGATCAAGAGCCCGAGCGCGGTGCCGCGCACGACCGCCCCCGTCACCAGCAGCATGCCGATCGCGATCACGACCGGCGTCGGCAGGCCGAGCACGGCGCCGTTGCCCATCCAGACCAGATCGGGCGACGTGAACGTGACGATGCGCCCCTCGGTGATGAGCTGCGCGATGCCGCGTCCTGCGACCATCAGGATGAGCGTTGCGACGATCGGCTGGATACGCAAGAAGGCAACGAGGATGCCGTTCCAGAGCCCGCACACCAGACCGACAGCGAGCGCGGAGCCGATGACCACCGGCAGCGAATGCGTATCGGCGAGGCTCGCCGCGGTGGCGCCCGCGATCGCCATCACGGCACCGACCGAAAGGTCGATGCCTCCGGTCGCGATGACGAGCACCATGCCCAGCGACAGCAGCGCCACCGGCGTGCCGCGGTTCAGGACGTCGATGACGCTGCCGAACAGCCGGCCGTCCTGCAGATGGAGATTGAAGAACTGCGGCGACACCGCGCGATCGATGATCAGGATCAAGATCAGTGCGAGCGCTTGTGCCAGGCCACGGCGGGGAATGCGAAGCGTCATGATGCGGCCTCGCGCACGGACTCGGTATCCGCAGCGATCGCCGCAAGAATGCTGGAGACCTCGACGGCGTCGCCCTTCAGCTCCTCGACATGGGCGCGGTCGCGCAGCACGATGACGCGGTTCGAATAGGTCACGATCTCGTCGAGCTCGGAGGAGATCACAAGCAGCGCCAGCCCCTGCTCGCACAGCTCGCGCACCAGCCGGATGATCTCGGCATGGGCCCCGACGTCGATGCCGCGCGTCGGCTCGTCCAGAACGAGGAGCTTCGGCGACGTGGCGAGCCAGCGCGCCAGCAGCGCCTTCTGCTGGTTGCCGCCCGACAGCAGCCCGATCGGACGTTCCGGATCCGGCGGCCGGATGTCGAGCATGCGGATGTAACGCATCGCGATCTCGTCCTGCTCGCGCCGCGACAGTGGCCGGTGCAGGCCGCGCCGTGCCTGTAGCGCCAGCACGATGTTCTCGCGCACGGTGAGGTCGGCAACGATGCCCTCCGTCTTGCGCTCTTCCGGACAATAGCCGAAGCCGAGCCCGGCGGCATCGCGCGGCGAATTCAGCCGGACGGTCTCACCGTTGACGGTGGCCGCACCGCTGTCGGCGCGCTCGGCGCCGAACACGAGCCGTGCCGTTTCGGTGCGTCCGGAGCCGAGCAGGCCGGCGAGCCCGACCACCTCGCCGCGGCGCAGCTCGAGATCGAACGGCGCAAGGTAGCCCTGCTTGCCATAGCCCTTGAAACTGATGCAGACCTCGCGCGCCTTGTCCGGCTGGCTCGCTGCGCGTTCGTGGGTGGTCTCGGCCAGCTCCCGCCCGAGCATCATGCGGATCAGGTCGAGCCGCGGCAGATCGGCAATCTCGCGCGTGCCGATCAGCCGGCCGTTGCGCAGCACCGTGACGCGGTCGCAGATCTCATAGACCTGATCGAGGAAGTGGCTGACGAAGATGATGCCGATGCCATCAGCCGCGAGCTTTCGCATCACCTTGAACAGGATCTCGACCTCGTGGCGGTCGAGGCTCGCCGTGGGCTCGTCGAGAATGAGGACGCGCGCCGACAGATCGACGGCGCGCGCGATCGCCGTGATATGCTGGACAGCGACCGAGTAGCTCGAAAGCGGTGCGCCGACGTCGATGTCCAGCCCATAATCCAGCAGCAGCGCATGCGCGCGCCGCCGCATCTCGGCCTCGCGCACGACGCCGAACCGCGTCGGCTGCCGGCCGAGATACAGATTTTGCGCCACCGAGAGGTTCGGCAGCAGATTGACTTCCTGATAGACGGTGGCGATGCCGGCATCGACCGCGTCCTTGGCCGAGCGCGGCGCGATCTCCCGATCGGCCAGCCGCACGGTGCCGGCGTCCCGCGCGAAAACGCCGGTGACGACCTTGATCAGCGTCGACTTGCCGGCGCCATTCTCGCCGAGCAGTGCGTGGATCTCGCCCTCACCCAGCATGAAGTCGACATCCTGCAGCGCCTTGAGCGCACCGAAGCTCTTGGTGAGGCCGCGGATCTCCAGAAGAGACGGACGCATCGCCGGCGGAGCGGAAGGATCAGACATGACGAACTACTTGGGCAAGACCGGGAAGTCGACGCCCGCACGCGATGCGGGCGCCACGATTGATTTCCGTCGTCCCGGCAACAGCCAGGACGACGGCGAGATCTTCGGCTCAGTAGCCGAGCCCCTTCTTGCTGTCGTAGACCTTCTGCGGATCGTCAGCCGCGGTGTAGAGCTTCGATTCCGTCTGGATCCACTTCGGCGGAACGGTGCCCTTCTCCTTGAAGGCCACGATTGCGTCGAACGCCGGGCCCGCCATGTTCGGCGTCAGCTCGACGGTGGCGTTGGCTTCGCCGGCGGCGATCGCCTTGAAGATGTCCGGCACGGCGTCGATCGAGACGGTCAGGATGTCCTTGCCCGGCTTGAGCCCGGCTTCCTTCATCGCCTGGATGGCGCCGACCATCATGTCGTCGTTGTGGGCATAGACCGCGCAGATCGACTTGCCGCCGTTCTCGGCCTTGATGAAGCTTTCCATCACCTCCTTGCCCTTGGCACGGGTGAAGTCGCCGGTCTGGCTGCGAACGACCTTCAGGTTGGCGTTCTTGGCGACGACGGCGTCAAAGCCCTTCTTGCGGTTGGTGGCGACGCTGGCGCCGACCGTGCCCTGCAGCTCGACGACGTTGCAGGCCTTGCCGCCGACCGTCTTGGCGAGCCACTCGCCTGCCACCTCGCCCTCGTGCACGCTGTCGGAGGTGACGGCGGTCAGATAGAGGTCCTTGCCGGAGGGATCGATGTCGCGGTCGAGCAGCACGACCGGGATCTTGGCTTCCTTGGCTTCCTTCAGCACCGCGTCCCAGCCGGAGGCCACGACCGGCGCGAGGAAGATCGCGTCCACGCCCTGGGCGATGAAGGAGCGGATCGCCTTGATCTGGTTCTCCTGCTTCTGCTGGGCGTCGGCGATCTTCAGGTTGATCTTGCGCTTGGCGGCTTCAGATTTCGAGACCGAGGTCTCGGCGGCGCGCCAACCGGACTCCGATCCGATCTGCGAGAAGCCGACGGTCAGCTCAGCGGCGCCAGCAGACGTGGCAAGCAACAAGGCGGCCGTTGCCGAGGCCGCAAAGAGGGCTTTCAGGGTCATCAGACGTTCTCTCCCAAAAAGGTACTGTTTTTTGATGCGCCGCCGCGAACAGCGGTGCCGACGCACCTATTCACCCGCCTCGACGGCCGGTGACGTCCGTTATTCCACGGAACACTCGGGATGACTAGTCATATTATTTGACTGTAATACTTTTTGAGAATGACAAGCGCCGACGGAGGCCTACGCTGCCGAAGATGAACGTCGGACACAAACAAAATTTTAAGTTGTGGACAGGCCAGATCAGCGCAGCTTCGTCGCCTCGCGGGCGCGCTGCTCGATCGCAGCCCAGGCCCCGGCCTTGATGTCGGCCGCGGGGGCGACCCAGGAGCCGCCAATCGCAACGACCTTCTTATGCGCCAGCCATTGCGCAGCGTTGCCGGCATTGATGCCGCCCGTCGGGCAGAACCGTACGTTGGGGAACGGCCCGGCCAGCGCATCCAGCGCGGCGAGCCCACCGGCCGGCACCGCAGGAAAGAACTTCACCAGCTCATAGCCGCGCGTCACGCAGGCGATGAGATCAGAGGCGGTCTGAATGCCCGGCGCGAACGGCATTTCGCCCGCATTCGCGGCATCGAGCAGGCCGATCGACAGGCCCGGACTGATCGCGAAGGCTGCACCGAGCCCGGCGGCGCGCTCGTAGTCCGCCGGCGTCAGCACCGTGCCGATGCCGACAACGGCGTCCGGCACCTCATCAATGATCGCGCGTGCGGCATCGAGCCCCGCCTGCGTCCGCAAGGTGATCTCGATGACGCGGAGACCGCCGGTAACGAGCGCGCGCGCAAGCGGCACGGCATGCGCGGCGTCCTCGATCGTGATCACCGGAATCACCGGCGCCAGAGCGAACACCGCATCGAGCTTCGTGCGCTTGTCCAAATTGTTCATCATGCCTCGCTCATCGTCAGAATGTCCCGCGGCATCGCGGTGGCCGGGATCACGGCTCCCGGCGCCATGATCACGGCGCCGGCAAGCCGGTGGCCGGCCAACGCCGCCTTGCGGGGCGGCGCGCCCTTGATGCGCGCGGCGAGATAACCCGCATTGAAGGAATCGCCGGCCGCCGTGGTGTCGATCGGCTTGAGCACCGCAGGCGGCGCGATGTCGACCAGCACACCATCGGCATGGATCAGGCAGCCGCGTGCGCCGCGCTTGACGACGACCTCGCCGACCCCGGCTTCCTTGAAGCGGCGCAGGCTGACGGAGGCGTCGGCATCGCCGAACAGCATCTGCTCATCCTCGAGCGTCGGCAGCGCAACGTCGACCAGCGGCAGGATCGCGCGGAACGCGCGCTGCGCCACCTCGCGGCTGGCCCAGCCGCGCGGCCGGTAGTTGCCGTCGAAGACCACACGCGCGCCGCGCTTGCGCGCCACCGTCAAGAGCTCACGCAGCTTGGCCTTGCCGGTCTCGCCATAGAGCGAGAGGCTGATGCCGGAGAGATAGATCCAGTCGAAGCGGGAGAGCCTGTCGAGCATGTCGCGGTCGGCGCGATCGAACAGCTCGCGCGCCGGCGCGCGGTCGCGCCAATAGAGGAAGCTGCGCTCGCCCCGGGCATCGCGCTCGATCATGTACAGGCCGGGCACGCGGCCCTCGACCTGCAGCACCTCCGAGGTGTCGATGCCCTCGGCCTGCCAGGCCGCCAGCATCATGGCGCTCAAGGGATCATCGCCGAGCGCCGTGACGTAGGAGGTGGGCACGCCGAGCCGGGCCAGATAGAGCGCCGTGTTGAGCGTGTCGCCGCCGAAGCCGCGCCGGAACAGCGAGCCGTCCTCCTGCGCAAACTCCACCATGCACTCTCCGATGCAAGCGACTTTCATCGGCGTCAATCCATCCATCAAAACGTCAAGTGAACCTTCATCGACCGGCTTCGATCGCTGGCGAGCTCGAAGGCGGCGACCGCCTGCTCGAATGGCAGCGCAGCCGAGATCAGCGGCTTGACGTCCAGCAGACCCTCGCCCATCAGCCGCAGCGCCAGCTCGAATTCGCGGTCGAACCGGAACGTGCCGCGCAATTGCAGCTCCTTCGTGACCAGCGTGTTGACCGGCAAGGTCATCTCGCCGCCGAGCCCAAGCTGGACGATCACGCCGCCGGGCCTCATGACGTCGAGCGCCGCCCGCAGGGCGGCCTGGTTGCCGGAGGCCTCGAACAGCACGTCGAACGTGCCCTTCCCGCTCCGCCACGGATCGAGCGCCGACGGCTTCGCCCCGACATTGAACGCATGGCTGGCGCCGAGCGTGCGCGCCATCGCAAGCGGCGCGTCGGCGACGTCGGTCGCCACGATCTCGGCTGCGCCGCCGTAACGCGCGACCAGGATCGACAGCGCTCCGATCGGACCGCAGCCGGTCACCAGCACGCGCTTGCCGAGCAGCGAACCGGCCTGGTGCGCGGCATGCAGGCAGACCGACAGCGGCTCGGCCATCGCGGCCTCTCCCAGCGACAACGACGGCGCGATCGGCACCGCCTGCGAGGCATCCACGGTGACGAACTCGCGGAAGCCGCCCTGCACGTGGGGATCGCGCATCGCGCTGCCCATGAAGCGCATGTCCAGGCACTGGTTGCGCCGCCCCTCGCGGCAATAGGCGCATCTGCCGCACGGCAGGCTCGGATTGACGGCGACGCGCGTGCCCTCGGCGAGGCCGGTCACGCCGGCACCGACCGCGGCGACGTGGCCTGCGATCTCATGACCCAGCGCCATCGGCTGCTTGATGCGGACCGTGCCGAAGCCGCCATGATGGTAGTAATGCAGATCCGAGCCGCAGATGCCGCCGGCCTCGATCTTGACCCGGACCTCGCCGGGTCCCGGCGCCGGATCGGGAAAGCTGTCGATGCGCAGATCTTTCGGCGCGTGAATGACGACCGCACGCATGGCCGGCCTCCCTGTCTCGTGTCTTCCGCGATCCTACATCGCCGCCAGCATGCCGCCATCGACATAGATGGTCTGGCCGTTGACATAGGTCGACGCGTCGGAGGCCAGGAAGATCGCGGTGCCGACCAGTTCGTCGGGACGACCCCAGCGCTTCGCCGGGACGCGCGACATCAGCCAGTTGTTGAAGTCGGGGTTGCTCATCAGCGCCTGGTTCATGTCGGTCAGCATGTAGCCGGGACCGATCGCATTGGCCTGGATGCCGTGCGCGGCCCATTCGACGGCCATCGCGCGGGTCAGGTTGCGGATGCCGCCCTTGGCCGTGGTGTAGGGCCCGATCGTCGGCCTTGCCAGCTCGCTGCCGAGCGAGCCGATGTTGATGATCTTGCCGCTGTTGCGCGGAATCATCCGCTTGGCGGCCTCGCGCCCGATCACGAACGCGCTGGTGAGGTTGGTCTCGATGACGCGGCGCCACTCGTCGGTGGTGAACTCGACCAGCGGCTTGCGGTGCTGGATGCCGGCATTGTTGACGAGGATGTCGATCGCGATCCCCTGGTCATCGAAACGCGCGAAGGCGCTGACCACGGCCTGCTCATCGGTCACGTCGAACGGGCAGGCCTCGGCCTGATGGCCCGCGGCGCGGAATTCTTCCGCCGCCGCCAGCGTGCGCGCCGGGTCGGTGCCGTTGATGACCAGCCGCGCCCCGGCCTTGGCAAGGCCTTCGGCAATAGCGCGGCCGAGGCCGCGGGAGGAGCCGGTCACCAGCGCGGTCTTGCCGGAGAGATCGAAGAGCGAGGTCGACATCTGTTCAACTCGTGGACGACGTTCCGGCTGGCATCCTCGTTGACGGACAGCGCGCTGACAAGCGCGTTATCCGGCCCTGCCGATCAAACCGGGAGACGGTTAATGGCCGCGACGGCGGTCATCACCCCGCGGATCTCGGCGAGGCCCTTGAGCCGGCCAACCAGCGGATAGCCGGGATGCGTGCCGCGGCCGATGTCGTCGACCAGCTCATGACCGTGATCGGGGCGGAACGGGATCCGCCAGTCCGGATCGCCCTCGGCCTTGCGGCGCGCCTGCTCCTTGAGCAGCGTCGTCACGATCGCAACCATGTCGACATCGCCGCGCAGATGCTCGGCCTCCATGAACGAGCCGTCGAGCATCTTGGTGACGTTGCGCAGATGGACGAAGCGGATGTGCGGGGCGAACCGCTCGGCAAGCCGCGGCACGTTGTTGTGGCCGCCGGCGCCGAGCGCGCCGGTGCAGAACGTGATGCCATTGGCCTTCGACGGGGCGGCCTCGACGATGAACTGCAGATCCTCGGCTGACGACACCACGCGCGGCAGGCCGAACAGGTCGCGCGGCGGATCGTCGGGATGGACGCACAGGCTGACACCGCACTCCTCCGCCACCGGCACCACCTCGCGCAGGAAGCGCGCGTAGTTGGCACGCAGCTCGGCATGGCCGATGCCGCGATATTTCTCCAGCATGCGGCGCAGGCCGGGCACGTCATAGCGGTCATAGGCGCCGGGCAACCCGGCCATGATGGTCGCGAGCAGCCGGTCCTTGTCGGCTTCGGAGGCCTGCGCCACCCAGGCCCTGGCGCGGTCGAGCACGTCGGAGGAGAATTCCGCCTCGGCGCCGGGCCGCTGCAGGATGTAGCAGTCGAACGCCGCCAGGCGATCCATGTCGAAGCGGAGCGCGGCGGCGCCGCCCGGCAGGCGGAAGGCGAGCTCGGTGCGGGTCCAGTCCAGCACCGCCATGAAATTGTAGCAGACGGTGGTGACGCCGCAGGCGGCGAGGTTGCGCAGCGACTGGCGGTAGTTGTCGAACAAGGACGTCAGATCGCCCTCGCCCAGCTTGATGGCCTCGGAGACCGGCAGGCTCTCGACCACGCTCCAGCGCAGCCGCAGCGATGAATCGCCTTCGATCAAGCCGATGCGCCTGATGATCTCATCGGTGCTCCACACCACGCCGTAGGGAATGTGATGCAGCGCCGTCACGATGCCGGTCGCGCCGGTCTGGCGAACCTGCGGCAAGGTGATGGGATCATCGGGTCCGAACCAGCGCCACGTCTGTTCCATGTCGTCACCTTCCAGAATGAATCAAGCGCGCGATCAGCGCCGCCGCCGTGCCCGCGTGCGCGGTTCGGCCTGCGACATCTCCTCCTGCCGGGCAAAGATGCCGTCAGCGCGGCGAAACACCTCGCGCAGATGCCGGCGCATCGCCGCGACCGCCTGGGCCTCGTTGCAGGCGGCCAGCCCGTCCAGGATCTCCTGATGCTGCGCGATCAGGAGCGGAATATGGCCGGCGTCCTCGATCAAGGTCAGATGGCGGACGCGGTCGAAATGGATCTTGGTCTGACGGATCACCTGCCAGACATGGGGATGCCGGCTGGTGCGGGCGATCGTCTGATGGAACGCCTCGTCATGGACGTAGAACTCCGCCGGCGTCGCCGCCGCCTTCTGCTTGTCGATCAGCTCGGTCAGCTCGCGCAGCGCCGTCGCATCGATGTAGCGGACGGCCTCGGCAACCAGCGCACATTCGAGATGCTCGCGGATGAACTGCGCCTCGCCGAACGCCTCGCGCGACACCGGCGCCACCACGCTGCCGCTTTGCGGATAGATGCGCACGAGGTCTACATCGGCGAGCTTGATCAGCGCCTCGCGCACCGGCGTGCGGCTGACGCCGAGCCGCTCGCACAGATCGAGTTCGGCCATCGGCGTGCCCGGCGGCAGCGCGCCGGAGACGATGTCCTCGAGCAGCCGCTCGTAGACCTGGTCGGCGAGCCGCCGGCCGGCCTTGCCGTCCAGTCGTGTCAGCGGTGTCAGATCGTCATCCATGACGGCAGTCTACCCGATTCACAGGAAGCCGATCGAGATCCATGGCAGGAACACGATCAAGAGCAGCGCAACGACGAGTGCGGCGAGATGCGGCCAGACGTGGCGGATGACCTCGTCCGGCGAGGCGCGGCCGATGGCGCAAGCGAGATAGAAGCCGACGCCGAAAGGCGGCGTGAACAGGCCGAGACCCATCGCGAACACCGCGATGATGGCGTAGTGCACCTCGTGCACGCCCATCATGCGCGCGATCGGGAACAGCAGCGGCCCGAACAGCACCACCGCCGGCACGCCCTCGAGCACGCTGCCGAGCACGACGAAGGCGAGCGCCGAAATCAGCAGGAAGCCCCAGCGGCCGCCGGGCACAGCCACCATGAGGTCCACGAGCTGCTGCGAGAAGCCGGACTGGGTCAGCGCCCAGGCCATGCCGGTCGCAGCCCCCACCACCAGCAGGATCGCGCCGGACAGCGACGCCGTATCGACCAGGATGGGATACACCCGCTTCCAGTCGAACTGGCGATAGACGAAGATGCCGACCAGCACGGTGTAGATGACGCCGATCGCCGCGACCTCGGTCGCGGTGGCGACGCCCTCGACCACAGCCGAACGGATCACGATCGGCAGACCGAGACCGGGAATAGAGATCGCAAACAGCCGCAGCCGCGTCTTGGCATCGAAACGCTGCGCGCCGCTCATGTCCTCCTTGCGCGTCTGCAGGAAGACGACGACGGAGAGTGCGATCAGGCCGACCACCGCCGGCAGCAGCCCGCCGGTGAACAGCGCCGCGATCGACACGCCCGTCACCGATCCGACCGTGATCAGCACGATCGAGGGCGGGATCGTTTCCGACATAACGGCCGAGGCCGACAGCAGCGACACCAGGTCGCCTTCCGAGCTGCCGCGCTGCTTCATCTCGGGAAAAAGCGCCGGCGCGACCGCGGCCATGTCGGCCGCCTTGGCGCCGGAGATGCCGGAGACCAGGTACATCGCGCCGAGCAGCACATATTGCAGGCCGCCGCGCAGATGGCCGATGAGCGAAACCAGGAACAGGATCATCGCCCGCGCCAGCCCGGCGATCTCGATCAGCGCACCCAGCAGCACGAACATCGGCACCGCCAGCAGCACCATGTGCGACATGCCCTCGCTGACCCGGCCAGGAACGATCAGGACCGGCACGGTCGTGCTGAAATGCAGATAGGCCACGGTGGCGAGCAGGAAGGTGAAGGCGATCGGCGTGCCGATCACCATGGCGCTGGCGACGAGCACAAAGAAGAAGATGAACAGATTGTAGTTGCCGAGATCCTCCAGCACAGGTGCGGCCGCATAGAGCGCCCCTGCACCGGCGAGCACCAGGGCCAGAGCGCCGACGATCTGCATGAGGCTCGCCTGCTGGATCAGCCGGTCGACCGCGGTGAGCAGCATCAGCAGCACGCCGACCAGCATCGCGGCCTCGCGATAGCCTTCGCTGATCTCGAGCACGGGCATCTGGCTGATCAGGTGGCTTTCGAGGTGGTGCCAGGACGGCATCACCAGCGCGACCAGCACGGTGCAGACCAGCATCAGGCCGAGCGCGTCGGTGCGCGCCCGCCACGCCGGCGACAGATTGCGGACGAAGGCGGTGAGCCGCATGTGCTCGGCGCGTCGCAATGCGACGACGGCGCCGAGCATCGCCAGCCACACGAACAGCACGGTGGCGAGTTCGTCGGACCAGATCAGCGGAGCATTGAACACGTAGCGCGCGGCCGTGGCCGCACCGAGCAGGACCAATTCGGCGACCACGATCGCGGCGGCCAGCGCCTCGACGGCGCGGCCTAGCAGATGATCGAAACGCGCAAAGGCACCATGCGACGGCACCGAGGTCGTCGCGGTCATGTCAACGGCCATTCCACCCTCCCCGCAAGATCCTGCTGATGTCCGCGCATGCGGACATGCATCAGGGATGCAACGGCAGCTCGCTCAGAGCTGGCCGACCGATTTCTCCAGCAGGCCCCACGCCTCGGCGCCGAACTTGGTCTTCCACTCGGTGTAGAAGCCGGCGGTGCGCAGCGCGTCGCGGAACGGCTTGGTGTCGACCTTGTTGAAGGTCACGCCGGCGGACTGCATGTCCGCCTGCGCCTTCTCGTTGAAGCTCTGGATGTCCTGGCGCTCCTTGACGGCGGCCTCCGACAGCGCCGCGGTGATGGCGTCGCGGACGTCGGCAGGCATGACATTCCAGCGCGCTGCATTGGCGAAGATGTAGTGGCCGTCCCAGATATGGCCTGATAGCGCGATGTACTTCTGCACCTCGTAGAGCTTGGCGCTCTGGATCAGCGCCAGCGGATTCTCCTGGCCGTCGACGATGCGGGTCTGCAGGGCCGCATAGAGCTCGCCGAAATTGATCGGCGTAGGAGCCGCGCCGAGCGTCTTGAACAGCGTCACCCACAACGGATTGCCGGGCACGCGGATCTTGAAGCCCTTGAGATCGTCGGGCGAGGCGATCGGCTTGGCGCCGGAGGTGATGTTGCGATAGCCATTGTCGAGGCATTTCGGGAGCACGTGCAGGCCGACCTTGGCGAACTCGCCGCGCACATGGTTGCCGAGATCGCCGTCCATCGCCGACCACACCTGGTCGTAACTCTCGAACGCGAACGCCACCGCATTGATCCCGCCGATCGGCACCACCGTCTGGTTCACACCTGACGTCGACATGAAGTCGAGCGCGCCGCTGCGCACCTGCGAGAACATGTCGGGCTCGCTGCCGAGCTGGCTGTTCGGATAGACCTGCAGGTCGACCAGACCATTGGTCTGCTTCTTGATGACCTCCGACGCCTCGATGATCCGGACGACGCCGGGATGGGTGGCGGGAAACGCCGTGCCGTAGCGCAGGCGATACTTCGCCGACTGCGCCCGGGCGGGCGTGAACGCCAAGGCCGAGGCTCCCGCGAGCGCGGTGCCGACGAAACTGCGACGAGACATGGATGTGGGCAAAGACACTGGCAAACCTCCCCTGCCGGCCCGCTGCGGGGCCTTTGTATGTCATTCCTGTATTCCAAGCCTATAAGGGATACCAAATAGGCTTTCAATCAAAAACTTGTATCCAAGACTTGGGATTGCTATACGACGGCAGCTCGCGGTCGAAATGGGCGAGAAGGATGGAGGAGCGCGTGAAGAGCCTCGTGGTGGAGCGGCCCGGCCGCCTGTCGATCGAAACGCGCCCGGTTCCCGAGCCTTCGGCAGGCGAGGTCCGCATCAAGGTCGAGCGCGCCGGGATCTGCGGCTCCGACATCCACATCCTCCACGGCAGCAACCCGTTCGCGCGCTATCCGCGCGTGATCGGCCATGAATTCTTCGGCCGCATCGACAAGCTCGGCGACGGTGTCAGCGCACGGCTCGGCGCCCGCGTGGTGGTCGATCCCGTGGTGGCCTGCGGCCAATGCTATCCCTGCTCGGTCGGCCGCCCCAACGTCTGCGCCCATCTCGCCGTGCTCGGCGTCCACCGCGACGGCGGCTTTTCCGAATATGCCTGCGTGCCGGCGGCCAACGCGCATCTGCTGCCGGACAGCGTCGACGACGACAAGGCGCCGCTGGTCGAGCCGTTCTCGATCGCCGCCAACATCAGCGACCACACCCGCGTGTTCGCCTCTGACGTGGCGCTGGTCTATGGCGCGGGCCCGATCGGCCTGACCGTGATCCAGGTGCTCAAGCACGTCTACGGCGTGAAGCAGCTGATCGTCACCGATCGCATCGATGCCCGGCTCGAAGCGGCGCGGCACAACGGCGCCGACCGCGTCATCAACACCGCCAGCACCGCCCTGCCCGAGGCCCTCGCCGCGGCCGATGTGACGCCGACCTTGATCATCGATGCCGCCTGCCATCCCGCCATTCTCGCCGAGGCCATCGAGATCGCCTCGCCTGCGGCACGCATCGGTCTGCTCGGCTTCTCGGCCGAGCCGTCGACCATCGTGCAGCAGAAGGTGACCGCCAAGGAGCTCGCGATCCACGCTTCCAGGCTCAACAGCGGCAAGTTCGCCAAGGTCGTCGACTGGTTCGCGCGCGGCACGCTGCAACCCGAGCGTCTGATCACCCACCGCTTCGGGCTCGACGCCTACGCCGCCGCATTCGAGACGTTCGAGCACAACCAGACCGAATGCTGCAAAGTGCAGCTGATCTTCTGACGAGCCGATACGCCATGGACCGCCTCGGCCCCTCAACGCTCCACCGCCTGCCCGCCGGCATCCTCAGGCCGGACTACGACCGCGCGGCGGTCGCAACCGGCATCGTCCATCTCGGGCTCGGCGCGTTTCATCGGGGCCATCAGGCGCTCTATACCGACACGTTGCTCAAGGACGATCCGCGCTGGGGCATCCTCGGCGTCTCCCTGCGCTCGCCCGACACCCGCGATGCGCTGGCGCCGCAAGGCGGGCTCTACAGCGTGACGGCGAGCGACGGTGCCGGACATCAGCGGCGCGTCATCGGCGCGCTCACCGGCCTCGCCGTGGCGCCGGAAGATCCCGCGGGCCTGCTCGCGCGCCTCGCCGATCCCCGCGTGCGCATCGTCTCCACCACCGTGACCGAGAAGGGCTACAGCCACGATCCGGCGACCGGCGCGCTGCGCGCCGACGATCCCGACATCCGTCACGACAGCCTCAATGTCGGCCACCCCCGCAGCACGCTCGGCGTCATCACAGGCGGCTTGCAGCTGCGACGGCAACAGGGGCTGCCGCCCTTCGCCGTGCTCGCCTGCGACAACCTTCCGGCCAACGGCCATACCTTGCGCGGCCTCGTCATCGCCTTCGCCGAACTGATCGACCGCGATCTCGCGGCATGGATCGCGGACAAGGTCCGCTTTCCCTCGACCATGGTCGACCGCATCGTGCCGGCGACCACCGATGCCGACCGCGCTGAGATCGGCGCCGCGCTCGGGCTCGACGATGCCTGGCCTGTCGTGACCGAGCCGTTCAGTCAATGGGTGATCGAGGACGATTTCGGCGGCGACCGTCCGGCGTGGGACCAGAGCGGCGCCCAGTTCGTCCGCGACGTCGCGCCGTTCGAGCTGATGAAGCTCCGGTTGCTCAACGGCGCGCACTCCACCATCGCCTATCTCGGCTATCTCATGGGCTGCGAGACGGTTGCCGCGGCCATGGCCGAGCCCGACCTCGCCGGGCTCGTCGAGGACATGATGTGCGACGAGGTCACGCCGACTCTGCCCGCGCTCGGCGGCTTCGACGTGACAGCCTATCGCGCCGCACTGCTGCAACGCTTCCGCAATCCGGCGCTGAAGCATCTGACAGCGCAGATCGCGATGGACGGCTCGCAGAAGCTGCCGCAGCGCCTGCTCGGCACCATCAGCGACCGGCTCGCCCGCGGCCAGCCGATCACCCGCCTCGCGCTCGCCGTCGCCGGGTGGATGCGCTACGTCAACGGCACCGACGAACACCGCCAGCCGATCGCGCTGCGCGACCCGCTGGCGGCCAGACTGCGGGCCCTGGCGGATGACGCCGGCCCGGTTGCGGGCCGGCTTGCGCCTGCATTGTTGTCGGTCACATCGGTGTTCGGCACCGAGCTGCCGAACGATCCTCGCTTCACAGATGCCGTGGAAACCGCGCTGGAAAGCCTGCTGAAGACAGGAACTCGGATCACGGTGGCGCAGACTCGCCGGACCGCGCGCTGATCCTGACCTGGTCGCCGAAGACGGACTGTCGACCAGGATCTACGGACGAAAGCGAGCCATGTCTGCCCGCTTAATCCCTCACGACACCAACCAACGAGCAAGCTACATTGATCCGCAGAAGAATGAGCGGGCTTCAATGCGATACTTCGGTCTTGGTCTCCTGATCCTGATTTCGATATCCGCGGCAGCGCTTGCAGACGAAGCCGCGTTCAAGCGTCAGCTCTACCGGCATCTCATGGCAAATTCCTGGGCGATCCCAGAACGATTGAGAACCAAGACAGTTCACGTGGGAGTTGTCTTTTCGATCGATCGGGACGGCAAGATCTTGAACGCGACGATTGACCAGAGCTCCGGCTCGGCCGACGACGATGCAGACGTTCTCGCAGGGCTGCGGCGCATGCGACCATTTCCGCCCGTCCCGGACGACCTGAACGTGCCGTTCGAGATCAAGACGACGTTCAATCTGGGCATGCAGAAGCGCATCGCCCATGTAGAGCTGCAATGGCCTCCAACCTCCGACACGTCCGGCCCCGAGATCTCCTATCGCAGCGAGGTCCAACACCAGTTGCGGATCGGTCCGCTCGTCCTGTCCGACGATGTCAAGAACGCCACCGAGATCCGCTCGATCATCACCTTTTCGATCGATCGCGACGGAAACCTCATCGACGT
This sequence comes from Bradyrhizobium sp. SZCCHNS1050, assembly GCF_032484785.1. Classification (NCBI taxonomy): domain Bacteria; kingdom Pseudomonadati; phylum Pseudomonadota; class Alphaproteobacteria; order Hyphomicrobiales; family Nitrobacteraceae; genus Bradyrhizobium; species Bradyrhizobium sp. SZCCHNS1050. Next base: position 4,596,196 of record NZ_JAUETR010000001.1, on the reverse strand, counting down.
GAAAATGACCAAGACTTTTGGCGTGAAAGCCGTCGACGATCAGACGATCGCTTGGCTCCGGTCGGTCCAACCTTTCCCAAAGATCCCGGCAGAGCTCAGGGCGCCGATGAAACTGACAGCTGAGCTGGTCATCTCTCCCAAGGGAATCTGGAACGACGAAGAGACCCGTCGAAAGGTCAACGGCGTCTGCCGGGGCTGCTGACCAGAACGTCGTGGAGAGTTTGCCTCACGTACCCGGCAGCAGCTTGCCCGGGTTCATCAGCCCATGCGGATCGAGCGTGCGCTTGAGCTGTTGCATCAGCTCTAGCTCGAGCGGCGGCTTGCACAGCGGCATCTCGGATGTACGGAGCTGGCCGATGCCGTGCTCGGCGCTGATCGAGCCGCGGCGGCGGGTGATCTCGTCATGCACGAGGCGTGTGATGCGCGGGCCGTGGGCGTAGAACGCGTCCTCGGTCATCGCCAGCGGACGCATCAGATTGTAGTGCAGATTGCCGTCGCCGAGATGGCCGAATACCATCGGGCGGATGCCGGGCAGCGCCGCGCCGACCGCCGCGTCCATGACGTCGACGAAATCGGCGATCTCGGCGACCGGCACGGCGATGTCGTGCTTCAACGCCTTGCCCTCGCGCACCAGCGCCTCCGACACGCTCTCGCGCACGCGCCAGAATGCCTTCGCCTGCGTGCCGTCCTGCGCGACGACGGCGTCGGCGACGAGGCCCTGCGCCATCGCCTCCCCCAGCGCGGTTTCAAACCGCGTGGTCAGCGCGCGCTCGTCGCCGATGTCGCTGAGCTCGATCAGCACGGCGGCCTCAGGCAGCGCCGCGAAGGGCAGCCGCGTGTCCGGCATCTGCCGCAGGATCATCTCCAGCGTCGCCGCGGTCAGGAACTCGAACGCCGACAGGCGATCGCCGCAATGGGCGCGTGACAGCCGCAGCAGCTCCAGCGCGGCGGCCGCATCGGCGAGCGCGACGAAGGCCGTGGCGCGCGCGGTCGGCTGCGGAAACAGTTTCAGCACCGCGCCAGTGATGATGCCGAGCGTGCCTTCCGAGCCGATGAAGAGATCGCGCAGCGCATAGCCGGTGTTGTCCTTGCGCAAGGCGCGCAGGCCGTCCCAGATGCGGCCATCCGGCAGCACCACTTCGAGGCCGAGCGTGAGCTCGCGCATCACGCCATAGCGCAGCACGGCGACGCCGCCGGCGTTGGCCGCGAGATTGCCGCCGACGGTGCAGCTCCCCTCGGACCCGAGGCTGAGTGGAAACAGCAGGCCGGCCGCGCCGGCGGCCTCCTGCACCTTCGCCAGCACGACGCCGGCATCGACCACCATGGTCTGGCCGATGGGATCGAGCGCGCGGATGCGGTTCATCCGCGCCAGCGACAGCACGATCGCCCCGCCGCTCGCATCCGGTGTCGCGCCGCCGGACAGGCTCGTGTGGCCGCCCTGCGGCACCACGGCGACGCGGGCCTCGGCGCAGGCCGCCATGACCGCGGAGACCTCTGCCGTCGACGCAGGACGCACGACGGCGATGGCAGCGCCACGATACTTGCCCAGCCAGTCGCGCAGATATGGCGCCTGATCTTCGGCTGCGACGAGAACATGCGCTGCGCCGACGGCGCTCTGCAGCCTTTCGATCAGCTCCGTCATGACGCGCGATCCAACCCTTTGATGACCTGAGATGGCGATGCGCACAAACTAACAGCTCCGCCGATCGCGGCCCCAATACCAAGTTGTCCGCCGTCCATAATCGATTGTTATGGGCGAGGATCAGGCCGGTGCCAGCGCCATCGGCGGGTCGATATGCGGGACGGCATCGACCAGCTCGCGCGTGTAGTCGGTCTGCGGATTGGCGAACAGCGCCCGGCTCTCGCCCTGCTCGATGATGAGGCCTGTGCGCAGCACGATGGTGCGGTCGCACATCATGCGCACGACATTGAGATCGTGGCTGACGAACAGAAATGCGAGGTTGTCCTCGCGCCGAAGCCGGTTCAGGAGCTGCAGCACCACGGCCTGCACGGAGACGTCGAGCGCCGCGGTCGGCTCGTCCAGCACCAGCAGACGCGGCCGGCAGGCGATGGCGCGGGCGATTCCGACGCGCGCCTTCTGCCCGCCAGAGAGCTGATGCGGAAAGCGCGACAGCAGCTCGCGCGGCAGGCCAACACGCTCGGCGCATTCCTCGACCCGCCGGCGCAGTCTGTCGCCTGAGCGCATGTTCATCAGTCGCAGCAGCGGATGGGCGATGCAGTCGAACGCCGTGTAGCGCGGATTGAGGCTGTCGTTCGGATCCTGGAAGACGATCTGGATGTCCTTGCGCAGCTCGGAACGGTGGAAGTCGCGCGCCGGGATCTGGCCGATCGACTGGCCGTCGAACAGGATCTCGCCGGCGCTGGCATCGATCAGCCGACAGATCATGCGCGACGTCGTGCTCTTGCCGGAGCCGCTCTCCCCGACCAGGCCGACGCTCTCGCCGCCGCGCATGGTCATAGAGAAGTCCGCGACGCCCACGGTGCCGTCGTCGAAACGCTTGCTGACAGTCCTGACGTCGAGCAGCAGCGGCGTGCCGTGCGGCGGGGGCGGCAGCTCCGTCACCGCGACCAACGGAATGCGCTCGCCGTCCGGCACCAGATCCTCAATGCGCGAGGTCGCCGTCGGCGACGCCGCGACCAGCCGTTTGGTGTAGGGGTGCTGCGGCCGATGGAACAGCGTGAGCGGCTCGGCCTCCTCGACCAGCCTGCCCTGCTCCATCACCACGACGCGCGCGCAGTAGCGCGCGGCCAGCCCGAGATCATGCGTGATCAGGATCGTCGCCATGCCGCGGTCGGCGGCGATATGAGCGAGCAGGTCCATCACCACCTTCTGCGTGGTGACGTCGAGGCCGGTGGTCGGCTCGTCCGCGATCAGCAGCTGCGGGCTGCAGGAGATCGCGATCGCGATCATCACCCGCTGGCACATGCCGCCGGAGAGCTCATGCGGATAGGCGCTCATGCGCCGCTCGGGATCGCGGATCTGCACGGCCTTCAAGAGTTGCAGCGCCTCGGCCTGCGCCTCCTGCCGCGACAGCCGTCTATGCGCGAGGATCGCATCCGCAATCTGCTGGCCGACGGTACGGATGGGATTGAGGGCCGCGCGCGGGTTCTGGAAGATCATCGCCATCGCAGCACCATGCAGGCTGCGCAGATCGGCGCCGCCGGCGCGGGTGATGTCCTGGCCCTTGAAGCGGATCCGGCCGCCGGTGATGCGGCCGGCCTTGTCGAGCAGATGGGTGATGGCAAAGCCGGTCACCGATTTGCCGGAGCCGCTCTCGCCGACGAGGCCAAGCATCTCACCCGGTGCGAGCGACAGGGACACGCCGCGCACGGCCTCGACGATACCACGGCGGGTGGAGAAGGAGACCTTGAGGTTCTCGACCTCGAGCAGCGGTGCGCTCACGTTCTCATCCTCGGATGCGCCACGCTGATCATCTTCAATTCGCCCGTCATGTGCGCATCCGGGGATCGAGGATATCGCGCAGGCCGTCGCCGAGCAGATTGAAGCACAGCACCGCGCTCATCAGCGCAAGTCCGGGAAACGCCACCAGCCACCAGCGCCCCGTGGAGATGAAGCGGGCGCCCTCGGCGACCATGATGCCCCATTCCGGCGTCGGCGGCTTGACGCCGAGGCCGATGAAGGAGAGGCCCGCGGCATTGAGGATCGCCCAGCCGAGATTGAGCGACATCTGCACCGCCATCGCCGGCAGCACGTTCGGCAGCAGGAAACGCAGCACGACAGCGACATGGCTCTCGCCGCAGGCCCGCGCGGCCTCGACCCAGCCGAGGTTGCGGCGAATGTTCACCTCGGCGCGGGCGAAGCGGATGTAGAACGGCAGGTTGATGATCGCGGTCGCGATCACGATGTTCTCGACCCGATTGCCGAGCGCGGCGACCATCGCCATCGCCAGCACGAACAGCGGGAACGCCATCAGCACGTCGACGAAGCGGCCGACCGCCTTGTCGAGCCGGCCGCCGGCATAGCCGCAGAGTGCACCGATCACCGAGCCGAGCGCGAAGGACACAGCAACCGCCGTCACCGCGATCGTGAGGTCGAGCCGGCTCGCGACGATCAGGCGGCTGAGCACATCGCGACCGAGCTGGTCGGTGCCGAACCAGTGCGCCGCGCTCGGCGGCTGCAGCGCCTGCGGTACGTCGGAGACGACCGGATCATAGGGCGCGAGCCACGGCGCAAAGATCGCGATCAGCGCCAGCAGCAGCGCACCGCCAGCCGCGACAGCGGTGACCGGATTGCCGCGCAGCACGAAGGCAGTGTGGCGCAGGGTCGACGAGGTCTCGATCATGCTCATGTGACTCACGCCACCGTCGCCCGGGGATCGGCGATGCCATAGAGCACATCGACCAGCAGATTGACGATCACGAAGATCGTCGCCATCAGCAGCACGAAGCCCTGCACCGGCGCGTAGTCGGAGACCAGCAGCGCATCGAGCGCGTAGGAGGCGACGCCCGGCCAGGAGAACACCTTCTCCACCAGCACATTGGCGCCGAGCATGGTCGAGAACACGATCCCGGCGATGGTGATGACCGGCAGGATCGCGTTCCTCAGCGCATAGGTCACGACGATGCGCCACCACGACAGCCCGACCGAGCGCGCCGTGCGCACGAAGTCGCTGCCGAGCGACACCAGCATCGAGGCGCGGGTGATGCGCGCCAGCGGCGCGATCACGAACAGCGCCATGGTCAGTGCCGGCAGCATCAGCTGCCGGGCCGCCGCCCACCAGCCCTCGACATCGCCGGCGAGCAGGAAGTCGATGATCAGGAAGCCGGTCCGCGACGGCGGCAGTGTGGCGAAGATATCGATGCGGCCCGTGGGGTCCGGCGCCAGGCCGAGCAGATAATAGAACACGTAGATCAGCAGCAGACCGGAGACGAAGGTCGGAACGCAGACGCCGAGCGAGCAGAACAGCCGCACGCCGTGATCGACCAGCGAGCCCGGCCGCAGCGCAGCCAGCACGCCGAGCGGCACCGCCGACACCAGCGCGATCAGCAGCGCCGTCAGGGTCAATTCGAGCGAGGCCGGCAGCCGCTCCTTGAGATCCTTGGCGACCGCCTGCCCGGTCATCATCGAGCGGCCGAGATTGCCGCGGCCGACGTCGTAGAGATAGATCGCGAGCTGGTTCGGCAGCGGCTTGTCGAGCCCGAGCTGCCGGCGGATGACCTCGATCTCCTCCTGGCCGGCATTGGGGCCGGAGGCAAAGAACACGGCCGGATCCCCCGGCAGCACGCGCATCAGCAGGAAGGTGAAGACCAGGACCCCGAACAGCGCCGGCAGCGACGAGACGAAGCGTCGTCCCGCCCGAGCCAAGGTTGCGACGATCGTGCCCATGGTTATCAGCCGTCCCCGTTACTTGCGACTCAGGTTACGATAATCGACCTGCCGCGTGAACTGGTAGACGTAGCCGTCCACCGTCGGCTGCATCACCGCGTCCTGCGCCGCCTGCCAGATCGGGATCTGGAACATCTGGTCGAAATGGATGGCGTTGAGCGCCTTGCCCTGCTCCTCATATTTCGCCTTGTCGGCCTCAAAGCGCGCCTCCTGCGCGATCTTCTCCAGCTCGGCATTGTCAGTCGAGGAATAATTCCAGCGCTGCTTGCCCGTGTAGAAGTTGCGATAGAAATAGTCGGTCGAGGGCAGCCAGGCGACGATGCCTTCGGTGAAGAACGGCAGCTTCTTCTCGTTGATCGCGGTCGACATCTGCGCATCCGGCAGCTTCTGGATGTCCACCTTGATGCCGATCTTGGCGAGCGATTCCTTGACCAGCGCGGCCATCGGCTCGGCGGTCGCCGCCTGGCCGACATTGAAGCTGAAGGTGGTGGAGAAGCCGTCCGCCATGCCGGCGTCCTTCAGATAGGCCCTCGCCTTCTCCAGATCGAGCTTGATCGGCTGCGGGATCGGATAGCCGCCGCTCGGCGGCTTGCCGTCGGCCCACGTCGCGCCGTAGAGCGGCGCGCCGCGGCCGAACAAGGCCGCCTTGAACATGTCGTCATAGGGCAGCGCGTAGGCTATGGCGCGACGCACATTGACGTTGTCGAACGGCGGGATGGTGTTGTTCATCGAGATGAAGGTCACCGCGTTGTATTGCGGCGTCGAGATCACCTTCAGCTTGCCCTTGCCTTCGAGCGACTGCACGTCGCTCGCCTGCAGGTCGATGACGAGGTCGGCGTCGCCGCGCTCCACGAGGTTGGCGCGCGTCGCCGGTTCAGGCACCGACTGGATGATCAGGCGCTTGAACGCCGCCGGCTTGTCCGGCGCGCCGCGATTCCAGGCCTCGCTGCGCTTGGCGATCACCTGCTCGCCGGGCTTGAAGGTCTCGACGATGTAGGCACCGCTGCCGGCCGCGTTCTCCTTGGTCCAGTTCAGCGCCCATGGGTCTTCGGCCGTCGCATGCGCCTTGGCGAGCTTGGAGTTGATGATGATCGGATAGACGGTCGCGAGATTCGGCAGCGCCAGCTTGTCCGGCTTCGGCAAGGTCACTTCGAACGTCAGGGGATCAATGACCTTGAACTGATCGGCCGACGTCAGCGAGCCCGTCAGCAGTTGCGCCTTGCCGAGGATTGGCGCGGTGACGCAGCGGTCGAGCGACCATTTGACGTCCTCGGCCGTCACCGGCGAGCCGTCCTGGAACTTGGCGTCGGGGCGCAGCTTGAAGGTGATCTTCAAACCGTCAGAGCTGACCTGATAGGATTCAGCGAGCTCGCCGGTGATCGTGTCGAGATCGAACACCCACTTACCATTGAGCTGCTTGCGACCGAACGACACCAGCCGGTCGTAGCTCGACATCGACAGCGCGAAGGCCTCGCGCGTCGAGCCCGGAATGTTCGGATCGAGCGTGTTGACGGTGGCACCGGTGACATAGCGCAGAGTCTCGGCGCGGCTCTGCGCATGCGCCGATGGCGCAGCCAGCATCACCGCGAGCAAGGCGGTCGCAGCGAACAACGAACGTTTGGACATCTCGAAACTCATCGCCCTTGTTCCCTCATTGGTCTCAAAATCCGGGACTGAAATAGCCTGCCAGCGGTCACCGGCGACGCAAGCGCATCAGATGGGAGTGCATCAGATGGGAGCGCATCAGATGGGAGTTCAGCAGCAAATCACGTGCCACAGCGCACCTCGGCCTGCTTCACATCGTAGGCCTGGAAGTTGGCCCAATGCTTGTCGATGTCGGCCTTGAACAGCCCGCGCGTCAGCCCATGCACGAGCTTCGGCACCGCGGTGGTCATTGCATTGATGGAAGATCCCGACGCGCCGAAGCTCATCGTCGAGGCAATGGCAAACACATGGACGTCGCGGATCCACGGCGTCCGGCCAGCCACACGCTCGCACAGCGCATAGTCGTCGGCGAGATAGGGAAAGGCGCCAAGCCGGTCGTTGCGCTCGCCGGCATCGGGCGTGTAGCGATCGCACCAACGCGCGATGTTGGCGGCAAAGCGCTGCAGCTCCGGACGCTTTGCGAAGTCCATCGAGATGCCCGTCGCGCTGACCACGAAATCGACTGTGACTTCGCCTTGCGGTGTCCGCAGCACGACTCCCTCTGACGTTTCGCACGCGATCAGCACAGGCGCGCCCTCATGCAGGTGGAACGCAGCATGACGGGCGCAGCGATCATAGGTGTGCTGCGGAAAGCCCTCGCGCAACTCGAGGACCGCGCGCATGAAACGCCAGCGCCAGACGTCGTCGAGTTCGGAGAAATGCCGCAGGAAACCACGGAACGTCAGCCAGCGATAGGGTTGGATCAGTTGGATTTCCGTGCGGCGGCATAGCAGATCGACGCTGTTCGCACCGGCTTCGAGCGCAGCCGCCGCATTGTCGAACGCCGAGGCACCGGCCCCGATCACGGCGACGCGGCGGCCGCGCAAGCTGTCGAAATCGATCTCGGCGCCGGAATGGGCGCAGCGCGTTGCGGGCAAATGGCGCAGAGGCTCCGGAATGCTCCAATCGCCCATCCCCTCCTGCCCGGTCGCCAGCACGATCTTGCGGGCATAGATCGTCGTCTCACCATCCTTGCTGCGCACTGTCGCCTGCAGCAGTCCGTCAGCGGCCGGTGCGATATCGACGACTTCGCAGCCGTTGCGCACTGGAAGGTCGAGCACCTCGCGATACCAGGCGAGATAGTCTGCCCAATATTCGCGCGGGATCAGGTCAAGATTGCGCCAGCTCTCGCCGCCAAACTTCGCCTCGTGCCACGCCTGATAGGTCAGACAGGGGACGTCGAGATCGGGTCCGGTGAAGTCCTTCGGGCTGCGCAGGGTCGGCATGCGCGCATAGCTGAGCCACGGTCCTTCGCGGCCTGCCTCGGCCTTGTCGAGCACGAGAACGTTGCTGACGCGCGAGCGCAGCAGCGCGAAGGCGGTGGCAAGACCCGATTGGCCGCCGCCGACGATCAGCACATCGCGCGCAGGCCGGCCATCGGGACCGACGACGGGCGTCAGCCATGGCATGCTGGGATGGGCGATCCTGGCAAGATCGCCACGGACCTGGGCCGTCAGCGCGGCGAGGCCATCGCTCATGCCGGGCACCGGAATTGACACGCGCAATCGCGATCGAAACGCTCGCTGTCGCTCACGCTCTCTCCATCAGTCATGTCACCCGGCACGCGAAGCTTAGCAAAGCAGGTCCGGCACCGACCATACCGATTTGTCCGCCGCCCATAACAGCTTGTTATGGGGCGGCAGCGGCGGCTAGAGTCGACAGCCATCCACAGCGAGACAAGAGGTCGCATGCCGCTCAATCTGCGCCAGATCGAGGTGTTCCGCGCGATTATGATGACGGGCTCGATCAGCGGCGCTGCGCGGCTGCTCTCGGTGTCGCAGCCCGCGATCAGCCGGCTGCTGGCCTATACCGAGGATGGCCTCAAGCTCAAGCTGTTCGAGCGCATCAGCGGCCGGGTGCAGCCGACGCCGGAGGCCAAGCGGTTGTTCGCCGAGGTCGAGCACGTCCATCGCGGCGTCGCGCGCATCAACGACCTCGCCGACGAACTGCGCGCCGGCGGCACGGGCACCATCCGCGTGGTGGCGAGCCCGAGCGCGGCCCACAGCATGGTGCCGGAGGCGCTGGCGCGGCTGCGCGGCCGCTTTCCAGATCTGCGCGTCGAGTTCGAATCGTTGACCCTGCTGGAGATCGTCAGCCGCGTCGGCACAGCCCGCGCCGACCTCGGCATCACTGTGCTGCCGGTCGACGAGCCGACAGTCGCGGTAGAGACGATCGCGGAGGGCGCGCTGCACGTGATCATGCCGGCCGACCATGCCCTGACGAGGCTGCGCAGCATCAGACCGAAGGACATGCTGCCCTATCCGCTGGTCGGCTTCGGCCCGCAGACGCCTTATGGTCACATCGTCACGTCGGCCCTGGCCGGCGGCCCGGAGCCGACCACGATCGTGCGCTACACGCCCGACGCCTGCGCCATGGCCCGCGCCGGCGCGGGCCTTGCCGTGGTCGACCAATTCGTGCTGCGCGGCCGCGCCTGGCCCGACCTCGCGGCACGGCCACTCGCACCGAAGATTCCGATGCGCGCGTATCTCCTGACGCCTCGCTTCGAGCCGCTGTCTCGCAACGCGGCCGCGCTTGCGGACATTTTGCGCGGGCGCGATCGGAAGTCCGGCACGGCCAGGCGTTGAGCTACGCCGCGAGCCAGCCGCCATCCACCGGCAGCACGATGCCGGTCGTGAACGACGCCTCGTCGCTGGCCAGGAACAGCGCGGCGGCCGCGACCTCGTCGGCCGCGCCAAAGCGCTTCATCGCGTGGCGCTGGCGCGAGGCCTCGCGCACCGGCTCCGGATCGACGTGGCGCGCAAAGCTCCGGCGCAGCAGCGGCGTGTCGATCGCACCCGGCGCCAGCGCATTGACGCGGATGCCGTCGGTAGCGAAGTCGACCGCCATGGTGCGGGTCAGGCTGATGATCGCGCCCTTGGCGGCGATATAGGCGCTATTGCCTTTGCCGCCGGCGACCGCAAGCTGCGATGCCACGGTGATGATCGACCCGGCCTTCTGCTTCTGCATGATCGGCACCGCGACCTTGGCCCACAGCCAGGTGCCGCCGACATTGGCGCGGAACACCGCGTCCCAATCCATGGGATCGGTCGTGACCACGGTGCCGCCGCAGGAGAAGCCGGCAGCGGTCATCAGCACATCCAGCCGGCCGCGCGCGGCTGCCACGCTCTCGACCGTCGCCTTTGCAAAATCCGCATCACCGACATCGCCGACATACACGCGGCCCTGGCCTCCGGCCTTGGCCAGGAGCAACAGGGTTTCCTCCGCGCCTGCCGCGTCGCGGTCGACCAGCGCAACATAAGCGCCCTCGCGCGCGAACATGACGGCGCTGGCGCGGCCGATGCCGGAGCCGCCGCCGGTGATGACCGCGACCTTCGCCTTGAGCCTCATCTCAGTCTCTCCCGTACTGATCGAACCAGCGGCCGAAATGCTCGGCCGATGCCGCGCAGTCGAAGCGCGCGCGCCAGCCGAACTCCTCGGCCAGTCGCGTCGTCGACAGCCGGCCGCGGCTCGGCGCGAACACCGGCACCGTCGGCGTCTCGCCCTGCTCCGCAAGCCGGCAGACGAAGCCGGGGCGGCCTTGCGCGAAGGCGCGGCCCCAGGCCTCGACTGTAAACGTGGCTACGCTGGAGATGTTGTAGAGCGTGTGCTGCGGCATCTCGGCTTCCAGCAACCGGCAGACCGCGTCGGCGACGTCGACCGCATAGACCCAGTCCTTGTCGCCCGGCTCGTTCAGCAGCGCCGGCGCATTGCGCGCGCAACAGGCCGCGATCAGCGTCTGCGGCGATGGCGTGTCGCGCACGCCGCCGCCGCGCTCGAACGGGCCGAACACCGCCGACAGGCGCACGCTGATCACGTCGGTTTGCCACAGGTCCGACAGCCGCGACGCGACGCGCTCAGAGGCGAACTTGCTGATCGCATAGAGCGACACCGGCTCGCACGGCGTGCTCTCCTCCAGCACGGCAAAGCGCTGACCGCTGGCGCCGTAGGACGCCGCCGAGGAGAGATTGATGACGCGGCGGATGCCGCTGCGCCGCGCCGCCTGCAGGATCGGCACCTGCGCCAGCAGATTGACCGCGAGGATGCGCTCGGGGTCGGATGCGTCACGCTCCGGACCGGCGGTAATCGCGGCGCCCATGACAACGGCATCGCAGCCGCCGGCGATCGCGGCCGCAACAGCGCTCGCATCGGTGACGTCGCCCTGCACGAGGTGCAGACGCTCGCGATACGGCGCAAAGGCGCGCTCCGCCGCGTTCGGCAGAGCCGCTGCGTCGAAGATCGTCGCGGCATGGCCGCGCTCGAGCAGCCCTTGCGCGATGTTGAGCCCGACGAAGCCGGCGCCGCCGAAGATCAGGACATGCATCAAGGAGGTCCTCGCCTGGACAGCGATCGACGAAGGGCATTCAGCTCTCGCCCCACGTCATGGCCTGGCGCCGTCCCGGCCATCCACGTCCGGCGGCATCCCGGGAAGCACGTGGATGCCCGGGTCGAGCCCGGGCATGACGGCGGAGAGCGGAGCGACCGCGTCAACATGATCAGCTACTCCAACAGCTCTTCGCGTCTAGAGCAGCTTCGCCCCAAAATTCTGCTCCGGGTCCATATCCGCGACCAGGCGCCCCGTCGGCTTCGCAGCCTCGCCGCCGCTGCGGGCGAGGAACTGGCCGGAGCCGGGCGCGGCCGACAGTCTGCCGTTGTCAATGATGACGCGGCCGCGCGACAGCACGGTCACCGGCCAGCCCTGCACGCTGCGCCCCGCAAACGGCGTGTAGCCGGCGAGGTCGTGCATGGCGGCATCGCTGATCGTGACGTGCTTGTCCGGATCCCACAGCGCGATGTCGGCATCGGCGCCGATCGCGATCGCGCCTTTCCTCGGATGCAGATTGTAGATCTTGGCCGGCGCCGTCGCCGTGAGCTCGACGAACTTGTTGAGGCCGAGCCGGCCCTTCGACACCATCGCATCGAACAGCAGCGGCAGCCGCAGCTCCAGGCCCGGCAGGCCGTTGGCGATCTGCTTGAAGTTGGGGTTGGGGCCGGCGCGCAGCTTGCCGGTCTCGTCGAAGCGATACGGCGCGTGATCGGAGGAGATGGTCTGCAGATCGCCGAGCGACAGCGCCTGCCACAGCGCCTCCTGGTCGGGCGCGCGGCGCGGCGGCGGGCTGCACATCCACTTCGCGCCCTCGATGCCGGGCTTGTCGAGATCATCAGCCGTCATGAACAGGTATTGCGGACAGGTCTCCGCGAACACCTTCAGCCCCTGCCCGCGCGCATCGCGGATCACCTTGGCGCCTTCCGCGGTCGAGACGTGGAAGATCATGATCGGCTGATCGACGAGGGCGGCCATGCCGATCAGGCGGTTGAACGCCTCGGCCTCGGAGAAGCGCGCGTGGCTGATGGCGTGGTATTTCGGCGCGGTGTAGCCGCGCGACAGCAGCCGCTTCACCATCCAGGAGATGATGCCATGGTTCTCGGCGTGCGCGCACAGCATGGCGCCGCCCTCGCGCGCGGCGACGAGAATGTCGAGCAGCGGCTCGTCGTCGATCTTGAGCCGGTCGTAGGTCATGAAGATCTTGATCGAGCCGTGGCCCTGACGGATCAGCGCCGGCAGGTCGCGCTCCAGCGTCTCCCTGGTCGGATCGGCGACGATCATGTGGAACGCGTAGTCGATCACGGCACCCTTGCGCGCCAGCGCGTGATAGTCCTCGACCACCTGGGGCAACTGCATGCCGACATGCTGGGCCGCGAAGGAGATCACGGACGTGGTGCCACCGAAGGCGGCCGACGTGGTGGCGCTCTCGAAGGTGTCGGCATTGACGATCCCTGCCGCCGAGAGCTGCTCGATATGGCAATGGCTGTCGACGCCGCCGGGCAGCACATATTTGCCGCGCGCGTCGATCTCGCGCTTCGCCGTTCCGAGCCCGCGGCCGATCGCCGCGATGGTCTCGCCTGTGATGGCGACATCAGCCTCGAACGTATCGGTGGTGGTGGCGACGCGCCCGCCTCGGATGATCAGGTCATAGGCCGGCTCGGTCATCGCGATCTCCTAGTTCTGCCAGATGGAACGCCGTGGACGCGAGGTGACCGCATCGGCCCCATTGCGTCAGCCGTGGCATAGTGGTTGCCTGTCACGCGCCGTCAACACTGAAGAAGCAGGTAGCTCCCATGTCCCGCCCGCGCATCACCGTGATCAATCCGAACTCCAACCAGATGGTCACCGACGGCTTGGCGGCGGCGCTCAAGCCGCTGATGTTCGCCGACGGGCCGGAGATCGTCTGCGAGACCTTGAAGGAAGGTCCATACGGCATCGAGAGCCAGAAGGATGCCGACAGCGTCACCCTGCCGCTGCGGCGTTTCGTCGAGGGCGACAACGCATCCAGCGCGTTCGTGATCGCCTGCTACAGCGACCCTGGCCTGCATGTCTGCCGCGAGGCCACGGCACGGCCGGTGCTCGGCATCGCCGAATGCGGCGTGCTCACCGCGCTGACCCGCGCCGATACGTTCGGCGTGCTCGCCATCGCGCAGCGCTCGATCCGCCGCCACATCCGCTATCTCCGCCAGATGGGCTTGATGGATCGGTTGGCCGCGGAGCGCCCGCTGGACATGACCGTGGCGGAGACGGCGTCAGGCGAAGGCACCTTGGCGAAGATGATCGCGGTCGGCCGCGCGCTGAAGGACGAGGACGGCGCCGGCGCCATCGTCATGGGCTGCGCCGGCATGGCACGGCATCGCAAGAACCTGGAGGACGCGCTGGGAATTCCGGTGATCGATCCGACCCAGGCCGCAGTGACCATGGCGCTCGGCGCGGTGGCGTTTGCGGGGTGAGTGGTTCGCACATCCGTCGTTTGCCCCTGCACGGACCTGCCCGGCCGGCCATCTCACACTCCGCTGTCGTCCCGGCCTTGAGCCGGGACCCATAGCCGCCGGCCGACGTGAGGCAGGCAACTGTCAGCTCCGTTCCTCGATAGCTTCCGCGGTATGGGTCCCGGCGTTCGCCGGGACGACACTGTTTGTGTAGCGGCGCTCGTGCCTGACAATGCAACTGCTGATCAGCGTGGTCAGGCCCACTCTCTCTCCTGCCTCACTCCGGCGGCACCGCGCCCGTGCGGCTGGTGATCAGCCGGTAATGCTCGATCCGCCGATGCCTTGCGAAATCGAAGATCGTCTGCTTGCCGAACCTCGTCGCATCGAGATCGCAGGGTGCGACCAGCACCTCGTCGCCTTCCGTCACCGCCTCCGCGACGATCTCGCCGTCGGGATTGACGATCAGGCTGCCGCCGATCAGATGATGACCGTCCTCGACGCCGGCCTTCGCGACCGCGACGACCCAACACGAGTTGTGATAGGCGCCGGCCTGCGCGGAGAGCCGGTTGTGGAACAGGCGCTGCTGCAGTCCCTCGGCCGATTTCAATGAGTTCACCGACGGCGTGTTATAGCCGATCAGCACCAGCTCGACGTCCTGCAGCCCCATGACGCGATAGGTCTCCGGCCAACGGCGATCGTTGCAGATCGCCATGCCGATAATGCCATCGAGACTGCGCCAGACGGGAAAGCCGAGATCGCCCGGCTCGAAATAGCGCTTCTCCAGATGCTGGTGGCTGCGCTCCGGTTCGAACTCCTCGTGGCCGGGCAGATGCACCTTGCGATACTTGCCGACGATGTTGCCGGCGCGGTCGGTGAGAACTGCCGTGTTGTAGTGGTGCCCGTCCGGTGTCAGCTCGGCATAGCCGAGATACATGGCCATCTGATGCTGCGCGGCGCGATCGAACAGCGGCTGCACGGCCGCATTGGGCATCTCGCGCTCGAACCAGCTGTCGACTTCGGCCTGATCCTCCATGTACCAGCGCGGAAAGAACGTGGTCAGCGCCAGCTCCGGGTAGACGATCAGGTCGGCGTCCTTGCGCTTGGCCTCGTCCATCAGTGCGATCATGCGCGCGACGACCGCCTCGTGGCTGTCAGCGCGCTGAATCGGTCCCATCTGGGCGGCGGCGACGTTGATCACGCGCATTGCAAAACTCCTATCCGAACTCCGACGTCATTGCGAGCGAAGCGAAGCAATCCAGGGCTACACGAGGACTCTGGATTGCTTCGTCGCTTCGCTCCCCGCAATGACGAATGTGGCGACAGCGTCATGCAACACCCCTCATCGTTTCACCCCGGCCGGTACAGCACCGGCCGCGTCCGCGAGAACGACGGCCGGCCGCGCTTGAGGCCCCAGAGCGGCTGCGCCAGGGTCGCCACGGCCTCGGTCGGCGTCGCTGCATCGATGCAGACGAGATCGGCCGGCGCGCCGACCTCGATGCCGTAGTCATCGAGCCGCATCAGCCGCGCCGCGTCGTGCGTGACCATGTCGAGACACCCCGCAAGATGATCCGGCCGCGAGACCTGGCAGACGTTGGCGTAGAGGTTCGCCATCCGGATCAGCGAGCCGTCGCCATACGGCGTGAACGGGTTCAGCACGTTGTTGGTCGAGAGCGAGCAGGTCACCCCTCGCGCGCGCAGCGGCTCCAGCGGGACCACGCCACGCGGGATCGCGTGATCGTGCCGGCGCCCCATCAGATGCAGGTCGGTCGAGGGCAGCACGGTGACTGCGACGCCGGCATTGGCGAGCTGCGTTGCGATCGCGTCGAAACGCTCCGGCGGCAGCAGCGACAGCTGCGTGACGTGGCCGACCGCGACGCGGCCGCCCCAGCCGTATTCCTCCGTCTTGCGGCAGACATATTCGATCTGCATGTGATCGAGCGTCTCGGCAAGATCGAGATGCATGTCGATGTCGACGTCGTGGTCACGCGCGATCGCGAAGATGCGGTCGATCTGTGCCGGCGGGTCGGTGTCGAAATAGGGGGCGGCGCCGATGGTGCGTGCGCCGCGGCGCAGGCCCTCGATCAAGAGCTCCTCGGTGCCCGGATAGTTGGTGAGCCCTTCCTGCGGAAACACGCAGATCTCGAGGTCGAGCGCCCAGGCATAGTCGCGCGCGAGCTGCTGGATCGCCTCGAAGCCGATGAAACCGATGCCGGGATCGAGCTCGACATGGGTGCGCATCCGCATCGTGCCGTGGCTGACGCAACGCTCCACGGTCTGCTTTGCTCGCGCGTAGACATCGTCGGCCGTGAAGTTGCGCTTGGCGGCCGCAGTCTCGCTCACCGCCTCTGCCACGGTCCCTTCCCTGATCGTGCAGCGGTCGAGGATGCAGGTCTTGTCGAGATGGATGTGCGTCTCGATGAAGCCGGGCACGACGAGGCAGTTCTCGGCATCGCGCTGTTCGCCGTCGGCCTGCAATGACGGCGCGATCGCCACGATGGTGCCGTCGGAAACTCCGATATCGGCCCGGCGCAGCTCACTGTGCTGCGCCAGCACCGCATTGCGAATGATCAGGTCCATGCCGCCGTTGCCCTCGAGAATTCCATATGCGCGCCAAGCTGGCGGCGTCGCCTGCAAAAGGCAAGCGCCATGCCAGGGCCTGACGCCGCGGGACCGCCGACCGGGATCCGAAACCATTCGTTTACAAATAACCGGCCACCCGGGACCACTTGTTTGGCGGGGAAAAACTGCTATATTGGTGCATGGAAAACGTGAACGCGTTCTGCTCAGGCCCGTCGTCAAGGCGGGCCGTTGCCGTTTTGGGGGTGGCTGTCCGATGACTCGCTCCAACCGTACGGATCACATCCGCCTGACCTCGCACCCGGTGCCAGGCGCCAAGCACAATTTCCCGCTTCATTGGGGCGCGGAGAACGCGCGCGAGCGCGGACCCGTGATCGGCACGGTATCACGTCCGCAGGACCGCAACGTGATCGGCAGCCATGGCGGTTCCTACACGGTCTACCGTGCGCTCGCGGTATCATCTGGTGCGCTCGATCCGATCCGCCGCCCCGATCTCACCAACACCCATCCCGCCGCCACGATCGGCCCGTTCGCGCAGTGGCAAGATCCGGCGAAGATCGTCGCGCTCGATCCCTGGGGCCATCTGGTGGCCGAGAATTTCGGCGGCGAGATCGCGGAAGGAATCGATATCCGGCCGACGATCGCCGTGACCAAGGCGCGGATCGAGCTTCCTGAGTTGCATGCGGCGCTCGCGGCCAAGCGCCTCGTTCATGACGGCGACGTCGTGCATGCCAATGGCAGCGTCTCCGTGGTGAAGATCGCGATCGACCCGGTGTGGTACCTGCCCGGCGTGGCCGCGCGCTTCGGCACCAGCGAGACCAGTCTGCGCCGCGGCCTGTTCGAGCAGACCGGCGGCATGTATCCGGAGCTGGTGACCCGGCCCGACCTGCAGGTATTCCTGCCGCCGATCGGCGGCACCACGGTCTATCTGTTCGGCGACGTCGACAAGCTCAATGACAGCCGGACGAAGATCACATGTCGCGTGCATGACGAGTGCAACGGCTCCGACGTGTTCGGCTCCGACATCTGCACCTGTCGCCCGTATCTGATCCACGGTATCGAAGAATGCGTTGCGGCCGGGCAGAACGGCGGCCTCGGCATCATCGTCTACAACCGCAAGGAAGGCCGCGCGCTCGGCGAGGTGACGAAGTTCCTGGTCTACAATGCGCGCAAGCGCCAGGAGGACGGCGACGCCGCGGCGGCCTATTTCGAGCGCACCGAATGCGTCGCCGGCGTGCAGGATGCGCGCTTCCAGCAATTGATGCCCGACGTCATCCATTGGCTCGGCATCAAACGCATCGACCGCTTCATCTCGATGAGCGACATGAAGCACGATGCGCTGGTTGGCCAGGGTGTCGACATCGTCGAGCGCGTGCCGATCCCCGACGAGCTGATCCCGGCGGATGCCCATGTCGAGATCGCGGCCAAGAAGGCCGCCGGCTATTTCTCGCTGGAGCCGCAGAAGCCCGAGGCGCTCGGCGACACCGTCGGCCGACCGCTCGAAAAGTACTAGCGCAGCGGCTGATCATGACCGACGTTTCATATCTCCTGTCCGCCCGCGCCGTACGCGAGCGGGCGCATCAGCTGCTTGCGCTCGGTCTCGCCGACAGGCTGCCGCACTTCCGCATCGATCTCGCGAAGCTCGATGCGATTGCCGACCTCGTGCTCGACGTGACCCGCAGGGCCTATCCCGGCGGCGAGGTGCCGTTCCACTCGCGCTGGCGGCATTTCGTGGTCGGCGGTGTCGATCGCTGGGCCGCGATCGCCGACAAAGTGAATTGGCCGAATGCGGCTTCACGGGCGCGCGCCGAGTTCGATCTCGCCATCACCAGCGTGCTGCTCGACGCCGGCGCCGGCGCGGCGTGGCGCTATCAGGATGCCGTGACCGGCGCACGCATCGGCCGCTCCGAAGGGCTGGCACTGGCGAGCCTCGACATGTTCGCACGCGGTGCGTTTTCGGCCGATGCAAGCCATCCGCTGCGGGCCGACGCCGCGAAGCTGCAGCACATCATCGTCGCCGATCTCGAACGCGGCTTCCAGGTGAGCGCCGACAATCCGCTGGTCGGACTCGAAGGCCGCGTTGCGCTGCTGCGCCGGCTAGGCGAGGTCACGGCTGCAAAGCCGGATATCTTCGGTCGGAAAGATACCCCACGTCCCGGCGGTCTGTTCGATCAGCTCGCCGCCGGTGCGATCGGCGGCCACCTCCAGGCCGCTGACATTCTGCAGCAGGTGCTGCTGCAGCTCGGCCCAATCTGGCCGTCGCGGCTGACGCTGCAAGGCATCGCGCTCGGCGACTGCTGGCACCATGCTTCCCTGGTCACCGATGACGCGACCAGCGGTCTCGTCCCATTGCACAAGCTGTCGCAATGGCTGAGCTATTCGCTGATCGAACCGCTGCAGCGCGCCGGCCTCGTGCTCGAGAACATCGACGGCCTTACGGGACTCGCCGAATACCGCAATGGCGGCCTGTTCGTCGACGGCGGCGTGCTGGTGCTGCGCGATCCCGCCGATGCCGCGCGGGCGCATGCCGTTGATTCCCCGCTGGTGGTGGAATGGCGCGCGCTGACCGTCGGCCTGCTCGATCGCCTGGCCGCGCTGATCCGCCAGCGCACCGGCCAGACGGCGGAACAGCTGCCCTTGGCGCGCATCCTCGAAGGCGGCAGCTGGGCCGCCGGCCGCAAGCTCGCCTTCGCCCGCCGCCCGGACGGTTCGCCGCCGCTGACCATCCTCAGCGACGGCACGGTGTTTTAAGAGGTGTTTGGTAGCCTTGCTTCATAACAGCCGACGTCATTGCGAGCGAAGCGACTTGTCCGCCATAGCCCGAAGGGCGACGGCGGAAACAATCCAGGGCCCGGAAGAAAGTCTGGATTGCTTCGTCGCTTCGCTCCTCGCAACGACGCAGTTCATAAGTTGCGCGTAGGGTGGGCAAAGCGCAGCGTGCCCACCATTCCAAGCTGAGCTAGTATCAGGTGGGCACGGCGCTTCGCGCCTTTGCCACCCTACGCTTTGGAGATGAAAGCCATGGAAGGCGTCACGGTCGTCGATCATCCGCTGGTGCAGCACAAGCTGACCTTGATCCGCGACAAGTCGATCTCGACCAAGTCGTTCCGCGAGCTTTTGAAGGAGATCGGCATGCTCCTGTGCTACGAGGTCACGCGCGACCTGCCGCTCACGGAGGTCGAGATCGAGACGCCGCTGGCGCGAATGCAGTCGGCCAAGATCGCCGGCAAGAAGCTGGTGTTCGTGCCGGTGCTGCGCGCCGGCGTCACCTTCGTCGACGGCATGCTCGATCTGGTGCCGACCGCCCGCGTCGCCCATATCGGCCTGTACCGCGAGCCGCAGACCTTCACCGCCGTCGAGTATTTCTTCAAGGCGCCGTCCGACCTGCAGGAGCGCCTGGCCGTCGTCGTCACGCCGGTGCTCGCGACCGGCAACAGCGCAGTCGCCGCGGTCGACCGGCTCAAGGAGCGCGGCGCCAAGGATATCCGCATGGTCTGCATGATCGCGGCGCCCGAGGGCGTCGAGCGCGTCCGCGGCCTGCATCCCGATGCCGCACTGTGGACCGCCGCGATCGACGACGGCCTCGACGACGACGCCTTCATCGTTCCCGGCCTCGGCGACGCCGGCGACCGCGCCTACGGCACGCGGTAGCAGCATTCAGCCGGCGAATGCGGCCTCTGCCTCCGGCAACGCCCAGATCTTTTCGATCGCTGCAGCGCCTGCCGCCGTGATCGCCGCCTCGTCACCGTGGAGATAGCGGCCGTCGTGGATCAGCAGCCGGCCGTCGATCATCACCTGGTCGATGTTGGCGCGGTTCGCGAGCGCGATCAGGCCGCGACGCGGGTCGTGTAGCGGCTGAAGATGTGGATGCGTCATGTCGACGACGGTGAGGTCGGCGGTCGCGCCGGGCGCGATGACGCCGAGATCGTCGCGCTTGATCATGGCGGCGGCCGTCGTGGTGACGGCGTCGATCAGTTCCGGCGCGCTCGCCGTCTCGGCGCTTCCCAGCACGATCTTCGAGATCATCGACGCGGCGTTGAGCTCGCCGAGCAGATCCATGTTGTAGCCGTCGGTGCCGACCGCGGTGCGGACGCCATGCGCGGCGAAGCGGCCGAAGGCGGCGGTGACTCCGGCGCGCGCGAACACGCGCGGGCAGTTCAGCACGCCGGCACCACGCGCCGCCATCAGCGCAAGGTCCGCATCGGTCGATGCGTGGCAATGCGCCGCCAGCAGATCGGGACCAAGCAGGCCGAGCCAGTCGAGATATTCGGCCGGGGTGCGGCCGCCATGGCGCTGCGCGATCGTCGCGACCTCGCCCGCGCTCTGCGCCATGTGCGTGGTGATGGGAACGCCGAGCTCGCGCGCCCGGCTGGCAGCCGCGCGCAACAGATCCGGTCCGCAGGTATCGGTCGCGTGCGGGCTCATCGCAAGACGAATGCGGCCGTCGCCCTGGCCGTGCCAGCGCTGATGGAGCGCATTCCAGACCGCCATGTCGGCCTCGCCGTCATCGCCGGCGTAAGTCACGACGCCGGAGGCATCCGCCCTGGCATCTGATGTCGAGAACAGATAGGGCGCGCCATAGAAGCGCAGGCCCATCTCGAGAGCCGCATCGAACAGCTCCGGGATCGTGTTGCGGAACGGCTCCATCACCGTGGTGGCGCCGCCCTTCAGGAGCTGCAGCACCCCCATGCGGCCGATCGCCAGCCGCTCCTTCACCGAAAGGATCTCGGCCCCGCGCTTGGACAGCGGCAGCAGCACGGTGTAGACGATGCTCTTGTTGTTGCGCCGGCCGTTGCCGTCCTCGGTGAGCGTGCGTGCGATCGCCTCGCTGAAGATGTGGTTGTGCAGGTTCAACAGGCCCGGCAGCACGAAGCGGCCCGGACGATCGAACACCTCGTCCGCCGCCGGCCGATCACGCGTCACGGCCGCGATGCGCCTGCCCTCGACCAGCACCCAGTGATCGCGCAGGACGTCCTGCGCGCCGTCCTTGCGCGTCAGCACGTAGCTGCCGAAGATCGCCGTCGTACTCATGCGTCCTTCGCTTCCGCCGCCTCATGGCGCTGGTAGTTCGCCGCGATCTCGGCTCCGGTCGTGATCCACACGTCCCGGCACGATTTGGCGTAGGTCAGGAACTCGCGCAGCAGCCGGAAGCGCATCGGCCGGCCCGAGACCTGCGGATGCAGCACGGTCGTCACCATCGCGCCCCAATCGCGGACTTCGTCCAGCTCATCCTTCCACATCGACAGCACGTGCTCTTTCGGAAAGATCGAGCGCGGCGAGAACCGCGCCGACAGGCCGTGCATCCAGTCGTCATAGCTCGCGGTCACCGGGATTTCGATCGTGCCCGGCGAGCCGGAGGCCAAGCGATGGCGATAGGGCCTGACGTCATCGCGGAACGAGGAGGTGTAGACGATGCCCTGGCGCACCAGCGCTGTCAGCAGCTCCTCGCAGAACTCGCCGAACGGCGCGCGGTAGCCGATCGGCCGGATGCCGAGCCGGCGCTGGATCGCCTCGAAGCCGCGTTCGATCTCCTCGACGATGAAGGGATCGCCGGGATCCGGCAGCAGATGGTGATAGCCGTGATGGCCGATCTCGTGGCCCGCCTTCAGCACCGCTTCCGCCATCGCCGGATGCGCGTCGACCGCCCATCCCGTGATGAAGAACGTCGCCTTGAGATCGAGCTCGGCGAGCAGCTCGAGCAGCTTCGGCGTGCCGACGCGCGCCTCGAAGCCGCCGAAGCTCATCGTGACCAGACGCGCCGCATGCGCGGGATCCTTCGAGGTCCAGGCGCTCTCGGCGTCGATGTCGAACGACAGGAACATCGCCGCTCTGTGCGGCGCAGGCCATGGATAGTCCGGCGCCGGCGGCGAAGTGTTGGCGGGAACGACCGGGATTCCCGCGAGCGCCTTACTGTCCAGCATTGATCAGCACCTTCTCGATTCCATTGTCGCTCAGCTTCCACTTCGCCAGCAGCGCCTTGTAGCTGCCGTCGGCAATCAGGCCCTCCAGCGCGGCGCGCAGCGCCTCGCGCAGTTCGTCCGCCTTCACCGGCGTCGCCAGCCCCGTATATTGGTACGCGATGGGCGTGCCGACCGGCACGTAAGTGTTCGGCTCGAGATCCATGATGTAGGGCAAGGTCTCGTTGCCCTGCACGGCGGCGTCGATGCGGCCCTGCTTGAGCTGCGTCCGGGCGTCGGCCGAGCCCTCGGTGCCGACGAGCTCGATTCCGCTCGCGCCGCAGTTCTTCTCGCTCCAGGCGGCGATGTCCTTCGGGAACATCGTGCGCCTGGAGGCGCCGACCTTCTTGCCGCACAGCGCCGTCGGCTCCCTGAACTCGCTGGCGCGCGAAGCCTGCACGAAGAATCGCGGACCGCTGCGCAGGTAGTCGATGAAGGTCGCGGTATCCTGCCGGCTCTTGTAGTCGGTCATGCCGGTCAGGATGATGTCGAAACGCTGCGTGGCGAGGCCCGGCATCAACTGGTCGAAGCTGGTCTCCTGCCACACCGCCTTGACGCCGAGCTTCTTGGCCAGCGCCTCGCCGAGCGCGACGTCGAAGCCGGTCAGGGTCGCGGTGGCCGGATCCTTGAACTCCATCGGTGGATAGTTCGGCACCACCGCGATGCGCAGACCGTTCTGCTTGATCTCGGTCGGCAGCTCGGCGGCGAGAGCTGCGCCCGCCACGGCCGCGCTCATGAGCCCAGCCAGCACGATCGACTTCAATTCCATCACCTCACCCCACTTCAGCTGCCAGAAATGCCTTGGTCCTCGCCTCGCGCGGCGCACGCAGCACCTCGCCGGCCGGACCACTCTCCACGATCACGCCCTGGTCCATATAGACGACCCGGTCGGCGACCTCGCGCGCGAAGCCGAGCTCATGCGTGACGACCAGCATGGTCATGCCGGACCTCGCCAGCTCCTTCATCACACCGAGCACCTCGCCGACCAGCTCCGGGTCGAGCGCCGAGGTCGGCTCGTCGAACAGCACCAGCCGCGGCTTCATTGCGAGCGCGCGTGCGATCGCCACGCGCTGCTGCTGACCGCCGGACAGTTGCGCCGGATAGGACTGCGCCTTGTCGGCGAGGCCGACCCGGCGCAGCAGCGACAAGGCCTCGTCCTTCGCCTCGGCAAGCCTGCGCCTCTGCACCTGCACCGGCCCCTCGATCACGTTCTCCAGCGCCGTCATGTGCGGGAACAGGTTGAAGCGCTGGAACACCATGCCGCAGGCGAGGCGTTGCCGCGCGATCTCGCGCTCCGACAGCCGATGCAGCCGGCCGGCCGTCTCGCGGAAGCCGAGCAGCGCGCCGTCGAGCCAGATGCCGCCGCTGTCCGCCGTGGCCAGCTGGTTGACGCAACGGAGCAGTGTCGTCTTCCCGGAGCCGGATTGCCCGATCAGGCACACCACCTCGCCCTCGAAGACATCGAGCGAGACCTGCTTGAGCGCCTGGAATTCGCCGAAGCGCTTGCTGACCTGACGGATGGCGACGAGCGGCGTCATCAGCGACCCCGCGCGATGCCACGGGCAAAACGGTGTTCGAGCAGCATCTGCAGCGGCGTCAGCATCGAGACCACGAGCAGATACCAGAGGCCGGCGACGATCAGGAGCTCGATGACGCGCGAATTGGCGTAGTAGATGTTCTCGGCCGAGTGCAGCACCTCCGGATACTGGATCACGCTGGCGAGCGAGGTCGCCTTGACCAGGCCAATGAACTCGTTGCCGAGCGGCGGGATCACCACCCGCATCGCCTGCGGCAGGATGATCCGGCGCAGCGCCTGCAGCCGTCCCATGCCGATCGCCTGCGCCGCCTCGTATTGCCCGATGTCGACCGACAGCAGCCCGGCTCGCATCACCTCCGAGGTGTAGGCGCCCTGGTTGATGCCGAGCCCGAGCAGCGCGGCCAGGAACGGCGTCATCACGTCGACGGCGCGCGCGCTCCACAGGCCGGGAATGCCGATGGTCGGAAACACCAGCGCGAGGTTGAACCACAACAACAACTGGAGGATCAGCGGCGTACCGCGAAACAGCCAGGTGTAGCCGGCGGCGACCGACCGCAGCACCGGATTGGGCGACAGCCGCATGATCGCGACGACCACGCCGAGCGCGATGCCCAGCGCCATCGCCGCGACAGCCATGACCATGGTGTTGACGATGCCGCGCAGGATCACCGGCGCGGTCAGGAAGCGTTCGACGTAAGACCATTCGATCTGGCCTCTGGCGAAGGCGCGGCCGATCGCCAGCAGGATCACGACAATGACGGCAGCCGTAAGCCAGCGGCCCCAATGCGCCTTGCGCGCGATCCTGTGCGCCGACAGGTCGGGAAAGCCATCAGCCAGTACGTCGGCGCGGCTCATTGCGGCGCCGCGTTGAGCATCGGCTCGCGCACCGCATTGGCGCCGAGACCCCATTTGTCGAGAATGGCCTTGTAGCTGCCGTCGGCGATCATCGCCTTGAGCTGTTCGGTCACGACCTCGCGAAAGCCTGCATCGTCCTTGCGGAACATGATGCCCTGGTAGCCGAAGACGATGGGCTCACCGACGATGCGATACTTGCCGGCCTCCTGCGACTGCGCATAGGGCAAGGTCTCGCTGCCCTGCACGGCGGCATCGATGCGGCTCTGCTTGAGCTGATTGCGGACATCGATCGAGTTCTCCCCCGGCACATATTGCGCGGCAGGCTTGCCTGCGGCCTCGCAATTGGCCTTGCTCCATTTCTCGATCTCCTGCGGGAAGCTCGTCGAGCGCGTGGTGCCGATCTTCCGGCCGCACAGATCGGTCGCGACCTTGGCATCGCTCTCCGCCAGCACGAAGAACTGCGGGCCGGTGACGAGATAGTCGACGAAGTCGGCGGTCTCGCGCCGCGAGGCACGGTCGGAGATGCCCGAGATGATGAAGTCGGCGCGCCGGGTCTGCAGCGAGGGAATGAGTTCGGCGAACGCCGTCTCGCTCCACACGATCTTGACGCCGAACCGCTTCGCCAGTTCGTTGGCGAGATCGATGTCGAGCCCCTTCAGCTCGTTGGTGGCGGGGTCGTGATATTCCATCGGCGCGTAGGTCGAGTTGACCGTGAGCTTGAGCACGCCAGCCTGCTTGATCTCAGCGGGCAGCTCCGCGGCCCCCGCCGGAGCAAGCGAGGCGAGGATGACGAAACCTGCGAACAACGAACGGCGCATCCTGCAACTCCCCACGTGAACGGCTAATCGACCACGACCGGCTCGACGGCGCCGGCGCGCTCGGTGATGAGCCTGTACTGATCCGGCCGGCGATGCGCCGCGAAGTTGAACATCTTGTCCTTGCCCTGGCGGCACAGATCGAGGTCGATGTCGGCGACGACGACCTCGTCAGCGAGCGTCTTCGCCCGCGCCACGATGCAGCCATTGGGATCGACGATGCAGGAGCCGCCGATCAGCCCGCTGCCGTCCTCGTCGCCCGCCTTTGCGACCGCGATCGCCCACGTCGCATTCATGTAGGCGTTGGCCTGCGCCACCAGGGTCGAATGGAAGGTACGCAGCGAGGCATCCTCGGTGTTGCCGCCATTCGGATCATAGGCCGCGGAATTGTAGCCGACGCAGACCAGCTCGACGCCCTGCAGCCCCAGCACCCGCCACGATTCCGGCCAGCGCCGGTCGTTGCAGATCATCATGCCCATGATGGCGCCGCCCCACTCGCGGCCGGCGCGCACGGCCGGAAAGCCGAGATCGCCATAGCTGAAATAGCGCTTCTCCAGCTGCTGATACTTGGCACTCGGGCGCGGCTCGACGGAGCCGGGCAGATGCACCTTGCGATATTTGCTGATGATCTCGCCGTCGGGATCGACCAGGATGGAGCTGTTGAAGCGGCGTCCGTCCGGTGTCAGCTCGGCATAGCCGACATAGAAGCCGACGCGAAGCGCCCGCGCCCGGTCGAACAGCGCGGCAACGGACGGGTTCGGCATCGCGCGCTCGAAATAGCTGTCGAGCTCATCGCCTTCGAGGATCCAACGCGGGAAGAAGGTCGTGAATGCGAGTTCCGGAAACACCACCAGCTTCGCGCCCTGGGCGGCCGCCTGTTCCAGGAGCCCGATCATGCGCGACAGCGTGTGCCCGCGGCTGTCGGCGCGCTGGGTCGGCCCCATCTGGGCGGCGGCGGCGCGGAAGATACGGCTCAAAACTCTGCCTCCGATCTGTGCGTCATGCCTTTCCAGCAGGCGGCAGCACCGCCCTCTGCGACGCGCAAGAGAAGCATCAATGAAGCGAAACCGGCGCAGGAATTGCAACCAGTCGGGACGACCTCGGTCTATGATATTTTGGCCGAGATCATCACCCGGGCTAATAGGGCGACCATGCCATGAACCTGCGCCAGTTGGAGATCCTGCGGGCGGTCATCCGCCACCACACCACGGTCGCTGCCGCCGAGGAGCTCGCGCTGTCGCAGCCTGCGATCAGCAATGCGCTGAAGGCGATGGAGGCGCAGGCCGGCTTCACGCTGTTCGAGCGCGTCAACAACCGGCTGTTCCCGACACCCGAGGCGATGACGCTCTATGAGGAGAGCGAGGCGATCTTCACCCTGCACGCCCGGCTGGAAAACCGCGTGCGTGACCTGCGCGAGCAGAAGACGGGTCATCTGTCGATCGTCGCCACGCCGCCGCTCGCCTACAGCATCATCCCGCCGACCTTGTCAGGCTTCCTGCGGCGCCGGCCGCAGACGCGGATGTTCTTCGACGTGCGCCGCTACGAAGGCATCATCGAGGGTGTGCTCGGCAACGTCGCCGAGCTCGGCTTCGCGCTCGGACTGTCCGATCATCCCGGGATCGCCCATGAGGTCGTGCATACCGGGGAGATGGTGTGCGTGATGCCGGCCCTGCATCCGCTTGCCGAATGCGACGTGATTTCAGCGCGGGATCTCGCCGGCTTCCCGCTGATCGGCCTCGAACGCGGCACGCGCCTCGGCGAAGCGGTGCGCGAGAGCTTCCGGCAAGCCGATGCCGACTTCCAGCCGACCGTCGAAGTGCGTTACTGCAACACGGCCTGCGTGCTGGCTTCGACCGGCGTCGGCGTCGCCGTGGTCGATCCATTCTCGCCGCGCCAGGGCGGGCATGATCTCGTGGTACGGCCGTTCACGCCGAGCACCAAAGTCTCGGCCTATGTGCTGTGGTCGGAGGCGCGGCCGCTGTCGAACCTGGCGAAGACGTTTCGCAGCGAGGTGCGAAACGCGAGCCGCAGTCTTGCGGACGGCCTCGACGCGATCGGAGCTCCGAGCCTCGCCGCTTCCGCGCAGCGCGGCTGAGCTTGCCGATCGGCATGCGTCCATCAAACCCGTGGACGTATCGTTTGCGGCCCATCATCCGAAACGCCCGCCTGCGACGGGCTTCTCGGGATGATGCTCCGCGTCACTGTCGTCTTGCGGCTGGCGGCGGAATTGGTGCAGTGGACCATGGCTCGCCCGCCCGCAATCGCGCCGCCAGCGCCGCCGCGCAGCCGGCGAGCAGCTTCTCGCCCTTTGCAGCAGATGCCTTGCGCGCATCGCCTGCGACGCCGGAGGTGGTGATGTCGGCGAACGATCTGAACATCTTCAGCGACGGGACCAGCGAGCCCATGATGTCGAAGCTCGGCCCAAAGGCAGCGTCGAGCCTCGCCGCGTCGACGAGGCCTGGATGAGCCGCCATCATCATCGAGGTCTCGGCTTCGCAGGCATGCATCACGCCCTCCTGATCCTCGAGGACCTTGGCCATGGTCTCCCGCCCTTCCATGAAATAGGTCGTCGTCGCGATCGGCGCATTGAGCTCGCGCGTCAGTTCGCCGGTGAGGGTGGCCAGCGCCTGGATGTTGCCGCCATGGCCGTTGACGATCACGATGCGGCGGAAGCCGGCATTCAGAATCGAGCGGCACAGGTCTCTGAGCACGGCGTGGTAGGTGGAGAGACCGAGGGTGAAGGTGCCACCGAACGGAACGTGATGGTCGGCGAGCCCGCACCAAACGGTCGGCGCGACCACGATGGGATGGTCTGGAGTCAGCTCCAGCGCGGTGCGACGGCAGACCTCGCTGCACAGGAAGTCGTCAACTCCCGTCGGCAGATGCGGGCCGTGCTGCTCGGTCGAGGCCACCGGCAACAGCACGATCGCGTCTCGGGCCGCGAGCGCGCGAAGCGCTGCGGCGGAAAGTCTGTTCCAGGCGGTTTCGGTCATGATGGCTGCTCGCATGGTCGGAGATGAGGCAGATTGGCTCATATCACGCAGCCACCGCAACAGCCCATCCCGGCGTATCGGGCGCGCAGGCCGACAGTCGCCTGCGTGCACCTCAGACCGCACGCCCCTGCGCGATACTGCGCCCTCTCCCACAGGGGCGAGGACGCGGCGACCGACACCGCACCCTCGGCTACATCAGGAGCATGCTCTCCATGCACTCAAACATCGACAGCGATTGCGGGCTCGACAAGGTGCAACGGCCTTGCGTCCTCACAACACCACGGCCCGCGCGGCAGGCCGGTCTCACGCCCGCGTCAGTTCGATGTCGTGGGTCTGCTTCGTCTCCGCGTCGTACACCCTGATCTGCAACATCGGAAACCGGCGCTTGAGGTCATGCGCGCCGTTGTGTGCGCCATCCTTGGTCTTGAATTCGGTCTTGATCTGACCATCGACCACGACGGCATAGCCGGTCAGCGGAAGGTCGTTGCCGGATTTGTCTTGAGCAGGCTTGTTGTGAACAGACTTCTCTTGGGCAGACTTGAGCATTGCGAGCCGACGTCGATTCGTGAGTTGAAAGGGGTGTCGAGCGCGCGATCTCTCCGCCTCGGACGACTCCGATGTAAGGTGAGTCTGTCGCGACGAGCAAGCGAAGACGTGTTCTTCACAAGCAGGGCGATTACGGGTTCAACCTGACGGCGCAGCGCCGGCCCGCGATGATCTCGGGATGTTCGGCGCGAACGAGTCGCGCAAGTTCCGGACTTGCAACGCGAACGTTCCGGTCGCTCGCCATCATGCGCGCCACCGCGAACGAGGAGCGCCGTGGTCGCGCGTCTCTCAGCGCCCGCAGCGCCCACCTCGCGCCGCCCCCAAGGCAGCAGCCCGATCCCAACTTGGATGCGCTCTCCGACTGAGCACGGGCAGACGCAAAATCCCGGGGCCATCGGACGAACGAATCAGCATGACCGCCATGCGCGAATTGCCCGTCGTGCCAGTCTGCCGCAGATAAACAGCTTGCACCGTCGGGCAAATCAGGACGACATTTCCGCGCATCCCGCCTCATGAAGAGGGGCGTGTCGCGAACGTCACGAGACGTGGAGTGCGGGATGCGATGGACGCGACGTGTCGCAGCGGGTGTCATGCCTGCGGACGAACGGCACGGCGCGGACGGCGAAGTCGCATGGTCCTGGCGCCGCGACGCTGGCGTCAAGCTCGTGACGAGGTTTCAGCCTCGCGCGGGTGACGGTGGCAAGACAGCCCGTTCACCGGGGAGAATGCGTATAAGCCGTAACACTATCGCGCAGGGAAGGCCGGGATGTCTCAGCCGAACCTGTGGTTCCTGCCCCGTGCATTCTTTCCGCACGGGGGCCATGGGGGCGGCGAGCTCCCGGCCTTCCCTGCGCCCTCTCACTTGAAGAGGGCTCCGTCAAGCAAGACTCGGGCGCGATAGGCGCCGCGAGATCGCGACGTGCTGATTTGTAGACGTTCTGTTTGTCGATGGCTGTTTGTCAGAGTGAACTGCTGACCATTGTCACGTGCCGTGCACGGGACCACGACGATCCCCGTAAGATGACGGATGGGCTTGCCTACCGCCGGTGCCGCTGCGGTAGCAAGGGATCGTAAACGACTGCGCCGGACGTTGACCCGCCATTTACCTCACGGTCCAACCACGACATCGTGATTTGATGCAGGTCAACATAACCGGCCCGAACGCACCACCTACTGACAAGGCGTTCAAGCGAATCAGGCCTTGCCGTTATCTCGTTCGGCGTCCCTCGAACGGTCCTGTGCACTTGTCATCATGGAGAACCACATGAGCGAGACCGGCGTGACCGCCCTGGATCACACCGTCCAGGAAACCAACATCTGGCTGAAGGCCATCGAGCAACGCCTCGCGCTGGCGAGCCGGCAGCAGGCCTACAACGCACTGCGTGCCGTGCTGCATGTGCTGCGCGACCGTATGCCGATGGCCGTCGCCGTGAATTTCGGCGCCCAGTTGCCGATGCTCATTCGCGGGATCTACTACGAGGGCTGGCACCACGCGGCAACCCCGACCAAGGACCGCCATCTCGAATATTTCGTCGATGACATCTTCCGCCAACTGCCGCCGCAATTCCCGGTCGATCCGCTCACGGCTGCGCGCGGCATCTTCGAAATTCTCTGGGAGAAGCTCGATCCCGGCGAGTTCGACAAGCTGATGGGCCACCTGCCGGTGCCGCTGCGCAATCTGCGCGAGCCGGCGACCTGAGGGCCGGACCCCTTCGATCAGCTGGCCGGTATCGGTCGTCGGTACGGCGGCAGTGCGCCTCTCGCCTTCAATGCGCGAGCTGCCGGTACAGCGCCGGCAGCGCGGCGGGCAGTCGCCTGATGTTGCCGACGATGGCGTAGCCGCCGCGGCCGAACAGGGTGGGAAAATACGACTGCGCCGACGCATCGATGGTCACGCCGAACACCGCGACGCCGCCGCGCCGCGCTTCCTGCACCGCCTTGCGCGTGTCCTCGATCGCGAACCGCCCCTCATAGTGATCGACGTCGTTCGGCTTGCCGTCGGTGAGCACCAGCAGCAGGCGCTTGCGCTCGGATCGCTCGGCGAGCTGGCTGGCGGCATGACGCACCGCCGTGCCGATACGCGTATAGTAGCCGGGCCTGAGCGCGCCGATGCGGCGCTCGACCCGCCCGCTCATCGGCTCGTCGAATGCCTTCACGGTCTCCAGGCGGACCCATGAGTTGCGCCGCGAGGTGAAGGTGAGAATGCTGTGGCTGTCGCCGCAGGCCGACAGCCCATGCGCCAGCACCAGCAGCGCCTCCTTCTCGACGTCGAGAACGCGCACGCCGTCGATCCACGCATCGGTCGATAGGGACACGTCGACCAGGAGAGTCACCGCGAGATCATGCGCGAGCGGGCGCATCGCCAGATGCACGCGATCAAGTCCGCCATGGCCGGCATTGAGATCGCTGCGCGCGCGCACCAGCGCGTCGATGTCGAGGTCGTGGCCGTCGGCCTGCGCGCGCATCACCTCATGACGCGGCCGCAAGGTCTCGAACCTGCGCCGCACGCTGCGGATGCGCCGGCGCATCGCATCGTCCGGAGACCACGCCTCGCCCGCCTCGGCGGCATCGCCGGTCACGACGCGACAATGGTCCGGCAGATAGGCGCCGCTGCGATAATTCCACTCGGGATACAGCCGGCCGCTGTCGAGCCGGGCCGTGTCCACCGCCTCGGGCGGCAGGTCGAGATCGAACTTCAGCTTGCTCGCCGGACGCCCCTTGCGCCTGGCGATCGCGAGCTCATCGAGATCGTCGGCAGCCTTGCGGGCGTCGTCATCGTCGGTATCGTCGGACGGACGATCGACATTGACCATCTCCGCCATCGCCAGGATCTTCTCGAAGCGGTTGAGGATGAATGGATCGCGCTTGGCCGTGTCGTCGCGCTCGCGCCGCGCGAAGCGTTTGCGGGTGTCGGGTGCCCCCTCCTGCTCTGCGGGCGTCTGCGTCTCGTCGTCCTCGCGCGCCGCGGCAACGGCATCGCGGCTCCAGCAATCGCCCCACAGCGGACACGGCAGCATCGGCCGATAGCCGGGCGGGGCGGCCTCCGGCAACGCGCCGCCAGCGATGACCGCATTCCACAGCGCGCCCTTGGGCGGCGCGCCGGCGCCGAGCAGGGCCATGACGATGTGCTCGACCTGCTGCTCGAGCCGAGGCAGCGGCCGCCGCGGACGCGCCACAGCCAGCGCTTCGGCGAGTTGCGCATGCGGACGCGCCAGTCCAGGGAAGCGCGCCAGCACCAGCGAGGTCGTCTCACAGGCCCGGCGCAGCGCCAGCAGATCATGCCGCAGCGGATCGCGCTCCGCGATCGGCTCGACCGCCATGGTCGCGAACCACGCCGCGAGCCAGTGATAGAGCTGCGTATTGAGCGCGCGACCCGGCAGCAGCGCGATGGTCTCCGGCAGGAAGACGGTGGCGCCATCGCGCCCGGCCTGATCGAGGCATTCGTCGCCGAGGCCAATGCGCTGGCGCCAGCCGAGCCGATGGCCCGATTTGCGCGCCTTGGCTCCGGCGACCTGCACGCCGCTCTCGCCGCCCAGCGCGCGGAACATCACGGCGATGCGGCCGCTGATCTCGTTCAGGGCGACGGCCTGATCCGGATGGACCGGATAGCTCGAGGTCGTGCCGACCAGGCGATGCCAGGCGCGGCCGACGGTCTCCTCCAGTTCGAGGAAGTCGAGCATGGCTCACCCGATCACGGCATGCGCGACCTCGCGTAACGCGGCCTTGACGTCGGCGTCGTCGGTGAGCGGCTCGATCATCGCGGCGAGCACGGCGTCCGCGATGGATGCTCCGGCAGCGACGAGCGTCGCGCAATAGACCAGGAGCCGCGTCGAGACGCCCTCCTCCAAGTCATGGCCTTGCAGCGCTCGCAGCCGATGCGCGAGCGCCACCAGCGGCCGAACGCGCTCCGGCGCCAGCCCGCTCTCGGCGGCAACCACCGCGATCTCCTGCTCGGCGGGCAGGAAGCCGAATTCGATGGCGATGAAGCGCTGCCGTGTCGATGGCTTCAGCGCCTTGTGCAGCGACTGATAACCCGGATTGTAGGACACCACCAGCATGAAGCCGTCGGGCGCGAGCAGCTCCTCGCCGGTGCGCTCCAGCGGAAGAATGCGGCGGTCGTCGGTGAGAGGATGCAGCACGACGGTCACATCCTTCCGCGCCTCGACGACCTCGTCGAGATAGCAGATGCCGCCCTCGCGCACCGCGCGGGTCAGCGGGCCGTCGGTCCACACGGTGTCACCGCCCTTGAGCAGATATCGCCCGGTGAGGTCGGCGGCGGTGAGGTCGTCGTGACAGGCGACCGTGTGCAGCGGCAGGCCCAGTCGCGCCGCCATGTGCGCGACGAAGCGGGTCTTGCCGCAGCCGGTCGGCCCCTTCAGCAGCACCGGTAGGCGATGTCGGAACGCATGCTCGAACAGCGCGCATTCATTGCCGGTCGGCGTGTACGAGGGGAACGACAGGACGGTATCGATCGCGTGCAGCGCGGGCTTCATGATCACTCTCCGAATCGGGGGATGCAGGCGGCGGCATCGAAGCCGCCGCCTGCGGGGTTTTACTCCGCCGGCTGCAGGGCGCCGGGGATGATCGCCTGCTTGGCGCGGCCGGGCACCAGCACGGCCCAGACGAACATCAGCGCCGCGATCGCCACGAACACACCGGAGCCGAGCCGAACCCAGTAGAACATCGCGAGCTGGTCCTGCACGTCCATGTAGCTCTGGCCGAGCACGCGCTGCAGATGCACCTGGATGATGCCGGCGAAGGTCAGCGCAAAGGTCATCGTCATCATCGCCGTGCACATGATCCAGAAGCTCGCCATCGAGAGCCACTGATTATACGGCGCACGCTGGCGCAGCTGCGGCACCGCATAGGCCATGACCGCGAGGTTGAGCATCACATAGGCGCCGAAGAAGGCGAGATGGCCGTGCGCGGCGGTCACCTGGGTGCCGTGGGTGTAGTAGTTCACGCTGGACAGCGTGTGCAGGAAGCCCCACACGCCGGCGCCGAGGAACGCCATGACGGAGCAGCCGACCGACCACAGCAGCGCGGCGCGATTCGGATGCTTGCGTCCCGCCTTGAGCGTCATCTGCACCGTGAAGATCACCATGGTGAAGAACGGCGCGACCTCGAGCGTTGAGAACAGCGAGCCGATCCACTGCCAATAGCCGGGCGCGCCGATCCAGTAGAAATGATGGCCGGTGCCGAGGATGCCAGAGAACAGCGCCAGGCCAATGATGACGTAGAGCCACTTCTCCACCACCTCGCGGTCGATGCCGTTGAGCTTGATCATCAGGAAGGCCAGGATCGAGGCCATGATCAACTCCCAGACGCCCTCCACCCAGAGATGGACGATGTACCACCAGTACATCTTGTCGACGGCGAGATTTGCCGGATTGTAGAACGCGAACAGGAAGAAGATCGCGACGCTCCACAGACCGAACAGCAGGATGTTGGTCACCGTCGTCTTGCGACCCTTCAGGGCGGTCATCGTGACGTTGAACAGGAACATCAGGCAGACGACGACGATGCCGACCTTGATGATGAAGGGCTGCTCGAGGAACTCACGGCCCTCATGGTAGTGGAAGAGATAGCCGACGACGGCCGCACCCGCGGCGCCGAAGAACATCCAGAACTGGATCTTGGCGAGCAGCGGGCTGTAGAGCTCGGTCTCGGTCTCCTCGGGCAGCAGGAAGTAGGTGGCGCCCATGAAGCCGATCAGCGACCACACGATCAGCGCGTTGGTGTGGATCATGCGGACGATGTTGAAGGGAAGCAGGACCGACAGCGTGTTCGGCAGCACGTAGATGGTGCCGGCGAGCAGGCCGAAGATGACCTGGGCGAGGAAGAGCGTCAGCGCGCCGTAGAAATACAGCATCGCGACCTTCTGGGTCTCATATCTCATCGCGGATCTCTCTCATGACGGGGACGGGATGCCGGCTCAGCCGGCCTTGTTCGGCGGCCAGTCCTGGCGCTTGATCGTGTCGGTCCATTGCAGGAAGTCGGCGAGGTCGTTGAGCTCCTGGTCGGACAGATTGAACTGCGGCATCTGCCTGCGGCCGGGCGCACCGGAGGGTTGCGACTGCATCCAAGATTTCAGCATCTCGCGCGCGGCGGCCGGGTCCTGCCTGCCGCCCCAGCGGTCCCAGACATTGCCGACCTCTGGCGCGAAATAGGCGCCCTCGCCGAGCAGGGTATGGCAGTTGATGCAGGAGTTTCTCTCCCAGACGTGCTTGCCGCGAGCGACTCCGTCGGACAGCGTCGACGCATTGGTCGAGGTCGTGACCATGTAGTAGTGGCTGTGCGCTGTGAGCCCGAGGAAGATCGCAAAGAAGAAGGCCGAACCGCCGTAGAAGACGTTCCGTGCGGCCGACTTGGTCAGGCGTTCCGCCATGACACGTCCTTTCCGTTTTGGTGAAGGTCGATGGTGAAGGCAATCTACCGGCACTGCCGGGAGTCTCTTTGTCGCGGCGCAAGCAGCACGGCGATGGCCCGTCAGACCAGCGCGCGGAGCGCCACCGCCAGCCCGGCGAGCGCAACCAGGCCTAGGAGCCACGATGCGAGCAGGCCGCGCCACAGCGCGGGCGCATGGCGCAGGCCGAGAAAATCCAGCACGATCACCCTGCCCTTTGCCGATGCGAGCGCGAGCACGAGGGCATCGGCGAGCCAGCGATTCGGCAGCAGCAACGAGGCCGCGAGCGTGGCGACGGCGAAGCTCAGCAATTGAAGCCAGGCGAGCGTGAGGCGATCGCGGACCATGACTCATCCCACCAGATAGAGGATCGGGAACATCACGATCCAGACCAGGTCGACCATGTGCCAGAACGCCGTCCCGGTCTCGACGCTGGTGGGCGCGGCATGACGACCGACGATTCCGAGGATGACCATCCCGAGTACGACGTGAAGCAGATGGAAGCCCGTGAGCAGAAAATAGAGCGTGAAGAACGGCGACGTCTCCAGGCCTGCGCCGGCGGCAATCTCCCTGCCATACTCGGTCAGCTTGACGGCAATGAAGGCCGTGCCGAGCAGGATCGCCAGCATGATCCAACGCCGTGCTGTGGCCGGCGATCCGCCTCTCGCCGCCGCCGCCCCGCGCGCCGCAGCCCACCCGCTCGTCACAAGCACGATCGTGTTCAATGCGGCGAGAGGTCCGTCCAGCATGGCCTGCCCGGCTGCGAACATGACTGGATTGACTGCGCGCGCCACGACGAAGGCGCCGAGCAGCAGGCCGAAAGCGACAAGCTCGCTGAGGATCAGGACCCACATCATGGGGTCGCCCGGCAACCCGTCGAGCACGCCCCAGCGCTCCGTTGGTTCCGGTTCGTATGTGAGTGCCGACACCGCCACCTCCGATCAGATGTCGGCAAAGCTAATCGGGGCGGCAGACATGCTCTTTGTCGGCGCACAAACAGCACGGCGCCTGGATGCGCTACGGGATCGACATCAGGAGCATGTCCATGACCGAAGCGCAGCTCGGCCTCGTCACCGCTACCCCGATCATCATCGTGTTTGCAGCGGCGCTGCGGCGCATGGGCGTGCTGTCGACCACGGGGACCGTGTCCGCGATCGCGCTCTCCGTTGCGATTGCGGTGGTCCTGTTCACCACGCAATAACCTGGCCTGGAACCTTTGCCGTCCTCGGGCGTCAGATCGTCCGGAGGTGCCGCATGGACGACAACCGGTTCGCAGAGCTGCTCGGCAACGCCGCCATCGGCGTCTGGGGCGACATGCCGCGCGACATCCAGGAAGCGCTGTTCGAGACGGCGATGCGCGGTCACGACGATCTGAGGCACGAACTCGCCAAGCTGCTTCACGACCGGCATCCGCGGACACAGCATCCGCCGCATCCGGCTTGAGCGGTCTCAGTCGCGATGATCATCAGCCCCGAACTGTGATGGCTCGTCGTAGCCCTTGCGGCTGCTGTAGAACAACAGCACCATCAGCCCGATCCCCACGATGAGCGAAAACACCACGCCGAGCGTGAGCGCGATCCAGCCCTCGGTCGGCATCGGATCGCCGGGCAAGGTCATGCCCTGATAGGCGAAGACGACGGCGGCCGCGAGAATCAGCAGCAATGCGACGATGATGGTGATGGGTCCTGCACGCATGGCGGTCGCACTCCTGACACGAGAACAGGACGCGACCACGATCGTTCCTGGACGGGTGCGGTAACGGCGCACGGCGGCAGTTCCGAAATTTGAGGACGGCGTCCCCATCCTTCTCGCTGCGCCGCCGAAAGCATCGCGCTGCATCCAATCGCGGCATCATCTGCTCAAGGATGACGCGCGCTCCACCGCGCCTTGCCGCGCGCCGCATGGCTGCTCTCGCGGCGGATCGCTAGGCGTCGGGGAACTTAGCTGATAACCATACCGGCCCCCTATCGGCAGCAGAGGACAAGGACCGGAGATGGACAACCGCAGCGAGATCTGGCGCGGCGTCGACGCGATCAAGACCCGTTTCATCGAGCTCAGCGACCGGGTGTGGAGCATGCCCGAGGTCTGCTACACCGAGGCCCGCTCGTCCGCCGAACACCTCGCCGAGTTGAAGCACCAGGGTTTTCGGATCATCGAAAAGGTCGCGGGCATCCCGACCGCGCTGATGGGCGAATGGGGCGAAGGCGGTCCGGTCATCGCGTTCATGGGCGAATACGACGCCCTGCCCGGCCTCAGCCAGGAGGCCGGCGTCGCCGAGCATCGTCCGATCGAGACCGGCGGCCATGGCCATGGCTGCGGCCACAATCTCCTGGGCTCGGCGGCGCTGCTCGCGGCAACCGCCGTGAAGGACTGGCTCGCCGCCAACAAGGTTCCGGGACGCGTGCGCTACTACGGCTGCCCTGCCGAGGAAGGCGGCGCCGCAAAGGCCTTCATGGTGCGCTCAGGCGCGTTCGAGGATGCCGACATCGCAATCACCTGGCATCCGTCGAGCTTCTGGGAAGTGGTGATGACGCCCTCTCTCGCCAACACGCGCGCCGACTTCATCTTCACCGGACGCACCTCGCATGCGGCCGCCTCGCCGCATCTCGGCCGCAGCGCGCTCGACGCGGTGGAGCTGATGAATGTCGGCGTCAACTACATGCGCGAGCACATGCCGAGCGACGCCCGCGTGCATTACGCGCTGCTCGACACCGGCGGCATTGCGCCCAACGTCGTGCAGGCGCATGCGCGCGTCCGCTACTCGATCCGCGCGCGCGACCTGCCCGGCATGAACGAGCTGGTCGGGCGCGTACACAAGATCGCGCAAGGTGCCACGATGATGACCGAGACCAAGGTCGAGATGAAGATCATCTCGGCGGTCTCCAACATCCTGCCCAACACGCCGCTCGAAGAGGCGCTGCACGGGATCATGGAGGAGCTGGGGCCGCCGCATTTCGACGCGAGCGACAAGGATTTTGCCGGTCAGATCCAGGCGACCCTGACCGACAAGGACATCGAATCCGTCTACTACAGCATCGGCATGGATCCGACCGACAAGCCGCTGGCCGACTTCCTGGTGCCGCTGAACGCCAAGCGCAATCCGCAGATCGGCTCGACCGATGTCGGCGACGTCAGCTGGGTGGTGCCAACGGTGCAGGTGCACGCGCCGACGGTGGCGATCGGCACGCCGTTCCACACCTGGCAGGTCGTTGCGCAAGGCAAGACGCCGGCCGCGCACAAGGCGATGGTGCAGGCCGCCAAGGCGATGGCCGGTCTCGGCATCAAGGCGCTCAATGAGCCGGCGCTGATCGCAGCCGCCAAGGCCGACCTGAAGAAGCGGACGCTGCGCACGCCCTATGTCAGCCCGCTGCCCGCCGAGGTCGAGCCGCCGCTGACCATGTCGGTCGTTTGAGAGATACACTGGGGGGAAACACAATGGCGAAAACAGCGACAAGGAAGAAGCCGGAGGCAAAGACCGCCAAGCCGGCTCCGAAGCGCGTGGCCACGCGCGCCACGGCCAACAGGAAGCCCGCAAAGGCGAAGCCGCAGGCCAGACCACAGGCGAGGGCCGCCGCGCCGAAGCCGCGGCTGCCGAGAGGACCGGTCTGGCAGTGGTCGGCGCTCGACACCGCCGCTGCGATCCGCTCGGGCGCGGTCTCCTCGGTCGAGGTGACCGAGGCGCACATCGCGCGCATGCATGAGGTCAATCCGAAGCTGAATGCGGTCGTCGTCGATCTGTCCGAAGAAGCATTGAAAGCTGCGCGCGCCGCGGACAAGGCGCGCAACAAGGACGGCCTGCTGCATGGCGTGCCCGTCACCATCAAGGAGAACGTCGACTACCAGGGACGGCCAAACCCCAACGGCGTTCAGGCGCAGATGGGAATCATCGCGCCGTCGGACGCGCCCGTCGTGCGCAACCTCAAGAACGCGGGCGCGATCGTGCTCGGCCTCACCAACACGCCGGAATTCTCATTCCGCGGCTTCACCGACAACCCGCTGCACGGACTGACCTTGAACCCGTGGGATCCCGAGATCACCTGCGGCGGCTCGTCGGGCGGCGCTGGAGCTGCGGTCGCCGCCGGTATCGGCACCATCGCGCATGGCAACGACATCGGCGGCTCGCTGCGCTGGCCGGCGCATTGCAACGGCGTTGTCACGATCAAGCCGACGCAGGGGCGCATCCCGGCCTACAACGAAAGCGCCGCGGCCGAGCGGCCGATGCTGGCGCATCTGATGTCGTCGCAGGGCCCGCTGGCGCGTAGCGTCGCCGACGTCAGGCTGGCGCTGGAGGTGATGAGCCGGCGCGATCCGCGCGATCCCTGGTGGGTGCCGGCCCCGCTCGAGGGCGAGAAGCCCAAGCGGCCGATCAAGGTCGCGCTCGCCAAGATCCCCGATGACATGGACGTCGATCCTTCGGTGCAGGCCGCGCTGCGGCAGGCCGCCGATCATCTGGAACGCTCCGGCTACCGGGTCAGCGAGGTCGAGGTCCCCGACATCTCCGGCGTCTGGCAGACCTGGTGCGACGTCATCACCACCGAGGTGGTCGTGATGCAGGAGGCCAAGATGCTGGCCGTCACCTCGGAAGACTTCCACAAGGCGTGGGGCGGGATGCGGGCCAAGGCCGAGATCCTCGACCTCGCGGGCTGGATGAACGCGACGGCGCAGCGCTCCACCCATATCCGCGCCTGGCAGCTGTTCTTCGAGGATTATCCGGTGGTGCTGGCGCCGACGACGGTCAAGCCGACGCCGGGCCCGCGCGAGGACACGGTAAGCCCGGAGCGCGTGCGCGAAATCTTCTTCAACGAGATCCGCTTCATCTCGGCCATCAACGTGCTCGGGCTGCCCGGCGCGGTGGTGCCGGTGGCGGTTCACAATGGCCAGCCGATCGGCGTGCAGCTGATCGCCGGCCGCTATCGCGAGGATCTCGCGCTCGATGCCGCCGCGGCGATCGAGAAGCGTGCGGGCATGCTGGTGCGGCAGCTCTGGGAGCGGATGGCTTAGTCTCGCGCCGGCCCGAGAACCCCGGCTCTCGGGCCGTCATGTTTCCAACATCGCTTCAGCCTCGATTGTCGAAAGTCGTACACTGACGCCCATCGCGTTTGCCCGAGGGGCCCCTCGGGTTGACGGGACGTCGCCGACCTGTCTATTTTGATGTATACGAATGAATATAGCACGGCATCGGTACGGGCGCTGCGCCGGAACGGGACTTGCAATTCACCGAAGCGAACCCGTCTCTGCGATATGAACGAGGACAATTGTGATGAGATCGATGCGCTTCGTCGCCGCTGCCCTGTGCGCGGCTGCCGCTCTCCTGACTGGCGCAAATGCGTTCGCCGGGAGCGCCAACATCGCCGTGGCCGCCAACTTCACCGAGCCGGCCAAGGAGATCGCCGGTCTGTTCAAGGCCAAGACGGGACACGAATTGGTGCTGAGCTTCGGCGCGTCCGGACAGTTCTACACCCAGATCAAGGAGAACGCGCCGTTCGCGATCCTGCTCTCCGCCGACGACGAACGGCCGAAGAAGCTGGTCGACGAGGGCCTCGGCGTCGCCGGGAGCCGTTTCACCTACGCGATCGGCAAGCTCGTTCTGTGGAGCAAGGACCCGAACGCGGTGAGAGGCGAGGAAACGCTGAAGGCGAACGCGTTCAACAAGCTGTCGATCGCCAATCCCGCCGCCGCGCCCTATGGCGCGGCTGCAGTGGAGACGCTGAAGGCGCTCAATCTCTATGAGACGATCAAGCCCAAGATCGTGCAGGGCAACACGATCTCGCAGGCGTTCCAGTTCGTCGATACCGGCAATGCCGAGGTCGGCTTCGTCGCACTGTCGCAGCTGATGCCGAATGCGGGCGGCTCGCGCTGGCTGGTGCCGCAGAACCTCTACAGCGAGATCCGTCAGGATGCCGTGCTGCTGAAGGCATCCGCCGGCAACGAGGCGGCGACCGCGTTCCTGACCTTCCTCAAGACTCCGGAAGCCCGTGCGGTCATCGAGAAGTTCGGCTATGCTCTGGACCCGAAGTCCGGCAGCTGAGCGCTCACGTCGATGAACTTCCAAGGATGAACTTGCACGTCTCGGCCGATATCTGGCAACCGGTCAGTCTGACCCTCGAATTGGCAGCGATCACGACCGTCATTCTGATGATCGTGGGAACACCGATCGCATGGTGGCTGGCGCGGTCGCAGGCGTGGTGGAAGGAGGCGGTCGCAGCCCTGGTGGCGATTCCGCTCGTGCTGCCGCCGACCGTGCTCGGCTTCTATCTGCTGGTCGCGCTCGGCCCGAGCGGTCCGGGCGGGGCGCTGGCGTCCTTGTGGGGTGCACGCACCCTCGCCTTCACTTTCCCAGGCCTCGTGATCGGCTCGGTGCTGTTCTCGATGCCGTTCGTGGTGCAGCCGATCCGCAACGCCTTCGAGGCCATGGGCGAGAAGCCCCTGGAAGCAGCCGCCACGCTGCGGGCCACGCCCTGGCGCGCGTTCTGGACGATCGCCGTGCCGCTGGCGAGCCCCGGCTTCCTCACCGGCGCGATCCTCGGCTTTGCCCACACCGTCGGCGAGTTCGGCGTCGTGCTGATGATCGGCGGCAACATTCCCGGCAGGACAAAGGTGCTGTCGATCGCGATCTACGACTACGTCGAGACCTCGCAATGGACCGAAGCCTCGGTGCTGGCGCTCGGCATGGTCGTGTTCTCGTTCGGCGTCATTCTGACGATGATGCTGATCGAGAAGAAGATGACGCGACGCGCGTCATGAGCACCGTCAAGGTCGATTTCCGCGGTACGCTCGGGCGCTTCGAGCTGAACGCGCGGTTCGAGGTGCCGGCGCGCGGCGTCACCGCGATCTTCGGCCCGTCCGGCTGCGGCAAGACCGCCGTCATGCGCAGCATCGCCGGCCTCAACCGCCTGGACGGACGATGCTCCGTCGCCGGCGACGTCTGGCAGGACGAGAAGACCTTCCGCCCGGTGCACCGGCGCCCGATCGGCTACGTCTTTCAGGAAGCCAATCTGTTCCCGCACCTCTCCGTCCGCCGCAACCTGATGTACGGGCATCCCGGCCCGTCCGGCCCCACCGCCATCGGCTTCGATGAGGTCGTGTCGCTGCTCGGCATTGCCAAGCTGCTGGAGCGCTCGCCGCGCCATCTGTCCGGCGGCGAGCGGCAGCGCGTGGCGATCGGCCGCGCGCTGCTCAGCCAGCCGAAGCTGCTGCTGATGGACGAGCCGCTGTCGGCGCT
This sequence comes from Bradyrhizobium sp. SZCCHNS1050, assembly GCF_032484785.1. Taxonomy (NCBI): domain Bacteria; kingdom Pseudomonadati; phylum Pseudomonadota; class Alphaproteobacteria; order Hyphomicrobiales; family Nitrobacteraceae; genus Bradyrhizobium; species Bradyrhizobium sp. SZCCHNS1050. The sequence continues at coordinate 4,553,460 of NZ_JAUETR010000001.1, read as the reverse complement.
CGACCAGATCACCAAGGACGAGATCCTGCCCTATCTGGAGCGGCTGCATGCCGCGCTCGACCTGCCGATCCTCTACATCAGCCACGATATCGCGGAGGTCGAGCGGCTCGCCGATCAGCTGGTGCTGATGCGCAATGGCAGCGTCCTGGCTTCAGGTCCGCTGTCCGTGCTCCAAGCCGACCTGACACTGCCGCTCGCGCTCTCCCGCGATGCAGCGGTCAGTCTCGACGCCACCGTTCTGAAGCACGACGCCATCGACGGCATGGTGACGCTTGCGGTGCCGGGCGGGCATTTCGTGCTGCCGGCCGAGCCGCTTGCGCCGGGAACACGCCGCCGCCTGCGCGTGCTGGCCGATGATGTCAGCCTCGCCTTGGAAACGCCGAGCCGCAGCACCATCGTCAACGTGCTACGCGCGAAGATCCTGGAAATCCGCAGCCAATCGGACCACCGCGTCACCGCCCTGCTCGGCCTCGGCGAGGACGGCCAGGGTGCACGATTGCTGTCGCGGGTCACCCAACGCTCGTGGAACGAGCTCGGCCTGCAGGCAGGGCTTGCCGTCTACGCCCAGGTCAAGGGCGTCGCGCTGGTGCGCCGCGAAGAGCCCATCGCCTGATCGGCACGCGCCGACCTGCCCCGCACCATCACAACATGTTGTATAAGCGACAATATAGCATCCGATGTTATATCCTAAACAATACAGCTTTGCATCAGACAAACCGAGGCTGCCTGCTTTTCCTCAATGCAATGAACATGTTGATCGGCGCGCAACGATCTGGCCCGCGGCTTGCTCATTCGATCTCGCAACACGAGGTCATCAGCATGAAAGCCGCCGCCGTCACTTGGCATCCGAACGCGCCCAAGCCGCTCGCGCTGGTGCTGGGCACCAACGAGATCGCCTCCGCGATCGCGGCCAAGCTCAACCATGAGCGCTTCGCGCTCGTCCTCTGTCACGACGCCTTTCCGCCGGTGATCCGACGCGGCATGGCCTTCCACGACGTCCTGTATGGCGAGGCCTGCGACATCGACGGCGTGGTCGGCTGCCGGGCCGAGGGCATCGCGGACGTCGTGCGCATTCATCGCGAGCCCAGCCAGGTCGCCGTCACCGGGATGCATCTCACCGACATCATCGCGTTCCGCTATCCCGCGGTCATCGTCGACGCACGGATGCAGAAGCATCTGGCCACGCCGGATCTGCGCGGCGCTGCCGGCATCGCCGTCGGCATCGGACCGCGCTTTGCGGTCGGGCACAATTGCGACATCGCGATCGAGACGCATCCTTGCGACACCGGCGCGATCGTGGCGCACGGCACCACGCGCGACGCGGACGGCAAGGCGCGTGCGCTCGGCGGCGCCGGCCGCGAGCGCTTCGTCTATTCCAATCAGGACGCCGTCTGGCATACGCCGCTCGACATCGGCACCCGCGTCTACAAGGGACTGCAGCTCGGCTCGCTCGGCGGCACACCTGTGCTGGCGCCGCTCGATGGCGCACTGCGCGGCATCGCCCGCGACGGATTGCGCGTGCCGGCCAACGTCAAGCTGCTGGAGATCGATCCGCGCGGCCGCCACGCGGCATGGACCGGCATGGACGACCGCGGGCGATCGATCGCCGCGAGCGTCGTCTCGGCGGTCCACGCGATCGTGCAAACCGGTCGGAAGGCGGGCCGCGTCTCCGCCAACGTGTGAGGAGGACTGCCATGGGTGTCGCTGAGGTCGGGACGTGTCAGATCGTGGCGCTGCAGGGCGCTGCGTCCACCGTCATCCAGGAGCTGCTCGATGAGCTCGCCACGCGGCTCGCAGGCATCGGGCTGCGCGTCTCCGGCGTGATCGAGAGCAGCGCCGACAAGACCAGGCCGTGCAAGGCCATGATGCTGCGCAGCCTCGACGACGACCGCGTGTTCTCGATCTCGCAGGATCTCGGCCCGGGATCGCAGGGCTGCAATCTCGATCCCGAAGGATTGGTGCTGGCCTGCGCCGCCGTGCAGCAGTCGATCGCGCGCGGCACGGATGTCGTGATCCTCAGCAAGTTCGGCAAGCAGGAGGCGACGGGAGGAGGCCTCGCCGACGCCTTCGGCTCGGCGATGTCAGCCGGGCTTCCGATCATCACGGCGGTATCGCCCGCGATGATGGAGGCGTGGAAGCGCTTCGCCGGCGTGTTCGCCGAATGCGTCCCGGTCGATGTCGCGCGCCGTCCCGGCTGGATCGAGGCGTGGTCCGGCCGCATGGTGACAGCGCGAAGCCCGCGTGACATGATCGGCTCACAACGCGAGCGGATCGGAATAGGATGAAGCGCGAAGCTCAGATCGCATTGACCATCACTTTCGGCAACGGCGGAAGTCTGTCGCCCGAAGATCTGCTGCTGATCGACTTCATCCGCCGGGAGCGCTCGATCCTCGGCGCCGCGCGCGCGAGCGGCATCTCCTACCGCAAATGCTGGCTGATGGTCGATGCGCTCAACCGCACCTTCGAGACGCCAGTGTTCGAGACTCATCCGGGGCGACGGGGCGGCGGCGCCGAGATCACGCCGTTCGGCGAGCGGCTGATCGCGCTGTATCGCTCGATGGAGCGGCGCACCCGCACGGCCACCGCCGCGGCGCTCGCTGAGCTGCAGAAGGCTACCGATCCCCGCTATCAGAAGCGGGCCAGCGGCGCGGCCGAGGCAGCTCCGAAGGCCGAACCGCGCCGGGCCCGATCGCGACGCTCTTGATCATCGCCCAGGCCGACAGATCCGGCTCCAACGCCAGCCGCTCGACGGACTCCAGCGTGACCAAGGCGTGCAGCTTCGTCGCACCGAGATCGAACGTCACGCGCACATAGGGCGGATCGAGCGGCAGGATCTCCTCGATCCGGCCGGGCAGCCGGTTGGTGATCGAAACATCCATCGGCCGCGACAGCGCGATCGACACATCGCGGGCCTCGATGGTCACGGAGACGCCGGCGTCGATCGCGGCGTCGACCATCGGAACGCGCAACTCGCCGTCGGCGAAGAACAACGTCGACATGCCATATTGCGGATCATGGCGCAGCACGCGCGCAGGCACCGTCGTGCTGAGAACGACGGACGAGGCTGAAGACGATGCAGACGAGCCGGTCATCGCGCGGCAGCCTCCACAGCCTCAGGGCCGGTCGTGATCGTACAGGACGCGAACGCGGATCGTGCCCTCCACCGCGCGCAGCTCCGACAGCAGCGCCTCGCCCTCACCGCCGACCACGTCGGTCTCGAGCACGACATAGCCGACCTCGGGATCGGTCTGCAGATATTGCGCGAGGATGTTGATGTTGTGCCGCGAGACCGCCTCGTTGACCTGGCGCAGCACGCCGGGCACGTTGCGATGAACGTGGATGAAGCGCGTGCCCGTCGGGCGCGCCGGCAGTTGCACCTGCGGGAAGTTCACGGCGCCGAAGGTCGAGCCGACATCGGAATAGTCGATCAGCTTGCGCGCAACCTCGCCACCGATGCGATCCTGCGCCTCCTCGGTGGAGCCGCCGACATGCGGGGTCAGGATCACGTTGGGCAGGCCCTGCAGCGGCGAGACGAACGGATCGGCGTTCGATGCCGGTTCGACCGGAAACACGTCGACGGCAGCACCTGAGAGCTTGCCCTCGCGCAATGCGCTGGCCAGCGCCTCGATGTCGACCACCGTGCCGCGCGAATTGTTGATCAGATAGGCCCCGTCCTTCATGTGACGGATCTGGCGCTCGCCGATCATGTTGGCGGTCGCCGGCGTCTCCGGCACGTGCAGCGACACGACGTCGCTCATCGCCAGGAGCTCGTCGAGGCTCTCGACCGGCTCGGTGTTGCCGTGACGGAGCTTGTCGGTGAGATCGAAGAAGATCACCCGCATGCCCATGGCCTCGGCGAGGTTCGACAGCTGCGAGCCGATGTTGCCATAGCCGATGATGCCGAGCGTCTTGCCGCGCACCTCTCGGCTGCCATTGGCCGACTTGTCCCAGCCGCCGGCATGCGCCGACACCGAGCGCGGGAAGATGCGGCGCATCAGCATCACGACCTCGGCGATCGTCAGCTCGGCGACACTGCGGGTGTTCGAATAGGGCGCATTGAACACGGGGATGCCGAGCCGCTTCGCGGCATCGAGATCGACCTGGTTGGTGCCGACGGAGAAGCAGCCGACCACCATCAGCCGGTCGGCGGCCTGCAGCACATCGGCGGTGAGATGCGTCCGCGAGCGAATGCCAAGCATGTGCACGCCCGACAGCATACGCTTCAACTCCGCCGAACCGAGCGCCTTCGGCAGCCGCTCGATTTCCGTATAGCCGTTGGCCTCGAACATGCGGACGGCCGAGTCGTTCACGCCCTCGAGGAGCAGAACGCGGATCTTTTGCTTGGGAAGCGATAACGGCATGGGCCTGGCCTGGTTCAGTCGTGGATGTGGCGTAGTGTAGCGGTTGTTACAGTCGCGATGCGTTGAAACTTGGTGAATGCGACGCGGCAGGGTCGCTTTCTGTCGCTTTCTCAGGGTCTTGTCCACTCCGTCGCGGCCTTTTGACCGGGGATGCAAAATCAGCGCCTGGCATACCGGCCGCACCGCACGGCCCGCACTGCAACAACCGCAGATCGCTGTTTTGGCTGCTGACAAACCATGCGAGCAGAGCTAGCCTTTCTTCCAATCACAAAATCATCGGGAGGTCAGCATGTCAGACGGGGTTGTCGAGACACGCGCGTCGGAGGTGTCGGGCGGTGAAACGCAGACGGTCGATGTCGCCGTCGTGGGTGCCGGATTTGCGGGACTTTACCTGCTGCACCGCCTGCGCAAGGCGGGCTTCTCGACCGTGGCTCTGGATACGGCCAACGATGTCGGCGGCACCTGGTACTGGAACCGCTATCCCGGCGCGCGCTGCGACATCCAGACCGTCGACTACAGCTACACCTTCGATCCCGAGCTCGAGAAGGCGTGGCAATGGTCGGAGAAATACGCCACCCAGCCGGAGATCCTGCGCTATCTCGGCTTTGTCGCCGATCGCTACGATCTGCGCCGCGACATCCGCTTCGGCACCCGCGTGCTCGGCGCCTCCTGGGATGACGCCAAGGAGCGCTGGCTGCTGACGACCGACAAGGGCCCCGCCGTCTCCTGCCGCCACTACATCATGGCGACCGGCTGCCTGTCGCAGCCGAAGCCGCCGGAGATCGACGGCGTGCACGACTTCAAGGGCGAGATCTACTTCACCAGCCGCTGGCCGCATGACGGTGTCGACCTCCGCGGCAAGCGCGTCGCGGTGATCGGCACCGGCTCGTCCGGCATCCAGTCGATCCCGATCATCGCCGAGCAGGCAGCACAGCTCACGGTTTTCCAGCGCACGCCGAACTTCGCACTGCCGGCGCATAACGGCCCGCTCCCGGCCGATCGCGCCGCGCAGCTCGCAGAAGATCGCAACGGGCTGCGCGAGCAGGCGCGCTGGTCGATGGCTGGCGTGCCGATCCCGCCGGCCACCGACTTCAGCTGGGCGTTGAGCGAGGCCGAGCGCCGCGAACGCTTCGAGAAGCTGTGGGCGTCGGGCGACCTCGTCGGCATGCTGACGCAGCTCTGGGCCGACCAGGGTGTCGACCCCGACGGCAATGCGCTGCTCGCCGACCTCATCCGCGAGAAGATCCACGAGATCGTCAAGGATCCCGAGACCGCCGCCGCGCTCACGCCTCACGACCATCCGTTCGGCGCCAAGCGCCCGTGCTTGGACACCAACTACTATCAGACGTTCAACCGCCCCAATGTCACGCTGGTCAATCTGCGCCAGGAGCCGATCACATCCATCACCGCTGATGGCATCAAGACCGACAGGCGCAGCTTCGACATCGACGTCATCGTGTTCGCGACCGGCTTCGATGCCATGACCGGTGCGATCCGCGCCGTGCATCCGATCACCGGGCGCGGCGGCAAATCGCTGGAGGATGTCTGGGCCAACGGACCGCAAACCTATCTCGGGCTCACGGTCGCAGACTTTCCCAATCTGTTCCTGATCACGGGTCCCGGCAGCCCATCGGTGCTGTCGAACATGGCGGTCTCGATCGAGCAGCATGTCGACTGGGTCGTCGATCGTCTCGTCGCCCTGCGCGAAGCCGGGTTCACGACCATCGAGGCCACGGAGACTGCGCAGGCCGGCTGGGCACGCCACATGGCGGACTGCGCGACCGTGACGCTGCATCGGCTCGCCAACACCTGGTACACTGGTGCCAACGTGCCGGGCAAGCCGCAGACCCTGATGCCCTATACTGGCGGCGTCGGCCCCTATCGCGGCATCTGCAACGAAATCGTCAGCCGCGGCATGCTCGGCTTCAAGCTGTCAGGTCCGAACGGCGCGTCCCAATGCAATGACGGCGAGATCGTGCGGCTGCAGCCGGATGTCAGGCTGGTGCTGAACATGCTGGCCGAGATGAACTTGCCGCCGATCGAATCGATGGGCGCGGCTGGCGCCCGCGAATTCGTTGCGCAGTTCAACGCGACGAGGCCGCCTGGACGTCCCGTTGGCGAAGTCAAGGATGGCACATTGCAGGGCGCCGACGGTCCCCTGCCCTATCGGCTGTATCGGCCGGCGACGCCCGGGCCGCATCCGATCGTCGTCTACTTCCATGGCGGCGGCTGGGTGCTCGGCGACGAGCAGTCGGACGATCCATTCTGCCGCGACATGTGCCGCCGCTCCAACATGATCTTCGTCAGCGTCGGCTATCGCCATGCGCCCGAGCACCGCTTCCCGGCGGCGGCCGAGGACGGCTATGCGGCGACGCGCTGGGTGGCCGAGCACGCCGCCGAGCTCGGCGGACGCGACGGACCGGTGCTGGTGGCCGGCTGGAGCGCCGGCGGAAACATCGCTGCGGTCACTTGCCAGCTCGCGCGGGATCGCGGCGGGCCTCTCGTCGGCGGACAGTTGCTGGTCTGCCCGGTGACCGATTGCAGCTTCGATCGGCCGTCCTACACCGACAACGCGGCCGGCTACTTCCTGACGCGCGGCCTGATGTACTGGTTCTGGGACATCTACTGCTCGCCGGCGGATCGCACCGATCCGCGCGCGTCGCCGTTGCGGGGCAAGCTGCAGGGCCTGCCGCCGGCCTACATCGTCACCTGCGAGTTCGATCCGCTGCGCGACGAGGGCGTCGCCTATGCGGAGGCGCTCGCCGCCAACGGCGTGCCGGTCGGGCAGCTCAAGGCCCACGGCCATTTCCACTCGTCGTTCACGATGGTCGACGTCGTCATCACCGGCGTCGGCGGCCGCATGCAGATGGCGGAGGCGCTGCAGGCATTCACGCAGTCTGCGGAAGAAGGCGAATCGCCGGAGATCAACGCCGCCGCCAGCTGACCAGCGGAGGCTGCGGCCGAGACGTATCGCGACGGCCCGCAACTTTGCGGGTCGTTGCCGCAACACGCAGCTTGCGCCGGATCGCCCACGCTGTCACCGAGACGACGAGCCACGCCGTCGTTGCGGCGACGAAGGCGGCCGCGACGCTTGACTGAACCAGCGTGGAGAATACGGCCGCGAACGCCAGCATGCCGAAACTGCCGAGCACTGCACCTGCGGTGTCGAGTGCAGCCGCTTCGCGTCCGCGCCGCTCGCCGGAGAGTCCCTGACGGCGCTTGCGCCTGATCTCGTGCGCCTCGATCAGGGTGACGCTGGCACAGAAGATCGCCGGCAATGCCAGGAAGAGGCCGCCGATCGCAGGACCTAAGGCTTTGGCAATGAGCCCGGTCGCGACTGTGGCGGCGCCGCCCAGCGCAAAGCGGATGACGTATTCATGCCACTTGCCGTCCTTCAGCGCCGAGGGCGAGATGCGGATCAGCATCACGCCCCTCCGGAGAAGACCGCCTGCAGTCCCAGCGCTGCGACCAGCCACACGGCCGTTGCGAGCAGGCTCGCGCTCAATGCGCGCATATGCTGCCGCATCAGCAGCCGGCACACGGTCATGCTATAGAGACAGAGCGCGGCTGCGCCGAACATCATCGAATGGCTCTGGACCGCCGCATAGGCGGCATCATGCGTGACAACCGCAACGCCCAACGTCGCCAGCGCGACCGAGGGCGCTGCTCCGAACAGGCCGGCAAAGCTCTTCGGACGCAACACATCGCCAATGATCGCGAATGTCGAAACGATGACGCCGCCGATCAGGAAGCGGATGACGGATTCGGTCATGTCCGGCTTGCTCCCGGTTGTTCGTAGCCGGTCCATGCGCGCAAGCTGCGTTCAAGGGCCGCTCGTTCCGGAGACGCGGACCAAGACTCTTGCGAGCACGGACAATTGGTTCCCTTCCAACGCCGAGCTCTGACGACAGTTTCAAGACAGCGTCACGAAGCCGTCATGGAGCGTGATCTGCTCAGCCCGTGGCTGCGATGGCATCGTCATAGGCACGCACGGAAGCGACCGCGGTGTCTCGCACATCGCTCGCGCTCATCCCCGGCTTGTACAGGCTGGAGCCGAGTCCGAAGGCTCGCACACCGGCTACGGCATAGGAGGCGAGATTGTTGTCCGACACACCGCCGACGGCACCGACCACGACGCCTTTCGGCAGGACGGCAAGTTGCGCTGCAATCCCCGACGGACCAAGCACCGACGCCGGAAAGTATTTCAGGGCCGAGGCGCCGCAACGCAAAGCAAGAAAGGCCTCCGTCGGCGTGAACACCCCGGGCATGGTGACCATGTCGTAGGCCTGCGCCGTCGCCAGCACTTCGACATCGACGTTGGGGCTGACCATCAGACGCCCGCCGGCCTCCGCGACACGCACGCAATCTGCGGCATTGACGACCGTCCCTGCACCGATCAGGCAGTCCTTGCCGAACCGGGCGGCGAGACGCTCGATCGAGACGAACGGTTCCGGAGAGTTAAGAGGAACCTCGATCAGCTCGAAACCGGCTTCGATCAGGACATCGACGATGGCCTCGGACTCGTCGGGCTTGATGCCGCGCAGGATCGCGACCAGCGACCGCTTGACATGCGGCCAGGCAACGGACTTTGTCATGGTCGGAAACGCGCTCCCCAGATCTGCCGCGCGGCCTTGACCAGGCCGCGCCGGGACGCCTGTTCGGCATCACATTCGTTCACGTCGAAACCAGCAGCGGCCAGCGCCGCGCGATAGAGCCGGCCGAGCCGGCCCGCTCCGATCAACCGGAGTGGAAGCTCGGCGCCAAACCGCGCCCGAGCGTCGGCGATCTCACTGCCGATCAGAAGCCCGGAGAGCCTCGCAGCCCCATCGGACCGCTGCTCAAAACCGAGGAGCTGGGCTGCGCGCAGCCGGAACAGCGCATTGGTCAGTGCCGTCGGCGCGGCAAGCGACGCTGCGAAGCTCTCGCGGAACGCCGCGTCGTGCTCGACGGCCGAGGCCTCCGGTTCGACGGCGTGCATCAAAATGCTATGTTGAGAGACGACCGCGAACAGCTCGCCGGTCATGTAGGTGGCAAAGTCGATCACAGCGCCGGCATCGATCCGGATCCATTTGCTGTGGGTGCCCGGAATGCAGACGATCCCGGTGAAGTCCGGCTCGGTGACGCCGAGCAGCTGGGTTTCCTCGCCGCGCATCACGTCCGGCTGATCCGCCCGCGCCTGCGCCAATCCCGGCAGAATCCTGACGTCGCCCTCCGTGTCGACGCCAATCGCGCCGGCATGCAGCGCCTCCAGCCGGGTGGGCGTGTGCAGATAAGGCGCCTCGACCCAGCCTTGCCGCGCGCCGGCCATGCCGCAGATCAGCACCGGAACATCGGCCGGCGCGCCGAGCTTCGCCAGATGGTCGCGCAGCACCGGCGCGAAGCCTGATGTCGCGCAATGCAGCATGCCCTCGCTACCGCGGCTCTCGGCCAGCTCCGTCCCATCTCCGGCCATCAGCCAGGCGCGGAAGCTGGATGTCCCCCAGTCGACGGCGACAAGGGCCGGCGTTGCTGACGAATAGACGGCGGTCACACCTTGCTCCCGATCACTTCGACATCTGGCAATGCCATGCCGCGCGGGCCGCGCAAACAACAAATTGCGCAATGCACGATTATGCACGTTGTTATTCTTGTTTATGCCTGATATGAAGAGGGCATGTCAGACCTTCCACTGGCGCGCCGCGACCAGATCGCCGGCCGCCTCTCGGCGGGGCACGCGGTCGTCGCGGCCGCCCTGGCCCACGAATTCGGCGTCTCCGAGGATGCCATCCGGCGCGATCTTCGTGCGCTTGCCGCCGAAGGACGCTGCCGCCGGGTGTATGGCGGCGCATTGCCGATCGCCGGCGGCATGACACCGATGGCGGCGCGGATCGGGCAAGATCGCGACCGCAAGCTGGCGCTCGCCCGGACGGCCGCCCGCGGCATCGCGCGTGGCGAATTTCTCTTCCTCGATAGTGGCAGCACCAATCTCGCCCTCGCTGAGGTCCTGCCCGATGATTTCGATCTCACCGTCGCAACCAACGCCATCGACATTGCCGCAACCGTGCTGCACCGGCAGGACCTGCAGCTGATCATGATCGGCGGCTCCGTTCACCCCGCAGTCGGCGGCTGTGTCGACGCCGACGCCCTCATGCAGGTGCAGCGCTTGAACATCGACCGCTGCTTCATCGGCGTCTGCGCTGTATCGGCGCAAGGCGGCATCAGCGCGGTTGATCCGGCTGACGCAGCATTCAAGCGGACCCTGCTGTCGCTGAGCCGCGTCAGCGTCGCAATGGTCACCAACGAGAAGCTCGAGACCCGAGCCCCCCACCGTATCGCCGGCGCCAAGACCATCAGCCAGCTCACCGTCGAGCATGATGCGCCGGCGGCCCGGCTCGCCCTGCTCAAACGGGCGGGAGCCGCCATCATGACGGCCGCCCCGCCGGGGTGACAGCGCCCTTCAGAAAGTCAGGAATCTTCCAAATGAGTTCTGATCACAGCGGGGCGCGGCTCGCGACCCGCCTGGCCTTCTTCGTCGCCGGCTTCGGCATCGCCTGCTGGGCACCGCTGGTGCCGTTTGCCAAACAGCGGCTCGGCGTCGATGATGCGACGCTCGGGCTGCTCCTGCTCTCGCTCGGCGTTGGCTCGGTCGCATCGATGCTGGCCGCCGGACTGCTGAGCGCCCATTATGGCAGCAAGCCGGTCGTCATCGTCAGCGGCATCGCTCTCGCGCTGTTCCTGCCGCTGCTGGCGATCGCAGCAACGCCAGCGACACTCGCACTCGCATTGTTCGCCTTCGGTGCGGCGCTGGGCTCGCTCGACGTCGCGGTGAACATCCAGGCGATCGACGTCGAGCGGCTGAGCGAGCGTCCGCTGATGTCGGGTTTCCATGCCCAGTTCAGCATCGGCGGCTTCGCGGGCTCCGGCGTCATGACGGCGCTGCTCGCATTCGACGTCGCGCCGCTGCTCGGCACGCTCGCCTGCTGCGCCCTCGCCCTGGCCGCGATGATCGTGGCTGCCCCGCGACTGATGGCGAGCAAACCCGCGCAATCGGGGCCTCTGCTCGTGCTTCCGCACGGCGCGGTGCTGCTGCTGGCGGCACTCGCCGCAATCATGTTCCTGGTCGAGGGCGCGATGCTCGACTGGAGCGCGCTGCTGCTCGTCGGTTCCGGCCGCCTGCCGGCGGCGCAGGCCGGACTGGGCTACATCATGTTCTCGATCGCAATGACCGCAGGGCGCCTCGTCGGTGACGCGGTGGTTGCACGGATCGGTGATCGCGCAACGTTGCTCGGGGGCGGCGCCATCGCCATCGCGGGCTTCGTCCTGCTGCTCACGGCTCCGTGGGTTGCTGCTGCCATGGCGGGCTTTGCGCTGATCGGCCTCGGCGCGTCGAACCTGGTCCCGGTGCTGTTCCGCCGAGCCGGGGCGCAGACCGCCATGCCGGTCGGGCTGGCCGTCGCGGCCGTCACCACCGCAGGCTACTCAGGCGTGCTGCTGGGCCCCGCAGGCATCGGCTTCATCGCCGCAGCCACCAGCCTGCCGGCCGCATTCTGGATGTTGGCCGCACTGCTGGTGATCGTGCTGCTGAGTGCGCCGTTGGCCGCGAGCACGCAGCCTTAGGAACGAGGCGCGCCGCTCCGGTTCGACCCGGCATCTCATGCCTCGGCCATTCGTCTGCCCGAAGCGACGTCGTCTATCGCTGAGCTGCGGATCTCACGCCGGAGTCGAGCCATTTTGGAGCACGCTCTCGCGCATTTCCTGATAGCGCGCACCGGTCTGCGGCTTGACGAACAGCGCCGCGACGATCGGATGCCGCGCCCTCAGCTCGCTCTCGATCGCAACGACGGCGCGCTCGATATCATCGGCGCGCTGATCGTCCGCAAATTCGATGCTCAGCGCGACAACGACATGCTGCGGTGACAGCTGCACCGTGAGCAGGCCATTGGCTGACTTGACGCCCTTCCTCTTGCGCGCGATGTCGAGGATCGAACGCGCCAGCTCCGGATCCGCCGGCTCGCCGATCAGGAGACTCTTGCTCTCCCGCGCGAGCACCATCGAGGTCGCCGCAAGCAGCACACCGATCAGGATCGATCCGATGCCGTCCCATGCCGGCTCATCGAAGGCGACGGCCGCAGCCATCGCGGCAGCAGCAATCACGATGCCGATCAGTGCCGCGCTGTCCTCGAACACGACCATGAAGGCTGGCGGGTCCTTGCTGCGCCTGAACGCCTCGAGATAGGAGAGACCCGGCGCAGCCGCGCGAAACCGCCGCACCGCCACCCACCAGGAGCCTGCCTCGAACACGAAGGAGAGCCCGAGCACGATGTAGTTCACCGTCGGGTCTTCGATCGGCAGCGGATGCATCAGGTGCGCCACGCCTTCGTACAGCGAGACGCCGGCGCCAAGCGCGAACAGCAGCAGCGCAACGATGAAGCTCCAGAAATAGAGCTCACGGCCATGGCCGAGCGGATGCCGCTGGTCGGGCGGACGGCTTGCGCGATGAAAGCCGTAGAGCAGCAGCAGTTCGTTCGAGGTGTCGACGGCGGAGTGGATCGCCTCGCTCGTCATGGCCGAGCTGCCGGTCCACACCGCCGCGGCGGTCTTGGTGCAGGCCACGAGCAGATTGCCGGCAAGCGCGGCATAGACGGCAACCTTGGAATCCGCGTTTGCCGCCATGTCGCCTGCCTATTCTCTCTTTGCGCTCGTGCGCCGGGCAACGCGAGCTGCGGCGCATCGGTTCCCTTGGCGCGCTTGCGCGCGTCGTCGCGCCGGAGCAGGATCGCCCGATCCGCAACGGAGCAGAGTGATGATGGCGCCGAGAGATCAGGCGAGAGACGGACGGAGGCAAGCCGGCGCCCAAGACCGGGACACACATTTCCTGCGGCACAGCTTCGCCATCGCCCGCCGCGCGACATCCAACGGCAATCATCCATTCGGAGCGGTGCTGATCGCTGCCGACGGCCGCGTTCTGATCGAGGCCGAGAACGGCTACATGCCAGCTCATGACGCCACGGCCCATGCCGAGCGGCTGGTTGCGACCCAGGCCTGCATTTCGATAGCGCCCGAGATCAGGGCGGCGGCCACGCTGTATTCGTCGGCAGAGCCGTGCGCGATGTGCGCGGGCGCCATCTATTGGGCCGGCATCGGACGCGTGGTCTACGGCCTCGGTGAGCGGCGGCTGCGCGGCATCACCGGCAATCATCCGGAGAATCCGACGCTCGACCTGCCCTGCCGCGACGTGTTCGCGAGCGGCCAGCGCGCGACCGAAATCGTCGGCCCCCTGCTGGAGGAGGAAGCCGCGGCACTACATGACGGCGTCTGGGACAACTGAAGCAGGCGCCGCGACCGGAGGCGCGGCGCCTGCTCGCGTGGCTCGATCGATGTCAGAACTTCACGGTCACGCCCGAGTAGAGCGACGATTCGGTGCAGGCGCCCGTGGCGACGCGGGTGCCGCCGACACCGGCGACGGAACAGCCGACCGCGTTGTTGTGGTCGAGGCCGAACTTGTTCTGCCAGTAGCGATAGGCCACCCAGACGTCGATCAGGTGGCTCTGCTTCTCGCCCCACATCGCCTTCGACGCATCGAAGGTCAGGCGGATCGGCTCGGAATTGAACTCGACCTTGGTCGGATAGACGCCGTTCGCGACGCTGGCCGGGAGCGGCTCGGTGTCGGTGCCCTTCTTGCCGTACCAGCCGGCGCGGCCCGAGATCGAGAAGAATTGCATGCTCTCCGGCAGGAAACCGAGATCCATGTAGTAGTTGGTCTCGACGGCCCAGGTCGGCTTGAACGAGGTATTGCCGTCATTGATGCAGGGGTTCGACCAGCCGGCCCCGCACTGCGAGAACGAATTGTGGTTGGCGAACTCCCAATACATCAGGGGAGCGACGTTGAAATAGCCCTTGTAGGGCAGGTTGAACGCGAACTGCAGGCCGGCAACCACGTCGCGTTTGGCGGCCCCGAAATAGCGGTTCTCGGTATTGGCATCCATGCCCACCTCGAACGAAATGTTCTGCAGCGGGCCCATCGTGAAGGCCTTGGTGTTGAAGATCTGGTTCCAGCCGAAGGTCGAGCGGAACAGTCCGTAGATCTCGGTCGCACCGGCACAGCTCGCCGGCGTGAAGGCGAAACCTGCGTTGGGCGACACGATCCCGCCGGTCTGCGTGCAAGGCCCAGCGGGGTCGTTGTGGTCCGACTTGAACAGCGAGATCGTGAAGAAGTTGGTGCCGTAACCCCAGACGTCGAAATGGGTGAACGAGTAGACCTGCTTGGCGGTCTTGGCGTTGAATGTGCCGTTGCCGTTGACACTCCATGCACCAGGCTGGCTGGCATCGAAGATATAGGAGTAGCTGACGCGATTGTCGACGACGAGGAAGAACGGCACCTCGGCCGGCGCCTTCTTCGCGATCGCCTTGGCGGGCAGGTCAGCGGCCCCCGCTGCACCGACCGACGTCAGCGCTGCCGCGCCCATTGCGACGACCGCCGCGATTGTTTGACGTAACGACATTCAGAACACCCCCAGTTGACAAGCGCCGATTCCCGACTTGCATGCACAGTTGCGCCGTTCCACGGGTGGGAGAAGCCTCAACTTTCTCCAGGACTTGCCCGCAGTTTGATCAAGGTTCCGCCGTATTGCAGCGGCGACGACATCGGTCGCGAGCTTGGGCATGGGACGATTGGCCGCGGCCACGACGCTCCTAGACCCCGATCTTGCGGCTTCACATTGCTGAAGTTTTTCCGAAAAGCCCCGCCTGGCCTTCCGCGCGCGTTCGCGGCAACGCGCGAGCGCAAGCGCGCCCCTGGACGCGCATGGGATGACGCTGCTCATCCAACGGGCAACGTGCTGCGGGCGGATCGATTTCCGGCCGGTGTCTCAAAACTGCCACAGAACTTTATCGTTCGCTCCGCTCGACCGATTGCGGGACGTGATGCCTGCAACCGCTGGCGCACTGCATTCGCCGAACGCGGCGCGATGGACGCTTGGACAAGAGTTGGGCAGACGATGGCGCTTTTCGCCTCTTACGCGCCGCGGCAAATTAGATCACAATTGAGGCAGCTTCATTCCCCTGCCCCATGACGCAGCAAATGCCTGACCCCGCGCCGGCCGATCCGAACCCTACGCCTCCGCTCCTGCAGACGATCGGATTGACCAAGCGCTATGGCGACTTCGTTGCCAACGACAAGATCGACATCGAGATCCGGCCACGCGAGATTCACGCCTTGCTCGGCGAGAACGGCGCCGGGAAGTCGACGCTGGTGAAGACGATCTACGGACTGGTGCAGCCGAGCGCCGGTGAGCTGCGCTGGCAGGGTGTGCCCATCACGCTGTCCGGTCCCGCGGAAGCGCGATCCCTCGGCATCGGCATGGTATTTCAGCATTTCTCCCTGTTCGACAACCTCACGGTGGCTGAGAACGTGGCGCTCGGGCTCGATGGCAAGGAGCCATTCAAGGCCATGTCGGCGCGGCTCGCGGACGTCGCGCGCGACTACGGACTGCCGCTCGATCCGAAGCGCGAAGTCTGGCAACTGTCGGTGGGCGAGCGGCAGCGCATCGAGATCGTGCGCGCGCTCATGCAGAATCCGAAATTCCTCATCCTGGACGAGCCCACCGCCGTGTTGACGCCGCAGGAGGCCGACCAGTTGTTCGTCGTGCTCGAGCGACTGAAAGCAGAAGGCCGCGCCATCCTCTACATCAGCCACAAGCTCGAAGAGGTGAAGCGGCTGTGCGACACTGCCACCATCCTGCGCGGCGGCAGGAAGGTCGCGACCTGCAATCCGAAGCTGGAGACGGCTGCCTCGCTGGCGCGCATGATGGTGGGGACCGAGATCAAGGACGTGAAGCCGCCGGCCGAGCGGCGCACCACCGTGCCGCGTCTGGTCGTCAATGATCTCACCCTCGCCCCCAGCGAGCTGCATGGCGTGGGCCTCAAGAACATTTCCTTCGAGCTGAAGGGCGGCGAGATCCTCGGCATCGCCGGTGTCGCCGGCAACGGCCAGGACGAGCTGTTTGCTGCGTTGTCCGGCGAACGCCTCGTCAAAGAGCCCGGCGCGATCATCATCGACGGCCTCGCCTGCGGCAATCTCTCGATCACCGAGCGCCGCAAGATGGGCGCGGCGTTCGTGCCGGAGGAGCGGCTTGGGCATGGCACCGCGCCGCGGATGAGGTTGTCCGAGAATGCGCTACTGACCGGGCACGCCGCGGGCGACATGGTCCGGCACGGCTTCATCAACGCCGCAGCGACATTGCGGACGGTCGATCTGACGACCGAGACGTTCGATGTCCGCAAGGCCAAGCGCGATCCGGAAGCGGCGAGCCTGTCCGGCGGCAATCTGCAGAAGTTCGTCGTCGGCCGCGAGATCCTGCGCACGCCGGCGGTGCTGGTCGTCAACCAGCCGACCTGGGGCGTCGACGCAGGTGCCGCCGCGATCATCCGCCAGGCGCTGATCGATCTCGCCAGCGCGGGCGCTGCCGTCCTCGTGACCAGCCAGGACCTCGACGAACTGATCGAGATCGCCGACCGCATCGCGGTGATGTTTCACGGACACTTGTCGGAGGCGCTGCCACGCGCGGAGGCGACGCGGGAAAGGCTCGGCCTGTTGATGGGTGGCGCCAGCCTCGAGAAGGAGGCGGCGCATGCAGCTCGTGCTTGAGAAGCGCGCCGAGCGTTCGCGCACCATCGCGCTGGTTTCGCCGCTGATCGCGATCGGACTGACGCTGGTGACCATGAGCGTGCTGTTCGCCGTGCTCGGCAAGAACCCGATCACCGCGCTCGGCGTCTACTTCATCGCGCCGCTCACCGACGGCTATTCTCTGCAGGAGATCGCGGTGAAGGCCACGCCGCTGGTCATGATCGCGATCGGCTTGTCGCTGTGCTACCTCGCCAACGCCTGGAACATCGGTGCCGAGGGCCAGTTCCTGATCGGGGCCGTTGCCGGCAGCTGGATCGCGGTGAAGACGCAAGGCACCGAAGCGGGACACTGGGTGCTGCCGGCGATGCTGGTCGCAGGCGCCGCAGCCGGCGCGCTCTATGCGCTGATCCCGGCGCTGTGCCGCGTCAAGTTCGGCGCCAGCGAGATCCTCATCAGCCTGATGCTGGTCTATGTCGCCGATCTCCTGCTCGACTATCTCGTTCGCGGCCCCTGGCGCGATCCCGCCGGCTTCAACTTCCCCACCACGGCGGAGTTCGATCCGGTCGCCACCGTGCCGGTGCTGATCGAGGGCGGACGCCTGCATCTCGGCAGCATCATCGCACTGATTGTTGTTGCCGGCGCCTTCGTGCTGCTCGAGCGCACCATCAAGGGGTTCGAGATCCGAGTCGTGGGCGTGGCGCCGCGTGCGGCACGGTTCGGCGGCTTCAATGCGAACCAGCTCATCCTTCTGACGTTCGCCGTGTCGGGCGCATTGGCCGGTCTCGCAGGGATCATCGAGGTGGCGGGACCCATCGGACATCTGCAGCCTGGCATCTCGCCGGGCTATGGCTTCACCGCGATCATCGTGGCCTTCCTCGGACGGCTCAATCCGGTTGGAATATTCATTGCAGGGCTTTTTCTCGCATTGACGTTCATTGGCGGCGAGCAGGCCCAGATCACGATGAAGATTCCGCTCGATGTGACCAAGGTGTTCCAGGGCATCCTGCTGTTCTACGTGCTCGCCTGCGACTCGCTCATCCTCTACCGTTTCAAGCTCGTCTTCGCCGCGCGGCAGGTGCAAAGTGGTGCTGGTTGAAGCAATCATCCTGTCGGTGCTCGCCGCATCGACGCCGCTGCTGCTGGCGGCCACCGGCGAGCTGGTCACCGAGCGCTCGGGCGTCCTCAACCTCGGCGTCGAGGGCATGATGATCGTCGGCGCGGCCTGCGGCTTCGGCGGGGCCTGGCTGTCCGGCTCGATCATCGTCGGCGCGCTGTGCGGCATCGTCGCCGGCATGCTGATGTCGCTGATCTTCGCGTTCATGACCCTCGGCCTCGCCGTGAACCAGGTGGCGACGGGCCTCGCGCTGACCATTCTCGGCACCGGTCTGTCCGGCCTGATCGGCGCGCGCTTTGTCGGCGAACGCATCAGCACCGCGCCGCACCTTTCCATTCCCGGCCTCAGCGACATCCCGCTGGTCGGCCGTATCGCGTTCGGCGAGGATGCGTTCGTCTATCTGTCGCTCGTCTTGATCATCGCCGTCTGGTGGTTCCTGTACCGCACCCGTGCCGGCCTGGTGCTGCGCGCCTGCGGCGACAACCATGTCTCCGCCCACGCGCTCGGCTATCCCGTGCTGCGCATCCGTTTGCTCGCGGTGCTGTTCGGCGGCGGCTGCGCCGGGCTCGCCGGCGCCTATCTGCCGCTGGCTTATACGCCGTTCTTCATCCCCGGCATGACCGCGGGGCGCGGCTGGATCGCGCTGGCGCTGGTCGTGTTCGCATCCTGGCGACCGGGCCGCCTTGTCATCGGCGCCTACCTGTTCGGTGCGGTGACGATCCTGCAGCTGCATGCGCAGGGCGCCGGCGTCGGCATCCCCTCGCAGTTCATGTCGGCGCTGCCGTACCTCGCCACCGTGATCGTTCTGGTGCTGCTGTCGCGCGCCCGCACCGGCGGCTCCACCGCGCCGGCAGCGCTGGGGACGGTGTTCGTGCCGGATCGCTGAACCAATCATCCGGAGCGCCAGCGATGGGGCGCGGTGCTCTGGCGCACGAGGTTTTCCCCGGATTGTTTGGAGGCATGGACGATGATGAAAAGGCTTCTGGGGGCTGCCGCCGCGCTGGTGCTGGCGGGAAGCATTGCCGGCGTGGCGCACGCCGCCGACAAGCTGAAGGTCGGCTTCATCTATCTCGGACCGATCGGCGACCTCGGCTGGACCTATCAGCATGAGCTCGCGCGCCAGGCGCTGGTGAAGGAGCTCGGTGACAAGATCGAGACGACCTATCTGGAGAACGTACCGGAAGGCCCGGACGCCGAGCGCGCCATCGAGCAGTTGGTCCGCGCCGGCAACAAGCTGATCTTCACGACCTCGTTCGGCTACATGGATCCGACCCTGAAGGTCGCCAAGAAGTATCCCAACGTGCATTTCGAGCACGCCACCGGATACAAGCGCGACAAGAACATGTCGACCTATTCGGCGCGCTGGTATCAGGGCCGCTACATCCAGGGCATCATCGCCGGCAAGATGTCGAAGGCCGGCGTGCTCGGCTATATCGGCTCGTTCCCGATCCCGGAGGTCATTTCGGGCATCAACGCCACCATCATCGGCGCGCAGACGGTCAATCCGAACATCAAGGTCAAGATCATCTGGGCCAACACCTGGTTCGACCCGGGCAAGGAAGCCGACGCCGCCAAGGCACTGATCGACCAGGGCGCCGACATCATCATGCAGCACACCGACAGCCCGGCTGCCATGCAGATCGCAGCCGAGCGCGGCAAGCTCGCCTTCGGCCAGGACTCCGAAATGATCAAGTTCGGCCCCAAGGCGCAGCTCACCTCGATCCTCGACACCTGGGGCCCCTACTACATCGCGCGCGTCAAGGCCGAGCTCGACGGCACCTGGAAGTCGGAGGACACCTGGGGCGGCCTCGATTCCAAGATGTTCGAGATGGCGCCCTATACCAACATGCCCGATGACGTGAAGAAGCTGGCCGAGGAGACCCAGGCCGCGATCACCGCCGGCAAGCTGCACCCGTTCAAGTGCCCGGTGCTCGGCCAGGACGGCAAGGAGATCGAGTGCAAGGGCGGCGACCATCTCGCCGACGGCCAGATCCTCGGCATGAACTTCTACGTCAAGGGCGTCGACGACAAGGTGCCGGGCAAGTAGACGCAGCACCCGGCAAGAACTCCCCCCACACGTCGGGGGGAGTTCTCGAGCGGATATTTTCCAACGCTGCGCGCTTCACCCTCCCCGCATGGCCTTGGCGGCCGCGCTGTGCCGATCGATCAGCCCGCCGACGTCCAGCCCCGGAATGGCGCCGTCGATCACGGTCCAGCGGCCGCCGACCATCACGCGGTCGGCGCGGTGCGCGCCGCACAGCACCAGCGCCGCGATCGGATCCCCTGAACCCGAGAAGCGCAGCTCGTCGAGCTTGAACAGCGCGAGGTCGGCGGCCTTGCCGACCGCGATCTCGCCGAGCTCCGGCCGGCCGACGCAGGCGGCCGAGCCCTTCGTCGCCCAGCGCAGCGCATCCTTGTGGCTGATCCGGCCAACGCCGTAGCGCGCCCGCTGCAGCAGGAACGCGGCACGCACCTCCTGCATCAGGTTTGAGCCGTCGTTCGACGCCGAGCCGTCGACGCCGAGGCCGATCCCGACGCCCGCCTCCTCCATCTCGCACACCGGGCAGCAGCCGGATGCGAGCAACTGGTTCGAGCAGGCGCAGTGAGTGATCGCGGTCTTGGCCTTGCCGAGCCGTTTCATCTCCTCGGCATTGAAGAAGATGCCGTGCGCCAGCCAGGTTCGCGGTCCGAGCCAGCCATGCTTCTCCAGATAGTCGAGCGGACGGCAGCCGAACATCGCCTCGCAGAAGCGGTTCTCGTCCTCGGTCTCCGCGAGATGGGTATGCAGCCGCACGTCGAGCTTGTCGGCGAGATCGGCCGTCTTCTGCATCAGCGATCCCGTGACCGAAAACGGCGAGCACGGCGCCAGCGCGATCTGCACCATCGCATCCGGCCCGCGCTCGTGATAGGTCGCGACCACGCGCTCGCTGTCGGCGAGGATCGTATCCTCGTCCTGCACCACACTGTCCGGCGGCAGTCCGCCGTCGCGCTCGGACAGGTTCATCGAGCCGCGGGTCAATAGCACTCGAATGCCCAGCCGCTTCGCAGCCGCCACCTCGATGCCGACCGCGTCCTCGAGGCCGGCCGGAAACACGTAGTGATGATCGGTCGTCGTCGTGCAGCCGGACAGCATCAGCTCGGCCATCGCAACCGTGACCGCCGCATCCAGTGCCTCCGGCGTCAGCTTTGCCCAGATCGGATAGAGCGCCTTCAGCCAGGGGAACAGCTCGCGGTCCATCGCAGCCGGCAGCGCGCGCGTCAGCGTCTGGTAGAAGTGATGATGGGTGTTGATCAGCCCGGGGATCACGACATGCCCGCTGGCATCATAGATCGCCGCATCAGCGGTGGCCGGCTCGGCCCCGGCAGGCACCAGCTCGGCGATGCGGCCGTCCTTGACGACGACACCGCGCGCAGCACCCTCGGCGAGAATGGCGAGCGGGTCCTTGATCCAGATCGGCGTCGTGCTCATGGCTGTCTCGTCTCGGTGATTGGGCGTTTGCATGTGCCGGTAACTTGCAAGCGGAAGGCCGGCGTCATCCTATTGCCAGTTGGCGCTGGTCTTGCAAGGATTCCACCCGCGATAGGCTGCGCCCACGAGCTGGCTTCACCATGGATCTGAACACCATCACGGCGGTCGTGCGCCCGAGGACGCGGGCCGAGCTGCCCAGCTGGCAGGCAGGCGATGCCTGGCTGGCCGGCGGCACGTGGCTTTTCTCGGAACCGCAGCCGCGCCTGTCGCGGCTGATCGATCTCCACGATCTCGCCTGGCCGTCTCTCAGCATCAGCGATCAGGGCCTGTGCATCGCCGCGACCTGCAGCGTCGCCGATCTGGACGCGCTGCCCTGCCCGGCCGAGTGGATCGCGGCGCCGCTGATCGATCGATGCTGCCGCGCGTTCCTCGCTTCGTTCAAGATCTGGAAGACGGCGACCGTGGGCGGCAATCTCTGCATGTCGCTGCCAGCCGGGCCGATGATCTCGCTGCTCGCCGCGCTCGAGGGCGTCTGCACGATCTGGAAGAACGACGGCAGCGAGCAGCGCATCCAGGTCACCGACTTCGTCACCGGAAACAACAGCAACGTGCTCGCGCCTGGAGATCTGCTGCGCCAGATCGACGTTCCGCTGGCCGCGCTGAAGCGCCGCACTGCCTTCCGCCAGATCGCCCTCACCCCGGTCGGACGCTCCGGCGCGCTGCTGATCGGCACCTCGGGCCGCAGCGGCGACCTGCTGCTCACGGTAACCGGATCGACTATCAAGCCGCAGCAGCTGCGCTTTGCCACGATGCCCGACCCAACCGAATTGCGCGCCGGCATTCTCGGCAGCATCCCAGACGCGTCGTATCATGATGATGTTCATGGCAGGCCCGCCTGGCGCAAGGCGATGACTCTGCGCCTCGCCGAGGAGATCCGCGCCGAGCTCGCGGGCTTCAGGCCATGAGCGTGATCGTCGATGGCAAGGAGGTCGATGCTGCCCCGCGCCCCGGGCAATGCCTGCGGACCTTTCTGCGCGACACCGGCCATTTCGGCGTCAAGAAGGGCTGCGACGCCGGCGATTGCGGTGCCTGCACTGTGCTGCTCGACGGCGAACCGGTGCACAGCTGCCTGATCCCTGCCTTTCGTGCCGATGGCAAGGCGGTCACGACTGTCGAAGGCCTCGCGACCGATGACGGCCTGCATCCGATGCAGCAGGCCTTCCTCGATGCGCAGGCGTTCCAATGCGGCTTCTGCACCGCCGGCATGATCGTCACCTGCGCCTCGTTGAACCAGGCGCAGAAGAAGGATCTCGGCGCGGCGCTGAAGGGCAATCTGTGCCGCTGCACCGGCTATCGCGCCATCGAGGACGCGCTGCTCGGCCACGTTCATGTCGAGCAGGTCACAGCCGGCGAAGCCTTCGGACGCAGCCTGCCCGCCCCCGCCGGCCCCGACGTCGTACGCGGCCGGGCGCGCTATACCTTCGACACGACGGTCGAAGGCCTGCTGCACGTCAAGCTCGCGCGCTCGCCGCACGCGCATGCGCGCATCGTCGGCATCGACAAGAGGTCTGCGCTGGCCGTGCCCGGCGTGCATGCGGTGCTGACGCACGAGGATGCGCCGGCGGCTCTGTTCTCCACCGCGCGCCATGAGCAGGCGTGGATGGATCCGGCCGACACCCGCGTGCTCGACGATGTCGTGCGCTTCATCGGCCAGAAGGTCGCGGCCGTCGTCGCCGAGACCGAGGCAGCGGCCGAAGAGGCCTGTCGGTGTCTCGTCGTCGACTACGAGATCCTGCCTGCCGTGGTCGATCCCGCTGACGCGATCGAGCCCGGCGCGCCGGTCATTCACGCCGGCCGTGGCAGCGCGCATCGCATCGCGGACGTCGCCCGCAACATCGTCGCCGAGACCCATGGCGAGTTCGGCGACGTCGCCGCCGCGCTCGCGTCCGCCGCCGCGACCTATGAAGGCACCTTCACCACCCAGCGCGTGCAGCATGCGGCGCTGGAAACGCACGGCGGTCTCGCTTGGCTCGACGAGAAGGGCGTGCTCACCGTCCGTTCCAGCACGCAGGTGCCGTTCCTGACGAAACGGGCGCTGTGCGAGATCTTCGACCTCGCGCCCGATAATGTCCGCGTGTTCTGCGAGCGCGTCGGCGGCGGCTTCGGCGGCAAGCAGGAGATGTTCGTCGAGGACATCCTCGCGCTCGCCGCGCTGAAGACAAAGCGCCCCGTGAAGCTCGAATTCACCAGAGAGGAGCAGTTCATCGCGACCTCGACGCGGCATCCGATGCGCGTCACGGTCAAGGCCGGCGCCGACAAGGATGGCAAGCTGACCGCGCTGCAGCTCGATGTTCTTTCCAACACCGGCGCCTACGGCAATCATGCCGGGCCCGTGCTGTTCCATGCCTGCGCCGAGTCGATCTCGGTCTACAATTGTCCCAACAAGAAGGTCGACGGCCTCGCCGTCTACACCAACACGGTGCCGGCCGGCGCCTATCGGGGCTACGGCCTGCCGCAAACCACCTTCGCGGTCGAAGCCGCGATCGACGAGCTCGCGCGGCAGCTCGGCATCGACGCTTTCGAGATGCGACGCCGCAACATCGTCAGGCTGGGCGATGCCATGCTGGCGCCGCCGGCATCGGAGCCCAGCGACGTGCTGTACGGCTCCTACGGGCTCGACCAGTGCCTTGATCTGGTCGAGCGCGCGATGGCCGAGGCCACGCCGACGCCGGAGCTGGCGGCCGAGTGGCTGAAGGGCGATGGCATCGCGCTGACGATGATCGACACCGTGCCGCCCGATGGCCATATCGCCGATGCCACCGTCAGCCTGCGCGACGACGGCGGCTTCGTGCTCACCGTCGGCACCGCCGAATTCGGCAACGGCACCAGCACCGTCCATCGCCAGATCGCCGCGACCGTGCTCGGCACCACCGTCGATCGCATCACGCTGAAGCAGTCCGACACGGCGCATGGCGGCCACGACACCGGCGCCTATGGCTCGACAGGCACCTTCGTCGCGGGACGCGCGACCCAGGCTGCGGCCGAGGCGCTGGCCGAGACGATCAAGCGGTTCGCTGCCGACAGGTGGAACGTCGCTCCCGGCGCCTGCGTGATCGCCGATGATGCAATCACCTGCGGCGCACACCGTCTCGCTTTCGCCGAGCTCGCGAACGCCAGCGGATCGCCGCTCACCGCGAGCGGCAGTTCGCAGGGCACGCCGCGCTCGGTCGCGTTCAACGTCCAGGGCTTTCGCGTCGCTGTGAACAAGGGGACCGGCGAGATCAGGATCCTCAAGAGCGTGCAGGCCGCGGATGCCGGCCGGGTCGCCAATCCGATGCAGTGCCGGGGCCAGGTCGAGGGCGGCGTGGCCCAAGCGCTCGGTGCCGCGCTGTACGAGGAGATCGTGATCGACGACATGGGCCGCGTGATCAATCCGCGCTTCCGCGACTATCACCTGCCGTCCTATGCCGACGTGCCGCGCACCGAGGTGCTGTTTGCCGACACCCACGACACGATCGGCCCATTGGGGGCGAAGTCGATGAGCGAGAGCCCCTATAATCCGGTCGCCGCCGCGCTCGGCAACGCGCTGCGCGCTGCGACCGGCATCCGCTTCGCGGTCGTGCCATTCAAGCCGGACCGGCTGCTTCCGCAGTTGCAGGAGAAATTCGGCGAATGAGCCGGTCTGGGGAAACGGCTGCGCTATGGCTTGGGTCGGCGATCGTACGACCAACCGAACACGCCGCTCCGCCGGGTCTCGGGCTCCGGTTCCGCAGCCGGCTCCGACGGCTGGGCGGCCGCCTGTGGCGGGGCGGCGGGAGCGACCGGCTTGGGGATGCTCTCGCATTTCATCGCATAGACCAGCTTGCCGTCCTCGGTTCGTCCGATCGGCGCGCAGGCATCGGCGCGCTTGGCCGTGCTCTGCTTGGGTGCGGTCTGCGCCGCCGCCAGAGGCACACTAGCGAACTGTCCCAGCACCAGCATGATCAGAACCAGTCTCGTCATTCCGCCCGTCCCGCTTGTCAGACCGCCACATTGAACGCAATCGCGCCACCGGAGTCCACCGCATCACGCGCGCATGACAGCTAATCTGTTGTGCACTGACTGCCACAGCGACGCGCTGGAAATCAGATGCGATCGATGCCACAGATGAGACGCAGGCACTCGGCTCTGGACTTGCCCTGTCGAAGGAGATGAGCGCACGATGTGGGCTTCGATCATATCGGAATGGCTGAGCCTGATCTTCCGCTGGCTGCACGTGATCGCCGCCGTCGCCTGGATCGGCAGCTCGTTCTACTTCATTGCGCTCGACCTCGGCCTGAGGCCGCGCGAGGGCCTGCCGACCGGCGTGATGGGCGAGGCCTGGCAGGTGCATGGCGGCGGCTTCTACCACATCGTCAAATATCTGGTGGCCCCGGCGCAGATGCCGAGCGAGCTGACCTGGTTCAAATGGGAGGCCTACACCACCTGGCTGTCCGGCTTCGTGCTGATGATCGTGGTGTACTATCTCAACGCCGACCTGTTCCTGGTGGACAAGTCGATCCTCGATCTCACGCCCCTTCAGGCCGGCCTGTTCAGCTTCGGCTCGCTGGCGCTGGCGTGGCTGCTCTACGAGGCCGCCTGCCGCAGCGGCCTTGCCCGGCACGAACTGCCATTCGCGATCGGCGGCTACATCTTCCTCGTCGCGCTCACCTACGCCTTCACCCACGTGCTGAGCGGCCGCGGCGCCTTCAACCAGATCGGCGCCATCATCGGCACCATCATGGTAGCCAACGTGTTCGCGGTGATCATCCCCAACCAGAAGAAGATCGTCGCCGCGCTGCTCGCCGGCGAGGCGCCGGATCCCAAGCTTGGCAAGGCCGGCAAGGAGCGCTCGGTCCACAACAACTATCTGACCCTGCCGGTGGTGGTGCTGATGATCAGCAATCACTATCCGCTCTTGTTCGGCACCCGCTACAATTGGGTGATCGTCGCCATCGTGCTCGCGCTCGGACCCGTCATCCGGCATTTCTTCAACGAGCGTCACAAGGGCAACCCGTCGCCATGGTGGGTGTGGGGCGTGGCCGCCGCCGGCATGATCGGCATCCTGCTGCTGTCCGCGGCCGGCCCACGCGACGCCAAGGTCGCCGCAACGGCACAGCCGAGTTTCGCGCAGGTCGAGGAGATCGTGACCTCCCGCTGCAGCATGTGCCATGCCGCCGAGCCGGTGTGGGACGGCATCGTCAGCGCGCCCCGGGGCGTGCGGCTCGACACCGCCGAGCACATCCAGCGCAATGCGCGGCTGATCGCGCGCAACGCCGCCTGGTCCAACGCGATGCCGCCCGGCAACATCACCGAGATCACCGGCGAGGAGCGCGCCGTGCTTGCGGCGTGGGCCAGCGCGCAGTAGCAGCACGTCTGCCGATCGTCTTGCTGGCCATCTCAAACAGCCGGTCTCGTCGGGTACTGATGCGCAGAAACGCATTTGATCCGTTACTCGGAGAGATGACGCGGCTTCGCGTTGCCGCGACGCGATGCGCCCGGATCGTGCGATATCTCGGCCCTCATCGTAACGAGAGGGCGCAGGGAAGACCGGACCCCGGCGACGATGGATGCTCGCTTCGGTTCCCCACGACGAATGCGAGAAGCCGGCACAAGGACAACCGGATCTTCGCAACGCGGAGTTGAACTGCGACGCGTGCGACGACGATTGAGCTGGAGCACATCCGATTGTCGTCATGACCTTGCGGCAAAATTTACCACCCATTGGGACGCGGCTTGGCGGCAGAAAACATGGCGTTAGAGTGGCGCCCACAATCAGCTACCAGCGAAACGCCCCATCATGTCGATCTCCGTCAAAGGCCGGCTGGCCATTGTCGCGCTCATCGCGCTTGCCTGCTTCGCAAGCTCGGTGCTGAAGCTCTATCTGGGGCTGCTGTGCATCTCGCTGCTCTTGAGCTTTGCCGTGGTCGGCGTCGTGGCCCGGCTGGTCGAAGGGATCGCCATCAGGCGCGACCGGAGCAGCGAGCGGCGTCTGGCACGTCGTCGCGATCGCTCCGCTCTCATCGACGAGCCGCAGCCGGTGTCGATGACGACGATGGATCATGTCGACACGCCGTCGCCGGCGGGCCCCGTGCGATGAGCGGGATGCGTACGTCCGCGCCGGCCTCGTCGTTCCGCCTGATCGTCAGCATCGTCGCCAGCGCCGAACGACGTCTACGGTCATCGATCCACCGTCTCGCGATCGCGCGCTGAAGGACTGCGATTATCGCACATCGGAGAATGGCAAATGGCGCTACGAGCTCGATCGTTGGAACGTCGACGACCAGATCGTCCTTCCGGCCCAGCCGATCGCGGACACGGCGACGCCGCGCACAGTGGCGATGCATCGGAAGAGCAGCGCGTGGCCGTTCAAATAGCTGCCCTGATCGCATCGATACGCCGCCTGTACCTCATGCCTTCGTCCGCTTCCGCTTCGCCTCGAGAGCGTTCAGATAGGTAGCCATCATCTCCGGCAACGCGGCGACCACGATGTCGCGACTGCGCGGATCCTGCTCGCGCGTGAACAGCAGGGTGCCGAGCACGACGGCATCGAGCGTAGTGGCCGCCTGTTTGCCCAGTTCGTCGCCAAGCCTGGCGCGCATGACGCGGTCGATGACGGCCCTGAACTCGGCATGCACGGTCTGGTCGTGCAGATCGAGCGTCGCCAGCGCATCGGGATTGCGGACGAAGTAGCGGATCGCCCAGCCGATCAGTTGCTCGATGACCTCGGCGGGCGCCAACGCTGCCCATTCCGCATCGCTCCGCTGCAGCACGCGATCGAATGCCGGCTGCAGCTCGGCATCGTGACGTTCGGCGAGCGCATCCAGCATCTGATCCTTGTCACGGAAGAAATGATAGACCGAGCCAATCGAGGCGCCGGCGCGCTGGGCCGCGGCATGCATGCTGACGGCACCAATCCCGGACTCGGCGATGATGGCGGCTGCGGCGTCGAGCAGCTGCTCGCGCCGCTCACGGCCCCGCGCCTGGCGCGGCGCACGTGATGTCGTGCGCGCGGGGTCATTCAGGTCAGTCGCAGCTTTGCGTCGCACGTTCGCGTCATGCCTTGGCTCACCGCGGCGGCAGCGATGGCCGATGTCCCAACGGGAGCGCCCGGCAACCCGCACAGGGGGAATTCGAAACCGCCACGAGAATGTTACTAGACGAATTATTCTAGATTTGATTGTCTAATTCACGCACTGTCAAGAGGATGGTGTTCAACTTTCGCGTGAACCTTGCCTGCAACGGCGGGCGGCTGCGCGGGTTCTGCGCGCTGCTGACGACCAACAGGCGCTTTCCGGTCCTTGCGTGCTTGCGCGGCAGGACGGGAATGATCGCCACCACCCAACCGGGCCGAAGATACGACCATGTCTCCATTCACAGGATTCCCCTTCCTTCGGGCGCCGGGCTCACGCCTGCTGACCGCGGCCGGCTGTGCTGCCGTCGGCCTGCTGCTGGCCGGCTGCGAGCAGAAAACGGCCGCAACCGCACCGCCGTCCCGGCTGGTGCGAACCGAGGTGGTCAAGCTGTCGGAGCGCCGGCAATCGATCACGCTGACCGGCGACGTCCAGGCGCGCGTGCTCGCCGACCTGTCGTTCAGGGTCAGCGGCCGCGTCACGGAGCGGCTCGTCGAGGTCGGCGCGCACGTCAAGGCCGGACAGTTGCTCGCCAGGATCGATCCGGCCGAGCAGCAGGCCGACCTGGATTCCGCCGAGGCCGCCGTGACCGCCGCGGAGTCGCAGGTGAAGGTCGCGACCTCCAACTTCAATCGGCAGCAGACGCTGCTCTCCAGCGGCTTCACGACGCGCGCGACCTTCGACCAGGCCCAGGAGACGCTGCGGACGGCGGAAGGCTCGCTGGAATCCGCCAAGGCCCAGCGCGACACCGCCAAGGACGCGCTGACCTTCACCGAGTTGCGCGCCGACGCCGACGGCACGATCACCGCGCGCAATATCGAGGTCGGCCAAGTGGCGCAGGCGGCGCAGTCCGTGTTCACGCTCGCGCGTGACGGCGATCGCGATGCCGTGGTCGACGTCTACGAGGCGGCGCTGTCGTTGAAGTTCGACGGCACCAAGGCCGCGATTGCGCTGCTCTCGGATCCCTCAGTGACGGCCAAGGGTCAAGTGCGCGAAGTCTCGCCGACCATCGATCCCAAATCCGGGACCGTCCGTGTCAAGATGGCAATCGAAAATCCGCCGCCCGAGATGATCCTCGGCAGCGCTGTCAGCGTCACCGGCTTCATCAAGCCGGAGCAACGCATTGTGCTGCCCTGGAGCGCGCTCACCGCGGCCGGCAAGACGCCGGCGGTGTGGCTGGTCGATGCCGCCGACAAGACCGTGTCGCTGAAGCCGATCACGATCGAGGACTACGAGACCGGCGCGATCGTGGTGTCGGCCGGGCTGCAACCGGGTGACCGCGTCGTGACCGATGGCGGCAAGCTGCTCAGCGTCGGCCAACAGATCGCATTCAACGAGGAGAAGCGGTCGTGATGACGCCCATGCGTTGTGTTCTTCCGCTCGGCGCGCTCGCTCTGCTCGCCGGCTGCAACGAAAAGGCCGCCGCTCCCGAGCCGGTCCGGCCGGTGCTGTCGATGAAGATCGAGCCGCAGGCGGCCAACGGCTCGGCCGTCACCGGCACGATCGAGCCGCGCTACAAGGCCGATCTCAGTTTCCGCGTGCTCGGACGGCTGATCGCCCGGCCCGTCTATGTCGGCGACATGGTCAAGCAGGACCAGGTCGTCGCGGCGATCGATCCGGCCGCGCTCGAGCTCGCCGTGCGTGCCTCGGCCGCCGAGGTCTCGCGCAGCCAGGCGCAACTGACCAATGCGACCGGCACCGAGGGCCGGCAGCGCACCCTGCTGGAAACCGACGCCACCACCAAGGCGACCTTGGAGAGCGCCGAGCAGTCGCGCGCGGCCGCCCAGGCCTCCGTCGTCAAGGCGCAGTCCAATCTCGCCAAGGCGCGTGAGCAGCTCGGCTACGCCCAGCTCAAGGCGGATTTCGCCGGCATCGTCACCGCGGTCGGCGCGGAGGTCGGCCAGGTCGTCTCGCCGGGACAGAGCGTCGTCACGGTGGCGCGGCCCGACATCCGCGAGGCCGTGATCGATGTCGGCGACGACATTGCCGGGGCCTTGCAGGCCGGCACGCCGTTCACCGTGCGGCTACAGGTGGATCCCAGCGTCAGCGCCGCCGGCAAGGTGCGCGAGATCGCGCCGCGCGCCGACGCCACCACGCGCACGCGCCGCATCCGCATCACGCTCGACAATCCGCCCGAGATCATGCGGCTCGGCACCACGGTGACCGCCTCGCTCGATATCGAGCAGAAGACCGTCATCCGGCTGCCGCGCTCGGCTGTGCTCGAGCAGAACGACAAGAGCTTCGTCTGGCTGGTCGACGCTACCAGCAAGACGGTGAAGCGACAGGAAATCACGATCGCCCGCAACGAGGACGGCAGCGTCCGCGTCACCGGCGGCCTCGAAGCCGGGCAGCGCGTCGTCACCGCCGGCGTGCACAGTCTCAAGGATGGCCAGTCCGTCCGCATCGATCAGGAATCTCAGCCGTGAAGTCCTTCAACCTCTCCGACTGGGCGCTCGAGCACCGCTCGCTCGTCTGGTATTTCATGATCGCTTTCATGGCTGCGGGCCTCTTCTCCTACGTGCATCTCGGCCGCGAGGAGGATCCGTCCTTCACGATCAAGACGATGCTGATCCAGGCCAAATGGCCCGGCGCCTCCGCCGAGGAGATGACGCGCCAGGTCACCGACCGCATCGAGAAGAAGCTGGAGGAGCTGCCGGCGCTCGACTACACCAAGAGCCTGACGGTGCCCGGCCAGACCACCGTGTTCGTCAATCTGCGCGACACCACCAAGGCACGCGACGTCGTCCCGACCTGGCTGCAGGTGCGCAACCTGATCAACGACATCAGGGGCGACTTCCCGTCCGGCGTCGTCGGGCCGGGATTCAACGACCGCTTCGGTGACGTGTTCGGCAACATCTACGCCTTCACCAGCGACGGCCTCAGCCAGCGCCAGCTGCGCGACCGCGTCGAGGAGGTTCGCGCCAAGGTGCTGACCGTGCCCAATGTCGGCCGCGTCGACATCGTCGGCGCGCAGAACGAGGTGATCTATCTCGAATTCTCGCCGCGCAAGGTGGCCGCGCTCGGCATCGACCAGCGCACCATCCTGACGGCGCTCCAGGCGCAGAATGCGGTGTCGCCGTCCGGCGTGCTGCAGGCCGGCCCCGAGCGCGTCGCCGTACGCGTCTCCGGCCAGTTCACCTCCGAGGAGAGCCTCAAGGCGATCAACCTGCGCATCAACGACCGCTTCTTCCCGCTCACCGACGTCGCCACCATCACCCGCGGCTATGAGGACCCGCCGACGTCGCTGTTCCGCTTCAACGGCCAGCCGGCGATCGGGCTTGCCATCGGCATGAAGGCCGGCGCCAATCTGCTCGATTTCGGCGAGGCGCTGAAGGAGGAGATGACCAAGGTCATCGCCGACCTGCCGGTCGGCGTCGGCGTGCATCTCGTCTCGGACCAGCCCAAGATCGTCGAGGAAGCCGTCGGCGGCTTCACCAAGGCGCTCTATGAGGCCGTGATCATCGTGCTCGCGATCAGCTTCGTCAGCCTCGGCGTCCGCGCCGGCCTCGTGGTCGCGATCTCGATCCCGCTGGTGCTCGCCATCACCTTCCTGTTCATGGCCTACACCGGCATCTCGCTGCAGCGCATCTCGCTGGGCGCGCTGATCATCGCGCTCGGCCTCTTGGTCGACGACGCCATGATCGCGGTCGAGATGATGGTGGCGCGGCTCGAGGTCGGCGACTCCTTGCGCAAGGCCGCAACCTACGTCTACACCTCCACCGCCTTCCCGATGCTGACGGGAACGCTGGTGACGGTCGCGGGCTTCATTCCGATTGGCCTCAACAACAGCGCCGCCGGCGAGTTCACCTTCACGCTGTTCGTCGTGATCGCGGTGTCGCTGGTCGTGTCCTGGATCGTCGCCGTGCTGTTCGCGCCGCTGCTCGGCGTCACCATCCTGCCCGCGACCTTGCCGAGTCACCATGCCGAGGGCGGCCGGCTGACGCGGATCTTCCGCGCCATGCTCAATGCCTGCATGCGGAACCGCTGGACCACGATCGTCGCCACGGTCCTGATCTTCGGGCTGTCGGTGTTCGGCATGCGCTTCGTGCAGCAGCAGTTCTTCCCCTCCTCCGACCGTACCGAGTTGGTGATCGACTTCAACCTGCCGCAGAACTCCTCGATCGCCGAGACCAACGCGCAGATGGCGCAGTTCGAGCAGGAGGCGCTGAAGGGCAATCCCGACATCGACCATTGGTCGACCTATGTCGGCTCCGGCGCCCAGCGCTTCGTGCTGTCGTTCGACGTGCAGCCGGCCGACGTGTCGTTCGGCCAGATCATCATCGTCACCAGGAGCCTCGAGGCGCGCGACCGCGCCCGCGCCAAACTGCAGGCCTATCTGACCAAGACGTTCCCCGGCACCGACGCCTATGTGCATCTGCTCGACATCGGCCCGCCGGTCGGCCGCCCGGTGCAGTATCGCGTCAGCGGGCCCGATGTCGCCAAGGTGCGCGAGATCGCGCAGGAATTGGCCGGCGTCCTGCGCGGCAACAGCCATCTCGGGGCGGTCATCTTCGACTGGATGGAGCCGGCGCGCGTCGTGAAGGTCGACGTGCTGCAGGACAAGGCGCGCCAGCTCGGCGTCACCTCGGAGGACATCGCGAATGCGCTGAACAGCGTGCTCGACGGCACCTCGATCACCCAGGTGCGCGACGACATCTATCTGATCGACGTACGCGGCCGCGCCCAGGCCAAGGAACGGCAGTCGCTGGAGACCTTGCGCGACCTGCAGCTCTCCGGATCCAACGGCCAGTCGATCCCGCTCGCGGCGCTCGCGACCCTGCGCTACCAGATCGAGCAGCCGGAGATCTGGCGCCGCTCGCGCCAGCCGACGCTGACCTTGAAGGCCAGCGTGATCGATCAGGTGCAGCCGAACACGGTGGTCGATCAGCTCAAGCCGGCGATCACGGCCTTCGACGCCAAGCTTCCGGCCGGCTACAAGGTCGTCACCGGCGGCAGCGTCGAGGAGAGCGCCAAGAGCCAGGCGCCGATCATCGCGGTCGTCCCGATCATGCTGTTCACCATGGCCACCATCCTGATGCTGCAACTGCAGAGCTTCCAGCGGCTGTTCCTGGTGTTCGCGGTGGCCCCGCTGGCCTTGATCGGCGTCGTCGCAGCACTGCTGCCGAGCGGCGCGCCGCTGGGCTTCGTCGCCATCCTCGGCGTGCTCGCGCTGATCGGCATCCTGATCAGAAACTCGGTGATCCTGATCGTGCAGATCGAGCATCTGCGCGAAGAAGGACGGCCGCCGTGGGAGGCCGTGATGGAGGCGACCGAGCACCGCATGCGGCCGATCATGCTGACGGCGGCCGCGGCCTCGCTGGCGCTGATCCCGATCGCGCGCGAAGTGTTCTGGGGTCCGATGGCCTATGCGATGATGGGCGGCATCATCGTCGGCACGGTGCTGACCTTGCTGTTCCTGCCGGCGCTCTACGTCGCCTGGTTCCGCATCAAGGCGCCGGACACGACGGCGACGTCCGAGGCCACGCCGCACGGGGCGTGAATCGCGGATAATTGCGTGGGATAAGCCGTTCGCGTGGGTTAAACGCCACGCGGCGGCCGGTTAGATTCGGCTTTCATGGAAGGAAGCGAATCATGACCGATCCTCAGATCGTCTGCCCCTCCTGCCGCACCGAGATCAAGCTGACCGAGCAGCTCGCAGCGCCCCTGATCGCGGAGACGCGCCGGCAGTTCGAGAGGCAGCTCCAGGCGAAAGAAGCCGATTTCGGCCGCCGCGAGGCGCAGCTCAAGGCCGCGCAGGAGCAGATCGCACAGGCCAAGGCTGCGATCGACCAGCAGGTCGCCACCAAGCTGAAGGCCGAACGCGCTGCGATCGCGCAGGCCGAGGCCGAGAAGGCACGACAGGCGGTGGCCGACGAGATGGGCAACCGCGATCGCCAGCTCGCCGAGCTGCACGAGGCCATCGTCAGCAAGGACGCCAAGCTGGCGGATGCGCAGAAGGCGCAGGCGGAGATGATGCGCAAGCAGCGTGAGCTCGACGAGGCCCGCCGCGAGCTCGATCTCACCATCGAGACCAAGGTGCAGGAAAATCTCGTCGCGGTGCGCGACAAGGCGCGGCTCGAGGCGGAGGAGTCTCTGAAGGCCAAGGTCGCCGAGAAGGAGACCCAGATCGCAGGCATGCAGCGCCAGATCGAGGAGCTTCGCCGCAAGGCCGAGCAGGGCTCGCAGCAGCTGCAGGGCGAGGCACTGGAGATCGAGCTGGAGTCACAACTGCGCGCGCGCTTTCCCCGCGACCTGGTCGAGCCGGTTCCGAAGGGCGAGTTCGGCGGCGACGTGATCCATCGCGTGGTCGGCCCCGGTGGCCAGGCCTGCGGCGCGATTCTGTGGGAATCCAAGCGCACCAAGAACTGGAGCGATGGCTGGCTGGTGAAGCTGCGCGACGACCTGCGCGCCGCCAAGGCCGACATCGCGCTGATCGTCTCGAGCGCGCTGCCCAAGGGGGTCGACGGCTTCGACCTGATCGACGGCGTCTGGGTCGCCGAGCCGCGCTTCGCGCTGCCACTGTCGCTGGCACTGCGGCAGTCGCTGATCGACGTCGCCTGCAGTAAGCTCGCGCAGGAGGGCCAGCAGACCAAGATGGAGATGGTCTACGCCTATCTCACGGGGCCCCGCTTCCGCCACCGCATCGACGCCATCGTCGAGCGCTTCACCGAGATGCAGTCGGATCTCGACCGCGAGCGCAAGACCATGATGCGGCTGTGGGCCAAGCGCGAGGAGCAACTGCGCAGCGTGCTGGATTCGACGGCGGGCCTGTATGGCGACCTGCAGGGCATCGCCGGCCGCGCGATGCAGGAGATCGAGAGCCTCGACGTGCTGCTGATCGAGGGCAAGAGCGAGGCGGCGGAGTAGCGCACACCGGCCGCCGCCCCGATCCGAGGTGTGCCAGCACCAGCTGCGCGCTTATGCTTTCCGACGCGGCCGCGTCTCGCATTCCCACGGCGGCATGCGGATGCAGATGACCGCTACTGCTTCGCGATCTGCGTGCTCGCCTGTGCGTCCCTTGGCACAGCGCCCTTGTCGACCCATTCCGGCGGTGCGCCCAGACGGTTGGCGACCATGCCGATGACCCCGGGATCCCTGCCGAACGCCTCGCACGCCGCGTTCTTCGGCTTGCCGCCGAGCGCCGCGCCGATCCGTTCGATCGACGGCAGCTTCGGCACCTTTCCGAACGGGGTCTCGCCGGTCACCAGCATCTGGCCGAAATCGGCGCTGAACGAACCTGCCAAATCATAGGCATCGCCGGCCTGCGACAGCACCGGCGAGTTGGTGAACGAATTGGCGCCGCGCGCCCATACCATTGCGGCCTGCTGCCGGCCCTTGCGGTCGAGTGCCTCAGCCTCGATCGTGAGACTGCCGAGCCCGATCGGCAGCCGCGGCACCGGAACGGGAACGCCGAGCGCGCCCGGCACGGCCGACACGACCTTCGACGCACCGGCGGCGACCGGATCGGTCGGCGTCGCCTGGGTGATGAAGGTGCGCGTCGTCAGATCGGCCCTCTGATTGGGCGCCACGACCGTGAAGCGTTCGCTCAGGTTGAGACACAGCGCGCGGTCGACGGCATTGGCGACGAGCTGCCGCTGCTGGTCCGTCAGCACCGCGCCGGCCTGGCCCGAGAAGGATGTCGGCATGATACGCACGGTCTGGGCCGCGAGCACATTGTCCTTGTCGACGTTGAGCTGCGACTTGGCGAGCAGGCCGTTCGATTCCGCCAGCGACTGATAGGATGCGAGCGCGCCGCTCTGCGTCATCTGCGCCGTGGCGCAGCCCGACAGGCCGAGCGCCGCGCACAGCATCATCAGGCGGATGGTGGCGGGGGTACAGGATCTCACGAAAGCCGCGACGTCGATCTCGACCATGCTTCTCCCGCCTCACGCCCACGATGATCGCCCTCTCGCGGGCGGCGCATCCTTCTCCGAGATTTCGGACGGCGTGGGGCGGAAGAATGGAGAGATGTTTCGAAACGGCACCAACAAGGGAGACGGTGTGGCGAGCGCGGCTCGCTCCGGCGCCATTATGGCCGAGAGAAGACGGTTCACCCCACCAGCTTGTCCAGCGTGATCGGCAAATCCCGTATGCGCCTTCCGGTGGCGTGATAGACCGCGTTGGCGATCGCCGCGGCGACGCCGACGATGCCGATCTCGCCGACGCCCTTGATGCCCATCTTGTTGATGATGCGATCCTCCTCGTCGACGAAGATCACCTTGATATCGTGAACGTCGGCATTCACCGGCATGTGATATTCGGCGATGTTGGCGTTCATGATGCGCCCGAACCGCTGGTCGATCTGGGCTTCTTCGTGCAACGCCATGCCGATGCCCATGACGACCCCGCCCATGATCTGGCTCGAAGCCGTCTTGGTGTTGAGGATGCGCCCGGCGGCGACGGCATTGACGATGCGCGTCACTCTGATGACGCCGAGCTCCTCGTCGACCTTCACTTCGGCGAAAACCGCCGAGTGGGCGTTGTGGGCGTGCTTGTCGTCGTCCTCGAAATCCGAGCCGCGCTCCTTCTCGATGCGGTCCTTGCCACCGTGACGCATCACGTCCGACATCGCCAACGACCGGCTGCGATCGGAGATGGCGACGATGGCGCCATCGGCGAGCGTCACTTCGTCGGCGGTGAGCCCCTGCAACGGCGAGCCCGGGATGGTGTGCGCGATCTTCAACAGCTCCGCCCGGATATCATCGGCGGCGTTGACGATCGCATGCGAGATCGAGGCTGCGGTCCACGAACCTCCCTCTACCGGCGCCTTGGGCAGCGTGGAGTCGCCCAGCTTCACATTGATGCTGTCGAGCGGCACGCCGAGCATGTCGGCGGCGACCTGCGCCATGATCGTGTAGGTGCCGGTGCCGATATCGGAGGTCGCGCTCGCCACCTCGACATGTCCATTCGCCGTCATCATGATCCGCGTCGCGAACGGCATCTGCAGTGCCTCCCAGGCGCCGCTCGCCATGCCCCAGCCAACGAGTTCTCGGCCATCACGCATCGACCGCGGCTCGGGATTGCGCTTCGACCAGCCGAACGCCTCGGCGCCCTGCTGATAGCACTCCTTCAGCCGCTTGCTGGAGAACGGCAGATCCTTGTCCTGATCCCGATCGGAATAGCAGCGCAGGCGCAATTCGAGAGGATCCATCTTCAGCGCGACGGCGAGCTCGTCCATCGCGCATTCCAGCCCGTAGATGCCACTGGCGGCGCCGGGCGCGCGCATGTCGCCGGGCGTCGGCACGTCGAGCTTGGCGAGGCGGTGCGTCGCGCGCGAAGTGGCGGAGGTGTAGAGCACATCGCCCCAGCCGATGTCGTTGCGCGAGAACGCCTCGTGCTGCGAGGTCATCGCAACGGCCTCGTGCGTCAGCGCCGCCAGCGTACCGTCCTCACGGGCGCCGAGCGCCAGCCGCTCGATCGTCGCAGGGCGATAGCACAGGCCATACATCTGGGCGCGGCTGAGCACGACGCGCACCGCGCGCTTCAGCTTCAGCGCGGCCATGGCGGCGAGCACCACCTGGTATTGCGGCCGCAGCCCGGAGCCGAACGCGCCGCCGACGAACGGCGACATCACCTGGACGTCGTCCTCCTTCAGCTGGAACACGCTGCAGACGTAGCGCTGCACATTCTGCACGCCCTGGGTCTTGTCGTAGACCACGAGCTTGCCGCCCTCGCGCCAGAGCACCGTCGACGCGTAGAGCTCCATCGGGTTGTGATATTCGATCGGGACGCCATAGTCGGCATCGTGACGCACGGCTGCGCCGGCAAGCGCCTTTGTCGCGTCGCCGCGCGGCTTGAGCGGCTTGTCGACCTTGAAAGCCTGCTCGCGCCGCGCATGCAGGTCGGTCGCGAAGCTCTCGGCCAGATACTCTACCGCGACCAGCGTCGCCGCGAAACGCGCAGTGTCCTCGTCCTCGGCGACGACCAGCGCCACCGGCTGGTAGTTGAAATGCACCCGGTCGTCATAGAGCGGACGATAGGGCGAGCCGTCCTCCGGCGCGACCTCGTCGCGATAGGCGTCATCCTTGTCCGCCATCCTGACCCGGTTGGCGTGGGTCAGCACGTCGAGGACGCCGTCGACAGCCAGGGCGCGGCTGGTATCGATGCGCACGATCCGCCCCTTCGAAATGGTGGAATTGACCACGACGCCGAAGGCGAGATCTGGCGCGGTGAACTCGGCGGCATATTTGGCGACACCGGTGACCTTGGCGCGGCCGTCGATGCGGGAGGTGGCTGTGCCGATGCGAGCTGTCATGACATCACCGGATGGTCTTGATGGCTTGAATCTGGGGCGTTGCGTTCGCGGCCTGGGTCAGGGTGCGCACGATGGCGCGGCGCGCCAGCGGGATCTTGAAGGCGTTGTGCGTGGCGGCTTTCGCATCGCTCAGCAGGATCTTCGCAGCGCGGCCGAACGCCTGGGGATCCGGCGCCTGCCCGCGCAGCGCGGCTTCGGCGGCCTCATTGCGCCACGGCTTGTGGGCGACGCCGCCGAGCGCCAGGCGCGCCTCGCCGATGCGGCCGCCGTCGAGCTCGAGCGCAGCGGCGACCGAGACCAGCGCGAATGCGTAGGACAGGCGATCGCGGATCTTCAGATAGTTGTGATTCGCGGCGAAGCCCTGCGGGGGCAGCTCGATCGCGGTGATGATCTCGTCGACGCGCAGCGTGTTGTCGAGATCCGGCCGGTCGCCGGGCAGCCGATGGAAGTCCGCAAGGGCGATGACGCGCTCGCCCGAGGAGCCCGCGACCAGCACCTTGGCGTCGAGCGCGGCGAGCGCCACGCACATGTCGGAGGGGTGGGTCGCGATGCAATCGGCGCTGGCGCCGAGGATGGCATGGCCGCGGTTGAGACCGTCGACCGCCGAGCAGCCGGCGCCGGGCGTGCGCTTGTTGCAGGGCGTGGCGACGTCGTAGAAGTAGGCGCAGCGCGTCCGCTGCAGCAGATTGCCGCCGGTCGAGGCCATGTTGCGCAGCTGCGCCGAGGCGCCGGCGAGGATCGCGCTCGCCAGCAGCGGATAGCGGCTCTCGATGAGGGGGTGATAGGCGAGCGTGTTGTTCGGGACCAGCGCGCCGATCCTGACGCCGCCGGCGCTCGTCTCCTCCACATTCGTCAGCGGCAGGTGGCTGATGTCGATCAGCTGACGCGGCTGCTCGACGTGATACTTCATCAGGTCGATCAGGTTGGTGCCGCCGGCGATGAACTTGGCCTCCGGCGTCGCCGCCTTCAGCCTGACGGCCTCGGCGACATCGCTGGCGCGCGCGTAGTCGAAATTGTTCATCGGCTGCCTCCCATCGCCTGCTCGATGGCGCCGACGATGTTCGGATAGGCGCCGCAACGACAGATGTTGCCGCTCATCAGCTCGCGGATCTCGTCCTTCGTCTTCGCCCTGCCCTCGGCGATCAGGCCGGCGGCCGAGCAGATCTGGCCCGGCGTGCAATAGCCGCATTGGAAGGCATCGTGATCGATGAAGGCCTGCTGCAGCGGGTGCAGCTCATCACCCTTGGCGAGTCCCTCGATGGTCGTGATCTCGGCGCCGTCTTTCATGACCGCGAGCGTCAGGCAGGAGAGCACGCGGCGGCCGTCGATCAGCACGGTGCAAGCGCCGCATTGGCCGTGATCGCAGCCCTTCTTGGTGCCGGTGAGGTCGAGATGATTGCGCAGGAGATCGAGCAGCGTGGTCCAGGGTGCCACCGACAGCGTGTGCGACTGGCCATTGATCTGAAGCGTGACGGACAGAGGGGCAGGCTTTGCGGTGGACGCGGCGCTCTGGCGCGGTGGCGACGGGCTCATGCGGGGTCTCCGTTGACGGACCCGCATCAACCCGCGATGGCGCGAATGGTTCTTGGCAATCTTCGAGCAGCGGACAGCAGGAATTGCTCAGCCGGCACGCGCAGAATGTGCACGGCAGAACCGCTTGCCGAT
This sequence comes from Bradyrhizobium sp. SZCCHNS1050, assembly GCF_032484785.1. NCBI lineage: Bacteria > Pseudomonadati > Pseudomonadota > Alphaproteobacteria > Hyphomicrobiales > Nitrobacteraceae > Bradyrhizobium > Bradyrhizobium sp. SZCCHNS1050. The sequence continues at coordinate 4,512,841 of NZ_JAUETR010000001.1, read as the reverse complement.
CAATCGTTTCGTCAACCAGACTCAGGCGGCGCGGCCGAGCCACGCCCGCATCTTCTGGGCCAGGCTGCGGCGTGGCGCACCATCCAGCGCCTCCGCATCCGCGGCGGCCACGTCTTCGCGCGGCGCGGCGGCTTCTGCGCCGGCATTCGGCACGTCCGACGGCCTGTCCTTACTCGGGCTGCTTTCGGCATCCGGCGCGGCCTTGCTCGGCACGAGCGACTTGATCGCTGCGGCCACGGCCTCGATACGCTCGAGGTCCGCCGGCTCACGCGCGCTTGCAGCGGGTTCGGCCGCCATCGGGACCGGGTGGGCCTCCGCCGGCACTGCTGCCGGATCCGAAGCAGTCGGTTCGGATTGACCGAGGTCGGGCGCCGCAGCCGCAAGCACGGCTTCGGCGGGCTGCTCGCCCGGCACTGCGATCGCGAAGTCGGCGATCTCCGGAGCCGGCGCTGGGGCGGGCTCCACGACCCGGCTGCGGCGCTTCCTGGCGGTTGCAGGCTTTGCCGCGACCGCCGCCGTCTCCGCTGCGACCTTCTCGACCGGCTTCTTGTCAGCGGCGGTCTTCGCCACCACCTCGGGCGCGGACTTCGCCTTGGTCTTGCGGATCAGGCCTGCGAGCGCGTACGGCCCGACGGTCTCCAGGAACGTCTTCTCATGATCGCGCGACAGCCGCCCCACCGCCGCATCGAGCGGCAGCCAGTCGACGGCGCGGACATCGTCCATCAGCGGCTGCGACGGCTCGTCGGCCGCTTCCATGCGCCAGTAGTGCACGACCTTGGCACGCGTGCCGGTATCGTAGACCAGGGTGCCGAGGAATTCATGCACGGTGACCTTGTGGCCGGTCTCCTCCAGCACCTCGCGCCTGGCGGCGTCGCGCGGCGTCTCGCCGTCGTCGAGCTTGCCCTTCGGCAGCACCCATTCGTCGCGCTTGCGCAGGCGCACGACCGCGATGCGCGGCGGCTGTTCCCGCCGCAGCACGATGCCCCCTGCCGCCATGATCGGCGCTCTCGCCATCGCCTCTCCCGAGCCGCAACGACCGCAACTCCCGCGGTCTGATTCGTCAGTTGAACGCTCCGATATAGGACTGCGCAACGCCGAAATCGAGATTCCGCAAGCGTGGACCTGACATTCATCCGGCGGCGACGCGCCTGCGCCACAGTGGCTGTCCGGCCCGGATGCGGGCGCCTTCCGCCACATCGGGGCAGAATGTGAAGTCGCCGGGCGCGAGCAGGATGATGGTGGAGCCGTGCTCGAACCAGCCGAGCTCGTCCCCCTTGCGCACATTGTTGTTACAGGCATAGGCGAGCGGTCGCTCGGTCTGCGCGTTCAATACGCGGTCGAGCGCATGCAGGCGGATACTCGCCACCAGGATCGCCGCCACCGGCACGATCGTGAACGGCTCGCCGGAGGTAAGATGCGTGCGGATCACCGCGCGCTCGTTCTTGCAGAACAGCCGCTCGACCCGCTTCAGCGCGATCGGATTGACGTTCCAGACGTCGCCATGGATCAGGCTGACATGCTCGATCGTCATGTCGGCCGGCGCGTGGAAGCGGTGATACATGCTCGAGGTCAGACGCAAGGTGACGAAGCTGCCGTTGCGATGGGTCTCGACCACGGCCGGATCGGCGACGAGCTCGCGCAGCGAATAGGGCGCGCCCTTGATCTGGTAGAGCTCGCCGTCGCGGATCAGGCCGTGGGCGCCGATGATGCCGTCGGACGGGCTGGTGACGATGGCGGGATCGGGATCGAACGGCCGCAGGCCGGGCTTCAGCTCGCGCGTGAAGCAGGCGTGCAGGCTCTTGAAGCGGCTCTCCTTGGCCTCGGAGAGATCGAGGTCGGAGAACAGCTTCCACAGCGCGATCGACGCGTCCCGGACGAGCGGGTTCTCGATCTTGGAGAACCAGCCCATGAAGCGGGTCAGCGCGGCGCGCGGCACGCGGTTGGTGAGCAGGAAGTTGAGGTCTTCCTGTTGGGTGACGGAGGCGATCAGGCTTTTGACTGTCATGAATCTGTCAGCAGGAGGGGTTAGCGCTTTTGGACATGATGGAAAACTCGATTCCTTATGTATCGCTCGCCGTTGGCGCTGCCGTGACGGCCGCCATGGCCCCGAAGGTCAAGGCCCGCATCGAACTGTCGCGCGCCAAGCACCGCTCGCTGGCGGGCCATTCCAAGATGTCGCGCCGGATCTCCAGGCTGATCCCGCGCTATGAGTTCGAGATCGACGACTTCTTCCGGTCCGACGGCGCACCGCGGGCGATCGCCACGAAGCGCCAGGACGGCTTCTTCCGGCTCGGCGCGCTGTTCCAGGAGAAGTTCGCCAAGAGCCGCGCGCTGACGGCGGAAGCCGCAAGCCGCATCTCCGACCTGCAGTTCACCCAGAGCTACCGGGTCCCGTTCCAGTACAGCCGTCTGGTCAAGGAGCAGCTCGGCGCCGGCTCGTTCATGCAGGCTTCCTCCGGCGTGACCCTGACCGATCTCGACGGCAACCGGTTCTACGATCTCACCGGCTCCTACGGCGTCAACATCTTCGGCTATGACTTCTACAAGGAGTGCATCGCGGCTGCCGAGCGGCGCGCGAGCGCGCTCGGCCCGGTGCTCGGGCTCTATCACCCGGTCGTCGCTGACAACGTGAAGCGCCTGACCGAGCTGTCCGGCATGGACGAGGTCTCGTTCCACATGTCCGGCACCGAGGCGGTGATGCAGGCGGTGCGGCTCGCCCGCTACCACACCGGCCGCACGCATCTGGTCCGCTTCGCCGGCGCCTATCACGGCTGGTGGGGCGACGTACAGCCCGGCGTCGGCAACCCGATCGCGCCGCACGAGACCTACACCTTGGCCGAGATGTCCGAGCGCACGCTGCACGTCCTGCGCACGCGGCGCGACATCGCCTGCGTGCTGGTCAATCCGCTGCAGGCGCTGCATCCGAACGGCAATGCGCCCGGCGACTCGGCGCTGGTCGATTCCTCGCGCAAGGGTCGCTACGACCGCGAAGCCTACACCGCCTGGCTGAAGCAGCTGCGCGAGGTCTGCACGGAACGCGGCATCGTGCTGCTGTTCGACGAGGTGTTCCTCGGCTTCCGGCTCGCGCCGGGCGGCGCCCAGGAGTATTTCGGCGTCAAGGCCGACATGGTGACCTACGGCAAGAGCCTCGGCGGCGGCCTGCCGATCGGCGTCGTCTGCGGCAAGCGCGAGCTGATGCGCCGCTTCCGCGACGACCGCCCGGCCGACATCTGCTTCGCCCGCGGCACCTTCAACTCGCATCCTTATGTGATGGCGGCGATGGACGAGTTCCTGAGCCGGCTCGACAGCCCGAACCTCCGCGCCATCTACGACGGCCTGGATGAAACCTGGAATGGCCGCGCCGCGCAGCTCAACGCCGCGCTGGCCGAGCACGACCTGCCGGTGCGCGTCTCCAATATGCATTCGATCTGGCTGGTCGAATACACCGTGCCGTCGCGCTACAATTGGATGCTGCAATACTACCTGCGTGCCGAGGGCCTGGCGCTGAGCTGGGTCGGCACCGGCCGCTTGATCTTCAGCCTGAACTACACCGACGCCGATTTTGCCGAGGTGACGAAGCGCTTCGTCTCGGCGGCCGAGAAGATGAAGCAGGACGGCTGGTGGTGGAACGACGGCACGCTCACCAACAAGGCGATCAAGCGCCAGATTCTGAAAGAGATGCTCGGCGCCGCATTCGGGCGCTGACGGCGCAACCACCCTCCCCTGAAGGGGGAGGGTCGGCTCGCATGAGCGAAGCGAAATGCGCGCCGGGGTGGGGTGACGGCCTGTCCGCACATGAGGTGCGGGTGAGCAAGTGGAGAGATCACCCCACCCCGACGCGCGCTTCGCACGCGTCGACCCTCCCCCTCCAGGGGAAGGTGGCACGTGCCGCATGGCTGCAAGCTCGCTCGATTTCACCTCACAGCCCCCCACAAACACCGATGCCCGGGACCGGCCCGGGCATCGCTTTACTCTGGGCTTCAAGCCGGCTCAGGCGTGCTGCTCTTCGAGGCCTTCGTTCATCAGGTGCAGGCCGGGGTCGATCAGCTCGCCACGCAGCAGCGCCAGCGGAGCCGCGCGGTACTGCATGAAATCGTTGAACGGGTCGGTGATGATCTTGGTCATCCAGACCAGCCCGGTCTCGACGTCACGGATGAAGAACAAATGAATGGTGCGGAACAGCAGGCCGCCGATACCGATCACGAGCCACAGCTTGGCGGTCTCGCGCACGAATTCCATCGCCGAGGTCCAGGGCGGCAGCAGGCCGAACAGGGTCGGCTGCAGATAGAGCACCACCGGGGCCGCGGCCCAGATCGACATCAGCACGACCTTGCGCTGCAGGTTGTAGCCGACCTTGATCTCTTCCTTGTGCTCGTGGGTCGCCTGGTTGACGTGGTCGTAGCCCTTCGGCTCGAAGAAGAAGTGGCCCGCCTGGCGCGAGGTCATCGACACCAGCCAGCCGATCAGCGCCGAGACCAGCGGGTCGAACACCATCATCACGTAGGCGATCATGAAGCTGAGCGCGCTGACGAAGTGGAGGCTCTGGTTGATACGGCTGTGATGATAGTAGCGATGGTCGTCCCAGCGCTGGATCCGCAGCTGCTCCAGGAAATGCTTGATCATGGTTGCTCCGAAGAATGAGTTGCAGGTCGTTTACAGGGATTCGGTGTAGATCGCATGACATCATCAAGATGTCATGCGATCGGACGCAGCGAAACGTTTCGGACGACGTAGAACGTCGCAGGGCGATAGAGGGCGGCCGCGGCTTCAGGCCGCGGCGGCACGCTCCAGCTTGCGGAAGCGGACCAGCGAGAAATGGCCGAGCGGCGGGATCAGGCGGCGCTCGACCAGCTCCATGCGCTCGGCGCCGGCGAGCCAGCGCAGGTAGCGCGACCAGCCGAACTCGGCGGTACGGAAACCGAGCCGGCGCACCACCGGCTGCAGCGCCTGCTCGATCACCCGGCGCAGGCCGTCATCGGCGCTGACGCGGGTCAGGATGATCAGTTCGCCGCCCGGGCGCAGCACGCGCGCGAACTCGTCCAGCGCGACCTCCGGGTTCGGCACCGCGGTGACGACATATTGCGCCATAACGACGTCGAACGAATCGTCGGGAAAGTCGAGCTGCTCGGCGTCCATCACCGCGAGACCCTCGACGTTCTTCAGCCGCTGGTCGGCGACGCGCCGCATCGCCTTGCCGAGCATCGCCTCGGAGATGTCGGTGCCGAAGACGCGGACATGCGGCGCATAGAGCGGCAGCGAGATGCCGGTGCCGACGCCGACCTCGAGCACGCGCCCGCCGAGCTTGTTCGTGGCTGATATCGCGGCCTTGCGGCCCTTCTCGAACACGCCGCCGAACACGAGGTCGTAGATCGGTGCCCAGCGGTCATAGGCCTGCTCGACCTGTTCGCGATCGAAGTCGAGCTCCCGCGCGCCGCCGAGCTTCATGGTTTCTGCCATCGTTACATCTCACTTGGGTTTGGAATTGATGGAGTGACGCAAAGTTCGCCGTCAGCCGCGCACGGCGCTCTGACCGGCCAGCACCGGTGTCGGACGCACGACGCGGGACGGCTGCAGCACGGCGAGATTGCCGATGAACTGGCGCGCGCTGTTCTCCCAGGAGCGGTCGAGCGCAAATGCCCGACAGGTCTCGCGCGACATCGTCAGCGCCTTCAGGCAGGCGGCGCGCAGGTCCCTGTCGATCGCCCCGATCGGATGATCGGCGATGACGTCGAGCGGACCGGTGACGGGGAAGGCCGCGACAGGCGTGCCGCAGGCCAGCGACTCCAGCTGCACGACGCCGAATGTATCGGTCAGGCTCGGAAACACGAAGACGTCGGCGGCCGCCATGTGCGCGGTCAGATCGTTGCCGGTCTTCTCGCCGAGGAAATGCGCCGCCGGGAAGCGACGCTCCAGCTCCGCCTTTTGCGGGCCGTTACCGATCACCACCTTCGAGCCCGGCAGGTCGAGCGCAAGGAAGGCTTCCAGGTTCTTCTCGACCGCGACGCGGCCGACGGTCATGAACACCGGACGCGGCAGATCCAGCGCGACCGGCGCGTCCGGATTGAACAGCTTCGTATCGACGCCCCGGGTCCAGAAGCCGAGCCGCTTGAAGCCGCGCGACGCGAGGTCCTGCTTCAGCGAATTGGTCGCGACCATGGTCATCGCGGCGGCGTCGTGGAAGCGGCGCATCACCCAATAGCCGACGGCATCGGGAATGCCGGTGCGCACAGCGACGTACTCCGGAAAGCGCGTCGTGTAGGACGTCGTGAACGGCAGGCCATGGCGCAGGCAGTAGCGGCGCACCGCCCAGCCGATCGTGCCTTCGGTGGCGATGTGGATCGCATCCGGCGCCGCCGCCTCGATGCGCCGGGCGATCTCGCGGCCGTTGGTCACGGCGAGCCGCAGGCCCGGATAGGTCGGCACGCCGAACGACGGAAAGCCTTCCGGCGTGAGGAAGGTGATGTCGGCGCCGAGGCCGGCGGCCGCGCGAGCCAGCGAGGTGAGCGTGCGCACCACGCCGTTGACCTGCGGGTGCCAGGCGTCGGTTGCGATTAAGATCCGCATAAGGCGATCCGGAAAGTTGCAGCGATTCTGAACAGCCGCAAATTCCGACATTGTTATTTCAGGCGTGTGACGTCATCGAACTGTCGAAGGGTCTTTTTGCCCGCCAACTGCTGTTTTCCCCGCGATCTGTGGCTGTCCCGCGCGGCTGCTGTCGTGAAACCGTCATGAAACAAACGGTTAAGCCGACGAAACCTTTTTGCGCGCAGCGCGCAAACGCAACGAAACTTTTCTCCCCTATGAGTTGCAACATCGGGCGCGGGTCAATGCGCCGCAGAGAATGATGGCAGGCAACTGATTTTGACGACGCCGGTCGAGACAAGCACGGCGCGCACCAAGCGATCAAACGAGGGGACGTCCATGTTCACGTCAGGCACAGTCGGTTCGCGATCCCGCATCCTGTTCGCTGCGCTGATCGTCGGTACGTTCGCTGCGGCAACGCCGACGCAAGCCGCGCCTCCGGCCCCGCTCCCGTTCCCTTTCCTGCTGCCGCCGCCGATGGCGACCTACGAGCCGCCGGCAACGACGCCGCAACTGATCACGCCGCGCGAGGATGAGGCGACCGCTTATGAGATGCCCGCGCGCCTGCGCCGCCAGGTCGTGAGCTACGCCACCCGCGAGGCACCCGGCACGATCATCATCGACACACCAAACAAGTATTTGTACTACGTGCTCGGCAGCGGCCAGGCGATGCGCTACGGCATCGGCGTGGGCCGCGACGGCTTTACCTGGTCCGGCGTGCAGTCGGTGACCAGGAAGGCGGAATGGCCGGACTGGACGCCGCCGCCGGAGATGATCGCGCGCCAGCCTTATCTGCCGCGTCACATGGCCGGCGGTCCCGGCAATCCGCTCGGCGCCCGCGCGATGTATCTCGGCGGCACCGTCTACCGCATTCACGGCACCAACGCGCCCGAGACGATCGGCACGCATGTGTCGTCGGGCTGCATCCGTCTGACCAATCAGGACGTGATCGACCTCTATGCCCGCGTCAGCGTCGGCGCCAAGGTGATCGTGCTGCCGATGGAGCGCCGCGCCGATCTCGGCCGCATGACCCGCTGACCTGCCCGGGCCGCACCGCTCGTTCCTTCTCCCGGATCCTCCCTGACTGGACCGCCGAGGCCCGAAAGCCGCGGCGGTCATTTCTTTGCGCGCATGCCGCCGTTCACCATCACGGCCGATTGATGATGGTCCGCGTCACGGGCTGCCCTGGCGCGCCTCCGTCCGGCCCTGTAAGCTCGGCAATCTTGTATTAACCGCGATCTCGCCGCTTCCGGCATGGGCCGGCGCGGCAGTTGGAGTCCGTGGATCCGACATGAACCTTCCGACACCGCGACCGGATTGGCAGAGCAGGCCGCATCCGCTCGCCCCGAAAACGCAGCGGCCGCCGCGGCGCTCGCCGCCTCGGCTGCGGCTGATCCTGATCGGCGCCGCCGGCCTTGCCGCCGTCGTGCTGATCGGCATCATCATCGTGGAGGTGTTTCTGTTCTCGGGCAGCACGCCGGCGCCGCAGCTGACCCAACTGCCGCCGCTGCCGCCGGCCACGCGCAACTCGATCATCATGACGCCGGTATCGATCTCGCTCGGCGCGATTCGTGACGCCGCCGAAAAGGCCACGCCGCGCAATTTCTCCGGCAAGGCCGACAACCCCGTCAACCAGATCCTGCAGAATGCCGACATCGGCTGGACGGTCACCCGCGGCGCCATCGCCGCCACCGGCACCCAGGACACTTTGTCGCTGGCGACGCCGCTCTCGGGCCGGCTGAACGTCACCGGATCGCTGTCCGCCAAAGCGACCGGCGCGCTCGGCGACGCCATCGGCGGCCTGCTCGGCGCGGATGCCGCCAAGCAGATTGGCGGCATCAACATCAAGAACCTGAACGCCACCGCCGACATCAAGGGCAACGTCCTGATCGCGATGCGGCCACGGCTGGCCGCCTCCTGGTATGTCGAGCCGAACTTCACCGCCCAGGTCAATCTCGGCGACACCGCGCTGACCGTCGCCGGCGCCCGCGTCAACGTGCCCGCGCAGATGAAGCCGGTCATAGACAAGACCGTCAACGACCAGCTCAGCGCGCTCAGCGACAGGCTGCGCAAGGACCCGACCATGCGGCGCGTGGCGCAGGCGCAGTGGGCCCGCGCCTGCCGCTCGGTGCCGCTTCAGGGCACCACGCCGGGACTGCCCGCCGTCTGGCTCGAGATCAAGCCGACACGGGCGCTGGCCGCGCAGCCCGCGATCGATGCGAACGTCGTCAGCGTCACCATGGGGATCGAGGCGGAGACCCGGGTCACGGCAGCCGAGACCAAGCCGGAGTGCCCGTTCCCGGACAAGATCACGATCGTTCCGCCCACCGCGGGCACCGTCAACGTCGCGGTTCCGATCGATGTCCCATTCACCGAGCTCAGCAAGCTCGTCGACTCGCAGCTCGCCGGGCGGACGTTCCCCGAGGACGGCTCCGGCCCGGTCACGGTCACGGTGAAGCATGCGACCGTCGTGCCCTCGGGCAACCGGCTGCTGATCTCGCTGCAGGTGAAGGGAAAAGAGAAGGAGAGCTTCTTCGGCCTCGGCGCCGACGCGACGGTGCACATCTGGGGACGGCCGATGGTCGATCAGGCGCAGCAGATCCTGCGGCTGTCCGACCTGCAGCTCGCCGTCGAATCCGACGCGGCGTTCGGCCTGCTCGGCGCCGCCGCGCGCGCCGTGGTGCCACATCTGCAACGCGCGCTGCTAGAGCGGTCGGTGGTCGATCTCAAGCCGTTCGCCGACAATGTCCGCGACAAGATCGCGACCGCGATTTCCGAGTTGCAGAAGAACGAGAACGGCATCCGCGTCGACACCGACATCAACAACCTCGCTTTGACCGACATCGCCTTCGACGCCACCGTGCTGCGCGTGATCGCCTCGGCGGAGGGCACGATGTCGGTTCGAGTCAATACATTGCCAGGACTGTGACGGGCCGTTTCGGAACGTCGCATCCCGTCGCTGCACGCGTTTGCGGACCGTGCAACGACCGGCAATGATTCAATCGGACCTGCCCTGGTCTGGCGACACTTACGAATGTCCGCGCCGTTTCCGGTAACCCGATGCAGCCGTATCGCGCGAGCGTGCGGCGGCCCCGAGGCCATACGTTTCGCGAGGCTTGACGCGCCCTCACGAATTCCGCAACACGGCGCAGAGAGACGTTGTCGGGCCCTTTCCGCGCGCCCGTCGCAGGAAATATTCCGTAACAAAATTCTTCGCAAAACGCCGCGATTCTAGGTCACTTGTCGGTATGGCCCAGACACAACCACACATTCTTGTCGTCGAGGACGACCGCGAGACGCGGACGCTGATCGCGAAATATCTGCGCAACAATGCCTGCAACGTGACCACCGCGACCGACGGCCGCGAGATGACCCGCATCATGGGCGACCACCGTGTCGATCTCCTGATCCTCGACGTCATGCTGCCCGGCGAGGACGGCCTGACCTTGTGCCGCAAGCTGCGCGCGGAATCGCAGGTGCCGATCATCATGCTCACCGCGCGCGGCGAGGACGTCGACCGCATCCTCGGACTGGAGATGGGCGCCGACGACTATCTGCCAAAGCCGTTCAATCCGCGCGAGCTGCTCGCCCGCATCAACGCGGTGCTGCGCCGGCAGGCGGCCGCGATGACGGCGAGCGCAACCGAAGGCGCGACGGCGCTGAGCTTCCTCGGCTGGACGATCGACTTCCGGCTGCGCGAACTACGCAATCCCGAAGGCGCACGCGTCGCGATGACGAGCGCCGAGTTCGATCTGCTCCGCACCTTCTGCGAGCGGCCGGGCCGCGTGCTGTCGCGCGACAGCCTGCTCGACCTGACGCAGGGCCGCAGCGCCGGCTCGTTCGAGCGCTCGATCGACGTGCTGGTCAGCCGCATCCGCCGCAAGATCGAGCCGGACCCGCAGGAGGCCACCATGATCAAGACCGTGCGCTCCGGCGGCTACATGTTCACACCCGTCGTCGAGGTGGTGACTGGCCCGCAAAGCCATTGACCGGCCCGATCGAATGGCGATGTCATGATGTCGTTCGGCTTTCTCAACCTCAAGGGAATCCGCGGCCAGATCACGGCGCTGGTCGCCATTTCGATCGTGGCGCTCCATGCCATCATCACGGCGACGTTCCTGATCTATCGCGCCGAGCAGCCCGACCCCGAAAACGAAGTCGGGCCACTTCAGCTCGCGACCGCCATCCGCATTCTTGGACGCGCACCCGCTGCCGAACGGCCTCGACTGATCTCCGACATTGCCCGCGCCTATCCTGAGTTCGAGCTCAAGCCTCACGTGGGGCCTCTGCCGGGTGCTTCCGGCCGCCGGCGCGAGCCGGCCGGCCCCGACGTCGAGGCCGGGACCGGTGGCGACGAGCGACGGCCGGCCCCTCCGGAGCTCGCCGACGGACGGCCTCACGGTCCAGGCGGCTTTCGTGGCCTTGGCCCAGGCTATCGCGTCTTCATGCCGCCGCCCGGCTCCCAGACGCGCACCGTCATCTTCGCTCTGCCCGATGGCAACATGGTTTCGGCTCGAATGGCCGACCGGCCGCACCGGCCACCGTTCTGGGGCGCCCCATGGCTGACGACGATCATGTTCGCGCTGATCAGCACGACACTGCTCGGCCTGTGGGCGGCCCGCGCGCTGACCTCACCGCTGTCGAGCTTCGCCAAGGCTGCCGAGAGCTTCAGCCTCGATGGCGATGCCACTGCCCTGCCCGAGCGCGGACCGGAAGAGATCCGGTCGCTGGCGCGCGCCCTGAACCGTATGCGCCAACGCATCACGGCGCTGATGAACGACCGGACCAAGATGCTGGCGGCCATCAGCCACGATCTGCGGACACCGCTGACCCGCATGCGGCTGCGCTGTGAGTTCGTCGAGGACGAGCTGCAGCGCAATCGCATGCTGGCCGATCTCGATCAGATGCATGCGATGCTGGGCTCGGTGCTGTCATTCCTGCGCAACGGCCGCAAGCTCGAGCCGATGACGCTGGTCGATATCGCGAGCATCCTGCAGCTCGTCGCCGACCAATTCGCCGATGTCGGCCACAGCGTCACCTATATCGGCCCGGCGCACGCGATGGCGACGGTGCGTCCCGACGACCTGATGCGTTCGGTCACCAACCTGGTCGAGAACGCCGTGAAGTACGGCAAGGAAACCGTCATCAGACTGGTGGCGTCGGGGAAGTGCCTGACGATCGACGTGGAGGATGATGGACCCGGGATCGCCGATGCGCGCAAGCCCGACATGCTGGAGCCCTTCGTGCGCGGCGACGACGCCCGCAACATGGACGAGGCCACCGGGTTCGGCCTGGGCCTCTCGATCGCGAAGGCGATCGTCCAGGCGCATGGCGGCGAGCTGTCATTGCGCGATCGCAAGCCAAGCGGACTGATCGCCCGCATCGAGCTGCCGCTCGGCCAGACCACCTTGCGCCCCGCAGCATGACGCGCGAACGCGCCCGGACGGATCCGGGCGCGCCGCTTGGGCAGTCAGCTAGACGTCAGTGACGCCGTTTACTCCGAGTACTTGAACTCGGGCATCGACTTCAGCTGGTCCTTGGTGGCGTTGATCATCGCATGGTCGGGATACCAGCGATTCTTCGAGGAGCTCATCGACGAGGATGACGAAGTGCCGGTGGCGGCGCCGGTCGTCGTGGCCGGCGGCGTGGTCGCCTTGCCCGAGGCCGGAGCGTTGGAGGCGGTGTTGGCCTGAACCGGCTGGTCCGAGAACTTGACCTGATCGAACGAGACAGCGACGAGGTGCTCACCCATGCCGAGGAAGCCGCCGACGCCGATCACGACGCCCTTGACTGCGCCGCTCTTGTCGATCAGCAGATCGTCGATCGAGCCGACATTCTCGTTGTTGTTGTTGTAGACCTTCACGCCGACGAGCTTGGAGCTGCGCCAGTCGCCCTGATAGGACGCGACGGTGGTGTCGCTCTTGATCGTGGTGTTGGTTGTGGTGGTGGTGCTCTCCGCAGCAAAGGCGGCGGTCGCGAGCAGCAGGGAACCGGCGAGGCCGGCCGCAACAGTCTTCATCATCATGTGGTGTCTCCTCTAGGTGGATGGTGACGAGAGAACGGCAATGGACAGTCGGCGTTCCGCGGGAACCACGATTTCGTCATGCTGCGCGACAAGCAGCCTCAGTGCGCCGCGGCAGTGTCACTTTGTGACGTTCGGGGGATCCGGGTGACGTCGCTCACATCGCCAAGCCGCACCGCCGCGCCTAGCACGGGAGCCGACTAACAGGTCTACATTGGCTGGAGCTGGTGTAAGCCTATTGCTGCTAGCTCGGTTTCATCTCTCCCCCGCCTGCGGGGTGAGGTCGGATTGCATCGTCAGATGCAATCCGGGTGAGGGGGTACAGATCTCCCCATCGGCGCTTCCCGTGCGTCTGCCCCTCCCCCCCTCTCAGCGCGAGCGAAGCTCGTCGCGCCCCCGTAAGAACAGGGAGAGGGAGTCGACCGTCAGCGCTGCAACGGCTGGCAGCGATCAGTCCAACCCACCTACGCTGCCATCGCGCCGTTCTCGTCGACGGACTCGGCATAGAAGGCGATGGTTTCGTAGCGGTAGTCGCAGAGGCGGCAGTGCCAGAGATAGGCGGTGCGGCGGCCATCCTTTTCGACCCAGGACGGCAATGCGATCGCCTCGCCACATTGGGCGCAGGGATTGTTGCGCGGCAGATCCACGACGCGAACCGTGGATGGCATCGCGTCGATATCGAATGAATGGTCGGTGCTGGGTGAATGATCGTCGGCTGCCTTCACGGCCATGACGCGCTCCCTCTCTGTTCAGTCTTCTTGAATGAGTCAGGCATGCTGTCGAACTGACGGCCCTGATCTTAGCCGCGCGGCGGTTGTTTTGCACGCGCCGGGATGCCGCGCGACATCCGACCTCACGGAGATGGGATCAACACGTTTGATTCAATTGCCGCCGGAAGAGACCGCCGGTTCCGCGACATGACGGGCACCCGCCTTGCGCAGATGGATGGTGGCGATGTCGTCGGCATAAACCTTCTGCCAGCCGTCGACGTGATCGAGCAGCTTGGTCGCAGCACTCTGCGTCCGCAGCAGGGTCGCCTCGATGTCGTAGTCCTTGAGCAGGCGGAACAGATTGTCCGGCTCCATCAGGCCGGACGCGGCGTTGTGATCGACGAAGAACTTTTCGCCGTAGAGCTCGGTGCGGCCGTCGATGAACGGCGCGACACCGGCTGAGATCAGGTAGCCGCCGAAATCATAGTCATTGAGAACCCGCGTGAGGTTGAGCTTCTTCAGCTCGGTCACGGCCGCGACCGGGGTGCCGCGCATGTTTGGCGTGTAGTTCAGGATCGAAGCCGAGGCGACCGTGCCGGCGCCGAGCGCGAGCATCACTGCCGCCGTCAGCGCCGCTCCCGACGCGCGCCCCTGCGGCAGCACGGGCAACGCGCCCGCCTGCCGCGCCAGCGGTGCGGCGATCACCAGCGGGCCGACCAACGCCAGGATCTCCGCCGCGCGCGCCTGCGCCAGCGCCATGTGCAGCAGGCCGAGCAGCATCAGGATCCGCACCGGAGGCAGCCTGAGACCATGGAACAGCGCGACCCCGATGGCGATCAGCAGGCAGATCTCGAACGGACCGAGCCCCTGGAAATCGGTCGCCTTCCATTCCACGATCAGCGGCAGCGCCTGGCCCAGCGAGAGGATCTTCTGCGACGCCAGCAGCGCATTCCAGCCATAGGGCGTGCAGCAGCTCGCCGCCAGCGCGAGCGCCGCAAACCCGGCCCAGCGCAGCGCCAGGCCGGAGCGGGCCGAGCGATCGGCATTCACCAGCGCGTCGAGCGCGGCGGGCGCGATGAAGAACAGGCCGAACACAAATCCGCCATGCAGATTGGCCCACAGCGCGATCAACGGCACCAGCTGCCATGGCGGCGCAGCCCTGCGATCGGCCGCATCGACAAGTCCGGCGATCCAGGCGACCAGGATCGGAAACGCCAGCACATGCGGCCGCGCCAACAGATGCGGCAGGCAGAGCAGGAACGCCGCGACCACGAACACCAATGTCGTGGCGTCGCGCAGATGCCGGCCGAGGGCGCGCGCGAACAGCGCGAAGGACAGCGCGGTCGCCGAGGCCGCCAGCACCACCGGCCCGGTCCAGCCGGCGAACGTGTAAGCGGCGGCATAGGCGACCTGCGCCAGCCACTGCGTGGAGATCCAGGGCGCGCCGCGCATGGTGAAGGAATAGACGTCGACCTCCGGGACCGCGCGATGATCGATGATCCACTGCCCCACCGTGATCTGCCACAGCGTGTCGGGATCGTTGAGCAGCCGGTTGCCGGAGATCAGCAGCAGCGCATAGACGCCGGCGCCGACCCATAGTGGCAGCAGCGCCTGCGCGCGCCCGGCGGTCGCTTCGGTGTGGGTGACGGACAGCGTCATCGCGGCATGGCCCCGTTGGCGGAATTGCTCCGCCCAGCCAAGCATGCACGGCATAATTCGCGGTAAACCGCCGGCGCATCCGGACCCGACCCGGCGTCCTCGCCCCATTGTTGCCACATTATCGCCCGGCGTTTGCGCCAATTACGGTGTGCAAAGTGTAAAGCGCGTGCTGGGGGGCTACTCGGCATGCGTGTGGTTCCCGGGGGATCCTGACACATGAGACGTCTTGTGCTGACGGCCTGCATTGCAGGCTTCGCGATGGCTGGTCCCGTGCCGCCTGCAATGGCTGCCGATGATGCGAGCACCGCATCGGACAGTGCGGCCAAACCGAAGGCCGGCAAGGTCAAGCTCGCCCATGTCCGCTCTGACGGAACCAGGGAGCTGGCGGCACGCAGCGCGGTGACCAAGGCCGCGCGCGAGGTCGAGGCGATCGAGGCCGTCAGCAGCGCCGACAGCTCGCCGCCGATGGACGCCAATGCCTCAGCCCCCGCCGACACCGATGCCATCCCGGCCGCTGCGGCCGAGCCCCGCGAGGCCGAGCGCAAGGCGGCCGAGGCCAAGCCGCGCCACATCGACACCGGCCATCCGCACATCGACGCGCTGGTGGCGGTGCACGCCGCCGCCAACAACATTCCGGAATCGCTGATCCACCGCGTCATCGTGCGCGAGAGCAAATACCAGAAGGACCTGGTCGGCCGCTGCGGCTGCATCGGCCTGATGCAGATCAAGCTCGGCACCGCGCGCGGCCTGGGCTACACCGGCGACGCACAGGGCCTGCACGATCCGAACACCAATCTCACCTATGGCGTGCGCTATCTCGCCGGCGCCTACCGTGCCGCCCGCGGCGATCACGACCGCGCCGTGCTCTACTTCGCCAGGGGCTACTACGAGGAGGCCAAGCGGCAGCGCCTGGCCGACGCGCGGCCCGCCGGCCGCTCCGAGCGGACGAGCGGCCCGCTCGACATCACCCCGAAGATTGCAACCGGCCGCCACGCGCGGGCGCACTGATCGCCATTGGTTCCAAGGGCCACCGGCTTTGTCTTTCCGTGACACTCCGTTGACACGGGGGGATATCGGTCTATTTTAAGTGCGTTCCGAGGGGAGCTCCGAGGGGAGCTGAGATACCGCAGCGTGATGCGGTGACCCTTTGAACCTGATCCGGGTCATGCCGGCGAAGGGACAGGGATGCAGCAGACAACCACGCGCGGGGATGTCCCCGTTTCCATCATCGGTGCGGGCATCGCGGGTGCCTGGCAAGCCTTGCTGCTCGCGCGCGCGGGCCGCGAGGTCACGCTGCACGAGCGCAGCGACGCCGATCTGATGCTCTCCACCAGCCATTGGGCCGGCGGCATGCTGGCGCCTTATTGCGAGAGCGAGGTCGCCGAGCCGATCATCAGCCGGCTCGGGCTCGCCTCGCTCGACATCTGGCGGCGCGAGCTGCCGGACACGCCGTTCAACGGTTCGCTGGTGATCGCGCATGCCCGCGACCGCGCCGACTACGACCGCTTCGCCCGCCGCACCTCCGGCTATCAGCGGCTCGACGCGCAGCAGCTTGCGGCGTTGGAGCCGTCGCTGGAGGGCCGCTTCCGCGAGGGCCTGTTCTATCCGACCGAGGGCCATGTCGAGCCACGCCGCGTGCTGCCGAAGCTGCATCAGCGCATCGTCGAGGCTGGCGGCCGCGTGCTGTTCAACAGCGACGTCACGGCTGATGATCTCGACGGCCTCGTGATCGACTGCCGCGGGCTGGAGGCGCGCGACGCCGAGCCCGAGCTGCGCGGCGTCAAGGGCGAGATGATCCTGATCGAGACCGCCGAGGTGCAGCTCGCGCGGCCCGTGCGGCTGATGCATCCGCGCTTCCCGCTCTATCTGATCCCGCGCGAGGACAACCTGTTCATGCTGGGGGCGACGTCGCTCGAGGCCGAGGACACCGGCGTCAGCCTGCGCTCGGCGCTGGAATTGCTCGGTGCCGCCTACTCGGTGCATCCGGCGTTCGGCGAGGCGCGCATCCTCGAATTCGGCTCGGGGCTCAGGCCGGCCTATCCCGACAATCTGCCGCGCATCACCATCAAGGGCGAGCGCGAGATCCGCGTCAACGGCCTCTACCGCCACGGCTTCCTGATCGCGCCGGCGCTGGCGCAGGCGACCTTGAACTATCTCGCGCACGGCCAGATCGACAACGAGGTGATGCGATGCGCGTGACCGTCAATGGCGAGGCCCGCGACATCAGCGCGACCAGCGTCGCCGCGCTGCTCTCCGAGCTCGACTACGAAGGCACCCATTTCGCGATCGCGCTGAACTACGACGTGGTGCCGAAGAGTCGCTGGGCCGAGACGCAGCTCAAGACCGGCGACGAGATCGAGATCATCACCCCCCGGCAGGGAGGGTGATGCTCATGGAGCTCGCGCCACAACCACCACTGTCATCGCCGGCTTTCGCGGGGATGACAGGCTTCGTTGCGGCGACCACCGTCCGACATGACGGAGACCATTGATGCCCACCTTCTACGACAAGACTTTCGCCTCCCGCCTGCTGATCGGCACCGCGCTCTACCCCTCGCCTGCGATCATGCAGGACGCGATCCGCGCCTCGGGCGCGCAGATCGTCACCGTGTCGCTGCGGCGCGAGGCCGCCGGCGGCAAGACCGGCGATGCGTTCTGGAAGCTGATCAACGCGCTCGATGTCACCGTGCTGCCGAACACCGCCGGCTGCCGCAGCGTGCGCGAGGCGGTGACGACGGCGAAGCTCGCGCGCGAATTGTTCGGCACGAGCTGGATCAAGCTCGAAGTGATCGGCGACAACGACACCCTGCAGCCCGACGTGGTTGGTCTCGTCGAAGCCGCTGATATCCTGATCAAGGACGGTTTCGAGGTGTTCCCCTACTGCACCGAGGATCTCACGGTCGCGATGCGGCTGGTCGATGCCGGCTGCAAGGTCGTGATGCCCTGGGCGGCGCCGATCGGCTCGGCCAAGGGCATCATCAACCGCGACGCGCTGAAGCTGCTGCGCGACCGCATGCCCGATATCACCCTGGTGGTCGACGCCGGCCTGGGCGCGCCGAGCCACGCGGCGGAAGCACTCGAGCTCGGCTACGACGCCGTGCTGCTCAACACGGCGATTGCCAAGGCTGCCGACCCGGTGGCGATGGCCCGCGCCTTCCGGCTCGGGGTCGAAGCCGGCCGCACCGCCTACGAGGCCGGGCTGATGGACGCCCGCGATTTCGCCTCGCCCTCCACCCCTGTCGTTGGGACACCGTTCTGGCATGCCGTATCCTGATCGCTTCTATCCCGTCGTCGACAGCCTCGCCTGGGTCGAGCGCCTGACCAAGCTCGGCGTCGGCACCGTGCAGCTGCGCGCGAAGGACCTCAACGACGGCGAGGCGCTGCAGATCGTCACCGACGCGCTGGCGATCACCAAGGGCACGGCGACGAAGCTGATCGTCAACGACTACTGGCGCGCCGCGATCGTTGCCGGCGCGCAGCACCTCCATCTCGGCCAGGAGGACCTCGCCGACGCCGACGTCGCCGCGATCAAGGAGGCCGGCCTGACGCTCGGCCTCTCGACGCATGACGATGCCGAGCTGGAGACCGCGCTCGCCGCCAAGCCCGACTATGTCGCGTTGGGGCCGATCTTCCCAACGACGCTGAAGGCGATGCGCTTCGCTCCGCAGGGCATCGCGAAGATCACCGAGTGGAAGAAGCGTGTCGGCAACATCCCGCTGGTCGCGATCGGCGGCATCAAGCTGGAGCAGGCCGCGGAGATCTTCGCCGCCGGCGCCGACTCCATCGCCGTCGTCAGCGACGTGACGCAGAACCCCGACCCCGACGCCCGCGTCCGCGCGTGGCTCGATGCGACCAAGGAGCCGGCATGATGCGCGCGGATTTTGCGAATGCGTCTGAGAATTGTTGCAGGAGATCACCTCCGCGAACGCGGTGTGCCCCCCTCCCCCTTGCGGGGAGGGGTCGGGGGTGGGGGTCCACGCGCACAGCTCTCCATGTGACGTCACGTCCGGCACGCTGCAGCTCTAAGGAATCGCCCACTCATCAGCATCGCATTCCGGGCACCCCCACCCCCAACCCCTCCCCGCAAGGGGGAGGGGGGCGCACTGCACTCGCCGCAAGACCTCCCGCCAACACATCGCCTCTGAACGCCGGGCGCTTTGGCCGGAATAACAACAATTGAGAAGGAGGATCCCATGAACATCCGCTCCAATCCCGACACCACCCTGCCCGCCGTCACCACCGGCCCGCTGCCGTCCTCGCGCAAGATCTACGCAACGCCGGACTCCGCGCCCGACCTGCGCGTGCCGCTGCGCGAGATCATCCTCTCGGAAGGCGCAGGCGAGCCGAACCTGCCGGTCTACGACACCTCCGGCCCCTACACCGATCCGACCGTGACGATCGACGTCAACGCCGGCCTGTCGCGCGCCCGCACCGCCTGGGTGCGCGAGCGTGGCGGCGTCGAGGAGTACGAAGGCCGCGACATCAAGCCCGAGGACAACGGCAATGTCGGCGCCGACAAGGCCGCAAAGTCGTTCACCGCGCATCACAAGCCGCTGCGCGGCCTCGACGGCCACAAGATCACCCAGCTCGAATTCGCCCGCGCCGGCATCGTCACCAAGGAGATGATCTACGTCGCCGAGCGCGAGAATCTCGGCCGCAAGACCCAGCTCGAGCGTGCCGAAGCCGCGCTTGCCGACGGCGAGAGTTTTGGCGCATCCGTGCCCGCCTTCATCACCCCGGAGTTCGTGCGCGACGAGATCGCGCGCGGCCGCGCCATCATTCCCTGCAACATCAACCATGCCGAGTTGGAGCCGATGATCATCGGCCGCAACTTCCTCACCAAGATCAACGCCAATATCGGCAACTCGGCGGTGACATCCTCCGTTGAAGAGGAAGTGGACAAGATGGTGTGGGCGATCCGCTGGGGCGCCGACACCGTGATGGATCTCTCGACGGGCCGCAACATCCACACCACCCGCGAATGGATCCTGCGCAACTCGCCGGTGCCGATCGGCACCGTTCCGATCTACCAGGCGCTGGAGAAGTGCAACGGCGACCCGGTCGCGCTGACCTGGGAGCTCTACAAGGACACCCTGATCGAGCAGTGCGAGCAGGGCGTCGACTACTTCACCATCCACGCCGGCGTGCGTCTCGCCTACATCCACCTCACCGCGAACCGCGTCACCGGCATCGTCTCGCGCGGCGGCTCGATCATGGCGAAGTGGTGCCTCGCGCATCACAAGGAGAGCTTCCTCTACACGCATTTCGAGGAGATCTGCGACATCATGCGCAAGTATGACGTCTCGTTCTCGCTCGGCGACGGCCTGCGCCCGGGCTCGATCGCGGATGCCAACGACCGCGCCCAGTTCGCCGAGCTGGAAACACTTGGCGAGCTCACCAAGATCGCGTGGGACAAGGGCTGCCAGGTCATGATCGAGGGCCCCGGCCACGTGCCGATGCACAAGATCAAGATCAACATGGACAAGCAGCTCAAGGAATGCGGCGAGGCGCCGTTCTATACGCTCGGGCCGCTGACCACCGACATCGCGCCGGGCTACGACCACATCACCTCGGGCATCGGCGCCGCCATGATCGGCTGGTTCGGCTGCGCCATGCTGTGCTACGTGACGCCGAAGGAGCATCTCGGCCTGCCCGATCGCAACGACGTCAAGACCGGCGTCATCACCTACAAGATCGCCGCCCACGCCGCCGATCTCGCCAAGGGCCACCCCGCCGCGCAGCTCCGCGATGACGCCCTCTCCCGCGCCCGCTTCGAGTTCCGCTGGACCGACCAGTTCAACCTCGGCCTCGACCCGGACACCGCCAAGAGCTTCCACGACGAGACCTTGCCGAAGGAAGCCCACAAGGTCGCGCATTTCTGCTCGATGTGCGGCCCGAAATTCTGCTCGATGAAGATCACCCAGGACGTCCGCGACTACGCCGCGACGCTGAATGATCCAGCCACCGTCGGCATGACCATCAGCGGCACCATCGAGGACGGCATGGCCCAGATGAGCGCCAAGTTCAAGGAAATGGGCGGCAGCGTGTATCTGGATGCGGAGAAGGTGAAGGAGAGCAACAAGGCGTTGTCCTGAAGCCCGCTCAGTTCCACTCTCTCCGTCGTCATGGCCGGGCTTGATCCGGCCATCCATCGAAGCCGGGCGCAAGCCCGGCTTTCTTGTTTGAGGTCTGCTCGGTCCTTCGATTTCGCAATTGATGCGTTGGTTGCCGCTTGTTGCGACAATGACGGAAGGTCGCTGATGTCCGCCTTCTCAATTTCAGCGACAAGGAACGGTCGACGAATGCAGAAACAGCCTCCTTCACGTTCCCAATCCACAACTATCCGCAAGGAACGCGAGTAAGTAAATCCAAGGGATTAGATCAATTTCGGTTTAGTGGCCCGTTAAACCGACCGCCAACTAAGTTATTTCATCATTGTACTTTGTAGGAAAGGACATCACCTTCGCGGCGAAAGAAGCAGGAGAATCTGATGTCCGGACGGTCTTCCCGCGAGCCAAAGCAGCACTGGTTGTTCGGTCTAGCCGCCTGCCTGTGGCCGGTCGCCTTTGCACTAGTAGGAATTTTCGGTAGCCTGCCGAAATCCACTGCCCAGGTCCTAGCGCGTGCTTTGCGCCTCTTGTGAATAGTTACGAGATCGAAATGGACGTCCCATGCCCATCCACCACATCCCCGCCCCACCCCACATCAAAGCCCCGCCGCTGTCGTTTGGCACCCGGATCGGCGACCTCCTCTTCATCTCCGGCATTCCCGGCTTCGATGCCCACGGCAACCTGCCCGCCGAGTTCGACGCGCAGTTCACCAATGTCGTGACCAACTTCACTCGCGTCCTGACCGAAGGCGGCGCGACCATCCGCGAGTTGGTCAAGGTCAACGTGCTGCTGACGCGAGCCGCTGATGTCGCGACCATGAACCGACTCTATGCCGCGGCGTTCGGGCCGGCACCCTACCCCGCGCGCACCACCTGCGTGGTCGCAGCGCTGCCTGATCCGAAGATGTTGATCGAGATCGAGGGTGTCGCGGCGGTCGCGAAACGGTAGGGTGGGTTAGCGGACGGCAACCGACGATCTCTCCACGCTCGCACATGGCTGAACGCCGTTCGCGTAACCCACCATTCCAGGCGGCGGGTTACGCGCCCTGGCAAACATTCCCTCCGCGGTGAAATCGTCCCGCGGGCGCTAACCCGCCCTACGTTCTGCCCGATCCGAAGATGCTGATCGAGATCGAGGGTGTCGCGGCGCTCGTCGTAACGTGAGCTGGTCAGGCCGAGGGCGTTGCGCGATCCGCTTCGGCGCGCGCGAATGCCCCCCACCCGACCGTCGACCGACCTACGGCACGTTGATCTGCTTCCTGCTCGTGGCGCCGATCACTTCGATCCCCTTCGTGCCGCGCACGTGTGTGATGTCGAGGACAACGTGATACGGCGCGGTCTGCGGCAAGCCGATGCCGCTTTGGCAGCCGACCACCTCGATGCCCCAATATTCGGGTTGCCGGATATAGATCAGCGGATGCAATTCGACCTTCATCGTGACCCAGGGCTTGGTGCCGGTGACGATCAGGAAGTAGGTGTTCGGAACGATGCCGGGCACCACGGTCGCGCTGTCGAACGTGATGATCCTGCATGAGGTGGACTGAGGTAGAGCCTCGAAAGCCTTGATATGCGCTTCTTCCATGACAAGCTCCGTTGAAATGAAACTCAAAAATTTGCTGCGCTCAAACAATCGCGGATTTTAGACTTCAATTCCGTGAATTACAACCAATGATTGTGACTCCATGTTGGTGACACTGACGCCGTCGTGGACGCGCATTCACCCGTCTAGCGCCGGCACTCCAGAAGATGCTGATCGAGGACGTCGCGGCGGCCGCGACACCGCAGGGTGGGCAAAGCCGCCGTCGGCGCTCGCAGAGCGGCGGCGAAGGCGTGCCTACCGCGGAGAGCATGGTGGGCACGCGTCAGCCGACGCGCGGCGATGCAGCGAGACGTCGCTTTGCCCACCCTGCGGTCTTGCCGATGAGGCGACGGTCAATGACTATGATCGTCGTCCAGCGATCGTGCGGCCGATCAGCGGACACCGCTCTGCCGTTCACGCGACCTCGACGAGTGGAAGATGCCGGCCGGGCAACACGCCGTTGCGCTCCACAGCAGCACCGCGAGCTTCCCTTGGCATCACCTGCACTGACGCCGCCGTTTGCCGCCACCGCGGCGGCCTGCCTCATTCCGCCGCAACCCTGCGTCGTGATGGCCCCCGTCCTGCTATTTCGTCTCTTGCGGTCGATTTAAATTTTAAATAAGATTTAATAGTCCGAAACATTATCTCCGAAAATTTCACGATAGATGTTTTATTCATTGCCGATCCATGCCCTGTTGCGCCTCGCAGGCACCGCCACGGCGCCGTTGCGGGAGGCGATCCGGGAGGCCTTCCAGGCCCAGGTCTATCCGCTCGGCTACGTTCCCTCGCATGACGGCATGCGCGGGCTGATGACGCTGGGCGTCGTCACGGCGCATGTCTCCCACAGCCTCGTGCCGGGCGCGGTGCTCTATATCGACCTGTTCTTCGTCGCCAGCGCCTATTACATCACCGGCCTGCTGCTGCGGGACATCGACAAGCACGGCCACATCAGGTTCCGGCAGTTCTATGCGCGGCGCTTCGCCCGGATCGTGCCGCCGCTGCTCCTGATGCTCGCGGCCTATCTGCTGTTCACCTGGCTGCTGCGGCCGCCATTGCTGCCGGCGGTCGAGCGTGCCGCGATCGCGCTCTCCTATATCGCCAACTACTGGTACGTGTTCGACCCGAAGACGATCGAGGACATCGGCCACACCTGGACCTTGTCGACCGAGGAGCAGTTCTATCTGCTGTGGCCGCTGACCTTCGCAATCCTGGTGAAGCGGTTCGGCGTGACCTGGCGGCTGGTCGGGGCCATCTGCGCCATCGCGGCCGCAATCTGGGCCTGGCGCGTGGCGCTGGTGATCGACGGGGCGGAGTGGCGTCGGCTCTACACCGCGTTCGATACCCGCGCCGATGCGCTGATGGCAGGCTGCGCCATGGCCGTCGTGCTCAGGCTGGTGCCGCAAGGCGCCTATCCCGCGCTCGATCGTCTGTGGCCCAAGCTCGCATGGCCGCTGCTGATCTACTGGATCACGGTCACCTTCCTGTTCTGGCCGGCGGACGGGCCGAGCATGAACTACTATCTGTTCGGCAGCATGGTGTGCGGCGTGCTTCCGGGCATCCTCGCGCTGACCATGCTGGGGCGGAGCCACGGCACGATCTGCCATCGCATCTTCGAATGGCCGGTGGCGATCTTCCTCGGCCGGATCTTCTACGGCATCTATCTCTGGCACCTGCCGATCCTGAACTTCCTGGACAGCTACGGCGTCTGGTGGCCGCTGCGGCTCGCGATCGGGCTGCCGCTGTCGATCGTGGCGGCGACGCTGTCCTACGCCTATCTCGAGCGCCACTTCCTGCGCCGGCGCGCGCAGCCGGTCACCTCGCCGCCGATCGTCACGGGCGCGTCTCCGGTGCTGGTTCCGGCAGCGAGCTTCGGCGCGGATCTCCGCTTCTCGTCGCACGCGAGCACCGAAGGCGTCCGCCCCTGAGCCGTGCGCCGAGGTCGCCGAAACGACCGCGCCAGCCCCGCAATCAAGTCGACGCGCCGAGCCTGCAAACCCGCCTCCCCTTCCGCCGGGATCATCAGGAGTGATCAGGTGACCACGATCGCGCGCTTTTGACGCACGCGTTCTGCAGACTTGCCTTCAAAATGAACGAGACCGCTCCGACATAGGGCCACCCGCTGGCCGGGCCAGTTCGTTGCCGGAGTTGACGATGCCTCGTTTCACCACAATCTTTTTTGCTGCATCTCTCGCGGCCGCGCTGCTCGCCGCCGCGCCCGCCCAGGCCGGCTACTACATCATCCGCTGGGACAACACCGGCATCTGCCAGGTCTGGAGCGAGGCCTTCGCCTTCAAGCCGGTCGCATGGCCGTCGAGCTATCAGGTCATCAGCCGGCCGGTGCCGACGTTCAACGACGCCGTGACCCGGCAGATCAGGCTGCGCCAGCAGGGCCGCTGCACGCTGTGAGCCCGCGCGCCTGATGGCATCACGTGACGGCGGCAAGTCGTCGTTCACATCCAGGACATCGCTGTGAATGACGGCACGCGCGGCTTGCGTCGCGCGCGCTTTTGTCGCACCACTTTGGCCTTGGTCCGGCCGCAAGGCCGGTGGCCCGCGCGGGCGGGCGATTGTCGTTGTTTTGTTTGAGGAGATTGATCATGCGTCGCCTGACCACGCTCGCCGCCGCCGCGGCCATTGCAGCCGCCTCGATCGTGCCCACCGCCTTCGCCGCGCCTGCGCCCAAGTCCGGCTACTACGTGATCCGCTGGGACAACACCGGCATCTGCCAGATCTGGAACACCGAGCTGCAGTCGAAGCCGGTGGAGTGGCCGTCGACTTACAAGATCGTGTCCAAGCCGGTGCCGACCTTCGTCGAGGCGACCAACATCCAGCTCAAGCTGCGCGACGAGCGCCGCTGCTTCCTGTAAGCGGCGTTCGCACGCAGTCGTGCATGGCGGCGGTCAGGCTGCGCTGACCGCGCTCGCCTGCATCGGCACGAAGCCGGGCAGATCGGCGATCCGCGCCAGCCATGCTTGCACGTTGGGGTACGGCGTCAGCGATACGCCGCCTTCGGGCGCATGCGCGGTGTAACTATAGAGCGCGACGTCGGCGATGGTCGGCGTCGCGCCGGTCAGATAGGGTCGCGCGGCAAGTTCGCATTCCATCACCCCGAACAGGCTGTTGGCGAGCTGGTGCGCCCGCGCCATGTCCAGCGGCACGCCGAACAAGGTCGCAACCCGCGCCGCCGCTGGGCCGAACGCGAGCGGACCGGCCGCGGCCGACAGCCAGCGCTGGACCTGGGCCTGGCCGAGCGGATCGCGCGGCAGCCACGTGCCGGAGCCGTCATAGCGGCCGGCGAGATAGACCAGGATCGCATTGGAATCGGGGATCACGGCATCGCCGTCGACCAGCACCGGCACCTGGCCGAACGGATTGAGCGCGAGGAAGTCCGGCCGCTTGTGCGCGCCGCCCTTGAGGTCGACCTCGACGAGCTCGCAAGGCAGGCCGAGCAGGCTCAGCATCAGCCGCGCGCGATGCGCGTGGCCGGAGAGGGCGAAATAGTACAGACGACGTTGCGACATCAGGTGCTCCCGTGGCTCCGCGTCACCTAGACCAGGGACGCCGCAGCAACAATGCGGCCTCCCTGCAACAGGCTGTTGCAGCGGCTGCAACAATGCGACAACGCCAGCCATGAACCGCCTGCCCGACCAGCTCCAGCCCGGCCTGCGCCTCGTCTTCGTCGGCACCGCCGCGAGCGAACGCTCGGCGGCGACCGGGCACTACTACGCCCATCCCGGCAACCGTTTCTGGCGCACGCTGTTCGCGGTCGGCCTGACACCGCGGCTGTACCAGCCGCAGGAATTTCCGGCGCTGCTGTCGCTCGGCATCGGCTTCACCGATCTGTGCAAGCTGGGCGCGGGCATGGACCATGTCGCGCTGAAGGCCGGCGTCGACGTCGCCGGTTTCGCCGCAAAGATCCGACACCATCGCCCTGCAACCGTCGCCTTCACCAGCAAGAAGGCCGCGAGCCTGTTTTATGGCAAGCCGACCGGCACGATTGCGCTGGGGCGGCAGCCGGAGCGGGAGCAGGATGATTTCCCGACCGTGTTCGTCCTCGCCTCACCGTCCGGCGCGGCGTCGGGTGCGTGGACGGAGCAGCCGTGGCTGGAGCTGGCGGCGCATGTGGCAAAGATCTGAGGCAAGCGATTTTGCCTCAGATCCCATGATGACCTCAGATCCCATGATGATGAGTAACATCATCATCACTGCGAGCAAACTACTGGCGACCTCCGCGCAGTGCCAATGACTGCGCCCTCGCCCCTTGTGGGAGAGGGCATGTAGGACAGAGCGGCAAACTCGCTTGGGTGAGGGGTTTACCTCGACGAGTTCAACTTGCGGAGGAGCCCCCCTCACCCAACCGATTACGTTGGTGGGCCGGCGATACCCTCTCCCACAAGGGGCGATGGCGCTGTGTTGTACAGCGCAACGCTCGAGCGCAAACGACTGATGTGCCCCGATCTCAGAACGGCCCTATCATTTTCGACCCTTACCCGACGGGCAATCTCCGCATCCCCGCCATGCACCAACTGCCCGTCGTGTTAGTTTGTCGCACGTCCGCGCGCTTGCCATGTCGAGGCTGGGCAAGAATCCGAATTAGGGGGCTGAGAGGGCTCGGCGCGGTGCAATTTCGAGCCATGACTGCATCATGGTCCAGAACCGGATGAGGGCAAACGAAATCGCCTCCCATGCGCCCCTTGCCTTGCCAGAAGTGGCATGTAGAGCTGCAAGAGCCCATTCGGCGATGCGGGCGAGGAAGTCGTCGAAACCGAGAATGTTGAGGACGCGGGTGAGGTTGTAGGAGAGCGCCATCAGGCTCCATTCCCCGCGAACCTTGTCGAAGCCGCGGACAAGGAAGTGCTGATAGCCGGCGCGGCACTTGAGCGTGCCGAACGGGTGCTCGACGATGGCTGAGCGGCGGCGCATCAATCGGCCGGCCTGTTCGCTCGCCATCCTCTGGCGGTGACGATCCAGCACCTCTTCGTGCTCCCATCGAGAGACGCTGCGGCTTTTTGCCTTCGCAGAGAGACAAGACGCCTTGAGGAGGCAGATGCCGCAAGTCGCTACGGAGGCCAGGTAGCGGCGTTCCATCCTGCCGCTCGTATTCTTCCAGAGCTTCTTCGTTGGATGCAGCGCTTGGCCTGCGGGACACTGATAGGTGTCGGTTGCGGAATTGTAGGTGAAGTCACCTCGCGTGAAGCGACCGTGCTTCTTGCCATTGCCGTGATGCAGCGGGACATAGGCGGTGATGCCGTCATCCTCGCAAGCCTTGAGATCCCCGCTGTTGTAATAGCCGACATCCGCCAGTATCTGCAGCGCCTCGACCTGGAGGCCCTCCTTGGCCGCCTTCGCCATCATATGAAGGTGTCCTGTATCGCTGCGATTGACGACCTCGCTGGCGATGATCAGCTTATGCTTGTCGTCGACGACGCTCTGGACATTGTAGCCTGCGATCGTCTGGTCGCCCTTGCTCAGCAGCCGCGCATCGGGATCGGTCTTCGACACCTGTCCCTTGTCGCCTTTGTCCAGGTTCTCCAGATCGGACTGTGCGCGTTCACGCTTGGCCATCAGCTCCTTGATCTTGTCCCCGACATCGCCTCCATCCTTGTTGTCATCCTTGCCGTCGCCGGGCCGCTTGGCTTCCGTCGCGTCGTTGGTGTCGAGAGACTTGCCGTACGCCTCGATCTCCTCATCGAGCTTGGCGATCTGTTTGGCGAGCTTCCCGCGCGTGAAGATGCTGTCCTTGCTGGCATTGCCGTGGAACAGCGCGCCATCGACCGCGACCAGGGTCCCGCCGATCAGCCCGATCTCCTGCAGCAACAGGACGAAGCTACGGTTCGCCGCCTTCAAGGCAGCCCAGTTCTCCTTGCGGAAGTTCGCAATCGTCCGATAGCCGGGCTTCAGGTTCCTCAACAGCCAGATCAGCTCCAGATTGCGGCCGGCTTCACGCTCGAGCCGGCGCGACGATCTGATCTGGTTCAGATAACCATAGAGATAAAGCTTCAGCAGGTCCGCCGGATCGTACGGCGGCTGCCCGACACCCAATCCCCTCCGCTTGGCGTGGCGGAAGCCAAGCTTGGCAAGATCGAGGGCGTTGACGTAGCTGTCAATCGCACGAACCGGATTGTCCGGCCCGACATAATCCTCAATCCGAGGCGGAAGCAGGCTCTCTTGATCGCGGCTCTCGCCGCTCTTGAACGGCCGATTCGTCATGCCTCCAAATCTTACCGTGAACACTGAGTTCTTGCCCAGCCTCGTCGGGCAAATCAGGACGATGTTTCCGCTCAACCCGCCTCATGCAGAGGGACGTACGCGTCGTCACGATACGTGGAGGTGGGCCGCGGTGGACGTGATCGCTGCGCCCGACGAGCGCGGCTGTCACGTACGGTGAAGTCGTGATGTCCTGATACCCCGAAGCTGGTATCACGTGCGTGCTCATGCGGAAGCGTGACGCGTGCAATGGCGGCCAACAAGCCGGCGCGCCAGGGAGACCACGTATAAGCCGTCAGACCATGCGCGCAGGGAAGGCCGGGATGTCTCCGCCGAACCTGTGGTTCTGCCGCGTGCTTATCTGTTGCACGCGGACCATGGGAGCGGCGAGCTCCCGGCCTTCCCTGCCCCTCTCAATTTTCGATGGGGCTCGCACGATGCATCCCTCGCGCACGCGGTGCGGCGAGAACGCGGACTTATGAGCAGGAGCGAGGGAGAGAGATGGTGTTGGCAGTGCTCAGCACGCAACGACGGTCCTCGCCCGCGCAGGCGGGCGATGACACCTGTTGTGAGTTGCTACGCAGCCACGATGACGACGACGATGACGCAACTACCTGATCGTGATCGCGAGCCCGGACAGATCGACGTTCGCCAAGAGGCCGATCTGTTCACCCGAGAGTTCCAGCACCGCGCCCTTCTGGTTGGTCAGCACGATGCCGCGCACGCCG
The DNA here is from genome assembly GCF_032484785.1 of Bradyrhizobium sp. SZCCHNS1050. Classification (NCBI taxonomy): domain Bacteria; kingdom Pseudomonadati; phylum Pseudomonadota; class Alphaproteobacteria; order Hyphomicrobiales; family Nitrobacteraceae; genus Bradyrhizobium; species Bradyrhizobium sp. SZCCHNS1050. Next base: position 4,483,246 of record NZ_JAUETR010000001.1, on the reverse strand, counting down.
CGGCCGACGGCGAGGCCCGCGCCGGCGGCGCCGTAGACGCCCTCGACGTCGGACGGACGCCAGATGTTGCTGACGCGGCCGCGCAGCACCGTGCGCGAGCCGCCGAACACCAGGCCCCAGTCGAGGCCGCCGGTCGACAGCGGATAGGCGCGGCCGTGGAAGTTCAACACGCCGCTGCCGCCGGAGCCGCCGATGATCCACCCCGCCTTGTAGATGGTCAGCGTGATGAAGCCGCCATCCGCGTGCGCCGTGGCCGGAATGACGGCGCCGCAAGCAGCCGTCAGTGCCACCAGCAGACCGCGAAGCGAGGATGCAATTGTCATGGATGAAGTCTCCAGCGAAGTGAATTTGGGCTTGAGGTCATTCGATGGCCGTGTGTGACGATCGTGCCCCACCAAGCGAATCGATCGGGCCGAATTTAGCCCTTTGCGCGGCACCACGCATGCGCCGCCGCCGGTGTGTTCGAAATGACGCGCTCTCACCGCAGGAATTTGGCAATGCAAACGGCCCGCCGCCGACATTGACGATGGCTGTCGGAGGGCATGCCGACCGGGCGGGCCGTGATGTGCCGCCGGCCGCCGGCGAAATGGGTCGAGACCCGCGCAGAACCAAGGCGATTTCGGGGTATTTGGCGCGCTGGAGGCGGCCGGACGCCGGCGTTAAGGCCCCATTAACCTTGTCCGACCACGGTGATTTACGGGCTGGATGTTTAGTTGGTCTCGATGTTTACGCGTCGTTTCAGTGGCGGCGCGGGCGTTGATCGGGAGGAGTTATGTCGCAAGAGTTGTCATCCGAAGCCGCAAGTCCGTCACTCGTGCCGCTTGCCATGCCACCGTCGCGCTCCGCGGCGGAGGTCCTGCCGCTGTTGATCGGCACGCCCTTGTCCGAGATCGAGCGCGAGCTGATCGTGCAGACCCTGGCGCGCTGCAACGGCAATCGTACCCACGCCGCAAGGCTGCTCGGCATGCCCGTGCGTACCTTGCGCAACAAGATCCGCATCTACACGGCCGACGGCATCGCGGTGCCGGCCTATTCGGCCTGATCCGACGGCGACCACGCGATATCCCATCGCGTGGAACTCATCAGGATGCGGCGCCGATTGATGTTGATCAATCGGCCTCGCAGCCCTGCTGCAATTGCTGCCGTCGTCGCGGCTCTGTTAGGCTTCGCTGCGAATCAAAGACGTGTAGCGGAGTTGCGGTAGTGGCAAGGAATCCGGCCGGACGCGGCCTGCAGGGCCCGGTGGGTCCACGTGGCCCGCAAGGGCAGCCCGGGCGGCGCGGACCGGATGGTCAGCGCGGCAAGCCCGGTCCCGACGGCAAGGCGGGTCCGCAAGGCAGGCCCGGCCCGCAGGGGCCCCGCGGCGAGGCCGGTCCGCCAGGCAAGCCGGGACCTGCCGGACCGCAAGGTCCGCAGGGCGAGCCGGGAGCGCCAGGCACGCTGCCGACGATCGATCAGCTGATGCCCTGGCTGGAGCAGATCTTCGCCGCCTATGACGACTACAAGCGCAACCGCGATCGCGAGGCGCATGAGCGCGAGGCCGAGCTGGTCGCGGTGCGCGACATCTTCGCCGCCACCACGCATGACGATGCACTGGACGAGGCCTTCGAGGACGACGATCCGCACGACATCGACCTCCCGAAGAAGAAGAAAAAGAAGAAGGGCAAGAAAAAGAAGAAGCACGACAAGCACGCCCAGGGGCGCGACGACCACGACGACGAGGGTTTCTGAGCTTCGCCCTCCGTCAGGGCACGATGGGCCTCAGCGCGGGCCGAACCGGGCCGCCGAGCGTTCCCGCGCCTTGGCCGCCTCGATCTCGCGGTCGCGCGGCGGCGCCTGGGTCTGCAGCGAGGTCAGGAGCCGCCGCGCGGCGTCGGCCACCTCCTCGACCGCGCGGGCGAAGGCGGCCTCGTTGGCCTGCGAGGGCGCGTTGAAGCCGGACAGCTTGCGCACGAATTGCAGGGCCGAGGCCTGAATTTCAGCCTCCGTCGCCGGCGGCTCGAAATTGAACAGCGTCTTGATGTTGCGGCACATGATGAGTCCCATCAATCCGGTACTGAACCAGGTCGCAGACCGTGCTATCATGCCCCCGACGCGACCGGAAGAGTCGCGCATGATCAGGGGGAGTCCATGTTTCGACCGCTTGCCGCCGTTCTTGCCGCCGTCGTCGTTGTTTGCGCGCCGGCCCGCGCCGCCAACTATCCCGCCCCGAAGCAGGGCGACTTCGTCGTCAAGGATTTCAAGTTTCACACCGGCGAGACGCTGCCGGAGCTGAGGCTGCACTATACGACCGTCGGCGAGCCGACCGGGCAGCCGGTGCTGGTGCTGCATGGCACCGGCGGCTCAGGCGGAAGCATGCTGGTGCCGACCTTCGCCGGCGAATTGTTCGGCAAGGACCAGCCGCTCGACGCGAGCAAGTACTACATCATCATCCCCGACAGCATCGGCCACGGCAAATCGTCAAAACCCTCCGACGGGCTGAAGACGAAATTTCCCGCCTATGACTATGCCGACATGGTCGACGCGCAGCACCGCCTGCTGACCGAGGGGCTCGGCATCAAGCACCTGCGGCTCGTGATCGGCAATTCGATGGGCGGCATGCATAGCTGGGTGTGGGCCACGCGCTATCCGGACTTCATGGACGTCGCGGTGCCGATGGCCTCGCAGCCGACCGAAATGGCGGCCCGCAACTGGATGCTGCGCCGGCTGATGCTGGAGACGATCCGCAACGATCCCGACTACAACGGCGGCAACTACACCGCGCAGCCGCGCATGATGAAATACGCCGTCACGGCCTACGCCACCGCCTCGGCCGGCGGCACCATCGCCTACCAGCTCACGGCACCGACCGCCGCCAAGGCCGACAAGCTGGTCGAGGAGCGGCTCGCCACGCCGATCCCCACCGACGCCAACGACTTCATCTATCAGTGGGACTCGTCGCACGACTACAATCCGTCCGCCGATCTCGACAAGATCAAGGCAACCGTGATGCTGATCAACTCGGCCGACGACGAGCGCAATCCGCCGGAGACCGGCGTCACGGTCGACGCGATGAAGCGCGTCGCCAACGGCAAGCTCTTCCTCATCCCGACCTCGGCCGAAACGCGCGGCCACCTGACCACCGGAAATGCGAAGTTCTACGCCGAGCCGCTGCGCGACTTGCTGGCGACGGCGCCGCAGCGCGGCATGTAGATCGGCGGAGGGAGCAAACGAATGCGCAGGACGATGCTGGCCGCTGTCACGATCGGCTCGTTCGCCTGCGCGACCGTCGCGGCCGCCTTCGACAACGGGCAGTTCGACAACGTCCCGCCCGACATCCGCGCGTGGTTCAAGAGCGTGATCGCGCCGAACGGCGTGCCATGCTGCGATGTCTCCGACGGCCACCGCACCACCTATGACGTCCGTGACGGCACCTATTGGGTACCGATCGAAGGCCGGTGGATGCCAGTGCCGGAACGCGCCATCATCCGCGACCGCGGCAACCCGATCGGCGAAGCCGTGGTGTGGTACGTCCATCACCGCGGCGACATCATCATCAGCTGTTTCGTTCCCGCCGATGCGGTATGATGCGCATGTGCGCCATCTGACTGCGACTGCTGCGAGTCGTTAGCGACAAGACAGGTCTCAAGCGAGATTTTCAGCTCGGCTCGCGGGCTCGTGACCGGCCCCTGTTGACGCAGGTCAACAAATACGGAAATTGGCCGAAATAGTGTGCAGAATGCGTCATGCATGAACGCGAAGATTCCTGATCGAAATGCTCAAGCGATTGTTTTTCCGGTCCGCAGGCCGTCTGGCCCGCGCGTCTCTCGCGCTGGCTCTCGTCGTCGCGTCCTGCGCTGCGTTGGCCGATGATGAGCTGAAGCTCACGCCAAGCCAGGCGCAGAACCTCGGCGTGCGCGTGACGCATCCGATCTCCAGCCGGATGGACAGGACGCTGCCTTATCCCGCGCAGATCGTCATTCCCACGCCTCAACTATGGGTCGTCAGCGCGCCGGTCGCGGGGATGATCACCAACCTCGCTGTTGCCCGCGGCGATCGCGTGACCGTCGGACAGCCGCTGCTCACGCTGGAGAGTCCGAGCTTCGTCTCGCTCCAGCGCGATTACCTGCACGCGCTGGCACAGGAGGGACTCGCGGCTCAGCAGTTGAAGCGCAACGCCGACCTGTTCGAAGGCAAAGCCATCCCGCAACGCGTGCTGGAGTCGAGCCAGGCCGAAGCGCGCCAGGCCAGCATCGTCGTCGCCGAACGACGGCAGATGCTGCACATCAGCGGGCTGTCGGACGAAGCCATCGCCCGGCTCAGCAATGAGGCGGCGATCAGCGCGACACTCACCGTGACGGCGCCACGCGCCGCGTCCGTGGTCGAGATCGCGGTATCGCCGGGCCAGCGCCTTGAGCAGGCCGCGTCCCTGGTAAAGCTTGCGCGGCTGTCGCCGCTATGGGCCGAGATCGCGATCCCCGCGACCAACATCGGCGCCATCAAGACCGGCGCCAAGGTCGACATCGAAGGCTATGCGACACCGGGCCAGGTCATCCTGGTGTCCGAGACGACAGATGCCGCCACGCAGACCATTCTCGTCCGCGCCGAGATTCCAAACAACGGTGAGCTGCATTCCGGACAGATGGCGGCCGCTCGCATCGGCTTCATCTCGGCAGGCGAAAGCGCATGGGAGATTCCCTATAGCGGCCTCGTCCGTCGCGGCGAGCAGACCTCGGTGTTCGTCGCCACGGAAGGCGGTTTCCGGCTCGTCCCCGTGACGCTGCTCGCGGAGGATCAGGATCACGTCGTCATCGCCGGCCCCCTCACGGACAAGGACGAGATCGCCATCGGCGGCATCTCGGCGCTGCGCGGCATCCTCTCGCGACTGGGGCAGTAGATGCTACAGCGGCTTGTCGCATTCGCGCTGTCGCAGCGGCTCTTCGTCATCCTGAGCACACTGCTGGTGATCGGCGCTGGCGCCGTCGTCCTGCCGAGCCTGCCGATCGATGCCTTTCCGGACGTCTCGCCGGTCCAGGTGAAGATCATCATGAAGGCCCCCGGTCTGACGCCGGAAGAGGTCGAGCAGCGCATCACGGTCCCGATCGAGCTGGAGCTGCTCGGATTGCCGAACAAGAAGATCCTGCGCTCGGCGACGAAATATGCGCTGGCCGACATCACCGTCGACTTCGAGGACGGCACCGACATCTACTGGGCCCGCAATCAGGTCTCGGAGCGGCTCTCCAACATTTCGCGCGACTTCCCCGAGGGCGTGAGCGGCGGCCTTGCGCCGATCACGAGTCCGCTCGGCGAGATGTTCATGTTCACGATCGACAGTCCCGATCTGTCGCTGGCCGAGCGCCGGACCTTGCTCGACTGGGTCATCCGCCCGGCCCTGCGCACCGTGCCCGGGGTTGCCGACGTCAACGCGCTCGGCGGCTATGTTCGCGCCTTCGAAATCGTGCCGCGGAACGATGCGCTGGCGGCGCGCGGCATCTCGTCCGAGCTGTTTCGCAAAGCCATCGAGGCCAACAGCCGCAACGACGGTGCCGGGCGGGTCAACCAGGGCGAGGACAGCGCGCTGGTCCGCATCGAGGGCAGCATCCGCGGCATCGACGACATCCGCGCGATCATCGTCGACACCCGCGACGGAATCCCGATCCGGGTCAGCGACGTCGCCCGGGTCAAGATCGGCGCCCTCACCCGCTATGGCGCCGTCACGAAAGACGGCAAGGGCGAGACGGTCGAGGGGCTCGTGCTCGGCTTGCGCGGGGCCAACGCCGGACAATTGGTGCGCGACGTTCGGGCGCGGCTGGATGAGCTGAAGCCGTCGCTACCGAGCAGCGTCACCATCAACGTGTTCTACGACCGCAGCCGGCTGGTCAACCGCGCCGTCGGCACGGTGGTGCGGGCGCTTGGCGAAGCCACGGTGCTCGTCGTCGTGCTGCTGCTGCTGTTCCTCGGCAATTGGCGCGCCTCGCTGGTGATTGCGCTCAGCCTGCCGCTCGCGATCGTGATGGCGCTGATCGTGATGCGGGCTGTCGGCATGTCCGCCAACCTGATGAGTCTCGGCGGCCTTGCGATCGCCATCGGCATGCTGATCGACGCGCTGGTCGTGGTGGTCGAGAACATCGTCGGCAATCTCGCAAAGCACGATCACGCAAGCACCACGCCGCTGATCCACATCGTCTACCGCTCGGTCTGCGAGGTTCTGCAGCCGGTCGCCTCGGGCGTCCTGATCATCATCATCGTGTTCGTTCCGCTGCTGACCTTGCAGGGGCTGGAGGGCAAGCTCTTCATTCCGGTCGCGCTGGCGATCATCTTCGCCCTGGCCGCGTCGCTGCTGCTGGCGCTGACGGTGCTTCCGGTCGCAACATCCTTCGTGCTCACATCCGCGTCGCATGACGATCCATTGCTGATCCGCGCAGCGCAGCGCGTCTATGCGCCCGCGCTCGACTGGGCGCTCGGCAACGAGCGCAAGGTGATCATCGCGGCGCTGGTCTGCCTCGTTGCCGCGGGATATGGCTACACCCGGCTGGGCAAGACCTTCATGCCGACGATGGACGAAGGCGACGTCATCGTCAGCGTGGAGACGCTGCCGTCCGTCAATCTCGACGAGTCCCTCGCCATCAATGCCCGGCTGCAGACGGCGTTGATGAAGGTGCCAGACGTCGCCGGCATCATCGCGCGCACCGGCTCGGACGAGCTCGGGCTCGATCCGATGGGACCCAATCAGACCGACACGTTCTTGGTGCTCAAGCCGGCAGACCAGCGGCAGACCAGCGACCGGGATGTCCTGCTCGAGACGCTTCGCGAGGTTCTGACCGGCTTCCCCGGTGTCTCGCTCAGCTTCACGCAGCCCATCGACATGCGCGTGCAGGAGATGATCAGCGGCGTCCGCGGCGACGTCGCGGTCAAGATCTTCGGCCCGGACATCACCAAGCTCAACGAGATCGCAGCGAAACTGTCGGCGATTCTATCCGATATCGATGGAGCCCAGGACGTCTACACGACCCTTAACGAAGGCGCGCAGTACTACACGATCGTCGTCAACCGGATGGAGGCGGGCAGGCTCGGGCTCACGGTGGACTCGATCTCGGCCTCCCTGCGCACGCAGATCGAAGGCCGAACGATCGGCACCGCGCTCGAGGAGGGACGCCGGACGCCGATCCTGGTCCGCGGCGGTGAGGCCACGCGGCAGGCGCCGACGATGCTGGCGGCGCTGCCGCTGACGCTTGCGTCCGGCCAGCATGTTGCGCTCTCGCAGGTCGCACGCATCCAGCGGGTCGATGGCCCGGTGAAGATCGATCGTGAGGACGGCAACCGCATGAGCGTGGTTCGCAGCAATGTCCGCGGCCGCGACATGGTCGGTTTCGTCCAGGCGGCTCAGCAAAGGGTCGCAGCCGAGCTGCCGCTGCCGTCCGGCTATCGGCTGACATGGGGCGGGCAGTTCGAGAACCAGCAACGTGCGGCCGCGCGTCTATCGGTCGTGGTGCCGGTCGCGATCGGCTTGATCTTCGTGCTGCTCTTCACCACGTTCGGCTCGGTGCGCCAGGCCCTGCTCGTCCTCGTCAACATTCCGTTTGCGCTGATCGGCGGCGTGTTCGCGCTGGTCTCGAGCGGTGAATACCTCTCCGTTCCAGCCTCCGTCGGCTTCATCGCACTGCTCGGAATCGCCGTGCTCAATGGTGTCGTGCTGGTGTCTTATTTCAACCAGTTGCGCGCTCACGGGGTCCCCGAGCAGCGCATCGTGGTCGAAGGCGCCAAGCGCAGGCTGCGGCCTGTGCTGATGACGGCGAGCATCACGGCGCTGGGTTTGATCCCGCTGCTGTTTGCATCGGGGCCCGGATCGGAGGTCCAGCGTCCGCTCGCGATCGTCGTGATCGGCGGCCTGCTGTCGTCCACGCTGCTGACGCTGATCCTGTTGCCGATCCTGTATCGCCGCTACGGCGCTGCTGCGAAGGAAGCCACATGAGCAGCCAAGCCGTCTGCCTGACCCTGATCGTGCCGGATGCACTTCACAGCGAGGTACTCGACCATCTGAGCGAGCAGACCGATCTCGTGACGGGCTTCACCGCCTCGGAAGCAGCCGGACACGGTGCGCGCGTCCGGCTGCGGAGCGCTGCAGAGCGGGTGAAAGGACATGCCGACGAGGTCGTCGTGCGGATCGTGTTGCCGGAAGAGGATCTCGAGCGGCTCCTCGAGCGGCTCAGAAGCGCGTTTGCGGGAACGCAGCTCGTCTATTGGGTCGTACCCGTCACCGCCTTCGGCATCATCGCGTGAGCGGGTTCGACGTCAGGGGCGGTCGATTCAAGGCTTGAAACACCAGCCCTGAATCGCCTCCCGTTCCGAAGCGGACTGCCGCCTCGCCGACGCCGTCAGTGCTCGCTCTCGAGGCCGCCGACGTGTTTCTGCGTGTAGAGTTCGAGACCGATGCGGTTGATGAGGTCGAGCTGGGTCTCGAGGAAATCGATGTGATGCTCCTCGTCCTTCATCAGCTGCTCGAACAGGTCGCGCGACACGTAGTCCTTGACGCCATGACAATAGGTTGCGGCTTCCTGATACAGCGTCCGCGCGCCGATCTCGGCGGCGAGATCGCATTCGATGATCTCCTTGACGTTCTGGCCGATGCGCAGGGGATCGAGCACCTGCATGTTGGGGAAGCCGTCGAGGAAGAGAATGCGGTCGGTGAACTTGTCGGCGTGCTCCATCTCCTCGATGGATTCCTTGCGCCAGACCTTCGCCATGTCGAGAAGGCCCCAATTGTTCAACAGACGATAGTGCAGCCAATATTGGTTGATGGCAGTCAGCTCGCTGCGCAATCCCTTGTTGAGATATTCGATGACCTTGGGGTCGCCCTGCATGGATAAGCTCCGAAAAAGTTAGAGGCCGCAGGCGCTCAATAACAGGTTCGAAGTGCGGAGACGACCCCCGTTCATGTGCATTTTTCGGGCGGAGAACGATGCGACTGACGGCAATGCCTGTCAGCAGGCAGCGAGCGCGAAACGGCTCTGAAGGTCGTCATCGATCGCCTTCACCGGTGTCGTCCCATGGTGGTGGCCGTGCTGACAGCCGGCCTGGCAGGCGCGAGCACAGGGACCCAGCGCCTCGTCGATGATCGTCTTGATCGTGCGCGCACAGCGGCCGCATTCCGCGCTGCACCCCAGGCAACCGTAGACCTGCTTGGGGTTCCGCGGCAGTTCGTCCGCGGACTTCACCGCGTTGCGGATATCGTGATCGCTGATGACGTTGCAGGAACAAACAATCATGAGAAACCGGCCAATCGTCCTTGGTCAGGTATCGATAGTCATCCGCAGCTACCCGCGCAAAGGGAAAACGGCGCTTTTGAAGCTATTCCAATTTCCCGATCAATCTAGAATGCCTCCAACTGTACGAGCTTGCCGCAGATCAAAGTTACCGCCGAATAACAATGGTGGGCGGCGATCGAGCAGGCGCAACTCAGTCGCCACCACCACCGTCCCCTCCACCACCGTCGCCACTGTCACCTCCGCCGTCGATCGGGTTTCCCATGACGTCCGGCGAGGTATTGGAAAACCAACTTGCGAGACCGCCGCCCTGACTGGAGCTGGACCCCCCCCCCCCCGTCGGAGTCGACGCTGGTACTGTCCGCGGACGAACGACGGCGGTTGGGCCTGCGGTCGGCACGAACCAACAGCGCGTAGCAGACGGCCGACGTCAATCCGATCGCCACGACCATCGCCATTGTGGGGGTCATGCCAGCTCCAATGCGGTAGTGAATTTTGTGCAATGCAGCATTGAACGTATCCTGGACTTGGGTCGTCCAATGGGACGCCCCCGTTCATTGATCATTCAAGCGGGATGTGTGAACCTGCCGTATCGCTTGATACGCGATCCGCCGACCTGGAGTGAGAGAGGTTAAGGTCATGAAGAAGACTCTTGCGGCCCTGGCCGCCGTCGCAACGCTGTCGACCGCAGCGCTGGCCCCTGCTCCTGCTGAAGCGCGCAATGGTCGTGTCGCCGCCGGTGTCGCTGCCGGCCTGCTCGGGGGTGCCCTCATCGGTGGCGCCATCGCTGCGGGCAGCAATCCCTATTATTATGGGCCCGGATATTCTTACGAACCGGGCTACTCCTATTACGGCGGGCCTGCCTACGTCGCCGATCCTGGCTACGCCTGCTATTGGCAGCGCCAGCGCTTCTGGGACGGCTACGGCTGGCGGATTCGCCGCGTCCGGGTTTGCGAGTGATCGTTCACCTTCATTAATTCCATGACCTTGCACCGGAATTTCGAGAGCGGTGGCCGGCACGGCCAGAAAAAACCGTTTTTCCGTCGCATCAGGTCGAACAGAGTTTACGAAGGGTTGACGGATTGTCGTGTTTTCTCACGATGCTGACGGCCCAGATCGTGCGTGAATCACCAACCCGGCGCCTGCGAGGGCGCCTTCCAGGAGATCTCGGAACATGAAGAAGATCCTGACCGCAGTGCTTGCGGTTGCGACCATCGCCGGTTCGCTGAGCGTGACGGCACCGGCCGCAAAGGCTGGCGACGTGGGTGCCGGCGTGGCAGCCGGCCTGATCGGCGGCGCCCTGCTCGGCGGCGCGATCGCATCCAGCCGTCCGGCCTATGGCGGTCCGGTCTACGTCGAAGCCCCTCCGCCGGGCCCGCCGCCGTGCGTGTGGCGCCGTGAGCGCTATTGGGACGGCTATGGCTGGGTGTCCCGCCCGGTTCGCGTCTGCTACTGATCCTGACGATACATCTCGATGCGAAAAGCCCGGCCTTGCGGCCGGGCTTTTTACTGCCGGCTCCGGCCTTCGCACCGAATCGGCCGCTCAGCGCGCGGCGTTGATCGCCTGCAGCACCGATTCGCTCGGCCAGCAGTCGACCTTCAGGCCCGCCTTCTTCTGAAATGCGCCGAGCGCGGCGCGGGTCTGCATGCCGGCCTTGCCGTCGAGCTTGTCGCCGTAGAGACCGAGCCGCGTCAGGCCCTTCTGCATCGCCTCGACGTCCTTGCTCCGAAGCTGCTTTGACGCCGACCATGGTGTCGCGAACGGAGCCGGGCTCGTCATACGGTCCGCGAGGTGACCGACGAACAGCACATAGAGATCGGAAAAATTGTATTCCTTGATGACGAAGTAGTTCGCCGTCGTCAGGAACGCCGGACCATAGATGCCCTCAGGCTGCAGCAGCGACGCGGGCTGCTGCTGCTCGGCTGCGCTGAGCCGCTGGCCGCGTACCGGGACAAAGCCGGCGCGCAGCCATTCGCCGATCGGCTTCTTCACCTCCGGCACGCCGATCGCGCAGTCGACAGTCGCTGGCGGCTTGACCTCGTAGGCCCAGCGCAGGCCGCGCTGCCACCCCTTGTTGGCAAGCTGCAGCGCCGCCGAGCCCAGCGCGTCCGGCACCGAATGCCAGAGATCGACCTTGCCGTCGCCATCGAGATCGACACCGTGCTTGTAGTACTCCGACGGCAGGAACTGGGTGAGCCCGACCGCCCCGCCCCATGACGCCCTGAGATCGCGGCGCGACACCACGCCGTCGCTCAGCATCTTCAGCGCCATGATGAACTCGGTGCGGTACTGGTCCTTGCGGCGGCCGACATAGGCCTGCGTCGCCAGCACGCGCAGCGCATCGTAGGGCAGCGCATAGCGGCCGAAATCGGTCTCCCGGCCCCAGATCGCAAGCACGACCGGCCCCGGCACGCCGAAGCGGCGCTCGATCTCGGCGAGTGCCGGACGATATTGCTGGATCAGCTTCTCGCCGTGCGCGGCCAGCCGCGCGATCGACGCTTCCTTGATGTAGTCGGCTGGCACCTGCACGAACTCGGCCTGCGCCGGCGCCCCCGTCGCGGGCCGGCCGGGCAGCAGCAGATCGGGAAGCTTGTAGTCAGGCTCCAACCCGCGCGTCTCCGCCTCGAACGTCGCACGGGAGACGCCCTGCTCCTTGGCTTCGGGCCAGAGCGAGTTGATGAACTGCGTGAAGGCGGCGTCAGCCGCGCTCGCTTGGCCATCGCCGAACATGCAGAGCGCCAGACCGACGAGAACGAGCCTGCGCAAACGGAGTAGCAGCTGCCGAACCATGCCTCAGGGCTACCATAGCCCGCGGCACTTGTGAACGTCAGCAGGCCACCGACGGAACCCGAGGCTGCCGCTCAATGCCCCGCCTGCTTCGCCTCTTCGATCGCGGCATTCGACAATTTGTCGACCACAGCGATGCCGATCGCGGAGAGGATGAAGACCGTGTGGATGATCGTCTGCCACATCACGCCGGTCTCGGTGTAGTTCGACTTGCCCGACGAAAGCGCGCCGGCCTCGATGAAGGTGCGCAGCAGGTGGATCGACGAGATGCCGATGATGGCCATCGCCAGCTTGATCTTCAGCACGCTGGCATTGACGTGGCTGAGCCATTCCGGCTCGTCGGGATGGCCCTGCAGATTGAGCCGCGACACGAACGTTTCGTAGCCGCCGACGATCACCATCACGAGCAGGTTCGAGATCATGACCACGTCGATCAGTCCGAGCACGGCGAGCATGATCTGCTGCTCGGAGAAATCGAACGCGTGCGCGAACAGGTGCCAGAGCTCCTTCAGGAACAGCACGACATAGACGCCCTGCGCGATGATCAGCCCGACATAGAGCGGCAGCTGCAGCCAGCGCGAGCCGAAGATCAGCATGGGAATGGGGCGCAGCGCTCCGCCCTTGGAGGACAGGGTCGCGTCGGAGGAAGACATGTGAAGAATCTCGCGGCTGGGAGGGATTGCGGATCATGTATCTACGCAATCGCAGCACGCGGAAAAGCGACAACTGGCCGCAGCCGGGGCGCGACGCTTTGTCTCGGAACAGAGACCGCGTCGCGCCTCGCGAGATCAGGGATCAGCGCGTCAGCTTCTTGTACTTGACCCGGTGCGGAATCACGCTGTCCTGGCCGAGCCGGCGCATCTTGTCCTTCTCGTAGTCCTGGAAGTTTCCTTCGAACCATTCGACATGGCTGTCGCCCTCGAAGGCCAGCATGTGGGTCGCGATGCGGTCGAGGAACCAGCGATCGTGGCTGATGATGACGGCGCAGCCGGCGAAATCCTCCAGCGCCTCTTCGAGCGCACGCAGGGTGTCGACGTCGAGATCGTTTGTCGGCTCGTCGAGCAGCAGCACGTTGGCGCCCGACTTCAACATCTTGGCGAGATGCACGCGATTGCGCTCGCCGCCGGACAGCGCCCCGACCTTCTTCTGCTGGTCGGCGCCCTTGAAGTTGAACGCCGAGCAATAGCCGCGCGAGTTCACTTCCTTCTTGCCGAGCAGGATCAGCTCGTTGCCGCCGGAGATCTCCTCCCACACGGTCTTGTTGCCATCGAGCGCGTCGCGCGACTGGTCGACATAGCCGAGATGCACGGTCTCTCCGATGGTGATGGTGCCAGCGTCCGGCTTCTCCTGCCCGGTGATCATGCGGAACAGTGTGGTCTTGCCGGCGCCGTTCGGACCGATCACGCCGACGATGCCGCCCGGCGGCAACTTGAAGGTGAGATTGTCGATCAGCAGGCGGTCGCCGAAGCTCTTGGACAATCCGTCGAAATCGACGACGTTCTGGCCGAGCCGCTCGGCGACCGGAATGATGATCTGGGCGGTCTGGGTCTGCTTCTCGCTGGCCTTCTTGAGCAGCTCCTCATAGCGCTGGTAGCGCGCCTTGGACTTGGCCTGGCGGGCCTTCGGCGAGGCCGCGATCCACTCCTGCTCGCGCGCCAAAGTGCGCTGATGCGCGGCATCCTCGCGGCCCTCCTGCTCCAGCCGCTTCTGCTTCTGCTGCAGCCAGGACGAATAATTGCCCTCGTAGGGGATGCCCTTGCCGCGATCGAGCTCCAGGATCCAGCTGGTGACGTTGTCGAGGAAGTAGCGATCGTGGGTCACGATCAGGATCGCGCCCGGATAATTGCGCAGGTGTCCTTCGAGCCAGGACACCGATTCGGCGTCGAGATGGTTGGTCGGCTCGTCCAGCAGCAACAGCTCGGGCTGGTCGAGCAGCAGCTTGCACAACGCGACGCGGCGGCGCTCACCACCGGACAGCTTGGTGACGTCGGCATCGTCGGGCGGACAGCGCAGCGCATCCATCGCCTGGTCGACCTTGCTGTCGAGATCCCAAAGGCCCTGCGCCTCGATCTCGTCCTGCAGCTTGGTCATCTCGTCGGCGGTCTCTTCCGAGTAGTTCATCGCCAGCTCGTTGTAGCGATCGAGGATCGCCTTCTGCTTGCCGACGCCGAGCATGACGTTCTCGCGCACCGTGAGCTTCGGATCGAGCTGCGGCTCCTGCTCGAGATAGCCGACGCGGGCACCCTCGGCCACCCAGGCCTCGCCGGTATAGTCCTTGTCGATACCGGCCATGATCTTGAGCAGGGTCGACTTGCCCGAGCCGTTGACACCGAGCACGCCGATCTTGGCGTCCGGATAGAACGACAGGTGAATGTTATCGAGCACCTTGCGGGTCGGGTAGGTCTTGGACAGACCCTGCATGAAATAGACGAACTGGCGCGCCATCGCGTGTCCCTTGAAGCCTGCCGGAATTTTCGGAAAATGGTTGCCGCTGATGTAACCGCGCGGTCCCCAAAGGGCAACCGGCGAGCCGGTCTCGGCGGGAACAAATGCCGGGAGAATCACGGTCGTTCCTGCGCCGGCCCGGCCTGCCGCCCACGGACGAATACGGGTCCATCACCTTGTGTGTGGCGGATCACGACAATTGCAACCATCTTTTAATTAATTCGGCGGGACACTCGGTCTCGGCCCGCAAGACCCCGCGCGCCCAAGCGGCAAAAGCCGCGACCGACAACAGCGAGAGCCCGTCATGGCAGCCTTCACCTCAGCCTCCCTGCCCGCTCCGGCGGCACACCGCAAAGACCGATCCGGGATCGCGGACGACATCCGCGGCTTCTGGCGCGAATTCGTCGCGCGCGCCTTCAACCCGTACCGGCCAGAATTGCACTATATGCGCGGCCCCGGCCCCGCCTGGCGCGCCAAGTACGGCCATGACGCCGCGTTCAGGCTGAAGACCCGCCTCGACTGATGTCTCCTGGTTCCGCGTGAGAGCGTGACGATGCCTTGCGCAACCAGCGCGTTGCGCGCAAGCATGGCTCCATTCCTGACGGCATTCACCATTGCCGCCGTCCCCCGATGAATGGACCCTGCCGATGACACGGCTGCGCTGTGCGATCCTCGACGACTATTACGATACGGCCCTCTCATTGGCCGACTGGCCCCGGCTGGCCGACAGAGTGGATGTGACGGCTTTCACACAGCCGTTCGGCAACGAGGAAGCGGCCGCCGGCGCGCTCACCGATGCCGACATCATCTGTGCGATGCGCGAGCGGACGCCATTGCCGCGCTCCCTGATCGAGCGGTTGCCGAAGCTGAAGCTCCTGATCACCTCCGGCATGCGCAACGCCGCCATCGACCTGGAGGCCGCCAAGGCGCGCGGCATCATGGTCTGCGGCACGCAATATGGCCGTGACCCCACCGCAGCGCTCACCATGGGCCTGATCCTGGAGCTGACCCGCAGGATCGGCCAGGAGAATGCTCTCATGCATGCCGGGCAGCCCTGGCAGACGCTGGGCGGCGTGGAGATCGAGAGCAAGACGCTGGGCGTGATCGGGCTGGGCAAGCTCGGCACCAAGGTCGCCGGGCTCGGCAAGGCGTTCGGCATGAACGTGATCGCCTGGAGCCCCAACCTGACGCCCGAACGCTGCGAGGCGGCGGGAGTAGGCTACGCGACCAAGGAGGAGCTGTTCACCGCCGCCGACGTCATCACCGTCCACGTCGTGCTCAGCGACCGCTCACGCGGGCTGGTGGGCGCGGCCGACATCGCGCGCATGAAGGCCACCGCCTATCTCGTCAACACCTCGCGCGCGCCGATCGTCGACGAGGCCGCATTGCTGCAGGCACTGCGCGACAAGCGCATTGCCGGCGCCGGCCTCGACGTGTTCTCCGTGGAACCGCTGCCCGTCGCCCATCCGCTGCGCCAGCTCGGCAATGTCGTGCTCACGCCGCATCTCGGCTACGTCACCGAGGAGAGTTTTCGCGCCCATTACGGCCAGATGGTCGATTGTATCGCCACCTGGCTCGCAGGAGCCGAGCCGCCGCGCCGGCTGGCTTGAAGCAGGCGAGCGCGGCCCTCACAGCAAAACACCCTCCGCGAGGAGGGTGTTTTCAACGTAATCAGCGCGCACCACGCCCGCCTCAGCGGATCGTCACCGGCGGCGGCAGCGGCTGCATGTTGGCGGGCTGGCCAGCCGCCGGCACAGTCGCCTGGGCCTGGACGGGCGCCGGAGCCGGTGAGGCCGCGGCAGCAGCCATGTTCTTGCTGGAACCCGGAGGCGCACCGCCCGGCATCACGACCACGCGGGTGCCGACCTTGACCCGGTCGAACAGGTCGGCGACGTCGTCGTTCAGCATGCCGATGCAGCCGGAGGACACGAACTTGCCGATCGTCGACGGCTGGTTGGTGCCGTGGATGCGGTACACGGTCGAGCCGAGATACATCGCGCGGGCACCGAGCGGATTGCCCGGCCCGCCGGCCATGAAGCGCGGCAGATAGGGCTGCCGCTCGATCATCTCGCTCGGCGGATACCAGTCCGGCCACTCGGTCTTCTTGGTGATCTTCTGCACACCGGTCCAGGTGAAGCCTTCGCGGCCGACGCGGACGCCGTAGCGCATCGCCCGGCCGTTGCCGAGCACCAGATAGAGGTAGGTGTTGGGCGTATCGACGACGATCGTTCCCGGCGGCTCCTTGGTGACGAAGTCGACCTCCTGGCGGCGCAGGTTCGCCGGCAGCGGCGCCGGCGCCGCATCGGGTTGTTCCTCAGGCGGCAGAGCTGCTACCGTCATCGGACGATCCCCGGCGGACGGGGCCTGCGCCGCGCCCACGACGGCGCCGGGCGGCCGCGGCGCGCCTGCGTCGCCACCAGGCGCGCTGTTGCCATAGGCGCCACCATAGGCCTGTTGGCTGGAGGCGGGACGATCACCATAGATCACCGGGGGCGGACCAGCCGGGCGGCCATACCGCGGATCATCCGGGGACATCACCGGGCCGGTCGGAGCGGCCCCATAGACCGTCGCACCGGCCGGACGTCCATATCGGGGATCGTCGGGAGAAAGGATGGGACCGGTCGGAGCCGCAGCACCATAAACCGGCGAATTGGCTGGACGACCGTAGCGCGGATCGTCCGGCGAGATCACCGGGCCGGGCGGCGGCAACGCCGCGGAATTGCCGGGCGCATCCTCATCGTCGAGCGCGTCAAAATCCTGCCCCTGCCCGCGCGCGTCGGCCGGGTAAGGCGTCGGCGCCGGTGAATACGCTCCAGGCGCGGTCTGATAGACCTGCTGTGCCTCGGCAAACGAAGTTGCCGTCACGCCCGCTGCCGCGACCGCGCAAACCGTCAGGATTTGTCTGATCATCATCGCCCTTGCAGTATCCCCAAGCCGCCGATTGGGACCTTTGCTGTGCCAGATGGCCGAAGATAGCGGCGCATTCAAGACAATTCCGGCCAGAGCGGCCCGACTTCGGCAATTTGTGATCATGTCTCCGTCGTTGCACGGAAGTCTCACGCCGCCGAAAAAGTGCGGCGAAGCCCCCGCAGGCCCTATCGATGCCGTGATTTGCCGAGCGGGCGGGAACACTTCCGGTATTCTGACCTGAGCCTGATTCGCGATGCACGGCAGAAGCCGGCCTCGTCGCGAACGCGGCTATTCCCTGTGATCACCGCGTTCCCTACTGGCTCGAATGTCTCGGCAGTCCCCGCTGCCGTGGCGAGAGTTACCGTCAATGCTTCCCGGCTTTCGTTTTCTGGTCGCCGCGATCGTCTGTTCCATCTCTCTCACCATCTTCGGCATGGGTGCCGCGGCCCTGTTGCGCGCCGCCCACGAGCAGTTCGCCAGCAACGCGTCCTGGCGCACGACTCAGGCGTCGGGCTTCACGACGTTCCTACCGCCGGCCGAGCCCACGCCGGTGCTCGCAGTGCTGCGGGTGGATTCGATTCCGACACCGCCGGTGACGCCGCCGCCGGTCGTGGCCGATGCTGCCCCGGCAACGTCCGAACAGCCGAGCGCGCCGTCGACGGCGGCGCCGCTCACAGAAGCGCCCGAAGTGACACCCGTTGCGGTGGCCACCGACGTGCCGACGCCCTCGCTGCCCGCGGAAACGGTCGACACGTCCCGCACCTCCGCCATTGTCGCGACCGCGTCCGCGACGAACGACCGGATCGAGAGCACCAAGCCGGAGCGCCCCATTCCGGACACGACCGCTTCGATCGTCGCTCCGGTCGAAAAAGCGTCCGACAGGCCGAGCATGGACAGCTCGCCCGAGACTGCAGCGCCGGCCCCGCCGCGGGCGTCGAGCGAAACGGCGGCCGCCGTGGTCGCACCACCGCCGCCAGTTCCTCAGGTCATCGCCAGCGCCGATCCAATGATGACGACCGCAGCCGCCGCTTCAACCGCGCTCGCGCCCGTTCCGGCGGTGCTCGATCCGATCGCGGCCAAGCTCGCCGCGCTGGCCGAACAGCCGGCTCATCAGGAGCGGCCTGCCGCCAGCGAGCATCGTGCCTCGGTGAAGGTCGCGAGCGTTCAGTTGCGCCGGAGCATCCTCAAGAAGCGCCAGGCCCGGGAGAAGCAGATCGCTGCGCGCCGCGCCAAGCAGCGGCGCATCGCCCAGCGGCTCCGGTCGGCTCGGCAAGCCGCGGCCGCCCAGCAGCAACAGACTGCCTTCCCCGATCCATTCGGACAGCAGCCGTTTGGTCAACCGCAGGCGGTCGGCCAGCAGGCTGCCGGGCCGCGCACGCGATAGGCGGAGCCAGCCGATCAGGCCAGCCCCGTCGCAACCGGCGGACCGTTCTCGATGCCCCACTCCGACCATGAGCCGTCGTAGAGCGCGGTGTCGCGGATGCCGAGACGATAGAGCGCCAGCGTCAGCACGGCCGCCGACACCCCGGAGCCGCAGGAGGTGACGATCGGCTTGGCGAGATCGACGCCAGCGGCGCCGAATGCCTCGCGCAACCGGTCGAGCGGCTTCATCACGCCGGTCGCCGCGTCAAACAGCTCCGCATAAGGCAGATTTCGGCTGCCGGGGATATGGCCGGATCGGAGGCCGGGCCGCGGCTCGGCGACCTCGCCCGCGAAGCGCGGCGCCTGCCGTGCATCGATCACCTGCTCGGCATTGCCGGCGAGATTGGCAACCATCTGCTCGATCCGGCGCACGCGCGCGGCATCGAACTTCGCGCTGAACGTGCCGAGCGCCGGCGTGACCTGTCCGCTCTCGACCGGGCGCCCCTCCGCCATCCACTTCTTCAGCCCGCCGTCGAGCACGCGCACATCCGTGTGGCCGAATGACAGGAACATCCACCAGGCGCGCGGCGCGGCGACCCAGCCGCCGGAATCATAGACCACGACCGTATCGCCATTGCTGACGCCGAGCCGGCCCGCGTCGCGGCCGAACTGCTCGGCGCTCGGATACATGTGCGGCAGCGGATTGGAATGGTCGGAGACCTCGTCGACGTCGAAAAACACGGCGCCGGGGATGTGCGCCTTCAGATAATCGTCCTTCGGCAGCGGCAGCACACCCGGCATCTTGAAGGTCGCGTCGAGCACCTTCACCTTGGGATCGCCCAGATGCGCAGCGAGCCAGTCGGTGGAGACGAGAGGGTCGTCGTGGATGGTCATGCGCAAGAGCTCCGGACTTCACATTCAGTCGTCATCGCCGGACTTGAGATCCGGCGATCCACCTTGTCGAAGCGATGGACACGCGGGTCAAGTCCGCGCGGGATGGGCAGCGATCAATCCTTCTTCTTCGGCGCCCAGGCCTCGACCGGCCCGCCGGCGTCGCGCCACGCCGCGAAGCCGCCGCCGATATGGGCGACAGGCGTCAGACCCATGTCCTGTGCGGTCTTGGCCGCGAGCGCCGAGCGCAGGCCGCCGGCGCAATGAAAGATGAACGTCTTGTCCTGCTGAAAGATCGGCTTGGCGTAGGGGCTCTGCGGGTCGATCCAGAACTCCAGCATGCCGCGGGTGCACGAGAACGCGCCGGGAATCCTGCCCTCGCGCTCGATCTCTCGGGGATCCCTGATATCGACGATCACGACATCGTCGCGCTTCGCCGCCGCGATCGCCTCAGCCGCCGAGAGCGTCTCGATCTCGGCGTTGGCTTCATCGAGCAGCGCCTTGATGCCGCGCGTGATGGTCTGGGGCATGCCTTCTTCCTTCGTCGTGTCCAGCCGTCGCGCGGCGCCGTTTCGACCTCGTCATTCGGGGTGGTCGGTCAGGACCGAACCGCCCGGAATGACGGGACTGCCTACCGGACCAGCTCCTTAATCGCCGCTTCCAATCCCTCAATCGTGATCGGATACATGCGCTCGGAGAAGATGCGGCGAATGATGGTGGTGGACTCAGAATAGTCCCAGTGCTTCTGCGCCACCGGATTGAGCCACACCGCGTGTGGATAGGTGCGGATGACGCGGTCGAGCCACACCGACCCCGGCTCTTCGTTGACGTGCTCGACCGAACCGCCGGGCACCATGATCTCATAAGGCGACATCGAGGCGTCGCCGACGAACACGACCTTGTAGTCGTGCGGGTACTTGTGCAGCACGTCCCAGGTCGGCGTGCGGTCGGTGAAACGCCGCTTGTTCTGCTTCCACACGCCCTCGTAGAGGCAGTTGTGGAAGTAGAAATATTCCATGTGCTTGAATTCGCTCTTGGCGGCCGAGAACAGCTCCTCGACCTGCGCGACGTGGGAATCCATCGAGCCGCCGATGTCGAAGAACACCAGCACCTTCACCGCATTGCGCCGCTCGGGACGCATGTGCACGTCGAGATAGCCGTGGTTGGCGGTTTCGCGGATCGTGGTGTCCAGATCGAGCTCGTCGGGCGCACCGGTGCGGGCGAACTTGCGCAGCCGGCGCAGCGCCACCTTGATGTTGCGGATGCCCAGCTCGACATTGCCGTCGAGATCCTTGAACTCGCGCCGGTCCCACACCTTCACGGCGCGGTTGTTGCGGTTCTTCTCCTGACCGATGCGGACGCCTTCGGGGTTGTAGCCATAGGCGCCGAACGGCGAGGTGCCGGCGGTGCCGATCCACTTGTTACCGCCCTGATGGCGGCCCTTCTGCTCCTCCAGGCGCTTCTTCAACGTCTCCATGAGCTTGTCCCAGCCCATGGCCTCGATCTCTTTCTTCTCCTCCTCGGTGAGGTATTTCTCGGCCAGCTTCCTCAGCCATTCCTCGGGAATCTCGGCCTTCTCCATCGCGTCGAGCAGGTTCTCCAGCCCCTTGAACACGGTGCCGAATACGCGATCGAACTTGTCGAGATTGCGCTCGTCCTTCACCAGCGCGGTGCGCGAGAGATAGTAGAAGTTCTCGACCGAATGCTCGGCGAGGTCGGCGTCGACGGCCTCCATCAGCGTGAGATATTCACGCAAGGAGACCGGGACCTGCGCATCGCGCAGTGCTGTGAAGAATTGCAGGAACATGCCCATTAGATCGCGCGGCTGGGAGGGCGCGTCAAGGGCCGCTCCACGCCCCACGCTGGACCCGCCGGCATTTTGCTCTACAATCCCTGGAACAACAGGTGGAATGGGGGCTTTGATGGGTATTATTGCAGCACTGATCATCGGCGCCGTCGCGGGCTGGCTGGCGGGGCTGATCGTGCGCGGCGCAGGTTTCGGCCTGATCGGCAACATGGTCATCGGCATCATCGGCGCGCTGGTCGCAAGCTACGTGCTGCCGGCGCTGCACATTGCGCTTGCCAGCGGCACGCTGGGGGCGATCCTGGACGCCACGATCGGCGCCGTCATCGTGCTCGTGATCCTCTCATTGATCAGGCGCGCTTGATTATTTCTGCTTCCGATGGCAGCCATCATCTTAAGGCCGCAGCGGCGTTGCCGCTGTAGCCACTCAACACAAGTTCGAACGATGAGCGAGACGCAATGAAATTTACCGGCACCCAGGACTACGTCGCCACCGACGACCTCAAAGTGGCCGTCAATGCGGCGATCGTGCTCGAGCGCCCGCTGCTGGTGAAGGGCGAGCCGGGGACGGGCAAGACCGTGCTGGCCGAGGAAGTCGCCAAGGCCGTCAACGCGCCGCTGCTCACCTGGCACATCAAGTCGACCACCAAGGCGCAGCAGGGCCTTTACGAATACGACGCCGTCTCGCGGCTACGCGACAGCCAGCTCGGCGACTCCAGGGTGTCCGACATCAAGAACTACATCAAGCGCGGCAAGCTGTGGGAGGCCTTCACGGCCGAGCAGCGACCGGTGCTCTTGATCGACGAGATCGACAAGGCCGACATCGAGTTTCCGAACGACCTGCTGCTCGAGCTCGACCGGATGGAATTCCACGTCTACGAGACCAACGAGACCATCAAGGCGAAGCTGCGCCCGATCGTCATCATCACGTCCAACAACGAGAAGGAGTTGCCGGATGCGTTCCTGCGCCGCTGCTTCTTCCACTACATCAAGTTCCCCGATCCGGATACGATGGGCCGCATCGTCGACGTGCACTTCCCGAACATCAAGAAGCGACTGGTCGAGGAGGCCCTGCGCATCTTCTTCGAGGTCCGCGACGTGCCCGGCCTGAAGAAGAAGCCGTCGACCTCCGAGCTGCTCGACTGGCTCAAGCTGCTGCTCAACGAGGACATCGGTCCTGAGCAGCTGCGCGAGCGCGACCCGCGCAAGCTGATCCCGCCGCTGCACGGTGCGCTGCTCAAGAACGAGCAGGACGTCCACCTGTTCGAGCGGCTCGCCTTCCTCAGCCGGCGCGAGGTGTGAGGCGCCCAGCTCCATCCGACCGGCGCGTCATTGCGGCGCCGTCTTCTTGATCAGGCGTCCGAGCGCGCGCATGATCCCGTCGACGGCAATCGGCTTCTCGCAGCGGAGGATCTTCGAGAAGCGGTCCGGGATGACCGATTCGTCATAGCCGGTGGTGAAGACGAAGGGCACGCCGCGTTCGACTAGCAGATCGGCAACCGGAAACGCCATGTCGCCGCGCAGATTCACGTCGAGAACGGCGCCTTCGATCCGCCCCTCGCGTTTGATCAAGGCGAGCGCGTCGGGGACGGTTCCGACCGGGCCCAGGATCGTGCCGCCGGCGTCGCCGAAGGCGCAGCGCAGCTCATCGGCAAGCATGTACTCGTCCTCGACGATGAGGATATGACGGTCGCGAAGCGAGCGTTCAGGCATGATCCTCGAGCTCCAGTGTGGTGAGCGAAACGGGAATCGATATCGTGCAACGGACACCGTCGGATTCGAAGGCGTACGAGGTCCTCGCGCTGAGCTGATAGGGCAAGGCCTGTTCGATCAGCTCGCGCCCCTGCCCCGTGCCGCTGGGCATCGTGTCTGGCGGCGGCATGTCGACGCCGCTTTCGCGCCACTCGATATGCAGCCAGGGCTGTCCCTCCGCGCCTTCGCGCTCGAGCGACCAGACCACGCAGAGCCGGCCCGACGGCTGCGCCAGCGCGCCATACTTGACCGCGTTGGTGGCGAGCTCGTGCAGCGCCATGGCAAGGGTCTGAACGGTCGACGACCGCAGCCTTACGCCGGACGGCCCCGACAGCCCGATGCGCTCCGAACCGCCGGCGACAGCCCACAGCTCGCTACGGATCAGATCGTCGAAGGTGACGCGATCATGCTCCTTGAGGCGGGACAGCAGGCCCTGGGCGCGTGACAGCGTATCCAGCCGATCACGGAAGCGAGCTCGAAAATCGCCGAGATCGGTGCTGGCGCGCGCCGTCTTGTCGGCCATCGAGCTGACCACGCCCAGCAGGTTGCGGGTGCGATGCTGCAGTTCGGCCACCAGCACCTTCTGCCGCTCCTCCCATTCACGCCGCTCGGTCACGTCGACCATGGCGCCGGTCATGCGGATCGGTCGTCCCGCGTCGTCATAGAAGAAGCGCCCACGGCCGTAGAGGTAGCGAATTGCGCCCCCCGGATGCACCACGCGAAACTCGCTGACATACTCTTGGTGCGCCTCCATCGCGCGGTGAAGCGCGGCTTCGGCTGCGGGACGATCGTCGGGATGGATGCGCGCCGCCCAGGCCTCGTAGCTCGGAGTCAGTTCGCCAACGCCATAGCCTTCCATGCGGAAGTGCTCGTCCGACCAGTAGACCTCGCCGGTCGCGACGTTCCAGTCCCACAGGCCGAGCCGACCGACCTCGACCGCGCTGCGCAGGCGCTCCTCGCTCTTGCGCAACTCCCGTTCGGCCTTGTTCTGCTCGGAGATGTCGCGCGCCGTCCCGAACCACTCGATGATCTCGCCGTCACGCCCGAGAATGGGGATGGCGCGCGAATGGATCCAACCGAGGCTGCCATCGATCCGGATGATACGGTGCTCCAGCTCAAACATGCCCTTCGTCGCGACCGCCCTGCTGATCGCCGCAGTCACCTGCGCCTGATCGTCCGGATGAATGTATTTCGCGAGCCAGCCTTGGCTCGGGTTCATTGTATCGGCGATGAAGTCCTTGCCCTGCAACTGGCGCATCTCCCGCCAGTCGGGGCTCATGCGATAGATGACGTCGGAACTCGCGGTTACGAAAGCGCGATAGCGCTCCTCGCTGGCGCGCAGCCGCTCCGTCGCTTCGGCACGCAGACGGGCCATCTTGAGATGCGCCTCGACGCGCGCCAGCAGTTCACGCGCACTGAACGGCTTGATGAGATAGTCATCCGCACCGGCCTCCATGCCTTCGACGCGGCTCTCTTCTCCGGCCCGGGCCGACACCAGGATCACCGGGATAGTGCCGACCCGTTCATCGGCGCGCAGCCGCGCAAGCAACTGCATGCCGTCGATGCGCGGCATCATCACATCAGACAGAACGAGGTCGGGCTTGTCGCGGGCGATGGCCGCGAGCGCGGCTTCGCCATCGGCGACGGTCTCGACATCGTAGCGCGAGGCGAGCAGGCGGCGGACATAGTCGCGCATATCGGCATTGTCGTCGGCCAGCAGGATACGGGGGCGCGGCCCGGCCCTGCCGGCTGAGGGGGTGGTGATGTCGATGTCCGGAACGGCATGCGCGTCGAGCGGCGGCGGATCCGGCAGCCAGCGCAACGCCTCCTCGATGAAGGGCCGCGCACCGCGAAGGATCGGTTCCTGCGCTGGCGCCGCGTCGACCTGGTCGAACGGCAGATGACTTCGTCCCCTGGGAATCCTGACCGCGAACGTGCTGCCCTGCCCGGCTTCGCTGGTCGCTGCGACGGATCCGCCGTGCAGCTTGGCGAGCTCATGCACCAGCGCGAGCCCGATGCCCGAGCCTTCATGGGTGCGGCCGTACGCGCCGGCGACGCGATGGAAACGCTCGAACAGCCGCGGCAGCTCGTGCTGCGGGATGCCGGTCCCGGTGTCCTTCACGCTCAGTTCGAAATGACGATCGCAGGTGACGACCCGGACCTCGATGTCGCCCGCAAAGGTGAATTTGAACGCGTTGGACAGCAGGTTGAGGACGATCTTCTCCCACATTTCGGGATCGACATAGGCCGGCTCCGGCAGCGGCGGGCAATCCACCATCAGCCTGAGACCGGCGGCCTCGATCGCCGAGCGGAAGGTGCTGGCGATCTCCGCGGTCAGGCTCGCGAGATCGACCGGCGCGTAGACCGCCTGCATCCTGCCGGCCTCGATCCGCGAGAAATCCAGCAGCGTGTTGACCAGCTTGAGCAGCCGCAAGACATTGCGCTCGGCGATCTCCAGCCGGTCGCGATCCGCAGGCGGCAAGGCCTGCGACCGCAGCAGGACATCTTCGAGCGGACCGAGCATCAGCGTCAGCGGCGTACGGAATTCGTGGCTGACATTGGTGAAGAACGCGGTCTTGGCCCGATCGATCTCGGCGAGCACCTCTGCGCGGCGCCGCTCCTGTTCATAGGCCAGCGTCTCCGCAAAGGAGCTGCCGAGCTGAGCGGCCATCAGATCGAAGAAGCCCTGGTGCTCGGCATCGAGGGCGCGGCGCGGATTGACGCCACAGATCAGGATCGCCGTCGCCTGCTCCCGGCCCGTCGCAACCGGCAGCACCAGCGCCAGCTGTGGCGGCTCGGGCCATGCGCCGGTCGGCACGCCGGCAAATTTCGCACGATCCAGCACGACGCGAATCGGCGCCACCGCGCGCGCCGCCGCTCGGATCGGCCACAGCCCGTCACTGTCGAGGGCAATCTGCGCCGGCGCGATGGCGCTGTCCGGGTGCCCCCCCGCGGCGCTCAACAACCGTGCCGATCGCTGATCCTCGCTGAGTTGGTAGATCAGCGCAAACGGGACATCATGCGGATTCTCGGCGAGGACGTCGGTGGCTTCGCGACAAGCATGCGCCAGACTGTCGGCACGGCCGCGCGCGGCGAGATCGCGCAAGGTCCGCATACGGCGCTCGCCCACGACCCGGGCCGTCGTCTCGATGACGGGGGTGAAGACGCCGCCGACGCCGCCGGTCTCATCGCGAATCGGCGAATAGGAGAACGAAAAATAGGTCTCCTCCAAGTAGCCGTGGCGGTCGATGAACAGCCGCATGTCGCGTGAGCGGGTCGCTTCGCCAAGCCTAACGACGTGCCGCAGCATCGGGCCGATGACCTCCCAGATCTCGGACCATACCGCGCGCCCTGGCGCCCCCAGCGCCGCGGGATGCTTCTGCGAGCCGAGGATCAGGCGATACTCGTCATTGTAGAGCATGACGAGCTCCGGGCCCCACCAGATCAGGATCGGGAACGCGCAGTCCAGGCAGGTGCTGATCGAAGTGCGCAAGGACTGAGGCCAGCTCTCGGGCGGCCCCAACGGCGTCCGCGACCAATCATGGATGCGCATGAGCGCCCCCATCTCCCCGCCACCCTGCAGGAAGTCGGCTCCGCGCGCGAACGCCTTGAACGTCGCGTGACCGGCATCCGAATGCTCGTTCACTCCTGGCCCCTTTTTCGCCGCACAGTACCGTCAAATGCGCGCGGGCCCAAGCGCCGGCCCTCACGGCAAGAGGCGCGTCGACAGGGAACTGGGCAGCCCGCGATCGGGTTCCATCTGCGAACCATCCACAGCCCATCCCGCAATCTGGGACAGTCCATTGCAAACGCTCGACGTGCGCGCCCGCGCTTGTTAAGCGCCAGCCTCTGCGTGAAGCGGGCTTGAGTCGGGGCACATGACGGTTGCAATCGAGATGGGGCAGACGGCGGCGGGATCGCCTGCGGCCCTGGACCTCGAGGAACTGCTGGCGACCCGGCTCCTGGTGCAGGGCAATTCCGGCTCCGGCAAGTCGCATCTCCTGCGCCGCCTGCTGGAGCAGAGCGCGCCCTGGGTGCAGCAGACGATCATCGACCCGGAGGGCGACTTCGTCACGCTGGCCGAGCGATTCGGCCATCTCGTGATCGCGGCCGAGGACCACACCGAGCGCGCGCTGCAGGTCGCCGGCGAACGGGCGCGGATGCATCGCGTCTCGACGGTGCTCAACCTCGAAGGCCTCGACGCCGAGAATCAGATGCGGCGCGCGGCCGCCTTTCTCAACGGCCTGTTCGAGATCTCCCGCGACCACTGGTACCCGATGCTGGTCGTGGTCGACGAAGCCCAGCTGTTCGCACCGGCCGTCGCGGGCGAAGTCTCCGACGAGGCCCGCAAGGCCTCGCTCGGCGCGATGACCAACCTGATGTGCCGCGGCCGCAAGCGTGGGCTGGCGGGCGTGATCGCGACGCAACGACTGGCGAAGCTCGCCAAGAATGTCGCGGCCGAGGCCTCGAACTTCCTGATGGGCCGCACCTTCCTCGACATCGACATGGCCCGCGCCGCCGACCTGCTCGGCATGGAGCGGCGCCAGGCCGAGGCGTTCCGCGATCTCGAGCGCGGCCAGTTCATGGCGCTCGGCCCCGCGCTGTCGCGCCGTCCACTCGGCCTGCGCATCGGCCCGACCGACACCAAGCCGCGCAACGCGACGCCGCGGCTGATGCCGCTGCCGGAGGCCTCGCTCGAGGACGCCCGCGCGGTGATTCTCGCCGCACCGCCGCCCGAGACCAACGCGCGGCCGCAGCGCAAGCCGCAACCGGAGCTGCTCGACCAGCTCATGGCGGCGAAGTCCGCCGCGCTCGAGCTGCGCCCCGAACCGCCAGCACCCGCCGTCAGCGAGGAGGAGCTCGCCGAACGCAAAGCCCGCGTCGAGCGCGTGCTGCGCGCGGTCTTGGCCGAGCCCGACGCCGGCTTCCGCGCCGTCGGCGTGCTCTACCAGGAATTCGTCGTCCGCTGCCGCATCGAGGGGCTGGGCACGGCCGTGCCCGACCTCAACGAGTTCCGCCGCATGCTGACCCGCGCCCGCGCCGGGCTCGGCGGCGACGAGACGGCCGACGATGCCGGCTGGCAGGACGTCACGCTGCGCGCCTCGCTGCTGCCTGAGGACATGCAGGGCGTGTTCATGATGATCGCCCGCGCCGCCAAGGACGGCCGCCCCTGCCCGAGTGACGCGGCGATCGCCCGCGCCTATGGCTCGCATTCGTTGCGCCGGGCGCAGCGCCTGCTGACCTATATCGAGGACCAGGGGCTCATCGTCTGCCAGCTCGACGGTGCCGGCCGCCGCATCGTCACCCTCGTCGAACTTGCCTGGGCGACGGCGCCCGGCGATCCCAATGCCGACGACGCAGCACCCGAAGGTCTCGTCACCTCGTCATCTTGAGGATGCGCCCAAATCGCTCCGGGCGCATCCCGATATCGTTCGCGATCAGGTCGCGGCGATCCTGCCCATCGCC
This sequence comes from Bradyrhizobium sp. SZCCHNS1050, assembly GCF_032484785.1. Classification (NCBI taxonomy): domain Bacteria; kingdom Pseudomonadati; phylum Pseudomonadota; class Alphaproteobacteria; order Hyphomicrobiales; family Nitrobacteraceae; genus Bradyrhizobium; species Bradyrhizobium sp. SZCCHNS1050. The sequence continues at coordinate 4,454,586 of NZ_JAUETR010000001.1, read as the reverse complement.
GGGTCGCTGATGCTGGGCCGGCCGTTCTCGACGTGACCCGCGAGCTGCCAGTTGAAGTTGGCATCGCTGTCCGTCGTGACCGTCAGGTCGTACCAGCCATGGGTCTGCTGCAGGCGAACCCGCGTCTCCAGCCGCTGGCCACGCTGCAGGCGGTGCCGCTCGCTGCGTCCCGTATAGTTGTCGGCCAGTGTCACGACACAGCTCGCCCCCTTGTTGGTGAGCGCGATCGCAAGGCTGCGCGAATCGTCGTCATCATCCCAATCACAGAGATGGACCGTATCGACGTCGACCAGCGCGGCGGTGGTGGCGACGCCGCCCTTGAAGTGGCGGAAGAAGCCGTTCGGGCCGTACACCGACAGATCGTACTGGCCGGCGCTGGCCGCGAGGTCCCACACGCCGTGCAGCGATTTCCCGGCTTCGACGGTGTAGCTCCACGGACCGGTCGCGGTGTTGCCGGAGCGGACGTGGAAGCAGGCGCCCGCCTGCCCCGGATTGGCGAAGCGGATCGCGAACGTCTTGTGCGCAGCATCGGCGTCGCCATCGACCCTGAGATCGTAGGGCAGCGGGCGCGCCGGGCGAATGCCCGGCTCCTGCTGCGGCAACGCCTGCTTGGCCGGCGGCACCGGATGATAGTCGTCGAAGCGGGCACCGGAGGTGATGTCGGCGGCCGGCGGCTTGTAGCCGGCCGTGCTCGGCAGCGGCGCCATGCCTTCGTTGGGCGAAGTGAAGTTGAACGCCGAGGTGAGATCGCCGCACACCGCGCGCCGCCACGCCGGGATGTTGCTCTCGAACAGATCGGGCGCCTTGTGATGGAAGCGGCGCTCGATGAAGCGGATCACAGACGTGTGGTCGAACACTTCCGAGCACACGAAGCCGCCGCGCGACCACGGCGACACCACCAGCATCGGCACGCGGACGCCTAGTCCGTAGGGGCCGGCAACGTGGCTTCCGTCGCCAGCGAAGAGGTCCGTGCTCACATCGACGGTCGACTGGCCCCAGGCCTGCGACATCGCCGGATACGGGCCGACGACATGGTCGAAGAATCCGCCGCCCTCGTCGTAGTTGATGAGCAGCGCGGTCTTGCTCCACAGCTCGGGGTTCGACGTCAGGATGTCGAGCACCTTGGAAATGTACCAGGCGCCCGGCCCGGGCAGCCAGTTCGGATGCTCGCTGAACGCCTCCGGAGCTGCGATCCACGACACCTGCGGCAGGGTGCCGTTGCGGACGTCGTTGCGCAGCCCGTCGAACAGATTCTCGAACGTGCCGCCATTGGCGATGTTGCTGCCGCGCAGCGCCTTCTCGTATAGCGGGCTGCCTGCTTGCGAATTCTGATACTGGTGGAAATACAGCAGCGAGTTGTCGCCGTAATTGCCGATCCACGGATTCTGGGTCCAGCCCCAGGAGCCTTCCGCCGTCAGGCCGAGACCGACGTCCTGGTAGACCTTCCAGGAGATGCCGGCCTTCTCCAGCCGCTCCGGAAACGTGGTCCAGTCGTAGCCGGCTTCCGCATTGGTGATGACCGGGCCGCCGCCCTTGCCGTCGTTGCCGTCCCAACCGGTCCACAAGTAGTAGCGATTCGGATCGGTCGGGCCCATCACCGAGCAGAAATAGGAATCGCACACCGTGAAGGCGTCGGCCAGCGCATAGTGCCAGGGCAGATCCTGCCGGTTCAAGCAGGTCATGGTCGTGGTGCCCTTGTTGGCGATCCACTTGTCGTAGTTGCCGTTGTTCCAGGCCTTCTGGCCGTCGTTCCAGCCATGGGCGACGTCCTCGACATAGACCTGGCCGGCATTGTCGACGCGGAACGGCATCACTGCCCCCGCGCCGTTCGGCTGCTGCCACACCGGATTGCCATTCGGCAGCTTCACGGCGCGCGGATCGTTGAAGCCGCGGACGCCGCGCATCGCGCCGAAATAATGATCGAAGGCGCGGTTCTCCTGCATCAGCACCACGATGTGCTTGACGTCCTCGATGCTGCCGTGGCGGTTGAACGCCGGAATGGCATGCGCGCGCTCGATGCTCTGGCCGAGGGCGGCGGTCGCAGCCGACGCTCCGAGCAGCCGCAGGAACTCGCGCCGGTTGTGCGCGATCGTGTTCGACATCTCGTTCATTCCCCATGGTGATGACGGTGTCGAGCGGCTTAGGTCGGCGCGTTAACAACCGCGTGACCGGGCGGTAAAGGATGTGTGGCAGGCTTTTGACGCCGCGCGGCGGAGCGGCATTCGCGGCGAGGGCGCCCTGCCGCGATGCGCGTCGAAGCCGCCATTGCCCTTGCGCCGGAGACGAAAAGCTGAATGATCCGTTCGGGTTGCGACGACGACAGGCCGGGCCGCCCCCGGATTTTGGCGCGTTGCGTTGTTGAGGATGATTTGCATATGCCGACGTTGACGGTGCAAGCGGCGGGTCTGCAGGGAGCGCCGGTATGGGCATGGCTGCAGGTCGTATCCAACGGACTGATCGCCAGCGCCTTCTTCACCATCGCCTTCGTCGTCGGCACGTTCCTGCGGCGGCGCTGGCGCGACGTCATGTTCCGCGGAATCGTCGGGGCGCTTGCGACCTTCGTGGCCGTCGTCGGGGTCACCCGCCTGCTTGCGATCGTCGATCTCTGGGTACCGACCTCGACCATCACGGACGTCATCAACGTCTTTCTCGGCGTCACCTCGATCGGAATCATCGTCATCATGATCAAGATGCTGCCGCAGCTTCTGGTGCTGCCGACGCGCATCACCTTGCAGAAGGCCTATGCGCAGCTCGAGGAGGAGATCCGGCAGCGCCGCGCCGCGGAAGCGATGGTGCGGCGATTCCAGGAAATCGAGGCCAACGAGGCCCAGGTCCGTCAGGCGCAGAAGATGGAGGCGATCGGCCAGCTCACCGGCGGCGTCGCGCACGACTTCAACAACATCCTGACCGTCATCACCGGGACGATCGAGATCCTTGCCGATGCGGTCAAGGACAAGCCCCAGCTCGCAGGCATCGCCGGCATGATCAGCGCCGCCGCCGAGCGCGGCGCCGATCTGACCCGGCACCTGCTCGCCTTCTCGCGCCGCCAGCCGCTGCAGCCGCGCGCCACCGACATCAATGCGCTCATCGTCGAGGCCGGCCGTCTGCTGCGGCCGACGCTCGGCGAGCAGATCGAGATCGAATCGATGCTGGCCCATGACAGCGCGCCGGCGCTGATCGATCCGAGCCAATTGTCGACCGCGATCCTCAACCTCGCGCTCAATGCGCGCGACGCGATGCCGGACGGCGGCAAGCTGACCCTGGAGACCAAGAACGTCACGCTCGACGAGCACTACGCGCAACTGAACCGCGACGCCAAGCCCGGAAGCTACGTCATGATCGCGGTCAGCGACACCGGCCAGGGCATTCCGGCTCCACTGCTCGACAAGGTGTTCGAGCCGTTCTTCACCACCAAGGACGTCGGCAAGGGATCGGGCCTCGGGCTGAGCATGGTCTACGGCTTCGTCAAACAATCGAACGGCCACGTCAAGATCTACAGCGAGGAAGGCCACGGCACGACGGTCAAGCTCTATCTGCCGCGCGCCGCCGGACTGCCGGAGACGCCGGCCGCAGAGCCCGGCCGGCCGGCGGTCGCGCGCGGCGACGAGACCATCCTGATCGTCGAGGACGATGCGCTGGTGCGCGACTACGTCGTGGCTCAGGTGCGCCGTCTCGGCTATCGCACCCTGTCGGCCAGCAATGCCGCCGATGGGCTGACAATCATCGACAGCCAGGAACGCATCGACCTGCTGTTCACCGACGTCATCATTCCCGGCGGCATGAACGGCCGGCAGCTCGCCATCGAGGCCGAGAAGCGCCGCCCCGGGCTGAAGGTGCTCTACACATCTGGCTACACCGAGAACGCGATCGTGCATCATGGCCGGCTCGATGCCGACGTGCTGCTGCTGGCGAAGCCGTATGTCAGCGCCGACCTCGCGCGCATGATCAGGACGGCGCTGGAAGCGTAAGGCGAACCGCGATGGTGGCGCCGGTCGATGTCTCGTTTGCCAGAACTCGCGCGTCACGACCGGTGTCGTCCCGGCCTTGCGCCGGGACCCATGGCCACCGGCCATGGTGGCGAAGCGAAATCGATCCACCAGCGTGCCTCACACAAATTCCTGGGGTTATGGGTCCCGGCGCAAGGCCGGGACGACGGCTGAGGTTGCGGTTGGCGCCTTCCATCACACTGTGCCCGAGACATCCCATAAGACACGACGCCGCCTTCCCGCCGCCCATGAGGCCCAGGTGATGCGGCAATCATGCCCCTCCTGAACAACGAGAGGGCGCGAGGAAGGCCGGACCTCGGCTGAGGCCCGTGGCCCGCCTGCTCAAAAGAATGCAGGCGGCAGGTACCACAGGTACAGCCGGACAGACCGGCGGATTCAATTGGTCGTCGCAACACTCGATGAGGAGGTTGCGATGGGCATTCGAAAGAAACGGTCAACGCGGGGCAAGCTGGGATCATTGGGGCGCCCACCAGTTGCGGGGCGTGCGGAACAGCAGAAATTTTGGCGTGGGATTGCCGCTGGGTTGAACAGCGAGAATGCTGCGCTGGCTGCTGGATTATCGGATGCTGTCGGCCCCCGATTATTTCGAAAAGCGGGCGGCGTGGCACCGGCAATGTTCCGACCTTCAGCGAAGCCGCTCTCCGGACGGCACCTCTCTTTTTCTGAGCGCGAAGAGATTGCGCTGCTGAATGCGCAGCGCCATTCTGTACGAGAGATAGCGCGGCGTCTCAATCGATCTCCCTCGACCATCTCCCGTGAACTCGATCGCAATGCGGCCACGCACGGCGGCAAGATGGCCTATCGGGCGACGGCCGCCCAGTGGCATGCAGATCGATCGGCCCGGCGTCCTAAGCCGAGCAAGCTTGCAAGCAACGCCGCCTTGCGCGCTTATGTTGAAGAGCGGCTTGCAGGGTTTGTCGCACCTCCAGGCGGCGTTCGGCGGAAGGCCGGTCGTGCGGGCTCTAGCCAGGATCAGGGGTGGACGAAAGCGTGGAGTCCCGAGCAGATTGCCCGGCGCTTACCGATCGACTTCCCGGATGACGAGGCGATGCGCATCAGCCACGAAGCCATTTACCAGGCGCTTTTTGTTCAGGGCCGAGGAGCGCTGAAACGCGAGTTGTCGTCCTGTTTGCGAACGGGACGTGCGCTGCGCGTGCCCCGAGCGCGTACGCGGAAGCGCAGCAAAGGCTTCATATCGCCAGAGATCATGATCAGTGAGCGTCCGGCCGAAGTCGCGGATCGAGCTGTGCCGGGACATTGGGAAGGAGATCTGATCGTCGGCTCCGCCAGCTCGGCAATCGGCACGCTGGTCGAACGCAGCACGCGGTTTACAATGCTCCTGCACCTTCCACGGCTGCCGGGGTTTGACGATGGCCCACGTACGAAGGATGGGCCTGCGCTCTCCGGACACGGAGCTGAAGCGGTACGCGATGCGATCACGCGCACCATCGTCACCTTGCCCAAAGAACTCCGCCGCTCGCTAACCTGGGATCAGGGGACCGAAATGGCTCAACACAGTGACCTCAAGATCGATACAGACCTTCAGATCTACTTCTGCGATCCAAGAAGCCCCTGGCAACGTGGCACGAACGAGAACACGAATGGCCTGCTGCGGCAGTACTTCCCGAAAGGTACCGATCTGAGCGTCTACGATGCTGACGAGATCGCCGCCGTGGCCGCAGCGCTCAATTCCCGACCGAGAAAGACGCTAGGATGGAAAACTCCAGCAGAAGCGCTTGACGAGCTGCTGTCACGAATGAAAACACTTGGTGTTGCGACCACCGCTTGAGCCCGCCACCCGGCCTTCCCCGCGCAACGGTTTTAACGGTGTCCTTCGTGCTCTCCCTGGGGATCGGCTCTCTTGCCCCCATCGCCCGCGCGTGCCGTCAAGCAACGACCACGGACTTGACCTCAGCGTCGAGAGGCCAGGACCACACGACTTCGCCGTCCGTGCCGCCTGCGCTCGTCTGGCACAGCCGTCACGTCCATCGCAGCCCACCTCCACGTTCGTGACGACGCGTACGTCCCTCTGCTCGAGGCGGGATGGGCAAGACCATCGGTCTGATTTGCCCGACGACGCAAGCCGGCGCGGCTGCGGCAAACTAACCCGACGGGCATTTCGCGCATACGAAGCATGCGGAGATTGCCCGTCGGGCACATCTGGCCGGTGCTCCATCCAGACGTGATGCCGTGAAGGTCGGCTGACGATCAGCGGGCGGACGGAGCAGCGGCGGCTTCACCCCGCGCCGCCAGCGGCAATGACGCCTGCCTCAGACTTTCCGACGGCGTCTCACCATAGATCTTTCGATACTCCCTGGCGAAATGCCCCGGATTGCTGAAGCCACATCGCAGGGCGATCGACGTCACCGTGTCACCCGCTTTCGCATCATACAGCATGCGGTGCGCATGTTGGATTCGCGTCAGCTTGATCTTCTCGGCCAAGGACACACCACTCTTCGCGAAGTACTGATAGACCGTGCGGGGGCTGACGCCGTAGCGAACCGCGAGTTGCTGGATCGATATCTTCTGATCCCAGTTCGTCTCAATGTGTTCCAGGATCCTGCGAATGGACTCCGGCACCTGGCTATCGCGATCGAGATGATCCGCGGTGACGTCGATCGTCGCGCCGACGAGATGGGTTCGTCCGTCGGACGGGCTGTAGACGGAGGTCGCCATGCCACGGACCCAGCGCACCGCACCGGCTTTGCCAAGCACCCGGTAGTCGCGCGTGTAGCCGGTTCGCTTCATGATCGCACGACGGATGACCTGCTCGAGCCCGTTCCGATCCTCGGGATGCACGTGGCACAACATGTCGCGCAGCGACGATGGCGACGCCGGCGGAAAATCTCCCTTGGACTCGTCTGCATCGACGATCAGGTTGAACGTCGACAGCCCAGCGAGCTTCTCCGCGGCTGCAAGCTGTTCTTCCAGGATCCTGGTTGTCGTGATGTCCTCGACCACGGCGCAGAACCACTTCAGGCGGCCCCTGGCGTCCCTGACCGGATTGACGGTCACGCGTCCCCACACGACGCTTCCGTCCGGCTGGAGATAGCGCTTGTCGAGCTGATAGGTCGCGATCTCGCCTGCAAGCAGCTTGTCGTGCTGCAGCCGATTGCGCTCCCGGTCCTCTGGATGCGTCAGATCGACAAAGGTCAGCCCACCGGTCTTGAGCTGCTCCAGCGTGTATCCGACGATCCGGCAGCATTCGGCGTTCGCAAACCGGATATGTCCCGTTGCACTGTCGACGATCGAGATGCCGATGCCGAGGCTGTCGAGAAACACCCTCGGCACCGCGATGACTTCGGCAATGTCCTTCTCTGGCATGTCGAAGCCGATACCATCCAATCTGGTTGGAGCCTAGCGCCGAGGATCATGTCGATCGTGATCTAAGGCAATCCCGGCCCTGCGACACTTGAACACGCCCCGCAGATTCACGGCCATTCCTGCACAATCAGAACATCTCTGCAGATTGCTGCCTAACCGAATCTTACTGACGAGCTGTTAGATTGAATAAAGCCCCCGGGAATTTACGGGAATCATCGAGTTCAGGAATGATCGCAGTCAGCGCCGTCTCTGGATCACAGCAACTACCGCGTGATCACGAGGATGTGCACATCGCTGGCGTGATCGTTTGCACAGGAGACCATCATGTTTGGCCGCAAGAACAACGCCGCATCCCTGGCCGCCCTGGCCGCAAACGCGATCACCGCGAAGGTGATGGTCGCTGACGACAAGCTCAACATCGTCTACATGAACGAGGCGGTACGGGCGCTGATGCGTGAGGCGGAGGCCGATCTCAAGACGCAGTTGCCGAACTTCCGCGTCGACGGCCTCATCGGCACCAACATCGACGTCTTCCACAAGGACCCGACCCACCAGCGCCGCATGCTGCAGGCCCTCGCCTCCGAGCACCGGGCCACCATCAAGATCGGCAAGTGGACGTTCGATCTGATCGCGCAGCCCTTGAAGCACCCGGACGGAAGCCGCGCCGGAACGGTCGTCGAGTGGTCCGACGCCAGCGTGCGGCTGCAGAACCTCGACTACAGCGCTCAGGTCGCGGCCATCGGCCGATCACAGGCCGTGATCGAATTCAACCTGGACGGCACCATCGTCACCGCCAACGACAATTTTCTGAATGCGCTGGGCTACAGCCTTCCGGAGATCCAGGGCAAACATCACAGCATGTTCGTTTCGCCGGAGGAGCGCAACAGTGCCGCCTATCGCGAGTTCTGGGCCGCCCTGAACCGCGGCGAATATCAGGCCGCGGAATACAAGCGGATCGGAAAGGGCGGCAAGGAGGTATGGATTCAGGCGTCCTATAATCCGGTGTTCGATCAGAACGGAAAGCCCTTCAAGGTCGTCAAGTTCGCCACCGACGTGACCGCCCAGAAGCTTCGGAATGCCGATCTCGCCGGACAGATCGCCGCCATCAGCAAATCGCAGGCCGTGATCGAGTTCGAACTGGACGGCACGATCATCAACGCCAACGACAATTTCCTGCAGGCGCTCGGCTATACGCTGTCCGAGATCAAGGGCCGCCATCATTCGATGTTCGTCGATCCGTCAGAGCGCGACGGTGCGGCCTACCGCAACTTCTGGGCCGCCCTGAACCGCGGCGAATATCAGGCCGCGGAATACAAGCGGATCGGAAAGGGCGGTCGCGAGGTCTGGATTCAGGCCTCCTACAATCCAATCCTCGACCTCAACGGCAAGCCCTTCAAGGTCGTGAAATACGCCACCGACGTCACCAAGCAAGTGCTGGTGCGGATGGGCAATGAGCGCGTCCGCGGCATGATGGAGTCCGTCGCCGCGGGTGCCGAGGAATTGAACGCCTCGGTGCGCGAGATTTCCGAGGCCATGACGAAGTCCCGCGAGACCGCGATGGGGGCGGCTGACCGGGTCGCCTCCGCCGATTCGCAGGCCAAGCGCCTGAGCGAGGCGACGCAGGCGATGAGCGGCATCGTCGAGCTGATCGGCAACATCACCGGGCAGATCAACCTGCTGGCACTCAATGCCACGATCGAATCGGCGCGCGCCGGCGATGCCGGCCGCGGCTTTGCCGTGGTCGCGTCGGAGGTCAAGAATCTCGCCACGCAGGCCAAGGCCGCCACCGACAAGATCGGCGCGGAGATCGCCGGACTGAACGGGATCTCCAGCGAGGTCGTCAATGCGCTGAACGCGATCAAGGTCGAGATCCAGAACGTCAGCGAATACGTCACCTCGACCGCCGCCGCCGTCGAGGAGCAGAGCACGGTCACCGGCGAGATGTCGTCCAGCATGCAGCGCGCAGCCGCAGAGGCGCAGGCGATCGCAGCAGGCAGGGCGTAGAGGCCGCCTGAGCACGGCGCTCCCCCGCAAGGGCCGCGGCGAGGATCAATCCTGCGTCGCGTCCCAGGTCACCGGCAGATTGAGCAGACCGCGAAAGGCCCAGCCGCCGATGCGCACCGGCTCGGTGTCACGCAGGCGCAGGTTCTTGAGCCGCGCGAACAGCGTCGGGAGCGCGACGTCGGCGATCATCGCGCGCGAGGCCCAGGCGCCCGCACAGAAATGCGGGCCTGCGCCGAAGGCGATGCTCTTGGAGACGTCGCGGCGGACGTCGAAGCGATCGGCGTCGGTGAAATGCGCCTCGTCGCGATTGGCCGAGCCGAACATCAGGAACACGCGCTCCTCCGGTTCGAAGGCGACGTCGCGAATCGTCCAGGGCTTGGCGATGCGCCGGGGCGACATGCCGATCGGCGAGATCCAGCGGGCATATTCCTCGAACACCTGGAGCCAGCGCACCTCGCCATGGATGGCCAGCGCGAGCTGCTCGGGATGCGTCAGCAGCGCCCACACCGTGCCGGCGATCGCATCGCGCGGTTCGTTCTGGCCGCCCGAGATGGCGAGCTTGATGTTGGCGCGGATGCTCTCCATCGGCATTTGCGTGGCGAGCATCACGCCAAGCAGGCTCTGGTTCGGGGTCTTCTCCAGCACCGGCAGCATGTCGTCGATGGCAGCGTCAATGCCTGATGTCGCGGCGTTGCAACGCGCCTCGACCGCGGGATCCCCGGTGTAGTTGGCGATGCCGTCGATCATGGCCTGCGACCACGCATTCATGTCCTGGAAGCGCATGTTGGTGAGGCCGGTGATCAGCTTCAGGCACTCGGCCGAGAACGGCAGCGCGAAATCGCCGACGAGATCGACATCCCTCGCCGGGTCGAGCGCGTCGATCAGCCGGTCGGCGTGGGCCTGGAACTGCGCCAGCCAGTGCACCCGCACCGCGCGCGGCGACACCGCCGGCGCGATCGCCTGGCGCTCCGCCATGTGCGCCGCGCCGTCCTTGCGCATCATGTTGTGGCCCATCAGCCGGTTCATCAGGCCCTGCGGCTGATGTGAGCTGAAGATGTCGATCTGCTTCTCGGAGACGAAGATGTCGTCGCGACGGCACAACAGCGTGCTGCCGAGCTGCGGCACGAAGGCGATCGGCGTCTCCTGGCGCATGCGAGCCAGCGCCGGATAGGGATCGGCCCAGAACGCGGCGGTATCGATGTCGAAATGCGGTGCTGTGCTCACTCTCGGTCTCCGGTTCTGACGGCGCAGGCTAGCCGCACGCTCCGGCAACGTCTGTCCCGGCGATGGGTGACAGCAGGCGAGCCCCCCGCTCAGTTCAGCGGCCGCGGTGTCGTCATCAGGCGGAGGGCGATCGCGAACAGCTCGTTCTGCGAGGCGATGCCGAGCTTCTCATAGGCGCGCTTGCGATAGGTGAAGACGGAGTTGAGGGCGATGCCGAGAGCCCCAGCGATCGCCTCGGAGGTGAAGCCTTCGAGGATGCGACGGCAGACGTCCTTCTCCCGCGCGGTCAGGACCGACAGCGGTCCGCCGGCGGCGAACAACGAAGCAAATCTGTCGGCCGGATCCATCGCGGCAGCGCGATCCTGGCAATGACGCGCGACGATGGCCCCCACGATCGGGGCGACCGCGGCGATGCGCTGGCGCTCGTGGGGCGCAAAACCGCCTTGAGCAGCAGTACGATAGAAGTTCACGTAGGTGCAGTGCTCGCCGACCCAGATCGCGGTGGCGGCCTTGTCGACGATCTCGGAGTCCTCGAAGAACAGCTTGCGGTAACCCTTCGGGTACATGCGGCGCGCGAAGTTCGGCAGCAGGATGTGGCGCGCTTCCGCGCGCTCGCGAAAGATCGTATCCCGGTTCGGATCGGCGGTGTGGAAGTGCTCCGAATAGGCCGCGCCGAGGTCGGGCCCGATCGCGATGTTCCCCGTGCTGAGCAGGCAGCGCGCCGAGCGCTGGTCCTCGAAGGCGAACACCATGCAGTGACCGACATCGGCAAGGATGCGCAACGTCTCGATCAGGACTTGCGGAAATGCGGGCTGTCCGATCGCGAGCACCATCGCGCCGACGGCACCGGCCGCCTCGATGCCAGGCTCCTGAGCCTCCATGCGTTCCTCCCGGATCTCTTTGTTCGCCGAAACCTAGCAGCAACCCGCCCTGGCTGGAAGCGCCGCCCCGCGTCACCAACCACGGGGACAGACACGAGGCCGCCGGTCCGGCTACGCTCATCGGCCAAAGTCTCGGCCAGTCAACGCGCCGAGCACGCTCAACGGGGAGGATACGCGATGAGAGCCGCGCTCACGGCGATCGGAATTGCTGCAACGATGGCTTTCGGCGCGCCCGCGCGCGCCGACATCAAGGTCGGTATCGTGGTGTCCGCAACCGGACCCGGCTCGGCGCTCGGACAGCCGCAGATCAAGGCAGTGGCCGCGCTGCCGAAGGAGATCGGCGGCGAGAAGATCGTCTACATCGCGCTCGACGACGAATCCGACAGCGTGAAGGGATTGCAGAACGCGCGCCGCCTGGTGATCCAGGACGGTGTCGACGTCATCATCGGCTCGTCGCTGACGCCGGTTACCATGCCGATGCTCGACGTCGCGCTCGAAAGCAGGACGCCGCTGCTGTCGCTGGCGGCCTCGACCGCGATCGTGCAGCCGATGGACGACAAGCGCAAATGGGCATTCAAGGTCGTGCCCAATGACGACATCATGGCCGCGGCGATGCTGAAATACATCGCCAAGACCGGGGTGAAGACGCTCGGCTTCATCGGCGTGTCCGACGGCTATGGCGAGGGCTATTATCAGGAGGTGACGAAGCTGGCGCCGAAGCTCGGGCTCACGGTGACCACCCACGAGGTCTATGCCCGCGGCGACACCAGCGTCACCGGCCAGGCGCTCAAGGTGATCGCCACCAATCCGGACGCGGTGTTCATCGCCTCGGCCGGCACGCCGGCGGTGCTGCCGCAACAGGCGCTGCGCGAGCGCGGCTATGTGGGGAGGATTTTCCAGACCCATGGCGTCGCGACGCAGGAGTTCATCAAGCTCGGCAAGGAGAATGTCGAGGGCGCGGTGTTCGCCGGCGAAGCGTTCTCGATCGCCGACGATCTGGCGCCCGAGGATCCGTTCCGCCGCGCCAACGACGCGTTCGTCTCCGCCTATCAGGCCGCCAATGGCGACAAGCCCAACATCTTCGCCGCGCATCTGTGGGACACCGCAACCCTGCTCAAGGGCGCCATTCCCGGCGCGCTGAAGGCCGCCAAGCCCGGCACGCCGGAATTCCGCGCCGCGCTGCGCGACGAACTCGAGCGCGGCAAGGATATCTATCTCAACAACGGCCTCTCCAACATGAGCCCGACCGACCACAACGGCTACGACGAACGCTCGGCGTTCCTGATCAAGGTCGAGGGCGGGAGATTCAGGCTGGTGAAGTAGTCAAGCTCGTGATCGGAAGCATAGTCTGCCGCGCAGGCGGTGCACTCCCCTCCCCCTTGCGGGGAGGGGTCGGGGTGGGGGTCCACGAGTCCCACTGTCAATGATGTGCGATTGAACGCGCGCGAGACAGACTAAATCGTAGAGGGCGAAGTCAATGCTCACGCCGAAGCCCATCTGCCGAACGTGAGCTTGCAACTTAGTTCAGCGCCCGGGGACCCCCGACCCCTCCCCGCAAGGGGGAGGGGGGCGCACTGGTCGTGCGGCACGACACGGGCTCGAACGATAAGCGGCGACGGCCCCAACTACGCCGACAAACTCTCCGCCACCGGCGCCTTGCCCAAAATCAGGTCCGCCGCCTTGTCGCCGATCATCAGGGTCGCGGCGTTGAGGTTGGCGGAGATCATGCGCGGCATGATCGAGGCGTCGGCAACGCGCAGGCCCTCGAGACCATGGACGCGGAGCTGGTCGTCGACCGTTGCCCAGGTCGAGTCCGCTGGGCCCATCCGGCAGGAGCAGCCGGGATGGAAGGTGGTGGTGGCGCGCTGCGTCGCCGCGGCCAGGAACTCGTCGTCGCTGTTCACCTTCGGTCCCGGGAAATCCTCATAGGCGTAGTACGGCGCGAGCGGGGCCGAGGCCAGCAGCCGGCGCGCCAGCTTCATGCCGGCGACGACCACGCGGCGGTCGAGCTCGGCGGTGAGATAGTTGGTCTGGATCAGCGGCGGCGCGAACGGGTCGGCGGAGCGGATGCGGACGTAGCCGCGGCTCTCCGGGCGCTGCTGCCAGGAAGCGACCGTCATGCCGGGCTCGTCCTCGAGCTGGCCCTGCACGCCCTCCTTGTAGCTCGCCGGCGTGAAGGTGAGCTGCAGGTCGGAGCGCTCGGCGGTCTCGCCGGAATGCCAGAAGCAGTAGACCATGGTCGGCGACAGCGACAGGATGCCGCGCCGCGTCACCGCCCATTTCAGCGCCTCGCCCCATAGATTGAGGCCGCGCGCGAGCTCGTTGACGGTCTTGATGTTCTTGACACGCGCCACCGTGCGCGGCGCGTAATGGTCCTGCAGGCCCTCGCCGACGCTGTTGAGCGCATGGCGCACCTCGATGCCATGCTCCTGCAGCAGCGCGGGCGCGCCGATGCCCGAGAGCTGCAAGAGCTGCGGCGAGTTGTAGGCACCACCGGACAGGATCACCTCTTTTCGCGCGCGCACCTCGACCGGCGCCCCGCCGCGCCCGCCGCGGCTGTAACGCACGCCGACCGCGCGTTTGCCTTCCAGCACAACGCCGGTGGCATGGGCGTGGGTGCGAACCTCGACGTTCGGCCGCTTGCTGGCCGGACGCAGGAATGCGGTCGCCGACGACACGCGGCGGCCGTTCTGGATGGTCCGCTGGACGTATGAGACGCCTTCCTGAATGGCGCCGTTGTAGTCCGGGTTGCGCGGGATACCGAGCGAGACAGCGCCATCCATGAAAGCCTCGCACAGCGTGTCCTTCCATTCCATGGTGGTCACGATGAGGTTGCCGTCGCGGCCGCGATACTGGTCCTCGCCGGCGCCGATGCGCTTCTCCATGCGCTTGAAATTCGGCAGCACGTCGGAATAGCTCCAGCCGCGATTGCCCATCTGCGCCCAGGTGTCGAAATCCTGGCGCTGGCCGCGATTGTAGACATGGCCGTTGATCGAAGAGGAGCCGCCGAGCGTCTTGCCGCGCGGCGCATAGATGCTGCGCCCCGCCGTGTACGGCCCCGGCTCCTGCTGATAGCCCCAGTTGATGCTCTTCATGTAGAAGGTCTTGATGAAGCCGGCGGGCAGATGGATGTAGGGATGCCAGTCGCGCGGCCCCGCCTCCAGCACGCACACCGTGACCCCAGGGTCCTCGCTGAGGCGGCTCGCCAGCACGCAGCCGGCGGAGCCGGCGCCCACGATCACATAGTCGAAGGTATCCATCTGGTCGTTCGTCCCGGTCTCGTCATCGTCAGCCGCGCGAGGCGGCAAGCGGCCATAGCGCGGTCAGCGCGGCTTGTCATTCAATTGGTAGTCGAGATGCGCCTTCACGGTCGGCCATTCGGCCGCGGTGATGCTGTAGACGACGGTATCCCGCAGCGTACCGTTCGGCGCGATCTGGTGGCTGCGCAAAATGCCGTCCTGCTTGGCGCCGAGCCGCTCGATGGCGCGCCGGCTCTGTTGGTTGAAGAAATGGGTGCGGAACTCGACGGCGATACAGTCCATCGCCTCGAAGGCGTGCGCCAGCAGCAGCCGCTTGCACTGCGTGTTGAGCGCGCTGCGCTGCACCCGCTTCGCATACCAGGTCGAGCCGATCTCGACGCGGCGGTTGGCGGCATCGACGTTCATGTAGGTGGTCATGCCGGCGACACGGCCGTCGGCATCGAGCACCGTGAACGGCAGCATGCTTCCCGTGGCGAACAGGCCGAGCCGCCGCTCGATCTCCTTGGTCATGGTCTCGGGTTTCGGAACTGCGGTGTACCACAGCTTCCACAATTCGCCGTCACTGACGGCCTCGACCAGCGCGTCGTGATGG
The DNA here is from genome assembly GCF_032484785.1 of Bradyrhizobium sp. SZCCHNS1050. Classification (NCBI taxonomy): domain Bacteria; kingdom Pseudomonadati; phylum Pseudomonadota; class Alphaproteobacteria; order Hyphomicrobiales; family Nitrobacteraceae; genus Bradyrhizobium; species Bradyrhizobium sp. SZCCHNS1050. Next base: position 4,439,294 of record NZ_JAUETR010000001.1, on the reverse strand, counting down.
TCCGCCGACAGCGGCACAAGGCTCGCATGCGGGCCGCGAAGGGTGACTGGTTCAAGAAAGGGCATCAGCAGTGTCCGTCATTGCGAGGAGAGCGAGCGACGAAGCAATCCAGAGTCGCATGTGCCGCTCCGGATGGCTTCGCTGACGCTCGCGATGACGGAACTATCACGTAGAGCGTCACTTGTTCAGAAAATTCAGCGCCAGGCCCGGTCGCGGCCAGTCCATCGCCACCAGCTCACCCCTGCCCGACAGCGTGATGTAGGCCGTCTTCAGCTCGGGACCACCGAAGGCGATGTTCGTCGTGACTCGGTCACCAGTCGGCACCTGCTCGACCAGCGTGCCGTCGGGCGCGATGACGCTGATGCAGCCGGTCACCAGCGTGGCGACGCAGACATTGCCGTTCGCCTCGACCGCGAGCGAATCGAACATCTGGTAGCCCCCGAGCCCCGCGATCGGGCGGCCGCGCTCGCCGCGATAGATCACCTCGCGCGGCTTCACCGTGCCGGGCTCGGCGAGATCGTAGGCCCAGAGACGCGCGGTCGGCGTCTCCGCGATGTAGACCGTCTTCTCGTCCGGCGATAGCCCGATGCCGTTGGCCGGCAGAATGCCGTGGACGGCCTCGACGATCTCGCTCATGCCGGGCTTGAGGTAATAGAACGCGCCGACGTCCATGTCGCGGGCGCGGCGTTTGCCGAGGTCCGAGAACCACAGGCCGCCGTGACGGTCGAACACCAGATCGTTCGGCCCGCGCAGCGCGTGCTCGCCGCAGCGGCTGACGACGGTCTCGATCGTGCCGCTCTGCAGATCGACGCGCTGGATCGAGCCGCCGAGATAGTCCTCGGGCTGTGGGCCCGGCATGATCATCTTGCCGGTCGGAATCCAGGAAAAGCCGCCATTGTTGCAGATGTAGATCTTGCCGTCGGGCCCGAGGGCTGCGCCGTTCGGCCCGCCCGGAATCTGCGCCACGATCTCCTTGCGGCCGTCGGGAAACACCCGCGTCAGGCGCTTGCCGCGGATCTCGACCAGCACCACCGAGCCGTCGGGCATCACCACGGGCCCTTCCGGAAATTCCAGATCGGTGGCGAGCACGCGCATGTCGGACATCGGACGACCTCCCGCTTTCGTCGCCGCGCTGCGGCGCATGGTTGTTAGGCGTGAGGTTATCGCAAAGCCGACACGGCTTGCCAAGCAAGCGGCTGAGCGCGAGACCGCAGAGCAGCCCTGCTGAGGGAGACGCTTGCAGCGTGTCGACGCAAGTTGGTACCGCGCGCGATGTTTAGCGGATCACCGGCAGCCAGATTTCCAGGCCGCCATTGCCGGTGAGCGGGTCCGAAACGCTGGTCATAGCGCTCGAAGTTCGGCGCATCGGCGACCTCATAGCCCGACTGCGGCAACCAGCGATTCCAGATCGTGTGTACAGTGCGGCGGATCGACGAGACGTGGCCGGCATGGGTGAACACGGCGAACGTCGCCGCCGGAACCCGCACGCGGCTGAAGGTCCGAGGCAGGTCGGAAAAATCGGCCACCTCGACGCCGGCGATGTAGTCGAAATTGCCGGCATCGTCGCCGTTGCAGCACACGCCATAAGCCACCACGCCGCGGCGCGCCGGAACCTCGTGCACGATCTCGTTGAAGCGGCGCCACAAGGCGGGAATGCCCGCGCCATTGTCGACGCTGACGCGATCGCCGAGGCCGGCGACGAGCAGCGGCTGCGCGGTGACGAAGCGTGGGGCGGCGAGATCATCGAGCGGGGTCTGGTTCATCAGGATCGGCTCCTGCAGTGCGAGGCCATCGAGGCGCGCACGGGCGCGCACCGCTTCCGGCGTGACGCCGAACTGGTCGCGGAACGCGCGCGTGAACGCTTCGTGGGAGCCGTAGTCAGCCTCGAGCGCGAGACTGAGAATGTCGGGTGCGCCAGAGGCCAGAGCCCGTGCCGCCTCGCTGAGACGGCGCAGCCTGACATAGCGCATCACCGAGACGCCGGTCGCCGCCGCGAACGCGCGCACGATGTGGAAGCGCGACACGCCGGCGATGGCCGCGACCTCATCCAGCGTCAATGGCGCCGACAGATGGCTCTCGATGAACCAGAGCGCTTTCTGGGCCGGGTTGGTGGACACGCCTCTCTCCTATCGAAGCGCCCGATCCTGCGCGCGGAGATCCACATGCGCTTGATCGTTGTTGCGCTGCGGGCCGTGCTATTTGCCGGCCGGCTTCGCCGGCGCCGCGTCCTTGGCGGCCGGCGCATCGGCCTTCTTCCTCAGCTCGTCCGCAAGTTTCGCCTGCGACGCCTTGAGTTCGTCGATCAGGCCCTGCTGCGAGATCAGCGCAGCCTTCAGCGCCTGGATCTGCCGATTCGCCGCATCGAGCTTCTGCTGCTGATCGAGCGATTGCTTGGTCATCGTCTTCTGCAGGAAATCGATATTGCTCTGCAGACATGATGTCCGTCGATCCATCGCCTTTTCTGCAGTGCAGATTTCGATGCCCGGAATATCCTGCGCATGTCCGGCAGAACTCACACCTGTCGCGAGCGCGCTCGCGGCAAAGATGATTCGCGCGGCAATGAATTTTCGCATCACAATTTTCTCATTGGCTTGCCCAACACATGATTTTGCGTGGAACTGACGGAGTTTCCTGATTGATACCATACTGAGACCTCAATCGCGCATTGAAGTTCCGGCTGGGACCCGTTTTTAGGGAGATGGACAGAATGGCTACGCGCGAAAAACGGCTGGCGCAATTCGACGGCAGCGGTGAGCCGCCGCCCGGACAGACGGTCGAGGTGCTGTGCGAGGATCACAGCGGCACCTATCAACTGCCGTTCCCCTGCTTCTACATTGATGGCAAATGGCACAACAAGGAATCCGGCGGCGCGCTCGAAGCCACCGTCATCGGCTGGCGGTTCCCGCGCGCGCGATTTGACGAGCGCAATGGACGCCGTCCGCAGCCGAGCTTCGTTGCCGATCGCGCTTCGTCTTATTGATCATGCCGGGCCCTGAGTTCTGCTCAGGGCCGGTCTTGCCGAAAATATGGTTTTGAACGCAGATTGAGCATCACGACCGGATAGGCCATCAGCAGCGAGCCGGCGACGATCGCGAGGGCAGCCGTTCCAACGTCGAGCACACCGTCACCCCACGCTCGCCGCCACATCGCAATTGCAATCGGAAAGAACAGAATCAGCGCCGTCGCCAGCCCCGGCGAGAATCTGCCTCCGCTGCGCAGGAACGGCAGGATGTGGAAGAAGACGGCGTTGATGATCATCAGCGCCGCGTAGGTGAGCGCGGCCGGCGGCCACGTCTCGGCAAGCTCTGCCTGCACCGCGCCGAGCACGACCACCAGCGCGTTCGTCACGTAGAAGTCGCTCCACTCGACCGGCAGCTTCATCACCGCCCGCGCCCAATTGCGCCAATCGAACGTGTATTCCTCGAGAATATGCGCGCCGTAGGCCGCGAGCGCGAGCCAAGCCAATGTGGTCAAGGTCATGATCGATGCTCCCCTCGCGGGTGATGGACCGGCGCCAGACCGGTCGCAAGGGGCAATGTAGAGCACCAAGGCGCGAGACAGGCAGCGCGCGTGCCGTGTTTCAAAATGCGACGGCGCTGCCTTGCAGTCTTAATCCTTGGAACGCTGCTGGAACGAATCGCGTCCGAATCGGATGCCGCATCGGGTGCGCGATCTGTTCACGCTAGATGTCGGACACATCGGAGACGACCCACCACATCGTGAGGGGAAGCTTCCGGCCGCTTGCCGCAACCGGATGCCAAAGACTAACGGAGAAGCAGATCTGGCGCTCAGGTCCAGGGCGTGACCGGCGGCACGTTGTCGGTCGCCGGCGGCATCTCGACCGTCTTGAAGTCGGCCGGGCTGACGATCTCCATATATTCCATGTCAGGGGAATAATCGTAGAGGTAGTGCACGATGCCGGGACGCTGGTGCACGACGTCGCCGGCCTTCACCAGGGTCGGCTTGTCCTCGTACATGAAGCGGGCCCAGCCCTTCATCATGATGACGATCTGGAAATCGCAATCATGGCGATGCCAACCTGTGCCATCTACCGGCGGACAATCCGGATTGGCCTTGACGAGGTGGCAGATCACCTGGCCGCCGGTGGCGTCGGCGATGCCGAGATCGCGGTACAGGAAGAAGTCGCGCAACCCACCGCCCTTGTAGTCGGTGTCCTCGGGCTTCACGTGCGAGAACTTGGTCACCACTGCATGCTGGTTCATGACGGCCTCCACCGGTTGATCGCGACATCGGCGACCGTTGCGGCCCATCGATCGGCCACAGCGGCCACCACGTCCGAAAGCGGATTGTGCCATGCGAAAACCACGCCACGCTCTGTCTGCAACGCAGAGATCGGTAGGCCAGGGCGGCATCGCGAGCCGAACTGATTGCCAACAACCGGGTTTTGGCCGACGCCACACGGCAATGGTGACGTGCTGACAGCTCGCGCCACGCGCCGAGAAGACGCAAATCCGGCTTCAAATTGAGCAGCCGCTGCCCGCGGCGTGAGCCGTTCTCGCTGGAGCCGCGGCTGCAAAGGGCCGCGGGCACGCGCCGCTGACGGCAGAACACCTAGTACTCGACCTCCAGCTCCTCGATCTCCTCGGGCTCGGCCTTGGCGGCCTCGATCCATTGCTGCATCTCCGGCATCGCCATGATCAGGTCGGCATAGGCCCTGAGCCGCGGCTCGAGCTTCACGTCATAAGTCACGAAGCGCGTCACCACCGGCGCATACATCGCATCCGCCATGCCACGCTGGCCGAACAGAAATGGGCCGCCGGATATGTCCAGGCAGTCGCGCCAGATCGCCCAGATGCGATCGATGTCGGCCTGCGCCCGCGTCCAGACCTTGAAGCCCGGAAAGTGGCCCTTGAGATTGACCGGCAGCGACGCCCGCAGGGTCGTGAAGCCAGAATGGATCTCGCCCGAAATCGAGCGGCAATGCGCGCGCTGGATGCGGTCGGCTGGCAGCAGGCCCGCCTCCGGAAAGGTCTCGTTGAGGTACTCGCCGATCGCCAGCGTATCCCAGATCGTCGCACCATCGTGGCGCAGGCACGGCACCAGGATCGAGGACGACAGCAGCAGGATCTCGGCGCGAGCCGATGCGTCGTCCGGACCGACGATCACCTCGTCAAAATCCAGTCCGGCAAACCTGGCGAGCAGCCAGCCGCGCAGCGACCACGACGAGTAATTCTTGCTGCTGATGGTCAACGTCGCTTTGGCCATGTCGCCCTACCCTCTTGCCGCATTGTCGTTTGTCGTTCGCCCATCGTGCCGCTCGTGCGACCGGCATCATGCGCGGAGCCGGATACGTCGGAGATATCATCGAGCAAGCGACATGCCAGTTTTTCAGGCAAGACTCGGCCGTTCTGGCTCCGATATTGCATACAGCAATGCATGTAATGGATCGGACGCGATGGCGCTGCTGTACCAAGCCTATCAGAACCACATGGACCTGACCGAGCCGTGGCGCCAGAGCGCGGCAGCCGCCATGCGCTATCTCAACCTGATCCCATCAGGGCTATCCAGCCGCGCCATGCGGCGTCTGTCCGCCGCGCTTGAGCTGATCTCCCGCTCAGCCTTGACCTACGCCCGCCCGGCGTATGGCATCGATAGCGTGATGGTCGGCAACCGCGAACTCGCCGTCACCGAAGAGGTCACGTTCAAGACGCCGTTCGGCTCGCTCCTGCACTTCAAGAAGGACGCTGCGCCGGAGCAGCCCAAGGTGCTGCTTGTCGCGCCAATGTCCGGCCATTTCGCCACCCTGCTGCGCGGCACCGTGAAGACGCTACTGCAGGATCACGACGTCTATATCACAGACTGGCACAATCCGCGAGACATCCCGCGCGATCACGGCCGCTTCGGTCTGGAAGATTACACCGATCATCTCATCAGTTTTCTCAGCCAGCTCGGTTCGCGGCCGCACATGGTCGCGATCTGCCAACCGTCGGTGTCGGCACTCGCGGCCACCGCCGTGATGTGCGAGGACGACCATCCGTCGCGCCCCGCCACCTTGACCTTGATGGCCGGACCGATCGACACGCGGATCCAGCCGACCAAGGTCAACGAGTTCGCCAAGAGCAAGCCGATCGACTGGTTCGAGGACAATCTGATCCACTACGTGCCCTTTCAATGCAGGGGCGCCTTCCGAAAGGTCTATCCGGGCTTCGTGCAGCTCACGGCCTTCGTCTCGATGAATCTCGAACGCCACGTCAAGCAGCACATGGATCTCGCCAACCATCTCGCCAAAGGCGAGGTCGAGAAGGCCGAGACGATCAAGACCTTCTACGACGAGTACTTCGCGGTGATGGATCTGCCGGCGGAGTTCTACATCGAGACGGTGCGCGACGTTTTCCAAGAGCATCTGCTGCCGCAAGGCAGACTGATGCATCACGGCCGTCCCGTCGACCCGAAGGCAGTCCGGCGCATCGGCCTGATGACGGTCGAGGGCGAGCGTGACGACATCTGCTCGATCGGCCAGACGCTCTCGGCGCAGGACATCTGCACCAACGTGCGCGCCTATCGCCGCGTCCATCACATGCAGGCCGGCGTCGGCCATTACGGCGTGTTCAGCGGCAAGAAGTGGAACAACGAGATCTATCCGCTGCTGCGGGATTTCGTGCACGTCAATTCGTGAAGCGACCGCGCTGCACGCGTTGCAGCGTGGCCGACGGCGCCTCCCCGAACTTGTTGCGATAGGCCCCCGCCATCCGCCCGAGATGGGTGAAGCCAAGGTCGAAGGCGATGTCGATGATCCGCGCCTCCGGTGGAGCCGCCATCAATTGCGCATTGAGCCGCGCCAGCCGGATGTCGAGCAGCATGTCGGAGATCGACATCCCGAAATGGCGGCGAAAGCCGCCCTGCAGCGCCCGGATCCCCACGCCTGACGACGCCGCAAGTTGCGCCAGATCGAGCGGTTCGGCTGCGTGCGCTGCCAGAAGATCACGCGCCCGGCGGACGGCCTGCGGCAATGTCTCGACCCGGCCGGAATGCAGCCTGATCGCCTCCGCCAGGCCATTGCCGGGCTGCTCGAACAGAATGTCCAGCAGCGTCTCGCGCCAATTGGCTGCCGCAACCGGTGGCAGGCCGCGCCCACCGCCGAGACGCTCGGCGAGGTCCGCGAGCCCGAGCATGTGAGCCCGGAGCCGCGAGCCAGGACATCCCGACAACGCGATTGCGGGATCGAATTCGATCGGTTGCACCGCGCGCCCGGACAGCGCTGCTGCGCGCTGTTCCACGAGACGGCGGTCGAGCAACAGGATCAACTGAGCGCAAGCGTCCCAGACCATCCGCGTGGGCAATGTCGGCGACAGCAGTGATGCCGCATGGTCTGGCGCCGTCGCGACCTCGCCGGCCCCGGCAAAGACCCGCGCGGTCCCCGCCAGCGGGAGCTGCAGCAGAAAGAAGCGGTCGAGACAGCCCGGATCGATGGTTACCGCACCGCCATAGGCGACGTAGTTGATGGAAAAGCCATCGAATGCCGCGCAATTATGCAGAGCGAGGAAATCGCGCGCAGTATCCGCCTCCGGTTGCAGCCCATGCGGACAGAAGATGCGGCCTATTTGTTCAGCCGCCTCATCGACATCGTGCGTTGCAACACGGCCATAGGCTGTAAGCCGCGGCACAGCCGGAGACTTCCAACTACGATCAGCGGCTGCATCTGCAGTCATGGCCTACGTCGCCCGTCGAGATCGTTTGAAACCTATAATAATTAGCAACTGACGTCGAGGGATTCGTTTTCTGGATAGACTCGGCGTCGCCCCGGCTTGATCCTCCCACGCGTGCAGCAAGGAGATCCGGCATGATCACACTCGAAAAAGGCATCACGCGCGCAGGTACCGGCTATGCCGGCAAGACCTGGAATATCCTGGGTCAGCTCTATTATCCGAAAGCCGTCACCGACTCCACGTTCGCCTTCGAGACCAACAGCGAGCCCGGGCAGTTCGTGCCGGTTCACGTTCATCCCACCCAGGACGAGTTCATCCTGGTGCAGGAAGGCGTCCTCGACCTCAAGCTCGACGGCGTCTGGGTCAAGGCGAATGCCGGCGACCTCGTGCGCATGCCGCGCGGTATTCCGCATGGCTACTTCAACAAATCCGACAAGCCGGCGCGCGCGCTGTTCTGGGTCTCCCCGATGCAGAAGCTGGAAGCGCTGTTCAACATGCTCGACAATCTCGCCGATCCAGCCGAAGTGGTGCGGATCTCGGCGGAACACGAGGTCGACTTCCTGCCCCCGGAGGCCAACGACTAGGCGGCAGCGCGGGCCCCAGCGGGCGCCCCCGCCCTTTTGTTGCGGTACGAACGGCGCGCGATCATCGCTATCGGCTCCGTGCGCCTGCGGCATGAGCAGCGGCTGCGCTCGAACGAGATGCGATCGGCGAGATCCGTCTCGCCCTGATTTCGATGCTGCCGCATCCGTCGGCATCGCACGCCTCGGTCGCGCCGGGCGACCTTCGTCGCCATCAAACTCTCGCGGGCTTCTGCAGCGCGGCGGGCGAATGCCGCCCGAACGCGGCTGCGCGCTCGACAACAAGGAGGTCCCATGATCAGCCGAAAGAATGTCTGTGTGATCGGCGCCGGCGTCTCCGGCCTGGCTGCAGCCAAAGCATTCACCGCCCGCGGGCACGACGTCACCATCGTCGAGCGGAGCGTCGATCTCGGCGGCGTCTGGGAGCCCGCGCGGTCCTATCCCGACGTGCAGACGCAGAGCCCCAAGGAGCTCTATCGCTACACCGACAAGGCGATGCCGGATCACTACCCCGAATGGCCGAAGGGACCGCAGGTCCATGCCTATCTTGCCGACTACGCGAAATCCCACGACCTCATCCGCCTGATGCGGTTGAACACGACCGTGCTTGCGATGCAGCGCCGCAGTGACGGCAAGCCTGGATGGAGCCTCGACCTCAAAACAGGAGACCGGACGCGCCGGGAGGATTTCGATTTCGTCGCCGTCTGCACCGGTCAGTTCAACGAGCCGCAGACGTTGTCGCTTGGCGGCGAAGATCAATTCGCGGCCGCCGGCGGCTTGATCCTGCATTCCTCGAAATACAACGATGCCGCGCTCACGAAGGGGCGCGACGTGGTGGTCCTCGGCGGCTCGAAATCGGCAACCGACATCGCGGTCAACGCCGTGCGCTCCGGCGCGCGCTCGGTCACGATCGTGCTTCGTGAAGCGGTGTGGCGCATTCCCTACTTCATCGGCGGTCTGATCAACTTCAAGCGCATCCTCTATATCCGCGCCCAGGAGCAGATGTTCCCAAGCTGGGGCATGGGCCCGCTCTCGCGCCTTGCCCATCTGCTGGCCAAGCCGCTCGTCTCGGCCAATTGGCGCGGCCTGGAAAGCCTGCTCAAGATGCAGTTGAAGCTCGCCAAATGCAACATGGTGCCGAAGGGCAGGATCGAGGACGGCGTGAACTGCTCAGTCCCGATCGCGACGCCCGACTTCTTCCCGATGGTCGCAGACGGCCGGATCAAGGCCGTCTACGGCACCTTCGGCCATTACGAGCCGAACACCATCGTGACCAGCGGCGGCGAACGAATTCCGGCCGACGTCGCGATCCTCGCCATCGGCTACAAGCTCGGGGTCCCGTTTCTGTCGGATGCCGACCGCGCCAGACTGGTCGATCCGGACGGGCAGTACCGGCTCTATCGGCTGATCGCCAATCCCGATCTTCCCGACATGGGATTCGTCGGCTTCAATTCGAGCTTCTGCACCGTGCTCTGTGCGGACATGGCCGCCAACTGGCTGGTGCGGTATGCCGACAAACAGCTGGCGCATCAACCGAGCGAGCGCGAGATGCGCGACAACATCGAGATGATGCTGCATTTCAAGCGGATCGAGCGCCCTGCCGCGGGCGTGTATGGCGGACTTTGCGTCGCGCCCTATCACTTCAAGCATTTCGATGAACTGCTTGCCGACATCGGCGCTCAGCGCCGACGGCGCAATCCATTGGCCGAGATGTTCACGCCGCCCGATGCGGACGCGTATAACGACTTTCTCGCATCCGCGCCGGCCTATCAGGCCGGCTGAGGTGGCGGCGAACAGTCTCGCCGCGCTGCAGACACAGTGACGCCGCAAGCGCGACGCATTGCAGAGGGATGGCCGGCCCTGTGGAGCGCTGGCCTTCCCGACACAGTCGGGCTATCCAAGGCGCCCCGGCCTCCAGCCGTTCGCCTCGGAGCCTGCCATGATCCTCTCGACCCATCTCCGCACCATCGGTCTCGCCGCTTCGGCCGCGTTCCTCCTGACCACCGCGGCCCAAGCCGCAGAAGTCCACGTCATGATCTCCGGCGGCATGACCGCTGCGTTCAAATCCCTGGTGCCGGAATTCGAGCGGCGCTCGGGTCACAAGGTCACGATTGCCTACGGCCCGTCGATGGGAACAACCACGAATGCGATTCCCGTTCGCCTCGAGCGCGGCGAACCGGCCGATGTCCTCATCATGGTGGGCTACGCGCTCAGCGATCTCACCACCAAGGGCAAGGTGACGCCGGATAGCCGCGCGGACCTCGCCAACTCGCCGATCGGCGTCGCGGTCAAGTCGGGGACGCCGCATCCCGATATTTCGAACGCGGAAGCCGTGAGACGCATGCTGATCGCCGCCAAGACCATCGCCTATTCGGACAGCGCGAGCGGCGTCTACGTCTCCACCGAGATGTTCGACAAGCTTGGCATCAAGGACGAGATGAAAGGCAAGGCGCGGATGATTCCGGCCACTCCCGTCGGCGAGATCGTCGCCCAGGGCGAAGCGGAGATCGGCTTTCAGCAGATCAGCGAGCTCAAGCCGGTGAAGGGCATCGACATCGTCGGGCCGCTGCCGGCCGGACTGCAGAAGATCACCGTGTTCTCCGCCGGCATCGCTACGGCCGCCAAGGAGCCGGAGGCCGGCGAGGCGCTCATCAAGTTCCTGCAATCACCGGACGCGCGTCACGTCATCGCGGAAAGCGGCCTCGATCCGATTGTGAGGCGGGCGCCGAACTGACGATGAAGCGTGCCGGCTGAGACGATGGCTCTCCCCCGCCGGTGGCGTGGGAGAGTCGGCCAAGCAGCGTCGGGTGCGCTTACTGGGTGAGCAAAGTCGACTCGCTCAGATTGTTGGCGCCGTAGGCCTTCTTGAGCAGACCGTTCGCCTTGGAATCCGTCATGAACTTGGTGACGAAGGCCAGCGACTGCGGATGCTTCAGCGGCACCGCGACCGCGGTGTCCGTCTTCTTGAAGGTCTCGGCGAGCACCTTGGTGCCGGAAATCTGCTTGGCGATGAGATTCAATTGATCGCGCGCCAGCGCGAGCGCGTCGATCTCGCCGGCGCTGAGCAGCGCATAGACTTCCTCGTAGGATTTGAAGCCGGTGACGGTCGCCTTCTTCAGGAAAGCCTTGGCACCGCGCAGCACGGTCGTGTCGTTGATGGCCGCAACCTCGGTGCCGGCCTGGTCCAGCGCGGCGATGTTGGCGACGTCGAGACCGGCGCGGATGATGAAGGTGGTCTCGACCGAATCGTAGACCGGACCGAACGAGACCTTGGTTTCGCGCTCCGCGTCCTTCGGCATGAAGGCCACATCCCAGACGCCCCGAGCAGCTTCATCGGTGATCGCATTGGAATTTGGATGCTCGACGAACTCGACGGGCACACCGACCTGCGCGGCCATGGCCTTGCCCAGTTCGACCGGAACGCCTGAATAGCCGCTGTCCGACTTGACGCACCAGAACGCACCGCCGGCGGGGCCAACGGCAATGGCGACGCGAAGCTTGCCGGTCGGCGCGATTTCTTCCTTCAAGCCGGCTGCGCCGGCGGCGTTGCCGGCAAACGTGACTACCGCAGCTGCCAGGGCTGCGTCACGCAGCCAGCGCCAAAACGCCATGGCCCTCTCCCATTGGATTGCAGGTTGGATACGAGCCGCACCTTGCCGGGAGCACCGTTAAATACAGCTTACCTCGCTTGCGCAAAGCAGCATGCGACGCGCAAAACTTGCGCGTCGCAATTACGGTTTCAAATAACTCGATACCGAAAACCGATTAAGCGTCGCTTAAACGCAGCGCCGAACCGCGACGCCATTGACGATGACCGTGCGGCACGCCGCAGCCGCCACCGGCGGCTTGCGAACCACCACGGCGCCCGCCGCACCGGCGCAGCCGGCCCGCACGACGCCGCGAGCGCAGACCACGGCGTTGGCATCCGACATCGACACGAACGGCATCGCCGCCAGGATGAACAATCCGCACAGCGTGGAAATAATGGCACGTGAGACAATGGCGCTCATCTTCAAACTCCTGATCGTGATCTGATTGGTCAAATATCCACCCCGTCGCGACCTTGCCTGGGACTCCCCCGCCCGACAATTGTGACAATTTGGGTGGATTTGCTCTCGTCTACTCCCCGTGCGCACAACGGTGGTAACCGTGAACGGCGGCGTTCGCCGGTATCAGCGATTGGCCGCGAACTCCGCGAGCATGCCCTTGCAGCCAGGCGTCAGCGCGCCGGCATTGGCCGCGAGGCACTGCGCGATTCGACCGCCGCCCGGCTCGATGCCGCTGCACAACGCCCGCGCGTCGGCGCCGCAGGCGGCCCTCACGATGCGCAACTCCTCGAGCGGCCGCAGCGGTCGCAGCACCAGCGCCGGCGCCGCCGGTGCAGCGGTGGTTGTCACCGCGGGCGCGGCGACAGCCGCAGTTGCCGGCGCGGCGCCGCCGCGCGAAGACGCCATCGCCTGGGCGCAGGGAGCGGACAGCTTGGCCTGGTTCTGCTCCAGGCATTGCAGCGCCGCGGCGCCGCCCGGCGGCACGCTGCCGCAGACCTTGCGGTAATCGGAGCCGCAGGCACTCCGGATCGCGGCCACCTGCGCCTCGCTCGGTTGGGCTGCGGGCGCTGACGCCGCTGCAGCCGGCTTGGCCGCCGGGGACTGCGTAGGCACGGCCGCAACGGCCGCGGCCGGCTGCGCCGCTGCCTTCGGAGGCTCGGGAGACTTGCTCGCCTCGGCGACGGCCGGCTTGGCCGGGCCGGACGGCACCGAAGCCGGCTTGGCTTCCGCGGCAGGCTTGGTTTCCCCCGGCGGCTTGGCTTCCGCCGCGGGCCTGGTCTCTGCCGCGGGCTTGACCTCTGCCGCAGGCTTGGCCTCTGCCGCAGGCTTGGCCTCTGCCGCAGGCTTGGCCTCCGCGGCAGGCTCGAGCGCCTTGACCGCCGTCTGACAAGATGAGGACAGGCTCGCGATGTTCTTCTGCAGGCATTGGAACGCCGCCGTGCCGCCGGGCGGCACGCTCGCGCATTTCGCCATGTAGTCGGACCGGCACGCCGACTTGATCGCGTTGCGCTGCGCATCGCTCTGCGCCAGCGCCTGCGTGGCTGCAAGGCCGGCCGCCGCGGCCATCCCGAGCACCAGCATTCTCCTGAAGCGATTGATCATCGGTCGATCCTCAATGGTGTCGTGCTTCAATGACTTGTCGCCAGCGCAGCCGCCCGCATGGTGGCCAATCGGGTCTCATCAGTATGCGCACGCGCATATCGGCCCAGGCTGCGCCGGCGGCGGATGCCTGGCAATTGGGAAAATTTGGGTGGATCGCATTCTCACTCCGCCGGCGCCGGCCGCAGCGCCGGCTGCGCCGCCGGAAGCTCCGGCGGCAGGATCAGCGCGGCGATGACCGCAACCAGGCAGAGCGCGGCGAAGGCCTGCAGCATGGTGACGAAGCCGCCGCGCTCATACAGCCAGGCGACGAGGCCGACGGAGGCGCCGGCCGCGGTGAAGCCGATGAAATAGCGCACCGCATAGGCGCGCGAACGCCATTCCTCGGCCGTGTACTTGCCGACCATGGCGTCGTTGACGGTGACCTGCCCGAACGCACCCATGACGATGCCGATCGAGGCCACGATCAGCGCCCAGTCGCGCGCGTCGGCGGCGAGATACAGCAGCGGCGCCAGCACCAGCGACAGCGGCAGCGCGATCGTCTTCAGCGCGTGGCGATCGAGCAGCCGCCCGATCGTGTACTGCGTCATCGCGCCGAACACGTAGACACCGGCCGCGATCACGCCGAGCAGTGCCGGGCTCTGCGTCAGCCCCGCCAGCCGTTCCGCGAACAGTTTTGGCAGCGCCACGGTGATCGCGTTGAACGTCGTCGAGATCGCGATCACCACCAGCAGCAGCGCCAGCACCACGCGCCACATCTGGTCGCGCGCGACGCGGGCCTGCGCCGCCGCCTGCTTCGATCCCCGGCGGTCCTCATGCGCAACCGCCAGCGCGAATACCACGCCGATCGCCACCGTGATCACCCCGGGTACGACGAAGGCGAAGCGCCAGCCGAGATATTGCCCGACCACGCCGGTCACCAGCGCAGACGAGGCGACGCCGAGATTTCCGAACACGCCGTTCAGCCCCATGTCGCGGCCGAGCCGGTCGGCATAGGACACCAGCATCGCGGTTCCCACCGGATGATAGATCGAGGCGAACAGTCCGATCGAAAGCAGCGCCGCGCCGAGCTGCCACGGCGTCCGCACCAAGCCGACCGAGATCATCGACAAGCCGATGCCGAGATAGAAGATCAGCATCATGTGCCGCCGGCTCCAGCGGTCGCCGAGCCAGCCGGTCAGGAGCGACCCGGCGCCGAAGGCGATGAAGCCCGGCGTCGCATAGGGCAAGAGGTCCGCATAGGCCATGCCGAGCGCCGGGCCCATGATGATGACCGCGGCTGCGAAGATCAGCATCGCATAATGGTCGATGAAATGGGCCGCGTTGACGAAGCCGATGACGCGGCGGGCGCTGTTCATGGGAGCTGTCCTCGATTCCTGACGGATCGGTTATAGTCGACGCGACCAACGAGAAGCCGCCAATGACCATCGTGGACACGCCATTGAAGCCGCTCGGCGCCGACCGGGTGACGACCGAGCCCGGCGTCCATCTGATCGCGCGCCTCTATCAAAAAGGTGCGCGGCTCGATCCGCACATGCACCGTGAATCCCAGTTGATCTACGCCTCGCGCGGCACGATGCAGGTGACGACGCCGCGGGGACGCTGGCTGGTGCCACCGGACCGCGCGGTCTGGGTGCCGGCGCGCCATGGCCACGCCATCGACATGCTGGCCGACAGCCAGATGCGGACGCTGTATTTCGAGCTGGACTGGCTGAAGCGGGAGACGCGGGGCGCGCGGCTCGACCGCGAGTTCGTGGTGCAGGTCTCGCCGCTGCTGCACCAGGCGATCCTGGCGCTGTTCGCGGCGGACGGCGGGCCCGAGCGCACGGCGCTGCTGGTGCGGCTCGCTCTGCTCGAATTGCGCCGCGCCGAGGATTCCTCGACCTTCATCCCCTTGCCGCAGGATCCGCGCGCGAGACGTGCCGCCCAGCTCGTCCTCGCCTCTCCCGCGAGCGAGGAGGACCTGGCGACCCTGGCGGGCAAGGTCGGCAGCTCGGCCCGCACTTTGTCGCGGCTGTTCGCGGCGGAGACGCGGCTGAGCTTCAAGGCGTGGTGCCAGCGCGCCCGGATCGCGGCCGCGATCGAGCGGCTGTCCACCGACCGTCACCTCTCCGTCAAGCAGCTCGCCGCCGATCTCGGCTATGCCAGCGTGCCGGCGTTTTCGCATGCCTTCAGGCAGGTCACCGGCCGCACTCCGACCGAATTCGCGGAGCAGACAGGTGCATGACACGCCGGCCGCATATGCACGCCGCGACGGCGGCGTTGACGATTTGTTATGTTTGAATGTCGCCAGCTTTGCCATAAATCCATGTAACATCGCCTTCATCACGCTCCGGGATTCGACCGACATCAGATGGCCAATGCCTTTTTCACCGACCTGATCACCACAATTTCCGAGCGAGGCCGGACGCTGCTGCGCGGCGGCGGCGCCCCTGTCGACAAGCATGATGCGAAAAGCCTGGCCGAGCTGTGCGAGGCGCTGGTGTCCGGCGCCGGCGAGGCCTCGGGCACGGCGATGGCCCGCGACGTTCTCGACGGCTATCACGATCTCGACCCCGAGGGCCGCAAGGCGTTCTTCACCGCGCTGGTGCATGATTTCGGTCCGGACAAGGCCAGGCTCGCCAAGGCGATCGACGACTGGCGCGCGACGCCATCGGACGAAGGCGCGAGCGCGCTGCATTTCGCCTCCGAGCCGCGCCGGCAGGAGCTGATCCGCCGGCTCAACCGCGCGCCGGGCGGCACGCCCGAGCTGGTGGCGATGCGCACCGATCTCCTGGATCTCATCAAGGGCAATCCGGAACTCGCCGCGCTCGATCGCGACGTCGTGCATCTCTTGAGCTCATGGTTCAACAGGGGGTTTCTCGTGCTGCGTAAGATCGACTGGTCGACGCCGGCGAACATTCTGGAACAGATCATCCGCTACGAGGCAGTGCACGAGATCCACGACTGGGACGATCTGCGCCGCCGCATCGATCCGGTCGATCGCCGCTGCTACGCCTTCTTCCATCCCGCGATGCCCGATGCGCCCTTGATCTTCGTCGAGATCGCGCTGACCGAGACCATCCCCGGCGCCATCGCGCCGCTGCTCGCCGTCGATCGTCCGCCGGTGCCGGCCGACCGCGCCCGCACCGCCGTATTCTATTCGATCTCCAACACCCAGCGCGGCCTCGGCGGCATCTCGTTCGGCAACTTCCTGATCAAGCAGGTGGTCGAGGAGCTGCGGCGCGAGCTGCCGAAGCTGGACACCTTCGTCACGCTGTCGCCGGTGCCCGGCTTCATGCACTGGCTGAAGTCGACGACCGATGCGACCGAAGAGGATCGCAACGTGCTCAAGCTGCTGAACGAGCCGCGCTGGGTCGAGGATGCCGAGATGACCGCCGAGCTGCGCCCGGTGATCGAGCCGCTCGCCGCGCACTACTTCCTGAAGGCACGCACCTCGAAGGGCAAGGTGATCGATCCCGTCGCCCGCTTCCATCTCGGCAACGGCGCCAGGCTCGAGCGCATCAACTGGCTCGGCGACCTCTCGTCCAAGGGCCAGCGCGAATCCGCGACCGTGATGGTGAACTACCTGTATCGGCTCGAGGACATCGAGAAGAACCACGAAGCCTATGCCAATGACGGCGAGGTCGTGGCCTCGAGCGCGGTCAAGAAGCTGCTGCGCGCCGAGGGCCGGCGGCTGCTGGATATGCGGCTGTCGTCGTAGGGATTGCGGACGCGCGCTGCGCTCTCTCACGTTCATTTCGCGCCATTGCTCGGCACATACAGCCACTCCAAACTCCGTCATTGCGAGGAGCGAAGCGACGAAGCAATCCAGAGTCTCGCGCGTCCCCCTGGATTGCTTCGCTGCGCTCGCAATGACGCCGGTTAGACGGTGGGTTCTCGCAACAACCACCGTCGTCATCCCGGCGAACGCCGGGATCCATAACCACAGGGAGTGGTTTGGGGCAGGCTCGCCGTTAGACCTTGCCAAGCCACATCCGCCGCGGCGTATGGGTCCCGGCGTTCGCCGGGACGACGATGAGGTTGGACCGCTTTCACATCTCAAACAGCTCAGGGACGTGCGACCGTAGCCTCGCGGCGCAGAGCGCCCGAGTGCTGCATCGACATGTCCCTCCGACAAATACAGAGGGCGCAGGGAAGACCGGGTGCTGGCCGCAACCCATGGCCCCCGTGCGTGAGAAAATGCACGGGGCAGGAACCACAGGTACGACCGGTGCATTCCGGCCTTCCCTGCGCGATGGTTGGAACGGTGTCCTTCGTGCTCTCCCTGGGGATCGGGCTCTTTTGCCCCCATCGCCCGCGCGTGCCGTCAAGCAACAACGCAGACTTGACCTCAGCGTCGAGAGGCCAGGACCACACGACTTCTCCGTCCGTAGCGACGCCGGTCGTCCACCGTCGCCGCTGCGGCCACCGCATCCCTGCCCCGACGTTCGTGACGACGCGTACGCCCCTCTGCGAAAAGGACAGGATGCGCGCAGTATTGCTGATTTTCGGAATTTGTCAAGGTGAAAGATTCGGGCGCCGCGCACGGCGCCCGCCGGGACCTCGGCCCCTCGCCCTCACGACGCCTTGCGTTTCGCCTCCACATGCCGCGCGAAGCTGTCGAGAATGGCCTGCCAGCCACCCTGCTGCTGCTCGATCGAATGGGTCGTTTCGGCATCGAAGACGACGCGAACGACAACGCCCTTCGGGCCGGGCTCGAAGTGGACCTCGGCCTTGCGGTCGCCGAAGGCGTATTCGATCAGCTTGTGCTCGACGATCTTCGTGTAGGTGCCAGCGAAGTCGAAGCCCATGCTGCCGTCCTTGGCCTCCATCCGCGACGAGAACGCGCCGCCCTCTCTCAGGTCGACCGTCGCCTTGGTCGTATGCCAGTCGTCCGACGCGGCATTCCATTTCACGATGTCGGCCGGCGTCGTATAGGCCCGCCAGACCTGATCGATCGGGGCTGCGACGGTGGTTTCGACGGTGATCCTCATGATTATTGCTCCAGGTTTGAGTTTGACGGCTCACTGCATGCGTGCAGCATTTGTGTTCGCCCCAAGGACGATCCAGACTGGCCGGTCCCGACAGATGGCAAGAGAATTCTTGCGTCCCGGGGACAGCCTATTGTCGGAGATGTTTGGATGGGGAAAGCCACACGAGCAGGGTTCATCGGCGTCGCAGGCGTGATCGGCTTCGCGCTGGGGGCCGCCATGCTTGGATACGCTGCTCTGGCCATCGGCTCTTTCGCTCTCAGTTTCGCGCCGGGAGGCATTCACAGCGACTGGAGCATCGTCGTGCTGTTGGGCATCGTGGCTGGCGTGAGTCTGGGCAGCCTCTTAGGAACTTGGGCAGCCGTACGGCTCGTTAAATTCCTGCTGCGGGAGAAGCAGTAACTGCGTCGTCTCCAAATGCGAGAGGTTTTGTGCACTGTCACTGGTATCCCAGCCAAAACAATTGCTTGGCGCCGTAGCTTGAACTCGACCGGCGACTTTCCTGGCGAGCGCCGCTGTGAATCGGTTTCACCAGAAAATGCATGAGCGGACGCATGTTGGTCGCGCTTTCGGCGGGCCTAACGAATCGGTCACACTACTCCATTGGCCCCGGTTTGTTTTGTACACGGTCAACGCAACTTCAGGCATTGACGAGGCTCGCCTCGCTTTTGGATTTCGGACACCTTGCCCGAGAGGATGACAACGACATTTGACCTGAATTCAGGCGTGAGATCACCAAGGGCGAGGATGCGTCGCAGTGCAGCTTGCAAATTAGGATCAGTATAATCGCAGACGACCGCATCGGGAGGAAATGGCCATACCGTGAGTCGGAGTTCCCGCAACGAGATCAGGTCCTGATCGCGCAAGTCGATCATCCTCTGAAGGAAGCTGACGTAATCAGGCGTGGGGAGCCCAAGCATCGCCCAGGTCGCGATGGCGCGGCGGCTGATGGGCTGCCCCGGTTCGGAGATGAAGCGAATGGCGAACTCGGAATGATGCGCGCTGAAGCGCCGTAGCTTCTCGAAGCTTGCGAGATTGAACCACGGTTTGCCCGGCCCGCTTAGAAAGATCCCAGCCACCGGGGATGCGACCGGTCCGAGATCCTTTTCGACTGCGATGATCCGATCGACATAGGCTTGGTAGCTGCCCGTCTGCATCCGGAGACTGCTCTCATTGCCATCAGCAAGCCAGCTGTTGGCGTGGCCAGGAGAGACATTGCCAAAGCATAGCACCAGCCACAGCGAAACCAGATGCATAGGCATCGCCGACCTCCGGAGAAGGTGCACAACGTACGGTATACCGAGCTCAACTTGGCTCTCATTATCTGAATCTGACATCACAAACTGAGTTTCAGTGGTCTGGGGCCTTCTGGCTCGGGACGCGCCGTGAGTAGCGCTCCTCACCATGAGGGCCAAAAGAGGGCCAAAAGTCGAGGGCGGCACCGCACACCAGATCATGAACACGCCGAGTGGCGTGTTCATGGAGAGGGGATACGCTGTCTCTGCGGATACATACCTCACTCGGAGGAGCCCCAAGGCGGCGTCTCGAAGGCGGCTGCGACATTCACAGGATCCAGCGGCTTAGGCTGCGGCCTGCTGCGGCCGCAGCCGCAGCACCGCCGCCGGCAGATTCGCGGCCAGCCACTCCGCGATCACCCGCTGCTTGCGGTGATAGGCCAGCCCCGCAGCGACCACCGCGACGCCGATCAGCGACAGTGCGAACGGGAACAGCAGCGAGTCCTTGAAGACGACGTCGGCGAGGTGGCCGAGATACATCGTGATGCCGATGGCGCCGAACACGGCGTAGGCGCGGCGGACGATGATGACGGCGATCGCGAGCAGGCCGACGTTCAGCAGGCAGTAGATCGCCTTGCCCAGCTCGGTCGCGCCTTCGGTGGCCGTGATCCCGCCCCAGAAGGCCATCAGGCCGAACAGGTGCAGCCAGAAGCCGAAGTCGCGGCTGTGGCTGTTGTAGTCGACGATCCACGCCACCGCGAGAATGCCGAGGCCGAACCAGATCGACACCACGCGGCGCATCTCCCAGTCGAAATGGCCGACGTTGAAGATCCAGGGCGTGAGGTCCATCGACATGAACCACAGCGCGACCGAGATGATCGCGACGATGAAGGGCACGCGATAGAAGCGCAGCGCGATCGCGCCCGCCGCGATGGTTGCGATCTCCATGAACAGCCAACTGCCCTTGATCCAGACGTAGAAGTCATGAACCGTGCCGGGCTTGCCGAACTTGCCCCACCAGCCGAATTCGGCCTGGAGGCCGTAGACGGCGAGCGGTGCCATCGACACGGCGATGGCGATCAGCAGGCCGCCTGGGACGCGCAAGCTCCGGCGCCAGAGGTGGTCGCCGGCGAAGCCGAACGCGGCGGCATAGGCGAGCGCGCAGGCCGTCAGGGCGCGGCCCCCCATCTGCGAGAACGCCACCGTCGAGAACAGGCCCATGGCTCCGATGACGATCAGCGCGCCGGCGTACCAGAGCAGATGCGCGGCATCGAATTTCGCGTGCGCCGCCGGACCCGGCTTCGCTTGTTGCTCGAGGTAGGTCAGCAACCGCTGCAACTCGTCGGGCCCGATCGCGCCTGCCCCGGCGGCGGCGCGCAGATCTCGTTCCGAATAGGCCATCGTCATCACCCTCTGTGACCCCGCCGGGAGACGGCACGCAGGGGTCCGATCGCGCAAACGCCTGGGGACGTCGCGCGTCGGGACCGGTGCCGACGGTGCGGATATGGGTGAGTGTAGCGGAATGTGAGCGACGTTCAATATAATTTTGAACGACGCTCAAATATCTGCGATCAACGTTCTAAATTACCCATCGCGACGCGGGGGCAAAGCTGCTTCGACCCCGCCCTTCTCCACACCGTCATGGCCGGGCTCCGTCCCGGCCATCCATGTCGGGCGCCTGGAATGACGACGTGGATGCCCGGGACAAGCCCCGGGCATGACGAGTCCTGGGTTGGCGGTTTGCCTCATCGCTGAGGCTAGAGGTTGGCCGATACGACCACCAGAGGCCCGCAGCGCAGTCGCCTCAATCCTTGAAATACGGCTCGACCGGGCCGTGGACCTTGATGGTCAGTGGGTTGCCGTGGCGGTCCTTGGCGTTCCCCGCGGCGACGCGGATCCAGCCTTCGCTGATGCAGTATTCCTCGACATTGGTCTTCTCGGCGCCCTTGAAGCGGATGCCGACGTCGCGCGACAGGATCTCCGCATTGTAGTAGGGGCTCTTCGGATCGACCGACAGCCGGTCAGGAAATGGGGTCGCAGTCGTCTCGTTGTCGCTCACAGCAGTGCCTCGATCTCTTTCTTCAACGCCTCGGGCGTGGTGGTCGGCGCATGGCGCGACACCACATTCCCACGGCGATCGACCAGGAATTTGGTGAAATTCCATTTGATCGCCGAGCCCAAGAGGCCGGTCTTCTCGCCCTTCAGGAACTTGTAGAGCGGATGTGCATCGGTACCGTTGACGTCGATCTTCGCAAACAGCGGGAAGGTGACGTCGTACTTGCCGGCGCAGAACGCGCCGATCTCCTCGGCCGTGCCGGGCTCCTGGGCGCCGAACTGGTTACAGGGAAATCCGAGCACGGCAAAGCCCCTGTCCGCATAGGCGCGGTGCAGCGCCTCGAGGCCGCGATATTGCGGCGTGAAGCCGCAGGCGCTGGCGGTGTTGACGATCAGCAGCACCTGGCCTGCGAAGCGCTTCAGCGGCACCTCCTCGCCCTTCAGCGAGGTCGCGGTGAAATCATAGATGCCGGCCATCAGCCCAGCACCGGATCGATCGGCGAAGCCGGGGTACCGCCAGCCTCGATCGCTTCGCCAGCGAGAAGGCACGCGTCCTCGCGAAAGCGCTGGCCGACCAGCTGGACGCCGACCGGGACGCGGCCGACCATGCCGGTCGAGACCGTCAGGCCCGGCAGGCCGAAGAACGGAATCGCGATCTGCGTGAGCTGCGCGTGCCAGACCTGCTGGAACGACTCCTCGCCCTTGCGGTCGAGCTGATCGGCGAACGGCAGCATGCCCGACACCGGCATCAGCAGCAGCGGATGCTGCTCCATGAACAGGAGCCATTGCCGGGTCAGCGCGGCGCGGCGCGCGAGCGTCTGCGACAGGTCGAATGGGTGAACCTTGTCACTGACGCCGCGCAGGCAGGCCAGCGCGCCTGGGTCGCCCTCCTTCTCGGCCGCCGCGAGCTGCGCCTCGTAGCCGTCGCCGAGCCAGAGACGGGTCTGCAGCAGCGCGGCCTCCTGCATCGGCGGCGTGTCCGCGATCTCCTCGACGGTCCAGCCGGCGGCTTCCAGCCGCCCGGCGGCATCGCGCAAGGCGGCCACGACCTCCGGCACAGGGTTCAGCCCGTCCGGGTTGACGCAGAGGGTAACGCGCTTCGGCAGCGGCGGGCCCTCGAGCGGCACCGGCATCCACCAGACATCGCGGACGTCGCGCGCCGACATCGCCGCCAACGCGATCCTGACGTCATTGATGGTGCGGGCGAGCGGGCCGGAGACGGCGCTGATCTGCGGTCCGATCGGGCGCTCGGGGAACTGTGTGTTGAAGGCGGGGATGCGGCCGACCGTCGGGCGCAGGCCGTGGATGCCGCAGGCATAGGCGGGATAGCGGACGGAGCCGGCGATGTCGGTGCCATGGCCGATATGGCCGATGCCCGCCGCGGTGGCCGATCCTGCGCCGCCCGAGGAGCCGCCCGGCGTGATGCTGGGGTCGCGCGGATTCTTGGTGTGACCGTGGATGAGGTTGCTGGTGAACCAGCGATAGGACACCGCCGGGGTGTTGGTGCGGCCGAGCAGCACGGCGCCGGCCTTGACCAGGTTGTTGACGACCGGATTGTGAGCCGAGGCGATCGCGTCCTTCTGCAGATTGAGGCCGTTGGTGGTAGCGAAGCCGGCCTGGTCGACATTGACCTTGATCGTCACCGGCACGCCGGCGAGAGGCCCCGGATCCTCGCCGCGCGCCAGCCGGGAGTCGATGGCGTCGGCCTGCTTCAAGACCTCCTCCGGCCGATGGTCGATCACGGCATTGATCGCCGGATTGACCGCATCGAGCCGCGCCAGCGCCGCGGTCGCGGCATCGCGGGCGGAGACCTGCTTCGACTTGATGAGGGCGGCAAGGTCGGCAGCCGGCAGGCGCCAGAGATCGGTCATGGGAAGCTCCGTGGTGTCGGGGCTTGTTCTAGCGCGAGCACTTACCGGGAGAAAGCCGTCGCGGCGCGGCACTCCAGCATAGCTTCGGCAGCAAACCGCATGGGTCTTGTTGCACTCGCCCTCGCCTCCTCGTCATGGCCGGGCTTGTCCCGGCCATCCACGTCGTGCAGCGCGCGTGGACCGACGTGGATGCCCGGGACAAGCCCGGGCATGACGGAGAGACAAACTGGCCGCGTGTTAGGGGTGCGAAGTGCGGTCGCGATCAATACCCATCCTGCATCGATCGATCCGGAATCAGGCTTGGTCAAGCTTCACGTTCGACTTTAAGAGCTGAAGCAAGCACATCACAAAAGGGGGAAACCACATGATCAGACCGGGCACCATCATGGCCGCAACATTCGTTCTCGCCGCTGCAGCAACGCTGGCGCCGCGCGCGGGCCACGCCGAGACCTATGCCTATGTCGGCAACGCCGACAGCAACGACATCAGCGTCTTCAAGTTCGATGCTTCCACCGGCGAGATGACCCCGGCGCAGACGGCTTCCTTCGTCGGCGTCGACAAGCCGGGCTCGTCGACCCCGCTCGCGGTCAGCCCGGACAAGACGGTGCTTATCGCCGGAATCCGCTCGCAGCCGTTCCAGGCCGAGAGCTTTGCGATCAATGCCAAGACCGGTCAGCTCAGCCACATCGGCAACGGGCCGCTCGCCGACAGCATGGCCAACATCGCCTTCGACCGCACCGGCAAGGTGCTGTTCAGCGCCTCCTATGGCGGCAACAAGGTGGCGGTGAATCCGATCCAGGCCAATGGCGTCGTCGCGGCGCCGAGCCAGGTGATCCCGACCGGGCTGAACGCCCACGCCTTCCTGCCCTCGCCCGACAACCGCTTCGTGTTCGCGACCAATCTCGGCTCCGACCAGGTGCTCGGCTTCGCCTTCGACGCCGCGACGGGCACGCTGACGGCCAAGGAGGCGCTGACGGTGAAGACGCCGGAGAAGTCAGGGCCGCGCCACTTCATCTTCCACCCGAACGGCAAGTTCATCTACCTTCTGCACGAACTCAACGCGGATCTCGCGGTCTATGCCTATGACGCGGAGAACGGCACCTGGAGCGAGCAGCAGCGCACCACCGCCCTGCCCTCAGGCTTCACCGGCAAGCCCTGGGCGGCCGATCTGCACGTGACGCCGGATGGCAAGTTCCTCTACGCCTCGGAGCGCGGCTCGAACACGATTGCCGGCTTCAAGGTCGATGCGGCCAGCGGGCGCGTGAGCCTGATCGGCAGCGTGCCGACCGAGACCCAGCCACGCGGCTTCGCCATCGATCCCACCGGGCGCTATCTCGCCGCCGTTGGCGAAGTGTCGAATGAGATGACGGTCTATCGGATCGACCCGGCCAGCGGCGCGCTCACGAGCCCGAAATCCTACGCCGTGGGCAAGAAGCCGAACTGGGTGGAGTTCGTCAGCCTGCCGTGAGCGAACGACAGGGCCGCCACGAGATCGGACGTGGCGGCCCGGCGTTTCCATCGGCGCTGCGAGTGCCTATATGCAACGCCATGACGATGCCTGCCGCCCAGCCTGACCGCCATCCCCTCGCAGTTCAACATCCGGAACTCGACGACGCCTCGATCCGCCTGCTGGTCGAGACCTTCTACGGGCGCGCACGGGAGGACGAGCTGATCGGCCCGATCTTCAACCGTACCGTGGAGGATTGGGACGACCATATCGGCAGGATCAGCGATTTCTGGTCGTCGATGTTCCTGAAGACCGGCCGCTACAGCGGCGCGCCGATGCGGCCGCATCTGTTGCTATCGTTGCGGGGGCCGCATTTCGACCGCTGGCTGCAACTGTTCGAGGCGACGGCGAAGGACCTGCTCGCGCCGGAGCTCGCGGAGCTCTTCATCGTCCGCGCCCGCCGCATCGCCGACAGTTTCGAGATGGGCATCGCCAGCACGCGCGGCGACATCGCGCGCCCGCGCCATTCGGTCTGATCTCGGCCGCAAGCACGCGGGCGTTCGGGAAACGGCCATGCGGCCGTTCTGCGCTCAATGGCGCGTCATCGATTGCGCCGGCATGTTGAAGATCGCTTCGGAGAACGGGAACTCCAGCACGATCTCACCGTCCTCGTCGGTCACCTCGATGACGGCCGTCATCAGCGCCGCGTTGCCGCCTTCGGTCCGCAGCAGTTCCTTGATCATGTCGCGCGCGACTTCCCAGGCGCGGTCGGGACTGCGCAGCACCTCGCCGTCGGTGTCGGAGACCAGTTCCTCGCCGATCCGTGTGTTGAAGAAATATCTAGGCATCATCAGCTTCCAATGGGGTCGCGCGCTGGGGTTTTGAAGTCTCGAACATCTCACGACTGCTTTATCCGGCCAGCTCAGCCCCCCAAGCTAGGGACCGAATTGAACGGTGTTGCGAAGCCATCGATCACGAATTCGTTGTTTTCACGGCTCGTTCCGACGAAAACGGCAGCAACTCGCATCTGCAACTTCGCACTGCAATAAACAGGCCTGAGAGGCTCAAACAAAAAGATTCCACTGGCGAACTTTTCGTAGCACGGTAGTTTATTGCTGAGGACGATAACCGTCCCGACTTGAAGGAGAGGACAATGGCCTGGAAAGCACCGAAGATCGTTGAAGTGCCGGTCGGCATGGAAATCAACATGTACGCCTGCGCGGCCCGCAAATAATTCGCGGGTGTGACGTCCAGGTCTCGGCGATCAGGACGTCGACGCTTGAGGGTGGGGATCAGCGACCGCGTATGTGCCAGCCCGTACGCTAGTCGGATGTCCCACCCTCGTCACCTTCCCTGCGGGCGGTCCTGACCATTGGTCAGCCTGCCTGTCGGTGATCCTGCCGCTGGTAATCGCGTGCGCCACCACAGCTGAATTCCAGGAGACGGCTCATGCTTCGCCTCGTCGTCCTGGGCGCCGCCGCAGGCGGTGGAGTGCCACAGTGGAATTGCGGCTGCGCCGTGTGCCGTGCCGCGCGCACCGATCATCCCGAGATCAGCAACAGCCAGGCCTCGGTCGCGGTCAGCGCTGATGGCGCCAACTGGTTCCTGATCAACGCCTCGCCCGATCTGCGCCAGCAGGTTACCCGCACGCCGCAACTGCATCCGAAGCCCGGCACCCTGCGCCACAGTCCGATCGCCGGCGTGATCCTGACCAATGGCGAGATCGACGCGGTCACGGGGCTGCTGTCGATGCGCGAGAGCTCGCCGTTTTCGATCCATGCGCACCCCAAAGTGCTTGCGATCCTCAGATCGAACAACATCTTCGATGTGCTGAAGGACGAGACCGTCAAGCGCGTGCCGATCGTGATCGATGTGCCGTTCCGGCCGCTGCTGCAGGACGGCCGGCCCTCGGGCCTGGAGATCACGGCCTTCGCCGTCTCGGGAACGAGCGCGTGGTATCTGCGCGACAAGCAGCATCCCGGCGGCAGCTCCTCGACCGGCGACACGCTGGGCCTGAAGATCGCCGATCTCGAAGGCGGGCAATATTGCTACGTCATCGCCGCCTGTGCCGGCGTGGACGATGATCTGAGAACGAGATTGAGGGGCGCGCCCTTGGTGCTGTTCGACGGCACGGTGTGGCGCGACGACGAGATGATCCAGGCCGGACTCGGCAACAAGACCGGGCAGAGCATGGGACATATCGCGATGTCCGGAGAAAGCGGCGCGATCAAGCAGCTGGCGGACCTCGCGATCGGCAGGAAGGTCTTCCTGCACATCAACAACTCCAATCCGGCGTGGCTGCACGCCTCACCCGAGCGGCAAACGTTGGAACGCGAGGGATGGGAAATCCCCGCTGAAGGGATGGAGATCGTACTGTGAGTGAGGTCAATCTGAGCGGAATGACGGCGCTGTCGATCGGACGCGGCGTGACGCTGAACAGTGCAAGCGAATTGGAAGCAGCACTTCGCCATATCGGCGCGACGCGCTATCACAACCACCACCCGTTTCATAAGCTGCTGCACGGCGGCAAGCTCAACAAGGGCCAGGTGCAGGCCTGGGCGCTCAACCGCTACTACTACCAGTCGACGATCCCGCTGAAGGACGCGATGGTGATGACGCGCTTCCGCGACCGCGCCACGCGGCTGGAATGGCGGCACCGCATCGAGGATCATGATGGCGATGTCGGCAGCGAGGGCGGCATCGAGCGCTGGATCAAACTGACCGAAGGCCTCGGCCTCGACACGGCCTACGTCGAATCGACCGAAGGCATCCTGCCGGCCACCCGCTTCGCGGTCGAAGCCTATGTGCATTTCTGCCGCGACCGCTCGCCGCTGGAGGCGATCGCCTCGTCGCTGACCGAGCTGTTCGCGCCGAGCATCCATGAAGAGCGCATCTCGGGCATGCTCGAGCACTACGATTTCGTCAACAACGACACGATGAGCTACTTCAAGCGCCGTCTCACCCAGGCGCCGCGCGACGCGAACTTCGCGCTGCATTACGTCAAGGAGCACGCCACCACGCCGGAGCAGCGCGCCGCCGTGTGCAACGCGCTGATCTTCAAGACCAACGTGCTGTGGGTGCAGCTCGACGCGCTGTATCATGCCTATGTCGAGGGCCACATCCCGCCCGGCGCCTTCGTGCCGAAGGAGGGCTGAGCGTGGTCTTCGCGGCTCTCTCAAGGGTACCGGTGCCACCCTCCCCTGGAGGGGGAGGGTCGGCTCGCGCGAAGCGCGAGGCGGGGTGGGGTGAAGCCACCTGCCGCGGTGCGCATGGAGAGATCGCCCCACCCCGTTGCGCATCGCGGGCGATGCGCAACGACCCTCCCCCTCCAGGGGAGGGTGGGCACCGCCGATGCCGCGGCATCGGACAGAACGCAACAATCATCGGCTAGAGACCCGCCATGGCCCCGCGTCACATCCAAGTTGCCGAGACCAGCCGCGTGGTGCTGCCGCGGCATGCCAAGCTGAAGTTCGACGAGACCCGGCAGCTCTGGGTGATCCTGGCGCCGGAACGCGTGCTGGCGCCGGACGAGATCGCGATCGAGGTGCTCAAGCTGTGCGATGGCGCGCGCAGCGTCGCTGATATCATCGACGAGCTCGCGGCGAAATATGCCGCGCCTCGCGACGTCATCGCGACCGATGTGGTTGCCATGCTGCAGGATCTCGCCGACAAGGGATTCCTGACCGAGGTTCGGGAGACGACATCATGACCGAGCTGACCGACACCTCACCGCCCATCGACAGCAATGACGGCCTCGCCGTGCTGGAGCGGCGCGGTTCCGTGGCCGAAACCTACGGCATTCCGCTCGCCGTGCTGCTCGAACTCACGCATCGCTGTCCGCTGCAATGCCCCTATTGCTCCAACCCGCTGGAACTCGATCGCGCCGGACAGGAGCTGACCACCACGGAATGGAAGAAGGTGCTGTCCGAGCTCGCCGAGATCGGCGTGCTGCAGATCCACTTCTCCGGCGGCGAGCCGACCGCGCGCAAGGATCTGGTCGAGCTGGTGCAGCATGCCAACGACGTCGGCCTCTACACCAACCTGATCACCTCGGCCGTGCTGCTGACGCGGGAGCGGCTGAAGGAGCTGGCCGATGCCGGGCTGTCCCATGTCCAGATCAGCTTCCAGGGCAGCGAGGCCGGCATCGCCGACCGCGTCGGCGGCTACAAGGGCGGCCACGTCAAGAAGCTCGAGGTCGCGCGCTGGACCCGCGAGCTCGACCTGCCGCTGACGGTCAACGCCGTGATGCACCGGCAGAACCTGCATCAGCTGCCCGACATCATCCAGATGGCGATCGATCTCGATGCCGACCGGCTCGAGGTCGCCAACGTGCAATATTACGGCTGGGCGCTGAAGAATCGCGCCAGCCTGATGCCGACCTACGCCCAGCTCGAAGAGACCGACCGCATGGTCGAGGAGGCGCGCGAGCGGCTGAAGGGCACGCTGACGATCGACTACGTCGTGCCGGACTACTACGCGCTGCGGCCGAAGAAGTGCATGGGCGGCTGGGGCCGGCAGTTCTTCAACATCTCTCCCTCGGGCAAGATCCTGCCCTGCCACGCTGCCGAGAGCATCACCGGGCTCGA
Source organism: Bradyrhizobium sp. SZCCHNS1050 (assembly GCF_032484785.1). NCBI lineage: Bacteria > Pseudomonadati > Pseudomonadota > Alphaproteobacteria > Hyphomicrobiales > Nitrobacteraceae > Bradyrhizobium > Bradyrhizobium sp. SZCCHNS1050. The sequence continues at coordinate 4,409,732 of NZ_JAUETR010000001.1, read as the reverse complement.
CTTCATGTCCGTGCGGTCGAACCATTCGATCGCCTGGATCTGGCAGAACTCCGAGGCCTTCAACCGCTACCGTGGCACCGGCTGGATGAAGGAGCCGTGCAAATCCTGCGAGTTCCGCGAGATCGATTTCGGCGGCTGCCGCTGCCAGGCGTTCGCGCTGACCGGCGATGCGGGGAATACCGATCCGGCCTGCACGCTGTCGCCGCTGCACGAGAGCATCTTCAAGCAGGCCGAGCGTGACGCGGCCTCGGGCAAGGACCGCTTCCTCTATCGCAACTTCGCCGGCGGCACGCCCGAGAGCAATGATGCCTGACGCCGAAGCCGGCCGCGCCTCCGCGCGCCGCAGCGATCCGTTCGCGCCGCTGACGTCGGAATGGCTAGATGTCTCCGGCGGTCACCAGATCTACGTCGAGAGCAGCGGCTGCGCCGCCGGCATCCCCGCCGTCTATCTGCATGGTGGGCCGGGCTCCGGATGCCAGCCGGATCACCGCCGGCTGTTCGATCCCGAGCGCTTCCATGCCGTGCTGTTCGACCAGCGCGGCGCCGGCCGCTCGCGTCCTGCGCGCAGCCGCGACAACAACACCCTGCCCGACCTGATCGCCGACATGGAGGCGATCCGCGAAAAGTTCGGTTTCGACCGCTGGATCGTCGCCGGCGGCTCCTGGGGCGCCACCTTGGCGCTGGCCTATACGCAGGCGCACCCGACGCGCGTCACGGGGCTGGTGCTGCGGGCGACGTTCCTCGGCACCCGTGCGGAAGTGGAGACGGCATTCGGCGAGACGCTGGCGCGCTTTCACCCTGCCCTGCACCGCGACTTCCTGGAGATGCTGCCGGAGAACGAACGCGCCAACCCGTGCGACGCCTATTTCCGCCGCATCCTCGATCCCGATCCGGCGATTCATGGCCCGGCTGCGCGCGCCTGGCACGACACCGAGCGGGCGCTGTCCGAGATCAAACCCGCCCGCGCCCATCTGGATCGGCTCGCCATCCGCTCCGGCACCGCCTTGCCGGCGACGCCGTTCATGGAGGCGCATTACTTCTCGCAGGACAGCTTCATGGCGAAAGGCCAGTTGCTGCGTGATGCGAGCAGGCTCAGCGGGATTCCCGGAATCATCGTGCAGGGCCGCTATGACCTGCTCTGTCCGCCCTCCACCTCCGCGCGCCTGGCCGAAATCTGGCGCGACGCCGAAATCCGTGTCGTCGAAGCCGCAGGTCACAATCTTTATGATCCCGGCATCCGCGATGCGGTCATGAAAGCCATCTGCGATATGGCGACGCGCACGACTGCGCCTTAAACACATGGTCATCTCTCCTCATCCTGAGGAGCCATGCGCGGCATGGCGTCTCAAAGGATGAGGCCCCAGACATCCCCCGCCTCATGGTTCACCAGGCAATGCGCAGCATTGTCCGGGAGACGCGCCAAGTGACGCCCTCACCATGAGGAATTGGCCGCTGAACAAGGACATCTGCAATGCCCATCGCCGGGAAAGGCATGCTTTTGACATCGATGAACATCGATGCTGAGCATGAAGCCGATTTCAACCATTGGTATGACAGCGAGCATCTCGAAGAGCGCGTGGCCATCCCCGGCTTCATCGAGGCGCGACGCTATGTCGCCGAGCAGGGCAGCCCGAAATATCTCTGCCTGTATTCGACCGAAACGATCGACGTGCTCGACAGCGCGGCCTACCGCGCCCGGCTGGAGTCGCCGACGGAATGGTCGAAGGCGGTGATGGCGCGGTTCAAGAACATGATCCGCAGCGTCGCGCGCATCACGATCTCGATCGGCGCCGGTCGCGGCGCCGTGCTGGGCATCATCCGCCTGCGGCCCAAACCCGGGCAGGACAAAGCGTTGCGCGACGCGCTGCAGGTCGAGCTCGACCCAAGCAAGCTGAGGGGCATCATCTCAATGCATCTGCTCGAAGGCGATGCCGACCTCTCCGGTCCCGCGGCCGGAGTTCCTGCGAGCTCGCGCGATGCCGACTGGTTCATCCTCATCGACGGTACCGACAGTCATGCCATCGCCACCTTGATGACCACCCGCTTCGCGGCGATCGACGGTCCGCTGGCGACGCAGATCTCGGCCGGCATCTATCGCCTGATGTGGGACTTGAGCCGCGCCGACATCGCGGCGGCGAAGTGAGTTAGATCCCGCCTCTCTCCACATCGTCATGGCCGGGCTCGTCCCGGCCATCCACGTTGTGCGGCATCCTGGGAACGACGTGGATGCCCGGGACAAGCCCGGGCATGACGGCGGAGTGCGTGGCAACCCGCGTGCTCCACCCTCCATTCTTTAATTTATCATCATCCTCGCAATCTATCGTCACCGAAAATGCCGCATCGCAACACGTGGCAGCATCAGGCCGGCAATGCGGCGCCGCACACTGTGCATGAGGGGCAGCTTTGCAAATTTGCCTTTGTGCGCGCCTTGGAATGGCTCTAGTCTGATAAGACTATTCAATTGAGCCATTCAAAAAACAGAAGGGCGACGAACAGGACCTGCTCCGGACCCACATCGATCCCTAGCCGATCCTGAACAAGCAGTCGTCCTCACGTCAGGAAGGCCGCGCGCTCATGGTTCGCCGCGCGGACAGGGTATGAATGAGAGCGACTGATATCTCGGCCCCCGACTACTTTCACAAAGTGGTCGACTGCCAATGGGCTTGTCCCGCACACACTCCGGTCCCTGAATACATCCGCCTGATCGCTGAGGGTCGCTACAGCGACGCCTACATGATCAATTGGAAATCGAATGTATTCCCGGGCATTCTCGGACGCACCTGCGATCGCCCTTGCGAGCCCGCCTGCCGACGGGGGCGTGTCGAGGAAAGCCCGGTCGCGATCTGCCGCCTGAAGCGCGTTGCGGCCGATTTCAAGGACGACATCCATCAGCGCCTGCCGCGCCCTGCCCCGAAGAACGGCCGGCGCATCGCGCTGGTCGGCGGCGGCCCGGCCTCGCTGACGGTGGCGCGCGATCTCGCGCCGCTCGGCTATCACTGCACCGTGTTCGATGCCGACCCAAAGCCCGGCGGCATGATGCGCTCGCAGATCCCCAAATTCCGCCTGCCCGACAGCGTCATCGACGAGGAGACGGGCTACGTGCTCGGCCTCGGCGTCGACTACAAGGCCGGACATCGCGTCGACAGCCTCAAGACGCTGCTGGCCGAGAACTATGATGCCATCTTCATCGGCTCCGGCGCGCCACGCGGCCGGGAGCTGAACATTCCCGGACGCAAGGAAGCCGCCGCGAACATCCATCTCGGCATCGACTGGCTCTCCAGCGTCTCGTTCGGACACACCGACAAGATCGGCAGGCGCGTGATCGTGCTCGGCGGCGGCAACACCGCGATGGATTGCTGCCGCACCGCGCGACGGCTCGGCGGCGAGGACGTCAAGGTCATCGTGCGCTCCGGCTTCGAGGAGATGAAGGCGTCGCCCTGGGAGAAGGAGGACGCGCTGCACGAGGACATTCCGATCCTCAACTATCTCGTGCCGGTCGCCTTCAATCACGACAATGGCAGGCTCACCGGCGTCACCTTCCAGAAGGTGAAGGCCGAATATGACGCCAGCGGCCGTCGCTCGCTGGTGCCGTCGGGCGAGCCCGACGTCACCTATGAGTGCGACGACGTGCTGGTCGCCGTCGGCCAGGAGAACGCGTTCCCCTGGATCGAGGCCGATTGCGACATCGCGTTCGACAAATGGCACATGCCGGTGGTCGATCCGACAACCTTCGTCTCGACCAACCCGAAAGTGTTCTTCGGCGGCGATGCGGCGTTCGGTCCGAAGAACATCATCTGGGCGGTCGCCCAGGGCCACGAGGCGGCGCTGTCGATCCACCGCCTGCTGTCCGGCGAGGACATCACCGAGCGGCCGCTGCCCGAGGTGCATGTCTCCTCGCAGAAGATGGGCATCCATGAATGGAGCTATGACAACGACGTTTCGTCCGAGAAGCGCTTCAAGGTGCCGCACCGCGACAAGGTGGTCGCGCTGAAGGACATCCGCGCCGAGGTCGAGCTCGGCTACGACGTCAAGCTCGCGCTCGGCGAGGCGCATCGCTGCCTGAATTGCGACGTGCAGACGGTGTTCTCCGACACGCTGTGCATCGAATGCGACGCCTGCGCCGACATCTGTCCGATGGACTGCATCACCTTCACCGACAACGGCGAGGAGGCGGATCTGCGTTCGCGCCTGAAGGCGCCGGCGCCGCATGTCGACCAGAGCCTCTACGTGTCGTCGGATCTGAAGACCGGGCGGGTGATGGTGAAGGACGAGGACGTCTGCCTCCATTGCGGCCTGTGCGCCGAGCGCTGTCCCACCGGTGCGTGGGACATGCAGAAATATTTCATCGAGACGACTCACGCAGGTAACGCATGTCCCAGCAAGCGCCGCTCAGCAGCGTAAACGACTTCGTCGTCCGCTTCGCCAACGTCAACGGCTCCGGCTCGGCCAGCGCGAACGAACTCTTCGCGCGCGCCGTGCTCCGCCACGGCGTGCCGGTCAGCCCGCGCAACATCTTCCCGTCGAACATCCAGGGCCTGCCGACCTGGTACGAGGTGCGCGTCACCGAAGCGGGCCATCTCGGCGCCCGCGGCGGCGGCACTGATCTGATGGTGGCGATGAACCCGCAGACCTGGGACAAGGACGTCGCCGGTATCGCGCCGGGCGGCTATCTGTTCTACGATTCCACCAAGCCGATGCCGGCAACCAAGTTCCGCGACGACATCACCGTCATCGGCGTCCCGCTGACCGCGATCACCAACTCGACCTATTCGGATCCGCGCCAGCGCCAGCTGTTCAAGAACATCATCTATCTCGGCGCGCTCTCAGCGCTGCTCGACATGGATCCGAAGCTGATCGAGCAATTGATCGGTGAGCAGTACAAGGGCAAGGAGAAGCTGCTCTCCTCCAACGTCCACGCGCTGCATCTCGGCCGCGACTGGGCGCTGCAGAATTTGAAGTGCCCGATCGGCCTGCGCATCAAGAAGGCCGACAAGGTCGGCGACCGCATCTTCATCGAGGGCAACAACGCCGCCGCGCTCGGCGCCGTCTATGGCGGCGCCACGGTCTGCGCCTGGTACCCGATCACGCCGTCGTCGTCGCTGGCCGAAGCGTTCAGCAACCACTGCAAGAAACTGCGGCACGATCCGGAAACCGGGCAGGCCAAATACGCGATCGTGCAGGCCGAGGACGAGCTCGCCTCGATCGGCATGGTGGTTGGCGCGTCCTGGAACGGCGCCCGCGCCTTTACCACGACATCGGGCCCCGGCGTGTCGCTGATGACCGAGTTCATCGGCCTCTCCTACTTTGCCGAGATCCCGGCCGTGATCATGAACGTGCAGCGCGCCGGCCCCTCGACCGGCATGCCGACGCGGACGCAGCAATGCGACCTGATCGCCTGCGGCTATGCCTCGCACGGCGATACCAAGCATGTGATGCTGTTCCCCGAAGATCCGGCGGAGGCGTTTGAGTTTGCCGCTGCGGCGTTCGACCTCGCCGAGCGGCTACAGACCACGATCTTCCTGATGCTCGATCTCGACATCGGCATGAACCAGCGGCTGTCCCGGCCGCTGAAGTGGGACGACGCCAAGCAGTATGACCGCGGCAAGGTGATGACGGCGGAAATGCTCGACGAAGGCCGCGACTTCGGCCGCTATCTCGACGTCGACGGCGACGGCATTCCGTTCCGCACCTACCCCGGCACGCATCCGACGAAGGGCTCCTACTTCACCCGCGGCACCTCGCGTGACCGCTACGCGCGCTATTCCGAGGAAGGCGCCGTCTATGCCGACAACGTGCAGCGCCTGCTGCGCAAGTTCCAGACCGCGCAGGACATGGTGCCGCGGCCGCTGCAGGCCAATGCGAGCAAGCCGACCAGATATGGCGTGATCTATTTCGGCTCGACCGCGCCGGCGATGGACGAGGCAATCGGACTGCTGGAGGCGCGCGGCTGTCAGCTCGACCGCCTGCGCATCCGCGCCTTCCCGTTCCATTCGAGCGTGGCGAGCTTCATCGCCGAGCACGACTTCGTCTATGTGGTCGAGCAGAACCGCGACGCGCAGCTGCGCCAGCTGATCGTCACCGAGAACGGCATCGACCCGGTCCGGCTGGTGCCGATCCTGCATTATGACGGCACGCCGATCACGGCGCGCTTCATCGCCGATGCGATCGGCGACCACCAGGACCACATCAAGGTCACACCGCTGCGCAAGGCGGTGTCATGACTTTACAGCCACTCTCTCCACGGTCATGCCCGGGCTTGACCCGCCTGCGCGGCCGGAGCCGCTCCGGCGCGGCGAAGGCCCGGGCATCCACGCCTCTCTTTCCTCGGACTCCCACGTGGATGGCCGGGACAAGCCCGGCCATGACGGCACTGGGCGACAGGGTGCTCTCATGACCTACATCGCAAAGCCGAAATTCCAGCATCCCGGCATCAAGAAGAACGCACTCGGCTACAGCCATCGCGACTACGAGGGCAAGATCTCGACCTTGTGCGCCGGCTGCGGCCACGATTCGATCACGGCCTCGATCATCGAGGCCTGCTTCGAGCTGTCGATCGAGCCGCATCGGGTGGCAAAAATCTCCGGCATCGGCTGCTCGTCGAAGACACCGGACTACTTTCTCGGCAATTCGCACGGCTTCAACACCGTGCACGGCCGCATGCCCTCGGTGCTGACCGGCGCCAACCTCGCCAACCGCGAGCTGATCTATCTCGGCGTCTCCGGCGACGGCGATTCCGCCTCGATCGGCTTCGGCCAGTTCGCCCACGCGATCCGGCGCGGCGTGAACATGACCTATATCGTCGAGAACAACGGCGTCTACGGCCTGACCAAGGGCCAATTCTCGGCGACCGCCGACCGCGGGTCGAAGTCGAAGAAGGGCGTCACCAACACCGACAATCCGATCGACCTGGTCGGCATCGCGCTGCAGCTCGGGGCCACCTATGTGGCGCGGTCGTTCTCCGGCGACAAGAAGCAGCTGGTGCCGATCATCGAGGGCGCCATCCGGCACAAGGGCGCGGCGTTCATCGACGTCATCAGCCCGTGCATCGCGTTCAACAATCACGCCGGCTCAACCAAGAGCTTCGACTATGTCCGCGAGCACAACGATGCCGTGAACCGGTTGGACGTGCTGACCGGGCGCGATCCGATCGAGATCGACCAGGATCCGGGCACGGTGCAGATCGTCGAGCAGCACGACGGCTCCAGGCTGGCGCTGCGCAAGATCGACGCCGACTACGACCCGCACGACCGGCTCGGCGCCATGACCTTCCTCCAGAAGCATGCCGCGCAAGGCCAGATCGTCACCGGCCTGCTCTATGTCGACCCTGAGGCCGACGATCTGCACAGCCACCTCAACACGGTGGAACGCCCGCTCAACCGGCTGGAGGCCGCGGATCTGTGCCCGGGCCAGGCCGCGCTCGACAAGATCAATGCGAGTCTGCGCTAGGCAGACCGCTGCGTGGAGAGCGTGCGCTCTGTAACCGTCCTTCGAGACGCCCGCCTCCGGCGGGCTCCTCAGGACAAAGGTGGAGTGCATTGCGCCCGCTTCTGGCGGGGCTATCGCATTTCACAATCGGAGTTTTGCGCTTGTCTATCTCCACGTCATGGCCGGGCTTGTCCCGGCCATCCACGTCGTTCGGCACGCTGATAACCACGTGGATGCCCGGGACAAGCCCGGCCATGACGGAGTAACTAACTATCAGATCGTTCGTTGCGACAGCTCGGCATATCCTGGTGAGCCGCGCCCTCGCTCCTCATCATGAGGAGCGCCGCAGGCGCGTCTTGAACCATGAGGCCCGTCATCGTTGATGACGATTACGCCCGCAACGCGCTTGCCCAGACGCGATCGAGCTGCGCGATCGCCTCGCGCAGCGGCAGCGCGGACAGCGCGTCATCTCCGCCGGTCACAAGGCCGAACTCCCGCAGCCTGATCAAGGCCTCCTCGACATTGAACGCGCGGCTCAATCCAAACATCTGCTGCAGCAACTCCTCGACATGGCTGCACAATGCTGCACGCGAGAGCGGCACCGACGCCAGCAGCAGGCCGCCATAGGCCAGCATCGCTTCCTTCCAGTCCTGGTCCTCGGCCTCGCCGATCAAATAGTTGAAGATGCCGGAATTGTTGTTGACGTTGCGGAAGTAGATGTTGTCGGTGACCTGCTTCTGATGGATCAGCGACTGGCGATGGAAGTTGCCCCATTGCCGCAGGATGAAGGCGCCGAGCGCGAACAATCCCGACAGCGCCGCCAGCGCCTGCTCCGTATCGTTGTCGTGCACGGTGCCGCTGAGGCCGAGATAAAAGCCGGCGACGATGAACAGCACGGTGAGCGTCGAAGCCAGCTTGAGCAGGATCGGTACGCCGCCGACCAGCGCCGGCACGCCCAGCGTCAGTTGCTCGCGCAGGCCCATGACGACGCGGACGTTCGGCAGCAGCGCCTCGAGGTCGAAGCGCGCGATGTGGCGGAAATATTTGAACAGCACCGCGCCGCCGCGGATCTTGTTGCGGCCACGCCAGGCGGCGGTCTTGCGCTTCTTCTGAGACGGCTCGTCTGGCCTGGTCGCGACCATCAGGATGATGTCGTCGTAGACCTCGATCTCCTGCTTGCGCCTCCGCAGGCCATACAGCATGGGGACCTCGATGGTCTCTTGATGCGTGCCGCGCCGGAACATGCGGACGGCGCGAAAGTCGGAGACCGGCGCCCTCAGCTTGACCCTGACAAGCGCGTGCTCGGCGAAGGCGCGCTCGATCTCATCGTGGCTGATCTCGATGAAGTTCGCTTCGCTCAGCACCCGGACGAATTCGTCGGTGAGGTTGCAATAGGCGGTGTCGAGCTCCTGAGCGGAGCGATGGCGGCCGGCGGGGACCTCGGGATCGAAGTCGAAATAGACGTCGCGCAGCCGATCGAGCTCGTCGAAATATTCGTGGTGCAGGATGGCGCCGAGCATGTGCGCCAGCTGGCGCAGGTCGGCCGCCAGGGCGTCATCCAGGCCGCCATGCGAAATGACGGTGTCCAGGACGTCGGACTTGCGTATCGGAATGAACCGGTCCCGCCGATCCGTTGCCGCCGTCTCCTTTGGTCCAACCACGCGCCTTACGCCCGAGCTTTGATCATCGTCCGCAACGGCCGGCTGCAACCACCCGGCCAACGGCGGGCACCATAGCGGGCTCATCAGCCTTGCGCCACTCGACGCGGGATGGAAAAGCTTGGTGAGGCCGGCCGGGAGGGAGAGATCGTGACCAATGATGTAAAGAGGGTGTCCGCATTTCGCGCCATTCGCGCCATCGACTACACGGTGATCCTCGCCCGCGACTGGGACGTCATGCGGCAGTTCTACGAGGAGGTCCTGGGCTTTCCGCTGCTCCGGGAACTGTCGCAGGGGTGGATCGAATTTCAGATCGGCTCCAACACGCTCGCGCTCGCTCGGCCGCAGCGGCTGACATCGCACCAGCCGACACCGCCGGGAAGCGCGGCGCTTCAACTCGCCTTCAAGGTGGGACGCGTCGACGTCGACCGCTGCGCGGCCGAGCTGACGGAGAAGGGCGTCGCGCTCCTGGAGCAGCCGAGGGACCAGCCCTTCGGCCATCGGACGCTGTTCTTCAGGGATCCCGACGGCAATCTGCTGGAGATCTTCGCGGAAATCTGACGTCGCTCAGGGCTTGGCGGCCGCGCTAGGCGGCCGCCGGTTGTATCCGGGGATTGAGCACGTACTCCTTCAGCACCTTGTCGGTGGCGGCGTCGACTTCGACCAGCGACACGTCGTAGCTCCAGAGATCGGCGAGATGCTGCAGCACGCGCTTGGTGTCGGTCTCGTTGAGCTGGGCGCCCTTGACCACCGTATGTCGCAGCATCAGGCGGCGATCGCCGGCGAGATCGACATCGACCACCTCGATGTTCGGGTCGATGTAGCCGACATCGTACTGTTTCGACAGCTCGCGCCGGATGCGACGATAGCCGCGCTCGTCATGGATGGCGTCGACCAGGATGCCGGCGCGTTCGGCCGGATCGTCATGCAAATGGAACAGCTTGAAGCGCCGGATCAGGTTGGGGCTGAGGAACTGGCTGATGAAGCTCTCGTCGCGATAATTCGCCCAGACGTCACGCAGCACCGCCATTTCGTCGCCGGTGCCGGCGATGTCCGGAAACCATTCGCGATCCTCGTCGGTCGGGTCCTTCACGATGCGCTCGATGTCCTGCATGATCGCAAAGCCGAGCGCATATGGGTTGAAGCCGGAGAAGCGCGGATCGTCGAACTCCGGCTGGAACACGACGTTGGTGTGCGACTGCAGGAACTCCAGGAAGTTGCCGTCGGTGAGGCGGCCGTCCTGGTGCAGCCGGTTCATGATGCGATAGTGCACATAGGTCGCCGTGCCCTCGTTCATGACCTTGGTCTGGCCCTGCGGATAGAAATACTGCGCGATGTGGCGAACGATGCGCAGCAACTCGCGCTGCCAGGGCGCCAGCCGCGGCGCGGTCTTCTCCAGGAAATAGAGCAGGTTCTCCTGCGGGAGGCCGAGCAGCGCGCGGCGCCGCTCGACGTTCAGCATCGCATTGGTCTTGACCGGGCCGGTCGGCACCGTGCGCCAGAGATCGTTGAACTGGCCCTCCTCGTAGAGCCTGCGCTTGCCGGCGCGCTTCTCCTCCTCGCGGAAGTCGAGCTTCTTCTTGCCCGGATAGCGGTCGACGCCGTGCGACATCAGCGCATGCGCCGCGTCGAGCGTATGCTCGACCGCGAGCCGGCCATAACGCTCCTCGCATTGCGCGATGTAGCCGCGGGCGAAATCGAGATAGTCGAGGATGCCGTCGGCGTCGGTCCACTGCTTGAACAGATAGTTGTTCTTGAAGAAATGGTTGTGGCCGAACGCCGCGTGCGCGATCACCAAGGTCTGCATCGTCGCCGTGTTCTCCTCCATCAGATAGGAGATACAGGGCGAGGAGTTGATCACGATCTCATAGGCGAGGCCCATCAGGCCCTTGCGGTACGAGGCCTCGTGATAGGCGAAGTGCTTGCCAAACGACCAGTGTTTGTAGAACAGGGGCATGCCGACCGAGGAATAGGCGTCGAGCATCTGCTCGGCCGTGATCACCTCGATCTGGTTGGGATAGGTGTCGAGCCCGAGCTCCTTCTCGGCGACGGCTTCGCAGGCATCGTGGATGCGCTGCAGGGTGAGGAAATTCCAGTCTGCGCCCTCGAACAGCAACCCGCTCATGACGCCGCCCTCTCCTGCGTGGTGCCGCGACGCTGAAACAGGTCGTGGAACACCGGGAAGATCTCGCTGCGGTCGCGGACCTTGCGCATCGACAGCGGCTCGCCATTGGCGCGCAGCCGCTCATACAGCGACCACAGCGCCGAGTCGGGCATCTCGAACGAATAGGTGCCGGATTCGCCGACCTCGAGATAGGCGAAGAACTGCGACACCGGCAGGATGTTGTCGGTCAAGAGCCGCGCGACGTTCTCGGAATCCGAGGTGGCGTTGTCGCCGTCGGAGGCCTGCGCCGCGTAGATGTTCCAGTCCGACGGGCGGAAGCGCGAGCGGACGATGTCGTGCATGCATTGCAAGGCGCTCGACACCAAGGTGCCGCCGGACGCCGGTCCGTAGAAGAACGTCTGCTCGTCGACCTCCTCGGCGCGATCGGTATGGCGGATGAAGACGATCTCGACATGGCGGTAGCGCCGGGTCAGGAACACGTAGAGCAGCATGTAGAATCGCTTGGCGAGGTCCTTCATGTGCTCCGACATCGAGCCGGACACGTCCATCAGGCAGAACATCACGGCCTGTGCGATCGGCTTCGGCACGGCCTCGAAGCGCCGGTAGCGGATGTCGATCGGGTCGATGAAGGGGATGCGCTTGGCCTTCGCCTTCAGCGCCTCGATCTCGGCCAGAAGCGCGGCGCGCTTGTCGTCGTCGGTCTCCTGCTCCAGCTGGGCTTCGAGCTCGGCAATCGCCTCCGGCCGCGGACGGCGCAGCGCGACGCGGCGGGCCAAGGCGCGGGTGACGGTGCGGCTGATCGAGATATTGGCCGGCGAACCCGAGGTCGAATAGCCCGCGCGTACCAGCCCCTCGCTCTCGGCCTCGGCGAATTTGCGCTTGGCGAGATCGGGCAGTTCGAGATCGTCGAGGAAGAGGTTGACGAACTCCTCCTTGCTCAGCACGAAGCGGAACGCGTCCTCGCTGTCGCCTTGTCCGGGCGCCGACTTGCGGCCGCTGCCGTCGCCGGAGCGCGGCAGGATGTCGCCTTCGACGAACTTCTTGTTGCCGGGCAACACCATGTCGCGGGTGCCGCCCTCGCGGCGGAAGCGAGGCTCGTCCATGCCGTCGAGCGGGATCGAGACCTCGCCGCCCTCCAGCACGTCCTTGATGTCGCGGTCCTGCGAGGTCTTCTTGACCGCTCCCTGAACCAGGGCCTTGGCGCGGCGCAAAAATCGCTGGCGATTTTCGAGACTTTTGCCGCCCGGATTCAGGCGCCGATCAATGATGTGCATGACCACGTTCCATACGCCTCCTGCTGCAGCGGCTTCGACTCCTGCTCTCCCCCGCCGCGATGCCGCGGTGCAGTATCGGACCCGACACTGCAACGGCACCCTCTGCCTGTCCGACGCCTCCCAGCGAAGCTCAGCGTCGAACGTTTCGCTCGTTTCGTAGCCCTGGCGCCGACGTCAGACCGATGGCCTGCCGCACCTGCAGTGAACATCGGCGCCGGACCACGATCAACCCGCCTGCTTCACGCGCATGTACCACTCGACCAGCCGGCGGACCTGCCGCTCGGTGTAGCCGCGTTCGACCATGCGCGCGACGAAGTCGTCGTGCTTCTTCTCGGTCTCGCCGTCCTTCTTGGTACCGAACGAGATGACCGGAAGCAGATCCTCGACCTGCGAGAATATCCTCTTTTCGATGACTTCGCGGATCTTTTCGTAGGAGGTCCAGGACGGATTTTTGCCACCATTCTGGGCCCGGAAGCGCAGCGAGAACTTGACAACCTCGTTGCGGAAATCCTTCGGGTTGGCGATCCCGGCCGGCTTCTCGATTTTGGTCAGCTCCTGGTTCAGCAGCTCGCGATTGAGCAGCTGTCCCGTATCGGGATCCTTGAAGTCCTGATCCTCGATCCAGGCATCGGCGTAGTCGACGTAGCGGTCGAACAGGTTCTGGCCGTAATCGGAGTAGGATTCCAGATAGGCCTTCTGGATCTCGTGACCGATGAACTCGGCGTAGCGCGGCGCCAGATCCGCCTTGATGAATTCGAGGTAGCGCTTCTCGATCTCCTCGGGCAGTTGCTCGCGCTTGATCGACTGTTCCAGCACGTACATCAGATGCACGGCATCGGCCGACACTTCCGCCGTGTCGTGATTGTAGGTCGCAGCCAGCACCTTGAAGGCAAAGCGCGTGGAGATGCCGTCCATGCCCTCGTCGACGCCGGCGGCGTCGCGATATTCCTGCACGCTGCGCGCCTTCGGATCGGACTCCTTGAGGCTCTCGCCGTCATAGACCCGCATCTTGGCGTACAACGTCGAATTCTCGTGCTTGCGCAGGCGCGACATCACCGAGAATCTGGCGAGCGTGTCCAAGGTCGCGGGCGCGCAGGGCGCGGCGGAGAGCTCGGAGCCCTGGATCAGCTTCTCATAGATCTTGCGCTCCTCGGTGACGCGCAGGCAGTACGGCACCTTGATGACGCAGATCCGGTCGATGAAGGCCTCGTTGTTCTTGTTGGTCTTGAAGCTCTGCCACTCCGCCTCGTTGGAGTGGGCGAGGATCACGCCATTGTAGGGAATCGCGCCGATGTTCTCGGTGCCGATATAGTTGCCCTCCTGCGTCGCCGTCAGCAGCGGATGCAGCATCTTGATCGGCGCCTTGAACATCTCGACGAATTCGAGGATGCCCTGGTTGGCGCGGTTGAGGCCGCCCGAATAGGAGTAGGCGTCGGGATCGTTCTGGGCGTAGGTTTCGAGCTTGCGGATGTCGACCTTGCCGACCAGCGAGGAGATGTCCTGGTTGTTCTCGTCGCCGGGCTCGGTCTTGGCGATGCCGATCTGGCGCAGCCGCGACGGCTGGATCTTGGCGACGCGGAACTGCGAGATGTCGCCGCCGAAGGCTTCGAGCCGCTTGTAGCACCACGGGCTCATCAGGCCCGACAGGCGGCGGCGCGGAATGCCGTATTTCTCCTCGAGCATCGGGCCCAGCGTGTCGGGATCGAACAGGCCGAGCGGCGACTCGAACACGGGGCTCAACTCATCTCCCGCCTTGAGCACGTAGATCGGATGAGTTTCCATCAACTGCTTCAACCGTTCGGCGAGCGACGACTTGCCGCCGCCGACCGGTCCGAGCAGATAGAGGATCTGCTTGCGCTCTTCGAGACCCTGCGCGGCGTGACGGAAGAATCCGACGATGCGCTCGATCGTGTCTTCCATACCGTAGAAGCCGGCGAACGCGGGATACAGCCGAACCGTCCGGTTCAAAAAAATACGGCCAAGGCGTGGGTCCTTGGCCGTATCGATCATCTGAGGCTCACCGATCGCAGCTAGTAGTCGTTCAGCGGCGTTCGCGTATCGCATCGGGTCGGTTCGACACGATTCTAGATATTCCTGCATCGACATGTCGGTCTGGCTGCGTGCCTCGAACGACCTTGCGAACGCGTTGAACAACGAATCGTTGTACATGATCCCTCTCCACGTAGGTTCCGCTGCACTGCTGCAACGGGCCGAGATCCAAGTACGTTCCTGCTGATCCCGAACCGACTCAGAGTGAAGCGCGCTAGCCCCCATTGGGCACCGTCTTCGTCCTTTTCCGCAACGCAAAGTGCATGCAGCATATGCCCTATCAACATGCACTTCGCTCAATAGTTCGGCAAACGCCGGCCGACTCTCCCCATTTGTACCCCATTGTCTCTGCTTCGCAACATCCGCAATACCCCGGCACCGTAGTCTTCCTGCGCCGCACAAGGTGTTGTGAAGCCACGTGAACTGGTGGCGTGACAGCTCCGGGATCAGTCTGTCTTCCGGAAGTGAACCGCGAGTGAACGCCAACGGTCGCGCAGCTGCGCCAGGCAGCGAATGTCTCATTCGTGGCGCGACATGATGCGCGCCGGCCACGGTGGTCGAACAGATGGCCCCGCTGCGCGCACGTCAACCATCGCTCACGCGACGTCATCGTGATCAGGCGAGCGATGAACGCGCGCATCTCACAGCCATCCGCACACATGTTCACCGCTAGAATCGAATGCCGTGACGTAACGCGCGGCCGAAACCGGACGGATCACTCGATGCTGATCATTGCCATGATCAGGTTGCGGCTCGCCACCGAATGTCTGCAAGCAGAAAGCATCATGGGTTATCCGCCGATCACGAGCCGCAGCCGACGCGACAATCGCAAGACGCTCGCCTTGATCCGTGACGTGAGGCACCATTACCCAGAACACATGTGGCCGCTTTCCGGCATTGCAAGGCGGAGAAGGTTTGATCGACGGCATTTGCTCGCGACGATGGGAGACCTCCGGCGCGCGGGTGTCGCGGAGGCCGACGCGAGCCGAACGCTGGCCGCGCTTGGCGAACCTTCGCCACGCCTTGGTCGAACGGTCGGCAGCAGGCTTCAGGCTGCCTGCACGTCTCCCGCGGGGCGCGCGCCGCCGGCACGTCGAGCCCGGCGCGAAGCTCTTGGGATTCCAGAGGGATCAATCCATTATGAATGGCGTTCTCCTGTGGGCTGGCGCATAGTTGTTCATGTGAGGTCCACGACCTGGCAGGCCGCCAGGCGGGAACCCGAAAAAGCAAGCCGACGCACATAGATAGGCATCATGAATCCGGTCAAAGCTCTCGAAGAACACGGCCAGGCGGTCTGGCTCGATTTCCTCGCACGCGGCTTCGTCGCCAAAGGCGACCTGAAGCGGCTGATCGATGAGGATGGCGTCAAGGGCGTCACCTCGAATCCCGCGATTTTCGAGAAGGCGATCGGCAGCTCCGATGAATATGACGCGCCGATCGCCACGGCGCTGAAGAACGGCGATCGATCGCCGACGCAGCTGTTCGAGGCCGTCGCCGTCGAGGACATCCAGAATGCTGCCGACGTGCTGCGGCCGGTCTACGACCGCTTCGATGGCAATGACGGCTTCGTCAGCCTCGAAGTCTCGCCCTATCTGGCGATGGACAGCAAAGCGACCATCACCGAGGCCGAACAGCTCTGGAAGGCGGTCGACCGCAAGAATCTGATGATCAAGGTGCCGGCGACCGACGCCTGCCTGCCGGCCATCCAGCACCTGATCTCCAAGGGCATCAGCGTCAACATCACCTTGCTGTTTTCGCAAGACGTCTACCGGCAGGTCGCCGAAGCCTACATTGCCGGCCTCGAGGCCTACGTCGGCGCCGGCGGCGATCCGTCGCATGTCGCCAGCGTGGCGTCGTTCTTCGTCAGCCGCATCGACAGCGTGGTCGACAAGCAACTGGACGAGAAGATCGCCCAGGCCAACGATCCCTCGGAGAAGGAGCGGCTGGCGGCGCTCAAGGGCAGGACCGCCATCGCCAACGCCAAGATGGCGTATCAGGATTACAAGCGGCTGTTCGCAGGCGCGCGCTGGGAGCGGCTGGCCGAGCAAGGCGCCAAGCCGCAGCGGCTGCTCTGGGCCTCCACAGGTACCAAGAACAAGGATTACAGCGATGTCCTCTATGTCGAGGAGCTGATCGGGCCGAACACCGTCAACACCGTGCCGCCGGCCACGCTGGACGCCTTCCGCGATCACGGAGAGGTGCGCGACAGCCTGGAGGAAGACGTCGACGCCGCCCAGGCCGCCCTGGAGGATCTGGCGAAGACCGGCATCTCGCTCGACGACATCACCGCAGATCTCGTGGTCGACGGCGTCAGGCAGTTCGCGGACGCCGCCGACAAGCTCTACGGCGCGGTTGCGCACAAGCGCGCCGTCGTGCTGGGGACAGGACTTGGGCAGCAGACGATCGCCGTTGCTGCTGATCTCGAGAAGAAGGTCGCCTCCGCGACCGAGGACTGGCGCAAGGACGCCAGGATCCGCCGGCTCTGGCATAAGGATGCGACGGTCTGGACCGGCCATGACGAGCACAAATGGCTGGGCTGGCTGACCAGCGCGGAGAAAGCCGATATCGCCGATTATGAGGACTATGCGCAGCGGGTGAAGGGACAGAAGTTTTCCGACGCCGTGGTCCTTGGCATGGGCGGCTCCAGCCTCGGGCCGGAAGTGCTCGCCGAGACGTTCCCGCGCAGGGCCGGCTTCCCCAGGCTGCACGTGCTCGATTCCACCGACCCCGCGCAGGTGCGCGCGATGGAGAAGGCGATCGACATCACCCGTACGGTGTTCATCGTCTCCTCGAAGTCGGGCGGCACCACCGAGCCGAACGCGATGAAGGACTACTTCTTCGCGCGCGTCTCCGAGGCGATCGGGCCGAAGAAGGCCGGCCATCGCTTCATTGCCGTGACCGATCCCGGCTCGTCGCTGGAGAAGGCGGCCAAGGCGCAAGGCTTCGCCCGCATCTTCCACGGCGAGCCGACCATCGGCGGCCGCTATTCGGTGCTGTCGCCGTTCGGCCTGGTGCCGGCCGCCACCGCCGGCATCGACGTGCGCAGGCTGATTACGCAGGCGCTGTCAATGGTGCGCTCCTGCGGGCCCGACGTGCCGCCGCCGCAGAACCCGGGCGTTCAGCTCGGCTTGGCGATGGGTCTCGCCGGCCTCGAAGGCCGCGACAAGATAACGATCTTCGCCTCGCCCAAGATCGCCGATTTCGGTGCCTGGGCCGAGCAGTTGATCGCGGAGTCCACGGGCAAGGAAGGCAAGGGCCTCATCCCGATCGATGGCGAGCCAGTCGCCTCGCCCGAGGTCTACGGTCATGATCGCTTCTTCATCGACATCAGGATCGGCGGCGACGACGTGGCCGGCCATGATGCAAAGCTCGCCGCGCTCGAGGAGGCCGGCCATCCGGTCGTGCGCATCGTCATGAAGTCGATCGACCAGCTCGGCCAGGAATTCTTCCGCTTCGAAATGGCGACCGCCGTTGCCGGCGCCGTGCTCGGCATCAACCCGTTCGACCAGCCCGACGTCGAATGGGCCAAGATCAAGACCCGCGAGCTGACGGCGGCGTTCGAGCAGAGCGGCGCGCTGCCGGCCGAGGAGCCGGTGGTCTCGATCAAGGGCTGCGAGCTCTACACGGATGCACAGAACGTCGAGAGCCTGCGCGAGCATGGCGCCGACGGCACGCTCGCGTCCTGGCTGAAGGCGCATCTCGGCCGCGCCGGCGACGGCGACTACATCGCCCTGCTCGGCTATATCGACCGCAACGCAGGCAATATCGACACGCTGCAGCGGATCCGGCTGAGGCTGCGCGATGCCAAGCACCTCGCCACCTGCGCCGAGTTCGGTCCGCGCTTCCTGCACTCGACCGGCCAGGCCTACAAGGGCGGTCCGGACAGCGGCGTGTTTCTCCAGATCACGGCCGACGATGCCCAGGATCTGCCGATCCCCGGGCAGAAGGCGAGCTTCGGCGTGATCAAGGCGGCGCAGGCGCGCGGCGACTTCGACGTACTCACCGAGCGCGGGCGTAGGGCTCTTCGGGTCCATCTCAAGGGCAATCTGAAATCGGGCCTGAAGATGCTCGACAGCGCGATCAGTGAAGCGCTGAGCTAGGAAGGGCATCGTCGATGCAATTGGGAATGATCGGTCTCGGGCGGATGGGCGGCAACATCGTGCGCCGCCTGATGCGCGCCGGACACGCCTGCGTGGTCTATGATCGCGACGCAAAGGCCGTCGCCGCGCTGGTTTCCGAGGGCGCCACCGGCGCCGCGAGCCTCGAGGAGTTCGTCGGCAAACTCGCCCTCCCGCGGCACGCCTGGGTCATGCTGCCGGCCGGCAAGATCACGGAAGCCACCGTCGAGCAGCTCACCAAGCTGATGAGCCGAGACGACGTCGTCATCGACGGCGGCAACAGTTTCTGGCAGGACGACGTCCGCCGCGGCAAGGCGCTCAAGGAGCGCGGTCTGCACTACGTCGACGTCGGCACCTCCGGCGGAGTCTGGGGCCTCGACCGCGGCTACTGCATGATGATCGGCGGCGACAAGCCGGTCGTCGACCGGCTCGATCCGATCTTCGCGACGCTAGCGCCAGGCATCGGCGACATCCCGCGCACACCGGGCCGTGACGGCCGCGACCCGCGCGTCGAACAGGGCTACATCCATGCGGGGCCGACTGGCGCCGGCCATTTCGTCAAGATGATCCACAACGGCATCGAATATGGCCTGATGCAGGCCTATGCCGAGGGCTTCGACATCCTCAGGAATGCGAACAGCGCGGCGCTGCCCGAGGCGCATCGCTTCGACTTCGATCTCGCTGACATCGCCGAGGTGTGGCGCCGCGGCAGCGTCATTCCGTCCTGGCTGCTCGACCTCACCGCCAGCGCGCTCGCGCGGCAGCCCGGTCTGGAGAAATATTCCGGCTACGTCGAGGATTCCGGCGAGGGCCGCTGGACCGTGAATGCGGCGATCGACGAAGCGGTGCCGGCCGAGGTGTTGACCGCCGCCTTGTTCGCCCGTTTCCGCTCGCGCCAGGAGCACACCTTCGCGGAAAAGATTCTCTCGGCGATGCGCGAAGGCTTTGGCGGGCACAAGGAGCCTGAACAGCACCCAGACCCGGCGCGCCAGAGCGCGCCCGAGATCGTCAAGCCCAGGGACGACCGCGCGTGACCCCGCTGCATCCGCACCAGCCGCAACATCAGAAGCCTGACGCTTGCGCCTTCGTGATCTTCGGTGTGACCGGCGATCTGACCCATCGGCTCGTCTTGCCATCGCTTTACAATCTCGCGGCCAATCATCTGCTGCCGGACAGGTTCTGCATCGTCGGCATTGCCCGCAAGGGCACGTCGAGCGAGCAACTGCGCGACAATCTCATGGAAGGCCTACGCAAATACGCCACACGCCCGATCGAGGATGAGATCGCGCAGCGCCTGTTGCAATGCGTGACTGCGATCGAGGCCGATCCGAAGGAGCCGGAAAGCTTCGATCAGTTGAAGGCGAAGCTGGAAAAGCTGGAAGCCGCGCGGGAGACCCACGGCAATCGGCTGTTCTATCTCGCGACGCCGCCGAGCGCCTTTGCGCCGATCGCGCAACAGCTCGGGCGCGTCGGGTTGCTGCGCGAGGACGGCAAGGCTTGGCGCCGCCTCGTGGTGGAAAAGCCGTTCGGCACCGACCTCGCCTCGGCCAAGAAGCTGAACGACGAGCTTCTGCAGCTCGTGACCGAGCACCAGATCTACCGGATCGATCATTACCTCGGCAAGGAGACGGTGCAGAACATCCTGGTGCTGCGTTTCGCCAATGGCATGTTCGAGCCGATCTGGAACAGGCATCACATCGACCACGTGCAGATCACCGTCGAGGAGAAGCTCGGCGTCGGCACGCGCGGCAGCTTCTACGACGCGACTGGCGCGCTGCGCGACATGGTCCCCAACCATCTATTCCAATTGCTGTCGCTGGTGGCGATGGAGCCGCCGGCACGGTTCGATGCGCATACCGTCCGCTCCGAGAAGGCGGAGGTGCTGTCGGCGATCCAGCCGTTGAGCGAACGGGAGGCGTTGCTCAATTCGGTGCGCGGCCAGTACACGGCTGGCATGATCGGCGATGCCGAGCTACCCGACTATCTGAGGAGCAAGGACGTCCGCCCCAACAGCACCACCGAGACCTATGCCGCCTTCAAGCTCACGATCGACAATTGGCGCTGGGCCGGCGTTCCGTTCTATCTGCGCACCGGCAAGGCGCTCGGCGCCAAGCGCACCGAGGTCGCGATCAAGTTCCGCCAGGCGCCGTTCGCGATGTTCAGTTGCACGCCGATCGAGACCCTGGCCGAGAACTATCTGGTCATCGGCATCGAGCCGACCCAGAGCATCACGCTGCAGTTCAACACCAAGGTGCCCGGCCCCACCATCCGCACCGATGGCGTGCAGATGAAGTTCAATTACAAGGACTATTTCCAGGCCGAGCCCGCCACCGGATACGAGACGCTGATCTATGACTGCATGATCGGCGACAACATCCTGTTCCAGCGCGCCGACAGCGTCGAGGCCGGCTGGAAGGCCGTCGAGCCGTTCATCGGGGCGTGGAAGAAGGCCGGCCGCGATGGCCTGCATTCCTACGCGGCCGGCAGCGAGGGACCTGAGGCGGCGGCCGATCTCCTGGCCCGCGACGGCCGCAGCTGGCGCAAGCTGATTTAGCCGTGGCCGGGCCGCAGAACCGCAAACTCGTGCGAGTCGCGGACCAGGCGACGATGGCGAGGGTCGCGGCCGAACATCTCCTGGCCCGCATCGACGCAAATCCGGGGACCATAGCCGTCTGCCTCACCGGGGGATCGAGCCCGAGGCAGCTTTATCAGCTGCTGGCGACGGACGCCTATCGCGAGCGGATTGCATGGCCGCGCGTGCACTGGTTCATCGGCGACGAGCGCTATGTTCCGGCCGGAGATCCCCTGCACAACATGACCATGGCCCGCCACGCGTTCCTCGATGCCTGCGCGCCGGCCGCCAACATCCACCCGATCGCGACCGATAGGTCGGACCCGGAGGCCAGTGCCCGCGACTATCAGCGCACGCTGGAAGCGTTCTACGGCGCCGGGCGGCTCGCCCCCGCGCGGCCGCTGTTCGACCTTGTGCTGCTCGGCATCGGCCCCGACGGCCATGTCGCGTCGCTATTCCCCGGTTTTCCCGCCGTTGATGTCGCCGATCGCTGGGTCGTCGGCGTCGACAAGGCTCACGTCGCTCCCTTCGTGCCGCGGATCAGCCTGACCTTGCCTGCGCTCGCCTCCTGCCGAACCATGCTGTTTGAGATCGCCGGTACCGACAAGCGCGCGATCATGACGCGGGTGCTGGCCGGTGAGGACCTGCCGGCCAATCGCGCCCGCTCAAATCGGGAGACGATCCTGCTCATCGACAGCGAGGCCTGGCCGGAGGGGCGAAGTGGCGACATCTGACCTGCCCCATGCGCTCGTCATCATGGGCGTGTCCGGCTCCGGCAAGAGCACGATCGGGAAAACATTGGGGCAACGCCTCGGCTGGCGCTTCGAGGATGGCGACAGCTTTCACCCGCCCGCAAACGTCGCCAAGATGAGCGCCGGCCACCCGCTCACGGACGAGGATCGCTGGCCCTGGCTGCAGGCGATTGCCCAGGAGATCGCGCGTTGCCGTACTGCGGGCCAGCACATCATCATCGCCTGCTCTGCACTCAAGAAGGCCTATCGCGATATCCTGGTCGGCGGCTGTAACGATGTCCGCATGGTCTATCTCCAAGGCAGTCAGGAGCTGATCGGCGGACGGATGAGCCATCGCAAGGGGCACTTCATGCCGCCGGGCCTGCTCGCCAGCCAATTCGCCACCCTGGAACCACCTGACGCCGCCGAGCGTCCCATTACAGTCTCGGTCGACGCGCCAGTCGCGGCGATCGTGGACGACATCATGCAACAGCTTCACGCCGGTCGGGGCTGCGCCTGACCCGCGAACAGGAAGGGCTCATGACCCGCATCGCTCTCGTCGTATCCGACGTCGACGGCACGCTGCTGACCAAGGACAAGGTTCTGACCGAGCGGGCCGCGAAGGTGGCACGACGCCTGCACGAATGTGGCGTCGCCTTCACGCTCACCTCGAGCCGCCCTGCGATCGGCATGCGCTTTCTGATCGAGCCGCTGCAGATCAGCCTTCCGGTCGGCCCCTTCAACGGCAGCTCGATCATCGGCGCTGACATGCGCCCGCTCGAGCAGAGCCTGATCCCGCCCGCGGCCGCCGCGCGCTGCGTCGATCTTCTCCAACAATCCAGGGTCGACATCTGG
Source organism: Bradyrhizobium sp. SZCCHNS1050 (assembly GCF_032484785.1). Taxonomy (NCBI): domain Bacteria; kingdom Pseudomonadati; phylum Pseudomonadota; class Alphaproteobacteria; order Hyphomicrobiales; family Nitrobacteraceae; genus Bradyrhizobium; species Bradyrhizobium sp. SZCCHNS1050. The sequence continues at coordinate 4,386,925 of NZ_JAUETR010000001.1, read as the reverse complement.
GTCTTCACCAATGATGCCTGGCTGACGCGCAATCCGGACGGCGAGTACGTCCCGAACGAGCGGCGCGCGATACGCGCGGAGCCGACGATCGTCGACGATTTCTCCCCCTATCTGTCGAACGCCTGCAAGATCGTCGGCGCCAGCAGCGATTTCGAGCTGCTGGCGCACTGCGAGAGCCAGATGCAGCAGACGCTGGGGACCGAGGCGACGGCGGTCCGCTCGCAGAGCTACTATCTCGACATCACTCCGCCCGGGCGCAACAAGGGCACCTTCGTCACGGCGATGGCCAAGCGGCTCGGCGTTCCGCTCGACCAGGTCGCGACCATCGGCGACATGCACAATGATGTCGCGATGTTCGAGGTGAGCGGATTGTCGATCGCCATGGGCAATGCCAGCGACGAGGTGAAGAGCAAAGCCAAGCGCATCACCACGTCCAATCAGGACGAAGGCTTTGCCAATGCCATGGAGATGATCCTGGCGGAAAACGCGCAAGGCTCATCCGCAAGCTGACGCGCGGCAGCTCAGGCTCCCGACCGCTGCCTTGCGGGTTTGTCGCTGGCCTTCTTGGCGCTGCTCAGATTTTGCGCCGTGTTGATCAGCGCGATATGGGTCAGCGCCTGGGGAAAGTTGCCGGTCTGCCGCCGTGCCTCGGTGTCGTATTCTTCGGCCAGCAGTCCAACGTCGTTGGCGATGTTCACCACGCGGCGGAACAGCGTCTCGGCCTTCTCCGTATCGCCCGCCAGGACATGGGCGTCGGCCAGCCACAGCGTGCAGGCCAGGAACGCGCCTTCGATCGGCTGCTGCTCGTCCGGCGGGACCTCGCGCGGATCGTGCCGGAGCACGAAGCCGTCCCGCAGCAGATGCTCCTCAATCGCGTCGACCGTGCCGCGAATGCGCGAATCGGAGCACGGCAGGAAGCCGACCGCCGGCAACAGCAGCAGGCTGGCATCGAGCAGCCGCGAGCCATAGGACTCGACGAAGCTGCCGAGGCTTTCGTCGTAGCCCTTGGCGCAGACATCGTGATGAATCGTCTCGCGCAGCCGCCGCCAGCGCTCCAGCGGCGCCTTGAACCCGAATTTCTCCGCGCTCTTGATCGCGCGATCGAACGCCACCCAGGTCATCACCTTGGAGAACACGTAGTGACGGCCATCGCCGCGGCGTTCCCAGATGCCGTGGTCGGGCTGGTCCCAGACGTCGGTGAGATGGTCGAGCACCGCGCATTCCAGGTCCCAGGTGCCGTCGTCCAGCTTGAGCTTGGTCATGCGGGCCTGATGGAAGGCATCCATCAGCTCGCCGTAGACGTCGAGCTGGAGCTGCGCATGCGCGGCATTGCCGATCCGCACCGGCTGGGCACCCTCGTAGCCCGGCAGCCACTCGGCCTCCCACTCCATCAGCCGCCGCTGGCCCATGATGCCATACATGATCTGCATGTAGGCGGGAGCGCCCGCCGCGGCGCGCAGCAGCCAGTTGTGCCAGGCCAGCGCTTCCTCGGTGTAACCCGAGTTCATCAACGCGAGCAGCGTGAACGTCGCGTCACGCAGCCAGCAGAATCGGTAGTCCCAGTTGCGCCGGCCGCCGAGCTTCTCCGGCAGCGAGGTGGTCGGCGCCGCGACGATGCCGCCGGTCGGCGCGTAGGTGAGCGCCTTCAAGGTGATCAGCGAGCGCATCACGAGTGCGCGATGCTCGCCCTGATAGGTGCAGCGCCGCGACCAGTCGGCCCAGAAGGTTTCGGTGTCATCCAGCGCCTGATCCGGATCGATCGCCTTGGGCGCCGGCAGATGCGACGGACCGTAGGTGAGTACGAAAGGCACGGTTTCGCCGGCAGCGACCTCGAACTCCGCCACCGTGGTCATGTCCGCGCCGCGGGTCGCGACGGGCGTATGCAGCACCGCCATGTCCTGGCCGCAGATGGCGAGCAGCGCGGAGCGATCCTCGGAACGCTTGACCCAGGGAATCTCGATGCCGAACCCGAAGCGGATGATCAGCTCCATCCGCATGGCGACCCGGCCGGAGACGCCGCGGACCAGCCGAACGACATCGGAAGCCCTGCCCCGCGGCGGCATGAAATCGATCATCTCGACGGTGCCGGTCGCAGTTTCGTATCGCGTCTCGAGGATGAGGCTGTCGCCGCGATAACGTCGAGACGTCGATCGGACGTCGCCGCGCGGCTCGATCAGCCAGCGGCCGTGGCTGCTATCACCCAGCAGGCCGGCGAAACAGGCGTCGGAATCGAACGCCGGCCAGCACAGCCAGTCGATCGACCCGTTCCGGCTCACCAGGGCAGCCGTCTCACAATCGCCAATCAGGGCGTAGTCTTCGATCCTGCAGGACATTTGGCATCCGCGTGCAACTGCCCCCCCAATCCCCCCGTACTAAACGCCGGCCGGGCTGATCCGTTCGGCGGTCGCCGCCTTCAACGCTGCGACGCTGGTCGCACCGGCGATGTCCTCGAGCTTGATCGGCATCTTGCGGCGCCAGTTCGGATGCTCGTCGATCGTGCCGGGAATATTGGGCTGATCGACCACCTCCAGCAGATCCTCCAGGGAAATCACCAGCAGCCGGGACCGCGTCCGCGACAGGAAGGCGATCGCTGAGTGGACATCGTTGGCTTGAATGCCGTGTTGGCGGAGCACCTCGTCCCAGAGCCCCAACGCATCCCAGCGATCCTGGTCGCTTTCACCGGGATCGATGCCCAGCCCGCGTTTGGTCTTGAGATCGCCGAACGAGCGCCAGCCGGCGTAGGTCGAGAGGTCGTGGGTATTCAGCGTCACCAGCGCGTTCGGCGGATAGAAGTCGACATCGCGGAAGCGGCCGTTGTCGTCGCGTTCGAAGATCATCACCTTGTAGGACCACAATCCCCAATCGGCCATCTGTTCGCGAAAGCCCTCCGGCACGGTGCCGAGATCCTCGCCGATGACGATGCATTCATTGGCGACGCTCTCGATGACGGTCGCGGCCAGCAGCGCCTCGAACGGCATCTGCACGTACGCGCCCTGCTTGGCCGGAAATCCATGCGGCACCAGGTACAGCCGCTTCAAACCGAGCACATGGTCGAGCCGGATCGCCCCGGCATGCCGCATCGACGCCCGAACCATCTCCCGGAACGGCTCGAAATTCTTCAGCGCCAGTCCGGGCGCGTTGAACCCGGCGAGTCCCCAGTTCTGCCCGACCGTGTTCAAGGGATCGGGCGGCGCCCCGACCGAGAGCGTGCGCGAAATGGCGCCCTGCTCGTTCCAGGCATCGAAGCCGTCGGATTGAACGCCGACCGCGACGTCGAGATACAAGCCGACCTTCATTCCCAGCCGATGCGCGAGATCCCGGCAGTGGCGCAATTGTCGCTCGGCGAGCCATTGCACATAGGCGATGAACTCGGCCTCCCTCCGGTCGGGGCCGCTGAGCAGCGCCGCGCAGCGCGCAGCATCGGGCTGCCGCCACTCCTCGGGCCAGTCCCACCAGGGCTTCTGGAAGCGATGCCGCAACACCTCGAAGCAGGTGAAGCGGGCCAGCAGCTCGCCACGCTCGGCCCGATAGGCGTTGAACTCCGCAGCGGCCGCGGCGGCCGGCGCAGCCATGAAAGCGTCGAAGGCCGCGCGCAGGGCCGGCCATTTCAACGCCGACACACCCTTGTAGTCCACCAGCTCGGCCTGCCGCAGCGGCTCCAGCACCTGGCTGCCGGGCCCCTTCGCGAAGCCCGGGGCCTGCTCGACATCGACATAGAGCGCATTCAGGAACAGCCGGCTGTTCGGCGCATAAGGGCTGAAATCGCCCGGCCGATCGTCGAACAGCGCGTGCAACGGATTGAGGCCGACGCCATCGGCGCCGATTTCGGCGCAAAGCGTGATGAGATTGGCAAGGTCGGTGAAATCGCCCATGCCCCAGTTGCGGCCGGATCGAATGCCGTAGAGCTGGACCGCCAGCAGCCAGACGCGGTCGAAATCACCGGCGAAGGCCTTCGCCGGTGCGACGAGCAGCGGCAGCTCCTCGCGGTACGACGACGCATCCACCAGCTCGAGGCGGTAGCTGCCGACCGGCAGATCACCCGGCCACTCGACCAGGGCCTCGCCGGCGTCTCCCTTCGCGATCTCAGCGTCGCCACGCCTGATGGTCCACCTGACCGGCAGCTTCGCCGCCTCGGTCAGGCGGCTGCGCGCGGGCTGCCCGGAGCGAATCACCACCGCATCGCTCAGCAGCCGATGCGGCGTGGGCCTGGGAAAGGCCTCCACGATGATCTTGAGGGCCGCTTCGTCGGTCACACGACGGTGCCCCTGACCATCGTAGAATTCTGTCAGGATTCCGAGACTATGGGCTTCGCTGTAGAGATCCATTCGGCACGCGATCTGGACGTAACGGCAAGTCGTACGTCGTAAAATTGTTGTGGGACGGCAAGAGGATAAGCCCCTAACGCCGCGGCAAGGCCGTCGTTCCCCGGGGAACAAAACGAGCCTTGCGGCTTTGTAATTGGGGTCGTCTCGGTTTCTAGCGAACCGGGACGCCGTTTTATTGTCAATGGCATCACCGTGAACAAATTTGCGCACACGTTCGAGAGCGTCGCCCTCAAAGACGCTTTCTCCCCTATTCTGCCCTCTTTTGAGGAGAGCCGCATCTGTCGAGGCCGAGACATCTTTCGAGACGCCTCCGATCGCAGCCGCATCATCATCCTCTCTCCTAGGTGAGGGCCTCATGAACCTGATGTCATCCCTGGATTCGCCCAGCCTGCAGACCGAGCCCGACGGCGACGGTCTCTGGTACAAGGACGCGATCATCTATCAGCTGCACGTCAAGGCGTTCGCCGACAGCAACAATGACGGCGTCGGCGACTTCGCCGGCCTGACCGACAAGCTGGACTATCTGCAGGACCTCGGCGTCACCACGCTGTGGCTGCTGCCGTTTTACCCCTCGCCTGGCCGCGACGACGGCTACGACATCGCCGATTACGGCAGCATCAATCCCGATTTCGGGACGATGAAGGAGTTCAAGCGCTTCATCCAAGAGGCCAAGCGGCGCGGCCTGCGGGTGATCACCGAGCTCGTGGTCAATCACACCTCCGACCAGCATCACTGGTTCAAGCGCGCCCGGCGCAGCCCGCCCGGCTCCAGCGCCCGCAACTGGTACGTCTGGAGCGACACCGACCAGAAATATCTCGGCACCCGAATCATCTTCACCGATACCGAGAAGTCCAACTGGACCTGGGATCCGGAGGCCGGCCAGTTCTACTGGCACCGCTTCTTCTCGCACCAGCCGGACCTCAACTTCGACAATCCGCGCGTGGTCAACGCGATCATCCAGGTGATGAAACGCTGGCTCGATGCCGGCGTCGACGGCTTCCGGCTTGACGCCATCCCCTACCTCTGCGAGCGCGACGGCACCAACAACGAAAACCTCCCCGAGACGCATGCGATCATCAAGCGCCTGCGTGTCGAGCTCGACAATTACGCCAAGGACAAGCTGCTGCTGGCGGAAGCCAATCAGTGGCCGGAGGACGTTCAGGAATATTTCGGCCAGGGCGACGAATGCCATATGGCCTATCACTTCCCGCTGATGCCGCGCATCTACATGGCGATCGCCCAGGAGGACCGCTTCCCGATCACCGACATCCTGCGCCAGACGCCCGACATTCCCGCGACCTGCCAATGGGCGCTGTTCCTGCGCAATCATGACGAGCTGACCCTGGAGATGGTCACCGACGTCGAGCGCGACTATCTGTGGTCGACCTACGCCAACGATCCGCGTGCGCGCATCAATGTCGGCATCCGCCGCCGCCTCGCGCCGCTGATGGACAATGACCGGCGCAAGATCGAGCTGATGAACTCGCTGCTGATGTCATTCCCCGGCACGCCGATCATCTATTACGGCGACGAGATCGGGATGGGTGACAACATCTATCTCGGCGACCGCAACGGCGTACGAACGCCGATGCAATGGACGCCCGACCGCAATGGGGGCTTCTCGCGCGCCGACCCGGCGCGGCTCTACGCGCCGATGATCATGGACCCGGTGTACGGCTACGAGGCGGTCAATGTCGAGGCGCAGTCGCGCAGCCTGTCGTCGCTTTTGAACGCCACCAAGAAGCTGATCTCGGTGCGCAAGTCGACGCTGGCCTTCGGCAGGGGCACCATGACCTTCATCCGCCCGGCCAACCGGTCGGTTCTGGCCTATGTCCGCCAATACAAGGACGAGGTCATCCTCTGCGTCGCCAACCTGTCGCGCTCGGCGCAGGCGACCGAGCTCGATCTCTCGCCATTCAAGGATCGCGTCCCGATCGAAATGCTCGGCCGCTCGCGCTTTCCCGCCATCGGCGAACTGCCTTACATGATCACGCTCGCGCCCTACGGATTCTACTGGTTCCAGCTCAAGGAGCGCGAGAAGTCGGAGCCCATCATCCAGCGCGCGGTACCGGAGTTCGAGACGCTGGTCGTGCCGCTCGGCTCGACCTGGGTATCGCTGGCTCGCACTCGCAGCGTGTTCGAACGCGACGTTCTGCCCGGTCATCTGGCGCGCGCACGATGGTACCCCGAGCGCTCGGCGGACGCGATCCATCCGACGCTGACCTCGGCGATCCCGTTCTGCGACATCGGCGACAACCGGCCCTGGCTGATCTTCTTCAAGGCCGCCGAGCGCGACGAGAAGCGGCGCTATCTGCTGCCGATGCAGATCGAGTGGGTGCGTTTCGATCGCGATCGCTACAATCCGCAGGCCTTCGCCGCCGTGCGCCAGGGCGCCCGCGAGGGAACGCTGCTCGATGCAGCGACGAGCCCGATCTTTCTTGCGCTGCTCCTGCACAATCTGAAGCAAGCGTTGACGGTCGAGGAAAACGGGGTGCGCCTCGAATTCCGGCCGACGTCGCGGTTTCCCGACAAGCAGATCCGCGAATCGGAGCAGGTGCGCGTGGTCGAGACCGACCGCTGCAGCAGCAAGGCGGTGGTCAACAACGAGTTCTTCATCAAGCTCCGCCGCGAGCTGGAGGCTGGTCCGCACCCGGAGATCGAGATCGGCGGTTTCCTCACGGAAACCGTAGGCTTCGCCAATGTCCCGCCGCTGCTCGGCAGTGTCGAGGTGATCCAGGAGGGCGAGCGGCAGACCGTCGGCTGCGTCCACGGCTTCGTCGAGAACCAGGGCGACGGCTGGACCGTCAGCGCCGCCTATCTCGATCGCTACGTCGACGACCAGCGCGTGTTCGCCGCGAGCGGCGACGAGCGGCAGAGCGAGGAGCTGTCGCCCTATCTGCGCTACATGGCGCAGGCAGGCCGTCGCGTCGGCGAGTTGCATGCGGCGCTCGCCTCGCGCAGCGACATCGTCGATTTCGCGCCCGAGCCCACGAACGCAGATCATCTCGATCACTGGATCGACCGGCTGCGCGGCCAGGCTGACCGGATCCTCACGGGCCTGGGCGAGCGCCGCGATCACCTCAAGGATCCGGAACGAGGGCTGGTCGACCAGGTGCTCGCCAGGCGCGGCGAGCTGTCGGAGCGCCTCAGCAGCCTGATCCCGCACCATATCGGCGGCTGCGACATCCGGCTGCATGGCGATTTCCATCTCGGCCAGATCCTCATCGTCAAGGACGATATTTTCATCATCGACTTCGACGGTGACGAGGAGCAGCCGCTTGCCGAGCGTCGGCGCAAGGCGCCGCCGGCGCGCGACATCGCAGGCTTCCTGCGCTCGATCGATTGCTCGGTCCGCGTCGCCCAGGAGCGCGCCCTGAGGGCGAGCCAGGACGATCACGGCCGTATCGCCGCCGCGCTGTCGGAATGGCGCGACCAGGCCGCGACCGCCTTCTTGGCTGGCTATCGCGAAATCAAGGCTAGTCAGCGCCTCTGGCCGGACGATCCGCATACGGCGGAGGCGCTCCTTAACTTTTTCATGCTGGAAAAAGCCCTCGGAGCGCTCGAATATGATCTGGCTCACCGGCCGGACTGGTTGCGCATCGCATTGAGCAACCTGCTTCGCGTCCTGTCCGAGCCAGCATCAGCCAGCGAGACCTCATGACCCATCTTTCTCCCGAGGCGTTTGCGATCATCGAAGGTCGGCATGCCGACCCGTTTCGCTATCTCGGTCAGCACAATGTCGACGGGCGGGCCGTCGTGCGCGCGTTCCTGCCCGAGGCCTCCCGCGTCGAGGTGGTCGGCGAGCACGGCGACGTCGCCGCGCTGACGCGCATCCATGATGCCGGCCTGTTCACCGGGACCATGCCGTCGCTGCAGCGCTATCGGCTTCGGGCGACATTCGGCGACCACGTCACCGACCTCGAGGATCCCTATCGTTTCCTGCCGATCCTGAGCGATTTCGACCTGCATCTGCTCGGCGAAGGCAACCATGAGCGGCTTTACGACAAGCTCGGCGCGCATCCGATGGTGCTCGACGGCGTCGATGGCGTCGGATTCGTCGTACTCGCGCCCAATGCACGTCGCGTCAGCGTGGTCGGCGATTTCAACTTCTGGAATGCGCGGCGCCACCCGATGCGCGTCCGCGGCAACGGCTATTGGGAGCTGTTCATTCCCCGCGCCAGGGCCGGCGACCACTACAAGTTCGACATCATCGGTCCGCAGGGCGAGCACCTGCCGCTGAAATCGGATCCGATGGCCTTCGCGGCCGAGATGCGTCCCAAGACCGCATCGATCGTGGTCGACGAGTCCAGCCTGCCGCGACCTCGGCCGGCGCCGCATGACATCAACAAGCTGAACAGGCCGGTCTCGATCTATGAGGTGCATCTCGGCTCCTGGCGGCGCAAGGACAATAACCAGTGGCTGACCTATCGCGAACTCGCCGAGCAACTGCCGGCCTATGCACGCGACATGGGCTTCACGCACATCGAATTCCTGCCGGTCAGCGAGCACCCGTTCGACGGCTCCTGGGGCTATCAGCCGACCGGCCTGTTCGCGCCGACCAGCCGCTTCGGCAGTCCTGAGGACTTCTGTGCGCTGGTTGATGCGTGCCACCGCGAGGGCCTCGCGGTGTGGCTCGACTGGGTGCCAGGCCATTTCCCGGATGATCCGCACGGCCTCGGCCATTTCGACGGCACCGCGCTGTACGAGCACGCCAACCCGATGCAGGGCCGGCATCTCGACTGGGGCACGCTGATCTACAATTACGGCCGCACCGAAGTCGCCAATTTCCTGCGCTCGAACGCGCTGTTCTGGCTGGAGCGCTACGGCATCGACGGTCTGCGCGTCGATGCCGTCGCCTCGATGCTCTATCTCGACTACAGCCGTCCGTCCGGCGGCTGGATTCCGAACAAATATGGCGGGCGCGAGAACCTCGAGGCCATCGAGTTTCTGCGCCGGACCAATATCGACGTGTTCGGCCATTTCCCGCAGGCGACCACGGCTGCCGAGGAATCCACGGCGTGGCCGCAGGTGTCTCGCCCGGTCGACATGGGCGGGCTCGGTTTCGGCTACAAGTGGAACATGGGCTGGATGCACGACACCTTGCGCTACATCAGCAAGGACCCGATCCACCGCAAATATCACCACGGCGAGATCCTGTTCGGCCTGCACTACGCCTTTTCGGAAAACTTCATCCTGCCGCTGTCGCATGACGAGGTCGTGCACGGCAAGCGCTCCATCCTTGGCCGGATGCCGGGCGACGACTGGCAGCGTTTTGCCAACCTGCGTGCGTATTACAGCTTCATGTTCGGGCATCCCGGCAAGAAGCTCCTGTTCATGGGCTGCGAGCTCGCCCAGGAGCGCGAGTGGAATCACGATGCCTCGCTCGACTGGCATCTGCTCGGCGACGCCAAATATGCCGGCATCCAGGCCCTGATCCGCGACCTCAACCACCTCTACCGCAACGTGCCGGCGCTGCATGAGCGGGACTGCGAGCCGGACGGCTTCGAGTGGTTGACGACCGACGACTCCGACCGAAACGTCTTCGCCTGGGTGCGCAAGGGCTTCGATGAGCACGCGCGCTGCGTCGTCGTCGTGAACTTTTCGCCCAACGTGTATTACAATTACCGGGTCCGCGTGCCGTTCGGCGGCAGATGGAGGGAAGCTTTCAATTCCGACTCCCTGCATTATGGCGGCAGCAATGTCGGCAACGTCGGCCAGGTCCATGCCTCTGAAGAACACCAGCTCAACCTCATCCTCCCGCCCATGGCAGCGGTATTTCTCCTCCCGGAAGCCTGACGCAATGCGCCTGGCCGCTGGAAGCCACGCCCGTCTCGGAGCAACCTGGGACGGGCGGGGGACCAATTTTGCCCTGTTCTCCGCCAATGCCGAGAAGGTCGAGCTCTGCCTGTTCGACAGCCAGGGCCGGCGCGAGATCGAGCGCATCGAACTGCCGGAGCGGACGGAGGATGTCTGGCACGGCTATCTCAACGATGTCTCGCCGGGGCAGCTCTATGGCTACCGTGTCTACGGTCCTTACGAGCCGGAGCAGGGCCACCGCTTCAATGCCAACAAGCTGCTGCTCGACCCCTATGCCAAGCGGCTCGCCGGCCGGCTGGTCTGGAGCGACGCGCATTTCGCCTACCGCGCCGGCTCGCCGCGCGAGGATCTCTCGTTCGACCGGCGCGACAACGCCCGCGGCATGCCCAAGGCTGTCGTCATCGACGAGACCTTCAACTGGGGCCGGCGCGAAATGCGGCCGCAGATCCCGTGGGAGGACACGATCATCTACGAGGCCCATGTCAAGGGCCTGACCAACAAGCGCGACGACGTCCCACCCAATCTGCGCGGCACCTATGGCGGGCTGTCGTCGCCGGCGATGATCAAGCATCTGAAGCGGCTCGGCGTCACGACGATCGAGCTGCTTCCCATCCACGCCTTCATCGACGACCGCATGCTGGTCGAGAAGAAGCTGGTCAACTACTGGGGCTACAACACGATCTCGTTCTTCGCGCCGGAGCTTCGCTACGCGCAGGACAATCCGCTCGATGCCTTCCGGACGACGGTGGCAAGGCTGCACGATGCCGGCATCGAGGTCATGCTCGACGTCGTCTACAACCATACCGCCGAGGGCAACCATCTCGGACCCACCCTGTGCTATCGCGGCATCGACAACGCGTCCTACTACTGGCTGAAGCCCGACAATCCGCGCTTCTACGACGATTTCACCGGCTGCGGCTCGTCCGTTAACCTGACGCATCCGCGTGTGCTCCAGATGGTGATGGACTCGCTGCGCTACTGGGTCGAGGTCTGCCACGTCGACGGCTTCCGCTTCGACCTTGCCACCACCCTGGCGCGCGAGAAGCACGGCTTCGACCGGCGCAGCGGCTTTCTCACCGCGATCCGCCAGGACCCGGTGCTGGCGAGCGTCAAGCTGGTCGCAGAGCCCTGGGACGTCGGTCTCGGCGGCTATCAGGTCGGCGCATTCCCCTCGCAATGGTCCGAATGGAACGACCGCTATCGTAGCGCCATGCGTCGCTACTGGAGCGGCGAAGGCAGCCTGATCGGCGAGGTGTCGAGCCGCATGACCGGCTCGTCCGACATCTTCAACCATGACGGCCGCACCCAGCGCGCCAGCGTCAATCACGTCACCGTCCATGACGGGTTCACGCTGGCCGATCTCTTCAGCTACAACAGCAAGCACAATGAGGCGAACGGCGAGGACAATCGCGACGGCTCCAACGACAACCACAGCAACAATTTCGGTCATGAGGGGCCGACCGACGACGTGACGATCACGGCGCTGCGGCGGCAGTCGCGCAAGAACCAGCTCGCCTGTCTGTTCCTCGCGCAGGGCCTGCCGCTGCTGCTCGCAGGCGACGAGGTCGGCAACTCGCAGCATGGCAACAACAACGCCTATTGCCAGGACAACGAGGTCGGCTGGGTGGACTGGAGCGGCATGGGCCGCGAGGGCGATGATCTCATCGACTTCATCGCGCACATGACCGAGCTGCGCCGCCGCTTCGGCCAGATTCGCGCGCGCCGCTGGCTCGATGGCCGCCGCCCGGACGGCAGCTTCGGCGTGCTGTGGCTGACGCCTTCGGCGGAGGAGATGACGCAAACCGACTGGACCTTTCCCGACGGACGATTTCTCGCCTATGTGCTCGCTCCGGTGGAACAGGAACAGGCTCCGATCTTTATCGTTCTGAACGCGGCCCCCGAAGAGATCGGATTCAAATTGCCCAAGCTTGCCGAGTACAAGACGTGGCAACAGGTCCTGAACACCACCGAAGCCCAGCAGACGCCGATCGATTTCGCGTCCGGTGCGGATCTCAAGGCCCCGTCCCGCTCCGTGCTGGCGTATGCGGGCCAGTCATGAACGGCCGTCAATTCGGACCTCGGCTCACGCAGGACGGCACGACGTTCCGGCTGTGGGCGCCCGCCGCCAGGCGCGTCGATCTGATCCTCGACGTCAAGCATGAGATGCAACGCGGGGATGGCGGTTGGTATTCGCTCGACGTCGCCGGCGTCGGCGCCGGCACGCGGTATAAGTTCCGTATTGACGATGAGCTCGACGTTCCAGATCCCGGCTCGGATTTCCAGCCGGAGGATGTCTCCGGCCCGAGCGAAATCATCGACCACCGTGCCTACACTTGGCGCTCCGAGAACTGGCGCGGTCGTCCATGGCAGGATGCCGTGTTCCTCGAAAGCCATGTCGGCACCTTCACGACGGAAGGCACCTACCGCGCAATGATCGACAAGCTCGATCATCTCGTCGAAACCGGCATCACCGCGCTCGAACTGATGCCGCTGGCGGACTTCGCCGGCTCCCGCAACTGGGGCTATGACGGCGTGCTGCTCTACGCCCCGGACAGCGTCTATGGGCGTCCCGATGATCTGCGCGCGCTGATCGACGAGGCGCATCTGCGTGGCATCATGGTGTTTCTCGACGTCGTCTACAATCACTTCGGCCCGGAGGGAAACTACATCGGCCGCTATGCGCCGACCTTCTTCACCGACGCGCATACGCCGTGGGGCAGCGCGATCGACTACCGGCGCTCCGAAGTGCGCGCCTTCGCGATTCAAAACGCGTTGCATTGGCTGACGGACTATCGCTTCGACGGCCTGCGCTTCGACGCCGTGAATCACATCCTGTCCAACGAGGGTGAGATCCCGATGCTGCACGATCTCAGCGCCGCCGTGGGCAAGCTGGTCGAAGCAACCGGGCGGCACATCCATCTCGTGCTCGAAAACGGCGACAACCGCGCCAGCATGCTGGATTCCGCAGAGGAGCCGCCGCGCGGCAAATTCCGCGCGCAGTGGAACGACGACTATCATCACACCTGGCACGTGATCCTGACCGGCGAGAGCGGCGGCTATTACGGTGACTACCAGCAGGCGCCGCGCCGCGATCTCGCTCGCGCGCTCGCCTCCGGCTTCGTCTACCAAGGCGAACCCGCGGCATTCTGGGGCGGCGATCCGCGGGGCGAGCCGAGCGGTCATCTGGCCCCCGGCGCGTTCGTCAACTTCCTGCAGAACCACGACCAGATCGGCAACCGCGTGTTCGGCGACCGCCTGGAGGCGCTGGCGTCGCCGGAAGGGATCGCGGCGGCACTCGCGGTGACGCTGCTCGCGCCCACCGTCCCGATGCTGTACATGGGCGAGGAATGGGGCTCGAAGCAGCCGTTCCCGTTCTTCTGCGACTTCCAGGGCGACCTCGCGCATGCCGTGCGCAACGGACGCCGCAGGGAGTATGAGTGGGCGTACGCCAAATATGGCGACGAGGTTCCCGATCCGCTCGACATCGAAACCTTCAAGTCCGCAATCATCGACTGGGACTCCCGCAATGAGTCGCCGGGGCGCGAGCGTCTCGCGCTGGTGCGCGCGCTCCTTGCGGTGCGTCACAAGGAGGTTGCGCCGCGGCTTCCGGGAGCGAAATTCGGCGAGGCGGACGTGACCGATGACGGTCGCCTGAGCGCGCATTGGCTGATGGGCGATGGCAGCCGGCTAAATCTGCTTGCCAACGTCTCCGACAAGGAGCTCGCGGCTTCGCCGACCGGCGTCCCGGGCACCCCGATCTGGGGCGACACGCCTGGAGACCGCCTGCCGCCGTGGTCGGTGTTCTGGAGCATCGGGGGATAGCATGCCTCCGGCCATTCCCCTCGCGACCTATCGCCTGCAGCTCACGGGTGATTTCAACTTCGAATCGGCCGCACGCGTCTTGCCATATCTGAAGGCGCTGGGCATCAGCCACGTCTACGCTTCGCCCTTCATGACGGCGCGGAAGGGCTCGACGCATGGCTACGACATCACCGATCATTCCAAGCTCAATCCCGAGCTCGGCGGCGAGGACGGCTTTGCGAAACTGAGCGCGGCGCTGAAGCAGTACGATCTCGGCCTCATCCTCGACTTCGTGCCGAACCATGTCGGCGTGCATTTCGACGACAATCCGTGGTGGCTCGACGTGCTCGAATGGGGCCAGGCTTCGCCGCACGCCGCCTCGTTCGACATCGACTGGGACCAGTTGCCGTACCGCGCGCGCGGCGGCGTGCTGCTGCCGATCATCGGCACCTCCTACGGCCACGCGCTCGAACATGGCGACATCGAGCTGCGCTATGATCCGGACGAAGGCTCGTTCTCCTGCTGGTACTTCGAGCATCGGTTGCCGATCGCGCCGGAGCGCTACGGCGAGGTATTGCGCATCATCGTCAAGGAGGCCGGTGAGGAGAGCAGCGAGGCCGGCAAGGCGATTCTCGACCTGGCGTCGCGCTATCGCGGCTTGCGCCATCCGAACCGCAAGGAAGCGCCGGCGTTCAAGGCGGCCCTCAAGGCCATTCCCGGCGCGGCCGACGTCATTGCCCAGGGGATCGCGGCCTATAAGGCCGGCCCCGACCGTGGTGCGCAGACGCTCGCTCTGCATCATCTGCTGGAGCGACAGCACTACAAGCTCGGCCATTGGCGGCTTGCGTCCAGCGACATCAACTACCGCCGCTTCTTCGACGTCAACACGCTGGCGGGCCTGCGCGTCGAGGATGCCGGCACGTTCGAAGCGATCCACCGGCTGGTCAAGAAGCTGATCGCGGATGGCCAGTTGCAGGGTCTGCGGCTCGACCATATCGACGGCCTGCGCGATCCCGCACAATATTTCCAGCGCCTGCGGCGGCTGATCCGCGACGCTCGGGGGCCCGCAGCCGGGCCGTTCTACGTCGTCATCGAGAAGATTCTCTGCGAGCACGAGAAGCTGCCGGGTTTTGCCGGCGTGCACGGCACCACCGGCTACGAGTGGATGAACGTCATCACCCAGGTCCTGATCGACGGCAAAGGTCTGGAGCCCTTGGACGAGATCTGGCGCCAGATCAGCAACAAGCCGCCGAAGCTCGCGCCTGTGATCAAGGAGGCCAAGCGGCGCGTGCTGGAGACGCTGCTGACCAGCGAATTCACCGTGCTGACCCGCCTGCTGGCGCGCATCGCCAACGGCCACTACTCGACGCGCGACTATTCGGAAGACATCCTGCGCCAGGCGCTCGAGCTGTATGTTCTTCACTTCCCGGTCTATCGCACCTATCTCACCACAGCCGGCCCGACCGAGACCGACCGCAAGCTGATCGACCACGCCATCGCAGGCGCCCGGGCCGAATGGTTCGCCTCCGACGGCTCGATCTTCGAGTTCCTGCGCGATGCGCTGACCATGGATCTCATCAAGCGCGACCGCAGCACCAACCACAGCGTCCCGCGTGTGCGCCGCTTCGCCCTCAAGGTGCAGCAGCTCACCGGGCCGATGATGGCGAAGTCGCTGGAGGACACCGCCTTCTACCGCTTCCACCGACTGCTCGCGCTCAACGAGGTCGGTGGCGATCCAGCGGCGCATGCTCTGGCGATCGCCGACTTCCACAAGCTGATGCGGGACCGCGCCAGGCATTGGCCGCACGGCATGACCGCCACTGCTACCCACGACACCAAGCGCGGCGAGGATGCGCGCACGCGGCTCGCCGCCATCACCGAGCTGCCCAACGATTGGACGTCCGCGATGGCACGCTGGAAGACCTTGAACGCGCCGCACGTCATCACGGATGGCAAAATGCGCGCGCCCTCGGCGGCGTTCGAATACATGCTGTACCAGACGCTCGTCGGCATCTGGCCGGCAAGCGGCACCGATGGCACCCTGCCCGAGCGGTTGCAGGCCTATGCGCTGAAGGCCGCGCGCGAGGGCAAGGAGGAGACCAGCTGGCTCAATCCGAACGAGGCCTATGAGAACGGCCTGCGCGCCTTCATCGACCGCATCCTGGATCGCGAGCGCTCGCCCGAGTTCCTGCAGTCGCTGGAGACGCTTTCCAGGCGACTCGCTTTGCTCGGCGCGCTGAACTCGCTGACCCAGCTCACGCTGAAGGCGACGATGCCCGGCGTGCCGGATTTCTATCAGGGCACCGAGTTCTGGGACCTTTCGATGGTCGATCCCGACAACCGCCGCCCGGTCGATTTCGCAGCGCGTGAGCACGCGCTGCGTGCGTGCGAGACTCCCGACTGGGCCCACCTCGCGGACCATTGGCCGGACGGCCGCATCAAGCTCGCCTGGACGCGGGAGCTGCTGAAGCTTCGCAACCAGATGCCCGCCGTGTTCACCGACGGCTCCTACGAGCCGCTCGAGGTGAGCGGACGTCATGCCGATCACATCATTGCTTTCGCACGGCGGCGCGGGCGGGACGCCGTCGTCGTCGTCACCGTGCGCAACTTTGCACCCTTCACCGACGGTGGCCGGGTGTGGCCCCACGCAGATGGTTTCGACGCCGAGGTTCATGCCCGCGGCTACATACCGGCGGACATGCAGGACGGCATCCTGGCGGTGTCCTCCATCTTCACGCATTTTCCTGCAGCGGCGATCCCGGCGCGGACCGACGCGGCAGCCCACCCGCCTGGTCGACGTCGGACAGGAGCGGCGCCGACCTGATCAGCTCTTCTTCGTCAACAGCAGCTGGCCGCGGCTGCGGATCGCGGATTGCGCGGCCTCGGCAAAGCGCTGCAGCAGCCAGGGCAGCACGACCTCGACACGCACGTGATCGTCGGCGACGTCGACATGGCCCGACGCCGCCTGACCGAGCGCGCGAACGCGAAAGATCATCTTGTCGCCCTCCCAGCGCTCTTCGTCGACCTTCAGGACCGGAACGCTGGTCGCGGCGCGGCTGAGACCGGCCTGGAGCCGGCGCACGGCCTCGTCCTTGCCGAGGCGATGCGGAATGGAAACGACAAGCGGTCTTGACATCGCGATCTCCTGACTAACAACCCTCTCTACGTAGTCATCGGTGGCTACGACCGCAAAGACACACGCTGCATTTTACTTGTTCCCACGCGGAACTTTCGAAGTTCCAACCAGTTTCCTCGGCGAAGGCAGAGCACGTTGTCGCCCCGCTGCCGGGCACTGGAGGGAAGCACATGTCCATCGGAACTATCATCCTCATCATTCTCATCATCGCCCTGCTCGGCGGCTTTTCCGGCATCGGCGGCGGTCCGTTCTACGGCACCGGCTACTACGGCGGCGGCGGCCTCGGCCTGATCATCGTCATCGTGCTGATTCTCGTCCTGCTCGGACGCATCTGATCCGATCGATCTCATAGCCATCCAACTGATCAGCTCGGGCCGACGTGGCCGCGCCACGTCGGCCTGGCCTTGATTGCGCCCCCGCATCGTATCCCTTACACTTCGTTCGCGAGCTTCCTCATCGCCGGCTTGATCGCTCCGGCCGCGTCGTCATAGCCCTCCCACGCCTTGGTCTTGGGCAACAGCGCCGGCGCGGTTCGGACCGTGTAGCGCTTGGGTTCGAGCCCGTTCTTCACCTGCGCCCAGGTCAGCGGCATCGACACGGTGGCGCCTTCGCGAGCGCGCGGCGACAGCACGGCGACCGCCGTCGACATCCGGTCGTTGCGCAGATAGTCGAGGAAGATCTTCCCCTTGCGCAGCTTCTTCGACATGTTGAGCAGGTACTGCTCCGGGCGGTCGTTCGCCATCCATTGGCACACGCCCTGTGCAAACGCCTTCGCTTCGGGCCAGCTCACCTTGTCGCGCGCGCCGTGCAGCAACGGCGTCACCACATGCAGACCCTTGCCGCCCGTGGTCTTGCAGAAGCTCTCGAGCCCGAGGCTCTTCAAGCGCTGGCGCATCTCCTTGGCGGCCGCGATCACCTCCTCGAACGCGACGTTCGGCGCCGGATCGAGATCGAACACCAGCCGACCCGGGACGTCATAGGCGTCCGGCGCGCAATTCCATGGATGCAGCTCGACGGCGGCGACCTGGGCCACCGCGATCAATCCCTCGACGCGGTCGATCTGCAGATATGGTTTGCGGTCGCCCGAGACCTTGACCAGCTCCAGCAGGTCCGACATGCCCTGCATGCCGTGCCGCTGGAAGAATTTTTCGCCACCGATGCCATCAGGCGCACGCACGATCGAGCACGGCCGCCCCCTCAGATGCCCGATCATCCAGTTGCCGACGGCTTCCAGATAGGTCGCAAGATCAAGCTTGGTGACGGGCTCGCCGTCGCCGGCGTCCGGCCACAGCGCCTTGTCGGGCTTGGAGATTGCAACGCCCATCACGGTCGCCGAGCCCTTCGTGCGTGACGGCGTCTTGTGCAGCGTGGTGCCGACGGTCGCGACGCTCGCGGCGGCCCGCGCCACCGGCCTGGCAACCTTCGTCGCCACCACCGGCGCCTCGGCAACGACCTCGCGGGCTGGCTTGTCCTCGCGCAGTCCCTTGAACGAGGCCTGCCTGACATTGCCGTCGCCGGTGAAGCCGGCAAACTCGATCTCGGCGACCAGCTCGGGCTTGAGCCAATGCACGTCACGCGTCTTACGCGGCGCGTTCTTGCCGCTGAACGGGCTCTTGTCGGATGCCGCCGCCTTCAGCGCCGGCATGATCGCCTTCACCGTGTCCTGGCCGAAGCCGGTGCCGACGATCCCGACATAAGCGAGATGATCGTCCTTGTTGACGCCGACCATCAACGATCGGAATTTGCCGTTGGTCGTCTTCCAGCCGCCGATGACGACCTCGTGGCCGGGCCTGGTCTTGGCTTTGGTCCAGCTCTCCGTCCGTCCCGAATGATAGGCCGAGTCCAACTTCTTCGAGACGATGCCTTCGAGGTTCAGCTTGCGCGCCGACTCCAGCACGGCTTCGCCGTCGCTCTCGAAATGCTCGACGTAGCGGATCCGCGGTGTCTTGCCCTTGATATGCGCCTTCAGCAGCTTCGCCAGCCGTGCCTTGCGCTCGCGCAAAGGCTGGCGGCGCAAGTCGAACTCCTCGGCGAACATCAGGTCGAAGGCGAAGAAGATCAGCTCGTCGGTTTCACCCGCCGAGATCGCCGCCTGAAGGGCGGAGAAATTCGGATTGCCGTCCTTGTCGAGCGCGACGATCTCGCCGTCGATGATCGCGTCCGGCAGCTTCGCAGCCTCCTCCGCAATCGCGCCGAACTTGGCGGTCCAGTCCAGGCCCTTGCGGGTCTTCAGGGTTGCCTCGCCGCCCTCGACCCTGATCTGCACGCGGTAGCCGTCGAACTTGATCTCATGCCCCCACCCCTCGCCGCTCGGCGGTTGCGCGACCGACGTGCAAAGCTCGGGCGGCACGAAGTCGGGCAGCGACGATACCGTCTTCGGCGCAACGCGGGCCTTGGTGCCGTTTCCCTTCTCGGCCCTCGCTTTCGGTGATGAGGCCTTCGTAGTCGGCTTGGTTTCGCTGTCACTGCGGTTGGAGTGCCACACCGCATCCGCGTTCATGCGCTGCGTCTTGGCGAGCATGAACGGCTTCGGCGCCTTGCCCTTGCCGGCCGCGATCTGCTCCATCGTGCGGCCCGAGGCGACCGACTTGTCGGCATCCAGGATATCGTTGGCCTCGCCTTCCCGGGCAAACTCGTCGCGATGCTTGATCAGCAGCCAATTGGTCCGCTTGCCGCCGGTGCGATCGTGGCGCATCCGCACCAGCACCCAGCTGCCATGCAGCTTTTCGCCCTCGAGAGTGAATTTGAGATCGCCCTTCTTGAACCCGCGCTCCGGGTCCTCGCTGTCCCAATAGCCGCGGTCCCACAGCATGACGGTGCCGCCGCCATACTCGCCTTCCGGGATCGTACCTTCGAAATCGCCGTAGTCGAGCGGATGATCCTCGACCTCGACCGCCAGCCGCTTGTCGTGCGGATCGAGCGACGGCCCCTTGGTGACGGCCCACGACTTGAAGACGCCGTCGAATTCGAGCCGCAGGTCGTAGTGCAGGCGCGTTGCGTCATGCTTCTGGATGACGAAGCGCGGCCGCGCCGTACGCGCGACCTTGGCGTCGCCGGACGGCTCCGCCGTCTTGTCGAAATCGCGCTTCTTGCGATAGGTGGAAAGCTTCCCGAGCGCCACGGTGATCCCTCGCGTTGAGTGGTAGCGTAGCAAAGCCGGCGAACTCGTGGAACCGGCCGCATCGGCAGGATAACTTCGGGCAAAGTTCCGCGTTCCCGCGGCTCATGGAGGGCCCAGGCTGTGCTGGCGTCCGCCCTCTGCCAGTCGAGAGGGCGCAGGGAAGGCCGGGAGCTCGCCGCCCCCATGGCCCGCCTGCAGAAAGAAATGCAGGCGGCAGGTACCACAGGTGCAGCCGAGACATCCCGGCCCTCCCTGCGCGACGGCTTTAACGGCTGCTTCGCGTTCTCCCCGGTGCGCCGGGCTTGTTGGCCACCGTGTCGCGACAATGCGCCTGCGCGCATTGCGCTGGATACCAGCATCGGGGTATCAGGACCGCGCGACTTGACCGTGCATGCCGGATTGTTCGTCGGCGCGACTGAATCACGCTGCAACCCGGCACACCCATCGCATTCCGCTGCCGACGTCCGTGACGACCGCGATACGTCCCCTCCGACGCAACGGAACGGGTCGGACCATAATGCTGATTTTACGAAGTCGTCAAGCGAATTATTTTTTCCCGAAGCGACCTTCGCCGGGCCCATGGAACCCACACCGATGCTTGCCCGTTGCAGCCTCGTCCGGATTGTCCAAGGAGACCACGATGGCCCCCCGCGCCTACTGGAAAGGCTCGCTCAAACTCTCGCTCGTCAGCTGCCCCGTCGTGCTCTATCCGGCGTCGACGTCGGTCGAGAAGACGCGCTTCCATCTGATCAACCGCGAGACCGGCAACCGGCTCAAGCAGCAGATGGTGGACGCCGAGACCGGCGACATCGTCGAGGGCGACCAGAAGGGCCGCGGCTATGAACTCGCCAAGGGACAGTATGTCGAGATCGAGCCGGAGGAGCTGGAGGCGGTCCAGATCGAGAGCAACCACACGATCGACATCGACAGCTTCGTGCCGCGCGACGAGATCGACCAGCGCTATCTCAACCACCCCTATTACATCGCCCCCGACGGCAAGGCGGCGCTCGACGCCTTCGCGGTCATCCGCGACGCCATGAAGGACCAGGAGCGCGTGGCGCTGGCGCGGATCGTGCTGACCAACCGCGAGCACGTCATCGCCATCGAGCCGATGGGCAAGGGCATGCTCGGCACCACGCTGCGCTTTCCCTATGAGCTGCGCGACGAAGCCGAGTTCTTCGACGACATCAGGGCGCCGAAGATCAGCAAGGACATGGTCGAGCTGGCCGGCCACATCTTGCAGACCAAGGCAGCCCATTTCGACCCCTCGGAGTTCAAGGACCAGTACGAGACCGCGCTGAAGGCGCTGGTGAAGCGCAAGGCCTCGGGCAAGCCGATCAAGCTGCCGGAGCCGGCGGAGCGGCCCGACAACGTCGTCAGCCTGATGGATGCGCTGAAGCAGAGCCTGAACGGCAAGAGCCGAAAAAAGACCGCGCGTGCGGCGTCGCGGCGGACGAGCACGCATCGACGCCCGGCGAAGAAGGCGCATCGGTCGGCGGCGCGGCAGAGGAAGGCGGGGTGAAAGCCAGCAGCTGCCTGCGTGGCGCAAGCGGCCTCCACACCCACCGCCGTCGTCCCGGCGAACGCCGGGACCCATACTCCGCGGCGGGTGTTGTAAGACAAGACTTGTCCCACATCCCGCGCAATAACATCTCCCTGGGGTTATGGGTCCCGGCGTTCGCCGGGACGACAGCGGAGAATTTTGCGACGGCTGCGGGTCATGGCGTGCGCGATGATCGTAGCCCGAATGATCGCCTCGTCAGCTCTTCTTCGACTTCTTCTTCGTCGTTTTCTTGGTAGTCTTCTTCGTGCTCTTCTTGCTCGCCTTCTTGGCCGTCTTCTTCGCCGAGGCCCTCGCGCTCTTTTTCGCGGGCACCTTCTTGCCTTCGCGGCGCGCCTCCGACAGGCCGATCGCGATGGCCTGCTTGCGGCTCTTGACCTTGCGACCGGAACCGCCGCTGCGCAGCGTGCCGGCCTTGCGCTTCTTCATGGCCCGGCCGACCTTGGCCGATGCCTTGCGCGAGTATTGTCGTGCCATGAACATCCTCCCGATTGCGACACGTAAACCGCGTCGGCGAGACGAAAGTTCCAAAGCGCAAGCTGATGCCGCGTACCTCCACCCATGCTTTCACGATCGCGGGAATCGAAGCCCGTCGATACATCGAGATTCCAATGCAGCTTCGCGCTCATCGTTTCGATGACGGATAGACCGAGAAGCCAATCAGACGTTCTGATCCGCTGCATGAGGCGCAACTGGACAAGGCGACGGTCCGAATGATGCGTCCCTGGCCTCTTCCTCAGTCAGCAATTTCAGGAGCACCGTCCGCTTGGACTCATCGTTGAATTCAGCGAGACGTTTCCTGAACAGGATGAGGTTCTGCAGATGAATGTATTCTTCCATGACCGACCTCACTGATGGGAGCCAAGAACGACGTCGATGGACGAACGGCAAACGAAATCCAGGTGTGCAATATCTTTGATCTCATCGGGTCTTCCGAACCCGTCAAGGTCTGGATCTTGTGCTGCGATCTCGAACAGTCCCTGCAGGCTGAAAGATCGAACGCGCAGAACCCCTCACCGGGACATAGGCCGGCCTTCATGCCAAAGCGGCACCGCAACGCGTCGGGCTGACCTTGATTGAGATGAATTTCGGGCATGATGCTCTTCCCAGTATCGCCGATGACAATCTCTGCGCCGCAGTCGGCAGCCTCGCCCCCCCAAATTCAGATCGTGTTCTGACAAGCCGAGACATGGCACGTCCCGTGTTTACACCGTCGTGCATGCAAACGCACGATCAGCTGCGCCGATGAGGTGGCACGACCGCGGTCTCGATCATCCGTTGATCCAGAGAACGGGCGCCTGCGGACGTACTGTGCCGCAGCGCGAGATGACCGGCTGGTCAAAATTGCTCGAAAATATAACGAAACGAGCTGATGCCGCCCGCGGGACACGCAAGCTCGCCCATCGAATGGCGATGCCAACGCCCCTGACACACAGGACCAGTCGGCCGATACGGCCAAAGCTCAGTCCGGCGCGCGCAGCCGATAGCCGATGCCGGTCTCGGTCAATACGAATTGCGGGCGCTCGGGATCGGCCTCGATCTTCTGCCGCAGCTGACGCACATAGACGCGCAGATATTGCGCGTCGGTCAATTCGTCCCACAGCTCCTTGAGCAGGAAGCGGTGCGTCAGCACCTTGCCGGCGTGCTGCACCAGGACGCGGAGCAGATCGTACTCCTTGGGCGACAGCTTGATCTCGCGCTCGCCGACCTTGACGATGCGGCGCACCAGATCGACGGAGAGATCGCCGGTGCGGAACACCGGCCGCTCGCCCTGCACCTGCAACTGGTGCCGCAGCGCCGCGCGCAGCCGCGCCAGCAGCTCGTCCATGCCGAACGGCTTGGTGATGTAGTCGTCGGCCCCGAGATCGAGCGCCTGGACCTTGCCCGCCTCGTCGCCGCGGCTGGACAGCACCACGACCGGCACGGCCTCGTTGCGGCCACGGATGGTTCGCAGCAGCTCGAGCCCGTCGACGTCGGGCAGGCCAAGGTCGAGAATGATCAGCGCCGGCTCCTGGCCCAACAGCTCCAGCGCGATCCTGCCGTTCGAGGCTTCGAGAATCTCGTAGCCCTGCGTGGTCAGGCCCATCCGCAGCAGCTTGCGGATCGGCGGCTCGTCGTCGATCACGAGCACCTTGATCGGAGCGCCGGTCATGCGGCCGTATCCAGCGATCTGGCCTGCGCCGGCACGGGCAGGCGGATGGTGAGGACCGCGCCGGGCCGATCGGTGCGGTTGCCGGCGAAGATGCGGCCATGCATCGCCTCGATGAAGCCGCGCGAGATCGCGAGCCCCAGACCGGTGCCAGGCCGCACCTGGTCGCCCTTCTGCACGCGATAGAACTTGTCGAACACGTGCTCGACCTCCGCGGCGGGAATGCCGTCGCCTTCGTCACGGATCTCGAGCATGATCCAGTTGCTGTCGCGGGCCGCGCGGATCGCGATCGAGGTCTCGGGAGGCGCATATTTGGCGGCGTTGTCGAGCAGATTGAAGAGCACCTGCTCGAACAGCACCGCGTCGACCTCGACCATCGGCAGATCGGGCGCCAGTACCAGCGAGACATGATGACCGGCGAGGATCTTGCTCGCGCGCCGCAGCGCGCTGCCGACGATCTCGCCGACGTCGTGGAGCGCGGCGTTCGGCACGATCGCGCCCGATTCCAGCTTGGTCATGTCCAGGAGATTGGCGATGAAACGGTTGAGCCGTTCGGATTCGTCGATGACGGTGGCGAGCAGGTCGAGCTTCTCCTTGTCGGACAGCTGGGCCGCGAGATCGCGCATCGTCGAGGCCGCGCCGAGCACGGAGGCGAGTGGCGTCTTCAGATCGTGCGAGATCGAGGTGAGCAGTGCCGAGCGCAGCCGGTCCTGCTCCATGGTGCGCTTGACCTTGTCCATGTCTTCGACCAGCAGCACGCGCTCGATCGCGAGCGCGCCCTGGTCGACCAGGGCATCGAGCAGCCGGCGCTGGTCCGGCGTCAGCAGCGGCCCGGTGCGATCGTCATCAATGCCGATGACGCCGATCGAGCCGCGCCCCGTGCGCATCGGCAGGAACAGCCGCTTGGCGCCCGGCAGCGTGTCGGAGCCGCGCCCAGCGGCGCGGTCGTTGCTCCAGGCCCAGCTCGCGGCGGCGAGGTCGGCGTCGTCGAGCTGATCCTCCGGCGGGTAGCCGGTCATGACCGTGAGCTTGCCGTCCTGCGGCAGCAGCAGCACGACCCGTACCTTCAGCATCAACGCCGCCTGATAGGCCGTGGCCCACAGCACGTCATCGAGGGTCGCGGTGCCCGCAAGCTTGCGGCTGAAGGCATAGAGCTGCTCGGTGGTCCGGACGCGGTGGGTGGCGGCGTCAGCCTGAACGCGAACGCGCGCGGCGACGTTGGACACCAGGATCGCGATCAACATGAAGAAGAAGAACGCGCCGATGTTGGTCGGATCGGTGATCGTGAACGTATACAGCGGCGGCAGGAAGAAGAAGTTGTAGCAGAGCGAGGCGGCGAGGCTCGCCAGCAGTGACGGCCACAGGCCGTAGCGTGCGGCGACGCCGACCACGGCCGTGAGGAACACCAGATCGACGTTCTCGATGCCGAAGACGGGCTGGATCAGCTCGGCGAGGCCAAGGCCGACAGCCGTGATCAGCAGCGCCTTCAGATAGGGCTTCGGCTGCAGCGGCTCGCTGCGCGCTCGCGTCTGGACCGAGCTGCTCGTGGTGTCCGGCGCCTCCTCGCCGGCGATGACGTGGATGCTGATGTTGCCGGCGCCCCTGACGAGGTCGTGGACCACGGAGCCCCTGATGATCTCGAACAGGCGCGAGCGGCTCGACTTGCCGATGATGATCTGGGTGACGTTGTTGGCCTGCGCGAAGTTGATAAGGTCATCCGCGATACGCCGGCCGACGCCCGGAATCGTCAGCGCCTCGC
Organism: Bradyrhizobium sp. SZCCHNS1050; assembly: GCF_032484785.1. NCBI lineage: Bacteria > Pseudomonadati > Pseudomonadota > Alphaproteobacteria > Hyphomicrobiales > Nitrobacteraceae > Bradyrhizobium > Bradyrhizobium sp. SZCCHNS1050. The sequence continues at coordinate 4,361,256 of NZ_JAUETR010000001.1, read as the reverse complement.
CGCCGAGGGTCTCGGCTAGCCGCAGCGTATCGGCGAGCCGGTCGCGCTGCTTGTCCGTGAGTTGCAGGTTGCGCCGAGTCTCGATGGTAACGGCGGTCCACGGCGCGTGGACACGGTCGGCGAGCCGCTTGGTGTAGCGCACCAGCCCTGTCGCCCGCGGATCCTCCGACACGCAGACGAGGATGCGCTCGCCGGCTGCCCAGGGGCCGGCGATGGCATTGGCCTGCATGTGGGTGAGCAGTTGCTCGTCGACGCGCTCGGCCGTCCGGCGCAGCGCGAGCTCGCGCAGCGCGGTCAGGTTGCCGGGCGAGAAATAATGCTCCAGCGCCCGCTCTGCCTGCTTGGGCACATAAACCTTGCCCTCCTTCAGTCGCTGGATCAGATCGTCGGGCGTGAGGTCGATCAGTTCGATGGCGTCGGCGCGGTCGAGGACCGAGTCCGGGACGGTCTCGCGCACGCGCACATGGGTGATCTGGGCAACGACGTCGTTGAGGCTCTCGATGTGCTGGACGTTGACCGCGGTGTAGACGTCGATGCCGTGCGACAGCAGCTCCTCGACGTCGAGATAGCGCTTGGGGTGGCGGCTGCCCACCGCATTGGTATGCGCGAGCTCGTCGACGATCGCGAGCTTGGGGCGGCGCGCGATCACGGCATCCAGATCCATCTCCTCGACGATCTGGTCCTTGTAGGAAATACGTTTGCGCGGGACGATCTCCAGGCCGCGCACCAGCGCCTCGGTCTCGGCGCGGCCATGCGTCTCGACGAAGCCGATCACGACGTCGACGCCGGCCCTCAGCTTGGCATGCGCGCTCGACAGCATCTCATAGGTCTTGCCGACGCCGGGGGCGGCGCCGACGAAGATCTTGAGCTTGCCGGCAGGACTGTCCTCCCGCCGGGCCGCTTCGAGCAGGGCCTCCGGCGAGGGACGTTGGTCAGGATCGCGGCGTTGACTGGCCATGCGGCATTATAGACGGAGGGACCTCGGCGCCAAGACCAAGACCTTCAAGGCCAAGACCTTCAAGGCGTCATTGCGGTTTGGCAGCATCGAGTGCCAGGTTGAGCGCCAGCACGTTAACGCGGGGTTCGCCGAGCAGTCCGAGCAGACGGCCCTGGGTCTGCCGGGCGATCACGGCCTGGACGCTCGCCTCCGGCAAGCCGCGTGCCTTGGCCACCCGCGGCACCTGGAACAGCGCCGCCTCCGGCGAGATGTCCGGATCGAGCCCGCTCGCCGAGGTCGTCACCAGATCGACCGGCACGGCCTGCGCGGGATTCTCCGCCTTCAGCTTGTCGACGTCCTCCTTGACGCGGTCGGCCAGCGCCTTGCTGGTCGGGCCGAGATTGGAGCCGGACGAGTTGGCGGCGTTGTAGGGCGCAGAAACCGTCTTGGTGGAGTCGTTCGGATCGGCGGCCGAGGTCGCCGACGGACGGCCGTGGAAATATTTGTCGTCCTTGAACTCCTGACCGATCAGCGCCGATCCGATCACCTTGCCGTTGCGCGTGATCAGGCTGCCCTCGGCCTGCGCCGGAAAGATGGTGCCGGCGACGACGGTCATGGCGAGCGGGTAGAGCAGCCCGGTAATCAGGGTCAGCGCGACCAGGACCAAGATGGCGGGACGGATTTCTTTGAGCATGAGAATCTCCTGTGTCTCTCCCGTCATTGCGAGGAGCGAAGCGACGAAGCAATCCAGAGTCGCGTGGCCCGAGACAGTCCTGGATTGCTTCCGCCGTCGCCCTTCGGGCTATGGCGGACAAGTCGCTTCGCTCGCAATGAGCGGCGGTCATGGTGTCAAGCCAAATGCAAGGCGGTCACGATCAGGTCGATCGCCTTGATGCCGATGAAGGGGATGATGATGCCGCCCAGCCCGTAGATCATCAGGTTGCGGCCGAGCAGCGCGCCGGCGCCGATGGCGCGGTAGGCGACGCCCTTCAGCGCCAGCGGGATCAGCGCGATGATGACGAGCGCGTTGAAGATGATCGCTGACAGGATCGCGCTCTGCGGACTCGCCAGGTTCATGACGTTCAGCACGTTGAGCTGTGGGTAGAACGCCAGGAACATCGCCGGGATGATCGCGAAATATTTCGCGACGTCGTTGGCGATCGAGAACGTCGTCAGCGCGCCGCGCGTCATCAAGAGCTGCTTGCCGATCTCCACCACCTCGATCAGTTTGGTCGGGTTGGAGTCGAGATCGACCATGTTGCCAGCTTCGCGCGCGGCCTGCGTGCCGGTGTTCATGGCGACGCCGACATCGGCCTGCGCCAGCGCCGGCGCATCGTTGGTGCCGTCGCCGCACATCGCCACCAGCTTGCCCTTGGCCTGCTCGTCGCGGATCAGCTTGAGCTTGTCCTCAGGCGTCGCCTGCGCCAGGAAATCATCGACGCCGGCTTCGGCGGCGATCGCCGCCGCGGTCATCGGGTTGTCGCCGGTGATCATGATGGTGCGGATGCCCATCCGACGCAGCTCGGCGAAGCGTTCGCGGATGCCGCCCTTGACGATGTCCTTGAGCTGGACGACGCCGAGCAGGCGCCCGTCCCTGGCGACCGCGAGCGGCGTGCCGCCGGATTTGGCGATGTCGTCGGAGATTGCACGGATCTCGCGGACAAGCTCGCTCTCGACCGGCTGGACCGCGCGCACCGTGTTGCCGGAGACGGGCTGGGTCGGGCCGCCGCCGATGGAGTTGAGGATGGCGTCGACCGCACCCTTGCGCACCGAGGAGCCGCCGGCATCGACGCCGCTCATGCGGGTCTGCGCCGTGAACGGCACGAAGGTGGCGCCGAGCTCGGCCATGTCGCGGCCGCGGATGCCGTATTTGTCCTTCGCGAGCACCACGATCGAGCGGCCCTCCGGTGTCTCGTCGGCGAGCGATGCGAGCTGCGCCGCGTCGGCGAGCTCCTGCTCGCTCACGCCCTTGACGGGACGGAATGCAGTCGCCTGGCGATTGCCGAGCGTGATGGTGCCGGTCTTGTCGAGCAGGAGCGTATCGACGTCGCCAGCTGCCTCGACCGCGCGGCCCGACATCGCCAGCACGTTGAAGCGCACCAGGCGGTCCATGCCAGCGATGCCGATCGCCGACAGCAGCGCGCCGATCGTGGTCGGGATCAAGGTCACGAACAGTGCCACCAGCACCACCACCGAGATCGAGCCGCCGGCATAGGCCGCGTAGCTCGGGATCGTCACCGTCGCGAACACGAAGATGATGGTGAGGCCGGCGAGCAGGATGTTGAGCGCGATCTCGTTCGGCGTCTTCTGCCGCTCCGCGCCCTCGACCAGCTTGATCATGCGGTCGATGAAGGTCGAGCCTTGCGCGGCCGTGATCCTGACGCGGATCCAGTCCGACAGCACCTGCGTGCCGCCGGTCACCGCCGAGCGGTCGCCGCCGGATTCGCGGATGACGGGCGCGGATTCGCCGGTGATGGCAGCCTCGTTGACCGAGGCGACGCCCTCGATCACCTCGCCGTCGGAAGGGATGGTGTCGCCGGCCTCGACCAGCACGAGATCGCCGACCTTCAGGCTGGTGCCGGGCACGAGCTTGTAGGTGTGATCGGCCGGGTTCGTGCCCGTCAGCAGCTTGGCCTGGCTCTCGGTGCGCGTCTTGCGCAGCGAATCCGCCTGCGCCTTGCCGCGGCCTTCGGCGACGGCTTCGGCGAAATTGGCGAACAGCACGGTGAACCACAGCCAGAGAATGATCTGGAAGATGAAGCCGAGATCCGCTCCGCCGGTCACGACGTCGCGCAGGAAGATCACCGTGGTCAGCGCGGCGACGACCTCGACCACGAACATCACCGGATTTCTGATCATCAGCCGCGGGTCGAGCTTGACAACCGCGGCCCTGATGGCCGGCAGCACGATCTTCGGGTCGAGCATCGTCGACATCGACGAGCGCTTCTGCAGTTTCATGGTGTCCATGGAGGTTGCTCCGAGATCAAAACACGGTGCCGGCGGCCATCGCGAGATGCTCGACGATCGGACCGAGGGCGAGAGCCGGGAAGAAGGTGAGGCCGCCGATGATCAGGATGACGCCGACCACGAGGCCGACGAACAGGCCGCCCGTGGTCGGGAACGTGCCGGCCGAGGGCGGGATCGACTTCTTCCCGGCGAGCGAGCCCGCGATCGCCATCGCCGGAATGATCATGAAGAAGCGGCCGACGAACATCGAGGACGCGAGCGTGAGGTTGTAGAAGAAGGTGTTGCCGGTGAGGCCGCCGAAGGCCGAGCCGTTGTTGGCGGTCGCCGAGGTATAGGCATAGAGCACCTCGGTGAAGCCGTGCGGACCGGCATTGGCCATCGACGCGACGGCCGAGGGCAGCACCACCGCGAACGCGGTCCAGCCGAGATACATCAGCGGCAGCACCAGGATTGCCAGCATCGCCATCTTGACCTCGCGCGCCTCGATCTTCTTGCCGACATATTCCGGCGTGCGCCCGACCATCAGGCCGGCAACGAAGATCGCGAGCACCACGAACAGCAGCATGCCGTAGAGGCCGGCACCGACGCCGCCGACGATGATCTCGCCGAGCTGCATGTTGATCAGCGGGATCATGCCGCCGAGCGCAGTGAAACTGTCATGCATCGCATTGACGGCGCCGCAGGAGGCGGCCGTCGTGATCACGGCGAACAGCGACGATGCGACGATGCCGAAGCGGACCTCCTTGCCTTCCATGTTGCCGCCGGTCAGTCCGAGCGCGTTCAACGTGGTCGTACCGTTGGCCTCGGCCCAGTAGGTGATGGCGACGCCGGCGATGAACAGGACGCCCATCACGGCGAGGAGCGCCCAGCCCTGGCGCTGGTTGCCGACCATGCGGCCGAACACGTTGGTCAGCGCGGCACCGAGCGCGAAGATCGAGAGCATCTGGATGAAGTTCGACAGCGCGTTCGGGTTCTCGAACGGATGCGCGGCGTTGGCATTGAAGAAGCCGCCGCCATTGGTGCCGAGCATCTTGATCGCGACCTGCGAAGCCACCGGGCCGACCGCGATGGTCTGCTTCGCCCCTTCCAGCGTCGTGGCCTCGACATAGGGCCCGAGCGTCTGCGGGATGCCCTGCCAGACCAGGAACAGCGTGTAGACGATGCAGAGCGGCAGCAGCACATAGAGCGTGCATCTGACGACGTCGACCCAGAAATTGCCGACGGTCCGCGCCGAGGCGCGTGAGAAGCCGCGGATCAGCGCGATCGCGAGCACGATGCCGGTCGCGGCCGACAGGAAGTTCTGGTGCGTGAGCCCGAGCATCTGCACGAGATAGGAGAGCGTGCTCTCGCCGCCGTAGTTCTGCCAATTGGTGTTGGTCAGGAAGCTGATCGCGGTGTTGAAGGAGAGATCCTCGGCGACCGCAGACTGTCCCGCGGGATTGAACGGCAGCACGGCCTGCAAGCGCATCACGCCGTAGATGATCAGGAAGCCGCCGACATGGAACAGCAGCATCGCGACCGTGTAGGTCAGCCAATGCTGCTCGCGGCGCTCGTCGACGCCGCCGATCCAGTAGATTGCGGACTCGACCGGCCGCAGCACCGGCGACAGGAAGGTGCGCTCGCCATTGAAGACGCGCGTCATGTACCAGCCGAGCGGCTTGGCAAGCGCGACGATGACGGCGCAGTAGAGCAGGATCTGGATCCAGCCGATCACAGTCATGGGGATGTTGTCCTTGAAGGTGCGACGGTGGCGGTCAGAACCGCTCGGGCCGCAACAGCGCGTAGGTGAGGTAGATCAGAAGGCCGAGCGATACCGCGCCGGCGAGCGAATAGTCGAAGATCATGGCTCGTCTCCTAGAGCCGCTCGCAGGCGTAGGTGTAGCCGATCGCCAGGGCGAACAAGCCGGCGGCCAGCGCCAGCATCAGGATGTCCAGCATGGTGTGCTCCTCATGCGCGCGAAAGACGCGCAACGCTTGGAGCGGCCGGGAGCGCCGCTGCGGCCACGGTCCGTTCCATCGCGGACAGATGGCATCCGACCTCATAGGTTTTCGAGACAGCACTGCCGACAGAGTTATAGGAATCTCATAAAGACCGCGGCGTTCTCCCGCCCCCCGGCAGAACCGCGCGGCCGCAGCCGCATATGAACCGGCCATGCCGCCGAGGCGTCTTTATGCGCCGGCTATTTCTTCCCGCCTTCGCCCCTCTCGCATTCCTACGCCGCCGTCGACCACATTGCCGATCAAGGCCCATCGGGCCATCGCTCACTGACGACGGGAGGCCGGCATGGCTGCCTTGACGACACGACCGGATGTGCCCGAGCGGGTACAACTCGCGCAGACCACGACGGCGATGCTGACGGCCCTGCTTGGCGAAGACGAGGGCGTCTCACCGTTGTCGGCGCGAGGGCGACGCCGGCTGCGGATCGCACGATTGCTGGAGACCGACGCGCGGATCGATGCCGCGCTGGAGCTGGTCGCGCTGCAATTGCCACGATGGCAGCTCCGGCGCATCGCCTATGATGACGGCGAATGGCACTGCGCATTGTCGCAACAACGCGAATTGCCGGACTGGCTCGATCATTGTGTCGAAGCCCGCCACGCCGATCTCGCCCTCGCCATTCTCCACGCAGCCGCCGAGGCCCGCCGTCTCGAGCCCGGCGTCTCGCAGACTGACGCAAGGCGCGGCGTCCAGGCCGAACCGGGGCTTGCCGACCTGCTCTGCTGCGACAACTTCTGAGCCGGTGTTACCTGCTCGACGCTGATCTCCACCGACAAGCCCGCTGAGCGTCCGGCGGCCAGGGTCCTGCTGCGAGTTGTGCTGCGACTAGCAATCCTCATCCTGTTCGCCACGTTCGGCCGCATCGGCTTCGGTCGCAGCCTCGCCGCCCTGCTCTGGATGACCATGATCCTGTGTGCCATGCTTGCGGTGCTGCGCCGCAAGGGCGTGTTCGCCGCGGGCCTGAACCATTGGGACGAGATGATCGGCTACACCGCGCTCTTTTGCGCGACGATGGCGCTGATCCAGTCGTCCGGAAACCAAGCCTCTGCGCCGCAAAAAAAGGGGCGGCCGATCCGGCCGCCCCGCTTGTCTCATCGCCGATCGGTCAGAAGATCTTGACCGCGCTTTCCAACGTCTTCCAGACACCCCATGCCAGCGGCACGCCGACAAAGGCCCAGAACAGGGCGGCCTTGACGTCGAGACCGCCCTTGCCGATGCCGAACGACCCGTGCTGGATCGCCGACTCGTTCTTGGCGAGCTCCGCCTGGTACTTCGCGACTTCGTCCGCGCTCATGTTCCACTTGTCATCGACGGGCTTGATCAAGAAGTTGCAGATCAGGCCGGCGAGCAGCATGGCGCAGAGAATATACATCGTCGTGTTGTACAGCTGGTCGCGCGGCACGCCGGCGGCAAGCTGGAACTCGCGGATGTAGTTGACGACCACCGGACCGATGATGCCGGCCGTCGCCCAGGCCGTCAGCAGACGGCCGTGGATGGCGCCCACGAACTGGGTGCCGAACAGGTCGGCCAGATAGGCAGGCACCGTCGCGAAGCCGCCGCCATACATCGAGAGGATGATGGCGAAGGCCGCCACGAACAACAGCTTCGAACCCATCGCTGCGAAGGTCGGCGCCAGCGCATAGAGCACGATGCCGATCAGGAAGAAGCAGTAATAGGTGTTCTTGCGGCCGATGTGGTCCGACAGCGACGCCCAGAAGAAGCGGCCGCCGATGTTGAACAACGACAACAGGCCGGCAAAGCCTGCCGCGATGCCCGCGATCGCGGCCTTCTGGCCGGCGTCGAGCTGGTTGAAGCTGACGTCGGGCAAACCGATCAGCTTGCCGGCGAAGATCTCCTGCAGCATCGGCGAGGCCATGCCGATCACGCCGATACCGGCCGACACGTTCAAGCAGAGCACCCACCAGACCAGCCAGAACTGCGGAGTCTTGTGCGCGTTGTCGAGGTGCACATGGTGCTCCGAGATCATTGCCTTCTTGACCGCAGGCGGCGTCCAGCCTTCGGGCTGCCAGCCCACCGGAGCGACGCGATAGGCAAAGGCACCGATCATCATGAAGACGAAGTAGATCACGCCCATCGTGACGAAAGTCTCCCAGACACCCACCGAGGTCGGGGTCTTGAAGTAGTTCATCAGCAGGTTGGCGAGCGGAGCACCGATCATCGCGCCGCCGCCGAAGCCCATGATGGCCATGCCGGTCGCCATGCCGCGCCGGTCCGGGAACCATTTCACCAGGGTCGACACCGGCGAGATGTAGCCGAGGCCGAGGCCGATGCCGCCGATGACGCCGGCACCGAGCCACATCATCCAGAGCTGGTGAACATAGATGCCGAGCGCCGCGATCAGGAGGCCACCGCCCCAGCAGCAGGCCGCGACGGCACCCGCCTTGCGCGGTCCGGCCCGCTCGAGCCAGCCGCCCCAGACGGCAGCGGAGCCGCCCAGCAGCACGAAGAACAGGGTGTACATCCAGCCGAGGCTCGCGACCTTCCAGTCGCAGGTCGTCGTGAACAGCTCCTGCACCAGGGTCATGTCCGGGCAGGCCTGGGTCTTGGTCACGCCGATCGCGCGCGACAACGGCAGCCAGAACACCGAGAAGCCATAGGCCATGCCGATGCAGAGATGGATGCACAGCGCAGCCGGAGGAACCAGCCAGCGGTTGAACCCCGCCTTGGCGACCGTGTGCTCACGATCGAAGATCCCCGCCTGCGCGCCCGGGAGCGTGCCCGCGCTTTCAATGGTAGCCATGCATCCCTCCCCTACGGACTCTCGTCCAACGCAACAACGTCATGTTCTGTCCCCTTGATCAGAATCAATACGCCCACTCACCCCGCCCGCTATCGCGTACCAGAGCAGTCTCGCAACGCACAAACGCTCATCACTGCCTCGATGCGCATAACACCCCACCCGAGACGTTATGCCCTCACCATTCTTGTGCCGCTTCTTGTGCCGCTGTTCTGCCTGGCCCGCTCCCCAGCGGGCATGACTCGCCCCCCGCAACCTCCGCGGAAGCGCCCCAATTGGTGCAGAACCGAGGCAAATTGTCGATAGTAAAATGGTAATAATCGGTCAATCTTGGTGGATTGATCGCACTGCAGCGCGAATGTGTTGCTAGCACACACACAAATTCACGTGCAACCAACGCGACCGCCACTCCCGGCTGTAGTCATGTTGCTCTCGATTACTTTCTCGACGCGTCACGACCATACCTGATGAAATCAACTAATAAGATGGGCCGACCATCAGCATGCACGCGCTCGCGGAAACGTGAAGAAGAACAACTTGTCCTTGCCTTGCAACAGCGTCGCAAGCCTGGACTGAGAACGCGGCATTGTTGTGAGCTCGGGTTGGCGCCGCTGCGACGATAGGAAGCAGCGCGATCTCTTGACAGTCCGACCAAGACCGCGCGCGAACTACGTAGTTCGAGCAACCCGCAGCAGAGGATGTTCACCGCCGCACGGATCCGGCCGATTCCGCGGCCTTCTCGATCCGAAATAGGATGCCGCGCTCGGTGCGATCGACGCTCTCGACCCGATCTCCGGTCTCCCGGACCAGATTCGGGATGTCGATCACAGCAAGCGGGTCGGTACAGCACACTTCGAGCCGCTCTCCCGCCTTGAGCGTCTGCAGCGCCTTCCGGGTCTTCAGCACCGGCAATGGGCACTTCAGGCCCGTCAGATCCAGCCTCGTCATCATGCGGGCGACCATGGAGAAGCGGTTCCGGCACGTCAACCGGGGCGGCACCATCCTATGGAACTCGGAGCAGGGTTCCTGGGATGCCAGAAGCGATGAGTGCGAGCTCGAGCGAGTTCCATCACGGAACACCAGGTTTGTCGCACAGCGCGAGAACGTCCGCCCGCGGCGTCGCCAGATGTTGGACGAGCGCCGCGATCGCCGGGATGTCGTCGAGATGAACGCGCGGCAACGCCGTCTCGACATCGCCGTCGCTGGCGAGCCCGACAATGCCTGGATCGTCGGGAAACAGCAGCGGCTTGCCATTGGCCGTGCGATGCACCTCGATGCGCCGATGCGGCCCGGCCTTGTACCCTTCGATGACGACCAGATCGACGGGAGACAATTTCGCCAGAAGCTCCGCGAGTGCCGGCTCCCTTGCGCCGCGCAGCTCGTGCATCAGCGCCCAGCGCGTGCCCGACGCGACGAGGACCTCCTCGGCCCCGGCCTCGCGATGCCGCCACGAATCCTTACCCGGGACGTCGACGTCGAACTTGTGATGGGCGTGCTTGATCACCGAGACGCGCAGTCCCTGCCCCCTGAGATGAGGAATCAGCCGCGTCAGCAGCGTGGTCTTGCCGGCGCCGCTCCAGCCGGCGAGGCCGATGACTTTCATCGCGGTCTCCAGAAAGGCCCCGGCGTTTTTCGCACAGCCAGGAGCGCGGGATCGATCGATGGCCCGAAGGCCCCGTGGAACGCCACGTCCACTCTTGGCGATGTCATGCCAGCAGCCCCATGGACCAGGCAAGGGCCGTGGGAGGGCCATGCCGGCATGGCCGCCGGGCAGGCGCAAATGGGTGGATCGCGCGCGGCGCAACACTGACGCCCTGGCAGCAGTCGTGGTAACGAACCCGCGATGACAGCCATGACCTCGACTTCGATCCCCGGCGTGCTGCTCGCCGGCGGTCGCGCGCAGCGGATGGGCGGCGGCGACAAGCCATTGCGCATGGTCGACGGCCGCACCATCCTCGAGCGCGTGATCGCGCGGCTGGCGCCGCAGTGCAGCCGACTGATCCTCAACGCCAATGGCGACCCCGCGCGGTTCGCAGGCAACGGTCTGCCCGTCGTTCCGGATGGCGTGGCAGGCTTCCCGGGCCCGCTCGCCGGCATTCTCGCCGGCCTCGACTGGGTTGCGGCGCACATGCCGGAGGCCCGGTGGATGCTGAGCGCCGCCGGCGACTGCCCATTCCTGCCGCGTGATCTCGTCGCGCGGCTGGCGACAGCGCGGGCGGCCGAGCAGGCCAAGCTGGCGTTGGCGGCGTCCGGCGGACAGATCCACCCGGTGATCGGACTGTGGCCGGTCGGGCTGCGCGAGGATCTCCGGCACGCCCTGGTCGCGGAGGACATCCGGAAGGTCACCCGCTTCACGGCGCGCTACAAGGTCGCGACCGTGAGCTGGCCGACGGTGCCGCTGGATCCGTTCTTCAATGCCAATACCGCAGTCGACCTCGCCGAGGCGGAGCGGCTCGCAGCTCTCGAGGATTGAGGACGCCTGATGGACGCGACAACCATCGTTCGCCGCGCCGTGCTTGCCGTTGCCGCGCTCAATCTCGGATATTTCGGCATCGAGTTCGCCGTGGCGCTGGCGATCGGCTCGGTGTCGCTGTTCGCCGACAGCGTCGACTTTCTGGAGGACGCCTCGGTCAACATCCTGATTGCGCTGGCGCTGCGCTGGAGCGCCCCGCGGCGGGCGCTACTCGGCAAGGTGCTGGCGCTGATCCTGCTGGCGCCGGCGGTCGCCGGACTGTGGACCGCCGGCGAGAAGTTCTTCACGCCGATCGTACCCGCACCGCTGCCGCTCACCGTGACCGGCCTCGGCGCGCTGATCGTCAATCTCGGCTGCGCGTTGATCCTGGCGCGGGTCAGGGACCACCAGGGCAGCCTCACCCGCGCCGCCTTCCTGTCCGCACGCAACGACGCCTTCGCCAACATCGCGATCATCGCGGTCGGTCTCGTGACCGCCTTTGTGTGGCCCTCGATCTGGCCCGACCTGATCGTGGGGGTCGGTATCGCGCTCATGAATGCGGACGCCGCGCGCGAGGTGTGGGAGGCTGCGCACGAGGAGCAAAAGACCGCCAAGGCCTGAACGGCCGAGAATCCTGCGCGCGTGCGCGACGACCTCACTGCTTGCGGCATTGCAGCGCACGGGATCGCTCCACCGCTCCGCCGTCCGGCATGATTGACGGCCGCCCTGGATTGATTGCAGATAGGCGGACCGGCCGGCAGAGCCGGAACAAACAACGGCGTCACGCCGCTACCGGTGGAGGACTGATTGCAACTCAGCTGTTTGAAGCGGGCGGCGTGGGCCGCAGCCGCGCTGCTGGTCACGACCGCCGCGCAGGCCGAGATCTCCGACAACGTCGTCAAGATCGGCGTGCTCAGCGACATGAACGGCCCGGCCTCGACGCCGACCGGACAAGGCTCCGTCACCGCGGCGCAGATGGCGGTCGATGATTTCGGCGGCAAGGTGCTGGACAAGCCGATCAGCGTCATCGTCGGCGATCATCAGCTCAAGCCCGACATCGGCGCCGCGATCGCGCGCCGCTGGTACGACACCGAGCAGGTCGATCTCATCGTCGACGTGCCGGTCTCCGCGGTGGGCCTCGCCGTGCAGACCATCGCCACCGAGAAGAAGAAGCTGTTCATCACCCAGTCGACCGGTGCCGCCGATTTTCACGGCAAGTTCTGCTCGCCTTACGCGATGCAATGGGTGTTCGACACCCGCGCACTCGCCACCGGCACGGCGAAGGAGGTCGTCAAGCGCGGCGGCGACAGCTGGTTCTTCATCACCGACGACTACGCCTTCGGCCATTCGCTTGAGCGCGACGCCTCCAGCGTCGTCATCGCCAATGGCGGCAAGGTCGTGGGCGCGGTGCGGCCGCCATTCGCGACGCCCGATCTGTCGTCCTTCATCCTGCAGGCGCAGGCCTCCAAGGCCAAGATCATCGGCATCGCCGCCGGCCCGCCCAACAACATGAACGAGATCAAGACCGCATCCGAGTTCGGCCTGCTCAAGGGAGGCCAGCAGATGGCGGCGCTGCTCGCGCTGGTCACCGACATCCATTCGCTCGGCCTGCCGGCGGCGCAGGGGCTCCTGCTCACCACCTCGTTCTACTGGGACATGGACGACAAGACGCGCGAATGGTCGAAGCGCTATTTCGCCAAGATGAACCGGATGCCGACGATGTGGCAGGCCGGCGTCTATTCCGCCGTCATGCACTATCTCAACGCCATCAAGGCGGCGGGCAGCGACGATCCCCTCGCGGTCGCCGCGAAGATGCGGGACACGCCGGTCGAGGACTTCTTCGCCCGCAACGGCAAGCTGCGAGCCGACAATCTGATGGTGCATGATCTCGTGCTGGCGCAGGTCAAATCGCCGGAGGAGAGCAAATATCCCTGGGACTACTACAAGATCCTCGCGACCATCAAAGGCGATGACGCGTTCGGCCCGCCGGATCCGGCGTGCCCGCTGATCAAGAAGTGACGGCGCACTGAACGATCGGCGGCCGGGGCGACCGGGCCGCCGCATGCGAGCTGAACGACAACAATCAATGGGGGAAGACGAGCATGAAGCTGGCGCGCGCGCTGCTGTTCGGGTTGATCGTCGCGGCGGGACTCGCCGCCAAACCGGGACCGGCGCTCGCCGCCTATCCGGACCGTCCCATCCGCTGGCTGATCGGCTTTGCCCCCGGCGGGCCCGTCGACATCGTCGCCCGCATCATGGCGCAGTGGCTGTCCGACCACCTGGGCCAGCAGGTCGTGGTCGAGAACCGCACCGGCTCGGGTGGCAACATCGCGGCCGCCGCCGCGATCAACTCGCCGCCCGACGGCTACACGCTGCTGTTCGTCGCGCCCAACAACGCGATCAGCACCTCTCTCTACAAGAAGCTGCCCTATGACTTCATCCGCGACACCGTGCCGGTCGCCAGCATCATGCAGCTCACCAACATGCTGGTGGTGAGCAACGACGTGCCGGCCAAGACCGTCAAGGAGTTCATTGACTACTGCAAGGCCAACCCGGGCAAGATCGCCTTCGCGTCCTCCGGCAACGGCACCTCGGTGCACATGGCGGCCGAGCTGTTCAAGGCGATGACCAAATGCGACATGCTGCACGTGCCCTATCGCGGCTCGGCGCTGGCCTTTCCCGACATCATCTCCAACAAGGTGCAGTTGATTTTCGACAACCTCCCGACGGCGCTGGAACAGTCGCGCGGCGGCAGCGTCCGCGCGCTCGGCGTCACCTCGCCGCAGCGCTGGCCGACGGTGCCGGACGTGCCCGCGATCGCCGAGACCGTGCCGGGCTACGAATCGGTCGGCTTCTACGGCATCTCGGCGCCCAAGGGCACGCCGCCCGACATCGTCGAGATCCTCAACAAGGCGGTCGGCGAGGCGCTGAAGGACCCCAAGCTGGTGGCGCGACTCACCGAGACCGGCGGCATCCCGCGCGCGATGACACCGGCGGAGTTCGGCAAGCTGGTCGTCGACGAGACCGAGAAGTGGCGCAAGGTGGTGGAATTCGCCGGGGTTTCGGTGGACTAGCGTCGCGGCGCGCCGGGACGGACCGGCGTCGACGGAAGCGCGCCAAAACAATCGGGCAGCGGCATTGCCGGATGGCTGGCCAGGCTGTAAACGGAGCCCGAGCCGTCGTTGGGGTTCCGACGCCGCGCCGGGCAGGCCCGCTCCTGCCCGCCGCCGGCAAGACCTCAGCGTCGCGGGGCCTGTAGCTCAATGGTTAGAGCCGACCGCTCATAACGGTCTGGTTGCAGGTTCGAGTCCTGCCGGGCCCACCAGCGATTTCAACGACTTGCTGGCTTGGATTTTGTCACGACTGCCTCGCCGCACCAGAAACCGCACCAGATACGTCCACTTTTCGTTCGTGTGGAAGCCGCAAGGCTCAGCATCCACTGGCTCACGCCAGCGGCGGTACGGCTCAACGATGTAAGAGACGCTTGGCACCAGGGACGCTGCCCTGCCACCGGCCGTATGGTTCAAGCGCAAATGAGCCCGAGCAAGCCCCGCCGCCGAGGCCACCTGACTCGAATGACACAACACTATCCACGCGATGTCGGCTCTTTGCGGCGCTCAGGACCGCGACACGTTCATTCCGACTTCGTCCGTTGCAACGCAATCACCTTCCCGGCCGCCATCACCGTTTGCCTGGCAACGGGCTCGCGCTTCGCGATTTTCTCGACAGCGTCGGACAGATAGTCCGGGTGATGGTGACCGTAGGTGTTCAGCAGAACCTCGAGCGACATGCCGAGATAGCCCGCGGCCTGCCATGGGTCCGCACCGCGCTGCATCAGCCACGTTGCCGCCGTGTGCCTGAGCGTGTGGGGCGATATTCCAGGGCCGAGCTCGGCGAGCTTTACAGCGCTCTTGAAGGCGGTTTTGACCGAAGCCACCGGCTTGCCATTGAACTCGACGAAATGCTTGGCCTCCGGATCGATACGGTGCCAGCGCCGCAAGTGGGTCAGCAGGCGCGAAGGGATCGGAACCGTCGGCTGCCGCTTGTTCGTCTTCGCCATACCCTGCTTCTGGCGATAGTAGCGGCCCCGCTCCAGATCCACATAGGAGCGCCCGACCGCCGGCATTGGGGACGCTGACGCGATGGCTCCTGCGCGCGTCCCGCTGTATATCCCAATCAGAATGAAGCGAGACAGATGTCTCAGCGGACGTTTCGCTGTCGGCGCCTTGACGTCGTCCTCGGGGCGGCGAGACGACTTCTGCCTTTCGCGGTAACGCCAGCACGTCCAGATCAGCTTGGCAGCCTCGCTGCGCGTGAGCCACCGGTCCCGGGGCTGCCCTTTGTCGGGCAACGAGACCTTGACGATCTCCCGATGAAATCCCTCAGATGCATGATGGCCGATGGCGGCGCGCAGATCCTCCAGATCGCGCCGGGCACCGCCCCGATTGGAACGCTTCTTCCTGTACGCGCGACATTCCTCGCCGTTGACCTCGCCAAGAGTTTTAGCGCCCCACCAGTCGTTCAATCGTTCGATCCGCTTCTTGAACTTCCGGATCGCGGGTACGGTGTCCTCAGCCTCACCGTCCACCGCGAAGCGATCCCGAAGCTTTTGGAGCTGCGCATCGATGTAGATCGAAAGGACGTCTGCGATCGGGATATCGTCGATATGCCGCACGCGTCGCTTCGGCGTATATTTGGACGCTATGTACTCCTCGAGCTTCTTCTCGGCTGCTGCAACCTCATCCGCAGCGCAGCCTGTGCCGACATCCCGACCGTTGTCTCTGATGATCCAGGTCGCACGATGGGTGATCTTTCCGCGCTTGTCGCGGCGGGCGGCCTTAAGCTGGAGTCGAGCTCCCTTGCTTCGTCGCGGCATAGCTCTCGCATCCGTTCAATGTGAGCCAGCGTCGTAAATTCCTTGCCGGCAATCCTCTCGATGACCAGGCGCTTCCGGTCGCGCTCACGTCGCAAGCCTGCAACGGTCATACCGCCCATAGGAAACGCAATCTTCACGGCATCCGCAAGGCGAAGCGGGGTATCCCGTGTAATGGCGGGCTGCGTTTGAGCTGCGATCGATGAATTCACGTCTCTCGACTCTTGTGCGACGTGCGATCATTGAATCAATCATCATCCAACAACAGTTCTCTTGCCCACTTGTAGGACGAATGCGTAGGATTGCGTACAATCGCGTAGAATGGGTGGGAGATCAACGAGGAAAAACGGCTTCGCCTGCTCCGAGGCGTCCGCAGCTTCTCAGCGCTTTCCCAAAAGCGCCGATCACTTGCGGCGACTGCCACGCAGCAAGTGTCGGTATCTGTTCCGTAGCTCCATCATCGTCAATCGATCGAGCTCACCCCGCTTGTAGCGCTGGCGCAGCTCGTCCCGAGCTTGGTCCGGGATCGCGACAATCAACTCCCAACCTTCAGCAGCGTCGTCGAAAAGCTGGACAATCCCCGGATCAAGGCGAGCGTCATCCTGGAGCTCGGCCATCTGATCGCGCATCACGCCGATGGTTTCCGGCCGACCCTCAAGAGGGAGGCCCGCCGGCAATGCAGATCTGTTTTTATATAGTTCTTTATAGGCAGGTCCCTCAGGGCCCCGCGGTGAGTCTTTATACGCAGGTCCCTTTTGGACCCGCGGAGCCGCAGGTCCCTTTCGACCCCGCGGACGCGCCGACTTATCCACAGGCGCAGGCACGTCTCGGACGACGTAATCAATCTCACCGAACCGATGTCCGTCGACAATTCGTTGCGCTTCGCGTGTGACGTAGCCAGCGTCGATCAACTCGCGGAAAATGCGCTGCAGCTTCTTGCGGCCGACCAGGAGGGTTCGCCCGATATGATCGAGGCGGACATGCCATTTGTGGGGGCGTGACAAGAGATAGCCGAGAACGCCCTTGGCCTCGACAGAGAGGCGGGGATCCGCGAAGACCGCGTTCGGGACGATGGTGAACTGCGCCTTGTGCTCCCGACGGACGATCGTCACTGGCGGGTGACCGTCCAGGTGACCCCATGCAGACCGTTGCGAACTTCAGCCGGCCGACGGCCCAATTGCCCTACGCGAAGGCGCGCGAGGCTCTCACGAGCATACGCGCGGTTCGGGCGCTTGCAGGACCTCGCATTCGTCGGAGCGCGCAACTCGCTCTGGCAATGGCTGCACGACGACATAGGTCGATTGTGCCACAGCAACTCCGAGCTCGCATATCGCCGATTCTTCGCTGTGCTACGCCGCTATGCGATCGACAAGTCGCGGGGGTCCGGGAGACGTAAGGGCGTCACCACAATGAGCGTCGCCAGTGCGAGGCTGTGGACCGCATGCTGTCCCCCAAACCGGCCGCCCCTGCTAAGCCGACGGTCCCTCAGAGAGACCGGCTCCCCTACTCTTCCAGGCCTTCTCCCACTCGATCAGTGCCGATTGTGAAGTGATAGGACTGACTCGAGGCCGCGTTCTGTATCGCTAGAGCTCACAATGCGGGGCTCGCCGCCCTCGGCCGCCTGCGCCGCCTTGACGAGACGCCTGACCTGCCGTGCCGTGCCGGCCAGGGCACGTCCCTGGATCTCCCGGAGCTCCTCGTCAGTCGCCGCAATGATATCATCGCTGAGCGCCTGGAGCAGGCGCGCAAGTTCTAGACGGGGGTGCCAACGTGTCATGGCGTGCTCCAATTCCGCTGGTGCCGGAGCAGCGCGCGCCGCATTCGCCGCCGCGCAGTATCGTAATCGATATCCGAGATGCCATACGCCCGGCAGATGTCCCTGGCCGTGAGGCCGTTGGCCAGCCCGTCGATGATCTGCAACACGACTGGATCTCCTGCAAACAGCCGGAACACCTCGGCGAGCCCTGCGACCGCCACAGCCATGCGTTCGGGATCGGCCAATTCGTCAACGGGATCGCTCGGGACGCCGTGCTGGCCGGGATCATCGCGGCTGTGAGCTGCCACCGAAGTTTCATCCAGCAGCGTTTAGAGTCCGGGTGGGTTGTACGCCGAGTGGCGCGGGTGGAGCAACGGGCGATTGGCGGAGCTGGTCGGGGTTGCGCAGCCGATCGCCCGTTGCGGTGAGGTTGGCGGCAAAGGCCGCAGGGGTCTGGTATCTCAGCGAGGAATGCGGCCGCGCGTTGTTGTAGTCGGCAACCCAGGCGGCGAGCCTGCGCCTGGTATCATCGAGACCGAAGAACAGCGTTTCATTCAAGAACTCGTCGCGCATCCGGCCGTTGAAGCTCTCGACGAAGGCGTTCTGGATCGGCTTGCCCGGTGCGATGAAGTGCCAGTCGATCGCGTTGTCCCTGCACCAGGCCAGCATCGCGTTGCTGGTAAACTCGGTGCCGTTGTCCGAGACGATCGAGCCCGGCTTGCCGCGCCGGGCGATGATCGAGGTCAGCTCCCGCGCCACCCGCCGCCCCGAGAGCGAAGTGTCGGCAATCGCGCCCAGGCACTCCTTGGTGACGTCGTCAACGATGTTGAGGATGCGGAAGCGCCGCCCGCCTACGAACTGATCGGACACGAAGTCCAGCGACCAGCGCGCATTCGGCCTCGCATCGACCAGGATTGGCACGCGGACGCCGCAGGCCTTGCGGCGGCTGCGGCGCTTGCGCACCGTGAGCCCTTCCTCCCGGTAAAGTCGATGGACGCGGTTGATCCCGGACGGCTCGCCCTCCCGCCGCAACAGAATGAACAGCCGTCGATAGCCGAAGCGCCGCCGCTCGCTGGCGAGCTCGCGCAAGCGGCCCCGAAGCGCGGTGTCGGGGGGCCGGCGGGACCGGTAGCGGACCATCGTCCGGTCCGCTCCGACGATCGAACAGGCCCGCCGTTCCGACAGGCCCAGCTTGGCCTGCAGGTGCGCCGCCGCGGCGCGCTTGGCGGCAGGCCTTACCATTTTTTTGAGAGCAGCTCCCGCAGCGCGGCCGCATCGAGCATCTGCTCGGCCAGCAGCTTCTTCAGCTTGGCATTCTCGTCCTCGAGCGCCTTCAGCCGCTTGGCTTCGGAGACGTCCATGCCGCCGAATTTAGCCTTCCAATTGTAGAACGTCGCTTCCGAAATCCCGTGCTTCCGAGCCAGATCGGCCGTCTTCGCACCGGCCTCGTGCTCCTTCAAAACCGCGATGATCTGCTCTTCCGTGAACCGCTTTCGCTTCATCTGTCCGTCCTTCGTCAGGCCGGACTCTAAATCGTTCTGGAGGAAATTCTTAGGGGCAGGTCAGCTGACCAGTAGCCGTTTCTCGCTCCAAACGCGCCGCCAATAATCGTCGCAGAGGCTGCGCATGACGCCGGACAGGAAAGCCAGGATTGGCACGCCCATCGGCCAGACCCGCGATCCGTCGAGAACGCGGAGGGTGGCCTCATGCAGCACGTCGGTCCAGCCGATCCCTCCGGGCAGCCCGCGGCTCCACAATTGCGCCAGAGCTTTCAGCCGCACCAGATCGGTCTCGGACAAGGCCTCGATCGCCGCCGCTGCATCGGCGACGGTGCGACCGGCGTTTGAGCCAACTCCAGGGGTGCCAATCGATCGTTCCATCACCCCTATTATGCGGCCGAGTAGATACGTTGCGGACACCCTCGGGAAAAATTTTGGGCCGTGTCCGCGCTACCGATCCGCGATCCGCATCCTCTCCATGACGAGAGGAGCGAACCGTGGATCAGATCGCAAAAGCCCGCCGCTGGTATGCCGAGGACCTACGCTGCAAGACGCCAATTCTGCGCAACCCACACATAGTCGAGGCCTTCGGCGCCGTCCCGCGAGAGGCGTTCGTCGGCCCAGGTCCTTGGTGGATCATACCCTACCCCCACCCGGAGCCGTTCATCACCCCGGACGACGATCCGAGTTGGCTCTATCACGACGTCCTGGTCTCGATCGACCCGGGCCGGAAGCTCAACAATGGGATGCCGAGCTTTTGGGCGCGCAATTTCGAGCACCTCGATATCGCCCGAGGTGAACGGGTACTACAGATCGGAGCGGGCCGCGGCTACTATTCGGCCGTGCTCGCCGAAATCGTCGGGCCCACCGGGCGGGTAACGGCGGTCGAAGTCGACCCGGCTCTCGCCGCTCGAGCCCACGCCAACCTCAACGGCTGGCCGCAGGTCCAGGTGATCTCGGGCGACGGCCGGGATTTCCATGCCGGCGCGAGCGACCATAACGTCGTGATCGTGTTCGCAGGCTGCACGCACCCCGCTCCGCAATGGCTGGATGGCCTCGCCGACAACGGTCGGCTGCTGCTCCCGCTGACCAGCGAAGATTGGTCCGGCTTCCTGCTGCGCGTGGTCCGCCGCGGTGCCTCCTTCGAAGCCGCGTCGATCGGCGGAGTCAGCATCTACTCCTGTATAAACGGCCGCGATGAGGACGCTGGCGGCCGGCTGAAGAGCGCCCTCGCGAACTCGCCGATGATGAATGTTCCGATCCAAGCACTCCACCGTGGCTTTCCATCATCCGCCGAGTCCGAACGGGTCTGGTACCAGGCACCTGGTTTCTGGCTGGAGCGACAGGGATCGGAGGTCAATGCGAACACACAGCAGGCCGAAGGCGGCAACAACGACACCGCCTGATGCGCGATCCGATTCATCGTCTAAGACAGCCTTCCCCCAGCCCTGGGTGGAATGCGTCAGCGCAGACTCGCAGGCGCCAAGGCCGCAATACGGCTTCATCCGCCGGCGCAGACCGCGTAGCGGATTCTGCCCTTGGCGCGGAATGATCCGAGTCTTCGCCAGAGTTCGCTACAGCACGAGCAGTGCTGAAATGATCTTTGAGTTTGCTGGGAAAACTCTCAATCGCGGCACGCCCTCCGACCGACCGGCACGGTTGAACGCAAGCCAAGTCAATGGCTTGCTGTTCGACCGGCGAGCCGCTTTTATCTTGCGATCGACCGTCGGCAGGTAACCGTCCGGTCTCTGCACGCCTTCCCCCTCGTGTGTTGTCGTTCCATTTCGGTCTCTCTGCTACTGTGGAGAATTTCCGGTGGGATCCAAACATTTCGAGAACAAAGCGCGCCGCGAGTGGTGGTCGCTGCACATCGAAGCGTGGCGTCGGAGCGGTCTCGGGATCCGCAAATACTGCCAGCAACAACGTCTGACCGAGAACACGTTGCGGCGTTGGCTGAAGCGGCTGGCCGGCAACGAGACTGCGCTTAAGCTCGAGAAATATCAGACGGAATTGCGCCGCGAGCGCGCCCGGGAAGAGCGAAGAAAGGCGCTCCGAAAGCAGAAGCAGCGCAGGTTCACGGTCACCTCGGATGTGCGCAATCGGGCGTCCCAGGCATTCTGGGCGATGCATGTCGAGGCACTGAACTGGAGCGGAATGGAGCTCCGCGCCTACGCTGCGGCGATGCAGTTGTCGCCGCATTCGCTGCGCAAATGGCGCGACCGACTGGCCACCGGCGAGGTCACGATCGACTGGCGCGCCCATCTTCATCCCTCCGCCCGTCCGGCCGTTAGCACTAGTGCTAGGAACTCACAGCCCGAACGCCGCTTGACGGCTGCCGAAATCGGCGATCCGGCAGCGCCGCCGGCACCGGTTCGACGCTTTCTTCAGCGGCGAGGAAACGCTCGGGATCGCCAGGGAAACCGAGCTACCAGGCGCAAGGTCTCTGCCCTCGCGCGCAAGCACGGCATCGTCACCAGGCTGCTGTTCCGCTGGCGCGCGCAGTTCGGCATCGCGAATAAGAAACGCTCCAAGCTCGCCGTGTCGTGTTGCCCAATCATCAAACAGCTGCAGCGAATGCAGTTCGGACGCAGCTCCGAGCGCTTCGATCCCGACCAGCTTACGCTCGGTCTTGAGGACCTTGACAGCGACATCGGCCGCGTCGAGGAAGCGCAACCAAGGCTCGCTCCGGAAACCAAAGCACCACCGCGACGTCGCACGCTGCCAGATCACCTGCAGAGAAAAGATGTTCTCCTCGACGTCGACAGCAGACTCTGCAGCTGCTGTGGAGGTACTCTTCATATGATCGGCGAGAGTGTCAGTGAGATGCTGGATTGGGTCCCGGCGCAGCTTCGCGTCGTGCGCACTACCCCGTCCGAAGTACGCCTGCCGAGCCGGCAACAAGGTCGTGCAAGCCGGCGCGCCGGACTGGTTGATCGCTGGCGGCCTGGCGCCCCCCGCGCTGCTCGCGCACGTGTTGATCAGCAAATACTGCGATCACCTTCCGCTCTATCGGCAGTCGCAGATCTTCCACCGTCATGGTATCGATCTCCGCCGCTCGACGC
Organism: Bradyrhizobium sp. SZCCHNS1050; assembly: GCF_032484785.1. NCBI lineage: Bacteria > Pseudomonadati > Pseudomonadota > Alphaproteobacteria > Hyphomicrobiales > Nitrobacteraceae > Bradyrhizobium > Bradyrhizobium sp. SZCCHNS1050. The sequence goes on along the minus strand of NZ_JAUETR010000001.1, from coordinate 4,338,953 downwards.
TGACTGGCTGGGCTGGTGGTGCATGCTGGTGGCTCGAGGCTTTGCACGAGCGACTTTGCAAGAACGTGTTCGCCTCCAACCATCTGTTCGCCGATGACACGCCGATCCCAGTACTCGATCCTGGCCGCGGACGAACCAAGACGGGGGCGGCTCTGGATCTATGCCCGCGAGCAACGGCCGTGGAGCGGACCCGAACCTCCGGCAGCCATCTATCTGTTCGCGCCGGACCGCAAAGCCGAACGTCCAGCCGCACATCTTGCTGCCTTCAAGGGCATCCTGCATGTCGATGGATACGCTGGCTTCGAGCAGCGGGCCGATAAGGAGGGCATCACGCTCGCAGCGTGCTGGAGCCACACGCGACGCAGGTTCTACGACGTGATCTCCGCGGTCACGTCGACACTGTTCCCGGTATCGAGGGGCCGTCGAGCACAGTGAATTGCCGGAAGTCTCGATCGGCACGTTCATGAAGAAGTTCAGGTTGCAGACGACGTCGCGCTTGCTCAGGCCGTACCGCGAACCGGAGTGATCGAATGTCCGATGACGAGCCTCAACGTTGGTCGTTGCCAGCTATTCATAAATTTGTAATAGTGGGGTACGGAGGTCCGGAGCGAGGTCCGATGGAGTCCACCCAACTCTCAATTGTCCTGACCAAGCGCGATCGTTTCCTGAAGACGTTGCGCGACGAACTCGCTAAATTTGAAGCGCGAGAGAATGAATTCCTCCGGCAAGATCGCAAGCAGCGCGCCGCCGAGATGGGCCTTCCGCTGAGAGAGGCCGGGTCGGAATAAGCGAGCTAGACTGAAGCAGCTTCGCGCAGAGTGGAACCCAATTTTCGCGAAGACTCGACTCTGCAGCCCCCTGACGAGAGGCACTTGCGGCAGACATGTCGGGCGTGGAACGTCCGACGCCCGCTCAGCGTCGCCCCAAGCCCGAAGGAAACACCGCCGTAGGCCGATACGGCACGACCGAGCGTCCGAAATTGGCTCCATACTGCTGCCGTACCGCGGGAATGTTCACGGTGCCGACTTTGAGATCGGATGATCTCGCGTCGATCGGCGTCTGGTTTTCGGCGGGGTTCACGGCGTCCACCTTGCGCCTGAGGCTCTCGTTGATGCAGCCGAACGTGCGAGGCTGTGCCGATGCATTGCCCGTGCAGCGCTCGGGTTTGTCGCCAGACGTCGCCATGCGACCACCCAGCACTGGAGCCGCGGCCGCGTCCCCTGATCCCGGCAACAGCGGACTCGCTGGCGGGCGATCAGGCAGGTCCACCGTCACCGGCGGAAGAAGTTGCGGCTCGGCAGCGATGGAAGGCCCGCTGACGAGGAGCAACATCACGGCAGGAACGGTTGTCATTGCCGGGATGGGCCATCGGCTCAAGAACAGCATGGGTTGTCACCTGCCCGCGCGCGCCTGCACGACTAGCGTGCTGAGTCTCGCATTGAGGGATGCCAAATCGACACGGCCGACCGTCGCCGGTCCGATGAGACAGCGGCGGCCACAGGCGCCTGCAGCGCGCACAACGCTGCTCGAACCGGCGCTGCCGGGCGCTCCGAAGGTCGCCGTCGGAACCTCGCCGGTCACGGCGAAGCCGCGGGCGGCGAGCTTGGCCCGCACCGCCAGGCAGTAGTTGACCGACAGATAGGAGAACCGCGTCTCGCCATGACCGGCGCGATATTTCATCGTGGCAGTACAGAGATCGCCGCCGGCGAGACGCCAAGCCTGGGCCAGGTAAAGCACACCATAGTGAATGTTGGTCTCGGGCACCGCGAGCTCGGCATTGCTACCGATAAACCCCAGCATCCGCGCCGTCGACGGCATGATCTGCATCAGGCCGATCTCGCCGGAGCCGCCGATCGCGTCGGGGTTGTAGCCGCTCTCCACGGCCATGACCGCCTCGGCAATCTCCGGCGCAAGTGTTGAGTTCCGAGCCTCCTTGGTGATCAACGCCCGATAGGTGCCGAGTGCGTCTGACTGACCTGCATTCGAAGACGTGCCGAGGGAAGGAGACGAGGATGATCCTGGCTTTGCGAGTGCAGAAGCCACTGGCGGCCTGGCGACAACGTTCAGCGTTGCTCCAGAGCCAGCATCACTCTCGCGAGTGGCGCGATCCTCCGCAGCCGGCTCCGCGTGCAACGGGACGGCCGAGACGGCCCCCGCCAGTGCAATCGCGACGGCTGCGAGCACACCCCTGCGGCGGTCGCACGGTATGGCCGCGTTTGGCCTACCAGGATCGATGCTCACGCTGTCCCCCATGCGCGCGCTACTGCACTGGACGAGCCGGACCCGCATCAGCGATGTGGCCGTTTGCGGACGCGGTCGTCGTCGCCATCTGGGCATCGTCGGCCTGCTTCGGCTTGGCAAGGGCTGAGATCTCCTCACGGAGGAAAGACACCAGCTGCTGCACGAGCTGATCCCAGATCTCGATCTGTCCGCGTACATGGTCCGGCGAAACGCCGCCCGCCAGGGAGATGTCCAGCGACAAAGCCAGGAAGGGCGGGCTGAATTGCAGGCGCGCAAAGCGGCGCGTCGCGTTCCAGCGATTGACGAGATCGAGCGGCATCTCACCCTGCACATGCAGGACCGCAGTCAGCGCGACATCGACGAAGACCTGCTCGTCGCCGGGCACCATATTGCCGGGACGAATGTCGAATGCGATCCCGTTGGTCGCGGACCGCAGATAGGACACGTTCGCGGCGGGATCGGTCAGTGTTTCGACGCGGTAGCCCGCGTGCTGGAACTGCTCGCGCAGCTGATCGAGGGGCAGCCTGTCGATGATGGTGTCGGACATCAGAAGCTCCGGCGAAGAAACGAGAGGACGGCCGGCGTGCCGGCAGCGCGAGAAGACATAGCGGCGCTATCTCGCCGCCGAGACCTGCTCGCTGAGCAGATTGGACAGCGCGAGCTCGTTGATGACAGGCGGATGCTGCTTCACGAGTTCGGCGAGATAGGCGCGCCGCAGCGCGCTCGCGCGCTCGTTGCGGATCTGCTGCACGAGCGCATCACGGACCTCGGGCAAAGTCCGCGTGTAGGACGCCTTGGTGTCCACCAGCTTGAGGATGTGCCAGCCATCGTCGAGCTTGATCGGCTCCGACACGGCGCCCTTGGCGAGCTCCATCACGCTGGTGCGGATCTCCGGCCGGATCTGGCTCTCGACGATCCAGCCCAAATCGCCGCCATTCTTGACCTCGCTGGTGTCGTTGGCGAGGGCCGCGAAATCGGCGCCCGGCGCTTTCAGCTTACGCTGAATGTCCTCGATCGTCTTCTTGCTCTTGTCCTCGGCCGCCTTGTCGGAATCCTTTGTCAGCGGCACGAAGATCTGCGCCAGCTGGAACTGGCGCGGCATCAGCAGGGCGGCACGGTTGGCATCATAGACCTTCTGCAGCTCGTCCTCGCTGGGAAAGCCGGCGGGAGGTGTCGACACCGACTGCAGATACAGCTCCACCACGGCGTTCTCGCGCACGCGGTCAAGCTGTTCGGCGATGTTCGGCTGCTGATCCCACTTCTTGGCGACGACCTCCTGCAGCACAATCCGATTGGCCAGCATCATGCGAACGGCCTGGCTGAGCAGGCCCGGATCCTGTCCGAACGCAGCGCGTTCGCGCGGCCCGAGCGCGGCGACATAGCCGCGGATCTCGTCGGCGGAGACGTTGGTGCCACCCACGCGCGCGATGACGTCATCGCCTCCCGTGCCCTTGCCGGATGCGACGCTCTGCACCGGCGTCGAGGCCGGAGGTTGCGCGGCCGTGGCCGCCACCGGTGCTGACGGCTTCGGCTTGACGGCCGGCGCAGCAGGACGCGGTGGGGCGGTCTGCGCCGAAGCCACCAAGGGGGCGCAGGCCAGCGCCGCGGCGAGCATGGAAACCTGGAACGATCGCAGCCGGACTGTGCTGCCGAACGATGAAGAGCTCATGGTGCTGCCTTCTGGTCGAGGATCTTGTCTTGGAGATCTTGGATCGCGTTCTGGATTTCGACCCGCCGAAAGCGGAGGACGGGCTCACGCGCCACGATTGTGTCGCCGATGGTGACACTTTGATAACGCTGCAGCAGATCCTGGCCGTGCTTGATCAGTTGCGTGTTCTTGGCAACACAGCTGTCGGTCGATGCCTTGTACGCTTTGGCGTCAGCCTCGAACTTGGCGCGCGCCGCGTCGCGATCGCGGGCGACGCTGGCCGCCTCCTCATAGGCGGCCTTCCATTTGTCCAGGGTCTCGTCGCGCTCCGCGAGGCGGCGGTTGAACTCCTCCGTCATCTCGCGCTCGCGCTTCTCGACCCTGCGGGTCTCGGCCTTCGCAGCCTCGATCTGGACCTTGGCGGCGGCCTTCTCCTTGTCGGCGTCGGCAAGCTTCGCCTGCAGCGCGGCGCGCTGGTCCTCCAACTGGCGCGTCTGCATGGTGGCCGCGCGCAACGCCTCGCGCAGCTTGTCGGCGTCGCTGTCGGCGGCGTATGCGAGGCTCACCTGCATGCAGGCGATAGCTGCGATGCTGTGGACGATCCAACGTTTGCGCATGGGTCAGAACTTCGCGTTAAGGTCGACGAGCAGCACGTCGACCGCGTAGGGCGCGCCCCCGATGCTATTGGCACTCATCCAGCGCAGCGAGGCCCAGACATTCGGGCTGAGACCGTAGCTGCCGCCGAGGAAATAGCCCTTGAGATTGGTGCCACCGAGACCAAAATCGGAATCGACGAACGCATCGAGCGTGGCGTCGGACTCCAAATATTTGTAGCCGGCGTGGACATTCCAGTCGCCGAGCTGCTTGATCTCCTTGTTGCCGACCGTAACACGTGTCATCCATCCTTTATCACCGCCATTGAACGGGCCGATGGTCTGTCCGTTCGACGTGGCTGCGCGATTGTTTAGCGCCATGCCGGGCGCCGTGATGCCGGTGCTTGCGGCGAGGCCGGTGCCGGCGGCAGTGAGCGCCCGATTAAAGGCCGTATTCCAGACGAACTCGCCATCGATCACGATGTGATAGGGATGAAAGTCGCCGAGATCGACCGATGCGCTCACCGTCAGCGGCCGGTATTTCTGCAGCAGACCGAAATATTGATAGAGACCCGTCGTGCCGTAATTATTCCAGGAGCCCACCTGGAAGTTGCGCAGCAAAGTGTAGGTGTTTCCCTTTTGGGCGAACAATGGCCGCGTCTGGTCCGTGTTGCAGACATCCGAGCTCGACTGAACGTAGCAAGGCTCGGAAGGCTGGCCCTGCACGTTCTCGAAATCGTAGAATGCAGCGGCGACCCGGAATTCGTGCAGTGGATCAAAACGCGACGCAAAGCCGCCCTGCGCGCCGAACAGCCACTTGTCGTGACTTGCAAACTTGGAGTCCAGCTGCGTCAGATTGGTACCAGCGTTGAAGTCGGTGTTGAAGATCGGAAAGGCGCCGATCACGCCGAACGGCGTGAAGCTCTCGGACACGCGATATTTGCCCTGTAGCGCAAAGCCGTCGAAACCGAGATCGCGATGCCAGACGAGATCGGTCGGCGACCAGAACGGATTATCGAAACGTCCGACCGACGCAACCAGGTCCCGGTCCCATGCCTGATAGGTCAGGTAACCCCGATCGAGCCACAGCCCGAACTTGGAAAAATTCGAACCACCGCCGCCCATTGTCTGGTTCGTCGAAACCGGAGAATTCGACTCTCCCGTGGCAATGCGGAGTCCAGCATAGAAGCCGTTAGTGAGATCCGCCTCCATTCCGAGGCGCGCGCGAAGCTTGACCTGGTTGCGGTTCTTGGAGGCGTTGTAAGTCGGCAGATTGTAGGCACTCGCCATGTCGTACGGAGAGCCTGTGTTCACGGTGTTGAAGTTGAACGCATCGAGCTGATCATTCCCGGTCGGGAAGAAGCTGCCCTGGTAGCGGGCACGAATATCCCCGTAGAAGCGGATGCGCTGCGCCCATTCCGGGTATTTGCCCGGAGACGCCCAGTTCTCGTGCTCGGCCTTCGCCATCACCTCGCGCTTGATGTCCTCACGCAGCTGCCGCTTGACGACTTCCGGCACGTAGGTGACGTGCCGCGTCCCGTTCGGCTCGGTCGCCGCCGCCGCGGCATTGGCAGCCTTGGCGGCTTCCTCGGCTCTGGTCGACGCGTTCTTCGCCGCCTGGCGCGCGATGTAGGCTTCGTCGTCGGCCTGCTTGATCAGCCCCGCCGCCTGGTCCTCGGTGAGGACGCCCTGCTTGACCAGGAGATGGACGAGATTGATCGTGGCGTTCGGCGAGGTCGGACGGGCATCGGACAATCTCGGTTTGGTCGAGCCCGACTTCTTCTCGGATGCTGTGGCCTGATCGGAAGTCTGGCCAAATGCCGGAGCGGCACTACCGGCCACCGCGAGCGAGGCGGCAATCAGAAGCGCACATCGGCGTGCATTTGGAAAAGTCTCGAACATCGTCCCCAGTCCTTTTAGTTCGTCGTGTTTGACGGAAATCAGCTCGGCCGGCTCGCCGTGACGCGTGTCACGATCGGCATCGGCATGTCCTTCGGCGGCGGTTGGCGCAGCGTCAGACTGCCGAGAACGTCGTCGCGCAGCGCCTGATCCAACGCAGCGTCCCCCGTTGACGAGAGCAGCTGGACGCGGCTGACGCGTCCGGAGCTGTCGGCCCAAAGGCTGATCTGCACTCTGATGACCGCCTTCTTGGTCTTGTCGTTGGCGCGCAGTGCCGCCTCGATCTGCTGCTGAATGATCGAGGCGTACCATCCCCAGCGGCTCCCGCCGCCGCCTCCGCCGCCGCCATAGGGGCTGCCGCCGGGCTTGCCGCCGAGACCGAACAGATCGCCGGGGCCGGTCGCCTTGGCGTCGAGCGACAGCGGGCCCGGCGGCTGATCGTCCTTGGCGTCCTTGACCGGCTTGTCCTGCGGCTTGTCGAGCGGCTTGTCCTCTTTGAATTCCGGCTCCGCCATCTTCTGCTGCTCGATCATCCTCTGCTCGACCGGCGGTGCCACCTTCGGGGGCGGAGGCGGTGGAGGCGGCGGCGTGATGTTGAGCAGCGTGATCTCGTGAACCTGACGCGGCGGAGGCGGCTGATCGCGCTGGGCGAGAACCCAATAGGCGACACCGCCCAACGGCAATGCGATCGCCATGATCTTTGCGGTCAGACTCAGCGACGAGCGCAACCGGCTTGGTTGGGCACCGGCTCGCGCCGGCTCGGCCGCTGCTTGACAGCCGCTCTCGAGCTTGCTCACGACAAGCTCCCGCCCGGCCTGGGCTCACCATGACGCTCGGCCATGTACTGCAGCACGAACTTCACCAGCGTTGTGAAATCCGGCGTTTCGAACGTGATCTTCGAATCCGGCGCGGCGGCGATCTTCAGGAGGAACGCCTCGGGCTGGTGCCGAAGCTCGACATAGGCGTCGCGATCGATCGACAATCGCGGCCGCGGACCGTGCGACATGGTCATCAGAAACGGGTCGCTCTCATCCTCTCCACTGACGTAGAGGCCGCGCAGTGTCGGCACCAGGCTGGCGAGCAGCGCTTCGCTCCGGACCGGAAACGGCAGCACAGCAGCAGACTCGTCGCATTCACTCAGCGCCGTCTCCCCTTCAGGCCGCGCTGGCAGCAATTGCATCCGCCGCCGCAGGATGAGCTCACGCATGTGCACGAGCACGCCAGCTTCAGGGCGATGCGAACCAGGCGGATGATGCGGAGGCCGTTTGCGCATGATCTGGTCCACCTCGATCACTTCACCAACGGCTTGGTCGCAAGCCCGACCTGGGTCAGGCCGATGCGGCCCAGCAGGTCGAGCACGTCCATCACGCTCTGATATTGCGCTTGCGCATCACCGCGCAGCACCACCGGAAATTCCGGCGTCAATGCCTTCTGCTGGATCAGGCGCTGCTCGAGCTCCGGCAAGGTCACCGGAATGGTGTCGAGGAAGATCTTGCCGTCGTTGGCCACGGTGATCGCCTTGGTCGTCTGCGTCGCGAGGCTCGGCGCCGCCGACGCTTTCGGCAGATTGACCTTCTGCCCCTGCACCGTCGCCGTCGTCATGATAATGAAGATGACGAGCAGCACGTAGGCGAGGTCCAACATCGGCGTGATGTTGATGTCGTCATAGGGCTTGGAGTCGGTATTGATCTGCATGGCGCTACTCCGCCGCCATGCGGCGCTCGACCGGATCCGGCTGATCCGCGGAATGAAGCTCCGCGAGCCGCGTCACCAATTCGTCGACGAACACCTGGATGTCGCCGGTGAGATCCTTGATCCGTGAGATGAGGTAGTTGTAGCCGAACAAGGCCGGGATCGCGACGCCGAGCCCCGCGACGGTGGCGACCAGCGCCGCGGCAATGCCGGGCGCGATGGCGTTGACGTTGACGTCACCGCTCGCCGCAATCGCAGCGAAGGTGATCATGACACCAACGACCGTTCCGAGCAGACCGAGGAACGGTCCTCCCGAGATCGCGATCGTCAACATCACCATGAGCCGGTTCAGGCGCTGGATCTCCCTGACGACGCCGCCGTCGAGAGCAGCACGGATCGCGGCCATCGACGTGGCGGAAAGGTAAGGCTGGGCGTTTCGGGCCGAACGTCGCTGGATCTCGTCGGCTGCAATGCGATAGATACGATAGAGCGACGATGACCGCAGCACGATCGTATCGCGCTTGCCGATGCCGCCCGCGAGCGACGCGACGGCCTCGGCATCACCACTGCCGAAGATGGCGAGGTCGAACTTCGGATCGCGATAGACCTTCAGGAAGCGTGCATTGGCCTTCGCCTGATGCCTCAAGTAAGAGGCGCGATCGAACATAACCATCCAGCTGATCGCGGCCATGACCAGCAGGATTCCGATCACCACCCATCCGTCGAGCGTGACCGACTTCAGAATGACCGCGAAATAGCCGGACAGCCAGCTTGCCGTCTCCTCGTCGACGCTGAACGTGACGAGCTTGCCTTGATCCAGCCCCTGACCGATCGCAGCGATGCGGATGAAACCTGCCGGGCGCGCGACCTTGCTGATCTGGATCTCGTCGACGTCGCCGACGAATCCCGCAAACGTCGGGCTCGCCGCGACGGTAGCATCATTGGTACTTTCCGGCACACCATTCGCATCCGCCGAGGCCGCATCACCGGGTGCCGCAGCGGAAGCCGGTTGAGCGGCAGCCTGGCTGGCCGCCGCGGCATCGCCGCCACCGATCTGCGCGGTGGTGTCGAGCTCTGGCAGACTCGCATCAAGCGCTGCGTAGGCATTGCCGTCGAGATAGAGCGAGATCCTGCCGCCGGCTGCAACGACGGCCAGATGATGCCAGCTCGCCGGAGCGATCGCCGCACCTGCCGAAGTCCGCTGCGCGGAGCCGGCATTGGTCATCTCTACGAATGGCGCGCCATTGTCGAGGCCGATCACGATGCCGCTGCCGCCGTTGCGGCGGCTGAACAGCGCTGCATTGGGCTGCAGCGTCGCCGGCTTGATCCACAGCGAGAACGTCCAGCCGGCATCGGCGGCCGTCGCCAGCGACGATGATGACGGCAGCATGAGAGGCGTGCGCCCGTCCAGCCGAAGGCCCGTCCCGATCAGGGAGCCCTCCGCCGGTTGTCCGACGCTTTGCGCGTTGTTGCCCCAGACCGTGGAGTCCAACGCAGGCGTGCCCCGCTCCGCCAGATGGTACACGAGGGCAAAATCGGGATCGTAGCTGCCCTTGGCATCCGCAGCAGGCACAGCTTTTTTGTTGCCGTAGTAGAGCCAGATCTCCGTCTTGGCGCCCGACGGCAGGCTCGGCACCGAGACCCAGACCAGCGCTTCGCCCAGGAGCGCGTCATATTTTTCGATGTGGTGCTTCAGCGGGGTCTTGTCGTCGCCGGCGACGAAACGGAGATCGCTGCCGTCGTCCTTGGTAGCGCTGAACCGGAAGTTGCCGGGATGCAGCCTCACCAGGACAGGCGTCGTGCCGATCGGATCGGTGATGTTGGCGCCGGCAGCACTCGCATCGATGCCGATCTTCTTGCGCAGCTGCCACTCGTCGTTCCACCAGGCACTTGCCGGCGACGACAGAATCGCCAATGCGGCGACCACACCGAACAGCCTCGCGGCGACGCGCTTCGCAACTCTCCCACAGCAGCTCGCTCGCCTGTCCTCGCGTTCCATGATCATCAGAATTCGCCCCAGAGCCGGACATTGAGGCGCGGATTGCCCGCGCGGGTATAGGTTTGGTTGGTCATCGGGACCGACAGCGCGAACACACCATTGAATGCGTTGAACATCTTGAAGCGGGTGCCGACGCCATAGCTCCAGAGGTCCGTTTGCGACGTCTGATCCGGCAGCGTGCGCTGGGTGTGAACCAGACCGGCATCGGCAAACAGGAACAGCCGCGTCTCGTTGAAGGTGGTAAAGCGCGGCGCGCCCTGCCCGGTCTCGTCCTTCATCTGCTTCTGCAGCATCGCGCCGATGTCGGGGCTGCGCAGTTCGATATTGCCGATGATGCCGTCGTCGCCCAGTGCTTCCGATTCCAGATAGCCGCGCACGGTGTCGAGGCCGCCGGCGCTGATCTGCTCGCTCGAGACCAGTGGCCCATCCGCCTTCTGTCCCTGCAGCCTGCCCCAAAGCAGATAGCCTTCGGGCAGCTCCTGGGTGTGCGAAACGTCGACGTTCACATGCGTGAAGCTCGCGGACGCCGCATAGCGCTTGTTGTCGAACGCGACATGATCACTCGACAGCGGCCGCAGATTGGACGTCAGCGATGCGTTGAACTGCGTCGTAAACTTCTCGCCCTGGAAGGTTGCCGTATAGCTGGCCACGGCAGGGAAATACGTGACCGGGGACGCGAAACCGCCGCCGTTCAGGGAGACGAGCTGGAAGAAATGCTTGTAGTCGACGCCGGCCGACAGCGTCTGCGTGAACCCATCGCGGCCCGGCAGCGTCATGACCGCACGCGTACCCACGATCTGGCCGGGGCCAACGATGTTAGTGCCGCCGACCGTGGCGACGTCGCTGTTCGACTTCACGGCGTAAGCCAGCAACGCCAGCCAATCGACCGGCAGGCGCGCCAGATAGGAGGCGGAAAACACTTCCGTGTCCTTCGGACGCTGCGGCGCGACCTGATAGCTGAGCGTCAGGGAGTGCCCGAGCTGCCAGAGATTGTCGTAGTGAACCGTGGCGATCGCCCTGGTCGCGGTCGTATCGCCGGAACGACGGTTGTTGACTTCGAGGCTGCCGTGAATCGGCGCCTTATCCTCGACGGTGAGGTCAACATCGACAGTTCCAGGCGCAACGCCGGCGCGCAGTGCCGGCGTCACCCGGCGATCCGGCCATTGGTTGAGCGCGTAGATATCCTTGGTGAGGTCGTTGAAGTTCGGGACGGTGCCCTCCTTGAGCGAAGGCGCCCCGTCCTTGATCTTGTCAGTATCGAAGTAGCGCGAGTTCTTGACGCGGAGCCGGCCGACCTTGAGCTCTCTCACCTTGAGAATGACGACCTTATTCGACGGATTCTGGGGTGGGACCTCGACCGAGACGGTCTGAAACCCCTTGTCGTGATAGGCCTTCTCCAGCGCCGCGCGCGCCTTCTCGACATCGTCTGCCGTCTTGTTCGGACCAAGGAAAGGATAGATAGCCTCTTCGAGGTCGACCTGTGCCAGCTTCTCGGCGCCTTGGACGGCGAAATCATCGATATCGAAGCGCTGTAGCGGACCAGCCGCCGGCTTGGCCAGGGCTGCGCCAGTCGGCGGCTGCTGTGCTGCCGCAGCCTCGGCCCGAACCGGCGCGACGCTGCCGCCTGCAAAAGCTGCCACCGACAGGAGCATGGCCACCGAGCCGATCCATGCCGGCCGCGAAGGCGAGCGCCTGCCACGCTCGTAACCAATTCTGACCCGCACGGACTTCCGCTCACCTTCGGGCACGCCCATGACGCCACGGCAGGAAGCCGCGAGCATGGTGCCTCAGCAGGAAAGACGACCGGCCCCTCAAGAGACTGAATCGGAATTTTAACGAATGCCGAGTTCGACCGAGCCGATTCGCAGACTGTCAATCCGTTCGCAGAACGACCGCGATGAGCCGCCGGGCAAGCGCCTCCGGCGTAGTCCGTGCGCTACATTTGTAGTTCTGAAGCTACGGCGATCCAGCGCCGTCACGCTCCGTGAGGAGATATCAGCTCAGCAGAACGAGACCGCCCGGCAGCGAGCGTGCCTTGGCTCCGAACAGGTTCTCGGCCTGGCTGATGAAATCATCCAGGCGGTCGAGATGAAACGTCCCGGAAATCATGCGCCGCCCGAGTTGCTCGTCCAGGACCACGATCTTGCCTGGGCGATAGCGGTTGATCTCGGTGACCAGGCGACTGACCGGCCAATCGCGCACGATCAGAAGGCCATTCTGCCAGGCCTTGGCCGTGTCGAGATCCAGCCGCGAGGTCGAGCCAAGCCCTTTGTCGCCCGAGTAGGAAATCTGCTGAGCTTTGACGAGCTTGACGACACGGCTCTTGCACGCAACATCGACGCTGCCGTCGAGACACGAGACGGTCACGAGACCATCGAGGCACTTCAGGTTGAAGTCGGCCTGCGACGCCGTAATCTGACCGCCTGCAGCATCGATGACGACCGGGTCCCGTGCGGTCGATCCGCACTGCACCGCGGTCTCTCCCGAAATGAGTTCGAACCGCCGTGGCCCATCCGCGGGTCGCAAGGCGATGCTGGTCTGGGTGTTGAGCACCAGGGAGGCGTCACTCGCCAGCGCAACGCTGCGCCGCTCGCCCTTGGCCGTCCGCATGTCGGCGGACAGTTCCTGCAGCGACGGCCAGAGATCCAACGGCGGACGGAGCGCCAGATAGCCGCCGGCCACTGAAGCTGCAGCCGCAATCGCTCCGCCGATCAGCGCGCGGCGGCCGAGACCAGCACGAGGCATCGGCTCCGGGCGCGAAGCTGCTTTGACGAACGCAGCATCGCCAGCGAGCTTGCGGGTGGCGTCGCCAAAGCCGCGCCATAGCGTGACCGCCTGCCGAAACGCGGCTTCGTGCTCAGGGCTTCGCTGTCGCCACGACGTCAACGCAGTAGCATCGTCCGAGGTTGCCTCCCCGGAATGAAGACGGATCACCCATGCCAAAGCCTGACGAAGGGTCTGATCCATGTCCGACTGGCTGTCGTCGCCTGCGATCAAGATGAGGCTCGCTCGTTTCGGCGGCCGAAGGACGGTTCCCTCATGGCAACGCCCTGCGGTCATCTGATAGACGATTCGTATAGCGCTGGACCGAAAGGGAAAATCGAATACTTCGCACGCGTCAATCTCGATATCGGCGGAGCCGCAGTTCTATCCGGGCGCTGGTGCACCGCTGAATAGCGTACAAAGCCGGAATGCAGCAAGCTCCCTTCTCGCTCGATCGCGCCGCGCTAGCTGCGATTGCTGGATTGAGAGACGGCGCGAGGACCGAATCGGCGGACCACCTTGCGCCCGAGCCGGCGGCCGAGATGCTCCATGGCATGCTGCAGATCGAATTCGACGGTGCGTACGTTGATGCTGAAACGCTGGGCGATCTCACGATGCGGCATCAACTCGAGGTGAGCACAGATGAAGACGTCGCGCTTTCGCGGCGGCAACTCCGCAAGCGCCTTTTCGAATTGTTCGAGTTCGAAGCGAGCCTCGACCTCGGCTGCAGGTCCCGGCCGCTCGTCGGGCAGAGCCATGATCGCTTCGATTTCCGAGGCGTTCAGCAGCCGGCGCTCGCTCTTGCGGTGATCCTTTGCCAAATTGAGCGCCATCCGGAACAGATAGTCGACGGGACTGCGAACGGGGATGGCATCGGAGACGCGATCCGCCCGTACGAAGGCTTCGTGAAGCGCCTCGCGCGCGACATCCGGCGAGCCGAGGCAGCGCGTCAGGCGGCGGGCCAGACTTTCATAGTCCGCCGCGAGCACATCACGCAGCGATTTGCTGTTCGAGTAGGACACCAACGCAGCCCCGTGACGCCGCCCGCATTTGCAGGCGGTTCTCAACCCCACTGTTGTACCTATCGGCGGAGAATGACAGTGACGTGACGACCAGAGATGGCGACGCCGTTGACCAACTACTGTGGCAGATCGAACGCGATCGTGTAGTCCAGGCTGAGCTGCCCGGGCAATTCCACCGGAATGCTCGGCAGCGGCTGCGCCCTCTTCACCGTGTCGACGGCGGCAGCGTCGAGAGAGGCAAAACCGGAACTCGACGCGATGCGGACGTTGGTGACCGTGCCGTCACGTCGCAGCGTGAGCACAAGGCCGACCTGTCCCTGGATGCGATCGCGCTGGGCACGTTCAGGATAATATTGAAAGCGGGCGATGTGCGACTTGACCGTGCGAACGAAGGTCATCGTCTTTTGGTCAGGCTTGGTCTGCTGGGCGGCCAGCGGCGAGCCAGGAACAGGCGCGTCCCAGGCCGGCGCGGCCGGCAGATGCGACAACACCAGGCCCGAAGCTGTTGAATCCCGGGTCGTCACGCTCTCGGACCCCGCCACGACTGCAGCAGCGACGACTTTCGGATCCTGAGCCGGAGCGCTGGCCGGAGACAAGGCCGGCGCGGTCGGTGTAACGGCCGGCCGCGCGGCATCAGCCGCCGGCGACGCGACGAGCCGCACCTGCATCACGTTGTCACTCGAGTGCATTCCGGTGCCGGTCGGCGTGTGACGCAGCCAATACACGCCGACGGCCAGAAGGGCTGGCACGGTCATCGCAACGGCTGCGAGCGAGCGCAGACCGATTGCCGGGGCCGCCGCACGCCAGTCGTGATGCTGCGACTCCTCATCAAGGTGCTTGGACCACCACGCGCTCTGCGCCATCGAATTCAATCCATTCAAGCACGCATGCCGAAATCATGAACCGGCCGGCTGAGGGACGCCGAGCGCCACATGATCTTTCCCGCGGACATCTTCCCTGGCATAGCCAAGCTGGTATCGCGTTATTGATCCGATGTCGAGGCGCCGCGCGATCGTTTGGGCCGCTCGCGGAGCCTCGACGTCAGAGGCGTTCAGCAATTTGGAGTCTGCAACTACAAAACGAAACCGGGCGCCATGACGGCGCCCGGCTCAGGATCGTGACTGGGCGATCTGCACGGGACCCGCGTCGCCTGCAGCTGCCTTACTGAGCGCCGGCGCCAGCGGCGACGGTGCTGCAACCGTCGACCTGGGTCGAGCTGGCGGCGATGGCAGTGCCGCTGCCTGAGGCCAGGTACGACGAGCTGATCGCCGTCACAAAGGCGCTATTCAAAGCATTGAAGCCGTTGTTCTGCAGCACGCTGGCCGCATCCTGGCTCGAATAGAACCAATTCAGGAAGTTGGTGATGTCCGCCACGCGGGTCGGGGCCGACGCCGTGTTGTAGCAGCTATAGAGATAGGCGAAGGTCGTGCCCGTGACGGGATAGGCACCCGCGATGATCGGCAGACCGAGCTGCGACTTGCCGACAACGTTCACCCCGCTCACTTTCCCGTCGGCAGGAACAACCGTCACGCCATCGGCCAACGTTGCACCGGCCGCATACTGTTGGTTGTACAGATTCCAAGCCGTATAGGTTGTGCCAGTGGGGACCGCAACGCTCCTGAAAGCGTTATCGGCCGATGCCGGGGTCGGCGCAACGAAGCTCTCCCCAAGGTCACCCGGGTGATAGACGCCACGAGCACGCTGATCATCGTTCTGGACGCTGGCCGACAGCGGCGCGCTGGCGGCGGGGTTGTAGGGCTTGGCGAAGTCGTTGCTGACATAGCCGATGCGGCCGCCCAGATAGTTGCCGTTGGCATCCTGCGCGTTGCTGTTGACGGTGTCGGCGACTTCGCCGGTACCGTTGCCCGCGAGCCAGCCGCCGGCGCCGGTCGAGACGTCCACACCCTTCACGGCCTTGATGTTGGCGATCAGGTTGGCGAAGGTCGTCGACGGCAGGTTGGCGGCCGACGCGTTGGTCTTGGCGGCGATCGTGGTGGTCGTGGTCGTACCGGTCACCTGGTCGTTGAGCGTGACGACCGTGCTGGCGAAAGTGACGCCCACGCCGGTGAAGATCTTCGCGTAGTTGTGCGAACCAGCGGTGTCGTCGAGTTGCGGGCAGCTGTTGGCGAGGAAGTTGGTGAGGATGAAGCTGGTGCCGGAGCCGTCGGAACGGAACGCGATCTGGATCGGCAGCGAGTTCGACACATAGGCCTGAGCCGCGCCGCCGTTGCCGGTGTTGTCGTCCATGAAGGTCTGGACGCGGGCCTGACCGGCGTTGTCGAGCGCCGCGATGGCAGCGGTGGAGCTCCAGTCGCGCACCTCGCCCGAGAAGATGGCGCAGAGCTGAGCGGTCGAGAGCTGGATCGCCGAGCCGGGGGCGCCCGCGGTGCCGGCCGAGTTGATGGTCCACGTGGCCGTCGGGGTGGCGTTGGTGTTGACGACGATCGCGACCGGCGCCTCGATCATAGGCAGCTGGATCGCCGGACCGAATGCGGCAGCGTTGTAGGCCGTTGCCGAGGATGCGTTGCTGGCCGTGATGGTGGTCTGGTTCTGCCAGTTGCTGACCGAGGAGAAGTTGGTCAGGGCCGTCACGCTCGGCGTGTTCGTCGGCGAGCTCGGAAGCGGCGAGTCACCGGCGCCGAAGTCGACGCGCGCATAGGGATAGGTCGCGAGCGCCGGAACGCTGCTCTCGAGGAACACCGGCGGCACGGCCGGCAGCGACAGCGACGGCGCGCTGCCACGCAGCAGCTGCTTCGGATCGTTGGTGATGAAGGCGCGCTGGCCGGCACCGGAGCCGACCGCGGCGTAGAGACCGACCGTTCCGAGCGCACCGAGCTGGCTGCAATTGGCGCCGTCCGGCGTTGCGGGAAGCAATCCGGGAGTCGGGGTCGCCGCATTGAAGCCGGTCGAGAAGCTGTAGCCGTCGCTGGTCACGGTCTGCGCGTTATAGCAGTCCATCGCCTGACGCATGGCGAGCGATACCAGCGTGCTGCCGCCGCCGTAGACGGCGGTCTGGGCAGCGACGGGCTGCACCGCTGCGGCAAAGGTCGCGGCGGTCGACAGCACCAGCACCGAAGCGGTGCAGCGCAGGCGGCTGATCGAAGAACGAGTCGTCATCGGAAATCTCCGTGGGGTTGCAGTCGGATTGCGAGCCTTCGATGCACAATGATGCAGGTCATCATCGATGGGAGGAGGACCCATCGTGATGCAACGATCAGTCGGACGAGCGATCCACTCTCCGGCACGACCGGTGCGATCATTGGGGACGGATTGACGATCCCACAAAGCTCGCCCGCATCATTGCAATCGGTGGCTTGCATGGGAGAGACAATCGACACGGCGTCTCAGCGAATCTCTTTCTTCGAAAAATCTCGCGCTACCGTTCGGTGATCGAGCAGTGCGCCGGAACCTTGGTGGCTGCGAGCGAGCACAACTCTGTGTTTGAGACACGTGCTGCAACACATGTCATGGGTCAGTCATTGTGAGCCGGTACTTTGTTAGTGACGAGACCTTCGCGGCCGCGTGTTCCGAAAGGTCACCCAGGGGCGGGCGTTTCAGAAATGCGGGATCCGGGCCGAGCGGCGTTGCTGCGCGCGCTGATCGATGGCTATGACGAACTGAAGCGGCGGCTCGCCCGCCGATTAGGTTCGACCGAGCTGGCGGGCGAGGCGCTTCAGGATACGTTCCTGCGCCTGGAATGCGGCAACGACGTCGGCGTCATCCAGAGTCCGCGCGCCTATCTGTTCCGGACCGCGCTCAATCTCGCAACCAACCGCCGCGTGGCTGAGAGCCGCAGGCTCACGACATCGGAGATCGACGCGCTGCTCGAGATTCCGGACGATTCGCCTGATCCCGCCCGCATCGCAGAGTCCCGCTCCGAAATGGCGGCACTGAGCCGTGTGCTGGGGCAACTCTCCGCACGTCAGCGCGACATCGTCTTCGCGACCTTCGTCGATGAGCTATCGGTGCACGAGATCGCCCGACGGCACCGGATTTCCACCCGCCGGATTCAGGTCGAGTTGCGCGAGGCGCTGCTCCATTGCGCAGGCCAGCTCGATCGTTCGCTGGAGCGGCGGGCACCGTCACGGCCAGACGCCCGCCTGTTGCCTTGCCCTCCCGTGCGGGCCTGGACGCCGGCGCTGGAAGACACTGGTAGTTAGGACCGCGGCGATGACGGCCGTCCGCGCCATCGCCGCGGACCTTTCACAAGCTGGACTGTCTCGCGGGGGCCTTCCGACCCTGTCGTCGTCGAGTCGACGCAGCGCCAACAAAAGGCGACCTGCGGCGCTCGCCCTCGGTCTCATCGAAGCGCAGCTTACCCGCGCGACGAAAAGACATGACGTTACCGGCCTGCTCGCGCGGAGCCATATGACGCCGGCTCACGGCTGTGGACGGCACTCCGCCGCGCCATCCTTGCAGGCCTCGGGCTTGGATCCACCGCTCTGAGGCGCCATGGCGCCGCTGTTGTTGCCGCTCTGGCCTGCGCCGTTGCGCGCAGGCGTGTCGGTGCCGGAACTGCCCTGGCCGCTGCCACCATAGCCGAGCACTTCGACGATGATCACCGACGGCCGCGCATCAGTGGACGACTGCTGCGACGGCGCGAGCTTCTGCGGCGCGGCCGCCGTGTTGTTGCCGAGGGTCAAGGCCGCCACCGGCGGCGGCGCGACGGTCGGAAGGCCTGTCGTCGCACCCTGGACGTTGATGTTGAAGGCGTTGAGGATATGCGCGGCACCGAGGCTGAGATTGCCGGCGACGCGAATTCCGGCCGCGCCGGCGTCGATGGTGCCGGTCGGCGCGTACAGGTTGACGTCGCTCTGGCTCGGGTCCTGCCCCATCCGCGTGACCAGCGCGGCGATGCCGGCGCCGGTCACCAATCCGGTCGGATTGAGGTAGCAATAGCCGTTGGCGTCGCAGATGGTCTGCTGCGGCGGACTGGCCGCATAGGTCTTGGAGCCCTGCCCGGCGTTGATGTCGCCATTGGCGGAGAACAGGTCGATGTCGCCGCCCTGCATGGTCATGACCCGGCTCTGCGCGAGCTGGATCGTGCCGTCGCTGTAGCCGCGAATCGTCCCGCCGGCGAGCGTGAAAATTCCTTCCTGAATGGGACTCAGCAGGTCACTTCCATTGCGGCCGACATTGATGTTGCCGCCGGGCACCAGGATGTTGATGTCGCTGCCCATCTGTGTCTCGAGCACCGAGCCGCCGAGCGAGATCGTGCCTGTCACGACGCGATTGGCTGCGCCGTTGACGCCGTTGACGGGGCGGTTGTCGGTATAGCCGAGCGCCGCCGGGAACAGGGTCGAGATCGCAGCATAGGCGCGGCCATACTCGCCGGCATACGCGCTGGCCGGATCGTTGCGATCCTTGCCGACCCGGATGAGGAAGTCGTTGAAACTGCTGACGATGGCGAGCTTCTCGCGCAAGCTGGGCGTATCCTGTCCGGCGGCGATGGTGGCGAACCTCGCACTCGCGGCGTCCTTCGTGATTCCAAGGACGCCGGCGATGTCGGCCAGGAAATCGAAGCCGACATCCGGCGCCGTCGGCGCGATATAGGTGTTGATGAAGGCGATATAGTTGGCGCGCGCGCCGGTGCCGAAATAGCCGCTCAGCGCCTGATCGACCAAGCCGTGCTGTTTGTCTACGGCAAGCGCATTGAAGTCGCTCCATGCCTTGGCGCGGGTGGCTGTGTCCCACGACTTGGACGGATCAATCCCGTCGTTGAGCCTGGCGGCGATGAGCCGCAACAGATCGATCCCGCTGGTGACCGACCGGGCCGGATCGACATATTCGGCGATCACTGCCGCGTAGTCGATGTGCTGCGGCCTGACGCCGGCCATCACATAGATGTCGGCGCTCTGGTTCGGCAGGTATTTGACCAGTTGTCCCGGAACATCCGTATTGGTGCCATAGTTGGTGCCATTGCCTGCCGCGACCAGGCCCGCGTAGCCGTTCTGGCTCTGGCGGAGCGGACCGATGTTGCGCCCGGCCTGGATCAGCCACGAGCCGGGACCGTAGAGAACATAGGAACCGCCGATGATGGAGTTTCCCGCCACCAGAGATGTGACGTCGCTGACATTGTTGTTCTGGAAGGTGATGGTCGCAAGTCCGGCATTGGTCTGCGGGACACCGTCGACAGCCGACCTGATCGCTAATTCAGACAGAATGTTGTTACCCGCGGTCATGGCGGCCGGCTTGATCAGCGCGATGGCGGCGGTGCTCGCTATAGTGATATCCTGTCCCGCGGCGATGATCACCGGCACCGGGTCATTGGCGTGCAGCGCCTGGGTCAGATCGGCAAAGGTTTGCCCGAGCGGATTGATGTAGCTTTGACCGGTGGCGGCGCTATGCACGTATCTGCTCGACGCTCCGGTCGCCAGATCCAGCATGGAGATCCCTGAGGCGGCACCGATATTGATCGACTGGGCCGCCATTAGCGACAGCGTTCCCGAAGCCGTCCCGGTGGAGCTCGGGATTGGGATGATATTGATGCTCTGCCCCACGGCACCGACGAGGATGGATCCGCTGAGGGCCGTGACGTCCAAGGTGGCGGGGTAAATCCCAGGAACGCTGGTTCCATAGACGTTGGTGCCCTTGGGCACCAATGTGCCCGCAGTCGCGGTTGCGAGAGTGATGTCGCTGGAGACGCTGGTTAGCGAGACGCCACTCTGGGCCCCGTAACTGGTGAAAGGCGTGCCCATCCAGGAGGACGTCGCCAGATTGGACGCTGCTGGCAGGGCGACGTTGGAAACGACGGGCAGTTGCGCCGGATCATAGACGGACAGGAGGTTGATGCTGCCGCCGGCCATCGCGCTGATGAATCCGTTCTGCGCGCCGAGGATCAGATCAAGCGGTTTACCGGTCGGCGAAGTCGTTCTCGCCTTGGCGGTCGCGTTCGAATTTCCGGTCCGGATCGTCGCCGAAAGCGCGGAGTTGGGGTCCGCACTGATCGAGCCGCCGACCTTGATCCGACCGCTGCCGAGCCCGACCAGGAAGTCGCCGCTGAGAAGGTTGCCGCCGGCCTGCACCGACAGGTTGCCGCCGCCATAGGTGACCATGTGCGCCGGATCGCTGGCGGTGAGGCCACCGGCGACGACCAGGGTTTCGGGAAGCGAGACCCCGATCTGCTTGATGTCGTTCCCCGCCACCAGGGTCGCGTTGCCGCCCCCGAGCGAACCGATGCCCTGGAAGAACGACGCGTAGTTGATCCAAGCTGTGGTTTGGCAGCTTGCCACGCCGGTGCAATTGGCGAATGGTGTCGACGTCCCATTGCCCCAGCCGCCATGGAAGTACCAATTGCTCCACAGCTGCATCATATACTGATAGGCCGTTCCGGTCTGTGATCCCGCAGCATTGTCGATCGGCGTCTCCACCCCGATGATCGACTGCCCGGCGCTGATGGACACCGAACCACCGCCTGCGGCCCAGGTCGGCACGTTCACGCTTCCATTGGAACAGCCGTAGCAATTGTAGTTGGACGGGAGCGTCAACGGCGTGAAATCGCTGGGCGTCGCTGTCGCCGCGCCCGCGGTATAGACTGCACCCGGAGCCAATTGATCGAGCAGCTGGAAATTGCCGGCCGCGGCAATCGAGATGTTGCCGGTTCCTGTGCGTACCAATGTCGGGATCATGAGCAGCTTCGTCGCCGACAAGAAATAGTTCCCGTGGCCGTCGATATTGACATTGCCGGTCAAGGCGCCGGTGAGCGCCCACACAGGTGTGACCGCGTATGGGTTCACCGTCGTGTCGCGATTGGAGGTGAAAGCCGCGCTCGCGACCAGGTTGATCGAGAACGAGCCATTGTTGACGCCTTGGACTCGCGACATCAGATCCGCTGCGGCCGTCGTATTGTAATCGGCCACTTTGCCCGACAGCGCCGGATTGTTGGCGATCAGGTCGGCCACGGCAACGGATCCACCGAAGTAGTCCCGTGTCTCGTAGAAGCCATCGCTGATGGTCGCCTTGACGGCGACGTCGTTGACCGCACGCACGGTCAGGACGCCGGGCTCCCCGGCAGCAGTTCGATAAGCCAGCGGCGTATTGGCCGTGGCGACGAGCTGCCCGGTGTAGTTCGTGTAGTTGGCGAGAAGCTTGCCGGCGACGTCGGTGATGACGGTATTCGCGGCGACCGACGTGCCGTTCACGGCCGTGAATGCTGTTGCGTTTGTCAGGCCCTTCACGCCGCCGAGGTTCCAGTTGCTGGCGACCGTGACGTTGCCGGCATTGATCGACGATGACGGGTTCGACAGCACGAGCTCGGGACGCACGTGCAGGATGGCACCGAGCCCGCTGGCGAAATCGAACGCGTCGCCGTCGCCCGCGCTGACGGAGCCCGCGAGCGCCTTCTGAACGAAGCCGGTCAGCGTGGTCTGATAGAAATTGACGTGATCGGCGTTCGCCGTGGTCGGCACGAAGATGCCGATGCCCTGCGCGACGTTGGTCGTCTGCGACAGCGAATAGGATTGCTGGACCGTATATTTGGCGGTGAGAGCCACACCGTTGGCCGTCACGGCCGGAGCAGTGGCGTAGGTCGTGTTCGGATTGGTGGGAACGAGGCCTGCGATGAGCAGGTTGGCTGTCACGGTTGCCGCCGTCGTGCCCCCGGTCACGGTCAACGTGACCGGGCTGGTATAGCCGATGGCGGCGGTGTTATCCACAGTGACCGTGCTGACGGCACCCGAAATGAAGGTCAGCGACTTCACGACCAGTCCGCTGCCGCTGCCGCCGCCCGTCAATGTCACGACGACCGGATTGAGCGTCATGGCAGCATCGGAATAACAGGTGAATGTCGCACCGCCGCCCCTGCAAGTTCGACTCGCTGTGCCGAAGCCCGATCCCTTGTTGGCTGTTGTCGGCGTAAGATTCCCCGCCTGGGTGGTCATGATCGCGGTGGCCACCCCGCTGGCGCCACCCACCAGAATCGTCGGCACCGCGGTGAAGGTCGAGGTCGAGCTGTAGCTGATGGTATCTCCGGCGATCACGGTGCCGGCGACCCGCGTGCCCGTGCCGTCGAACCAGCCGGCAGGATCGATGATGCCGTCGAAATGGCGGCCCGCCGTCGTGCCGTCCGTGGTGCTCCAGGTCGCATAGGCGTTCAGCGCCAGGCCGCCGCCGGACGTCGATCCGTTGGTGACGACGTTGCCCTTGAAGCGCACGTTCACCGTGGAGTCGCTGAGCAGTGGCGCGCGCACGATGACCTGGCCGGCTGGCGCCGTGGGCCCGCCGCTCACGTCGAGAACCGCGCCGGCATCGACCTTGATCCAGCCGGAATTGGCGCTCGCCACCTGCTCGAAGCCGTAGGTGGGATCATAGGCGTTCGGCGTCGGCGTTCCCGTCGTGGCGAGGGTGATGGTGCCGCCGTTGGGATTGGTGGCGCCGTTGTCGAGCGTGGAATAGCGGCTGAAGGCGGCATCATCCTGGGTGACGGCGCTAGCAAGCAGCCGCGCGGACGATTGGATCCACACGCCACAGGAGCTCGTGCAGCCGGATGACGACGGCAACGTTCCCGTTCCGAACAGCGAGATCTGGCCGCCGCTGAGACCGCGCGCATCGATGGTGCCGCCGACATTGACGCTGCCGCCATTGGCAGTGAGCTGGACGTTGCGCGACGTCAGTGTCGCGCCTGCCGGAAGCTCGATGTTGCCGCTCTGCAAGCTCACCGTGAAACTGCTCGAGAAGTTCGGCGTCGCGCCGTCGAGCGGCAGCGTGCCGTTCAGGTTGCCCGCTAGCAGGCTGAAAGTGCCGCCGAGATCGTTGAACCGCGCTGCGCCATTGAGCGTGCCCGCCAGCGTGGCGGTGCCGGTCGTGCCGTTGTTGCCGGTCTGGATTGCGAGCGACCCGGCATAGCCGGCATAGGGATTGGACACGTCGACGGTCGCGCCGACGATGCTGACATTGCCGAGGCTGGAGATCAGCTGCACGCTGCCGCCCGGCGCATCCATGAACTGATCGTTCACCGGCAGCCGCAAGCCCTGGGCGTTGATCGCGGCGCCGGACGTGAGCGCGACGTCCCCCGCCGCCGCAGTCAGGCTGACCTTGCCGCCGGCGGCATCGATATGCACGCCGTTCCGGGCCGTGACCGACGCCCCGGTCAGCGCCAGCTTGCCGCTGATGCTGTTGTCGGCGGCAAACACGCTGGCGCCATTTCCCTGCACCACGAGATTGCCGCGTGCGGTGACCGTCTGATTGGCGCCGGCTTTCACCACGACGTCAGGCGCCGACAGCGTGAGATCGGAGCCGCCCCAGATCGAGATGGTCGGCACGCTGGTGTAGCCGGTTCCGCCATTGGTCAGGGTCAGCCCGGAGATGCCCGTGCCGCCGAGCGTGGCCGTCGCCGCCGCACCGGCGCCGCCGCCTCCGGTGATGGTGACGAGCGGCGCGCTCGTGTAACCGGTGCCGCCATTGGCGACCGTCAGGGAACTAACCGTGGCGACCGCCTGCACGGAGGCACCGGAGCCGCCGCCGCCGGAAATCGTGACCGTCGGAATTCCGGTGTAGCCTGTGCCTCCTGTCACGTTCACGCCGACCACACCGAACTGCGGTTGAAGCCCCACGGTGGGTGAGGCTGTCGTGCCGATGGCCGCGCCGGAGCCCGAGCCGGCAGAGACCGTCAGCGTCAAGTTGGCGAGGACGCCGCTGAAGCCGGAACCGCCGGAGATGATGTTGACGCCGGTGATGGCGCCCGTGGAGCTGATGACGGCCGTTCCGGTGGCAACGGCTCCCGTGACCGAGTCCTTGATCGTGATCAGATCACCGTTGCGATAGCTCGATCCGCTGCCGGAGGTAGACACGTTGAACGATACGATGCCGAGCAGCGCGGTGCCGGTCGCCGTCGTTCCGCCGGCGCCGGAGATCGTCACCGTCGGCACGCTGGTATATCCCGTGCCAGCGTTGTTGATCTTGACCGAGCTGAGGTTGAACTTTGCCGTCGCGGTGGCGACAGCCGCATCGATGCTGCCTGCTCCGGTGAAGACGATGCCGTCGGAAGCGTTCCAGTTGACCTTACTGAACCCGCCGAAGCTCTTGGCGCCGGCATCTGCGGTGATCACCTTGGCAGCATTGAGGTTGAGCGTGCCGCCTGCGCCGGCGACGACGGTCGGGTCGGCGCTGACGCCGGACGCGCCGCGGCTGTTGATGAGAGTAATGTTGGTCGCCGCGATGGTGGCACAGTAGGCAGAGCAATCCGTGGCGCCAGCCCCGCTCGTGTTGCTGCCGATGCTGTAAAAGCCGGAGCCGTCGAAGGTCAGCGTGCCGATCGGATTGGCGGCGTCACCGAGCGTCAGGCCGGCCTGGTCGTAGAAGTCGAATCCGGTATTGCTGCGCAGGGTCACCGACGTGGCCCCGGCAAACAGGCTGTTGAACTGACCGGGCGTCAGATTGAGGCCGCTGGCCGCCAGGCCCTCGGGACCGAAATTGAACGTGTTCGCGGCGATCGACAGGTTGGGCGCCTTGAGCGTGACGCCGGTCGTGGACGCACCATTGCTGTTCGCCAAATCGGGCGCGAACGCACCCGAGCCGCTGGTATCGACCATGAGCGAATTGCCGGCCGTGATCACGACGCCGGCGCCGGCCACGAGCTGCGCCGTTCCAACAGCCGTGCCGATGGCGAAGCTCCCGGTGCCGGTGGCGCCGCTGCGGGTAACGGAAACCATGCGGCCGTTCGACACCCGCAGCAATGCGCCGTCCCCACTCAGCGTGATGTTCCGGCTGGTCCCGGATACGGTTCCCTTGGTGGTAACCACGCTGCCGGCATCGACGGTGAGTCCTCTGGCGCCGCCGGCCTGGGTGACCAGGATCAGCTCGGGACCAACGAGCTGATGCTGTGCATCGGACGCGACCTCGAGATTCGTGGCAATCGCCGTGATCGAGCCCGGCGAGGTGACGGACGCGGTGCCGCCGATCAGCACGCTGCCGGCGCCGAGATTGCTGATCTGGTCGGCATCCAGGAACAGATAATTGCTGAACGCCGCGCTTGCCGTGAAGCTGCCATCGGCGGCGACGGTGCCGAACTGGCCCAGCCGATCGCTGGCGACGATCGCGATGTTCGCGGCCGCGATGTCGATCTGCCCGGTCGCCCCCTGGACCGCCGGCGCCAGATCGCTGCTGCCGGCGGCAAAATTGTTGGTGCCGCCGAGGCTCAGCCGGCTGGTGGCACCGATCACGAGCAGTCCGCCATCGACCGGCAGAGCAGTCGGCGCGAGGCCGTTGTTTGCCGCGTAGCTCGAGAAATAGCTGGTGCCGCTGGTGATGTTGATCTTGGAGGACTGTCCCCAGACCGCCTGCGATTGCAGCTGGAACAGCACCGTTTGCGACGAGCGGGCACCCGTGATCGCATTGCCGAAAGAGCCGGTCACATAGACCGAGCCGTCGGCCCCGGTGAAGCTGCCGGTCGATGCTGCAGCACCGGCTGCGTATTGCACAACCCGGTAGGCGCCGGGCAAGGTCGCGTACATGCCGGGGAGCAGCACATAGGTGCCGGCCGCGATTCCGTTGCCACCGCTCAAGGTGACGGAGGTCCCCGGCGCGATCCCGGCGGCATTGTTCAAGGCCGAAGCGGGGAAGCTGGACAGCTTGCTCCCGCTTGCAACGAGACCGGCGGACGTCACGCTCTTCCCGGAATAAAAAGGATAGGTGGCGAAGGCCGGGTCGTAGGCGGCCACCTGGGCCTCGTAGGCCGGCACTAGCGCGTAGACCTGACGTCCATCGGCATATGTCGACGTGAAGCTGGTGGTCGTGCCGCTCGAGGTGACGGTTGAAACCGTCTGATAGTTGAGCAGGACGTTGCGGGTCCCGCCAGTGCCCGGGACATATTCGACCGCGTACACGTCGCCACCGCCGCTGGCATCGATGCTGCCGCCCAGCTTGACCGAGGAGCCGAAGACGCTGATCGATTTTGCCGGCGCTGCGGTTTGTTGGGGAACGGGACTAGAGCTATTGTTCAGATTGATGCCGTAGTACCAGGTCGCGCCATCGACCGTCGTTCCATAGGGGATGTCGAGACCGCCGGTCGAGACCGCGGTCAGACTGCCGGCGCCGAGAGTCACCGACTGGGTCTGCGCCAGTGCGCCCGAATAGGCCGTTGCCGATGTCAACACGATCGACTGGGTCACCGCCAGCGGCATGTCGGCGGCCGAGCGCAGCCCGATGACGATGTTGCCGAGCGGCGCCCACAGCGTGCCGTCCTGCTCGATGTTCTGCGCGTCGAGCACGAGCGTGCCGCCGGCCGACAGCGGCGCGGTCGGCGAGCTACCAGCATATTGCCTGATGGTCAGCGTCGGCGAGGAATCGCTGACGCTCATCGTCGACATCAGCAGGAAGGCGGTGCTCGTGGCTGGAAAGATCTCGGACGCCGTGATGGTGAGCCGACCGGGCGTGACGAAGTAGCCGCCGAGCGTGGTGCCGGTGGGCGCAACAGCTTCGCTGCCATAGCGGCCGGGCAGCAGCCGCACTGCGCCGGCCGTGGTCAGCGTGGCATTGCCGACATTCACCAGTGACAGGTCACCCTGGAGATCGATCCATTGCGTGACAAAGCGGCCATGGGATACGCCGTCCGAGCCGACATAGAGCGTGCCGTCCGCCAAGTTCTTCGCTGCGGGGGGAGAGGGGAATTGCTCATAGCTGCTCCCTGCCAGCCGGACGTAACCGGCGTCGAGCGTGACGGTCGCGCCACCGACGCTCGTCGGAGTATCATTGAGATTGGCCAATTTGGCGCCGGCCGCCAGGATGCTGATCAGGTTGCTTCCGCTGTGAAGCACCAGCGATCCTGGCACGCTGATCTCCGTCGACCCGGCAAACCCGATCGTGGCTTTATTTTGCACGCCCAAATATCCTCCGGCCGCGAGCGACACGGAGCTGAGTCCGCTATTGTTGATCGTGTCGGCGGTGAGCGTGACAGTCGTGGACGGCGTCGCCAGACCGCTCTGGGCGATCAGGATGCCGGACCTGATGCCAATGACAGATTGCGTATCGGCGTTGTAGATGTTGGAGATGATCGACCCATAGGACGCAAGCGTCCCCGGCAACGCGAAATCACCGAGTGACAGGGATCCACCCGTGGCCAGCGGCGCGCCTCCGGCCGCGGACAAGGTGCCACCGAGATAGACCGTGACGCCTCCAATCTGCAGCGTGCCGCCATTGCTCCACACCGCCTGGGTCTGGAGCTCGCGCCCGACGGGGACTTCGATCACCCCCGCCGCGCCGGCAATGTTGATCGTGGCACCCGGCTGCACCTCGACCGTGGCGTTGCTGAGCAGGGTGACCGTGCCGCCATCATAGACCGTTCCGGTCGTATAACGGCTCACTGTCGGATCGGGCACGAACACGCCGCTCACGTCGAGCATGCTGCCGGCGGCGATCGTGAGGTTGCCAGCGCTCGCGAGGTTGATAGCCCCGCCTTGCGCCTTGACGCTGCCGGCGACGGTCAAGGCGGCATTGTTCGAGACCATCGTGACCGTGGCGCCCGCCCCGGCGGCAATGCTGCCTTTAAAGCTCACGGCCTGATCGGCGACCAAGCTCACTGTTGCTCCGGCATCGGCGGTAATCGTCGTCCCCGCGCCGACATTGATACCGCCGGTCACGTTCGCAAAGCCGGACTGGGACAGATCGATGCCGGACTGCGTGAGCGACAGATTGAGCGGCTTGCGCAGGCCATCGATCACGGTCCCGGCCTGGGCAAGATCGCTCGCCTTTGCAGCGTTCGTCGCGGTCCCTGCCAGCGATCCGGGAGCCGGGGTCAGGAGATTCGACTGTTGCAGCGTCAGCGCGGTGTTTGCGGCTACATTGGCTTCCGCCAGCCCGATCAGCGCGTAGCTGCCGAACCCGCTTTTGCTGAAGAAGGAGGTCGGCAGGTTGATCTGGCCGACGCCGCCACTCTGGGTCTCACCCGGTGCATAGGAGACCGTGTCGGTCCCACCGACCTGGAGGTAGGGCGCCTTGAGTGTGAAAGTGCCTCCCCCGGCAAAACTCTGGGCGTAGATGCTCCCTTGCATATAGGTGTTGGCACGATAGCCACTCTGGATCGGCGTAAAGATGACGGTGCCGAGATCCAGCGTAGCCGACGCGTGATAGAAGGTGCCGCCCGCATTCACCAGGACTTTTCCTGAGCTGTCCAGGATCGCAGTCTTCGCAACGTCATAGGTCGGCAGCAGGAACGAACGAGACGAGACGTAGGTATTGAGGCTGAGACTTCCACCTCGTCCGAGCGGCACCCCGTCGGCACCTCTCTTAAGGACACCGCCGCGATCGAGATAGCCCCCGCTCGAGACGTCGATGACGCTTCCTTTCGCCAACGTGATGCTGCGCGTGAGGTCGTCGGTCGCACTGACGATGTTGTCGACCGTCTTGCTAAGGTCGGTTCCGGAGGTGGTCGTTCCCGATCCGATCAAAGCTCCGATCGTGGGGACGATGTCCGCCGTCGTGCTGATCGTCACCAAGCCGCCGTCGACATAGGCGGATCCGAGCAGCGAGCCGTTAGCGGCGCCGCTGTCGTTGATCCACAGTCCGCTGACATCGAGCCGACCCGTGACGAGGAGATCCTGCACCGCCACGGATCGGGCGAGCCCGGTGTCGATGGTCGATCCCGTCAGGACGATGCTGCCGCTGCGCGCCGTGATGGTCCCGTCGACCCGCTCGACGTTGCCGAGCGTCACGCTGCCACCGGGCAGCACGGTGAGCGCGGCATCTGCGGTCATCTGCAGCATGGCATTGCTGCCGGTGTTGATGCTGACACTGCGGAAGGCTGACGATGTGAGGAGGTCGCTGAACACCGGGAATGCCAGCGTGCCGTCGGCAAGCGCGACCAGCGTCGGAGACCAGGATGTTCCGAGCTTGAACGTCGACATGCCGAACGGATCCAGGCCGGCGTCGGCCCGCGGTTCGAGCAACACTGTGTAGGTCGTGCTGTTGGTGCCCGACAGGGTCACGCCGAGTCCTGCGCCATTCGGCATGCTTTCGAGGCCGGCGCGCTGGCGCTCACCGACAACGATCCCCGATACGAACGATCCTTCCAGAATTGGCGCGGCCGCGGTGAAGCCGGCGGAGCCGGCGCTTCGGCCGGAGACGTAGCCCGGATCATAATAGCCGGCCGCCAACATGCTGGCGTAGGTCTCGGTCACGCCCCAGCGTGCATGATCGACCGTGAAGCCGCTGAGAACGGTGTAGCTGAGATCGGACGGCGCGCTGCCAATGTTGTAGACGCGGCCGTTGGAGCCGACCACCCGTGTCGTGGCCACGAAGCCCGGGGCATATTGGACATAGCCGCCGGAGAGGTTGATCGAGGAACCAGGCAGCGTGATCGCGTTCTGTCCCGCAGTGATCGTGAGCTTGCCGCCCACGGTCAGCAACTCTTCGATCGTCTTCGGAATCAGGCCGGTAAAGCCCTGGGCATTGAGAAGCGGCGAACCGACCCACGAAAATCCGTCGGCCCGCGTTCCGCTGAGCCGTGCATCGATCGTGACGGTGCTGCCGATCAGCCCCCGCGCCAGCGGCGTATCCGCGACCTCGGCAGCAGTCACCTTAAAGCTCAATATGTAGTTGGAAGTCGGCAAGGTCACGCCGACGAGACCTGACAGGTCGATGCTGCTGCCCGTTTCCATCAGAACGGTGCCGCTCGTCCCACTTGACAGAACTCCGGCCGCCAGTTCGACCGCCGCTCCGGGCGCCCTGAGGAACGCCCCTCCAGCACCATCTGCAGTGCCTTGCAGGTCGACGTCACCGCTCGCCTTGATCGAGATCTGCGGCTGGATGTTGGCCGCGAAATAGGTCGACGTGGCCGTATTGGTGGGGATGGTGCTGCTGGTCTCGTCCGGCAGGATCGTCGTCAGGCTGCTCGGTCCGAGCACGATGCTCCCGATCGCTCCGTTGGCCGTCGGAGCCGTGTAGGATGTGCTCAGACCGATCGACCCAGGTCGGGTGACGCTCGTCGTAGCTTCGATCACTCCGAGTTGGCGGATGCTATCGGCGACCACGCTGACCGCACCGTCGTTGGAGACGATCAGGCCATCATTGGTAACGAGGCCGCCATTCGGCAAAACCGTGGTGAGAGATTTGGTCGCGATCGCCGCCGAGAGCGCGATCTGGTCCTGATTCGCCACGTTGACAAACACTGTGGTCGTGCCCGGCGTGAACGAGGTCGCCGTCAGCGCCTGCTTGACCCCGGTCGCCGACGAGAACGGCTCGGTGAGCACGATCCCGCTTCCAGCTGCGAGGACGATCTGGCCATTAATGGCGGTCAGCGTGCCGGAATTGGTGACCGTAGGTCCGATCAGCGCTACATAGCCGTTGCTGGTCGTCGAGCCACCGGGGTTGGCGGTGATGTTCGCACCCGGCTGCACCACGATGCCGCCGCCGCCGAGCGATCCCAGCGTCTGGTCGCCCATCACGAAGACGGCAGATTTGCCGCTGGCCACCGAGAGTCCGTTGGAGTTCGTTGCGGCCGTGACGAAAAGCCCGCTCTGCAGGAAGAAGTCGTTAGCGCCGCTCTCGTTGGCCGGTGCGGCAAACGAGTACGACGTACCGTTCGCGGTGACGCTCTGCAGGCTGTAGTTCGGGCTGGTACCCGAGAAGGCCGAGGCAGCAGCGGTCGAGGTTCCAGCGATATCGTGGGTGGTCGCAATCAGTGACCCGACATTCACCTGACTGGCGCCGCCGAAGATGATGCCGTTCGGATTGATCAGCAGAACCGTGCCATCGGCCTTGATGTTGCCGAGGATCTGGCTCGGCTTGCCGGTCGCATCCACGCGGTTGAGAGCAACCCAGCCGGGATTGCCCTTCTGATCGAAAACGAGTGTGGTGTTCTTGCCGACATTGAACTGGTACCAGGTCATGATCGCCTGAGAGGCGGTCTGCTTGATCGTGACCGTGGTCTGGCCATTGCTCGCGGACTGAACCGGCTGGTCGGCTCCGCTCCAGAGGTTGGTGGCCGTGCCGGCCTGGGAAGCGTTCACGACGCGTGGATCGACCACGAGGCCGCCGGGCGACAAACCGTCGGTCACAGCCGGAAGGCCGACGCCGAGGCTGTTCGACGTGCCGGTCGTCGCGACATTGCGGGCAGCAGCCTGCGCCGCTTGCATCGCCTTCAGCATGGCTGCAGCCTTGGTCATCGCATCCTGCGACTGCTTTGCGATCGTTGCTGCCTGTTGAGAGGCGGCCGAGGCTGCAGCGCTCGCCGCGGCGGCAGCCGACGCCGCCCCCGACGCACCGAGTGGTCGCGCCTGGACGGCAGCGCCATTCAAGAAGAGCGCGATTGCACTCACGCAACCGAGCCATACCAATCGCTTGAAGCGGGACGTATGCGCCCCGCACGCAGCGTGCCGGTACGCGACGGCGGGACCTGCAGCCGGCGCCTGTACCCCGATGTCCGGCGAGCGCCGGCCGCTGTCGCCCGCATGCACAGCACGTCGCTGGCACGTGATCGCCACTGCTGCCCGCCTCGCGTGCATCGACCTGCCCTGCGACATCGTTCGCTCCTGATTTCCGGCGCGCGCAACCTCACCTCCAAGCGCGCGTCCGGGACGCGCGCCGCTGTGGGTCGGTTCACTGGTAAACAGACGATTGATCGGGACCGGCACCGAAAGAGTTTCGGTCGCGATCGGCGGAATGTCGACGCCGCGTGCCGGCCGGATGCGCGATCCAGTCGAATAACGCAACCTGAGCGCATGACCGCCGCCAACGTCCACGGCGGGACGGTCGACCAAGCGAGAACCGAAACGTCAGTACGTCCGGACACTGACGCCGACACGGACCGGCTGCGCCGTTCCGGGCGGTTGTGGGCGACTCATGGTGAGCCCACGCAATGCCGCGATCAAGGATGTATCCCGCGCCGGATCGCCGGATGTGGCGGCCACCTCGACCTGCTCGATGGTGCGCTCGTTGTTGATCCACAGGTTCACGACCGCGCGATAGTTGCCGTCGCGCGTCCGGGGGTTGCTGCGCAGCGCGTTATGGACATCCCTCCGCACCGAGTCACTGAACTCCTGCGAGTGTGACGTGCTCGCCGCTTCGCCCCGGACGTGCAGCGTTCCGAGCGACAGATCCGCGCCAAATCGTGGCGTGACACCATCGGAACCGGTCGGAGCATCAAGCATCAGCGTCACCGCTCCAGGGCGGCTGTATTGGATTTTGAGATCGGTGCCCGCCAGGAGCCTGATCAAGGCCTCACGGGAGGTATAGAGTCCGTCGATCGCCGCGGACTGTCGTCCTTCAGCCGACCTGCTTTCATAGAGCAATTGAACTCCAGCCGTCTGGCCGAAGGCCTGTAGCGCCGCCGCAAGTGGCTGCGCTGGAATTGTAAAGAAGCGGGGCTGCTCGTCGCCTGGGCTGCCGGCTTCGACAGCCAAACTCGCCGCCGCATTGACGAGCATGAACGCCATGGCGACCAGCAGCGGCAAGACGGTACGATGCAGCACGCCGCTCCTGGCCGACACAGCCGCAATTTGATGGTGACGCTCCCTCCCCATCGAACGCTCTGGAACACCTGCAGGCTAATGTTAGACCATGACCGAGTTATGAGCTTAACACGGAGATATGACGGGCATTCGAGACCGTCCGCTTTTCCTTGTGCTCCGTCCGAAAGTTCTGCCGCAAAGGCTGCCGCCGATCAGGCAGCCGGTGCCGCCGCGACCACGTTCGCTCCGTCAAACTCGGAATCCTGCAAGCTGCGCCAGCTCGCCAGCTCCGCGAGTTCGGCTTCAGGCCGCCGCGCGACGATTTCGCAGCGACCGAGATAGATGCAGCCTGCATTGCCGTCGACGGTGATCCAATCACCTGCGGAAATGACCGCTTCACCAATGCGCGCCTGACGAGCTTCGCCATCAACCCGGATCGCGCCACACCCGACCACGCATGGTTTGCCCATCTGTCGGGCGACCAGCGACGCATGTGCGGTGCGAGCACCCACGGCGGTGACGATCCCGGCGGCGGCATCAAAACCGGCGACGTCAGCGGTGCTGGTGTCATGACGCATCAGGATGACTGGATCGCCCGATGCCGCGAGCCGCTCTGCGGAAGCGCTGTCGAATGCAACTCGTCCGGTTGCGACGCCGCTCGACGCCGGAATTCCGACGGCTGCGGGCTGCCCGGTTGCGACAAGCGAGGTCTCCGTGAGCGCGGTGAGGTCGATACCTTCGATCCTTCCGATCGCCTCCGCGCGCGTGGTCAGCCCTTCATGCACCAGATCGACCGCAATGCGGGTCGCAGCATACGGGGTGCGCTTCGCTGCTCGTGTCTGCAGGATCCACAGCCGGCCTTCCTCGATCGTGAACTCCACGTCCTGCACATCGCGAAATTCGCCCTCGAGCCGCTTGAGCGTGGCGCGCAATTGCTCCGCCACCGCCGGCAGCGCCCGCACGAGAGCCGCCTCCGTCTCCGGCGTCCGTCGGCCGGACACGACGTCCTCACCCTGCGAATCGAACAGCACGTCGATCACCGGCTCGCGCGCTCCTGTCGAGGGATCGCGCGAGAATGCGACACCCGCACCGGACGACGTGCCGCCATTACCGAAGACCATGGCTTGCACGGTGACGGCAGTGCCCTTCAGATGCTCCATCCCCTGCAGGCCGCGATAGGTCTGTGCCCGCTCGCTGGTCCAGGATCGATAGACGGCTCGTGCCGAACGTTCCAGCTGGAGCGCGGCATCCTCCAGCCAGCCGTCGTCGTCGAAATCTTCCAAGAGCTTGCGCTCATCGGAAGCCAGGCGCTCGAGCGCCTCGCTGTCCAGCTCGCGATCGTTGCTGACGCGTTCGGCAGCAATCATCTGGTTCAGACGCTCGGCCAGCGGAGCGGGATCGATCCCGAGGACCGTTTCGGCGTAGCTCTCGAGCAGGCGCCGCCTGCAGTCCCATGCCAGGCGGAGCCGTCCGGTCGCGCGAATGAGACCGCGCACGGCGCGGGACGTACAGCCGACGTTGAGAACAGTGTCCAGCATGCCGGGCATCGACCGCGCGGCGCCAGAGCGGACCGAGACGAGCAGCGGGTTGCGGGAGCAGCCGAACGATTTTCCGGTCGTCTGCTCGAGAAAGGCGATCCCCTCCTTCAGTCCTTCGACCAGTTGGCGCGTTGCGTGGCCCTTCCCGGCCACCACGTCCGCGCAAAGTTGCACGGGCAGCACGAAGGCAGGCGGAACCGGCAAGTCCAGCGCCGCCATTCTGGCGAGATTGGCCGCTTTTGCGCCGATGTCTTCCGCCGTGGGCAGCTCACGTCGGCCATCACCGATCCGTACGATCATCATCACATCATTCCTCAAGCCGAGAGGTCACTCATCGTGTAGCGTCGCAGCAGGTGGCCGAAGCCCGCCAGACAATCGGTTGCGCGCTCGATCGCTCGCGCGAGCTCCAGCGCAGCCAGCGATGCGGCGACGTCGAGCCCGCCGGAGAACACGCTCGCGGTGATCTCGCGCTCCCTGGCATCGGCCTCATGCTCCGCATCCATCAGCCGGGCAACGGCCGCAAGCGCATCCTCCGAATCCGCGCGGCGGCCTTCCTGGACCTCTGCGGCGGCAGCCAGTCCAGACGCCGCCTGCTCAGTTGCAGTGACGGTGATGGAGGCCAGACTTCCCAGCGCGGATCTGATCTCCGGCTTCATCGGCCCCGGCGCCAAAGACGCGATGAACGCGGCTTGTTCCAGCTCGTCGATCGTCTGCTCGATGCGATCAACGAGCTCGCCGATGACTGGCTTCGCATTGAGCCGTGCAATTTCAGCACGCGCTTCGATGGCGATCTTGTCGGCCTTGCGCTCGATCCGGCCAGCCCGTTCCGCTAGCTGTCTGACTGCGACCGGATCCGGATCAATCATGGACAAGGATTGCAGAACGAGCGCAGCGACATCGCGCGATAGGCCGATCTGTCGGAGTACCATGGCAAGCAGTGCGCTATCGACGCGATCGAGATGCCTGACGAGGTCGGCGCCGATCCGGTCACGCGCCAGCCGCGAGGACTGACCTCCAAGCAGAGCCTCGGTCGAAATCTGCAATGCCGTCTTGAGGAAGCTGACCGCGCCGTCCCGTCCCAGCACCTGATCGAGCCTCTCGCCGAAGCCGATGCGCGTGGGAGCCGCGCTACGAACGGCTGCACCGAGCAGTTCGTAGCCGCCGAGTTCCAGGAAGCCGCGGTGGCCGATCCGCTGGCGAGCCGCCCACTCCAGGATCCGTACCGCATCGTTCTTCGCGACCCAGCTGCGCAGCAGCTTGCGGGCTTTGTTCCAGTCGATCAAGAACACCAGCGACGCACCGATGACGGCGAGCAATTCGTCTCGATCATCAGGCCTGCCATACTCGTAGGATCCGGTGATGAGATAGAAGGTCCCGTCGTCCTCGAGTCCGGCGGCGGCATGCTTGTCCAACCCGCTCCATTTCAGCGGCCGACCATCGAACAGCGACACGAAGAATTTCGCGCGCGCAAGATGAATGTCGGTATAGGTGATCGTGACAGTACTTGCCGTTACGACGATGACGATCACATGGGCATCGGTGGTGCCGATGTCGTTCTGAATCACCAGGCGATCGCCCGCCCGTATCGCGGTCGCATCCAGCCCAGGATGGTTGAACTTGAGCGGTCGTGTCTCGTTGAGGCCACGCATGAAACTCGCGATCGGAGCGCGATCGGAGTCCTGGATGCCGAACACATGGGCCCCCGCGATGACCGCCTCTGACTGACTTGCGGCCAGACCGTTCAAAGCTTTGTGCAGATCCATCACCAGCCGATGGAGGCTGTCCGGCCCTTCATGGTCCACGCCCGTAAGACGACCAATGCGGGCGATCTCGATTTCCGGCGTCGCGTCGAGATGACCGGCGCTGCGGATCGAAGCCAGGCGCTTTTCGAAGTGTTGGCCTTCGGCCGGATCGCCAGCGGCCGCCGCGCTGATCATCGCGACGATATCGCCCTCGATGCTCTTCAGCAAAGGCGCCAGTCCCGGTGCAACGACCTTGTCGTCGCCGGCGAGATGAGCTCCGCTGATCAGCGTGACCAGCGCGGCAGGCGCAATTCCGGCGGCGCGACTCTCCATCGTGAGATCAGGCACGTTGCCGCGCGGTTGCTTTGCATGTTGTGCCGCCGCCTGCAGCGCACTGAGACGGAGCTTGATGCGATCGTTCGCCGCCAAGCCTTCCGCAACCAGTTGCGGCAACAGGATGTCGGGCTGTCCGAGCTCTTTGACGATGTCTGTCTTCATGGGCTGATGTCGCAGTCTGATGAAGCGCTTCGTAACAGCCATCGACCACAAAGGTCTTGCGCTGGATCATTCATGAAATTGTCACACTCGAAATCGAGCGCGCGGCATCCGCGGCTTGGCCATGAGGATGTATTGCCTGTTCAGAACGTCGTGGTCGTGCGCAGGCCGAATACGATCGCATCTGGAATTCGCCGAGTCTGCGTTGGATTGTTGGGATTGAGCCTTCCGCCACCTGGATGCATCACATATTCGATGATGCGCTCCATGGCTTCGGCGACGTTTTCGACGATCTGCTCGAACAGCACGGCTGCACTCTGAACCCGCTGACCGCCTTCGATCGCACGTCGCGTCACGTCGACCGCATGCGGTGCCTGATGACGTCCGCTGATGAGCAGACGCTCGGTCATCGCAAAGCGCAGCAATCCCGCCTCTTCGGTGGATCCGCCGATATCGCGCGCCAGGTCGGCGATCACGCCGTGCACGCATGCGTCGGATCCGTGCAACTGTTGATAGGTCTCCTTCGACAGCAGCAGCGCCCGGACAGCCGGCGACGGCTCAGCATTGGCCAGCCAGTGCAACGCCCGCGCATCGGCCAGATTGAAATGCAGCCAATACCACCCTTCATGGTCGAGATGCAGCGGGACGTCGTGGCCCAGCGCCTGGGGTGCGCCATCCGCCGTGAAGCGGAAGGCCCACACCAGTCCTTCGAGAGGCGGCACGGTCACAGCAGCGAGGGCCGCTCTGTCAGCGCACATCTTCAGAATATCCGGCTGAAGATCACGTAGAGCGATCCCGAGAGCAGGATCGCGGCGGGCAGCGTCAGCACCCAAGCCATCAACATGTTGCGCACGGTCGACATCTGAAGCCCGGAGCCGTTGGCCGCCATCGTGCCGGCCACGCCGGACGACAGCACGTGCGTGGTGGAGACCGGCAGACCGAACACGTCGGCAGCGCCGATCGTGGCAGCGGCGACCAGCTCGGCCGAGGCACCCTGCGCATAGGTCAGATGCGACTTACCGATCTTCTCGCCGACCGTGATCACGATGCGCTTCCAGCCGATCATGGTGCCGAGCCCCAGCGCGATCGCGACCGCGATCTTGACCCAGGTCGGGATGAACTTGGTGACGCTGTCGAGCGAGGCCTTGTACGCGTTGAGGGTCCCGATCTCGTCTTTGTTGAGATCGTTCTCCTTGTCCTTCATCAGGAAGCGGATCGCCTCGGAGGTCAGGTACATGTCGTTGCGGGTATTACCGACGGCGTCAGCAGGCACCTTGTTCAACGAGCCATAGGTCTGCACCTGGTCGCCGACATCCTTAACCAGCACGGCGAGCGAGGGATAGGTACCCTCATTGATCTTGCGCTGGGAGACGTAGAGCGTCACCGCGGGACGCGGATCACCGATCACGTTGTAACCGGCGCCTTCGCCGCGACCACCTTGGAGGCGGCCTGCGAGGTCTCCTGGAATTTGGCGATCTACGACTCCGGCAGCGTGCGGTTCAGCGCATAGGCTGTCGGAACCGTGCCGATCAGGATCAGCATGATCAGGCCCATGCCCTTCTGACCGTCGTTTGAACCGTGAGCAAAGCTGACGCCCGTGCACGTCAGGATCAGCAGGCCGCGGATCCACAATGGCGGCGCCTTCGGGCCCTCCGGGGCGGCGTAGAGCGCCGGGTTATGAACGAGGAATTTGAGCAGATAGAGAAGCGCCGCGGCGCAGATGAAGCCGACCAGCGGCGACAGCAGCAGCGCATAACCGATTTCGATCGCCTTGCTCCAGTCCACCCCGGAGGTGCCGTCGCGGCCGCGCAGCAGCGCATTCGCGATGCCGACGCCGATGATCGATCCGATCAGCGTATGCGAGGACGAGGCCGGCAGGCCAAAATACCAGGTACCGAGATTCCACAGGATGGCTGCGATCAGCAACGCGAACACCATAGCGAAGCCGGCGCTCGACCCGACCTGGAGGATCAGCTCGACCGGCAGCAGCGAGACGATGCCGAACGCCACCGCGCCGATCGAGAGCAGCACGCCGAGGAAGTTGAAGAAGCCGGACCACGTCACGGCAAACTCGGCCGGCAGCGAATGAGTATAGATCACAGCGTCCACCGCCTTGGCAGTGTCATGGAAGCCATTGACGAATTCGAAGCCGAGCGCAATCAGCAGCGCGACGAACAGCAGCATATAAGGAAGGTATGTAGTCACCTTGACGCCCGTGGCGTCGACGTCGAGATAGATGCTGTAGGCCACGAACAGCAGTCCCGCGGCAAGAATGCCGAGGAAGAAAATCAGGGTCAGTGGGTTGAAGCCCTTGTCCAGGTTCGGCCGTCCGGCCGGCTCGATCGGCCGTTCGTCTCCGACGGCTTGGTTGAGGGTGATATCGGCCATGTCGCTCGCCTTTTACTTGAGAGCCCGATAGTGAAGCGCGGATTTAAAGCGCAGATGACACCCGGTCGCACCGGCGCAACACAGCCTCTTTTGAGCTGACGGGTAACCTCGCTGGAGAGTGAGTCGCGAAGCATCGGATCTAGGACCCGCTGATTAAGAATCAGCAGTCAAGAATGATCTGGCTTGCTTGGGCCTTCCCGGGCACCGCACCAGTTTCGCACCAGAAACAACGAGGACAAAACACAACGAACGCGATCCATCCGGCATGAAAACGCAGCAAGATCAACGGAGCCGATTGATCTTCTGCCGCTCATAACGGTCTGGTTGCAGGTTCGAGTCCTGCCGGGCCCACCAATGAGCTCAAGAGTTTACGGCTCACGCGCCAAGTGTTTTTCGAGGTGAACCACCGTTTCGACCACCGAAACGTTCTGCTTGCGATCCCTCGAGGTAATCGCGGCCGCGGCCTCGCGCATGCAGTCCGGGATGATGATGGCCGAAGGTGTCGAGCAGCACCTTGACCGACATTCCGAGAAGGCCTGAGACCTGCCCCGGATAGCGTGCCGCTGCATGAGCCACGTCGCCGCCGTGTGGCGCAGCGTGTGCGGCGAGATCTTCCCCTCCTTCGGCAACAGCCCTGACAGCCGCACGCGTCTGTATGGCACGGTTGGCTTCACGTGCGGCGAGGACGCAGAGCCGGTCGTTAAGCTGGTTGGCCCGCACGGCAGCTGTACCACGCTGCCGGGCTGGACGCGCACTTCAGGCTCTATCCGGACGTGCGCCACGAAATGGGAATGACGCCGGCAATGTGGAACGATGTCTTGGACATGTTTCGAGGCGCACCTGGTGCCGATTGACGCGTTGAGCCCGCCGCATACGCCGCAAGGCCTACGACGCACATGTGGACGCGGCACACCTAGCCCAAGACCGCCTCGCATGTCCCCGCACCTTGACCTGCGATCCACTGAACGATCAGCGTATCGACTACTGCACACGGTTGCCTCAAGAAGCTGGTCCAGCGGGACTCTTATTGCCGGCAACAGGAACGCCGTGCAGCGGCGCGTATTTGGCTGCGAAATCCGAGCAGAGCTTGTTATGGTACTCGATAGGTAACGACGCAAGCACCGATGCGGCCGCCACCGCCCTTGCATCGTCCTTTGATTTCACGGTGATGTAGGCGATCATTCGGTGAAGTGTCAGAAAAATCGAGAAAAAGTTTCGTGTGTTGACGTAGAAGCAATGATTGCTTTCGAGCTTTGTGCCCGGCCGGTCCTGCCAATGCCGCTGCACGATTGCGGTCCCCGCATCGAAATCGGTAACGGCAAAATTGCCGTAGCCGAGCCGAGTAAATAGCGGACGATTGCTGAGAAACTTGGCAAGGTCGAGTTCCTGTCCACGCACGGCCCCGATCAACAGCATCTGATCCGCTACAGGAATGTTCTCACGGATCTGAAATCCTTTCGACAGTTCAAGCGCGCAGACTACGTAGCGCGGAAGGCGGGTCGTTTCCATCGCCTTTCCCTGTGCGGCCGGCGTGCACAGATCCTGCCTGACGAGTTGGGAGAGATGAGCAAGCGCGCCTGATACCCCGACCGCCTTCCCCTTCAAGAGCAAAGGCGCCGGGTCTTTCTCACGCAACGCGATTCCAATATCCAGCAGCCCGTCAAATTCATCGTCTGCAGGCAGGTCGATCTCGAGCATGGAAGACCAGCCGAACGGCCACAGCCAGATGGTTGACCGCACTCTCCCCGCCTTGTGCCACACGGCCTCGTTAAGCGTTAAGTCGAGATTCTTGGGCCTGCAGCGTAGAGGCCACACGAGATCGCAGGCATCTCCAAACGAGGTTATGGTCCCCGGGATATTGCTAGCGACCGCCTGATAGCGCGGCCAGAAGTGATTCCGACGCAGGTCGAATTCATCATTCAGTGGAAGAAGGACAAGGTTCGCGAGCTCAATCTTGGCCCCCTGGCTGCGCATCTCGCGATAATCACGAGAGGACCAAAGGAAGTGAACCCGTGGATCAAAATCGGCCGCAACGAACGGCTGCGACCAGAGGTGGACGTCAAAAACACAATAGACAGCGCGCGCCATTATCGATTTCCTCACAAGATCGATTTCCTCACAAGCGCAGCATCCCCGGCATCTCGCTTCGCCGGTCATCCGCAAACCATTGTCTTCTCGCGCTTTGCGCGCTATTCTCAACGAGCTGTACAGCTGGGCGACTGCCTAAATATGTCGCCAGTGCTTACCGACCAGGCGAGCAAGGCGGCAGCGATCTCCTGGGACCGGCCGCAAGGCCGGTCCCGGCCGGCTCTTCAG
Source organism: Bradyrhizobium sp. SZCCHNS1050 (assembly GCF_032484785.1). NCBI lineage: Bacteria > Pseudomonadati > Pseudomonadota > Alphaproteobacteria > Hyphomicrobiales > Nitrobacteraceae > Bradyrhizobium > Bradyrhizobium sp. SZCCHNS1050. The sequence continues at coordinate 4,297,238 of NZ_JAUETR010000001.1, read as the reverse complement.
GTTAAGGTGAGCGGTTTCATTTGTGCAAGATCCTCGCGCCCGGCCGGCAACCGCGCTGCCTTTTCGTCAAAGTACATCCAGAGAAATTCGGTCGGCTCAAGATTGCCGGCTCTTGATTCCTTGATCGGGTCGAACATGGTCGGTTCGACTCCCCATCGGGCTGCTGCATCAATGGGTTTGATGAACTCGTCTTTATCGAACCATTCTTTCATTTCCGATCGGCACTTCGCATCAGGCGCCTTGAGCTGAAACCAGCCGAGCAAAATCCTGCCGCCATTGCTTGCAGGCACGACAAGCGAGCCGAAATATTGCTTGCCATCCGCGATCATCATAACCGGATCGAGCTTGCCCCCGGCCGCACGCACGGCTTTCTGAATGATCGGGCCGACCCTGTCGGTTTCCTGGACAATGCGCGCGTTGCGCTCCCAGGCGCCGATCATCGAAATACCTTGCAAGACGGCAGCCAAGATTCCGCCAAGCACAATTGCAGCGCCACACAGCGCGAGAAACGCGATCGCGCTCACAGTCGATCCGATCCCCGCAAAATGCAGCTGCAAGGAAGGAATGAGGTACGCCGTCCCAAGGAACAAAAGAGTCGAGATAAAGATGCTGAGTGTAACGGACTCGGTCGCGCCCAGTTCAACTCTTGACTCCTTGGGGGCGAATAGCCGCAAAATCATCAAGAAGAACGTGCCGGGAATGACGTACGACGCGAGGCGGAGCGAAACACCGCCCACGCTCTCAGTCCCGAAAAGACCGATGCTCATCTTCTTTTCCGCAACAGATGCGCCGGCGATCGTTTTGTTGTCCTTCACGTTTTGGAGCGAATAACTGACACTGAACGCCAGGTTCTCGTCCCGCTCTGCGATGCTGGAATCGGCTTTGAGGCACATTCTGCTGCGCACCAAAGTCGAACCGGGCTCAACGGTGCCGAGACCGATGGTGTCTTTCACGTCGCATGTGCCGTCTGGCCCGAGGCTTCCGATCTTCAAAGAAGGAGGACCAAACAAGCTAAGACCCGCGTCCATGATCCTGGCTTCGGTCGCATTCTCGATCCATATGCTGAAGCCCATCGTCTGGCCGGCGAGGATTTCATTGCGCGCGAGAATAACCGTCAACGCCGGCTTGCTGGGAGCATCGGCCCAGGTGAGGCCGGGAAGCAAGCAGGCCATCAGTTGAAGGACGATGGTCCAAAAAGCCCCATTGAGCCGAGGAATTGGAATAGAGCGCACGTCCCGCTCCCAATGAATTTCGCAGCGCAAGCTGCGCGGCGCGTTACCGCAGCAAAGCTGTTTTCTACCAAAGCTTGCAACAGCGTAGGCTTGCTCGGTGGGCAATGCAAGACCACTCGGCATCCGACCGGCGAGTTGCTCCCAGGCCTAGGCTTGATCAGGATCAAGCGTCCAAAACGGCGTCACTTCTATCTTGATCTGATGAAAGCCGTCCTTCTGAGGAGCGATTGATGCCTCACAAGCAGGTGCTGTTTCATTCCGCGGCCCGTGAAAAGATCCTGCGCGGAGCCTCGCTGCTTGCGGACGCGGTGCGCGTGACGCTCGGCCCCAAATCAAAATCAGTGTTGATCCAGAAGAGCTGGGGCACCCCGATCGTATGCAACGACGGCGTCACGATCGCCAAGGAATTTGACCTCAAGGATCCGGAGGAGAATCTCGGAGCGCAGGTGCTGCGCCAGGCCGCGGAGAAGACCGGCGATCTCGTTGGCGACGGAACAAGCACTTCGACGATCCTGGCACATGCGATTCTTGCCGACGGCGTCAGGAACGTGGTCGCCGGCGCCAGTGCCATCGATCTGAAACGGGGCCTCGACCGCGCTGCTCACGCGACGATAGCGGCCCTCCATGCCATGGCGCGCCCCGTCAAGACAAAGGCGGAAAGAGCTCAGGTCGCCACCATCTCGGCTCACAACGATCCATCGATTGGCGCGCTGGTCGCCGATGCGCTCGAGAAAGTCGGGAGCGATGGAGTGATCTCGGTGGAGGAATCCAAGACCACCGAAACGTCGCTCGACGTGGTGGAAGGGATGAAATTCGACCGCGGCTTCCTGTCGCCCTACTTCGTGACCGATGCCGATCGCATGGAAGCGGTTCTCGAAGAGCCATTCATCCTGTTGTGCGACCACAAGATCAGCGCCCTGCGCGACATCATTCCGCTGCTCGAACAGATCGCAAAATCGGCACAACCGCTCCTGATCATCGCCGAAGACATTGAAGGCGAGGCGTTGGCCACGCTCATCGTCAATCAGCTTCGCGGCGTGCTCAAAGGCTGCGCCGTCAAGGCGCCCGGTTTTGGTGAGCGACGCAAGGCGATGTTGCAGGATATTGCAATCCTCACCGGCGCCCAGGTCATCTCCGACGATCTTGGTTCGAAGCTTGAAAACGCCACTTTGCAGCAGTTGGGACATGTCGCCCGTGCAGTTGCCGACAAGGAAAACACCACGCTGATCGGCAGCAAGGGCGAACGCAGCCAGATCGATGCGCGGCTGCAACAACTCCGCCGCGAGATCGAGAAAACGACCAGCGAGTACGACAAGGAAAAGCTTGAGGAGCGGCTCGCCAAGCTGTCGGGCGGGGTTGCCGTTATCCGTGTCGGAGCGCCGACTGAAGCTGAGATGAAATCACGAAAAGAGGCGCTTGACGACGCCATCAGTTCGACGAAGGCGGCCGTTGCAGAAGGTATCGTTCCGGGCGGCGGGCTTGCCTTGCTTCGATGCATCGAAGCCGTCGGCAAGGAGGAAGCACTCTGCGAAGGCGACGAAAAGACCGGTGTACAGATCTTGAAGCGCGCGCTCGAGGCCCCCGCTCGCCAGATCGCGGAGAACTCGGCAACGGATGGCGGCGTGGTCGTGGCGCGCATGCTGAGTGGCGTCGGCAATTTCGGTTTTGACGCCGCGCGCAAGCAATATGTCGATCTCGTCGAGGCCGGCATTGTCGATCCCGCGAAGGTCGTTCGGACAGCCCTCGAGAACGCGGTGTCGGTTGCCGGCATCCTCCTGCTCACCGAGGCGACGATGACCGAAATCGCGGAGCCAAAGCGCGAACGGCTAGCGGAACCCGAAATTCCGGTGTGACGCTAGACCACGAAACGGGGCCGTGCCCCCTCCCCCGAGCGGAGCACAACTTTGCGGCGGACCGGCTGGTGACGGCCGGCCATTGACTGTTGATTCAAGTCAACATGCCGCTTCATCCGACGGAGAGTATGGATTGGGTCCCGGAGGGAGGTCGTCGTGATCAATATCAACGACATTCTCGTGTATATTCCGACCGAGCAGCCACCGCAGCCTGTCGTCGATGCCGCCGTCTCGTTGGCTGCCCGGTTCGACGCCCATCTCGATGCGATTGCAGTCGGATACATCCCGCCCAGTAGCGCGTATGTGGTCGATGGAGGCGCGGGCGCAGCAGTCGCCGCTTCAGAGATCTTCGAAATGGAGCGGCAACGCGCCGCCCAACGCAGCGCGGCTGCACTCGCCATTTTCGAGACGGAAGCCCGGAATGCGAACATCTCTCACGCAAGCCGCTCGGTCGAGGACCTGCCCGGTGAAGCCGCGTCCGCGCTCGGCGCTGCGGCCAGGCTCTATGGACTGACGGTGGTCCTGCAGACGGACGCAACACAGGACAGCTACGACACTAGGACTGCGACGGAGATCCTGCTCCAGGCGGGCGGACCCGTCCTGTTCGTGCCGCATATCTTCCGCGGCACCTTCAGGGCCAACCGTATCGGCATCTGCTGGGATGGAAGCCGCCTTGCCGCCCGCGCCTTCAAGGACGCAAGACCGTTTCTTTCTCAAGCAGAAGCGCTGGTCACGATTTCGATCAATGAGGCGCAGGTTGCTCCCACCGAGGCCTCAGCGCGGAAACTGACTGAACATATGGCTCGCGCCGGACTTACGACAACGCTGCTCGAGTTGACGGCAGAGCATTCCGAAATTCAGCCGTCCATCCTGTCCCTGGCCGCCGACGAAAGTCTCGACATGCTGGTGATGGGGGCATATGGGCATTCCCGCCTGCGGGAAGGCATTTTCGGCGGCGTCACCCGTGAAATGCTGAGGACGATGACGATCCCGACCCTGCTGTCACATTGAATCGAGGCTGACATCCGTGCTCACCGATCATGACAACGGACGTGATTGCGGAGACGCCGTCGATCCGGAATGCCTCTATTGTGGCCAATCTAGGAGAACGCATCATGAGCGTAACAGGCGTCACCGCGCTGGATCACACCATTCAGGAGACCAATCTCTGGCTCAAGGCGATCGAGGAGAAGCTGGAGCTCGGTAGTCGTCAACAGGCCTACAACGCGCTCCGGGCTGTTCTGCATGCGTTGCGCGATCGCGTACCTCCGGAGGTGGCGATCAAGCTTGGCGCCCAGCTGCCGATCCTCCTGCGCGGGATCTACTACGAGAACTGGCACGCGGCGGGAACGCCGACCAAGGAGCGACATGCCAGCGACTTCGCGGATCACGTCGCCATGGAGCTGCCCCAGCAGTTTCCCATCGCGCCGCTGACCGTCATTCGCGGGGTGTTCGAGATCGCGTGGGAGAAGCTCGATCCCGGTGAATTTGAGAAACTGATGCACCATCTGCCGGTGCAGATCCGCGAATTGAAATCGTAGTCCGGTCATCTGGCCGCGCCCGGCACGTCCGCCGCGCACTCAGCGACGGGACGCCTTCGTACCGGCCCAATCGCGTGTCGCCAGACCAGCGGCGATGCCGCCGGACCGTCGAATGGACCGCGCAGCCGGCCAAGTGAGCTTCCCAAGTGAGCTTCGATGTGCAGGGATCAGCGCTTTCCTGAGCAGCGAGCATTCATTTCCTGACTGCAAGAATGTAGAGGTAGCTCATGATCGCGTACACGTCCTCGTCGGAAAATTCGATTTGCGGCATGTCCCTGTGCTTCGACACCATGCCTTCCGACAGCTCCGCCCGCAACTCGCGCCGATTGAACCGGGCGTAGATATCGCGCATCGGCGGAGCATTCTCGAGCGGGCTTTCGCCAACCGATTTTATCGCATGACAGCGCCCGCATCTTTCCTGCAGGATGGTCCTGCCTCGTTGCGCTGCCTTGCTGAGGTTCGCGGCGTCCACGTTTGTCGGCCAACACGAGAGCAGTCCGACGAAGAGGCCCAGAGCCCGAAACTTGAAACGCCCCGACATGCGTCTGGCTCTCCGCGGCAATCTAACAGCCCCGCCCGTTGCTCGAGTGCAAGCGGATTTAATAGCAGACCCGCACGTAATGCACATGCCGCCTGTGCCGGACAGCTCGGACATAGCAGTCGCCGTATCCGTACGGTCCCCAGAACGGTCCTGGCCCCCAATACGGTGCCGGTGGGTAGTAATAGACTGGCCCCGGATAGCCGTAATAGCGATACGGCCCCCAATAGCCGCCGCCGAGGGCCGCGCCGAACAGCGCGCCGGCAGCCAGGCCGCCGACGATTCCCGCGGCAATGCGCCCGTTGCGAGCGTCGGCACCCGTCGGTGCAAGCAGCGCGAGGGTCAGGACAGCCGCGGTCGCAACCGTGCCAATCTTCTTCTCGAAGCTCATTTCACCCCTCCTGTGCTGTTGCCTAAGAGAACGCAACATCGCGTGCGCAACGTTGCGAAGGATCAAACAATCCGGCTAGCGCTTCAGCATTTTCTTCGCCCGCGACAACGGTTGAGTGTTGATGACGTCTGCGGCTTCGAGCCAGCCTCGGCGCGCCTGATCGACGCCGAAACGCATGTTGGCGAATCCAGCCGTCGAATGTGCGTCCGTCGAGATCGCCAGCTTGACGCCCGCGGACTTGGCGGCATGAACATGGATATCGTTGAGATCGAGCCGGTCCGGGTCGGCGTTGAGCTCGAGATGACAGCCGCGCTCGCCCGCCGCCGCAATGACGGCTTCCATGTCGATCTCGTAAGGCTCGCGGTCCCCGATCAACCGTCCGGTCGGATGACCGATAATCGAGACATGGCGATTGTCCATCGCCCGGATGATGCGCTCGGTCTGCATCTTGCGCGAGAGCTCGAACTTGTAGTGAACGGAAGCAACGACCAGATCGAGCCGCGACAGGATCTTGTCGGGCAGATCAAGCCGTCCGTCCGCCAGAATATCGACTTCGGCGCCTTTCAGCACCGTAAATCCATCCAGCCGGTCGTTCAAACGGTCGATCTCGTCGATCTGACGCGACAGACGTCCGGCATCGAGACCATGGGCGACTGTGACGTGTTGGCTATGGTCGGTCAGAGCCATATAGGCATAGCCTCTTGCCTTGGCGGCCGTCGCCATCTCGGCGATCGCGGCGGTGCCGTCGGTCCATTTGGAATGGACGTGCAGGTCGCCTCGAATATCGGACAGCGTAATCAGTTTCGGGAGCTTTTTTGCTCTTGCGAGCGCGATCTCGCCGCGATCCTCGCGCATCTCGGGCGGAATCAGGGGCAGCCCGAGCTTGCCATAGATCTCCTCCTCGGTTGCTCCGGCGATGCGCCGCTTGCCGGCGAACAGGCCATATTCGTTCAGCTTCCAGCCGTGGTCGGTAGCGAGTCCGCGCAAGGAGATGTTGTGCGCCTTGGATCCGGTGAAATACATCAGCGCGGCGCCGTAGCTGGCCTCAGGAACAACGCGCAGGTCGACGTGCAGCCCGGAGCGCAGCACCACTGCCGTCCGCGTATCGCCATGAGCGAGCACATTGGCGACATTGTCGTATCGAGAGAGTCTCCCGCCGGCGGCGTGGCCGTCACGTGCCACCATCAAGATATCAAGATCACCGACGGTATCGCGCCTGCGACGGTAGCTTCCGGCGACGATCACCTGTCCATCGGTCGCGTCTGGCCTCAGATAGCTGAGGAGTGCTTCCGCTTCGGCTTCGGCCTCGGATAGTCTGAAGCGCCTCTCGGCTCGAGGCTTGGCCAACGCCGCGGTGAGCTTTTCCTCGCTCTTGGCACCGAAGCCCCGAAGCTCTCTCAGCCGACCCGACCTCACCGCGCGCCTGAGGTCCGCGAGTGACCGCACGCCCAGCTTGTCGTAGAGCAGTTTGACGCGTTTCGGACCCAAGCCCGGGAGTGCCGCGATCTCTCCGAGATCGCCGGGCAGTTCACGCTTGAGCTTGTCCAGCACATCGAAATGATGGGTTGCGACGATCGTTTCGATCTTTCCTGCCAGATCCTTGCCGATACCTGGCAGCTCGGAAAGATCCTCACCCGCCTTCAAGAGGTTGGTGATGCTCTTGGGCAGACGTTCAATCACCCGCGCAGCATTGCGATAGGCCCGCGAACGAAACGGATTGTCGCCTTTGATCTCGAGAAGTTCGGCGGTCTGGTCGAACATCTCTGCAATTTCGGCATTCTGTACCGGCATCGATGCACCTCCGTCGCTTGACAGGCTAGAGAGGGATCGAGCCACTTCCCTTGATGCAGATCAGAATTCAAGGACGCGAGCCTATCCGGTCGGTGACAGCTGCCAGCTGTTCAAGGTGGCTCGAAATCTGCACCGGATAGGGCGCGACCGCTTTGGAGGTTCTCAGCTCCGGAGGCAGTTGATCGAGCTGCCGGCGCGCGTGAGCCCGGATGTCATGAAGTGAAGGTTGAGAGGCGATAGGGCGTCCGCCGAGCATCACTGCCTGGATCAGCGTTTCCCCCTCTTGTTGGTCCTCCTCGGTCGAAAGAATGTCTGCGAGCATGCGGCCATCCCTGTCATACCGGCGCCAAACCTGCTTGCGGCCGGGCCAGGTGGCCTTTCCCGTCGAGCGCTTGCGACGGGGCAAGCCCGCATACTCCTGCAGCTTATAGGCACAGTCGAGTGCTGGCGCATCGGACGACGTGACGAGGCCCGTGCCGATGCCGATACCGTCGATCGGCGCCGCATCCCGAGCGAAAGCAATCAGGGTACCCTCCTCGATCCCGCCACTGACGAAGATGCCGGTGTCCTTGAGTCCGCCGGAATCCAGAATGCAGCGCACCTTCTTGGCGAGCGCAGACAGATCCCCGCTGTCAAGCCGCACGGCGCTGACCGCAATTCCAAGCTCCCTCAATCGGGGCGCCAGCATGACGACCTTCCTCGCGGCCGCCTCGGTGTCATAAGTGTCGATCAGCAGGACGAGATTCTCTGGCCTGGCGCGCGCAAACGCCTCGAATGCTGCAGCTTCGTCATCAAAGGATTGAACAAACGAATGCGCCATGGTGCCATAGGTCGGAATGCCGAATGACTTCTCGGCCAGGAGGGTTGCCGTGCCGGAGAATCCAGCGACATAGCTCGCGCGGGCAGCCAGCAGCCCTGCCTCGGCACCATGGGAGCGACGCAAGCCAAAATCGACCAGGAGCTTGTCTGGCGCGAGTAAGACCAAGCGCGCGGCCTTGGAGGCAATCAGAGTCTGAAAATGCATAATGTTGATCAGGCGCGTCTCGACAAGCTGCGCCTCCGGCAAAGGAGCCGTAACCCTAAGGATCGGTTCGTTGCCAAAGAACACGGTGCCTTCCGGCATCGCGTGAACCTCGCCGGTGAAGCGGAAATTGGCGAGATAGTCGATCAACGACTTGCTGAACCTTTCCGTTCGCTCAAGCCAGCCGAGTTCGTCTTGCGAGAACCGTATGTTTTGCAGGAAATGGAGCGCCTGCTCCAGTCCGGCCGCCATCAGGAAGCTGCGCTGAGGCGGCAGCTTGCGCACAAAGAACTCAAATACGGCTGTATCAGTCTGGCCCGATTCAAGGTACGCTTCGATCATGGTCATCTGATACAGATCGGTTAGCAGCGCGCTCGGTAACGGGTCCATCGATGTCCTCGGCGCTCACATGACGTCAGCCATCCCTTCGATGTCTGCGCATCCGCATTTGACGCCGGTCAAGAGGCGGAAGCAAGTTGCCTCTATCCTTTTTGCTGGAAACGCCGCGGTGTCCCGAGCAAGGCGCGGCAGTTTGCGTCCGAGGCAATAGCCATGCCCTATCGCACAAACATCGATCTTCCCCCTGCTGTTCGCGCTCACCTCCCATCACACGCGCAGGACATCTATCGGGAAGCATTCAACCACGCCTTTGCCTCCCATGCGGAAGACGAGCGGCAGGAAGAGATTGCTCACCGTACAGCCTGGGCAGCGGTGAAGCGATCCTACGTGAAGGTCGGCGACCGCTGGGAGCCGCTGCCCCACGACCATTAGACGCCGGCTCGTCAGGAGGCGTGCATGGATCTGCTTGATGGAAACTGCCTCAAAGTGGCAATCACCTCGTCGTCGCTGACCTGATGAAAGTCGCGATAGAAATAGCCGATCGCGCCAAACTCCTGAGGCTCATGCAGACAGACGACGGCATCGACTTCCGCATGCAATTTCCTGATGGCGTCCGGCGGCGCGACCGGGACCGCAAGCACGAGCTCTTTCGGTTCCTGCTTCCGAACAGCCTTGATGGCGGCAAGCGTGGTTGCGCCTGTCGCAACGCCGTCATCGACGATGATCGCAACCTGCCCCTTGACTTCGGCGCGAGCCCGATCGCCCAGATAGCGCTTGCGGCGCCGTTCGATCTCAGCACGTTCCTCCCTGCAGACGACCTCAAATTCTTCGGAGGTGACGCCGGATAGCTCGATCACGTCCTGGTTACGTATGGTGGTCATGCCCTCACCATCCGCGATGGCGCCCATTGCGAGCTCGGGCTGCCCCGGCAACCCGATCTTGCGGACCAGCAGCAGATCGAGTGGCGCATTGAGGGCTGCTGCGACTTCCGCCGCAACCGGCACGCCGCCGCGTGGCAGCGCAAGAACGACCGGGTGCCGCCCCTTGTATTTGAGCAGCGCCTCGGCGAGTTGCCGGCCGGCATCGGTTCGGTTCTGGAACAGCATGGCAGACCTCATGCGGAAGAGGGGCAGGATATGAGCCGGACAGCCACTGCTATTGATCCGTATCAAGCTGCCGGCTGCCTCGATTGGCGATAGGCATCATATGCCCGGATGGCAGAATGAACCCTGGGGCGAGGACGCTGAGAATGGCAGCGCGACCGCTCTTGCTCGCAAGGTGGCGTTTCTCAGCCGGCCGGACAGTTATGTCCCGGCGCCCGACGCTGTGATCACGCGGGAGACCCACATGTCCTGGGTCTTCATGGTTGACGAGCGCGTCTACAAGCTCAAGAAGCCGGTTCATTTTCCATATCTCGATTTCTCCAGCCTTGAGCGCCGCGCAGAGGCCTGCCGCGCGGAGGTTTCGCTGAACCGAAGGCTGGCGCCCGACGTCTATCACGGCGTGGTGCCGCTGACGGCTGCGCCGGGTGGCTACGCCATCGGAGGAGGCGGGCACATCGTCGATTGGCTCGTCGTCATGCGCCGGCTCGACGAAGGCCAGACGCTCGAAGTCGGGCTTCGCGATCGCAAGGTCTCCCAGGCCCAGATCGATGGTTTGGCAGGTCGCTTGAGCCGCTTCTATTCGCATGCGCGCCGGATCATGATCAATCCGGAGAGCTACATGGTGACCCTGCAAAAGGCAGTTCTGGCGGATCGGCGAGGTTTGCTCGAGGCGGCCTTCGACCTGCCCCGCGGCACCATCGAGCGCATCGCCAACCTGCAATGCCGTTTCCTGCGGCAGCGGACCGAGCTACTGGCGCAGCGGGTGCATCACCGGCTCGTCCTCGACGGCCATGGCGATCTGCGGCCGGAACATATCTGGTTGAGCCCTCCCTTCCCCATCATCGACTGCCTGGAGTTCAATGCCCGCTTGCGGACGTCGGATGCGCTGGACGAAATTGCCTTCCTGCACTTGGAATGCGCTCGACTGGGAGGAGCGTGGGTCGGTGAGAGGCTTCGGCGATATCTGGCCGTCCAGCTCGATGATGACCCGGCCAGCGGACTGTTCTTGTTCTATCGGATTGGCCGCGCCATGCTGCGCGCCAGGCTATCCATCGCTCATCTCGCCGACGCCCATCCACGGACGCCGGAAAAATGGCCGCGGCTGGCGCGCACCTATCTCAAACTTGCCAAGGCGGACGCAGCGCAGCTTGAGCGGCAGCTCACGGCGAGAGCCAGAATTTGAATTGCGGGGATCAATCCTGATACGGAAGCAGCTCCGTCAGCGGCTCGTTGTGGTGCAGCCGACGAATGGTCTCTCCGAGAAGGGGCGCCGCCGAGACAATCTCGAGCTTATCGCGAACCGCGCCCGGCGGAAGCCTGAACGGTGGCACGCTGTCGGTCGCGATGATGCGGCCAATCGCAGGGTCGGCGAGCGTCGTTGCCGCGCCCGGCATGAACAGGCCGTGCGCGACGCAAGCTATCACCTCTTCGGCTCCATGGGCACGGGCCGCCTTCGCCGCCCGCACCAGGGTTCCACCGCTGCTGATGAGATCATCCACGATCACGCACAGCGCGTTCGCCACCTCCCCGGCGAACAAATCGCCCGAAACGACGCCGGAGCTGCGATGCTTCTCCACGAATGCCTTGCCGATCGGACGGCCGAGCGCTTTCCCAAGAACCTCGCGAAGCAGGTCCGCTCGCTTGCCGCCTCCGAGATCCGGCGAAACCACGGCAATCGGCCGATCAGCCGCGATCGCCTTGATCCTGCCGATCAAGAGCGGCGCCGTGCTCAGCGCTACCGATGGGCAACGAAACGCGTTCTCGAACGCGGCCTCGTTGTGAACTTCGAGGGTCACCACTGCGTCAACACCGATCGCCTCGAACATGGTCGCAAGATAACGGATCGTGACGGGGTCATTGGCCTTGGTGCGACGATCCTTTCGCGCATAGCACAGATACGGTGCGACCGCCGTCACCCGCGCAGCACCGGCATCCTTCAACGCTCCGACCAGGAACAGCAGCCGGCACAGCTTGTCGTTCGGACTCTCGTCAGGACCGCCATGGAGGCTATGCAGAACGTAGACGTCGCAGCCGGCGACAACCTCCAGCGGCCGCACCTTGTGTTCGCCGTCCTCGAAGCTGCGTTCTTCGACAGCGGCGAGACGGCATCCGAGCGCGTGAGCGATTTTTTCGCCAAGCCCTTCCGTGCCATGAAGACAGAACAAACGCAGGCGATCACCAATCATCGGTTACCTCCAACGTCAAACCTGCTCGCCGCTCGCGTCTCGGCCGCCGATCTAAGCCCGCAGCCCATGTTTCCCGAGCATTCTGACCGTGCTCGCCTGCGGTCCTTTTTCTCCGATCTCCTCGACGTAGCTTACGCGGGCGCCGGGCACGATGCTTGATCCACCATCAACGACACTATTGCAGTTGAAATAGACTTCGTGGCCGTCGGCGGCTTCCAGAAAGCCGAACTGGCCGCTTGGATCGATACGCGCAACGGTTCCGATCGGTTGAGACTCGTGCGTCTTGACATCGCCACGCATCAGTCGCGCCCGGTCCTGCAATTGTCGACGCGCGCGTTTGAATGCGTTGTCTACGGCGAAGGTCAAGTCGACGTACCGTTCATCCAGCTTCGGGGTACGGCCAACGTGGACTTCCCGACCGTCGGGCAGCGCCAGCCGAACGCTCACCAGATATTGACCGCCGGTTTGGTGATGACCACCCGGACCTTTGACCATGACGCGCGCCGCAGTGATCCGGCCAAAGCGGCTCTCCAGTTCCGCGATATGTTGCTCAACGGCAGCCCGGATTTCAGCGGAGACGCGAATCCCTTCAAATTCGATTTGAACTGGTGTTTGCATTTCCGGCTCCTCTCCCGTGTCGAACTTATTGGACCACGGGAGCGAGGAGCAGCTTTGAGCAAGATCAACTTGCCTTCAGCGTTCTGGCTGCCACGCGATCACGATCAGCTCGCAGCAAACACGAAATCGTCTGCGCGATCGCTCGCGCAGACGACAGGGCATCCGGAACCAATCAGCCGATCTCACCAGGGGCCGCCCCACGGACCACCCCAGCCATAATAGTGATGCCGCCAATACGGACGGGCATAATAGGGACGGCCGTAATACGGCCCGTAGCCGACGCCGACATAGCCGTAGGGCGGACCATAATAATAGGGATCGTCGTAGTAATAGGGCGATGCCGTCGCCGCGATCCCGGCGCCGAGAAGCGCGCCGGCCGCGAGCGCGCCTGCTCCCCAGCCCCAGCCGCCGCCACGCCAACCGCCACCACGCCAGCCGCCGCCATGCCAGCCGCCATAGCGGACCTGAACCGTGCTGAGCGGCGCAACGTCGGCCTTCGCCGCGGCCGACAGCGCAGTGACGGGTGCAGACAACGCCGGAGCGCTCGCTCCGGCCAGCAGCGCGCCGGACAGGGCCAGCGCTCCCACATAGTTCAAGCTTCGCATCGCAAGGACTCCTCGACCAAGGTCATCACGCATGACTGCCCGCGAAGGTCATCCGGCGCAGTCCTCCGCCGCGATCGCGGCGACGAGCAAATGAGCTGCTCGTCGCTACGAACCACCTGTCGGCGCGACCGTTCCATTGCAAAAGCGCGATCGCCGGCGAGACATCCCTTCAATGCCGGCCGAGATTGCTTGAGCTGCCGGAATTGTCGTCGCCGGTGCTCGGGCTGTTGTTGTCGAGCAAGCCGGTGGCGTCATTCGGCGCCGATGGCGTGCGCCCCGATCCGTTCCCCGCCGCGCCCGATCCCATTCCGGTCGTCCCCGTCGCGTTTCCGGGTCCGCCCGGCGTTGAGGTTGTCGCGTCGCGGGAGGCGCCGGCGCTGCTGCCACCCGTGCCGCTGCCATCAGCCAAGGCGAGCTTGCTCGGCAACGCGAGCGCAGCAGCGGATGCGATCAAGGTCAATTTCGTGGAGGATGCCCTTCCCTAAGGAAGGACAAGGCCGCCTCGGACGGGATGGTCCCGAAGGATCAGCTTCGCCGTTTGCGGCCCTGCGCTGCCGCGGCCTGCTTGCGCAGACCCTCGGCCGCGCTGCCGACGATCTCGGAAATCTGCATCAGTTGCTTGGCGAGCGGGCTGGTCTTGCGCCAGACCATGCCGACCGTACGCTGCGGCTGCGGATCGGCGAAACGCGCGAGCGACACCGACGCCGACCGCGTCTCGACGCCGACCGCCATCTCCGGAATCAACGTCACGCCCATGCCGGCGCCGACCATCTGCACCAGGGTCGACAGCGAGGAGGCATCGAGCATCTCGCGCGGCGCCTGCATGTTGCAGAACGACAGCGCCTGGTCACGGAAGCAGTGCCCCTCCTCCAGCAACAGCAGCCGCATCTCGCGCAGCATCTCGCTGCTCGGCACCGCCGCGCCTTCATATTCCGGCGGCCGCACCAGCAGGAAGCTCTCCGCGAACAGCGCGACCTCGGTCAGCGACGGCTCCGACACCGGCAGCGCGACGATCGCGGCATCGAGGCGGCCCTCGACCAGTTCCTCGATCAGCTTCGGCGTCTTGGACTCGCGGACGTGGATGTCGATCTCGGGATGTCTGCGCGTCAGGTTCCCGATCACCTTGGGCAGCAGATAGGGCGCGATCGTCGGGATCATGCCGAGCCGCAGCCGGCCCGTGAGCTTGTCGCGCGAGGCGCGGGCGAAGTCGCCGAGCTCATCGACCGAGCGCAGGATCTCGCGCACGCGCTCGGCGAGCTGCTCGCCGAATCGCGTCAGCACCACCTGGCGCGCATTGCGCTCCAGCAGCACGCCGCCAAGCGCGTCCTCCATCTCCTTGATCTGCATCGACAGCGCCGGCTGCGAGATCGCGCAGGCCTCCGCGGCGCGGCCGAAATGGCCGAGACGCGCCAGCGCATCGAAATAGCGAAGCTGCCGCATCGTCAAATGTATCATCAGTTAATCTTATCGTTCACCGCCGCGGAGTCAATTTTCCCTGACCACAATCTTGAGATGCCGCGGTTACGCACCGTGTCCATATGCGTTTGGATGGCGTCAGACCAGATTCATCAGATAATCTTATCGTTGCGATCACCAATCTCAATTTCCCCTGATCGAAGCAGCCGCGTAGGGTCCCGGCTCCCACCCCAGGGGGGAACCATGACGATCACGTCAGGAGAGAAACATGGATGACGTCAGCAAGTGCCCGTTTTCGGGCGGCTTGAAGGGATTTTCGAACAAGGATTGGTGGCCGAACCAGCTCAATCTCTCGGTCCTGCATCAGCACTCGAACCTCTCCGATCCGCTCGGTGAGGCGTTCGATTATTCCAAGGAATTCAAGAGCCTCGATCTCGACGCGCTGGTCAAGGACCTGCACGCGCTGATGACCGATTCGCAGGACTGGTGGCCGGCCGATTTCGGCCATTACGGTCCGCTGTTCATCCGCATGGCCTGGCACGCCGCCGGCACCTATCGCATTGGCGACGGCCGTGGCGGCGCCGGCACCGGCCAGCAGCGCTTCGCGCCGCTGAACAGCTGGCCAGACAACGCCAACCTCGACAAGGCCCGCCGCCTGCTGTGGCCGATCAAGCAGAAGTACGGCCAGAAGATCTCCTGGGCCGACCTGTTCGTGCTGACCGGCAACGTCGCGCTGGAATCGATGGGTTTCAAGACCTTCGGCTTCGGCGGCGGCCGCGCCGATACCTGGGAGCCCGAGCAGGACATCTATTGGGGCCCCGAGGGCAAGTGGCTCGCCGACGAGCGCTACAGCGGCGACCGCGAGCTCGCGGGTTCGCTCGCTGCCGTGCAGATGGGCCTCATCTACGTCAACCCGGAAGGCCCGAACGGCAATCCCGATCCGCTGGCTGCCGCGCGCGACATCCGCGAGACCTTCGCCCGCATGGCGATGAACGACGAAGAGACGGTGGCGCTGATCGCCGGCGGTCACACCTTCGGCAAGACCCACGGCGCGGGTGATGCGTCGCTGGTCGGGGCCGAGCCGGAAGGCGCCGACATCGCGCAGCAGGGTCTCGGCTGGGCCAGCAAGTACGGCTCGGGCAAGGGCGGCGATACCATCACCTCCGGCCTCGAAGTGATCTGGACGACGACGCCGACCAAGTGGAGCAACAACTTCTTCTGGAATCTGTTCGGCTACGAATGGGAGCTGACCAAGAGCCCGGCCGGCGCGCATCAGTGGAAGCCGAAGCACGGCGCCGGCGCCAACACGGTGCCGGACGCGCATGACAAGTCGAAGCGGCATGCGCCGTCGATGCTCACCACCGACCTCGCGCTGCGCTTCGATCCGGCCTACGAGAAGATCTCGCGCCGCTTCCTGGAGAACCCGGATCAGTTCGCCGACGCCTTCGCCCGCGCCTGGTTCAAGCTGACCCATCGCGACATGGGTCCGAAGGTGCGCTACCTCGGCCCGCTGGTGCCGAAGGAGGACCTGATCTGGCAGGATCCGGTGCCGGCCCTCGATCATCCCGTTGTCGACGACAAGGACGTCGCGGCGCTCAAGGCGAAGATCCTCGCCTCGGGTCTGTCGGTGTCGCAACTGGTGTCGACGGCCTGGGCCTCAGCCTCGACCTTCCGCGGCTCGGACAAGCGCGGCGGCGCCAATGGCGCGCGCATTCGCCTGGCTCCGCAGAAGGACTGGGCGGTCAACAACCCGGCCGAACTCGCCAAGGTGCTCTCGACGCTCGAGGCCATCCAGAAGGAGTTCAACGCGCAGGCCTCCGGCGGCAAGAAGATCTCGCTCGCCGACCTGATCGTGCTGGCCGGCAATGCCGGCGTCGAGGCGGCCGCCAAGAAGGCCGGCGTCGAGGTGACCGTGCCGTTCGCGCCCGGCCGCACCGATGCCTCGCAGGAGCAGACCGACGTCGAGTCGTTCGCGGTGCTCGAACCGACCCATGACGGCTTCCGCAACTATCTCAGCGGCAAGCAGTGGCTGTCGGGCGAGGAGCTGCTGGTCGACAAGGCGCAACTGCTCACCTTGACCGCGCCGGAGATGACCGTGCTGGTCGGCGGCCTGCGCGTGCTCGGCGCCAACGCCAACGGCTCCAAGCATGGCGTGTTCACCGAGCAGACCGAGACGCTCTCCAACGACTTCTTCGCCAACCTGCTCGACATGGGCGTGGCCTGGCGTCCGGTCGATCAGGGCGAGCACACCTTCGAGGGCCGCGACCGCAAGTCCGGCGCGATCAAGTGGACGGCGACCCGCGCCGACCTGATCTTCGGCTCGCACTCGCAGTTGCGCGCGCTGGCTGAGGTCTATGCCAGCTCGGATGCCAAGCAGAAGTTCGTCAAGGACTTCGTCGCCGCCTGGACCAAGGTGATGAACCTCGACCGGTTCGATCTGAAGGCCTGAGGCGACAAGCCGACTGACCGACACCAAAGAGAAGCGGCGCTTCAGTGATGAAGCGCCGCTTTTTTCATTGGACATGTCTATCAGTCGCGGGCCCGTCAGCGCGCCGCGGCCGAGCCGCCGCCGTCGATCTGGCGGCCCATCAGCGCGATCGCCTTCTGATAGACGCCGGCGGCGTTCCAGGCCTCGATGGCGGCGAAGTTCGGCTCGCCCGGCTGATAGCCGGCGCCTGCCTTCCAGCCGTTGGCGCGCAGGAAGTTCGCGGTCGAGGCCAGCGCGTTGGCGGCGACGTCGAGATTGCCGACGCCGTAAGCGAGGATGTTCTTCGGCATGAATTGCGTCTGCCCGACCTCGCCATGCATCGAGCCGCGGGTGTTGCCCGAGAGCACGCCGCGGTCGATCAGCTTGAGCGCGGCATAGAGCTGGTCGGTGAAGAACTCCGGACGGCGGCAGTCATAGGCGAGCGTCGCGATCGACGACAGCATGTGCTGATTGCCGCGCTGGCTGCCGAACGCGCTCTCCATGCCCCAGATCGCGATCAGCGGTCCGGGCGGCACGCCGTAACGCTGCTCGATCGAGGCGAACATCGCCGCCTGCGACTGCTTGAGCTGGCGGCCGCGCGCGACGATCGCAGCAGCCCCGCGCTTGGCGAGGAACTGATCGAGCGACAGCGAGAAGCTGCGCTGGCCGCGATCGGCGGCGATCGTCGCGGAGGCGTAGTTGGTCTGCATCAGCGCGGCGATCGCGGCGCCGCCGACGCCCTTCGCCCGCGCCTCCTCGCTGAATTCGCGCTTCCACGCCTCGAACCCCGCCGGCGACGAACCGCACTGCGCCGCTTGCGCAACGCCGCCGCAGGCTGCGAGCAGCGTCGCGACGGTGAACGTGAAGGTGATCATGGCCCGGCGCTTAATCATTCAGACTCCTCTGGTCGCGTCCGCCGATGCGGCCTGCATCGTGACCCCTGTCGGGACATCGGACGCCGCTGCGCGGCAATATCGGCCGCTCCCGGTTGAAACGGCGACAACCTATCGGAAATGGAAGAAAATCATAGCCGGCGGCGCATTAGCCGCAGATGAACGCGCCGAGCACCCGTGATTGCGCAGCCGCCCATCGACATGCGTGGCCGTGCGGGTTCCAAGGACGCAGCTCCCGCAATCGTGATCAGCGCCATCTACATCATCATGACCTGCCGGACGTCCACCGGTTTCCAGCCGGTCGAAAACAGCGCCAAGGCGATCGCGATCCGCTCGCTGGCCATGACGAGCAAACGCGAGATCCAGAGCTATCTCCCGCCACCTATCAGTTCGCCAGGCACAATGGCTTGGCCTTCAACGTGACGGCGATCGCCCCTCCATCCCCGAGGGCCACGGCGTCGGCTTCGACACCGACTACATGACGCCGCCGGTACCGTAACCTTGACATATACGCTGCCCTTAATTATAAAACGATACAGTTTCGTTTTATCACAACCGTTTTCCGAGGGAATGCTCTACAAGCACCGACCGAGATCGGAGACAGCAGGCCGTCATGAAACGAATCATTCTGTTGACCTTGATCCTGCTGTCATGGGCGCCCCTGGCGCACGCGGTCGCCGGGACCGGCTCCGGCATGCAGACCGAGAGGGATCCGTCAGCCTCCACCGATCCGGCACTGAGCCAGGAGACGATCGATCGCGAGCTCGACAAGTTCCGGCGGACGGAGGTGTCACTGCACCAGGCGCTGCGGATCGCCGAAAGGATTCATCCGGGCTCCAAGACCGCGGACATCAGCTTCGAGGGTGGGCTCGACGCGCCCGTCTACAAGGTCCGAACCCTGCAGAGCGGACGGATCTGGGAATCCGACATCGACGGCACCACGGCGAAGGTGCGCAACAGCGTGCTGTTCTCCACCGTGGATGGACTGAGCGAAAGCGATCGTAACAGCCTGGCTGCCCTCACCACGGTCCGGCTCAAGATGTCGGATGCGATTCGGATCGCCGAGCGCTCGGCGGCCGGCCGGGCGATCAGTGGCGGCCTGATGAACAAGGACGGCAAGCTCGCCTTCGTCGTGGTCGTCGTCAGCGGCAACGATCTCAAGCAGGTGACGCTCGAACCGTCATCGCTCCGGCGACGCTGATCGCGCTGCTCAGACCTTCGGCTGCAGCGCCAGGAACGTCTTGACCCGGTCACGGACGAAGCCGGGCAGCTCCCTGCGGATCGTCCTTTCGCTCTCACCCATGAGCGAGCGCATGATCACCGGCATGACGATCAGATCGATGAAGATCTCGGCAGAAACGGCCGACGCCTTCGACGGCGTCCGGCGAGCGGTCGTGGCCGAGGCGCCGATCGTCTCGCCGAGCAGCACCGCCACGGCATGGGTGGCCCGCTTGCGCGAGACGTCATGAAACTGACAACTGAGATCGGGAAACCGGTAAGCCTCCCCGATCGTGACCCGTAACAATCCCAGCGAGTCCTTCAGCGCGCGATCGACGATGGCGATGGCCAGTCCAACCAGCTTTTCCTGTGCGGTGCCGGCCACCGGCGTGTAGGACCCGAGATTCATCACGTCGTTGATGGACCGCGCGACGACGGCGGCGAACAAGGCGGCCTTGCCGGTGTATCGGGCATAAATCGTCGGCTTGCTGGCGGGGGCGCGCTCGGCGATCTCGTCGATGCTGGCGCCGTCAAAGCCGCGCTCGAGAAACACCGCGCGCGCAGCGTCCAGAATACGTTCCTCGATATTTCCAGCCAGCGCCTTCGGCGGCCGTCCCACCCGCCCGCGAAACGCTTCCGTGCGTGCAACGTCCGTACGTTTCAATTTGGCCTGCGTGCGGGCCATACTCAACGACCTCGACTCGACATGAAGATATGTCGTCAAGGGATTACACGTTCTTGTCGAGACGGCAATAGAACGACCACGCCACGCGGCTATGCGCATGGTGGCGTACATAATCGGCAACGCATCAGCACAAGCACCTCAAAATACCTCAGGTAACAAGCTCCCCGAGATCGTCGAACACGGCGAGCGCACCGTCGAACGCGTCGTCATGAAAGTAGAGGCTGCGCGTGATCAGCACGGGAACGCCGGCGCGGGTCGCAGCCATCAACCCGTTACCGGAGTCCTCGATCGCGATGCAACTGGCCGCGGGTAGATCGAGCTGCGACAAGACCTCCAGGTAGACATCGGGCGCAGGCTTCTTGCGCACGACATCGTCGGCCGCCACGACGGCGGCAAATCCTGCCTCCCAGTTCGCGCCCAGCGCGGGCGCCAACAGGGCATCGATATTGGCGCGC
The DNA here is from genome assembly GCF_032484785.1 of Bradyrhizobium sp. SZCCHNS1050. Taxonomy (NCBI): domain Bacteria; kingdom Pseudomonadati; phylum Pseudomonadota; class Alphaproteobacteria; order Hyphomicrobiales; family Nitrobacteraceae; genus Bradyrhizobium; species Bradyrhizobium sp. SZCCHNS1050. The sequence continues at coordinate 4,276,886 of NZ_JAUETR010000001.1, read as the reverse complement.
GTGGTCGTCGTCGCGATCGCGAGCCGCTGCCCGCGGGCCGAGGCAGCCTCCAGCAATGCTTGAACGCCCGGACGCAACGGGCAGCCCTTGTCGGCCATCAGCGCGGCAAACCGCTCCGTCTTGATGCGATGAAGCCGGGCAACGACGGCGTCGCTGAGCGGAGGACCCGTGCGCCGCATCTGGTCGAACGCACGAACGCGCTCCTTGCCACCGGTGACACGCAGCAGCTCCTTGTAGATGCGGCGGCCCCAGTGCCAGTCGATGCCCACCGCGACGAACGCCTCGTTGAAGGCCTCGCGATGGATTTCCTCGGTCTCGGCCATCGTGCCGTCGACGTCGAAGATCAGCGCGCCGGCGTCGGCGATGCGGCGCCGGAGGTCGTCGAGCGGCGCGTTCCTCACCAGAGCCAGACTCATGGTTGCACCTCCACCCTGCCGTCTCCCGCGTCGGTCCCCTTGGCGAACACGCGGCTTGCCAGCACGTCGCTGGCTTCGATCGACATCACGTCATCGGACGTCAGCACGCGGTCGAGCCGCGACACCAGCCGGTTGGCCTGGCGCAGGCGGATCCGATCCAGCGCATTGCGGATCGAGCGCGCGTTGGAGAACATGGGCTGAGTGCGCCGGACGGCGATGTATCTTTCGAAAGCGGCGCGGGCCTCCGGCGTGAAGCGATAATTCTGCCCTTCCAGCATCATCTCGGAGATCGTCAGCAGCTCGGCCTCCGAATAGTCGGGGAAGTCGATGTGATGGGCGATGCGCGAGCGGAAGCCGGGATTGCTCTGGAAGAACTTCTCCATCCGGTCGGCATAGCCGGCAAGAATGACCACGAGGTCCTCGCGCTGCGACTCCATGATCTGCAGCAGGATCTCGATCGACTCCTGGCCGTAGTCGCGCTCGTTCTCGGGACGGTAGAGATAATACGCCTCGTCGATGAACAGGACGCCCCCCATCGCCTTCTTCAGCACCTCCTTGGTCTTCGGCGCGGTGTGGCCGATATACTGGCCGACGAGGTCGTCGCGGGTGACGCTGATGACGTGGCCGCGGCGCACGAAGCCGAGCCGGTGCAGGATGCCGGCCATGCGCAGCGCGACAGTGGTCTTGCCGGTGCCGGGATTGCCGGTGAACGACATGTGCAGGGTCGGAAACGTCGTCGCCAGCCCCATCTTGCGGCGGATCCGCTCCATCATCAGCAGCGACGCGATCTCGCGGATTCGCGTCTTGACCGGGGTGAGCCCGACCAGCTCGCGGTCGAGCTGCTCCAGCACCGGCGCAATATCGACGCTCTCGAACTCGCGGCGCAGGTCGACGGTGTCGACCGGCGTCGCCTCGGTGGTGTCCGTCTGCGTGGCCTGCATCATCGGCTGGTGCTCCGTTCTGGACGTTCGCATCAGATCGCCGTGCGTTCGATTGCGAACCTGGCAGCAACGAAGCAACGGCAAATAGAAGGTGATATGGCCGCTCCGGGCGGAGATCCCTGCCACGCCGCAGACCCGCAGACGCAGCAGCGACCTCCGCCCGCCAGGGATCAGTAACGCTGGCCTTCCGGGCGCTCGGCCGCGTAGGACCGCGTCGAATAACGCTGATTGCGCCCGACGGTTTCCTGCCGGTCGAGCCGGAAGCCCGGCTCGTTCTGCGGCCGGTTGACGATGAAGGACAACCGGGTCGATTCCCAGCCATGGCTGGAATCGAAGGCCGAGATGCGGATGTAGCGGTCGCCGTAGATCTTCCGGCACTCGGTCAGCTCGCGCATGATGCCGGCGGCGTCACGCAGGTCGAACATCGGCAGGCCCCACATCTCCCAATAGGTGTTGCGGGGATGCGGATCGTCGGTGAACTCGATGTTCACGGCCCAATTCTTCTCGAGGCAATACTGGATCTGAGCGGAGATCTGCTCGTCGGTCAGATCGGGCAGGAAAGAAAAGCAACCCTGGGTCACGCGCATGTTGATGTCTCCTGATATCGCTGAAACGGGCGAGCCGGTGTCCGGCTCGCATCGCGGCGTCGCATCGAACGATTGTTAGGCGGCAGGCGTCACTGTCGGGACGAAGTCCGGCGAATCGGTCGATTCGTAGTTGAAGGTGACGTCCTTCCAGATCTCCAGCGCCTCGCGCAGCGGCGTGCAGGTCTGTGCCGCCTTGGCCAGGATCTCCGGACCTTCATGCACGTAGTCGCGGCCCTCATTGCGGGCGAGGATCATCGCTTCCAGCGCGACGCGGTTGGCGGTCGCACCGGCGGCGATGCCGCGCGGATGGCCGATCGTGCCGCCGCCGAACTGCAGCACGACGTCCTCGCCGAGCAGGTCGAGCAACTGGTGCATCTGGCCGGCATGGATGCCGCCGGAGGCCACCGGCATCAGCTTGTTCAGGCTGGCCCAGTTCTGGTCGAAGAACACGCCATGCTCCAGCCGCATCGGATTGAAGTCCTCGCGGCAGATGTCGTAATAGCCGCGCGTGGTGTTCGGATCGCCTTCGAGCTTGCCGACCACGGTACCGGCATGGATGTGGTCGACGCCGGCGAGCCTCATCCATTTGGCGATGACGCGGAACGACACGCCGTGCGCGCGCTGCCGCGTGTAGGTCGAGTGACCGGCACGATGCAGATGCAGGATCATGTCGTTCCGGCGCGCCCATTTCGCCATCGACTGGATCGCGGTGTAGCCGATCACGAGGTCGATCATGACGATCGTCGAGCCGAGCTCCTTGGCGAACTCGGCGCGCTCATACATGTCCTCCATCGTCGCCGCGGTGACGTTGAGGTAGGTGCCCTTGATCTCGCCGGTCGCCGCCTGCGCCTTGTTGACCGCCTCCATGCAGTACAGGAAGCGCTCGCGCCAATGCATGAACGGCTGCGAGTTGATGTTCTCGTCGTCCTTGGTGAAGTCGAGCCCGCCCTTCAGCGCCTCGTAGACGACGCGTCCGTAGTTGCGGCCGGACAGGCCGAGCTTCGGCTTGACGGTGGCGCCGAGCAAGGGACGGCCGAACTTGTCGAGCCGCTCGCGCTCGACGACGATGCCGGTCGCCGGCCCCTGGAACGTCTTCACATAGGCCACCGGCAGCCGCATGTCCTCCAGCCGCAGCGCCTTCAGCGGCTTGAAGCCGAACACATTGCCGATGATCGAGGCGGTCAGGTTGGAGATCGAGCCGGGCTCGAACAGATCGAGGTCATAGGCGATATAGGCGAAATAGCTGCCGGGCGAGCCCGGCACCGGCTCGACGCGGTAGCACTTGGCGCGATACTTCTCGGCCGCCGTCAGCCGGTCGGTCCACACCACGGTCCAGGTCGCCGTCGAGGATTCGCCGGCGACCGCGGCGCAGGCCTCGGTCGGATCGACACCGTCCTGCGGCGTGACGCGGAACAGCGCGATGACGTCGGTGTCCTTGGGCTGATAGGACGGCTCCCAATAGCCCATCTTCTTGTATTCCATCACGCCGGACTTGTAGCGATCCTTGCCGCGCACCGTGATCGATTGGTCGTTCATGTGTTCCTCCTGGATTTTCGTTGTGGCTGTGGACGTCACGCAGCTTCGGTCATTCCCCCAATTCGTGGATCGAGCGCGCCGGAGCGATAGCGCTTGGCCATCTCCGACAGCGGCAGCACCTTGATCCTGGATGCATTGCCGGCGGCGCCGAACTGCTCGAACCGCTCGCGGCAGAGCTCGCGCATCGAATCCATCGCGGGCTTCAGGAATTTGCGCGGATCGAACTCGCTCTTCGACGACGCGCCGACTTTTCGGAAGATGGCGGTCATTGCCAGCCGGCAGTCGGTGTCGATGTTGACCTTGCGCACGCCGTGACGGATGCCGCGCACGATCTCCTCGACCGGGACGCCCCAGGTCTGCGGCATCTCGCCGCCGAACTGGTTGAACATGTCCTGCAGGCTCTGCGGCACCGAGGACGAGCCGTGCATGACGAGATGCGTATTCGGCAGCCGGCGATGGATCTCCTCGATCACGTTCATGGCGAGAATCTCGCCGTCCGGCTTGCGCGAGAATTTGTAGGCGCCGTGCGAGGTGCCCATCGCGATCGCCAGCGCATCGACCTTGGTGGCGCGGACGAAGTCGACCGCCTGGTCGGGATCGGTCAGCAGCTGCTCGCGGCTGACCTTGCCCTCGAGGCCGTGACCATCCTCCTGCTCGCCGCCACCATGTTCGAGCGAGCCGAGCACGCCGAGCTCGCCCTCGACCGAGGCGCCGACCCAGTGCGCCATATCGGTGACGCGGCGGGTGATGTCGACGTTGTAGTCGTAGTCGGCCGCGGTCTTGGCATCGGCCCTGAGCGAGCCGTCCATCATCACGGACGTAAAGCCGTACTTGATCGCGGTGGCGCAGGTCGCCTCGTCATTGCCGTGGTCCTGGTGCAGGCAGAGCGGGATCTGCGGATACATCTCCTCCAGCGCGTCGATCATCTTGGACAGCATGATGTCGCCGGCATAGGAGCGCGCGCCGCGCGAGGCCTGGATGATCACGGGGGCATCGACGGCCGCGGCCGCCTCCATGATCGCCAGCCCCTGCTCCATGTTGTTGATGTTGAACGCCGGCACGCCGTAGCCGCGCTCGGCCGCATGGTCCAGCAATTGTCTGAGCGTGATCCGCGCCATGTTGGTCTCCGTCCCTGGTTCGATGTTCTGCTTGGTGGCGCGGCTCAGGAAGCCCGCGCCCGGATGATGTTGCGCATCGCCGCATCGGCCACCGCCGCAGGCGTGATGCCGAATTCGCGGTACAGCACCTCGGCCGGCGCCGAGGCGCCGAAGCCGTGCATGCCGACGAACTCGCCGGCATCGCCGAGCCAGCGCGCCCAGTCGCCCTCGATCGCGGCCTCCACGCCGATGCGCGGCACGTGGCCGAGCACCGCGGCGCGATACTCTGCCGACTGCTTGCGAAACAACTCGAAGCACGGCGCCGACACCACCGCCGCCTGGACGCCCTCGGCCGCCAGCAGCTTGGCCGCCTCCAGCGCGATCGCCACCTCCGAGCCGGTCGCAATCAAGGTCACATCGCGCCCAGCCTCGGGCTCGATGACCACGTAAGCGCCGCGCGCGACCTTGTTGTGATCCGATGCCTCGGTGCGGAAGGCCGGCAGGGCTTGCCGAGACAGGCACAGCACCGACGGCGAGGTCTCCGCGCGCAGCGCGCAGTCCCAGGCTTCCGCCGTCTCGACCGCGTCGGCCGGGCGGAAGACCAGGAGGTTCGGAATGGCGCGCAAGCTCGCGACATGCTCGACTGGCTGATGCGTCGGGCCGTCCTCGCCGAGGCCGATGGAATCGTGGGTCATCACGTGGATAACGCGGATGCCCATCAGCGCGGCCAGCCGAATCGCCGGCCGGCTGTAGTCGGCGAACGCGAGGAAGGTGCCGCCATAGGGAATGAAACCGCCATGCAGCGCGATGCCGTTCATGGCCGCAGCCATCGCGTGTTCGCGCACACCATAGTGCACGTAGTTGCCATCCATTGCGGCCGGTGTGACGGATTTGTGCGTCTTTGCCTTGGTCAGGTTGGAATGAGTCAGGTCCGCCGAGCCGCCGAGCAGATTTGGCAGCACTGTCGCAATGACATCGATGACGTTCTGCGAGGCCTGGCGGGTGGCGATCTTCGGCCGCTCGGCCGTGAGCTGCGCGATGAACTGCGCCATGCGCTCGGTATAGGCGGCCGGCAGCTTCTTGTTCAGCGCGTCATGGCACGGCGATCGGTCCGCGGTGCACAGCTTGCGCGCACGCTCCTTCCAGGCCTGGCGCACGCTGCGGCCGCGCGCGCCGATCTCGCGCCAGCTCACCAACACATCGGCTGGCACCTCGAACGGACGGTGCGGCCAGTGCAGTGCCGCGCGGGTCTTCTCGACCTCCTCCGGCCCGAGCGGCGCGCCATGCGCCTTCTCCGAGCCCTGCCGTCCGGGTGAGCCGAAGCCGATCGTCGTCCGGCACGCAATCATGCTCGGGCGGTTGCTCTGCCGCGCCGCCGCGATAGCAGCCTCGATGGCTTCGGGATCATGGCCGTCAATGCGGGACGTCGCCCAGCCCGACGCCGCGAAGCGTGCGAGCTGATCGTCGGAGCAGGCAAGACCCGTCGAGCCGTCGATCGAGATGCCGTTGTCGTCGAACAGCACGATCAAGCGATTCAGCTTGAGATGGCCCGCGAGCGAGATCGCCTCGTGGCTGATGCCCTCCATCAGGCAGCCGTCGCCGGCGATCACGTAGGTATAGTGATCGACCAGATCGTCGCCGTAGCGCGCGTTCATCAGGCGCTCGGCGAGCGCCATGCCGACCGCCGTCGCGATGCCCTGCCCGAGCGGACCGGTGGTGGTCTCGACACCAGGCGTGTGGCCATACTCAGGATGCCCCGGCGTCTTGGCGCCCCATTGCCGGAACCGCTTCAGCTCATCGATCGTGACGGCCTCGTAGCCAGTCAGATGCAGCAGCGCATAGAGCAGCATCGAGCCGTGTCCGGCCGACAGCACGAAACGGTCGCGATCGGGCCAGGCCGGATCGGCGGGATCGAATTTCATGAAGCGTGAGAAAAGGACGGTTGCCACGTCGGCCATGCCCATCGGCATGCCCGGATGACCCGATTTCGCCTTTTCGACTGCGTCGATGGCCAGGAAGCGGATGGCATTCGCCATCTCGGCATGGCTGGGATCGGCTTTCGGAGCCAGCGTTTGCACGGCGGTGGCGGTCATAGCGTGCGCCTCTTTCGGTCCATCAGTTGCATGATCATGGGGGTGAGAATGAGCTGCATCGCGAGATCGAGCTTGGCGCCGTGGATCACGATCGAATTGGCGCGCGACATGAAGCTCTGCGGAATCATCGAGAGCAGATAGGGGAAGTCGATGCCGCGCGGGTTCTTCAGCCGGATCACGACCATCGATTCATCGGGCGTCGGGATCCAGCGGGCGACGAACGGGTTCGAGGTGTCAACCGTCGGCACGCGCTGAAAGTTGATGTCGGTCTCGGAGAACTGCGGGATGATGTAGTTCACGTAGTCCGGCATGCGGCGCAGGATCGTGTCGGTGACCGCCTCGGTGGTGTAGCCGCGCGACGCGCGGTCGCGGTGCAGCTTCTGGATCCACTCCAGGTTCATCACCGGAACAACGCCGATCTTCAAATCGGCGTGCTGCGCGATGTTGACCTTGTCCGTGACAACGGCGCCGTGCAGGCCTTCGTAGAACAGCAGATCGGAGTCCTCCGGCAGCCGGCTCCACTCGGTGAAGTTGCCGGGCCTTGTGTCGTAGAGCCGCGCCTCCTCCTCATCGTGGACGTAGTGGCGCGTCATGCCGGTGCCGGTCTCGGAATAATCGCGAAAAGTCTTCTCGAGCTCCTCGAACAGATTGGTGTCGGGGCTGAAATGGCTGAAGTGCTTGTTGCCGATCTCGGCCTCCTCGACCATCTTGCGGCGCATCTCCTCGCGATTGTAGCGATGGAAGGCGTCGCCCTCGATATAGGCCGCCTTGACGTTCTCGCGGCGGAAGATGTTCTCGAAGGTCTTCTTGACGGACGTGGTGCCGGCGCCCGACGAGCCGGTGATCGAGATGATGGGATGACGACGTGACATGAACTTTCTCCGGAAGGCGCGTTCGGCAGGCGGGCTCAGCGGAACAGGCCGCGCCGCGCGAACAGGGGCGCATCGCTGGTTTCGAACAGCGGCTCGATGCCCTCATGCAACTGGTCGACGTCGCGGACAAGGCGGACGTCGCCCATGATCAGCGGCGCGCGCTGATGCGGCGAGCGCGCCGACAGTTCGAGGATGCGCGAACGGCCGCTCGAGGCCGAGCCGCCGGCCCATTCCATGATCAGCGCCATCGGATGCGCTTCGTAGACCAGCCGCAGCCGGCCCTCGCGATAGCCGGGGCGGGAGTCGGCCGGATAGAGGAACACGCCGCCGCGCATCAGGATACGATAGGCCTCGGCGACCAGCGAGGCGATCCAGCGCATGTTGAAGTCGCGGCCGCGCGGGCCGGCCGCGCCCGACAGGCATTCGTCGACATAGTTGCGCACGGTCCCGCTCCAGTGCCGGCGGTTCGACGCGTTGATGGCGAACTCCGGCGTATCCTGCGGGATGCGGATGCCAGACTTGGCGAGCATGAACTCGTGCAAGGTCGGATGCAGGACGTAGAGATCGACGCGATGGTCGATCGCGAGCACCAGGCAGGTCTGTGGTCCATAGACAAAGAAGCCGGCGGCAAGCTGTGCCGTGCCGGGCTCGAAGAAGCTGGAGAGCACGTCGCGGCCCCGCGGGCGGATCGAGAAGATGGTGCCGACGGAGATGTTGTTCTGCAGGTTCGACGAGCCGTCGAGCGGGTCGATCGCCACGCAAAGTGGGGCAGCAGCATTGACCGTTTCCGGCCGGTCGACCTCCTCGGACAGGATGCCAGCGACCGGAGCCCGGCGCAGCGCATCCCGCATCAGATTGTCGGCGACGATGTCGAGCGCCTTCTGGACGTCGCCGTCGGCGTTCACGGTGGCGGCGCCTTCGTCGACGCCAGACAGCGGTGCGACCGCGATCTGCCGCGCGAGTTCGCGCGCCGCCCCGGCCAGAGCCTCGATGACCGCGGCGCAATCGGCGTCGGCACCCTGCGCCGCCAGATGTGCCTGCAATGTCTGATGTTGATCCATTTGGTGATTCATGGGCCACTCCCTCGCCATCAGCTCCTCTGCCGGGAACTTGATGAAGCCGCACGAATGCGTCGTGCCGCGCTGCTATCAACACTCGATTTGCCTAATTAGGGAAATTTCATTATCTTTGGATAGACTAAAGTTTTCCTTATACTGGCGATCTCATCGAGGGTTCCATGAGCCGGCACTTCTCTCGCGATCTCACCATCCGCCAGCTTCGGGCGCTGGCTGCCGTGCAAAACTCGGGGTCGGTGACGTCTGCGGCCGGCCGTTTGAACCTCACTCAGCCTGCCGTGACCCTGCAGATTCGCAATCTTCAGGAGCTCGCCGGGCTGCCGCTGATCCAGCGCACCACCGACGGCATGATCCTGACCGAGGCCGGCCGCAGCGTCCTGGCACTCGCCGAGCGCGTCGAAGCCGCGCTGCAGGACTGCGAGCAGGCGCTCGACATTCTGGCGGGACGCAGCGGCGGCCGCGTGGCGATCGGCGCGGTCAGCACCGCGAAATATTTCGTGCCGTTTGCGATCGCGGAATTTTCGCGGCGCTTCCCCAAGATCGACGTCACCTTGCGGATCGGCAATCGCGACAGCCTGCGCGAGGCACTGCGCGGCTATGATCTCGACATCGCCATCATGGGCCGGCCACCGGCCGACGTTCCCGTGGATATGCGGCCGTTCGGAAAGCACCCGCACATCATCATCGCCCCAGCCAACCACCGGCTGGCGCGCCGCAAGCGGATCGCGGCCGAGGATCTCGCCGGCGAGGTGTTCATCACCCGGGAGCCGGGATCGGGCACCCGGCTGCTGATGGAGACATTCTTCGAGAAGCATGGTCTGAAGCCGAAGACCAGCATGGAGATGGACAGCAACGAGACCATCAAGCAGGCCGTGATCGCCGGCCTCGGCATCGCCTTCATCTCGCAGCACACCGTCGCCCATGAGCTCAGCGAGGGGCGGCTGGTGACGTTGAAGGTCGCGGGATTGCCGATCATCCGCCAGTGGCACGCGGTGCGGCGCGCCGACAAGCTGCTGCTGCCGCCGGCGCAGGCGATGCTGGACTTCTTCGGCAAGGAAGGAGCGCGGTTTCTGCCGAGCTGAGCGCGACAACCGATGCCATTGCGGTGTCACGTCTCGCATGGCGCCGTCTCACCAGCCGATCTCGAACCGGCAGGCCTCGTCACCCCAGGCTTCGCAGGCAATCTCGCGCGCATGGGCGTCGGGATGCACGAGCCTTGCGAACAGCGTCTCGAACGTCCCAGCGTAGAAGTCGCAGATGGCGTGATCGCCGTGATGGCCGCGGCACAGCGGACAATGGCTGATCTGGTAGATGGTGGGCCGACCTGGGCGTACGGTGAAGGTGCCGGTCCCGGCAAACGTCCAGGCATGCGCGGATATCGCCCGCGTCAGCACGCCGCTCGCGAGCCGGGCCGGCAGCAGCCGGAGCACGCGGTGCGCCGCGGAGGGGATGCGATGCGCGAGCAGATAGGCCGCCGTCAGCCGCCCTGCCCTGGTGCTGACGGCGCGCGCAGCATCGTCGTCGAGCTCGGTCCGAAGCGCACGATGGAGCCGCGTGACCTCGGCTTCGTCGACCATCGCCGCCGGAGGCGTCGCGAGATAGGTGTCGAGCCGCGCGGCCGCGAAGACGCGGCGCGCCGCCTCCTCGCCGTGCAGCTGACGCAAGGCCTCCGCGGTCTGGATGATCGCGTTGGGACCGATGCGGCCGGCGATGTGGCCTTCAGCAACGCCGTCCTGATGGTCAGGCGCGGCGTCAGCACGCGGCAGCGGAACGTGCCGGGCGCACGTGCCGTGCATTTCAATGCACCCGCGTCTCGGTCTCGTCGTTCATCTGCCCGGCACCGCCGCCACAGGCCATCACCTGCGCCTGCTGCGGTCCGCTCAGCTTGCGATTATGGCTCGTCTTCCATTCGACCTTGCCGGGATCGGCGCGCCTGCGCGACGTATCGAAGCCGAAATCGACCTTGCCCTTGGACTGCGGCCCCCAGTAATTGACGCGGCCAAGATCGTAGAATTTCCGCTCGAAGCCCGACTTCAGGAACGCCTTGAGGCAGCCGAGCAGATAGCGGCGGCGCTCGCCGGAGCCGGCCCAGGGATAGGAGAACAGCGCCTTTAGGATGTAGAAGCGGCGATAGTTGTTCATGACGCCGTCGAGCAGCTCGCCGCGGTCCATCGCGTCCGGCTTCATGATCGGGGTGACGAAATTGTACTTCTCGTAGTCGAAGATCTCGACCTTGTCGCCGAGGTCGCGGAACAGATCGGAGAAAGGCCAGGGCGTGTACATCGCCCAGTTGGCGAGATCCGGCTTCCAGTCGCGCGCCATCTGGTAGGTCTCTTCCAGGGTCTCGCGGGTCTCGTTCTCAAGGCCAACGATGAACTGGGCCTCGACGACGATGCCGGCGTCGCGCAAGAGCTGGATCGCCTTCTTGTTCTGCGCGACCGTGGTCTCCTTGTTGAAGCGGTCGAGCTTCATCTGCGCCGCGGCTTCCGTCCCCAGCGAGACGTGGATCAGGCCGGCCTTGCGGTACAGCGGCAGCAGCGCTTCGTCGCGCAGGATGTCGGTGACGCGGGTGTTGATGCCCCAGAGGATCTTGAGGTCGCGGCGGATCAGCTCCTGGCAGAAGGCTATGAATTTCTTCTTGTTGATGGTCGGCTCCTCGTCGGCCAGGATGAAGAAGCCGACATCGTGCTCGCGCATCAATGTCTCGATCTCATCGACCACCTTCTTCGGGTCGCGGATGCGATAGTCGCGCCAGAATTTCCATTGCGAGCAGAAGCTGCAGGTGAACGGGCAGCCGCGCGCCATGTTGGGGATGGCGACGCGCTTGTTCATCGGGATGTAGATGTACTTGCTCCATTCGAGCACGCTCCAATCCGGCGTGATCGCATCGAGGTTCTTCACCGTCGGCGCCGCCACCGTCGCCACGACCTCGCTGCCGTCGCGATAGGCGATGCCCTTGATGCTGCGGCGGTCCGTCGCCCAGCGGCCGTCCTCGCGGGCGCGCATCAGGTCGACGATGATCTCCTCGCCCTCGCCGCGCACGATGGCGTCGATCCACGGCGCCTCGGTCAGCACCTGCTGATACATGAAGGTGGCGTGGATGCCGCCGAGCACGGTCAGTGCGTCCGGGTGCTCCTCCCGAGCGATCTCCAGAAGACGCTCGGCCTTGTAGATGGAGGGCGTGATCGCGGTGCACCCGATCACGTCAGGCTTTTCGCTGCGCAGGATGGCGCGGACCTGATCCTCGGAGAGATCGTTGGTCATCGCGTCGATGAAGCGGAGGTCGGTGAAGCCGGCCGCCTTCAGCGCGCCAGAGATATAGGCCGCCCAGGCGGGCGGCCAGTTGCCGGCGATCTCGGCGCCGCCGGAGTGATAATTCGGATGCAGCAACAAGATCCGCACGGCGTTCTCCCCGATTATCAATTTGTCTATCAATCTTAACGTCAAGATAGATTGACAATTTGATCTGGCTCAAACGCCGCGCGAAAGCGTCACCTCATGCCGCTTGTGCGAGACCCATCTCGGCCCAGATCTCCGAGAGTGCCGCAACGAGATGCTCGATATCCGCATCGGAATGATAGGGCGACGGCGTGATGCGCAGCCGTTCGGTGCCGCGCGGCACCGTCGGATAGTTGATCGGCTGCACATAGATGCCGTAGCGGTCGAGCAGGATGTCGCTGATCCGCTTGCACAGCACAGGATCCCGCACCATCACCGGCACGATATGGCTGGGATTGTCGAGATGGCTGACGCCGGCCTCGTCGAGCCGGCGACGCAGCCGAGCGACACGGTCCTGGTGCCGGGCGCGCTCGGCATTGCTGGCCTTCAGATGCCGGATGCTGGTTAGCGCCCCCGCCGCCACCGCCGGCGGCAGCGAGCTGGAGAAGATGAAGCCGGAGGCAAAGCTGCGAACGAAGTCGCAGACCGTGTTGGAGGCCGTGATATAGCCGCCGATCACGCCGAACGCCTTGGCCAGGGTACCCTCGATCACGGTCAGGCGATCGGCCACGCCGTCGCGCTCCGAGATGCCGCCGCCGCGCGGACCGTACAGGCCGACGGCGTGGACCTCGTCGAGATAGGTCATGGCGTTGAACTCGTCGGCGACGTCGCAGATGTCCGAGATCGGCGAGATGTCGCCGTCCATCGAATAGACGCTCTCGAACGCGATCAGCTTCGGCGCCTTGGGATCGAGATCCGACAGCTTGTCGTGGAGATCGGCGACGTCGTTGTGGCGCCAGATCCGGGTGTCGCAGCGGCTGTGGCGGATGCCCTCGATCATCGAGGCGTGGTTGAGCTCGTCGGACAGGATCACGCAGCCGGGCATGCGCGAAGCCAAGGTCGACAGCGACGTCCAGTTCGAGACATAGCCGGAGTTGAACAAGAGCGCAGCCTGCTTGCCGTGGAGATCGGCGAGCTCCTCCTCCAGCAGGACATGATAGTGGTTGGTGCCGCTGATGTTGCGGGTGCCGCCGGCGCCGGCACCGCAGCGGTCGAGCGCCTCGTGCATCACCTCCAGAACCTTGGGGTGCTGGCCCATGCCGAGATAGTCGTTGGAGCACCACACCGCGACATCGCGCTCGCCATGGGGGCCACGATAGGTCGCACGCGGGAAGGCGCCGGCCTTGCGCTCGAGGTCGGCGAACACGCGATAGCGTCCTTCGCGCCTGAGACCGTCGAGCTGGCGGCGGAAATAGTCTTCGTAGTTCATGGTACTCCCCCCTGTGCTGTCGTGTTCGGATCGACCGGCGGCGTGACCGGCACCGCGGCCAGTCCGGTGATGGTTTGCGCCTGCGCGTCAGCGCGGGCCTGGCGATAGGCTTGGCGGAATTGCTCTTCGAGCCGCTGCCGTGCTGCGGCTGCTGCATTCTTCTGAACAGAGACGGGACGCTCGGCCTGCGGCGCAGGAGAGACTACCGCGAGCACCGGCCGGACCAAAGGCGTCGCGGGCACTGGTGCGGGAGCGGCAGCCACGACCGCCATCGCAGGCACGGCAGGCTCGACTGGCGCGCTCCAGCGCCACAGATTGATCACCGGCATCGGCAGCGCCATGAAGCCATGCTCGAGCAGGCCGAGCGCGATCAACGATGCGAGCAGTGACAGCGCGACGCCGTCGAACGATGACGTTGCGCCGATCGCGGCAGCCGCGACCATCACGGTCGCGGTGGTCGCCGCGGCAATCGAGAACGGGAACAACGGGTTGGTGGACTTCTTTGCAAAATAGCTGCGCATGAAGCGGACCTGCTGCGGCAGCAGCTCGTCGTTCAGGGTGCGCACGCCAAGGAACAAATTGATCTTGGCGCTTTGCCGCAGCACCAGCAGTGCCGCGAAGGTCCACCAGCTGAGACGGTTGGGCGCGCCCGATGTCACCGCGAAGACGAGGCCCGCTGTCGCGATCAGCGCCAACTCGTGATAGGCGATCGCCTGCAGCGCGAAGCCGACGCGCGAGGCGGGCGTGCAGTCCCGCGGGCACGCCTCGGGCCGCGGGCCGGTGATCCAGCCGGCGAGCAGCGACATCTCGACCGTGCCCCACAGGAGAATGGCGCAGGTGAAGGCGCAATAGGCGTTGGCATCCTCCGCCGCCTGGCTCGACACCGCGACGCCCGACAGGGCCGCGACGAAGGCTGCGGCCGTGCCCCATTTGAACGCGGCCGGATGGCGGGCGGCGAGCCCGACCAGCGCCAGCACGGCGCCGGTCGAGAACCACCAGACGAACACGACGTAGGGAATGGCAATCGCGGTCGCGCCCATGGCCGGCTCCTTGTCACCAGGCGGGTTGCAGCCTGATCTCCCGTGGCAGTTCGTTGCTCTTGGCCGGCAGCATGTACAGCCGGCCGAAGGTCAGCGCCGCCTTGAGCGGCAGCACGGCGCGCTTGAGCGTGCCCATGATGCCCCCCTGTGCCTTGGCATCGGCAATCGCCTCCGATACCTGGCGCAGCTGCCTCAAGCCGGCCCAGAAGCGCGGATTATCGATGTCCAGCATGACCGGGAACACCTGGCGCGAGATCTCCGAGGTGATCCGGAACACGCGCATGTCGTACTCGTCCACCGGCATGCCGAGCGCCTCGTAGAAGGCGGGGCGCATGTGGTCGCGGACATGCATCGTCGCGAACACCGCGAGCAGGAAGAACTTGATCCACAGCTTGTTGAGGCCGCTGAGCAGCTTCGGATCGGCGCGCATGAGAAGCGCGAACGCCTCGCCGTGCCGGAACTCGTCGTTGCACCACCGCTCGAACCACTTGAAGATCGGGTGGAACTGGCGCTCCGGATGCCGCTCCATCTGGCGATAGATGGTGATGTAGCGGGCGTAGCCGATCTTCTCGGACAGATAGGTCGCGTAGAAGATGAACTTCGGCTTGAAGTAGGTGTACTTCTTCGTCTTGGTGAGGAAGCTGAGGTCGACGCCGATGCCGTGATCCTTGAGGATCTCGTTGATGAAGCCGGCATGGCGCGCCTCGTCGCGGCTCATGAACTGGAACAGCTCGCGGATATCGGGATTGGTGATCCGCTTCTTGATCTCGGCATAGAGCACGCAGCCGGAGAACTCGGCGGTCAAGGACGACACCAGGAAGTCCTTGAACTCCACGCGAAGCGCCTCGGGCAGCTCGTTCAGATCCTTCTCGAATTCCGGCGTGCGCACGAAGTGCTTGCGGTTGTGGTCGGCGCGCAGCTCGGCCATGACCGCATCCCATTCGCGGCGCACCAGGTCGACGTTGAGCCGGTCCATCGCCGCAAAGTCGGTGGTGTAGAAGCGCGGCGTGAGGATCGTGTCCTCCAGTGCCATCTTGGTGGAGATGTTGCCGCTTCCGCCTTCCATCGCGATCATCTGACCCTCCCGTCCGAAAAGCTGACGTCGTACAATTCCGTGAGCTCGAGATAGCCCGCGACATGCATCATCAGGCGCTTCAAGGGACCTGCCCGCACCACCGTGGCGGTGCGGCGCAGGTTGAGCTGCTCGCCGAACTTCACCACGATCGGCGCGCCCTGGATCAGCACTTCGTCGCCCGGACGAATGTTGACGTCGCGGTCGAGCGTGACATGGGCATGCAAGGTCTCGGAGGTCTGCTCGATCTCGATGCTGCAGCCGATGTCGAAGCGGCGCGGCCCGGCGGCCCATAATCCTCTCATCGCGGCTCTCCCATCGCCATCAATCCCGTGAACCGGCGCATGTTGTCGGCGCCGAACGGCGCGAGATCGATCCGCCGGCCGGTGGCGGGATCGTCCAGTGTCAGATGGCCGTCGGACCAGCGGTTGATCGTGAACGCCGGGCCCGATCCGATCGCGAGACGCTGGCGGTCGAAGGCCATGCTGCGCAGCACGGTGCGCAGGAAGCCATCGCCGCCGGCCTCGACCACGGTCACGAGCTTGCCGCTGTCGGGCGACACCACCGCAATGCCGCCATCGGCACGGTCCTCGAACCGCAGCGCCGTCGACTGCACCGCCGTGACGTGGTCGTTGCGCACCGTGCCGATACCCGTGACCCGGCCGACGCCGGCCGCGAGCAGGGCAAAGGCGACCAGCGCGAAGGCCGCGCGGAGCGCGCCCTTCGGAATGATGATCTCGGCTTCGGCATGGCTATCGGCGTTGCTCATCGCGCCCTCCTCCCGATCACGCCGCGCTGGCGACCGCCGCCGGCGGTGCGCCTTGCGACTGACCATTGGCTGTCGGCAGCGGCTGCGCGGCGACGGCGCCATCCGACGCCGCAACCAGCGCCTTGGCAAGAATCTCGGCGACGTTGCGGGCGTCCGGAACGCCGCGCAGCATCGGCTCGACCTCGTTCAGCCGCCACGGCCGCGCATGCGGCCACAGCAGCAGATACGACAGCCGCTGCTGCGCGGTGACGCCGAGCGGCAGATCGCCGGAGCCATCGGAGAACAGCTTCGCATCCGCCCGTGCCACCTGCTTGAACGGCACGTTCAGGGTCATCGGCAACACGGCGCCGAACTGCAGCAGTACGCGCCGGCTGGTAATGGTATAGCGCGTGGTGCGGCTGTAGAGCACCGCGAGCCCGGTGAGCAGCAGCGTCGCCAGTGCCACCGGCGTCACCAGCGACGAGGCGCCGACGACCGAGGCCGCGAGCGGCTGATGATCGAGCACGCCCGCCACAACGCGCGCGCCGAACAGCGCCGCGAAATAAGCCAGCACGAGGCGCAGGTGGAACACCCGCAGCAGCAGCGCCTTCACCGTGGGCTGTCCCTGCCAAAGCAGCCGCTCGCCCTCCGGCAGCATCAGCGTGTCCATCTCCCTGCGCGTACTCACAGCAGCGGCTCCTGCCGTGCAGCAGTCGCGTAGAGATGACCGCCGCCATAGTAGCCGACGATCTTGTCTTCCTCGAGCTTGGTGACCTGGTCGGGGTTGGCAAGGCCCGGCACGCTGGCGAATTGCGAGCCGAGGATGGCATCGACCAGCACCGCCTTACGCGACCTGTCGACGATGGCCATGGTCATCGGCAGCAGCACGTGACGTCCGACGATGCCGTCGACCTCGACCTCGAGGTATCGGATCAGCATCTCGGCGCGGTCGACCCAGACCTCCCGAACCTTGCCGCCGAGCCTGCCGTCGCAACCCAGCACTGGCATGCCGCGCGGATCCGGATCTTCGGAGGCGATGAAGATGCTGCCGTCGACGCGCAGCGGCACGATCGCAGGGATGTTGTCGATGGTCAGCTCCGGCTCGTCCTTGCGCGCGGCAAAGGAGCCCGGGCCGACACCGTCGAGCATCGGATTGCCGGTCGGCAGATAAGGCGTGCCCGGCCAGGGATACATCGGCGTCACCGGCGCATCGGCGCGGTCGTTGTCCCAGTTCGGCAGGGTCGCGGTGCGGCCGCCATGCATGTGGTAGGTCTTCGGGCTCGGCGGGGTCGGGAAGCCGTGACCGCTCGAGGCGGTCCGGCGGCCGACGCGGCCCTCGAACTGCAGCGGATAGCCTTCGCGCTTGTCCTCGGTGCGCAGGTAGAGGATCAGGGCTGCGAAGAACACCCAGAACCCGTAAAGCACCACCTGGGCGACATCGATGTAGCTCGTGAAAGACGTCTGCATGGTTTCCTCCCCGACCGGGCTAACCTGGAAATTCAGCGATTCCGAATTGTAGTTGCTGCGGCTCCGCCGCTCGCCGCCGCACCAGCGGTCCGATGACCGCAAGCGTGACGAACAGCAGCGCGATTTCGACGTGGTAGACGATGCTGTAGCCGGTCGCGGGACCGGCAAGGGCGACGCCGAGGCGGCCATCCAGCGCGAGCTGCGACATCACATCGCGAATGGCGCCGCCGCCGGCGATCGCGAGCCCCGCCGCCGTCGCCTGCACCGCGCCCCAGGCACCGAGCGCAAGCCCGCTCTCGCCGTTCTGCACCAGTGCCATCGCCGCCGTCAGCGTGCCCACGGCGAACAGCCCGCCGCCGAGACCGATCAGCGTGGTGCCAATCCGGAACAACAAGGGTGAGGCCAGCGGCGCCGAGAAGATGACAGCAGAGAAAGCGAACAGCCCGACCAGTCCGCCGAGGGCGGCGATCCGATAGGGATCGGAGCCCTTGCCGAGGCGGCGCGCAGAGAGACCGAAGCCGGCCAGCGTGCCCGCGGCGAACAAGGCGGTCAGCGCCGTGGTCTCGCCGACGGTCAGATGCAGGATCTCAGCCCCGTAAGGCTCCAGCAGGATGTCCTGCATGGTGAAGCCGGCGGTGCCGAGCCCGACTGCGAGCAGCACGCGTGCCGAGCCACCCGCCTCCCGGAAGTGTCGCCAGGAGTCGCCGAAGCGCGGCCGCTCGCGGGCCGCCGACGTGCGCGACGGATCACGCGCCTCCTGCTTCCACAGCGCGATGACGTTGAGCACCATCTCGGTCAGCGCCGCGCCCTGGATCACCTGGATCAGCCGCATCTCGCTGAACTCGGCGAGCAGCCCACCGAAGGTCAGCGCGCTCGCCATCATGCCGAACATCAGCATCACGTAGAGAAAGGCGACGACGCGCGGACGCGAATGCTCCGGCGCGATGTCGGTCGCGAGTGACAGGCCTGCCGTCTGCGTCGTGTGCAACCCGGCGCCGACCAGCAGGAACGCAAGCGCGGCACCGATACGGCCGGCGATCACCTGGCCCGGTGCGTCGCCCGACGAGAGCACGAGCAGCGCGAACGGCATGATCGCGAGGCCGCCGAACTGCAACAGGGTGCCCATCCAGATGTAGGGCACCCGGCGCCAGCCGAGCACCGAGCGGTGATGATCGGACTTGAAGCCGATCAGCACCCGCAGCGGTGCGAACACCAGCGGCAGCGCCACCATGGTCGCGACCAGCCAGGAGGGCACGCCGAGCTCCACGATCATGACGCGGTTGAGCGTGCCGTTGAGCAGCACCACCGATATGCCGATCGAGACCTGGAACAGCGACAGCCGCATCAGGCGCGACAGCGGCAGCTCGGTCGAGGCGGCATCCGCAAACGGCAGATAGCGCGACGACAGCCGCATCCACGCCTGCATGATCGATGGTGCGCGTGCGCTCATGCCGGGCGGAGCTCCAGCGCCTGCGAGATATAGAAGCCGTTGGCGATGCGGCGGCTGCGGGCGCAGCGCCAGTCGGCGAGATCGTGATGGTCGGCGATCAGGCGATACAGCTTCTGCTCGGCGACCGGCTCGATCGACGGCGCGCGGTTGCCGCGCGGGAACACGCCACCGACGGCATGCATGACGGCGAGCAACGGCGTGCGCGGCGCATAGGTCATCAGGATCGCGTCGGAGGTGCGAGCGGCCAGACCGGCGACAATCCGCACGGCATCCTCGGCGCGGTAGTGGATGAACGAGTCCATCGCGACGACGAAGTTGAAGCCGCCGTACCTGGGATCGAGCATGTCGCCGGCGACGAACTGAATGGCGTTGCGGCTGATGTCGTCGGGCAGCCGGCGCTGGGCGATCTCGATCAGGGTCGGCGAAATGTCGACGGCGACGACATCGGCGCCGCGACGGGCCGCCTCGATCGAGAAGCTGCCGGTGCCGCAGCCGGCGTCGAGAATGCGCGCGCCGCGCAGATCGAGCGGGAGCCATGACAGCAGCGTCCGCCGCATCTCGTCACGGCCGGCCCGCACCGTGGCGCGGATGCGGCCGACCGGCGCATCCGACGTCAGCCGTGTCCAGGCGGCGACCGCGGTGCGGTCGAAATAGGTCTCCACTTCACTGCGGCGGGCGAGATATTGCGCTGAGGTCATCGGAGAGAGCCCTACTCAATCGAAACCAAGGAGATCGAAGATGTCGCGGTCCTTGAGCGGCACCGCCTGCATCGGCTCGCTGCCGGCGAGCAGCGAGGCGGCGAGGCGCAGATACTCGTTCTGGGCGCGCTCGACGTCGGGCGAGGCCTCCATCTCGAACAGCGTGCACTTCTTCAGCCGGCTCTTTCTGATGACGTCGAGATCGGGGAAGTGCGCCACCGTCCTCAATCCGGCCCGCTCGTTGAACTTGTCGATCTGGTCCGTCGCGGCGCTACGGTTGGCGATCACGCCGCCGAGCCGCACCGGATAGTTGCGCGACTTGGCCTGGATCGCGGCGACGATGCGGTTCATCGCGAAGATCGAGTCGAAGTCGTTCGCAGCCACGATCAGCGCACGGTCGGCGTGCTGCAAGGGCGCTGCGAAGCCGCCGCAGACGACGTCGCCGAGCACGTCGAAGATCACGACGTCGGTGTCTTCGAGCAGATGGTGTTCCTTGAGCAGCTTGACGGTCTGGCCGACCACGTAGCCGCCGCAGCCGGTGCCGGCCGGCGGCCCGCCCGCCTCGACGCACATCACGCCGTTATAACCCTGGTAGACGAAGTCCTCCGGGCGCAGCTCCTCGGCGTGGAAATTGACCTGCTCGAGAATGTCGATGACCGTCGGTACCAGCCGCTTGGTCAAAGTGAAGGTGGAGTCGTGCTTGGGATCGCAGCCGATCTGCAGCACGCGCTTGCCGAGCTTGGACAGCGCGACCGAGAGGTTCGACGACGTCGTGCTCTTGCCGATGCCGCCCTTGCCATACACCGAGAACACCTTCGCGGTGTCGATGACGACGTTCGGATCGAGCTGCACCTGCACGCTGCCGGCCCCGTCGGGGCGTCGCGGCGCGGTCGTCAGCGGCGGTCGTAATGTCACGTTCATGCGGCAACTCCCACGCCTTCGAGGCGATCTTCGAGCTCTTCCCCCGCCTTGCGCAGCACGTCGAGCATGTCGGGGTCCGGGGTCCAGTAATTGCGCTCATGCGCCTCGATCAGTCGGTTGGCGATCTTCGCCGACGCGGCCGGATTGAGCGAGGCAAGCCGCTCGCGCATCGCGGGGTCGAGCACGAAGGTCGTCGTGATCTGCTGATAGACCCAGGGCGCGACCTGGCCCGTGGTGGCCGACCAGCCGACGGTGTTGGTCACATGCGACTCGATCTGGCGCACGCCCTCATAGCCGTGGGCGAGCAGCGCCTCGTACCATTTCGGATTGAGCGTGCGGGTACGGGTCTCCAGCGCCACCTGCTCCGACAGCGTGCGCACCGTGCCTTCGCCGCGGGTCTGGTCGCCGATATAGACCGGTGCCGCCTCGCCCTTGGCGCGCTTCACCGCGCGGCTGATGCCGCCGAGCGTATCGAAATAATGGTCGATAGTGGTGACGCCGAGCTCGACCGAGTCGACGTTCTGATAGGCCGCATCGACGCCGGCCAGCACATGGCCGAGCAACGCGTCGCGCCGGACAGGGCGTCCGTCGGTGCCGTAGGCAAAGCCCTTGCGCCGTGTGTAGACGTCGGCGAGTTCGTCCTCATCGGTCCAGGCGCCGCAATCGATCAGGTGGTTGACGTTGGCGCCATAGGCGCCCTCGGCATTGCCGAACACACGCAGCGACGCATCCGCCAGCTCGCCGCCATGCGCGGCCTGGAACGCGACCGCGTGCTTGCGCACGTAATTCATGTCGGCCGGCTCGTCGGCGGACGCCGCAAGCAGCGCTGCTTCGGCGAGCAACTTGGTCTGCAACGGCATCAGGTCGCGGAAGATGCCCGAGAGAGTGATGACGACATCGATGCGCGGGCGGCCCAACTGCTCCAGCGGGATCAGCTTCGCGCCGCAGAGGCGGCCATAGCTGTCATGGCGTGGCTCGGCGCCCATCAGCCACAGCGCCTGCGCGATCGGCCCGCCCTCGGTCTTGAGATTGTCGGTGCCCCACAGCACCAGCGCGATTGTCTCAGGCAGCTTGTGGCCTTCACCTGCATGGCGGGCGAGCAGCCGCGCGACCTGGCGCTCGGCATCCTTGAGCGCGAAGGCGCTGGGGATGCGGAAGGGATCGAAACCATGCAGGTTGCGCCCGGTGGGCAGCACGTCGGTGTTGCGCAGCAGATCGCCGCCGGGCACCGGACGGATATAGCCGCCGTCGAGCGCGTGCAGGATCGCGGGCGTCTCGCTGTCGGTGGCGAGCATCCTGTCGAGCTCGGCACGCTTGGCCGGATCGGCGATGCCGGCGAGGTCGAGCAGCTCGGTCCGCTGCCCCTCGGGCGGCGGCGCGCCGACGATGTGCAGGCCGTGTGGGATCAGCGAGTATTCCAGCTCCAGCACGCTCGCGGACAGCGCGCCGATGCTGGCATCGCGCTCGTCGCCCCACAGCGGCTCGGCCGCGGCAAGATCGACCGCCGCCGCCTGCGCCTGGATCAGCGCCGCGCTGTCGCCCCTCACCTGCTCGGTCGCGTCCGGCGACAGATTGCGCCAGGCGTCGAGCGAGGATTTCAGATCGGCGAGCCCCTTGTAGAGGCCGGCGCTGGTGATCGAGGGCGTGAGATAGCTGATCAGGGTGGCACCGCCACGCCGCTTCGCCAGAGCGCCCTCGGACGGGTTGTTGGACGCGTAGATGTAGAAGTTCGGCAGGTCGCCGATCAGGCGCTCCGGCCAGCATTCCGCGGACAACCCGGCCTGCTTGCCCGGCATGAATTCCAGCGCGCCATGGGTGCCGAAATGCAGCACGGCGTGGGCGCGGAAATCCTCGCGCAGCCAGCGATAGAACGCCGCAAACGCATGCGTCGGCGCAAAGCTGCGCTCGAACAGCAACCGCATCGGATCGCCTTCGTAGCCGAACGCCGGCTGCAGGCCGACGAACAGATTACCGAACTGCTCGCCGAGCACGAGGAGGCTGGCGCCATCGGTCTGGTGGCGGCCGGGCGCCGGCCCCCACTGCTTCTCGATCTCGGCGAGGTGGCGCTCGCGCCGGACATGCTGATCCACCGGGATGCGCGCCGCGACATTGGCGGCGGTGCCGAAGCGCTCGGCATTGCCCTTGAGCACACGCGCGCGCAGCGCGTCCACGGTGTCGGGGACGTCGATCGTGTAGCCCGCCGCGCGGAGCGAATTCATCACATTGTGCAGCGACTCGAACACCGAGAGATAGGCGGCGGTGCCGGCGCTGCCACCGTTCGGCGGGAAGTTGAACAACACCACGCCGAGCTTCCGCTCGGCGCGCGCGGAGCGGCGCAGCTCGACGAGCCTGGCCACACGCGCGGCGAGTTGCGCCGCGCGCTCCGGCAGCGAGGCCATGTCGCGGCCGGCATCGGCCACCGCCGAGCGGCCGCCGAACACGGTCGGGCGGACGGCGCCGTCGAGCTCGGGAATCGCGACCATCATGGTGGCTTCGACGGGCGTCAGCCCGCGCGCGTCATCGCGCCACTGCTCGACGGTCTGGAATTCGAGCGGATGCGCCGCGATCAGCGGCACGTCGAGGCCGGCCATCACCTCTTCCGCGGCGCGCGCGTCATTGTAGGCGGGGCCGCCGACCAGCGAGAAACCGGTGAGCGAGATCACCGCGTCGACGGTGGCGACGCCGTCCTTCTGGAAATAGCGCTCAATCGCCGGGCGCGAGTCCAGCCCGCAGGCGAACACCGGAATGACCGCAAGCCCGCGCGCCTCCAGCGCCGCGATCACGCCGTCATAATGCGCGGTGTTGGCGGCGAGCAGATAGGAGCGCATCAAGATCACGCCGACGCGGCCGGCCGGCTTCGCCAGGGCCGGCAACTGGTCGGCGCGCTCGATGATCCGCGGCGACAGCCGCGGATGATAGAGGCCGACATCCGGATAGATCGCCGGCTCGGCCGCGTTGGTCTTGCCACGCAGCGCGGCGCGCGGGCCGTCGGCGTAGCGGCCGACCAGGAAGCGCACCATGTTCGCAAAGTTCTGCTCGGACCCGGCGAGCCAATATTGCAGCGTCAGGAAATAGGCGCGCAAATCCTGTGCGGTGCCGGGGATGTAGCGCAGCAGGCGCGGCATCCGCTGCAGCATCTTCATCTGGCCCTGGCCGCTGGAATTGCCGGAGCGGTTGCTGCCGCGCAGCCGCTTCAGCAGGCCGAGCACGCCGGTGGCCGAGCCCGACATCGTCAGCTTGCCGAGCCGCGTCAGCCGCACCACCTCACCGGCCGACAGACAGCCGATCATGGCGTCGCATTGGTCGCGGCGCGCCTGCAACGCCGGCAGCACCGGCTGGATGTGATCCTCCATGAACAGCATCGTGGCGACGACGATGTCGCCGGTGGCGATATCGGCAAGGCAATGTTCGAGCGCGGTCGGATTGCAGCCCCACTCGTCGGCCGCATGCACCTTCAGATCGAGCCCGGGCAGCTCCGCCTGCAACGCCGTGCGCGCGCGCACGGCAGCCGAGGCGAGATGGCTGTCCATCGTCACGATCACCACCCGGATGGGTGTGACGTCAGCGACCGAAATGCGCTTTGGCATCGTACAAGGTCTCGAGTGTGATCAGGTTGACGTTGCGCTCGCGCGCGAATCGTTCGGTGTTGCGCCGAGCCTTGCCGCGCACGAAGAACGGAATCTTGGTCAGCTCGCGCTCGGCGTCGGACGCCCAGGCAAGCTCGGTGGTGACGTAGGTTTCGACGACGCGCAGCTGCGGCTGCTGCGGCGGCGCGGCCGGTGCTGCGCCGAGATGCGACGGCGCGTGATCGGCGAATTCATGGTCCTCGCGGAACATGCCGAGCAGATGCTCCTCCAGGCCCATCATCAAAGGATGCACCCAGGTGTCGAACAGCACGTTGGCGCCTTCGAAGCCCATCTGCGGCGAATAGCGCGCGGGAAAATCCTGCACGTGGCACGGCGAGGAGATCACGGCGCAGGGAATGCCGAGCCGCTTGGCGATGTGACGCTCCATCTGCGTGCCAAGCACGAGCTCGGGCCGCAGCTCGCCGACGCGGGCCTCGACCTCCAGGTAATCATCCGTGATCAGCGGCTCCACGCCGTAGATCGCGGCGGCTTCGCGGATCTCGCGGGCGAACTCGCGGGCATAGGTGCCGAGGCCGACGACCTCGAAGCCGAGCTCCTGCGTCGCGACGCGCGCCGCGGCGACCGCATGGGTCGCGTCGCCGAAGATGAAGACGCGCTTGCCGGTGAGATAGGTCGAATCGACCGAGCGCGAGTACCACGGCAGCCGGCTCTCGCTGCGCGCCAGCACCGGCGCGGCATCGACGCCGGCGAGGCCTGCGACCTCCGCAATGAAGTCGCGCGTCGCGCCGACGCCGATCGGGATCGTGCGCGTGAAAGGCTGGCCGAACTGGCGATTGAGCCATTGCGCCGTCGTCAGCGCGATCTCGGGATACAGCACGATGTTGAAATCGGCGTCGGGAAGGCGGGCGAGATCGGCCGGCGTCGCGTTCCACGGCGCGACGACGTTGATCTCGATGCCGAGCTCCACAACCTGCCTGGTCACTTCCGCGAGGTCGTCGCGGTGACGGAAGCCGAGCGCCGTCGGACCAAGCAGGTTGCAGACTGGACGGGCGCCTGTCTTCCTTTCACGGCGGGGGGAGCCATCTGCGGAAGACGCAGCCAACGCCCGTACAATCCGGTAGAGCGTTTCTGAGGCGCCCCAATTCTCCTTGCGCTGATAGGCCGGCAGCTCGAGCGGGATCACCGGAATGGGAAGCTTCAAGGCCTGCGCGAGCCCGCCGGGATCATCCTGGATCAGCTCGGCCGTGCAGGATGCGCCGACCAGCATCGCCTGCGGCTGGAAGCGCTCGTAAGCGGCGCGCGCCGCGCTCTGAAGCAGATCCGCGGTGTCGCCGCCGAGATCGCGCGCCTGGAACGTGGTGTAGGTGACCGGCGGCCGGCGGTCGCGGCGCTCGATCATCGTGAACAGGAGATCGGCGTAGGTGTCGCCCTGCGGCGCGTGCAGCACGTAGTGCACGTCGCGCATCGCGGTCGCGATGCGCATCGCGCCGATGTGCGGAGGTCCTTCATAGGTCCAGACCGACAGCTGCATCTCACACCGCCAGTCTGGTTTGACGCAGCAAGGGCCGCGCGAACAGCTCGGCGAGATCGCCGGCCTGCTCAAACCCCTGAATCGGCGTGAAGATCAGCTCGATCGACCATTTGGTCGTGAGACCCTCGGCCTCCAGCGGATTGGCGAGGCCGAGCCCACAGACGACGAGATCGGGCCGCGCGGCGCGGCAACGGTCGAGCTGGCGCTCGACGTCCTGGCCTTCGCTTAGCTGCGTGCCATCGGGCAGCAGCGCCAGCTCGGAGGCGAGATGATCGCGGTGCAAATAGGGCGTGCCGACCTCGACCAGCTCCATGCCGATCTCGCGCGCCAGGAAACGCGCCAGCGGGATCTCGATCTGGGAGTCCGGAAACAGGAAGACGCGCTTGCCGGCGAGCTGCGCGCGGTAGCGCGCCAGCGCGCGCTCGGCCCGCGCCTTCAGCGGCGCAATGGTCCGCTCGACATGGACGCGGGAGACACCGAAGGCGTCGGCGGCGGCTGCGAGCCACAGCGCGGCGCCTTCGCCGCCGAGCGGAAATGGCGCAGCGATGCGGCGGCAACCGCGCTCCTCGAGCGCACGCGCGGTGTCGCCGAGGAAGGGCTGCGCCAGCAGCACGCGCGTCTCCGGGCCGATCGCGGGCAGCTCCGAGGAGCGGCGCGGCGGCAGGAAGGAGACCTGGTCGATGCCGAGCGCCACAAAGGTCCGCCTGAACTGGTCCTCCACCACGTCGGCGAGCGCGCCGACCACCAGCAGCGATGGCCGCGCAGCCCGATCGGCTGCGGGGAGCACCGGCACCAGCGACGCGAGGCAGGCATCCTCGCCTTGCGTGAACGTCGTTTCGATGCCGCTTCCGGAGTAGTTGAGCACGCGCACATCAGGTGAGAAGCGCTGCGACAGCCGCAGCGCCGCGCGTGACAGGTCGAGCTTGATCACTTCCGACGGGCAGGAGCCGACCAGAAACAGCAGCTTGATCTCGGGCCGACGCGCCAGCAACTGCGCGACGATGCGGTCGAGCTCGTCATTGGCGTCGACGAGGCCGGCGAGATCGCGCTCCTCCATGATGGCGGTGGCGAAGCGCGGCTCGGCGAAGATCATGACGCCGGCGGCCGACTGGATCAGATGCGCGCAGGTGCGCGAGCCGACGACGAGGAAGAACGCGTCCTGGATCTTCCTATGCAGCCAGACGATGCCGGTGAGGCCGCAGAACACCTCGCGCTGTCCGCGCTCGCGCAGCACACCATCCGGTGACGATGCAGCTGAAACGGTGCAGGCTTGCGCGTGAATGGTCATGACGCGCGCTCCACGCTGGTGACGGCGGCCGGCGCCATCGCCTCGCCCTGCAGCCGCGCCGCGCGCAGCTTGAGCAGGAATTGCGCGGCGTTGATCGCGTAGGCGGCGTAGGCGGCGAGCACGAGCAGCATCTGCTGCTGGGCGCTGCCGATATGACCGATGATCGCGGCCAGATAGGCCGTATGCAGCGCGATCACCAGCATCGAGAACACGTCCTCCCAGAAGAAGGCCGGTGCGAACAGATAACGCCCGAACACGACCCGCTCCCAGATCGAGCCGGTGATCATGATGGTGTAGAGCAGCGCTGTCTTCAGAACGACCGAGGCGGTCGCGAGCCAGAGTCCCTCGCCGGTCGCGAGATAGCGCGCCACGAGTCCGAGGCTGATCAGGAAGACGAGAAATTGCAGCGGCGCCAGAATGCCCTGCACCAGGGTCCATGGCGTGGCGTCGCGCCGGCGCTTTTCCTCAGGCGTGTAAAGCGCTTGCCGCTTTGCACGCGGCGCCGGTTCAGGGGTGAAGCAGAGCTGGCTCCAGAGCGACGGATCGGTGGCGGATGTGAACTGGGCGTCACACCGTGTGTAAAGATGATTTGACAACATCGGTGCCCAGTGATGCGATGACGACAACCACAGGGGGATTTGTGGTGCATCGCACTCGGTCTGATCAGCGCTACGTTGTGCAGTTCGCAGGTGGCGCATCGCAAATCCCCGAGTGCGAGCCCGATGGGGAAACGCTAGACCTGGGCAGGAAGAGTGTCAATCAAAATTGACGTCAAATAATATTGACGCAACGAGTGACGTGCGCTCATATGGAGGGGAGGCGCTTATGACCGAGCTCAATGAGACAGCCCGATTTCCGCGAGCCCGCTTTCGGACGAAGCGTGGGCAGCCCGGCTTTCATGCGCCTGCATCGCCGCGCATCATCGCGCCGCTGCGCAACACACGTCACCCTCAACTCAACGACGCGATCGAAGCCGAGATCATTCCGCGGCTCGTGATGGCCCATGCCTCCGCGCTCGAACGCGTCCCGGCAATCATCACGGCCTCGGCGCAGGAGGCGGCCGATTTCGCCGAACTCGTGCTGGATGCGGACGATGTTGGCGCGGTGGCCTGCATCCAGGCGCATCGCGATCACGGCGAGACCCTGGAACGCATCTATCTCGATCTCCTGGTCCCCACCGCGAACCATCTGCGCCATCTGTGGGCCGACGACGAGCGCGACTTCGCCGACGTCACGCTCGCGCTGTGGCGGCTGCAGCAGCTGCTGCGGCATTTCAGCTCGGCCTTCTGCGCCGAGCTCTCGGTCGCGCCCGCGGGGCTGCGCGTGCTGCTGACCACGGCGCCGGGCGACAGGCGCGAGCTGGGCCACATGATGTTCGGTCTCGTGCTGGCCGGCGAGTTCTTCCGTCGCGACGGCTTCGAGACCTGGATCGAGCCGGACACGGCCGATCGCGGCTTCGTCGAGACGCTTCGCTCGCAGTGGTTCAACGTCGTCGAGTTCTTCGCCAACAGCGACAAGAAGCTTGACGATCTTGCCTCGAACATAAGGATGGTCCGGCGCGAGTCCTCCAACCAGGACGTCGGCGTGCTGGTCTGCGGTCCTGCTTTTATTGAACGGCCTGAACTCGTTCTCCTGGTCGGCGGCGACGGTGTCGTCTCCGATCCGAGCAGAGAGGCTTCGCAAGCCCGGCACGTCGTCAGTCTTCTGACCGAACGGCGATAGCTGAGGGTGCAGTGAAGATGAATGCTGGAACGAGACTTGCCGCGCGAAAGCTCCTTGACTGGGAGGACAACGGCGTTGGTGAGGGCGTTCAGAGCTCCGAAAGAGTCGCTTGGCGACCTCAATGCGGATGTTGCGGGCATGCTGGTGGCCGCAGCGTCCGACATTGCGCTCGCGCTCGACGCCGACGGCAACATTCAGGACCTGGCTTTTCAACAAGCCGGCCTGCCGCTTGAACTGAGAAACACAGACGCGTGGATCGGCCGATCCTGGCAAGCAACAGTGTCCGAGGAAAGCCAGACCAAGCCAGAGCTGCTGCTCGCCGAAGCCTCCCAGCGCAAGGTGTCGCGCTGGCGCGAGGTGCGTTATCCGGCCGCGCGCGGGCCGGACATCCCGATCCTGTTCGCGGTGGTGGCGATCAAGGGCGCGGCGCGCTTCATCGCGGTCGGCCGCGACGTGCGCGCCACCGCCGCGCTCCAGCAGAAGCTGATCGAGGCGCAAGCTGCCATCGAGCGCGACTACTCGCGCATGCGCAACGCCGAATCGCGCTACCGGATCCTGTTTCAGATCACGGCCGAGCCGGTGCTGATCGTCGATGCGGTGAGCCATCGCATCGTCGAGGCCAATCCGGCCGCGGCCGCCCTGCTCGACCATGGCGCCGCCAATCTGATCGGCAAGCTGTTTCCCGACGTGCTGCTGCTCGACGACATGGCGATGTCGCAATCCCTGTCGCTGGCGATCCGCTCGCAGGGCAAGATCGAACGCGCCAAGATCCGGCTCGACGGTGGCCGCGACTATCTGCTCGACGGCACCTTCTTCCGGCAGGACAACTCGTCGCTGTTCCTGCTGCGGTTCTCTCCGCAGACGTCGCAGCCTGCGCTCCCCAGGACGTCCGACGTCAACACCCAGCTCGTGCAGTTCGTCGAATCGGCGCCCGACGGCTTCGTCATCACCGACATGGACGGCCGCCTGCTGCACGCCAACGCCACCTTCCTCCAGCTTGCCCAGATCGAGAACATGCACCAGATCATGGGCGAGACGATCGACCGCTGGATCGGCAAGTCGGCGATCGATTTCTCGGTCATGCTGACCAATCTGCGCCAGCATGGCAGCGTGAAGCTGTTCTCCAGCGTCGTCCGCGGCGAGCACGGCTCGCCGGTCGACGTCGAGATCTCCGCCAGCACGGTCGGGGCGCCCGGCCAGGCCCGGCTCGGCTTCACCATCCGCAACGTCGGCCCGCGCATCTCCGGCGACGGCGGCGACCACGGCTATATTCCGCGCTCCCGCGAGCAGCTCGCCGAGCTGATCGGCCGCGTGCCGCTCAAGGAGCTGGTGCGCGAGACCACCGACGTGATCGAGCGGATGTGCATCGAGACCGCGCTCAAGCTGACCGGCGACAACCGCGCCACCGCCGCCGAGATGCTCGGCCTCAGCCGACAGAGCCTCTACGTCAAGCTGCGGCGCTATGGCCTGGCCGAGCCGAGCGAAGAAGACAGCCAGTTGGAATAGGGGGAACAGTTGCAATGACCGAGATCGCGCCCGTCCCCCTCGCTCCCCGGCTTCATCCCTCGGCCGTTCTCGAGCTGTTGAAGCCGATCACCTGGTTTCCACCGATCTGGGCGTTCGGCTGCGGCGTGATCTCGTCCGGCGCGCCACTGGCGCCGCGCTGGCCGGTCGTGATCGCGGGTCTCGTGCTCGCCGGGCCGATGGTTTGCGCCACCAGCCAGGCCGTCAACGATTGGTTCGACCGCCATGTCGATGCGCTCAACGAACCGGACCGGCCGATCCCGTCGGGCCGCATTCCCGGACGCTGGGGTCTCTATATTGCGCTGATCTGGACGGTGCTGTC
Source organism: Bradyrhizobium sp. SZCCHNS1050 (assembly GCF_032484785.1). Taxonomy (NCBI): domain Bacteria; kingdom Pseudomonadati; phylum Pseudomonadota; class Alphaproteobacteria; order Hyphomicrobiales; family Nitrobacteraceae; genus Bradyrhizobium; species Bradyrhizobium sp. SZCCHNS1050. The sequence continues at coordinate 4,246,190 of NZ_JAUETR010000001.1, read as the reverse complement.
GCTCGGCGTCGCCACCCTGCTCGGCACCTGGGGCTTTGCTGCTGCGGCGCTTGGCCTCGCGCTGGCCTGGGCCTACAGCGCGCCGCCGATCCGGCTCAAGCAGAACGGCTGGTGGGGCAACAGCGCCGTCGGCCTCTGCTACGAAGGCCTGCCCTGGATCACCGCGGCAGCGATCATGAGCGCGCAGGCGCCGTCCTGGCCCGTGCTCGCGGTCGCCCTGCTGTATAGCGCGGGCGCGCACGGCATCATGACCCTGAACGACTTCAAGTCGATCGGCGGCGACCGCGTCAGCGGCGTCAACTCGCTGCCGGTGCTGCTCGGCGCCGAGCGCGCCGCGCGCCTCGCCTGCATCACGATGGCGCTGGCGCAGGTTGCGGTGTTGACGCTGCTCATTGTCTGGAGCCGCCCGGCCCATGCCATCATCGTGGTTGCGCTGATCGCGGCCCAGCTGGTGCTGATGCGGCGGCTGATGACGAACCCGCGCGAGCTCGCGCCCTGGTACAACGGCACGGGCGTGCTGCTTTACGTGCTGGGCATGCTGGTCACGGCCCTCGCGCTGGCGGGGTTGTCGGCATGAGCAACGCTGCGCCCGCTCCTCTGTCCTGGTTCGGCATCGTCAGACTCGGCCTGGTGCAGACCGCGCTCGGCGCGGTCGTGGTGCTGACCACCTCGACGCTCAACCGCGTCATGGTGATCGAGCTCGCTTTGCCGGCCATGATCCCCGGCCTGCTGGTCGCGATCCATTACGCGATGCAGGTGCTGCGGCCCTGGCTCGGCCACGGCTCCGATGTCGGCGGGCGTCGTTTCGCCTGGATCGTCGGCGGCATGGCGGTGCTCGCGGCTGGCGGCCTGCTGGCCGCAGCCGCCACCGCGCTGATGGCGACCCACCTCGCCCTCGGCCTGGCGCTCGCAGTGATCGCGTTCATCATGATCGGCATTGGGGTCGGCGCCGCCGGCACCTCGCTTCTGGTGCTGCTCGCCAAGCGTACCGCGCCGGGGCGGCGTAGCGCCGCCGCCTCGATCGCCTGGATCATGATGATCACAGGCTTCATCGTCACCACGGCGGTGGCCGGCAAGGCGCTCGATCCGTTCTCCGGCGAGCGGCTGATGACGGTGTCGGGCACGGTGTCGGCCATCGCCATGGTGCTGACGCTGCTCGGCGTCTGGGGCATCGAACAGCCCGACACCTCTGCCGAGACGACCTCCGCCATCGCGGAGCGGTCGGGCTTCATGCAGGACTTCCGCGAGATCTGCCGGGAGCCGCAGGCGCGGCGCTTCGCGATCTTCATCTTCGTCTCGATGCTCGCCTACAGCGCACAGGACCTGATCCTGGAGCCGTTCGCCGGCAGCGTGTTCGGCATGACGCCGGGCCAGACCACGCAGCTCTCATCGGTGCAACACATGGGTGCACTGATCGGCATGATCCTGATGCCGGCGATGGCGAGCCTGCATGCCGATTGGCGGATGCGGCCGCAGCCGTGGATCATCGGCGGCTGCCTCGCCTCGGCGCTGGCGCTGCTCAGCCTGGTTGCGGCCGCGACCGTCGGCCCGGCCTGGCCGCTGCGCGCTTCCGTGTTGCTGCTCGGCATCACCAACGGTGTCTACGCCATCGCCGCGATCGGCGCGATGATGAACATGGTCAGCGAGGGCCGCGACAACCGCGAGGGCACGCGCATGGGCCTGTGGGGCGCCTCGCAGGCAATCTCGTTCGGCATCGGCGGCTTTGTCGGCACCGCGGCGGCCGACGCCGCGCGCCATTTCATGCCGACGACCGCCTCGGCCTACGCGGCGGTGTTCGCCGCCGAAGCCGCCTTGTTCGTCCTCTCCGCCTGGCTCGCGATCTGGATCAAGCGCCCGCGCGAGCCATCACCGACGCTGGCGGCGCAGCCGGCCAATCTGGGAGCATGACCGATGAGCCCCTCCTCCAGCCCGGAATGCTTTGATGTCGTGGTCGTCGGCGGCGGTCCCGCCGGCGCCACCGCCGCCAATGATCTGGCCCGCCAGGGTCATCACGTGCTGCTGCTCGACAAGGCCGGCCGCATCAAGCCGTGCGGTGGCGCCATTCCGCCGCGGCTGATCGCCGAGTTCGAGATTCCCGATTATCTGCTGGTGGCCCGAATCTCGTCCGCCCGCATGGTGTCGCCGAGCAACCGGGACGTCGACATGCCGATCGACGGCGGCTTCGTCGGCATGGTCGATCGCGAGCACTACGACGAATGGCTGCGCGCGCGCGCCGCCGCAAACGGCGCGATCCGCCGCACCGGGACCTTCAGCCATATCGCGCGCGACGACGACGGCAAGTCGGTGGTGCACTATGTCAGGCGCATGGACGACGGCAGCGTGCGCGAGGACCGTGTGCGGGCCCGCGCCGTGATCGGCGCCGACGGGGCGGTCTCGGCCGTGGCGCGCCAGTGCATCCCCGAAGCCAGCGAGATGCGCTACGTGTTCGCGTATCACGAGATCATCCGCTCGCCGGACCGCAGCCATCCGGTGTTCGATGCCGCGCGGTGCGATGTCGTCTATCGCGGCCGGCTGTCGCCGGACTTCTACAGCTGGGTGTTTCCGCACGGGCCGACCACCAGCATCGGCACCGGCAGCGCGCATAAGGGCTTTTCGCTGCGGGGCTCAGTCGCCGAATTCCGCAAGGCCGCCGCGCTCGACGATCTCGAAACCGTCCGCCGCGAAGGCGCGCCGATCCCGCTGAAGCCGCTGTCGCGGTGGGACAATGGCCGCGACGTCGTGCTGGCCGGCGATGCGTCCGGCGTGGTGGCCCCGGCCTCCGGTGAGGGCATCTACTACGCAATGGCCGGCGGCCGCGCGGCTGCCGTCGCCGTTGCCTTGTTCCTCAAGACCGGCGATGCAGCCGCCCTGGCCACCGCCCGCAAATCCTTCATGCGCAAGCATGGCGCCGTGTTCTTCATCCTCGGCATGATGCAGCGCTACTGGTACACGAACGACGCCCGCCGCGAGCGCTTCGTCGCGATCTGCCGTGACAAGGACGTCCAGCAGCTGACCTGGGACGCCTACATGAACAAGGAACTGGTGAAGGCGAAACCGCTGTCGCATGTGCGGATCTTCTTCAAGAACATCGCGCACCTCACCGGACTCGCGAGGGCCGCCTAGCGGCTCGCGCAATGGGTGAGCTGTTTCGCAGCCCGCATCTGGTCGACCTGATCCTCGCGGTGGTCGCCGTGGAGTTCGCCGCCGTGGCGTGGATCTGGCAGCGGCACCGCCGCGGCATCAGCCCGCTTGGACTGCTGCCCAACCTGCTCGCCGGCGTGTTCCTGCTGCTGGCGCTGCGCTGCGCGCTGATCGGGGCGCCTTGGTTCTGGCTCGCAGGCTGTCTGGCGGCCTCGGGTCTCGCCAACGCCGCCGATCTGCGGCAGCGCTGGCGATGAGGGGGCGGCCGATACCGATCACTTCTTCTCGGAGAACGTCTTCAGATACGCGATGACGTCCTTGCGCTGCTGCTCGTTGGCGAGCTTGAACACCATCTTGGTCGATCCAGTGGCCTGATCCGCTTTGCCCTTGTCGGTGAGGAACTTCTTCAGGAAGGCGTTGGGATCTGGGAGGTATGCGAAGATGTTGTCCTCGGTCCAGACCAGCCCGGCCTCGCCGGCATGCTTGTTCAGCTCAGAATAGGCGAAGCCCGGATAGGTCCCGGTAGGCCGGCCGACCACGCCGGTGAGCACGGGACCGACCGCGTTCTTCGCCTCCGGTCCGATCCGATGGCAGGTCATGCACTGCTTGAAGACCTGTTCGCCCTTCGCAGCGTCGCCGCCGTCCAGCGCCAATGCGGCGCCTCCCGACGTTGCAACCACGACTGCCGCAACCAAACCCGCCTTGAGCATGTGCATCCTCCCAATTTGTCGTTCCGTTAGCCCATGTGACCTCATCGTTACATTTATCAGTGTCATGATATCTTGTCATTCTCACCCGAGTGATTAAGTCGCAGCTCGAACATGCAATAAGCGCAGGGATACCAACGAAAGCTGGATGCTCTGAAATAAGCCTTGACAGCGAGCGCCCTGCATGGGCTAACGACATTCTCAAGACTCTCAATACGTTAGCGGGATGGGGCGCAACACCTTCAAAATGCGCGCCAAATGAACTGGCCGCGATCCCCCGAGCGTCTCAAGAGGGTGCCAAGATAACGGGTGCCAAGACCATGGCCGAGTTTCACGGTCCACGACCCGACGTGACATTGCTGCTGGACATGGACGGCGTGATCCGTGAGGCGACGCTGTCGCCGAACATGTCAGCCGAGAATGTCGACATCTGGCTCGGCCGTCCCTGGTCCGAGATCGTCGATGATGCGAGCGAGAAGATCGAGCGCATCATGCAGGACACCAGGCGGACCGGCATTTCCGCGTTCCGACAGATCACGCAGCGATTCCCGAGCGGTCTCGAGCTGCCGATGGAATTCACCACCGTGCTACTCGGTGGCCGGGCCGGCATGCTGGCGATCGGCAAGAATCTGCAGGCGGTCGCGGAGCTCCAGGCCCGGCTGATCTCGGCCCAGCAGACCATCGAGCGCGACTACTGGAAGCTGCGCGAGATCGAGACGCGCTACCGCCTGGTCATCGAGGATTCCAACGAGGCTGTGCTGCTGACGAAGGTGTCAGATCTGCGCATCGTCGAAGCGAATCGGACGGCGGCAGCCGCGCTCGGCGTTTCAAGCCGGCGCCGGGACAATCTGGTGGGCCGCGAGTTCCTGCAGGAGATCCCGCAAAAGGATCGCGAGCCGGTGGAGCTGATGCTGAGGCGCGTCCGCGACCAGGGCAAGGCGCCGGGCATCGTGATTCACCTCGGCCAGGACACCGCCCCCTGGATGCTCCGGGGATCGCTGATGAGCAGCGACACCGCCCCGATGTTCCTGCTGCAGATGGCGCCGATCGGCAAGGCCGCGCAGCCCGGTCCGCTGCCCGACGATCCCGAGGCGCTGATCGACAATCTTCCCGATGCCGTCATCAGCATCGATGGCACCGGTGCCGTCAAGCGCGCCAATCGGGCCTTCCTGGAGCTGGTCGAGGTCGGATCGAAAGAGGCGCTGATCGGCGAGAAGCTCAGCCGGTGGCTGACGCGCCCCGGCGCCGACCTTTCGGTGCTGATCTCCAACGTCGAGCGCCATGGAGCCGTCCGACTGCTGTCGACCACGATCCAGGGCGAGCTCGGAACCGAGACCGAGGTCGAGATCTCGGCCGCCGCCCATGGCCTCGACGGCCAGCGCCGGATCGGCCTGGTGTTGCGCAACATCGCCAGGCGGTTGTCGCCCACGGCGGAGCATGACAATCTGCGGGTCGCCCTCGCGGGCATCAACGAATCGGTCGGCAAAACACCATTGCGCGACCTGGTGAGGAGCACGGTCGAAGTCGTCGAGCAGCATTACGTCCGCGCTGCGCTCGAGCTCGCCAACGGGAACCGGACGTCGGCTGCCGAAATTCTCGGCCTCAGCCGCCAGAGTCTTTACGCCAAGCTCGATCGGTATAATCTGAGCCAGCTCGAAGAAAGCGACGAGGAAACCGAAAAGGGGAGATAGTTGCCCGTTCCGCTGACAACGCCGGCCTTCGGCCACGCTACTCTTGCGGATTGCGAGCGTGAACAGATTCATCTCGCAGGCTCGATCCAGCCGCACGGCATTCTCCTGGCGGTCAAGGAGCCCGACAACATCGTCATCCAGGCCAGCACCAATGCGGCCGCCTTCCTCAACACTGGCTCCGTGGTCGGACGTCCGTTACGCGATCTTGGCGGCGATCTCGCGCTGCAGATCCTGCCGCATCTCAACAGCCCGCTCCATCTGGCTCCGATGACCCTGCGATGCACCGCCGGGGCGCCGCCGCGCCGGGTCGACTGCACGCTTCACCGGCCCTCGAATGGCGGGCTGATCGTCGAGCTGGAGCCGGCGACGAAGACGACCAACATCGCGCCTGCGCTCGACGGCGCCTTCCACCGCATCACCTCAGCCTCATCGCTGCTCGGCCTGTGCGACGAGACGGCGACCATCTTCAGGGAGATCGCCGGCTACGACCGCGTCATGGTCTATCGCTTCGACGAAGATGGCCATGGCGAGGTGTTGTCGGAGCGGCGGCGGCCGGATCTGGAGGCCTTTCTCGGCAACCGCTATCCGGCGTCCGACATTCCGCAGATCGCGCGCCGGCTCTACGAGCGCAACCGGGTGCGCCTCCTGGTCGACGTCAACTACAGGCCTGTGCCGCTGCAGCCGCGCATCTCGCCGCTCAACGGCCGCGATCTCGACATGTCCCTGAGCTGCCTGCGCAGCATGTCGCCGATCCACCAGAAATATCTGCAGAACATGGGTGTCGGCGCGACACTGGTGTGCTCGCTGATGGTCAGCGGAAGGCTGTGGGGACTGATCGCCTGCCATCACTATGAGCCGCGCTTCGTGCCGTTCGACATTCGCGCGGCAGGCGAGGCGCTGGCCGAGACCTGCGCGATCCGGATCGCGGCGCTGGAGAGCTTTGCCCAAAGCCAGTCCGAGCTGGTCGTGCGCCGGCTGGAGCAGCGGCTGGTCGAAGCGGTGTCGCGCGACGGCGAATGGCAGGCCGCGCTGTTCGACGGCTCGCAGTCGCTGCTGCAGCCGCTCGGTGCCAGCGGCGCGGCGCTGCTGTTCGAGGGCCAAGTCACGACCGCCGGCGACGTCCCGTCGACGCAGCGCATCCGCGACCTCGCCGCCTGGCTCGATCGCCGGCGCAACACTCCGGGAGCAGCCCCCGAGGGCTTGACGGCGACCAGCTCGCTGACGCTCGATGAGCCGTCCTTTGCCGACATCCGCTCGATCGCCAGCGGCTTGATCGCCGCTCCGCTGTCGGCGAGCGAGGGCGAGTATCTGTTGTGGTTCCGGCCGGAGCAGGTCCGGACGGTGACCTGGGGCGGCGATCCGCTCAAGGCCGTCATCATCGGCGACGATCCGTCGGATCTGTCGCCGCGGCGCTCGTTTGCGAAATGGCATCAGCTGGTCGAAGGCAAGTCCGAGCCGTGGTCGAGCGCCGAGCTCGCCTCCGCCCGCGCGGTGAGCGAAACGGTCGCCGACGTGGCGCTGCAGCTGCGTTCGGTCCGCATGGTGATCGCGCAGGACCAGCTCGCCACGATCAGCGCTCAGGTGCTGCGCTCGGAGCAGCCGGTCATCATCGCCGATGTCGAGGGCCGCATCCTGCTGATGAACGAAGCGTTCGAGCAGCAGCTGCGCGCCCCGCATCCGCACATCCCGCATCTGCGCGATCTCGGCAGCTACTGCACGGCGCCGGCGGAATTCCGCGCCAATCTCGACGACCTCATGCGCAACAAGCGGAGCTGGCGCGGCGAGCTGACACTGACGGGCGGCGCCTCGCCGCAACGGCCGTTGATGGTGCGCGCCGACCCGGTGATCGCACCGTATGATCGCGTGCTCGGCTTCGTGCTGATCTTCTCGGACTTGACCGAGCGCAAGACCGCCGAGGCGGCCCGCGCGCGCTTCCAGGAAGAGATCGACGGCGCCCGCCGGCCGACGCTGCGGCTCGATCAGAGCGCAAGCCTGATCTACAAGGAGCTCGCTGCCTCCACCGTGGAGAACGCGCAGCTCGCGGCGCTCGAGGTGACGCACGGAGCACAGGCCGGCAGCATGCCGGAGATGCTGGAGAGCATCCGCAATTCGACCACGCGGACACTGGAGATCCTCGAGCACCTGGTGTGGTACCGCTCGCAGAGCGAAGAGTGACGGCGGGCCGCAGCTCTCGTCCGGGCGACCTCGACTGCCTTGTCCGTCCTGCCTCCGGAGAGCCAATCTGGATTCGAAAATCTCCCGACGTCGGCCTCTGCGATCCAAGTTGCGGCTGGGCCGAATTGGAAGGGCATATGCGATTGCCCTGCCGGAAAGGAGGAGCGGAGCCCACCGCCCCCGGGGGAGGACGCGGGGTCTCACGCGATCGTATTCGACCAAACCGATGGCGAAGGATCAATCAGGCCTTCGCACATCGCGTTCTCAGCCCGGCCGCCTCCTGCAGCGCTTGCGACAGCGTGATGTTCATCTCGAACGCCAATGCCGCCTCCTCGACGACGGTCTCATGCTCCGCCATCGCCGCGCCGGCCTGCTCCAGCACGTCGCGGTAGTCGTCCTTGAACCGCGGGATATCAGCGATCTCGGGGAATTCGTAGAACGACGTCGCCTCGGGCCGTAGCTCGAGCGAACGCGCGAGAATCTTCTTGATGATCTGGCCGCCGCTGAGATCACCGAGATAGCGCGTATAGGCATGGGCCAGCAGCCGATGGCCGGAGCCGGCTCCCGCTTCCTGGATGACCCGGACATAGGCGATGGCCTCGGGCAGCAGCGGCAGAGGGCTCGCATCGAACCACGCAAGATCAAGCTTGATCGCAGCACTGCGATGCAGCTCCGGCCGCACGATGCGGCCCATCACCGGCGTTCCCTGATGGCGGAGCAGCTCCGCTTCGAGCGTCTCGTAGACCGGCATCAGATTGCGCAACAACAACGCGTAGGCCTGCCGCGTGCCGCGTCCCCGCAGCAGCTCGGCGACGATCCCGGTCCGCTCCGCGGTGACGTGCAGCGTCTTGGTACGCTCGCGCATCGCCTGCAAGAGACTGGCCGGGCGCGCGCTGCGTCCGGCCGTCTCGATCCGATCCAATTCGACTCTGTCCAACATGCCTCGACCTGCAGCAGTCAGCGCGGCGGCGCCAGCCCGTGTTTCACGCCCCAGTCGAACCAGCTGTCGACGACGGTGCCCGACAGTAGGATACCGATGCCGCCGGTCAAGGGACAAAGCACGGCGAACCACCAGGCCCAGCGATGGATCGATTCGGCCGTGGCATTGAAGCCCATCGTCCAGCGCCAGAACAGCGCACCGCGTTCGAAGGCCGTGCCGCGGTCGACGATCTGCTCGAGCTCACGCTCGCCGCCGTAGCGGCTGATCGCGAGCACCGTCGCGCCATGCATCGCGAACAGCAGCGCCGATCCGTACAGGAAGGCGATCGAGAGCATGTGGAATGGGTTGTAGAACAAATTGCCGTGGGTGATGGAGAAGTTGTTGGTCCAGTCGAGATGCGGGAAGATGCCGAACGGCACCGCCTCGCTCCAGCTCCCCATGAAGATCGGCCGGATGAAGCCGAGCACCAGATAGAGCCAGATCGCCGCCGCGAACGCCCACGACACATGCGTGCCGAGGCCGAGCGCCCGGGCGCGGCGATAGGTGCGCGCCCACCACAGCAGGATCGACGTCGTCAGGAAGAAGCCGGCCATCAGCCACCAGCCGCCCTCCTGCAGCGGCGGGAAGATCTGCAGGCCGTATTCCGGCGCCGGCGGCTGCAGCGCCAGCCACGGGAACTGTCGAATGAACTCGAGCGGGCTCCAGTTCACCGACGCCAGCATGTTGAGACCGATGATCTCGATCGCGACGAAGCCGGACATCAGCGAGGCGAGGCCAAGGAAGCCGAGATAGACCGGCCCCACCTGTGCGTCGCCGACCTTGCCGAACCAGTAGTTGAAGCTGCCCTTGCCGAGCCGCTCCCAGATTCCGGGCTCGATCGGGATGCCCGGGTAGATCGCACTGCGAACTTGGATCTGCGTGAAGATGTTCTGGTATTGGGCCATGGTGACCTCTCCTTGAACTCATTGCGGCGGCGACCAGATCGGGACCCTGCGCCACCACTCCCACCAGTCCGACCAGGCATTGCCTTCCGGCAGCAGCCAGGCGGGACCGGAGATGACGATGCACACCGCGCTGAAGAACACGGCCGACAGCGCCAGGAACAGGCCGACCCGGTGGATGCCGAGCGTGCCGACCGAATAGCCGATCAGATCTCGGAACATCGTGTTCTCGTGCTCGGGCGACTTCATCTCCTCACCCCGGCCCGGATTGCTGGCCGAGAGGATCAGTCCGCCGTGCAAAGCGAGCGCGAGACACGTCGTGAAGAAGAACGTGATCGCGATCATGTGCGCGGGGTTGTAGTGGAAGTTGCCGAACTGATAGCCGGTGTTCGACACCCAATCGAGATGGGTGATGATGCCGTAGGGGAAGGCGTAGCTCCACGAGCCCATCAGCACCGGACGGATCACCTCCAGCGTGAAATAGGCGAAGATCGCAAAGCCGAAGGCGACCGGCACGTGATAGCCGATCGCGAGCTTGCGGCAGATCTCGACCTCCCGCAGCGCCCAGGAGACGAATGCGCCATGCGCGCACACCGTGATGAGCTGCCAGAAGCCGCCCTCGGTGAGGGGCGCGAACGACAGCCCGTATTTGGCATCGGGTGGATTGATGCTGATCTGCCAGAGATTCCAGGTCGGTCCAAGCGCCGTGGCGTAGAGGATCAGCGCCACGCCGACGAAGGTGAAGAAGATCGTCGTCACGCCGAAGAAGCCGACATAAAACGGTCCGACCCAGAAATCGAAGAGGTCGCCGCCGATCAACGTGCCGCCGCGGACGCGGTATTTTCGTTCAAAGCTGAGCATTGCCATCGGTCCTGCCTCCGCTGCCCGTCGCTCGATATGCTGCGTGTCGTATCGTCGTGTCGTGAATTCGTGGACAAGAGGATTTGGGAAGCGGGCGAACGGGGTCTGCCGCCGTCGCACGTCCGCTTCCCTCTGGTCGTCGAGCTGTTAGCTGAGCTTCAGCGGGGTCGCCGGCTCGGAGATCGACGACGTCTTCGCTGCACGCGGTCCCTCCAGCCAGTTGAACCGGTTGGTGCTGAGCAGGATGAAGTGAATCACCAATGCCAGCCCGAACAGGAACACGCCGAGAGCCACGAGAACCCTGCGGGGATCGAACAACAACCACAAGCGCCACATAGTTTTCTCCTTTCGATCAGGTCAGGTAGGAGAGCACGATATTGGCGTAGTGGGTCGCCCCATCCAGCGCCGCCGCCTTGTAGCCAGTCGGCCCGGGCAGCCAGGGACGCCACATCCAGGCGAGAATGTGGGCGACGATCGCAACCGCCGTGAAGACCACAAAGCTCGTCATGAAGATGCTATGGAATTCCCTCGCCTCCGCTTCGGTCAGCCCCGACAGAGAGCCTCCCTTGTTTGGTACGTCCACCATAGTGGTACCTCCTGGTGTTGGCCTTTCGGCCGGATGCCACTCACCGAGATGAGCGGCGTCGAAGCGCCATCCCGTCACCGGGATGACATCCATGCGGCGAGCCGCACGAATTCCTTGCAATACTTGGAGAGCGAACTCACAGCTCTCGAACTCAAAGTCCCATGAAGGACGAGGTCGCGCAGTTCGCGGCCTTGATCCTTGCTTCACCGACGATCGCGCCGAGCGGCGCGGGCCGGTGGCCGGTGATGATGGAGCCGATCCGGCGCAGCACGCCCTCGACCATCAGCACGGCGAAGCACACCGCGTAGACCAGGAGATAGTCGATGCGCTCGCGCGATCTCGGCGCGACGTCACGATCCATGCGCTCGTATAACGACATCGTCCTCTCCCTGTCCGCTATCCTCGTGCCCTACGCGGCCTGGCCCGTTGCGAGCTGCGACCGCGCATGCGCGAGAACGTCCTCCGTCACCTTGTCCAGCCCCGCCTGGCGCGCGCCGCGTTCCGCCGCGTCGCGCAGCCGCTTGGCCGCCGAGATCCGCACCAGCACCGGCTGTGTCTCGATGATCTGGTCGAGCGCGAGCTTGGCCCCGTCATCCCACGGCAATTCACGCTCGAGCCGCGCCGGCGTCGCTGCGATCTGATCGAGCTGGGTTGCGAGCGGCAGGATGTTGAACAGCGCATCGAACAGCGCGTTGCAGACCTCCTGCACCACGTAGGTCGCGCCGGCGTAACCCATGAACGGCGTGCCGGTGTGGCGGCGGATCACCGTGCCCGGGAACGAGGCCGGGATGTAGATCGACCGGTCGCCGGCTTCCGCCGCATACATGCGCTCGTTATAGCTGCCGAACAGCACCAGCGGCGGCCGCTCATGGACGAGCTTGCGGATGGCGTCGTTGTCGGTCTTGGCGCCGGCACAGCGCGAGATCGCGAAGCTGCAGGGCAGCCCGAGCTCGGTCTCCAGGAAATTGCGCAGGCCCCGCGCGTAGGTCTCGGACGCGACGATGCCGAAGCTCGCGGTGCCGAAGAAGTCCTGCGTCACCGAGCGCCACAGGTCCCACAGCGGCTTGATCGTCGTATGCTTCTCCCGGGTGATGAACGGCTCGGGATCGAGGCCGAGCATCTCGCCCAGGGAGCGCAGGAATTTCGTCGTCGAATGCAGCCCGATCGGCGCCTGCAGATAAGGCCGCTCCAAGGTCTCGCACAACAGCCGCCCGAACTCGCGATACATGCAGACGTTGACGTCGGCATCGACCAGCTTTCCGACATCGGCGAGATGGCTGCCGAGCGGAAACACCATGTTGATCTCGGCGCCGATGCCTTCGAGCAGGCGACGGATCTCGGCGACATCCGACGGCGTGTTGAAGGTGCCGTAGATCGGGCCGATGATGTTGACGCGCGGCTTCTCGCCGTCCTTGCGCGGCCTGCGCTCCGGGATCTTGCGCAGGCCGTATTCGCTCCACAGCCAGCTCAACGCGCGGTTGGCGCTCTGCCACTGGTCCTCGTCGATCGTGCGGGGCAGGAAGCGCTTGATGTTGGAGCCTTCCGGCGTGACGCCGCCGCCGATCATCTCGGCGATCGAGCCGGTGACGACCACCGCCGGCAGATCCGGATCGAGCGCCGCGCGGGCGCGCTTCATCGCCTGCTCGGTGCCCTTCTGGCCGAGCTCGTTCTCGCCAAGCCCTGTCACGACGATCGGCAGCTCGTGCGGCGGCAGGCCGTCGGTGTAGTGCAGCACCGAGGTCACCGGCAAATTCTCGCAGCCCACGGGGCCGTCGATGACGACCTGCAGGCCCTTGATCGCGGTGAACGCGTAGACCGCTCCCCAATAGCCGCCGGCGCGATCGTGGTCGAGGATCAGCATCACACCATCTCCCCGGACGTGCGCTTCCTGGCCTGCGCCGCGACCGCTTTGCGGAACTTGTCGCGGAATTCGGGACGTTCGACCGGTGTGCCCTGCCACACGCCCGCATTGTCGCCCTCACCAACACCTTCGAAGAAGTCGCGCATCTCGTCGAAGCGCGCCTTGCCTGCGATCGCCGCGTTGACGACCTGCGCCAGCGAGCCGGCTCCGGACACGCCGAACAGCGGCCGCGCCGAGATCAGATTGGTGAAGTAGAGCGACGGGATCGCGCGCGCCTTGGCCTTCTGCACGACCGGCGTGGTGCCGATGGCGAGATCCGGCGCGAACTCATCGACCGCCGCGAGATCCTGCTCCAGCGAGGCGCGGTACTGCACGCGCACACCGCGGCTCTCGAGCCAGGCGCAATCGGCCTCCGACCAGCGCGTGCGCGGACAGGCGGTGCCGACATAGCGCAGATCGGCGCCGCTCTCGACCAGCAGACGCCCGACCAGCAGCTCCGATCCCTCATATCCCGACAGCGTGATGCGGCCGCGGATCGGCGTGGCCGCAAGCGCCGCGCGAATTGCCGGCAGCACCGCGGTCTTGGCCGCATCGATCTGCGCGCGCCCGACGCCGCAGGTCTTGCCGACAGCTTCCAGCCAATCCGCGGTGCCATCGCAGCCGACCGGCGCCGAGCCGATGATCGGACGGCCCGCCGTCTCGAACTCGCGGATCGAAGCCGTATAGAACGGGTGGATCGCCGCCACCGCCGCACAATCCAGCGCGCCATAGAGCTCGCGCCATTCGCGCGTCGGCACGGTGGGGCCTGCGGCGAGGCCAAGCGGCGCCAGCATCATGCCGATGCCGACGGGATCGGCGGGAAACATCTCACCTAACAGCGCGACGGTCGGCCGATCGCCGCGCAGCGCGCGCGGCGCCTGCACCGGGCCCTGCTCCGCTTCGCGGCGCGCGTAGTTCAGCATCGCGCCGGCGAGCACGTCCTTGGCCTCGGCATGGGTCGGCACGCCAAACCCGGGCACGTCGATGCCGACCACGCGGACGCCGTTGATCTCCTTCGGCAGGATCTGAAGCGGCACGCCCGAGGCGGTGGGGACGCAGAGATTGATGATGACGACGCAATCGTAGTTGGCGGGATCTGCCAGCTTGAAGACGGCCTCGCGGATATCCTCGAACAGTTTTCCGGTGACCAACGTCTCCGAGTTGAATGGGACGTAGCCGACGCTGCGCCGCGCGCCGTAGAAGTGCGAGGTGAAGGTCAGGCCGTAGACGCAGCAGGCCGAGCCCGACAGCACGGTGGCGGTGCGCCGCATGCGCAGGCCGACGCGCAGCGAGCCGAACGCCGGGCACATGCTCTGCGGCTGATCGTGCGGCCCTGCCGGATAATCGGCCGCGTAGCGCGCCAGCACCTCGCTCTTGCCGGCGGCATCGGCCGCACGCTTGAGCTCGGCCTTGCCGGCGTGGCAGCCGAGCGCCTCGGGCGGCGCCGGCAGAAGAGCTGCCTCTGCGCCGCTCTGCGCGCTCATTGCCTGGTGGACCACAGGATCGCTCATTGCATTCCATTCCGCTCGTCGGCCGATCCCATCACAAATTGTCGTAGATCACTTCGAGCGACGGCCTGGTCACCGCGGCGCTGCCACACATGTCTTCGAGCGTCGCCTGCTCCAGCACGACGCCGCGTCCCACATCCGAGCCCTTGAACAAACCGAGCAGGCCGTCATGCGTCAGGGGGTGCGGATGCTGCGGCGGCGCCTCGGCGACGTTCTTGGCGAGATGCTCGAACAGCGGCGCCCAGGGCGTGCCGGGCCGGCCAATGATCTGATAGCTCGCGCTCTTGCGGCGGATGTCGTCGTCGGCCGGGATCGAGGCCAGCACCGGAATGCCGGTGGCTTCTGCGAACGCCGCAGCCTCGCCGGTGCCGTCATCCTTGTTGATGACAATGCCGGCGACGCCGACATTGCCGCCGAGCTTGCGGAAATACTCCACCGCCGAGCAGACATTGTTGGCGACGTAGAGCGATTGCAGGTCGTTGGAGCCGACGATGATCACCTTCTGGCACATGTCGCGCGCGATCGGCAGGCCGAAGCCGCCGCAGACGACGTCGCCGAGGAAGTCCAGCAGCACGTAGTCGAAGCCCCAGTCGTGGAAGCCGAGCTTCTCGATCAGTTCGAAGCCATGGATGATGCCGCGTCCGCCGCAGCCGCGGCCGACCTCGGGCCCGCCGAGCTCCATCGCGAACACGCCGTCGCGCTTGAAGCAGACGTCGCCGATCTTGACCTCCTCGCCGGCAAGCTTCTTCTTCGAGGAGGTCTCGAGGATGGTCGGGCAGGCGCGGCCGCCGAACAGCAGCGAGGTGGTGTCGCTCTTCGGATCGCAGCCGATCAGGAGCACCTTCTTGCGCTGCTGGGCCATCATGTAGGACAGGTTGGCGAGCGTGAAACTCTTGCCGATGCCGCCCTTGCCGTAGATCGCGATGATCTGCGTGGCCTTCTTCGGCGCAGCCGTCAACGGCGCATCCGGCTCGATCGCCGCTTCGGCGCGCAGAGCATCGGTCATCTCACTGATCTTGGTCGGGGCATTCATGCGGCAGCTCTCCAGTCCAAGACCATTTTGAGACATGACGGATCGTCGAACGCGGTCCGGTAGGCGCTCTCCGCGGACAAAGCGTCGGCGTGGTGCGTGATCAGCCCGTCCAGAGACAACCTGCCGGTGTCGATGAGATTGCGCACCGCGAGCAGATCCTCGTGCTTCCATTCGGCGGCGACGCGGATCGTCGCTTCGCGCATGAAGGCCGGAGGGTAGGAGAAGGAGAGCGGCGCGCTGTAGAAGCCGGCGAGGATGATCTCGCCACGTGGCGCCAGGCGAGCAATGAGGCTGTCGAGCAGGCCGGCATCGCCGCTGGCATCGAAGATCAGGCGATAGTCGCGTCTGCTGTCCTCTGCGGGATCGATGACGCGATAGCCCGTCGCGCCAACGGCGCGCTCCGGATTGCTCTCCCACACCACGGGCGGATCGCCGCCCATCGCCACGATCAGCCGTGCCAGCAGACGGCCGAGCACGCCATGGCCAACCACGCATTCGGCCTGGCCGTCACCACCGATCGACAATGCATGATAGGCGGTGGCCGCCAGTGCCAGCAGCACGCCGCGCCGGCCCGTCGTCTCATCGATCGCAACAATGCGCTGTGCGGGAACGTTGAGGCGCGAGGCGGCGGCGCCAAACAGGCTCCTGACCTCGCCGAAGCAGCGCGCCGCGCCCGGCACGAACACGCGCTCGCCTTTGCGAAAACCGGAATGCGGGGCGGCGTGCGCGACGCGGCCCACCGCCTCGTAGCCCGGCACGAGCGGATAGCCCATGCCGGGAAACTGGGGCATGCGGCCCTCGTACAGCAGCCGTTCGGTACCGGTGCTGATCGCGCTCCATTCGATGTCGACGGTCAGGCAGTCCGGGACGTCTGCGAGCAGCAGGTGCTGCAGCGACAATTGCCTCGGCCTCCCCAGTACGACGGCGATCGCGTCCATAGCCCAACTCCCCAGCGACGCCCGCTTAGTTACGGGTGTCAGGTTAGCCTGACTGAAAGAAGTGTCAATATTTATTTACAGTCCGGGTGTCAGCTTTTCGCGACAATCACGCTTGCGATCAGCGGAATTCGCGTACGAAGTACTCGCACCTGCGAAAAACCCGCCGCCTGGAGCAGGTCGCGCAAGCGGGCGGCGCTGCGCGGCCGCCCCTGTCCCATCGCGCGGAGATAGATCTCGAAATAGGCGCTGACGCCGTCGGCCCCGCCGGCCGCCTCGCGCATCGGCTCGCCCAGCAGCAGCACGCCATCGTCAGGCAAGGCGGCGCGCACCTTCGCGAGCAACCGCGCCACGGCGTCGTCGTCGTGATCGTGCACGACACGAATCAGCGAGATCACGTCCGCGCCGGTCGGGAGCGCATCATCGTAGAAGCTGCCGGCCGTGATCGTGACGCGATCGGCGAGCCCGGCCCTGGCGAGACGCTCCTGCGCGATCGCGGCGACCCCGGGCAGATCGAACAGCTCGAGCTGCAGTTGCGGCGCAGCCCGCGCGGCGGCGGCGAGGAAGCTGCCGTCACCACCGCCGACATCGAGCAGGCAACGGTGGCCGCTCAGGGGATAGGCTGCGAGGACGATGTCCGCGATCATCGGCTGCGACGCCGCCATCAGCGCCGTGTAGGGCGCGACGCTGTCGGGTGTCAGCGCATCGCCGGTCTTGTCCAGCGCATACGGCCAGTACTGCGCGAGCCGGCGCTGGCGGTCATGTCCGCGCAGCAGCGCCACGGGATCGGTGAGATCGGCATACAGCGCGGCGTGATGTCGAACCATGGCGGCGATCCCGGGATTGCCGAGCAGCGCCGCGCCGAGCGGCCCGAGCCCGTAGCGCGCCGCACCGCGGCGCTCGAGCAGCTGAAGCGCGGACGCCGCCTCGCACAGGCTGAGCATCGCGTCGGGGGCCATCGCCGCGCGCGACGCCAGTGTCGCGACATCGCGGGGGCCGGAACGCAAGCCTTCGAACAGATCGAGCTGCACGCAGGCCGCCAAGGTCTGCGAATAGACGAAGCCGGCGCAGAGATCGAACAGCTGCGCGGCACGCTTGCGCGCGATCGGCCGCGTCAACGGAAACGCCGCCGCCCAGCGTTGGAATGCCGCACTCGCCAGCAGCCCGTCCCGCCAGCCGCGCCAGCGATCGCCGAAGCTGACCGGCGCCGGCGTGTTGTGGCGGATGGCCCCAGGCATGGCGCTACGGCTCCAACCACGAAGGTTGCGCTGGCTGACGCAGTTGATTGGTCCGAATGGCTCGACACACGCAGGTGCCCACCCTCCCCTGGAGGGGGAGGGTCGCCGCGCGCGAAGCGCGCGGCGGGGTGGGGTGGGCTCGGAAATTGGTGCTTATGAGTCCCGATGCCCTTCGCTGCGCCTGCCTAAGCCTGCGGGGTATCACCGGCACTGCGCGCGCGGATGGGCTGTCACCCCACCCCGCCGCGCGCTTCGCGCGCTTCGACCCTCCCCCTCCAGGGGAGGGTGAGCAACGCTCGTGTGGTGAGACCGTCGCCATCCCATGCGGCCGAACAATCACGCCGCCGACGCCGCCAGGCGGCGCGGCACGAGGCGCTTGGCTTCCTGCTCCATCAGCAAACGCAGCTCGTGCGCGTGGGCGCAGGGCGGCATGGTGCGGATACCGTCGGCGACGAGGTCGTGCAGATAGCTGACGGCGCCGGTGAGCCCATAGATCAGCACGGCGTTGGGCCGCCCATGCGCGGCGTCCTGGCCGACGGGCTTGCCCGCCTCCTCTTCATCACTGGCGGCATCGCGAATGTCGTCGGCGACCTGATAGGCCTCGCCAATGGTCTCGCCGAGCGTGCGCCACGCTTCCGGATTCTCATGCCCTGCCGCAGCGGCACCCGACACGGTGGCCGCCGCAAACAGCGCGCCAGTCTTGGAGCGGTGATAGCGCGACAGATCGATCTGCGGCTCGCATTCCCAGGCTTGCCCAGCCGAGATGCCATGCGGCACGCCGACGGCATCGCCGATGGTCGCGATCAGCTGCGCCAGCCGCAGCGGCGAGCAGCGCGACTTGGCCAGCGTCTGGAACGCGAGCACGATCAGCGCGTCGCCCGCGAGCACCGCGAGCGGCTCGCCGAACGCGGCATGCACCGAGGGCCGCCCGCGTCGCAGCGCCGCGTTGTCGAAGCACGGCAGATCGTCATGCACCAGCGAGGCGCAGTGCAACAGCTCGATCGCCGACCCGGCGGCGTCGGTCGCCGCGGGCTCGTCGTCGCCACAGGCTGCGGCCACGGCATGACAGAGCCGGGGCCGGACCCGCGCGCCCTTGGGGAACACTGCGGCCTGCATCGCCGCCGACAGCCGTGGCGGACATCCGGGCCGGTCGGCCAAAGCGACCGCTGCGACGAGGGATTTCTCGATCCGGGCCACCACGTCCATGTCCGCCTCCCCTATCGCGAGGTCCACCCGGCCCTCGCTTATGTAAATTACAGCTTACACCCATAATGTAAATCATGCTAGACATTTCCCGTGTCAGGTCCTGCGGACGGGGGGTGCGAGGAAATGGCCGATCCCCGCCTGATCGTGGTCGGCGCCGGCATCGCCGGGCTGGCCGCTGCGCTCACGCTCGCCGCGCGCGGCGCCGAGGCGACGGTGCTGGAGCGCGCGCCCGCGCCCGGCGGCAAGATGCGCCAGATCGCGATCGGACCTGTCAGCATCGACTCCGGTCCCACCGTGTTCACGATGCGCTGGGTGTTCGACGAGCTATTTGCCGAGATCGGCACCGCACTCGACGATCATCTCACCCTGACGCCGCTCGACGTTCTCGCTCGTCACGCCTGGACCGATCGCCGCACGCTCGATCTGTTCGCCGACGAGGAGCAATCGGCCGACGCCATCGGTCATTTCGCCGGACGCAGCGAGGCCGAGGGCTATCGCGCGTTCTGCCGCGATGCCCGCCGCATCTTCGAGGTCCTGCGCGATCCGTTCATCCGCACGCCGGCGCCGAGCATGACGCATCTCCTGCGCACCGCCGGCTTTCGCGACCTCACCGCGATCCGCCCATTCCAGACGCTGTGGAAGGCGCTCGGCGGCTATTTCCGCGATGCCCGCCTGCAGCAATTGTTCGGCCGCTACGCGACCTATTGCGGCTCGTCGCCGTTCCATGCGCCGGCGACGCTGATGCTGGTCGCCCATGTCGAGCAGTCCGGCGTCTGGCTGATCGACGGCGGCATGCACGAGCTCGCCGCGTGCCTCGCGGCGCTGGCGCGGCGCCGCGGCGTCACCATCCGCTATGACGCCGAGGTCGCGGGCATCGCGACGAACGCCGGCCGCGCTGCGGGCGTGCGGCTCGCCAATGGCGAGCAGATCGCCGCCGACGCCGTCATCGCCACCGCCGATGTCGCGGCATTGGCGCAGGGCCTGTTCGGACCCGAGGCGGCGCGAGCCCTCCCCGCCATCCCGGAATCGGCGCGCTCGCTCTCGGCGATGACCTGGAGCTGCATGGCGCGCGCCGACGGCTTTCCGCTGTTGCGTCACAACGTGTTCTTCTCGCGCGACTCCCGCGCCGAGTTCGAGCAGTTGATCGACCGTCGCACGATGCCGCAGGAGCCGACCGTCTATGTCTGCGCGCAGGCGCGCGACGGCCAGCCGCGCAAGGCTGGGACGAGCGAGCCGCTGTTCGTGCTGATCAACGCCCCCGCCACCGGTGACCATCACAGCTTTGCTCCCTCGGAGATCAGCCAATGTGCCCGCCAGACCTTCGACCTGTTGCAGCGCTGCGGCCTCAGCATCGCGACGACGCCGGAATTGACCCGCGTGACGACGCCGACGGACTTCAACCGGATGTTTCCGGGCACGGGGGGCGCGCTGTACGGCCGCAGCTCGCACGGCTGGATGGCATCGTTCCAGCGGCCGGGCGCGCCGACGAAGCTGCCGGGGCTCTACGTGGCGGGGGGCAGCGCGCATCCGGGACCGGGCGTGCCGATGGCGGCGCTGTCGGGCCGGATGGCCGCTGCACGGGCGATCGCGGACCTCGCTTCGACCGCCTTGTCCCGGAGCACGGCTATGCGTGGTGGTATGTCGACGCGCTGAGCGATGACGGCCGCTTCGGCATTACGCTCATTGCCTTCGTCGGCAGCGTGTTCTCGCCGTACTACGCGTGGTCGCGGCGGCGGGGAGCGGCTGATCCCGAAAATCACTGTGCGCTCAACGTTGCGCTCTATGGCGCGCGCGCGCGGCGCTGGGCCATGACCGAGCGCGGACGCGGCGCGATCACGCGTGAGCCTGCGAGCCTCAGGCTCGGTCCGAGCAGCCTCGCCTGGAACGGCCGCGAACTCACTATCGAGATCAGCGAGGTCAGCGTGCCCTGGCCGCTGCCACTGCGCGGTCGCGTCCGCGTCGTGCCGACGGTGCTGACCGAGATCGCGTTCACGCTCGATGCCGAGGGACGCCATCGCTGGCAGCCGATCGCGCCATGCTGCCGCGTGTCGGTCGATTTCGATCATCCGGATCTGCGCTGGCGCGGCGACGGCTATTTCGACACCAACCATGGCGACGCGCCGCTGGAGCGCGACTTCCAGAGCTGGCAATGGTCGCGCGCGGCGACGCGCACCGGCACCGTGATCTCGTATGACACGGTCGCACGCGACGGCGCCAATACGTCGCTCGCGCTGCACGTCGACCCCGCGGGCCGTTTGGAATCGATCACGCCGCTCACGGAGGCGCCATTGCGCAAGACGCTGTGGCGCGTCGACCGCAGCGCCCGCGCCGACGCCGACGCACCGGTGCGCGTCGTGAACACACTGGAGGACGCCCCGTTTTACGCGCGCTCCCATCTCGCCGCCCGTCTGCACGGCGAGGATGTCGAGGTGATGCATGAGAGCCTGTCGCTCGACCGCTTCCAGATGCCGATCGTCCAGGCCATGCTGCCGTTCCGGATGCCGCGGTGGTGAGGATGGGACAGGGGCGACGTTGGCTGCAGTCGCTGGCGAGCGCAGCGGACCTGCAATGGTCGCGGAACGACGGCGGAATGCGGCGAGACAAATTCCGATAATGATAAATCTATTGCTATTTATCTGAAATTATGATTGTCTACGCGCATCCCGCCTCACCGCAGAGGGGCGTAGCGCGCGATCGTCACGACACGCGAGGTGGGGATGCGATGGCCGCGAGAGATCGCAGCATTCTCTTCGACGAGGGTGCCGACGAACGATGTCTTGCGGACGTGAAGTCGCAGCGTCCTGATACCCCGACGCTGGTATCAAGCCGCGATGGCGCTCATGTGCCGCGTGGTGATGGTGGCCAACAAGCCCGGCGCACCAGGGAGACTGCGTATAAGCGTGAAGACCGTCGCGCAGGGAATGCCGGTTGAATCGGCTTTGCCTGTGGTACCTGCCGCCTGCATTTTTTCTGCAGGCGGGCCATGGGTGAGGCCTTCACCCGGCATTCCCTGCGCCCTCTGCACTGTTTGCGAGGGACAAGATCATCGCAGACCTCGGGCAACCTCTGCCGCGAGAACGCGAAGCCATGTCGATCGCTGTTTGAGACGTGAATCCGCCTCCCCCACCCTACCGCTTCTCCGCTTCGCGCTCCCTGGCCTCGCGCTCGGCGCGCTGGCGGTCGAGGCGGCGGCCTTGCCATTCGAGCACGAGCCAGCCGAGCACACACATGGTGACGACGACGAATTCGAGCAGGCCGCCCATCTCGCTCATGGCGCGTCACTCATCGCGTCTCACCTGGTGTCCAGCTCATGACTTCGCGTGTCATGGCATCGCAGCCGAGCCACACTGGTCGCGCCAACGCGGTCGTACCGTCGTACGCGAGTCGTCTTATACGTGATGGCGACGACCTCGCCTCGCTACGACATCCGCCCCGAGCGCAGCAACTGATCGCGTCGCTCCAGGCGCTCGAACAGGTCGAGCACCCACAGCGCGCGATCGTGAACAGTCCGGCGCGGCGGCGCGATCGCGTGCGAGCGCTGCGCATCCGCCGCGACGACCGCCTCGATCAAAATACGCGCCTCCGGCCGCGGCGGCGCCAGCGACGGCTGCTCCTGCAGCAGCGACATCACCGCCGCCTTGCCGAGAAGCTGCAGCTTGCGCGGCATCGAGACGAATGCGCGCCGCGACAGCGAATCGAATTCGGCACGTGCGACCTCGCGGCCGATCTCGGCATAGATCAGCCGCGCCGCGTGGATGCCGGGCCGGCAGGTCCACGGCAGATCGGCGATGCCCGCAGCAGCGCGGGCATAGAACACGTCGGCGACCGCGAGCAGTCGCGCGGTGACCCGCCCGATGCGGTCGTCGAAGAACGGCGCGGCACGCCAGGTCTCGATATCGAGACCCGCCTCGCGCAGCCATTGCCGCGGCAGATAGAGCCGGCCGGCGCGGGCGTCCTCGCCGACGTCGCGCGCAATGTTGGTGAGCTGCATGGCGATGCCGAGATCGCAGGCGCGCCCGATCGTCTCGGACTCACGCCGGTTCATCAGCAGCGACATCATCACGCCGACCGTGCCGGCGACGCGCACGGCATAGGCGAGCACGTCGCTCAGGGTCTCATAGCGGCGGCCCTGCGCATCCCAGGCGAGGCCTTCGAGCAGCGCCTCCGGCAGCGCGCGCGGAATCGTGAACTGCGCCACGACGCCGGCCAGCGCGCGATCGACGGGACTGTCGTCCGGCGTGCCATGATAGATCCGGTCGAGCCGTTCGTGCAGCAGCTCGACGGCGTCGACGCGTCGGCCGGGCCCGTCGATCGCATCATCGGCCTCGCGGCAGAACGCGTAGAGCGCGACGGCGGCATCGCCGACCGCGCGAGGCAGCACTTTCGAGGCGGCAAAGAACGTCTTCGATCCGCCCCGCAACATCCGCCGACAGATCGCAATGTCCGTTTGCCAGCTCATCGGCGCTCCAGCTCATGCGGCGCGGGCACGAGATCATCGAGCACACGCGCCGAGGACAGCACGCCCGGCAGGCCGGCGCCGGGATGGGTGCCCGCGCCGACCAGATAGAGCCGCTCGACCTCTTCGCTCTTGTTGTGCGGCCGGAACCAGGCGCTCTGCATCAGCACCGGCTCGAGCCCGAACGCCGCGCCGCGATAGGACGACAGGCGATGCTCGAAATCATCCGGCGTCAGCAGCCGCGACGTAACGAGCTGGCCGGCAAGGTCCGGCAGCAGCGTGTCGCTCAGAGCGGCCTCGATCCGCTGGCGGAACGGCTCGGCCGTCGCCGACCAGTCGATGCCGCTCTGCTGATGCGGTACCGGCGACAGCACGTAGAAAGCATCGCAGCCATCGGGCGCCAGCGACGGATCGGTCGCGGAGGGGCGATGCAGATAGAGGCTGAAATCATCCGCCAGCACCTTGCGGCGGAAGATGTCGTCGAGCAGGCCGCGATAGCGCGGGCCGAGCAGGATGGTGTGATGCTGAACGTCATCATAGCGGCGCTTCGTGCCGAAATACCAGACGAACAGGCTCATCGAGTAGCGCGCACGGTCGATGCGCGCATCGGTCCAGCGCCGGCGCGGCACGCTCGGCAGCAGATGCCTGTAGGTCCAGGCCGCGCAGCCGTTGGAGACGACGACATCGGCGGCAGTCGTCTCACCGGATGCGAGCCGCACGCCGGTCGCAACACCGTTCTTCGTGGTGATCTCGGCCACGGGCGCCGAGCAGCGCACCTGGCCGCCCTGCCCCTCGATCAGGCTGACGAGCCCTGTCACCAGCGCGCCGGTGCCGCCCATCGCAAAGTGCACGCCCCAGCGCCGTTCGAGATAGGCGATCAGGCAATAGATCGACGTGGTCGTAAACGGGTTGCCGCCGATCAGCAGCGGATGGAAGCTCAAGATCACGCGCAGCCGCTCGTCGCGGACGTAGTGCGAGATGAGGCCATAGACCGAGCGAAAGCTCTGCAGCTTGATCATCGCCGGCGCGATCTTTGCCATGTCCATGAACGACAGGAACGGCACGTCGCCAAGCTCCTCAAAACCCTTTCTGAAGATCGCCTCGCTCGCCTTCATGAAGCGCTCGTAGCCATCGACGTCGCCGGGTGCCAGGCGCGCCACCTCGGCGCGCATCTCGGCCGGGTCGCCCGAGCAGTCGAACACGGTGCCGTCGTCGAAGCGGATGCGATAGAATGGGGAGATAGGCTTGAGCGTGACGTCGTCGGACATCTTCCGACCGCACAGCTGCCACAGCTCCTCGAACAGGAACGGCGCGGTGACGATGGTCGGGCCGGCATCGAAGGTGAAGCCGTCCTGGCGATGCACATAGGCGCGGCCGCCGGGCGCATCGAGTTGCTCGTAGACCGTGACGCGATAACCGCGCGCACCGAGCCGGACCGCTGCGGCGAGGCCGCCGAAGCCGGAGCCGATCACGACCGCATGCGGCCGGTCTCCGAGCACAGCCGGGACAGTGGCCTTGATGGTGGAGACGTCGAGCATGGGCGAAAGCGTAAATTGAAATTGACGCTTTCGCCAGCCAAAAATGTCAATTTAACTGGACGCTTCCTGCTGCGCTGCAAGGACGCCCGCGCGCTCGGCGGCGTTGACGATCAGGCCCACGATCCTGGCCGGCTGCTCCTCATGGGCCAAATGACCAAGGCCATGAATGAGTTCGAGCTGCGCCTGGGGCACCAATCGCTGGACGCGACGCGCGACGTCTGGCGGGATGGCGCGGTCATTCGCGGCCGCGACCAGAAGCAGCGCGGTCTTCAACCGCGGCAGCTCGCGCCCAAGCGGATGCAGGTCCCAGTTCGCCATCATCTCGAGCGCGGCGCCGACATGGCCGGGGCTGCCGACCAGCCGCCGATACAGCCGCTCGCCTGTCGCGTCGATCGTCGAGCCAGTGCCCTTCAGCAGCCGATGCACCGCCGCCGGATCGCGGCCCCGCCAGGCGAACAGCCGCGGCACCAGCGGATTGAGCGCCATCATCTTGGCGAGCGGCGACAGGAACTGCGCGGCCGCGCCGCCGAACGGCAGATAGGCGCCATTGAGGCTGACGATCAGCTTCGGCCTGATGAGATTGTCGAGCGTCATGCGCGTCAGGATCGCCGCGCCCGCGGAATGGCCGATCGCGATTTCAGGCGCGATCGCAAGCTTCTCGCAGAGGCCAGCGAGATCGCGCGACATGCCGTCGAGCGACAGCCGCCGCCCATGCGGCGTGGAGGTGAAGCCGTGGCCGGAGAGATCCGGCGCGACGACGGTGAAGTGCCTGGCGAGCAGCGGCGCGAGATCGCGCCAGGAATGGGTCGCGGCTCCCGTGCCATGGGCGAGCAGCGCAACGGGCCCCTCGCCCATGATCTGAACATGCCAGCGCAGGCCCGCGGCCTCGACGAAGCGGCTGGCTGCGCGGTTGGGCCAGTCGCTGCCGTCGACGCTCCAGTTCGGCTTGTCGCTCATGCCGGCCCACGCGGTTGGACGCCGCCGGCATCGTCAACGATCGGCCGCGCGCGTCAGGAAATCATCGTAGCTGGCGACGACTTTATCAAGCTGTTCGAAATGCGGCATCGCGCCGGTCTGCATCACCTCGATCTGCCAGTTGGGCAGAGCCTCGACGGCGTGCTTGCCGTGATAGTCGACGAAATCGCCGCGCACGCCATGCACCATCCAGACCGGCATCGCCAGTGCCTGGTAGAGCTTCAGGGCATTGGTGCTGAACAGATAGCCGGAGACGAAGGAATACGGCGCGTTCTCGGCGCCGGGCTGATGGGTCGTGATGTAGTCATACTCCAGCAGGCCCTCGTCGATGTCCTTGCGGCCGAAGGTCTTCTGCAGGAAAAAACGAATGCTGGCGCGCGAGGTCAGCAGGGTGAAGAAGCCGTGCTTCCACAGCGGGACGTTGAGGATGTTGCGGAGCCACGGCATGGCGCGGGTCGTGTCCTTGGTGCCCGCCGACTCGGCCGCGGCCTCGGCGCGGCGATCGAAGCCGGTCGGGCTGAGCAGCGCCAAGGTGCGAAACAGGTTCGGCGCCTCGGTGCCGGCGCGCGCGGCGAACTCGCAGCCGAGCGACAACGCGATGGCGTCGATCGCGACGTCGCCATGACGGCGGCGAATTTCGTTCGTGGCGAGCAGAATCGCATCGGTCATGATGCGCGGCGTATAGATGCGGTCGGCGCGGTCCGACAGGCCGAAGCCCGGCAGGTCGAGCGCATAGACCGGACGCGTCTGGCGGTAGTGCTCGAACAGCGGCTTCATCTCGTAGGCCGTCGCCGCGGCGTTGACGCTGTGAATCAAGAGCAGCGGCCGCTGCTCCGCCGGGGTGGCGGGGCCGTCGCCATAGCAGGTGATGCGGCCCGTACGCGGATTGGCGAGTTCGAAGCTTGGCGCTGCAAGCGGCGGCGGCATCGTCACAGCGCGCGTGTCAGCCGCATGATCACTCTGTGTAGTCGAGGCGACCTGCATGGCGTGCTCCTGTGTGACGATATCGGGCGACGGCAGGCAAGCGCTGCCATACGAGTGGGTGAGCATAGCGATGACCGATCCTCTTGTCAGTCGCCGTTGGGAACGCAGCTTGACGCCGGGGGTTCCACCGCCATCAGCCGCGGCCGGCTTGCGCCATAACGGCCTGCGACAACCGTACGGCATCGGCATGAGGCAGCGCGACGTAACGCGCCTGCATCGCACCGGCGAGCTGCGCGGCCTTGTCCTGCGGGCGCGGCGAGGAATCGACCAGCACGACCGGAATGCCGGTCAACGCGAGCTGCCGTGCGGCCACCAGCGCCTCCGCCTCGGCCTCGCTGCGGCCGCCGCCATCGCGCGCGACATTCGCCCGGCCGTCGGTCATCAAAACGATCGTCGGCGTCTGGCCCTTGGCCTTCACGGCGAGCGCGAGCTCGGTTGCGGCGAAGATCGCCGCCGACAGCGGCGTGCCGCCGCCGCCGGGCAGCGCCGCGAGGCTGCGCTTGGCGCGCGTCAGCGAGCGCGTCGGCGGCAGCAGCAGCTCGGCGCCCCTGACGCGGAACGCGATCAGCGCGACCTCGTCGCGGCGAATGTAGCATTCGGCCAGCAGCAGCTCGACGGCGCCCTTCACTTCCGCAAGCCGCTGCAAGGCCGAGGAGCCGGAAGCATCGACGACGAAGATGGTCGTGGTGCCCGAGCGCTGCTTGAAGCGGGTGATCCGAATGTCGTCCTTGTGCACGATCAGCCGGCCACTCTTGCCGGAATGTTGCGTCCGCCGCCGCAGCGGCTGCCACGGCGCTGCCGCGCGCAAGGTCTCGAGCACATTGAGCCGCGCGCCGGCGCGCCATTCACCACGACGCGCGCCAATCGGACGGCCGCGCTTCGGCACCTTCTGAGCGGTGCCCTGCTTGCTGACGCTGCTGCTGCGGACGCGGGTCGCGCGTTCCTCTTGCAGCCGCTTCAGCAGGTCGACTGGAATGGCCGCCTGCGCCGCTTCGACCACGCGATCCTCGAGCGAACCGTCCTCGCTGCGGTCGTCGTCCTCACTCTCGGCCGACTCATTCTCGGGCTCCGGCGCCTCGCTGTTCTCAGTCTCGTCATCCGCTGCGGGCAGCCGGGTGGCGCGCGGCGCCAGCACCAGCCGCGCGGCGCAGGCGATGTGCGCTTCGGCGACTTCGACCTCACCATCAAGGGCCGCTGCGATGCGCGCGACGCGACAGGCGAGCAGCGGCGCGCGCAGCGAGTCGATGCCGAGCGCGCAGGCCGTCATCGTCAGCGCCGCGATCGCGTCGTCCGACGAACGGACCTGCGGCAGCCGCGCACGCGCTGCTGCGATGTCCGACGATTTGAACAGGCTCTCGCCGAGATCGACGCGCGCAACTTTGCTGAGATCGAGATGGCAGGCCAGGCGGTCGGCCAAGGCAGGCGACACGCGCTCATCACCGATGCCCTCGTCGAGCGCAATCAGTCCGAGCCGAGCCGGTGCGCGCAGCGACATGCCATCGCGCTCGATGCTGATAGCCCCGGTGTCGACGGCAACACAGAGATGTGTGACCGTCGACCGCGACATGCGCTCGGCCATCACGGCGATCAGCCCGCCGCCATCGGCATCGGCGAGCAGCCCACGTTGCAGCACCGGCCGCCCCGCCTGCAACGTCGCGGCGAGATCGAGGCCGCCAAGCAGGCGATCGTCCGAGATCGACGGCGGCAGCTTGCGCAAGGGTGTCGACGGCGGCATCAGCTCGTGCAACAGCTCCAGCCACTGCTCGCGCACCGGACCTGCGCCCGCACGCAGCAGCACCGACGCGGACGGGTCGATCGCGGCCAGAGCGGCCGCGATCATCGCATCGGCCCAGATCGCGGCGCCATCGCTCACGGCGCGAACAGCTCGTCGAGCGCGCGCTCGACCCGCACCGACGAGCCGGAATCGTCGAGCGGATTGCGCCTGAGACGGTGCCGCAACGCCATCGGCGCGACCGTCTTCAGATGGCGGTCATCGACCGCCTTTGCGCCCTCCAGCGCCGCTACCGCGCGCGCCGCCCGCATCAAGGTGAGTTCGCCACGCAGGCCATCGGTGCCGAGCGCCATGCAGAGGCGTGCGGCCTGCTCGAGCTCACGATCGGCGACCTTGACCGCTCCGATGTGCTCACGGCCCGCGAGGATACGCTTGCGCTGCTTCGCCTCCTCCTTCTCCCAATGTGCAACGAAGGCGGTGGGATCGGTCTCGAAGGCATCGCGCCGCTTGACCACCTCGATGCGCGTCGGCAGATCATTGGGCGTCTTGACCTCGACGGATAGGCCAAAGCGATCGAGCAATTGCGGCCGCAACTCGCCCTCCTCCGGATTGCCGGTGCCGACCAGCACGATGCGGGCGGGATGGCGGATGCTGAGACCGTCGCGCTCGACCACGTTCTCGCCTGACGCGGCGACGTCGAGCAGGAGATCGACGAGATGATCCTCCAGCAGATTGACCTCGTCGATATAGAGAAAGCCGCGATTGGCGCGAGCGAGCAGCCCCGGCTCGAATGATTTCTCGCCATGAGCCAGCGCACGCTCGAGATCGAGCGCGCCGACGACGCGGTCCTCGGTGGCGCCGAGCGGCAGGTCGATGACCGGAACCGGCACCTGGTGCGCCTTCAACGCCGCCGGCTTCTTTGTCTTGCCGCTTGGCTTGGAGCGCGCGCGACACGCGGCGCATTGCGCGGCGACGTCGGCCGGATCGCATTGATAGGGACAGCCGATCACGGCGCTCATCGGCGGCAAGAGCGCGGCGAGCGCGCGCACCGCGGTTGATTTTCCGGCGCCGCGATCGCCAAAGGCCAGCACGCCGCCGACCTTGGGATCAACGGCAGCGATCATCAGCGCCAGCTTCATCTCGTCCTGGCCGACGATGGCCGAGAACGGAAAGGCGATTCCCATGAGCGTCCCCTGCGCCGCGACGCGTTCCCGCCGCGTTGCCAGCATGAGACCACAATCAGGGGCCGCTCTTCAACCCATCAGCGCTTAACGGACGAGGCTCGGCAGATCGAGACCATTGGCCTCGGCGCAGGCGATGGCGTCCTCATAGCCGGCATCGGCGTGGCGCATCACGCCGGTCGCCGGGTCGTTCCACAGCACGCGTTCCAGCCGCCGCGCAGCGTCCGCCGTGCCGTCGGCGACGATCACCATGCCGGCATGCTGCGAATAGCCGATGCCGACGCCGCCGCCATGATGCAACGACACCCAGGTGGCGCCGCTCGCACAATTGAGCAGTGCGTTGAGCAGCGGCCAGTCGGACACTGCGTCCGAGCCATCCTTCATCGCCTCGGTCTCGCGGTTCGGGCTCGCCACCGAGCCGGAATCGAGATGGTCACGGCCGATCACGATCGGCGCCTTCAATTCGCCGCGGGCGACCATCTCGTTGAAGGCAAGCCCAAGGCGATGGCGATCGCCGAGCCCGACCCAGCAGATCCGCGCCGGCAGGCCCTGGAACTTGATGCGCTGCCTCGCCATGTCGAGCCAGTTGTGCAGGTGCTTGTTGTCCGGCAACAGCTCCTTCACCTTGGCGTCGGTCTTGTAGATGTCCTCCGGATCGCCCGACAGCGCCGCCCAGCGGAACGGGCCGATGCCGCGGCAGAACAACGGACGGATATACGCCGGCACGAAGCCCGGAAAATCGAAGGCATTCGCGAGGCCCATGTCCTTTGCCATCTGGCGGATGTTGTTGCCATAGTCGAGCGTCGGAATGCCCATGGCGTGGAAGTCGAGCATCGCCTGGACGTGGCCGACCATCGACGTCTTCGACGCCTGCTCGACCGCCTTCGGCTCCGAAGCACGCTTGGCTTCCCACTCTGCGAGAGTCCAGCCCTTCGGCAGATAGCCGTTGATCGGATCATGCGCGCTGGTCTGGTCGGTGACGATATCCGGCCGCACGCCACGACGCACGAGCTCGGGGAATATCTCGGCGGCATTGCCGAGCAGGCCGACCGACACCGCCTTCTTGGTCGTCGCGGCGTCGGCCATCAGCGCCAGCGCCTCGTCTAGCGTCGTGGCCTGGCGATCGAGATAGCCGGTGCGCAGCCGCATCTCGATGCGGCTCGGCTGGCATTCGACGGCGAGCATCGAGGCGCCGGCCATGGTCGCCGCAAGCGGCTGCGCGCCGCCCATGCCGCCGAGGCCCGCGGTCAGAATCCACTTGCCGGAGAGATCACCGTTGTAGTGACGGCGGCCGACTTCGACGAATGTCTCGTAGGTGCCCTGCACGATGCCCTGGCTGCCGATATAGATCCAGGAGCCGGCCGTCATCTGGCCGTACATCATCAGGCCCATTCTATCGAGCGCATTGAAGTGATCGAGCGTCGCCCAATGCGGCACGATGTTGGAGTTGGCGATCAAGACGCGCGGCGCATCCGGATGGGTGCGGAAGATGCCGACCGGCTTGCCCGACTGCACGACCAGCGTCTGGTCCGCCTCGAGCTTGCGCAAGGAGGCGACGATGCGATCAAAGCTGTCCCAGTCGCGCGCGGCGCGGCCGATGCCGCCATAGACGATCAGTTCGCTCGGCTTCTCCGCCACATCAGGATCGAGATTGTTCATCAGCATGCGCAAGGGCGCTTCGGTGAGCCAGCTCTTGGCGCTGATGTCGCTGCCACGGGGAGCGCGGATCACCCGTTCGTTGTCCAGGCGTCGGTTCATGGGTCCCTCTCATCCAAGCTTGGGAAACGGATCGCGTCCGAGTGCATGCGTTGCAACCGTGGCCAGCACACCGCCACCGACGAGCGCGGCCGCATTGGCGAGATCGTCGGCCATGTAGCGGTCGTGCACCAGCGCCGGCACATGCGCGCGAAGCGCGGCAATGACAGCAGACAGCGCCGCGCTGGTGCCGTGCGGCGCTCGCAGCTCGATGCCTTGGGCGGCGACGAGCAGCTCGATGCCGATGATAGCAGCGAGATTGTCGGCCATGTCGTACAACCGGCGCGCCGCATGTGCAGCCATCGAGACGTGGTCTTCCTGGTTGGCGCTGGTCGGCGTCGAGTCGATCGAGCACGGCAGCGCGCGCTGCTTGTTTTCGGCGAACAGCGCCGCGGCCGTCACCTCGGCGATCATGAAGCCGGAGTTCAGGCCCGGCTCCGGCGTCAGGAACGGCGGCAGGCCGAAGTTCAGCGCGGGATCGACCAGCGTCGCGATGCGCCGCTCGCTGATCGCGCCGAGCTCGGACAATGCCAGCGCGATCTGGTCGGCGGCAAACGCCACCGGCTCGGCGTGAAAATTGCCACCGGAGATGATCTCGCCGGTGTCGGCCAGCACCAGCGGATTGTCGGTGACGGCATTGGCCTCGGTGACCAGCGTGCGCGCGGCCTGTGTCAGCAGATCGAGTGCCGCGCCGGCGACCTGCGGCTGGCATCGCAGGCAATACGGATCCTGCACGCGCTCGTCCCCTTCCAGATGCGACAGCCGGATGGCGCTGCCGTCGAGCAGTTCGGTGAGCACGCGGCCGGCTGCGATCTGGCCGGGATGACCGCGCAGCGCCTGAATTTCGGGCCGGAACGGCGCCGTCGAAGCCATCGCCGCATCGACCGACAGTGCGCCCGTCACCAGGGCAGCGTTGAGCAGATCATGCGCGCGGAACAGACCGGCGAGCGCATAGGCCGTCGAGAACTGCGTGCCGTTGATCAGCGCCAGCCCTTCCTTCGGCCCGAGCGTAACCGGCGTGAGGCCGGCGCGCGCCAGCGCCTCGCGGCCCGGCACGAGCCGGCCGTCGACGAAGGCCTGGCCTTCGCCGATCATGACGGCGGTCATATGCGCGAGCGGCGCGAGATCGCCGGAGGCGCCGACCGAGCCCTGCTGCGGCACAAAGGGCGATACGCCGCGCGCCAGCATCGCCTGCAACTGTTCGATGATCTCACAGCGCACGCCAGAGGCGCCGCGGCCGAGCGAGATGATCTTCAACGCCATCATCAGCCGCACCACCGGCTCAGGCGTCGCGGGGCCGACGCCGCAGCAATGCGAGAGAATGAGATTGCGCTGGAGCTGGGCCATCTGGTCAGGCGGGATGCGCTTGGAAGCCAGCTTTCCGAAGCCGGTGTTGATGCCATAGACCGGCTCGGCGCCCTGCGCCGCCTTCGCCACAATCCCTGCTGCCGCTTCGAAACGCGGCCAATACGCCGGATCCAGCGTGAGCAACGCGCCTGCGTAGACGCGCACGAGATCATCGAGGCTGACGTGGCCGGGCTCTGCGACGATCGTGCTCATTGGCCCCTCCACACGCGCCGGTGCAGCGGGTTGAAGCCCATGCGGTAGACCAACTCCGCGGGACGGCCGATGTCCCAGATCGCAAGATCGCACCACTTGCCGGCCTCCAGCGTGCCGGTCTCGGCCAGCAAGCCCAAGGCCCGGGCGCCTTCGCGCGTGACGCCGGCGATGCATTCATCGACCTTCATCCGGAACAAGGTCGCCGCCATGTTCATGGTCAGCAGCAACGAGGTCAGCGGCGACGAGCCCGGATTGCAGTCGGTCGCCAGCGCGAGCTTTACGCCGTGCTTGCGAAACAGCTCGACCGGCGGCTTCTGCGTCTCGCGGATGAAGTAGAACGCGCCAGGCAGGAGCACCGCCACCGTGCCGCTCCGCGCCATCGCAACAGCACCCGCTTCGTCGGTATGCTCGAGATGATCGGCGGACAGCGCGCCGAACTCGGCCGCGAGCGCGGCGCCGCCGAGGTTCGACAACTGATCGGCATGCAGCTTGACCCGCAGGCCGAGCGCCTTGGCCGCCGCGAACACGCGCGATGTCTGCGCAGCGGAGAAAGCGATATTTTCCATGAACGCGTCGACCGCATCGGCGAGGCCTGACCTGGCAACCGCCGGCAGCATCTCGTTGCAGACGAGGTCGATGTAGCGGTCCTTGTCGCCACCGGCTTCGACCGGCAACGCATGCGCGCCGAGAAAGCTGGTGCGCACGCTGACCGGCCGCTGGCTGCCGAGCGCGCGGGCTGCGGACAATTGTCGCAGCTCTGTCGCGGCCTCCAGGCCATAGCCGGATTTGATCTCGATCGTCGTGACGCCTTCGGCGAGTAGCGCATCGAGCCGCGGCAGCGCGCGGGCGATCAATTCCTGTTCGCTGGCGGCGCGCGTCGCCGCGACGGTGGACACGATGCCACCGCCGGCACGCGCGATCTCCTCATAGCTCGCGCCGGCGAGCCGCAGCTCGAACTCGTGCGCACGGTCGCCTCCAAAGACAAGATGGGTGTGGCAGTCGACGAGACCCGGCGTGATCCAGCGTCCCTCGCAATCGATGCGCTCGGGCGCATCTCCATCTGCCGGAAACTCCGATTGCGGACCGGCAAAGGCGATGCGGCCATCGCGCGCAGCGATCACGCCCTGCTCGATCACGCCGAGGCCCGGCTGCCCCTCGCACAAGGTCGCGAGCCGCGCATTCTGCCAGATCCGGTCGAAACGCTGGGCCATGCTGCCTCCCCCTTCACGAAAGCTTGACGGGCGATATGTCTATACATAAACTTAGCTCCGCCGTCCTGTCCAGCGGGCTTATCGATCATGGCGTCACTGCACTTCGCATCCGCGCTTCTGCCCAGGGGGTGGGCCGAGGACGTGCAGGTCGTCATCAGCAATGGCGCAATCGAGTCGGTATCCGCCGGCGTGCCTCCGACCTCCGACGACGAGCAACATGAGGTCGCGATCCCCGGCATCGCCAGCCTGCACAGCCACGCGTTCCAGCGCGGCATGGCCGGGCTTGCCGAGATCAGCGGCCACTCGACGGATACGTTCTGGACCTGGCGCGAGACGATGTACCGTTTCGCCCTGTCGATGCGCCCCGAGGATGTCGAGGCGGTCGCGGTCCTGCTCTATGTCGAGATGCTGGAGCGCGGCTTCACGCGGGTCGGTGAATTCCATTATCTGCACCACGATCGCGACGGTACGCCTTACGCCGATGTCTCCGAGATGGCGGGGCGCATCGCCGCGGCGGCCCAGACATCCGGCATCGGCCTGACCCTGCTACCGAGCTTCTACGCGCATGGCGGCTTTGGCGGCGCGGCGCCGCATGACGGCCAGCGGCGCTTCATCTGCGATATCGATCAGTTCGCCAAACTGCTGACGGCCTCCCGCAAGGCGATCAGCTCGCTTCATGGCGCCAATCTCGGCATCGCGCCACACAGCCTGCGGGCGGTCGCGCCGGATGAACTGGCCGCGCTGCTGCCGCTCGCCGAGGGTGGCCCGATCCACATTCACGCCGCCGAACAGGTGAAGGAGGTCGAGGACTGCCTCGCCTGGTCCGGCCAGCGCCCGGTGCAATGGCTGCTCGATCACCACGACGTCGATGACCGCTGGTGCCTGATCCACGCGACGCATATGACGGCGGACGAAACCGCGGCGCTTGCGAGGAGCGGCGCGACGGCCGGCCTTTGTCCGGTCACCGAAGCCAGCCTCGGCGACGGCATCTTCCCGGCGCGCGACTATCTGCGCGCGCGTGGGCGCATCGGCGTCGGGACCGACTCGAACGTGCTGGTCGGCGTGAGCGACGAGTTGCGCCAGCTCGAATACGGCCAGCGGCTGACGCATCGTGAGCGCAACGTGCTGACGTCAGGTCCGGATGCGTCGACAGGCCGCACGCTCTTGGATGCCGCTCTTGCTGGCGGCGCACAGGCGCTGGCGCAACCGCTCGCCGGCCTGCAGGTCGGCGGCCGCGCCGACATCCTCACGCTCGATCTGTCGCATCCGTCGCTCGCAGGGCGAACGCGCGATGCGCTGCTCGACGGCTGGATCTTCGCGACGTCGCACGGCGCCATCGATTGTGTCTGGGCCGGCGGCGCCAAGGTCGTGCAGGGAGGCCATCATCGGTCGCGCGAGGCGGCAAGGCGCGGCTTTAACACGGCGGTGCGGAGGCTGCTCGCATGAGCCTCGCCGATGACAGCGCCAAGCCGGGAGCCGGCACGCTCTACAAGACGATCCGGCAGGACATCGAGCGCCGCATCCTCACCGGCGAATGGCCGCCCGGCCACCGCATCCCGTTCGAGCACGAGATCATGGAGCATTACGGCTGCTCACGCATGACCGTGAACAAGGCACTATCGGAGCTCGCCCAGGCCGACCTGATCGAGCGGCGTCGCCGTGCCGGAACGTTCGTGCGGCGTCCGCAGTTCCTGTCGGCGGTGCTGAAGATCCCGGACATCCGCGCCGAGATCAGCGCGCTCGGCCGCGCCTATGGCTATGAACTGATCTCATCGACGCGCCGCACCGCCAACGCCGCCGATCGTGAGCGCCTCGGCGTCAAGACACCGTGCAAGGTCATCGCGATCCGCTGCCGGCACAGCGCCGACAACGTCCCGTTCGCGATCGAGGACCGGCTGATCGATCTCGACGCCGTACCCGATGCCGCGAAGGCCAATTTCAAGATCGATCCACCGGGCTCCTGGCTGCTGCATCACGTGCCCTGGACCGAGGCGGAGCACGCGATCAGCGCCATCGTCGCCGACGACGCAATCGCCGAAGGCCTCGACATCGCGGTCGGCGCACCCTGCCTCGTGATCGAGCGCCACACCTGGCGCAAGGGGCAGCCGCTCACGGCTGTCAGGCTGATCTATCCCGGCGAGCAGCATCGCCTCGTGGCGCGGTTCAGGGGCAGCGAATGAGACAGCTCACCCGCGCCCGAACTGAGCATGGGATTTGCAAGCACGCTTGCAGAGATGAGCGGAGATCGCAGCCATCACGGCTGCGAGCCGCACGAAGGGCTTTCTTCTCACAGCAAAGGACGATGACGATGCGCAGATTTGGGCTACTCGCAGTAACTGCCGCGCTCCTGGCCTCGACGACCGCCTATGCCGACGACGTCAAGGTCGGTATCGGCATTTCCGGCTGGACCGGTTTTGCGCCGCTGACCTTGGCGAAGGAAGCCGGCATCTTCAAGAAGAACGGCCTCGACGTCACCATCAAGAAGATCCCGCAGAAGGATCGCCACCTCGCCATCGCCGCTGGAGACGTGCAGTGCGCGGCGACCACGGTCGAGACCTGGATCTCCTGGAACGCCAACGGCGTCGCCACCAAGCAGATCTTCCAGCTCGACAAGAGCTACGGCGCCGACGGCATGGCCGTGCGCAACGACATCGCCTCCATCAAGGACCTCAAGGGCAAGACCGTCGCAGCATCCGCGCCCGGCACCTCGCCCTATTTCGGGCTGGCCTGGATGCTCAAGAAGAACGGCCTCACGGTGAAGGACGTCACCATCGTGAACCTGGAGCCGGCCGCCGCTGCGCAGGCCTTCGTCTCCGGCCAGAACGATGCGGCGATGACCTACGAGCCGTATCTGTCGACCGTCCGAGCTGCCCCTGACAAGGGCAAGATCATCGCCACCACCCTGGATTATCCGATGGTGATGGACACCTTCGGCTGCACACCGAAGTTCCTGTCCGAGAATCCGAAGGCCGCCAAGGCGCTCGCCGACAGCTATTTCGAGGCGTTGGACATGATCGCCAAGGACCAGGCCAAGGCCTATGAGATCATGGGTGCCGACGTGAAGCAGACGGCTGAGCAGTTCGGCAACTCCGCGAAGTATCTGCGCTGGCAGGACAAGGCCGCGAGCCAGAAGTTCTTTGAAACGGAGTTCAAGACCTTCAACAAGGACGCGGCCGAGCTCCTGCTCGAGGTCGGCATCATCAAGCAGATCCCGAAGATCGAGGATCTGTATGATGCGAGCTTCATCAAGTAGGCGCTGAAGCGTGCCCCGCACGATCCGTCATTGCGAGCGAAGCGAAGCAATCCAGGGCCCAGCGTGAGACTCTGGATTGCTTCGTCGCTTCGCTCCTCGCAATGACGGTGTTGAGGCATCCTGCCCGATATTGAGCAGCGTATTCCGAAGCCAACTCAACATGAGCGGCCCACCCCCTCGCGAGCCGCACCCAACACGAAAGCCCGATCCGTGATCCGACCTCTCGAACCCGTCAGCGCCAGATCGAGAACCGCGCTCGGCCTTGCCTTCTTCGTCGTGTTCGTCGCGGCGTGGTCGCTGGCGACGGTTGGCGGCTATGTGCCGAAGACGTTCCTGGCAGATCCCTTGACCATGCTGCGCGAGGGCTGGGACCTGCTGGTCAAGTTCGGCTTCCTCACCGACATCGGCATGACCGTCTGGCGCGTCGTCGGCGGTTTCGTGCTCGCGGCCATCATCGCCGTTCCGCTCGGCCTCCTGATGGGTGCCTACAAGCCGATCGAGGCGTTCCTCGAGCCGTTCGTCTCGTTCGCGCGTTATCTGCCCGCCTCCGCTTTCATCCCGCTCCTGATCCTGTGGGCCGGCATCGGCGAGTTGCAGAAGCTGCTGATCATCTTCATCGGCTCGGTGTTCCAGATCATCCTGATGATCACCGTCACCGTCGGCAACACACGGCGCGACCTCGTCGAAGCCGCCTACACGCTCGGCGCCGGCGATCGCGGCATCATCGCGCGCGTGCTGCTGCCGTCGGCTGCGCCTGAGATTGCCGAGATCCTGCGGCTCGTGCTCGGCTGGGCCTGGACCTATGTCATCGTCGCCGAACTGATCGGCTCGTCCTCCGGCATCGGCCACATGATCACCGACAGCCAGGCGCTGCTCAACACCGGACAGATCATCTTCGGCATCATCATCATCGGCCTGATCGGGCTGATCTCGGATTTCCTGTTCAAGGCATTCAACGCCTGGCTGTTCCCGTGGAAGCTCGCATGACCACGCTCGTCATCGACAAGGTCTCACGCACGTTCCCGGCCCGCCAGGGCCACGCGCCGACGCGCGCGCTGGAGCCGGTCGCGCTCACCATCGGCAACAACGATTTCGTCACCATCCTCGGCCCCTCCGGCTGCGGCAAGTCGACCCTGCTGCGCATCGTCGCCGGGCTCGATCATCCGACGAGCGGCAAGGTGCTGCTCGACGGCCGCGAGGTGACCGGACCCGGCGCTGACCGCGGCATGGTGTTCCAGTCCTACACGCTGTTTCCCTGGCTCACCGTGCGTGAGAACATCGCCTTCGGCCTGCGCGAGCGCGGCGTGCCTGAGGACAAGCGCAACGCCGTCGCCGACCGCTTCATCCAGCAGATCGGCCTGAAGGGTTTCGAGAACCATTGGCCCAAGCAGCTCTCCGGCGGCATGCAGCAGCGCTGCGCGATCGCGCGGGCGCTCGCCAATGATCCCAAAATCCTGCTGCTCGACGAGCCGTTCGGCGCGCTCGACAACCAGACCCGCGTGCTGATGCAGGAGATGCTGCTCGGCATCTGGGAGCGCGACCAGAAGACGGTGCTGTTCGTCACCCACGATATCGAGGAGGCGATCTTCCTTGGCAGCCGCGTGCTGGTGATGAGCGCCCGCCCGGGCCGCATCAAGGCCGACATCAAGATCGAGCTGCCGCATCCCCGCTCCTACAAGATCAAGACCTCGCCGGAGTTCGTCGCGCTCAAGGAGCGGCTGGTCGAGGAGATCCGCGCCGAGGCGCTGAAGGTCGCGGCGGAGGCGTGAGCTCTCTTCGTCGGCTATGCGTTGGTTCGGCTGAACGCTCTCAATTTTCGGTGATGGATGCAGAGACATGCCCCTCACCCGAGTGAGATTGTCGCGCTGTCCTACATGCCCTCTCCCACAAGGGGAGAAGGCGCAGTAACGGGCACCGTACTGACTTGAAATCGCGAGCTGTATCCTTCCAAAATCGCCACGGCAAGACTGCGCGGTACAGTGCCCTCGCCCCTTGTGGGAGAGGGCATCGCCGGCCCCTCTGCAGGCCCGCTCGGGTGAGGGGTCTCTCTCCGCGAGCAAAGCTGCTCGACAATTAACTCCTAGGCTGCCGCACGCGAACGTCGTCGGACCGCGCACCCGTGATGCCCCGCCCCATGCGCCTCAACCACGGCACCAGATGAAACGCGCTCATCAGGAGGTACATCACGGTCATGTCGCCGAGCGGTGCGCCCGCCGGCATGGCCGAGCAGATCACGTCTGAACGGCCGTCACGGGCCATGGCGTTCAGCACCGCCATCAGCGCGAAGGTCGGCGCCGCCGCGTAGCGGAGACCAGTGGCGATGCCGGGCATCGCGCGCATCCTGATCGGGAAGAACGCCATGGCTCCGCTCCGTCGTCAGCGCTTGCCGTATTCGTCGCGGCGGCGCCACCAGACGCCCTGCTCGTTGCGTCCCTTGGGCGCACGGTCGAGCCATTGATAGGCACCCCACAGGCCGTCGAGGCCGCGGGCATAGCTCGAATAGGTGTGATAGACGTCCCCATCCTCGAGGACGAAGGCGCTCATGCCCGGACGATCGCGCATGAACGTGGCGCCGTCGGTCCCGGCGCCCGCGGCAATCTCCGCCACCATCGCCGGCACGTCCGATGTCCCGAGCGGAGGACTGGTGCGATAATTGTACTCGCTGCCGCCCTGGCGCTGCTGCTCCTCGGTGATCGCGACGTTGAAGTCGAAATTGAAGTCGCTGCTCGCCGATGACGCCCATGGGAAGGACCATCCCATCCGCGCCTTGTAGGCCTTCAGCTTCGCCAGCGGCGCGCGTGACACCGCCCACAGCATCACGTCGTGATTGGCGAGATGGACCTGGAAGCCGTTGAAGCCGTCGGCAATCATCGAGCAGGATGGGCAGCCGGCCTGGAAGTCGGGGCCGAACATGAAGTGATAGACGAGCAGCTGCGAGCGGCCCTTGAACAGGTCGGGCAGCGTCGCCGGCCCGTCTTCGGTGTCAAAGCGATAGGCCTTGTCGACGCGCACCCATGGCATGGCCTGACGGCGCTCCGCCAGCTCGTCGCTGCGGCGAGTGAGTTCCTTCTCGGCTTGCAGCAGGTCGAGCCGGGCCTTCAACCAATCTTCGCGCGTTCCGGTGATATGC
The DNA here is from genome assembly GCF_032484785.1 of Bradyrhizobium sp. SZCCHNS1050. Lineage (NCBI taxonomy): Bacteria > Pseudomonadati > Pseudomonadota > Alphaproteobacteria > Hyphomicrobiales > Nitrobacteraceae > Bradyrhizobium > Bradyrhizobium sp. SZCCHNS1050. The sequence goes on along the minus strand of NZ_JAUETR010000001.1, from coordinate 4,205,553 downwards.
ATGGTCATGGTCGTCATCCTTTTTGCGTGTTGACCGCAGCTCAGACTAGGATCGGCAGGAGAGCGACCGGGAGTGACAAGTATGGCGGGATTTGCATGGACTCGCTGATCTCGGCGGCGGCGCAGGCGCTCGCCGCCGGCGACCCGCTCGGCGCATTGAACCGCGTCGCATTGCGCGATGATCCGCCGGCGCTGGCGTTGCGCGGTATTGCGATGGCGCGGCTTGGCGATTTCGGGCGTGCGAAGGCGCTGCTGCGGCAGGCCGCGCGAAGCTTTGGGCCCAGGGCCGTGCTGGCCCGCGCCCGCTGCGCCGTCGCAGAGGCCGAGATCGCGCTCGCGGCGCGCGATCTCGGCTGGCCGACGAAGTCGCTCGCGGCGGCGCGTGAAACGCTGGAGCAGCACGGCGACCGCGCCAATGCCGCCTATGCGCGCAGCCTCGAGATCCGCCGCATGGTCCTGGTCGGGCAGCTCGATGACGCCGAGCGAGGCCTCGCCGAGCTCGATCCCTCGCCGCTGCTGCCGGCGGCCCGCACGATCTACGAGCTGATCGTAGCCGGCCTGGCCTTGCGCCGGCTGCAAACAAAGACCGCGCGATCGGCGCTCGAACGCGCGACGCGGTCGGCGCGGCAGGCCCGCATCCCGGAGCTTCAGGCGGAGATCGAGCGGGCCTCGTCGGCTCTGTCGGCACCGGCGGCGCGGATGATCCTGCGCGGCGAGCAGCGACTGCTACAGCTCGACGATGTCGAGGCGCTGTTCCGGTCGGACCGGCTGATCGTCGATGCCTGCCGATTGGCGGTACGTCAGGGGAGCCGGATCGTGCCGCTGGCGCGGCGGCCGGTGCTGTTTGCACTCGCCCGGCGGCTGGCCGAGGGGGTCCCCGATGGTGTGCCGCGGGCCGCGCTGATCGCGCACGCATTCCACGGCAAGGAAGCCGACGAGTCGCACCGCGCCCGCCTGCGCGTCGAGATCGGACGGTTGCGCCAGCTGCTCCATGGCTTGGCCGAGATCAATGCCACGCGAGACGGCTTTGCCCTGGTGCCGCGTCGCGATCACGACGTCGTCGTACTGGCACAGCCGGTCGAGGACGAGAATGCCACGGTGCTTGCTTGCCTCGCCGACGGTGAGGCATGGTCGAGCTCCGCCCTTGCGCTGGCGCTGGGCGCGAGCCAGCGGACGGTGCAGCGTGCCCTCGATGAGCTCGCATCATCGAGCAAGGTGCAGTCGTTCGGCCGCGGCCGCGCGCAACGCTGGACCTGCCCGGTCGTGCCGGAATTCGCGACTGCGTTGTTACTCCCGGCGTGGTCGTCGCTCGACTAGCGTGGGTCCATCGGAAGCAGAGGATGGCAGGCATGACACGAGCAGCCGCAGAGATCATTCACGAGTACGGCCCCTTCGACGACGCCGGGCGCGTCAACGGCGTCAGCTATGACGGCCGGCAGGTGTGGATCGCGACCGGCAGCAGCATCAAGGCGTTCGATCCGGCCGACGGCACGGTGCGGAAGTCGCTCGATCTCCCCTCTCACGCCGGCACGGCGTTCGACGGCCGGCACCTCTATCAGATCGCGGAAGATCGCATTCACAAGGTCGATCCCGAGAATGGCCGCGTGCTCGCGACGATCCCGGCGCCCTCGGGCGGCGGCGACTCCGGGCTCGCCTGGGCCGAGGGGTCGCTCTGGGTCGGCGCCTATCGCGATCGCAAGATCCACCAGATCGACCCTGCGACCGGAGAGATCCTGCGCAGCATCCCGTGCACGCGCTTCGTCACCGGCGTCACCTGGGTCGATGGCGAGCTCTGGCACGGCACCTGGGAAGACGACGTCAGCGACATCAGGCGCATCGATCCCGAGACCGGCGAGGTGCTCGACCAGCTCGACATGCCCGCCGGCACCGGCGTCTCCGGCATGGAATCCGACGGAGGCGAGACGCTGTATTGCGGCGGCGGCGACAGCGGCAAGGTGCGCGCGATCAGGCGCCCCAAGCGGGTGCGCGGGTGAGCCGCTGACGGCTCCGCGAATGGAAGTGGCCTACTTGCCGATCGACGTGTAGGCCGCCTTGCGGAAATTGGCGTTGGCTTCCTCGCGCGTCTGCAGCTGCTGGCCACCGCCGCCACCGACCGGCTTGGTGGGCGTGACGACCGAAAACAGCACGAAGCCGCCGGTCTTGCGCGGGAAGATGAAGTACTCGGCGATATCCGACTTCTCGCTGTCCTCGCAGGAGGACATGCCGCGGAACACGACGGCGCTGTCGACCAGCTCGCTGTTGCGCGCCGAGATGAACTTGCCCTTGCAGTCGCGCGCATCGTTGCCGATGATCGTGGCTGCGACTTCCAGGCCGTCGACATTGCGCTGCGGCGGCACGATGCGAACGAAGCCGGTGGCGTTGTCCGCCTTCCAGGCGACCCCGCCCGAAGTCAGCCACACCGGCCGCTCGCCTCCGCCCAGAATGGCCGGATGCGACAGCGAGGCCTTGAGGATGAAGTTGGAGGCGATCTGCATCGCTTCCAATTGCAGCTCGGGAGAGTCCTCCGACATCCGCTGTGGCGGCGCGCTGGCCGTCGGCGCAGCCGCGGCCTGCGGCGCCGCCGGACGCTGCACTGACGCCGCCGCCGGCTGAGCGTTGAAATTGGTCGCGGCGGCCAGCCCGCCGGCGTTGATCACGCGCACACAATTGGCAAGCGTGGGCATCAGCACGGCCGTGCCGTTCAGATTGAACTGGAACAGGTTGCCCTGCGCGAAGGCCGACATCGTCCGCGCGGCGCGGAACGCCTTGATCAGGGTGGAGTCGTTCGGCATTGGCACGGCGACCATGTTGGCCGTCCAGACCGCGCCTTCGACATTGTACGACGCCTTTCCGTCAAAGCTCAGAACGATCGGAAACTTTTGCCCGGGGGATAGCGCCCAGCCCGGATGGATGAAGGCGAGAGCCCAACCATATGTCGGCGTTGCAAGCACACCGAACGTGATGCCGCTCTGGTAGCTCGCGCTCGCGATGCAGCTCGTGAACCGTCCGGTCTTGTCGTCGGTGTAGGCACCGCCTGACCATCCGGCGACGGAGATGGAGCCGTAAGGCCCCTTTGCATGCGCAGGCTCAATCAACGCGCCTATCGTCAGCGCCACGAGCGAAAGAACCATTCCAAGGATTGCACGCCGTACCGTCATCCCAATTCCCCGTTTTCGCCGCATTGTTGCAATTCCCGCGGCTACGTCAAGTAGCAGCAGCCGGCACGCGACTACCCCAGAGATTGATCCGCTGACCGCCTTCATGCCCGCGAGGACACAACATGTCGCGGTCGTCCTCCACAGCCCTTCATGGGCGCGTCATCGAACTCCGCTAGCGCTTGCCGGGCCCCACGCAGGCAAGGGCTTCCTCGAAAGGGTTTCCTCGACATGACCACCACGCTGCCGGTGCTCGGCGCCGCCCTCTCCGTCAAGTCCATTCCCGCGCATTGCGACTGGCTGCTCGAACATCAACGCGATCTGGAGATCCAGGACTTCTTCCGCGCGGACCTTCTCGACAGCGACTGGCGCAGCACCGCCAAGGAAATCAAGTCGATGCTGTCGGGCCACACCGGCCGGCTCGGCATCCACGGTCCGTTCTGGGGCTTCAAGATCGACAGCCACGATCCGATGATCCGCCGCGCCGTCACCAAGCGCCTGCTGCAGGGGCTCGAGGTCGCCGAGTTTCTCGGCGCCACGCAGATGGTGATCCACTCGCCCTACACGACGTGGGACGCCAACAACATCGACATGCTGCCGGACAATCGCGAGGCGCTGATCGAGCGTGTCAGGGCGACCTTGACCGACGTCATTGCCTCTGCCGAGCAGGCCAACTGCGAGATCGTGATCGAGAACATCGAGGACAAGGATCCGCAGGACCGCGTCACCCTGGCCAAGGCGCTGGGCAGCAGCAAGGTGCGGGTCTCGCTCGATACCGGCCATGCCAACTACGCGCACCATTCGACCGGCGCGCCACCCGTCGACTACTACGTTGATGCTGCCGGCAACATGCTGACCCATGTCCATCTGCAGGACACCGATGGCTACGCCGACCGTCACTGGGCGCCGGGCGAAGGCAACATCCGCTGGGTCGCCGTGTTCCGCGCACTGGCGAAGCTCAATTCCAATCCGCGCCTGATCCTCGAACTGCGCAACCATGATCACGTCAAGGCCGGCGCCGCGTATCTCGCCTCGCTCGGCCTCGCCCGATAGGCCAACGCGTCCGCGCGACCCGATCCCATCGTTTCAGACAACCTCAGACGACAGAGAGATTGCCATGACCAAGCTCACCCGCCGCGGCCTGCTCGGCGCCGGCGCCGCGATCGGCGGCAGCTTCATCCTGCCGCGCGTGTCGATCGCGCAGGGAGACAACCGTCCCTCGGTCACCATCGCCGTGCAGAAGGTGACCAATTCGAACGTGCTCGACGTGCTGCGCGAGCAGTCCAATGTCGGCGAGCGCGTGTTCTACTCGTCGCTGTGGGAAAGCCTGATCTCGAAGAACTTCCGCGGCAATCTCGAAGCCGTCCCCGGCCTCGCCACCGAGTGGAAGCGCATCGACGACCAGACCGTCGAATTGAAGCTGCGCCAGGGCGTCAAGTTCCACAATGGTGACGAGATGACGTCCGAGGACGTCGTGTTCTCGTTCAGCCGCGAGCGCATGTTCGGCGACAGCGAGGCCAAGAGCCGCACCACCATCAAGGCGTTCGAGAAGATCCCGACGCCGCGCCCGGGCAAGGAGCTGCCGCCGGACGTGATTGGCGTCGCGCGCCGGATGTGGCCGGACCTGGTTCGCGTCGACGCCGTCGACAAATACACCGTGCGCTTCGTCAACGCGACGCCCGACGTCACCATCGAAGGCCGCCTGATGCGCTATGGCTCCGACATCATGAGCCGGCGCGGCTGGGAGGAAGCGGCGAGCTATCTCGACTGGGCGCGCAAGCCGATCACGACGGGTCCCTACAAGATCGTCGAGTTCAAGCCGGACGTGTCGCTGACGCTCGAAGCCCATGACGAATATTGGGGTGGCCGTCCGCCGCTGAAGCGCATCCGATTCCTGGAAGTGCCGGAGGTCGCGAGCCGCATCAACGGGCTCCTGTCTGGCGAATATCAGTTCGCCTGCGACATCCCGCCGGACCAGATCGCCGGCATCGAGAAGAACGCGGCGTTCGAGGTCCAGGGCGGCACCATCCTCAATCACCGTCTCACCGTGTTCGACAAGAACCACCCGCAGCTCGCCAATCCGCTGGTGCGCCGCGCCTTCACCCATGCGATCGACCGCCAGGCCATCGTCGACAGCCTGTGGGCCGGCCGCACCCGGGTGCCGAAGGGCCTGCAGTGGGAATTCTACGGCGACATGTTCATCGCCGACTGGAGCGTGCCGGCATTCGATCCGAAGCTGGCACAGGACCTGCTCAAGCAGGCCGGCTACAAGGGTGACCCGATCCCGTATCGACTGCTCAACAACTACTACACCAACCAGGTCGCGACCGCGCAGGTGCTGGTCGAGATGTGGCAGGCGGTCGGCCTCAACGTTCAGATCGAGACCAAGGAGAACTGGTCCCAGATTCTCGAGCGCGCTCCGACCCGCGCGGTGCGCGACTGGTCCAACTCGGCCGCGTTCAACGATCCCGTCTCCTCGCTCGTCGCCCAGCATGGCCCCAACGGCCAGCAGCAGCAGGTCGGCGAATGGAGCAATGACGAGCTCAATCGTCTTTCCGAATTCCTGGAGACCTCGACCGATCGCGAGGCGCGCAAGAAGGCGTTCCGCCGCATGCTGGAGATCGCCGAGCGCGAGGACCCCGCTTACACGGTGCTGCACCAGAACGCGACCTTCACCGCCAAGCCGAAGTCGATCAAGTGGAAGGCCTCGCCGGCCTTCGCGATGGACTTCCGCACCGGCAACTACGGTGCGTGACGCCGTGGCGCCGCTGGTCAGCATCTCCGAACTGAAGGTCGCCTTCGACGGCACGCCCGTGCTGCACGGCATCGATCTTGACATCGGTAGGGGCGAGGCCATCGGCCTCGTCGGCGAGTCCGGATCCGGCAAGTCGGTGACGTGGCTCGCGGCGCTGGGTCTCCTGCCCGGCAAGGCGAAAGTATCAGGCTCGGCCAGGCTCGAAGGCCGCGAGCTGCTCGGCGCTGACGGCAAGGTGCTCGACCAGGTGCGCGGCCGCCGCATCGCGATGATCTTCCAGGATCCCGCCAGCGCGCTCAATCCGGTGCTCACGATCCGGCGCCAGTTGTGCGAAAGCCTCGCGCTGCATCGCGGGCTGCGCGGCGAGGCTGCGCGGGCCGAGGCGCTCAGGCTGCTCGATCTCGTCGGCATCCCCGATGCGGCACGCCGGCTGTCCGCCTATCCGCACGAGTTCTCCGGCGGCCAAGTCCAGCGCATCATGATCGCAATGGCGCTGGCCGGACAGCCCGAGCTGCTGATCGCCGACGAACCCACCACCGCGCTCGACGCCACCATCCAGGCGCAGATCCTCGATCTGCTGTCGGCCATCCGGCGCGAGTTCAACATGGCGATGATCCTGATCAGCCATGACCTCGGCGTCGTCGCGGAGAATTGCGACCACGTCTGCGTGATGTATGCCGGCCGCATCGTCGAGCGCGCGCCCGCGACGCGGCTGTTCGATGATCCCTGGCACCCTTATGCGCAGGGCCTGATCGGCGCGCTGCCGCCGCTCGATGGCGTCAGGCGGCGGCTGCAGGCCATTCCCGGAACAGTGCCTGATCCGCGCGCACTGCCCAGCGGCTGCGCCTTCGCGCCGCGCTGCACGTTTGCCGGCGACGGCTGCCATGCCGGCGTGCCGCCGCTGGCGCCGGTCGAGCCGGACCGCGCGGTGGCCTGCCTGCGGCCGCAGCGCCTGCCGATGGAGCTCGCCGCCGAATGACAGCGCCGCTGGTCGAGGTCCAGGCGATCTCGCGCACCTATCGGATGAGGACCGGCCTGTTCGGACGCGCCGCATCCGTCCACGCCGTCGACGGCCTGAGCTTCTCGATCCAAAAGGGCGAGACGCTCGGCATCGTCGGCGAGTCCGGCTCCGGCAAATCCACCACCGGCCGCATGGTGCTCGGTCTCGAGCCGCCCGACCGCGGCAGTGTGCGCTTCGACGGCGCCCCGATCGCAGCACCAGGCTCGGCGGCGTGGCGCGCCCAGCGCGCGCGCATGCAGATGATCTTCCAGGATCCGCTCGGCGCGCTCGATCGACGACTTCCCGTTGCCGCGCAGATCCGCGAGCCGCTCGACATCCACGACATCGGCACGGCCGCCGAGCGCGACGCGCGCGTGCATGAGCTGCTCCAGGCTGTCGATCTCAACGACGGCCATGGCGCCCGCTATCCCGGCGCGCTGTCGGGCGGTCAGCGCCAGCGCATCGTGCTCGCCCGTGCGCTGGCGACCAAGCCCGACTTCCTCGTCTGCGACGAACCGGTCAGCGCGCTCGACGTCTCGATCCAGGCGCAGGTGGTGAACCTGCTGGTCGATCTCCAGGTCCGGCTCGGTCTGACGATGCTGTTCATCAGCCATGATCTGCGCGTCGTCCGGCAGATCAGCAGCAAGGTGGCCGTGATGTATCTCGGCCGCATCGTCGAATATGGCGATGCCGACGACCTGTTCGCGCGGCCGCAACATCCCTACACGCAGGCGCTGGTGTCCGCTTCCCCTGCTCCGGGACGCCGCAGCACCAGCCGCATCGTACTGACGGGCGACCCGCCGAATCCGGCGGCGCGCCCCGCCGGCTGTGCCTTCCACCCGCGCTGCAGCCACGCGACCGCCCGCTGCGCCAACGAGTTGCCCGCGCTCGCCGCCCTGGATCGGCAGCGCCAGGTGGCCTGTCATCTCGTTTCGGGGCTGCAGTCGCAGACCGAGGTCGCCGCGTGATGCTGCGCTATTTCGCCATCCGCCTGGCGCGTGCGCTGCTGACCATCGCACTCGTCGTCACCTTTGCCTTCATCGTGCTGCGGCTGTCGGGCGATCCCGCGCTGATGATCATGGGGCCCGAGGCGCCGCCCGAGGTCATCGCCGCCTTCCGCAAGGCGTGGGGTCTCGATCATCCGATCTGGATGCAGTATCTCGACTACTTCAAGGCGATCGGCCAGGGCGAGCTCGGACGCTCGATGCGCGACGGCCGGCCCGCGATCCAGCTCGTCATCGAGCGCATCCCCGCGACCTTGGCGCTGACCATTCCGGCGTTCCTGCTGAAAGTGCTGCTCGGCATTCCCGCCGGCATCTACGCCGCGCTGCACCGCGGATCGGCGATCGACCGCGCCGTGATGATCACGGCGGTGGCGGGCTTCACGGTGCCGAGCTTCGTGCTGGCCCTGATCCTGGTGCTGATCTTCGCCGTGCAGCTCGGCTGGCTGCCGTCGGGCGGACAGGACTCGTGGCGGCACGCCATCCTGCCGATCGTGACGCTCGGCTTCGGCGGCGCCGCGGTGCTGGCGCGGTTCACGCGCAGCGCCATGCTGGAAATTCTCGGCCAGCCCTACATCAGAACGGCGTCGGCCAAGGGCGTGCCGTGGCGCCGGGTGATCACGGATCACGCGCTGCCCAACGCGGCGATCCCCACCGTCACCATTCTCGGCTTCATGGTCGGCAGCCTGATCGCCGGCGCGGTCGTCGTCGAGAGCGTGTTCTCCTGGCCCGGCGTCGGCCGTCTCCTGGTCGTCGCCGTCGCCAACCGCGACCTCGCGGTCGTGCAATGCATCCTGCTGCTGGTGGCGATGACCATGGTCACGTCGAACCTGATGGTGGACTTCCTCTACGGCCTGCTGGATCCGCGGCTGCGCAGCAAGGGAGCCGAGGCATGACCGACCTTGCATTGAAATCGCCTGCCGCGCGGCGGCTGTGCTGGCCGAACATTCCCGTCTCCGTGACCATCGCAGTCGGCTGGATCGTCGCGATGCTGCTGCTGGCGATCTTCGCCGATCAGCTCGCGCCGCATGGCTTCACCAAATTCGATCTGCGCCATCGCCTGTCGCTGCCGGGCAACCCGGCGCATTGGCTCGGCACCGACGAGCTCGGTCGCGACGTGCTGTCGCGTCTGATCGTGTCGATCCGGATTTCGCTCTTGATCGCGTTCGGCGCGACCGCGATCTCCGCCATCGCCGGCACCACGCTCGGCTTTCTCGCCGCGCATTTCCGCGGCCTGGTCGAGCAGGCCGTGCTGATGCTGGCGGACTTCCAGGCCAGCATGCCGTTCCTGATTCTGGCGCTCGCCGTGCTCGCCTTCTTCGGCAACTCGCTGCCGCTCTTGATCGGGTTGATGGGCCTGTTCGGCTGGGAGCGCTATGCGCGCATCGCGCGCGGCCTCGCCATCTCCGCCAATGCACAAGGCTATGCCGCCGCCGTCCGACAGCTCGGCGCAACGCCGCAGCGCGTCTATCTCAGGCACATCCTGCCGAACATCGCCTCGACCCTCATCGTGTCGATGACGCTGGTGTTTCCCGAAGTCATCCTGCTGGAGTCCGGTCTCTCCTTCCTCGGCCTCGGCGTGCAGCCGCCGATGACGAGCCTTGGCAACATGGTCGGCTATGGCCGCGAATATCTGACGCGCGCACCATGGATCATGTTGGCACCGGCGATCACCATCGTGGTGACGACGCTCGCCGTCTCGATGATCGGCGACTGGCTGCGCGACCGGCTCGATCCGACGCTGCAATAGCCTCGATCAGCGACGAGCCTCGTGACTCGCCGCGGCACTATGCTCGCAGATGATCAGGGCATGCCCCGCTTGCTCGCCCGCCAGCGCCATCCATCTCGACGCCTGCTGCAACCACTGATCGCGGCGAGCCGGATCGCGTTCGGCCTCCTCGCGACAGCTCAATGCCGCAGTCATGCACGCCGATCTTCTGTCCATGAATCATGGTCCGAAACATCAACTTAAACGGCACTTACATATAATATCGCGACTTCAGATTGCGATCAATTCGATGCTGCCTAGCCGCTACGCTTCCGCATGACGCATCGGCAATGAATGATGCGCGTGACAGGCGGCGACCGCGGCATGGCCGAATGCCACCGCGATCTGATGCAGGTCGGTGACGACGTCGCCGATGCCATAGAGTCCCGCGACGCCGCAGCGCTGCTTGGCATCGACCTCGAGAAAGCCATCGGATGTATGCCGCGCGCCGAGCTTGATGGCGAGCTCGGAGCGAACATCGGCGCCCATCGCAGGATACACGATCTCGAACCGTTCGCTGCTGCCGTCGACGAATGACGCCTCGATCGCACCGTCTTGGCGCTGCAACGCATGAAGTTGTGGCGTCACCCGAACGCCGGCGGCGGCGAGCTCCTGCCGCTTCGCCGCATCCTGCTCATCATCGATCGGGATCAAGGTGACGTCCGAACTGTAGACGCGCATGAACAGCGCCTTGCCAGCGGCGTGACCGAGCGCGCCCACGATGGCGATCTTGTGGTCGATGGTTTCAAAGCCGTCGCAGACCGGACAATAGCGCAGCTCGCCGTCACGGACCGCCGCTCTCCAATCGGCGAGCGACGTCTGCTTGTCGACGATACCCGTCGCGAGGATGACGCGCTGTGCCGCGACCGCACCGCGCTCGTGAGTCGCGACCAGATCTCCGTCATGCGTCTCGAGAGCGCTCACCGTCCTCCGGACGATAGGAACGTGAAGTTCCTCGACCTGCCGCTGCATTCGTGCGAGCAGCTCGCTTCCGGGCATGCCGTTCGGGAACCCCGGCAGGTTGTGGCTCCGCGGAATCAGCGCCGCCCGCGATGCGCCGCCATCGACGACCACGACCCCACGCCGGAACCGGGCCAGGTAAATCGCGGCCATCAGTCCAGCTGGCCCGCCGCCTATGACGAGGACTTCGGTGCGCATTGCCGCCCTGCTCCAGTCCTGGCTCAAGCTGCATCGGAGCAGAAAGTTCTCGCGCGGAAAACATTTCGGCAAACGTGTCGATGAAATCGACCCGGAACTCTCTGGAACACAAGTGGAACTTTTGCCACTGAGGGACGTTAACCTATGTCACTGCCGCGGCGGAAAAGCCGTGCAAACTTGGCAGCGAGGGGATTTGTTGCGAGGGCGCGTGGATGCGATTTGTAAATTCGACTGATGAAAGCTTGATGGCGTACTACGAAAGTGTCCGAAAGCAGGTGGCCGCCGACAGCCGGATCGGGGGCCCCTACCGTTTGATCGGCGATCGGGCCAAGCAGTATGCGCAGGAGCTCCAGGCCGAGATGCGGCGGCGGCAGTTGCGCTTCACGCCGATCGATTGGCCGAACTGATTGGGCAAGGGATCGTGGGGCTCACCTCAGCGCTCAAGTTGAAGTATTGCGTTCGACCAGACAGCGCGGCGGTCGTTATTGCGCCCTCTCCCCTTGTGGGAGGCAAGTAGGACAGAGTTTGCGGACGGGCTTGCGATGCCCTCTCCCACAAGGGGAGAGGGCGCTGTATTCTGCAGTGTCACCGCAAAGCCGCGCGAAGCGGGGTCGTCATCATTCCCACGACCAGCTCGAGAAATCATTCTCGAACTGCGGCACGTCCTTCCAGACACCCTTGAGCTTCTTGTTGATGATTGTGATCCACTGCGGCTGGAACAGGAAGCCCGCAGCGGCATCGGTCGCCAGCATGCGCTGGGCATCGCCGAGCAGCTTGGCGCGCTCGGTCTCGTTCGGCGTATCGACAATCGACTGGTAGAGCTTGTCGAAGGCCTCGGACTGATAGCCGAAGTAGTAATTCTTGTCGGTGAACTTCACGAGATCGAACGGCTCGACATGCGAGACGATGGTCAGGTCGAAATCATGCGGTCCGTTGAAGACCTGTGACAGCCACGCCGCCCATTCGAGATTCTCGATCTTGGCGACGATGCCGACCTTGGCCAATTGAGCCGCGAGCACCTCGCCGCCCTGGCGGGCATAGGCCGGCGGCGGCAGCCGCAGCGACAGTTGCAGCGGCGTGGTCACGCCGGCTTCGGCGAGCAGCTTCTTGGCCTTCTCCGGGTCGTAGGGATTGATGTCGGTGGTGTCGACATAGCCGAGCGAGCCCGGCACGTAGAAGCTGCCGATCGGCGTACCCAGGCCGTCGACGGCGCCTTCGACCATCGCCTTGCGATCGATCGCAGCAAGGATCGCGCGGCGGACGCGGACGTCGTCGAGCGGCTTCTTCTTGTTGTTGATGGTGACGATCGTCTTCGCCTTTGAGCCGCCGATCAGCACGGTGAAGCGCGGGTCGGACTTGAACTGCGCGATGGTGCGCGCCGTGGTGCCGCGCGGGAAGGCATCGACGTCACCCGACAACAGCGCAGCGACCTGCGCTGCCGGATCGGAGATGAAGCGGATCGTCACCTTGGACAGCTTCACGGCTGCGGCGTTGCGATAGTCGGGCCATTTGTTCAAGGTCAGGGACGAGCCCTTGGCCCAGCTCCCCAGCGTGTACGGTCCAGTACCGACCGGCTGCGTCGCGTTGGTCGGCGCGCTCTTCGGCTCGACGATCGAGGCGGTGGCCTGTCCGAGCAGGAACGGCAGGTTGGGCTCAGAATATTTCAGCTTGACGACGATGGTCTCCGCGTCGGGAGCCGTCACGGACTCCATCGCCTGGAACAGCGCCTTGTCCTTGTTGGTGCTGTTGGCGGCGCCGGCGCGCTCGAACGAGAACTTCACCGCGGCGGAATCGAACGCCTCGCCGTTCTGGAATTTCACGCCCTTGGCGAGCTTGAACGTGTAGCTCTTCAGATCGGACGAGGCCTGCCAGCTCGAGGCCAGCAGCGGCGAGACCGAGCCGTCCTCGTTGATCTTGGTCAGCGTCTCATAGACGTTGTAGAGCGTCACCTCGGCGATGGCCGCCGCGGCCGCGCTGGTCGGATCGAGCCCCGGCGGCTCCAAGGTCATGCCGACAACGACGCTATCCTTCTTGCTCTGCGCGAGAGCCGGCGCGACGGCCGCAACGAGCGCGGCCATGGCGATGATCGATAGTTTCTTGAACATTGTTTGTTTCTCCCTGAGGAAGCCAAATTACGCGTCAAAGCGGCTTCGAGACAAGTGGCTGCAGTTCCGTTGCGACGAGCGCCGGCAGCGCCATTACGCTTTCCGCCCGATGGCAGGCAGCGGAATGCTGTCCGGTGAGCGCTCGCAACGCGGGGGCCGTCGCGCGGCACCGGGCATCGGCGAGCGGACAACGGGGCGCGTAGGCGCATCCGGCCGCGCCGAGGGATTGCGAAGCGATCGCAACGCTCTCGCGACGGCGCCGGACCGCGCCGGCCTGGGCCCGCGGCACGGCGTCGAGGAGCGCCCGCGTGTAGGGATGCGCGCAACTTCCGAACAAGTCCTCCGGCCGCCCGCGCTCGACGATGCGGCCGAGATACATCACCGCAACCTCGTCGCAGAGATAGTCGACGACCGCGAGATCATGACTGATCAGCACGTAGCTCAGGCCGAACTGCTCCTGCAGATCCTGCATCAGGTTGAGAACCTGCGCCTGCACGGAGACATCCAGCGCCGACACCGGCTCGTCGGCGACGATCAGCTTCGGCTGGGTGATCAGGGCCCGCGCGATCGCGATGCGCTGGCGCTGCCCCCCGGAAAATTCATGCGGATATTTGTCCATGTCGGCATCGCGCAATCCGACCTGCCGCAGCACGCTCGCGACGCGCCTGCGGAGAGAATCGCGATCCGAGTGTTCGAGAGCGGTCAGCGGCTCGGCGACGATGCGCGCAATGGTCTGGCGCGGATCGAGTGATCCGTACGGATCCTGAAATACCATCTGGAAATCGCGGCGCGCCCGCCGCAGCTCATCCACCGGGAGGCGGTTGAGATCGCGGCCCACCATCAGCACCGATCCCGCTGACGGCCGCTCCAGCGCCATGATCAGCCGCGCCAGGGTCGACTTGCCAGAGCCGGACTCGCCGACGATGCCGAGGCTCTTGCCCGCCTTCAACGACAGCGACACGCCGTTCAGCGCGAGCACCTCGCCGGGCGGCCGCAGCAGACTCTCTCGCGGCAGCGTGTAGCGCTGTACGAGATCCCTGACCTCGAGCAGCGGCGTCTCTGCAACTCCTTGCGCGGCGGTGCTCAAGCGACCACTCCCGCCGGATCACACGCGAGCGCGACGCCGGTCCGGATGCACCGGACGCCGTGCCCGGCGCCGATCTCGATCGACGGCGGCAGCGCCGTGCGACAGGCGTCGATCGCCAGCCCGCAGCGATCTGCGAACGGACAACCGGCCGGAAGATCGGCGAGCTCCGGCACGGTACCCGCGATGGTCGCAAGGCGCGTGCCCTTGCGGGCCCCGAGCCGCGGCCGCGCGCGGAACAGGCCCTGCGTGTAGGGATGCCCCATGCGCGAGAACACGGCGTCCGTGGTGCCGCTCTCGACCACCGTGCCGCCATACATCACGATCATGCGCTGGACGTTCTCGGCGATGACACCGAGATCATGCGAGATCAAGATCATCGCCATGCCGCGCTCGGCGACCAGATCGGCGATGAGGTCGAGGATCTGGCGCTGGATGGTGACGTCGAGCGCAGTGGTCGGCTCGTCGGCGATCAGCACGTCGGGCTTGCAGGCGAGCGCCATCGCGATGGTGATGCGCTGGCGCTGGCCGCCGGAGAACTGGTGCGGATAGGCGCCGTAGCGTCGGGCGGGATCCGGCAGACCGACGCGGTCGAGGAGCGCGATCGCCTGTCGTTTCGCCTCGGTCGCCGTGCAGCCGATATGCCGCAGCAGCGGCTCGGCCACCTGATGACCGATCGTATGCATCGGGTTGAGCGCGGTCATTGGCTCCTGGAAGATCATGCTGATGCGGTTGCCGCGCAGCTTGCAGTAATCGGCATCACCGAGACCGACCAGCTCGCGGCCATCGAGCGTGATGCTGCCGCTGACGACGGCGCTGTCAGGCAGAAGGCCAAGCAGAGCGAGCGCCGTGATCGACTTGCCGCAACCGGACTCGCCGACGATGCCGAGCGTCTCGCCGCGCCGGAGCGTGAAGGAGACCTCGCGCACGGCTTGCGCCGAGCCGCGGCTGGTATTGAGGCGGATGCCGAGACCCGACACATCGAGCAGAGGCTGATCGCCTACCGTCATCGCTGCCTCGCCAGCCGTGGGTCGAGCAGATCGCGCAGGCCGTCGCCGAGCAGGTTCAGGCCGAGCACCGCGAGCGCGATGGCGGCACCGGGATACACGGCGAGGCTTGGCGACTGGAACAACAGGGTCTGCGCATCGTTCAGCATGCGTCCCCAGGACGGCTGCGGCGGCTGCGTGCCGAGGCCCAGATAGGACAGCGCCGCTTCCGCCAGGATCGCCAGCGCGAACTGGATCGTCGCCTGCACGATCAGAATCGACAAGATGTTCGGCAGCACGTGCTCGATGGTGATGCGGAAGCGGCCCTTGCCGGCGGCGCGCGCAGCCAGGATGAACTCGCGCGCCCAGACCGCACCGGCGGAGCCGCGGGTGACGCGCACGAACACCGGGATCTGGAAGATGCCGATCGCGGTGATCGACGTCACCATGCCCGGCCCGATCACCGCCGCCAGCATGATCGCCGACAGCACCGCGGGAAAGGCGAAGGTGAAGTCGCTGAAGCGCATGATCAGTTCCTCGGTCCAGCCGCGCTGCGCGGCTGCGACCAGGCCAAGGCAGACGCCGCAGGTGAGACCGATGCCGACGGCGATGATGCCGACCAGAATGGTCGCGCGCGCACCCACCAGCAATAGCGAGACGATGTCGCGGCCGAGCACGTCGGTGCCCAGCCAATGCGCTGCTGATGGCGGCCGCAATTTGGACGCGACATCGATCTCATAGGCCGACCATGGCGTCCAGAGCAGCGACAGCAGCGCGGCGCCGAGCACCAGCAGACAGAGCAGCGCGCCGACCGTGAAGCTGCGATGGCGCAGCGCGCGGCGCCAGAACGCGTTGGACGCAGGCGCAGCGCCCGTTTGAACGACCACGGCGGAACTCACAGCTCGTGCACCTTGATGCGCGGATCGATCACCGCATACAGGACATCGACCACGAAGTTGACGATGATCACCATGGCCGCCAGCAGCATCACGCAGTTGCGCACCACGATCAGGTCGCGATTGGCGATCGACTGGAAGATGAGGCGCCCCAGGCCCGGGAGATAGAACACGTTCTCGATCACGATGGTGCCGGCGAGCAGGTTGGCGAATTGCAGCCCCATCACGGTGAGCACCGGGATCATGGCGTTGCGCAGCACGTGCTGCCACAGCACCTCGCGCTTCGTCAGGCCCTTGGCGCGCGCGGTGCGGACGAAATCCTCGCGCAGAACGTCGAGCACGGCCGAGCGCGTCACCCGCGCCAGGATCGCGGCCTGCACCACTGCCAGCGCCACAGCCGGCAACAGCAGCGCGCGCAGACCCGGCCAGATGCCGTCCTCCCAGCCGGGAAAGCCGCCGGCCGACAGCCATTGCAGCTTCACCGCAAACAGGAGGATCAGCAGGATCGCGAACCAGAAGTTCGGCAAGGCGATGCCGATCTGGGTCAGCGACATGACGCCGACATCGCCGAGACGGTTGTGATTGGCGGCCGTGTAGATGCCGGCCGTGAGCGCCAGCACGGTCGTGAGCCCCATGGCCAGGATCGCGAGCGGAATGGTCATCGCCAGCCGCTCGCGGATCAGTTCGGCCACCGGCGTGCCATAGGCGTAGCTGTTGCCGAGATCGCCGCTCAGCAGGCCGCCGATCCAGTGCAGGTAACGCAACGCCAGCGGCTGATCCAGCCCGAGCTTGACGGTCAGCGCCCTGACCGCATCCGGCGAGGCATCCGCGCCCATCAGCATCTGGGCGGCATTGCCCGGCAGCGCGTCGAGCACCAGGAATATGATCAGTGACGCGCCGACGAGGGTCGCCAGCAAGGTCAGGAAGCGCCGCAGCAGAAAAACGCTCATTCGCGCCGGGACTCCAGTTTTCGGCGGCCGCACGTTCCACAGCTTTCGGCTCCGATGCAAGCCCGTTGCCTGCATGATTGCCATTGCCGGGCGGAGGCACCTTCACACACCGCATCCGCCGGGGTATCGCCGGCTTGATCCCGGTCAACGGCGGAGCGCCGGCGACCGCCATCATGCGGCTGATCGCAACAACGCAAGGGCCCATCTCGATCATGACCATCCGTCCGAGCTTTCTCTGGGGCGCCTCGACCTCGGCCTTCCAGATCGAGGGCGCGGCGCACCTCGACGGCCGCGCCGACAGCATCTGGGATGTCTATCTGCGCGCCCCCGGCCGGGTGAGCCACAACGACACCGCCGAGACCGCCTGCGATCACTATCATCGCTACGCGGAGGACGTGGCGCTGATGCGCGATCTCGGCCTCAATGCCTATCGGTTCTCGATCGCCTGGCCGCGGCTGCTACCGCAAGGCCGCGGCGCGGCCAACGAAGCCGGCCTCGCCTTCTACGACCGCCTCATCGACGCCCTGCTTGCCGCTGAGATAGAGCCGTGGCTCTGTCTCTACCACTGGGACCTGCCGCAGGCGCTGGAGGCGCTCGGCGGCTGGCAGAACCGCGACATCGTCGGCTGGTTCGCCGACTATGCCGCGCTGGTCGCGCGGCGCTATGGCGACCGGGTCAAGCGCTTCGCCACCTTCAACGAGCCCTGCGTGTTCACGCTGTTCGGCTACGGCCTCGGCTGGCACGCGCCGGGGATCGCCGACGGAGCGGCCCTGCACAAGGCCATTCATCACGTCAATCTCAGCCACGGCCGCGCCGTCGACGTGCTGCGCAGGGACGTGGCCGGCGCCTCGATCGGCGCCATCCACAATCGGCAGCCCTGCTACCCTGCGAGCGACAGTGCGGAGGACGCCGCGGCCGCCTTGCGGCTCGCCGCCTATTGGAACGATGCCTTCCCGTTTCCGCAGGCCTTTGCCTGCTACCCGCCGGAGCTCCAGGACGCCGTCGCGCCCTATATCGCACCCGGCGACATGGCGCAGATCGCCCGCCCCGTCGACTGGTTCGGGCTCAATCACTATTCGCCGCATTACATCAAGGCGGGCAGCAACCTGATGGGCGCCAGCTTCGGAGCGCCTCCCGCGGCAGTGCCGCGCAGCGCAATCGGCTGGCCCGTCGTGCCCGAGGCGTTCCGCGATACGCTCCTGGACATCCACAGCCGGTTCCGGCTTCCGATCTACGTGCTGGAGAACGGAACGGCGGCCAATGACACCGTCGATGCATCCGGCTGCATCCAGGACGACGGCAGGATCGGCTATCTCAAGGCCTATACGACCGCGATGGAACAGGCGATCGCGGCGGGCGCCGACGTGCGCGGCTATTTCGTCTGGTCGCTCCTGGATAATTTTGAATGGGGAGCGGGCTATTCGCAGCGCTTCGGCATTGTCTATGTCGATCGCGCCACCCAGCGCCGCATTCCCAAGGCGTCGGCGCGGTGGTATTCGAACATGATTGCCGCTCACCGGGTATCCGACGATCCCGCCGGGCGGCACAACCGGGCGGAAGAGTGAGGATGAGCGAACGCGTTCTTCTGGGCGACATCGGCGGCACCAATGCGCGGTTCGCGCTGCTTGACGGCCACGTCATCGGCGAGGTCGCGCATCTCAAGGTCGCCGACTTCCCGACCATCACGGACGCGATCACCGACTTCCTGTTGCGACACGCCGCCGGCGGCCCGCCCACCGCGGCCGTGCTCGACATCGCCGGCCCGATCGAGCGCAATCGCGGCATGCTCACCAACTCGACCTGGGTGATCGACGGCGCCGAGCTGGCGGAGCGGTTCAAGCTGCGCTCGGCCAAGCTCCTGAACGATTTCGAGGCGGTCGGCTGGTCGCTGCCGGTGCTGCATCCCGACGACCTGTTTCCGCTTGGCGGAAGCGCCGCGGTCGACGGCGCGCCGATGCTGGTGATCGGCCCCGGCACCGGCTTCGGCGCCGCGTGCTATCTCCCGGCAGAAGGCCGTCCCACGGTTGCCGTGACCGAGGCCGGCCATGCCACGCTGCCGGCGACGACGGCGCGCGAGGCCGCCGTGCTCGCCAAGATGCGCGAGCGCTTCGGCCATGTCTCGATCGAGCGTGCGCTGTCGGGCATGGGCCTTGCGAACGTCTATCAGGCCATTGCCGCGGTCGACGGGGTCACGGTGCCGCCGCGCGATGCCGCAGCGATCACTCACGCCGCGCTGGACCGCAGTTGCGCCACCAGCCGCGCGACTCTCGACATGTTCTGCGCCTGGCTCGGCGCCGTCGCCGGCAACCTCGCGCTCACCTTCTGCGCCCGCGGCGGCGTCTACATCGCCGGCGGCATCCCGCCGCGGTTTCCGGACTACTTTGCCAGATCCGATTTCCGCCGGCAGTTCGAGGGCAAGGGGCGCTATGACAGCTATCTGCGTCCGATCCCGGTTCATCTCGTTATCAAGCCCGACATCAGCTTTCTCGGTCTCAAATCGTTCTTCGAGGCCGGCATCACCGCGAGCGGCGGCTCCCCGACGCACTGAGATCGAATGAGCGACATCGTCACGATCACGCCGAACCCGGCCGTCGACGTCTCGACGACCGTCGAGAAAATCGTGCCGGTGGCCAAGCTGCGCGGCACGACGCAACAGCGAGATCCCGGCGGCGGCGGCATCAACGTCGCCCGCGTCATCGCCCGCCTCGGCGGCGACGTCACCGCGCTCTATCCGGTCGGCGGTCCGACCGGCCTGCTGCTGAAGCAGCTCGTCGAGAAGGAAGGCGTCGCCAGCCGCACCTGGGCAACGGCCGAGGACACGCGCGAGGACTTCTTCGTCCAGGAGCGCGTCAGCGGCCAGCCCTATCGCTTCATCCTGCCGGGTCCGACGCTGACCGAGGCCGAATGGCAGGCCGGCCTTGCCTTGCTCGCAGCCCAGGATCCGTTTCCCCGCTTCGTCGTCGGCAGCGGCAGCCTGCCGCGCGGCGTGCCGACCGACTTCTATGCGCGCGTTGCGACGCTTGCACGGTCACGCGGCGCGCAATTCGTGCTCGACACCTCGGGGCCAGCTTTGGCCGCGGCGGTAGCCGGCGGCATCGACCTGATGAAGCCGTCGCTGCACGAGATGCAAGAGCTGGTCGGCGGCGCGCTGCCCGATGCCACGGCGTGGGAGAAAGCCGCCCACGCGCTGGTCGCGAGCGGCAAGGCCGGCACCGTCGCGCTGACCATGGGTCATCTCGGCGCCCTGCTGGTCACCCGCGACCGCGTGCTGCGCGCTCAGCCGCTGACGATGGTGCCGGTCAACGCAGTCGGCGCCGGTGACAGTTTTCTCGGCGCATTGGTCGCGAAGCTCGCCGCGGGCGAGTTGCTGGACGACGCGTTTCGCTTTGCGGTCGCCGCAGGTGCCGCGGCGCTGCTGCGCACCGGCACCGCGCTGTCCGATCCCGCCGACGTCAGCCGTCTGCAGGCTGACGTGCGGCTTGAGACGGCGTGACATCGCTCGCCGCATCACCGTTGAGCCGATCGAGCGAGAGCAGCAACCCGCCGACGCGCTCCAGCGACGACATCCACTCGGCGAGGCGGTTGAAATTGTCCACCATCCAATTGAACGACCCCTGCACCAGCGTGAACGCAGCGGCTGCCTGGGTGAGTTCGCCCAGGGTCATCTGATCGCCGAGGAACTTCGGCGCGCACAGCACGAGGCCGATGATCGGCGCGAGCAGCGTATTCAGATGAGACACCAGGGTGTTGCGCATCAGCTGCCAGCACAGCCGCTTCCATTGCTGGATCGTGCGGTCGAGCGCCATCCACAGCCCGGCAACGACGCTGCGTTCTTCCTGCTTGGGCGCGATGCCTTCGCCGATGTCGCGCAAGTGATGGGCTGCGGTGATCAGCTCCGACTCGGCCTGGTTCTTGGTCTGGATGACGCGCGTGAGTGGCGAACCGACCCACAGCATGGCCCCGGTCACCAGCCCGGAATAGATGACGACGCTGACCACCAGGTAGCCTGGAATCCACAATTGGTGCCCGGCCACGGCAAAGCCGATGGATCCGCCGACCTGCCACAGCACCTGGACGAACACGACCGCCGTCAGCAGCGAGGAGATCACACTGACCACGAAGTCGATCGGTGCATCGGTGGCGATGCGGACATCCTCGGCAATACGATACTCCGGAATCTTCAGATCGCCCTGCACCGTCGCGAGCCGCGCATAGCGATCGTTCTCGACCCAGTAGTTGATCACCTTGGCGCTCAACCATTGCCGCCAGTTGCGTTGCATCACCATGCGGCCCCACACCGAGACGATCGCCAGCACGACGCTCGCCAGACAAAGCGGAATGAGCAGAACGGCCTGCTGCCGCAGCCGCGTCGGATCGCGGCCCTCCAATGCGTCGAAGAAATCCCTGTTCCAGTAATTGAACCGAAATTGCACGTAGAGCTGAAGCACCACGAGGACGATCAGGGCGACGCAGAGCAGCCAGACCCGCCATGCCGTCGATCCGAGCCAGAATTGCCGCGCCGTGAGCCAGAACCGCGACCATTCGCGATTGCCGTCCTCGTTCTCGTCGTCGGAGATCATTGGTGATCCGGATGGGTACGATTGATGGGTCTTAACAAACATCCTCGCCTATGGTGGAACCGTTGTCATCCCGCGATTTAAGGGGCTCGCGGAGCGCCTTGCTTGATCTTGCGCAAGGCAGTCGCCGCCCGCCGCGACAAACTGAAGTTCGCGCTGCGATGCGGGAGATCACCGATGACGGCACCCGGCTACATCCGCTGGTTCAAGGACCTTCGTATCGAGGACGTGCCCGGCGTCGGCGGCAAGACGGCCTCGCTCGGAGAGCTGTATTCGGCGCTGGCGTCGCAAGGCGTGCGCGTACCCAACGGCTTCGCACTGACGGCCGCCGCCTATCGCGACGCCTTGCGCGCGACCGGCGCCGACGACGCGCTGCGCAAGCTGCTCGCCGGCCTCGACAAGCGCCGCATCGCCGATCTCGCCAAACGCGCGGCGAAGGCGCGCGCGATCGTGTTCGCGGCGACCGACCGTGACGATCTACGCCACGAGGTCGCAGAGGCTTACAAGCAGCTGGAGCAGGAGTATGGCCGCGGCGTCGCGGTTGCCGTGCGCAGCTCGGCCACCGCCGAGGACCTGCCGAATGCGAGCTTCGCAGGCCAGCACGAGAGCTTTCTCAACATTCGCGGCGCCAAGGACCTGTTCGAGGCGTGCCGCCGCTGCTTCGCCTCGCTCTATACGGACCGCGCGATCTCCTACCGCATCGACAACGGCTTCGACCACGACAAGGTCGCGCTGTCGGTGGCCGTGATGAAGATGGTACGCTCGGACCGCGCCGCGAGCGGCGTGATGTTCTCGTTGGACACCGAGAGCGGCTTTCGCGACGTCGCCTTCATCACCGGGGTCTACGGCCTCGGCGAGACCATCGTGCAGGGCACGGTCGATCCGGACGAGTTCTACGTCCACAAGCCGACCTTCGCGGCCGGCTTCCGCAGCGTGCTGTCGCGCCGGCTCGGCGCCAAGGACAAGCGGATGGTCTATGCCAAAGCCAGCGCAAAGGCCGGCGCGCGCAGCCGTGGCCCGACGACGCGCACCGAGGCGACGCCGCCGGCTGACAGGGCGAAATTCTGCATCAGCGATGCCGACGTGCTGGAGCTCGCGCAGGCCACCATCGTAGTCGAGGAGCACTACTCGCAGAAGGCCGGCAGGCCGACGCCGATGGACATCGAATGGGCCAAGGACGGTCGCGACGGTGCGCTCTACATCATCCAGGCGCGGCCGGAGACGGTGGCCTCGCAGCGGCGGCCCGAGGCGATCGAGACCTACGTTCTGAAGAAGACCGGCAGAACGCTGGCAACCGGCCGCGCCGTGGGCGAAAAGATCGCCACCGGCAAGATCCGCTTGATCCGCACTCCCAAGGATCTGAACGCGTTCCGCCCCGGCGAGGTGCTGGTCGCCGCGTCGACCAGTCCGGACTGGGAGCCGGTGATGAAGACCGCGGCGGCGATCGTCACCGATCATGGCGGCCGCACCTGCCATGCCGCGATCGTCGCTCGCGAGCTCGGCGTGCCGGCCGTGGTCGGCACGGAGGATTTCAGCAAGCGCGCGAAGACCGGAACGACGGTCACTGTCTGCTGCGCGGAGGGCGACGCCGGCCATGTCTACGACGGCGCACTGCCGTTCGATGTCGAGCGCCTGGCGATCGACAGATTGGAGAAGCCGCGCACCGAGATCATGGTCAATCTCGGCAATCCCGAACTGGCCTTCAAGACCGCGCTGCTGCCGAACGATGGCGTCGGCCTCGCCCGCATGGAGTTCATCATCAACCAGGCGATCGGCATCCACCCGATGGCGCTGGCGACGCCCGCAAAGGTGACCGCGGCAAAGGACCGCGCGACGATCAAGCGCCTGACCGCGCGCTACAAGAAGCCCGCCGACTTCTTCGTCGAGCGGCTGTCGGAAGGCGTCGGCACCATCGCCGCGGCATTCCACCCGCGGCCGGTGATCGTGCGCCTCTCGGACTTCAAGACCAACGAATATGCCAGCCTGATCGGCGGCTCCGATTTCGAGCCGAAGGAAGAGAACCCCATGCTCGGCTTCCGCGGCGCCTCGCGCTATGCGCATCCCGCCTACGCCGCCGGTTTCGCGCTGGAATGCGCGGCGATGAAGCGCGTGCGCGACACGATGGGGCTCTCCAATCTGAAGATCATGATCCCGTTCTGCCGCCGGGTCGAGGAGGCACGCAAGGTGATCGCGGCGATGGCCGGGCATGGCCTCGTCAGAGGCGAAAACGGGCTCGAAATCTACATGATGTGCGAGATCCCGAACAACGTGATCCTGATCGATGAGTTCGCCAAACATTTCGACGGCTTCTCGATCGGCTCCAACGATCTCACCCAGCTCACGCTCGGCGTCGACCGCGACTCCGACATCGTCGCGTTCGATTTCGACGAGCGCGATCCCGGCCTGCTGGCGATGCTGCGGATGGCGGTGGAGGGCGCGCACCGCAACCATCGCCATGTCGGCATCTGCGGCGAGGCGCCGGCAAACTATCCGGAAGTCGCGCGCTATCTGGCCGAACTCGGCATCGATTCGATCAGCGTCAATCCGGCGAGCATCGTGCGCACCATGGAGATCGTCCGTACCGCTGAGCGGGAGCTCGCGACCCACACGCCGCAAGCGCTGGCAAGCTGATCATGGCCGAAATTCAGGAGCTGCTCTTGAAGAAGTCCAGCACGGTCGAAGCGCCGCCGACGACGTCGCCGCCGCCATACAGGCTTGCCAGGAACGTGCCGCGATGGCTGGCGCCGGTGACCGCGATGCCTTGCGCAAAGCGGCCGTCGGCCGCCAGCGGCATCTTGACGAGGCTCGGCGGTAGCGCCTCGTCGAGAAGACCGTAATAGAACCGCATCGGGGCGTCATAGTCCCAATAGGTCGAGCTATTGCCGGCCAGACGACGGAGGAAGCGGCTGTTGGTCTCGTGGGTGAAGCGCTCGAAGAAGCCGTCGACCAGCAGGTCCGAGGGCTGCGGCACCGACTTGCTGAACGCCTCGTCCATGCTGTAGTCGGCCCAGTATTTCTCGGCCAGCGCGAGGTGCTGCGGCTTGATCGCAGTCTTGAACAGGTCGCCGAGCCGGTAATACTGGCGATAGCTGCCCAGGAGGACGATGACGCAGGGCGTTATCCAGATCGGCTGCTTCGGATAGGTGCTGTCGGTCGACGCGCTGCCCGATTGGGCCGACACCCAATAGCGCATCGAATCCGCAAGATTGTTGAACGGACTCTGCGTGGCGCTCGCCGCCACCGCGACGCGCCGCCGCTGCAATTCCTGGCGCAGCCATTGCGTGTTCAAGGCACCCTGCGACCAGCCGTTCAGGAACAGCCCGGACTTTCGCAGGCGGAGATGATCGAGCGCGAGCAGACCCGCGCTCAGCACGTCCAGGCAGCACTGCACGGTCGCGTCCTTCACCGCATAGGCCTCGCCTCGCCCCTGGCGATACGGTCCCTTGCCGAGATAGTCGGCCGCGATCAACGCAAAGCCGTTGCCGACAAGGCGCTGGACGTTGAACAGCGTCTCGATCGAATCGACATTGTCGCGCGGCTCGTAGTTCGGATCGGCCAGCTTGACGAGATTGGACGGGACCTGGTCGAACGACAGGATGGTGCCGTGCTGCCACGACACGACCGGCAGTGCGCCCTTGTGATCGGCGGGCAGCGCGAGCAGGCCGCTGACCTTGACGCGCTCACCGGTGCCGGGAATGCGCGTGTAGGTCGTCAGCCGACGCAGTTCGACGTCGACCCGCGCCCCGTGCTTGTCGGCCGAGAATGGCGGCAAGATATTGTGCTCATTGAAGACGGCGTGGAGCTTCGCTGCGAGCGCATCGAGCCGATCCTTGCTGACGCGCACCGGCTGGCCGAGGCTTGCGCCGTCACCTGGCTGCGCGACAGCCGGGCCGGCGGAGAACGACAATGCCGCAGCGCCGAAGCCAAGGCCGGCTGAGGCCAGCAGCCTTCGGCGGGATGGCCGGCCGGCCGAGGCTGCAGAGCTGAGCTCCGGCCCGGTCGGCTTGGACTTCGGCGGAGCCAACGCCTCTTCGGATCCCGTGACCAGGGTCTCCAGGCCGATCATTCGCCGCTTCATCACGTCCCTCCGAGCCGCCTACAGCCGAGGGTAGTTCACAAAGCCTAGCACTTGCTAAATGGTGCAGCAATTGGAGCCGGATGTTTCGACGGTCGCCTGCACCGTCGAGCCTCGAGTGGTCGCGTCGCGGCTCGCCTCCACACGTCAGATGCCGCCATGCGAATGATTTGCGATGGCGTTCTGGGGTACACACCAAGAAGAGATCGCGAGGAAGAGATGATGGCCTACCGCGCGGCCTCGAAACCTCCGAGCACTGCGGTCAGGTTCTGCCCAAGAATGTCCGAGAGATAGCCGCCCTCCTGCACGAACACCGTGGGAAGGCCGAGCCGCGCGATCGCGCCGCCGATGCGACGGAAACCCGGCGTCGTCACGGAGAGCCCCTTGAGCGGATCGTGCTCGGAGGCATCGAGACCGAGCGCCACCACGAGCGCGCCGGGCGCGAACGCATGAATCGTCTTGGCCGCGGTCTCGAACGCCTTGAGATAGGTGTCGTCGCCGCTCTTCAGCGGCAGCGGAATGTTGAGGTTGGCGCCAAGCCCCGCGCCTGCGCCGCGCTCATGCGCATAGCCCCAGACGAACGGGTAGTAATGCGTGGGGTCGGCGTGGATCGAGACGGTGAGCACGTCGGGCCGCTCGTAGAAGATGCCCTGCGTGCCGTTGCCGTGATGGACGTCGACGTCGAGGATGGCGACGCGCTCGTAGCGCTGACGCAGATGCGCGGCCGCGATGGCGGAGTTGTTCAAGAAGCAGAAGCCCGAGGCCATGTCTCGATAGGCATGGTGGCCCGGCGGCCGGCACAGCGCGTACACCGCATCCTCGCCATCGAGCAGCAGTTGCGCCGCGGTCGCAGCCACGTCGGTCGCGGCGCAGGCGCCTTCCCACGTCCCCGGCCCGATCGGCGCCGAGGTATCGGTCGTGTGCCAGCCCAGCCGCCCGACGATGTGCGTCGGATAGGTGGCGGCATTGCGAACGGGATGGATGTTCGGGATCATCTCCGCACCGGCATCGCCGAGCGCGGCCCAAGCGTCCCAAGCCTCTTCCAGGAAACTGAGGTATTCCGGACTGTGCACGCGCGCGCGAGCTTCCTGGCCGAAATGAAGCGGCGCGACCACCTCGTGATGGCCGGCCTTCAATCCCGCAAGCAGACGATCCGCCCGCTCGGGCTGCTCGGTGGTGCGCTTGACGACGCCGCGCACCAGATAGAATTGCGGATCATGGCTGCGATGCAGCTCGGTGTAGACGGCCTTCACGCGCAGTGGCTCCTGTTCGCTTGCACCGACGATTGTGCACGCAGTCGCAGCCGATACAAGCACAGATGGTTCGCACGTCCGTTGGTCCGTGCCCGCAGCTTCCAACCGGCGGAACGGAACGCTGCGCCTCGCATCTTGCCGGCAGCGGGTTCGCCGGGATCCGGGCGATCTGGCGCGAAGCGCGGTGGACGTGAGGAGAGATCCGCATGCTGGCGATTGCCGCGACGGCCGTCGGAATGCGCGACGAAATCTGCAAAACCTCGACGTGCAAGCCTGATCGGCTCATGCGTCGCACGCCGCGGCTGCTCACGAAAGAGCGCCTTTGTCCGGCATGGAGACCCCGGGATTGATCCAAAATTTGGATCGATCGATACAGGCTTCGGTTTGGACCCCGGCCCTCCCTCTCCTCTAGGACAGTCATCGAGGAACGTGACAAGAGAGGTGGAGCGCATGAGCGCAATCGTAACCACGGCCGAATTGCGCCGATCGCGCGTGCGGCTATTCATCGTGACCATGCTGTTCCTGGTCACGACCGTGAACTACGCCGACCGGGCGACCTTGTCGATCGCAGGACCTTCGCTGTCCAAGGAGCTGCATCTCGATCCCGTCGCGATGGGCTATGTGTTCTCCGCCTTCGGCTGGTCCTATGTGCTCGCGCAGGTGCCGGGCGGCTGGCTGCTCGACCGCTTCGGTTCGCGCTGGGTCTATGCCTGCAGCATCGTGATCTGGTCGATCTTCACCATGATGCAGGGCTGGATCGGCTTCTTCTCCGGCGCCGCCGCGGTCACCGCGCTGTTCGCGCTGCGCTTCCTGGTCGGTCTCGCCGAAGCGCCGAGCTTCCCGGCCAATGCCCGCATCGTCGCCGCCTGGTTTCCGAGCAACGAGCGCGGCACGGCGTCGGCGTTCTTCAACTCGGGCCAGTATTTCGCGACAGTGATCTTCGCACCGCTGATGGGCTGGATCGCGCATGAATTCGGCTGGCGCCACGTCTTCACCGTGATGGGCGCGCTCGGCATTCTCATGGGCCTAATGTGGATCAGGACCATGTACGGACCGAAGGAGCACGCGAGCGTCAACCAGGCCGAGCTCGACTACATCAAGGACGGCGGCGCGCTGGTCGACATGGAAGGCGCGAAAGACGCCAAGGCCAGCTCCGGTGGTCCGACCTGGTCGCATATCGGGCAGTTGCTGTCGAACCGCATGATGCTCGGCGTCTATATCGGCCAGTACTGCATCAACACGCTGACCTATTTCTTCCTGACCTGGTTCCCGGTCTATCTCGTCAAGGAGCGCGGCCTCTCGATCCTGCAGGCCGGCTTCGTCGCCACCCTGCCGGCGCTGTGCGGCTTCATCGGCGGCGTGCTCGGCGGTTTCATCTCCGACGCCATCCTGCGCAAGACGGGATCGCTGACACTCGCCCGCAAGATCCCGATTGTCGGCGGCATGCTGCTGTCGATGGCGATCATCGGCTGCAACTATGTCGACGGCCAGGCGCTGGTGGTCGGCCTGATGGCGCTGGCGTTCTTCGGCAAGGGCATCGGCGCGCTCGGCTGGGCGGTCGTCTCCGACACCTCGCCGAAGGAAGCCGGCGGCGTCTCCGGCGGCCTGTTCAACACCTTCGGCAACCTCTCCAGCATCACGACCGGGTCTCATTATCTCAACCCGCCGATCAGCGGACAGACATGTCGAGCCCAGCAAAAAGGGAACGCGGGGAACATTGGTAGCAGGGGTCCGCTACATCGCTAGACCCACTATTTCGGAATCCCTGTTTTCTATCGGCGGGTAGCCCAAATGCCGATGGACAAGTCCAAATCCCCAGGGCCCGCGACACCAATTCTTGCGATCGGTGGAACGGATTCCCGGGCTCGTCGGAGCGTCACGCTTGGTTAAGGCGAATGCATGAGGCCGCCGCCTCAATGCGTTCACATCGCCTTGGCGAGCGCGAACAACCGGAAATCCTCGAGCGCCGCGTGCCGATGCGGAGCGACGTCGCGCTGGTAGGTCTCGGTGTCGACGATCGAGCGGAAGGCGGCGAAATCACCGTATTCATTGATCGCCGCTTCGTCCCAGCGTTCGCCTTGCGGGCCGGCCAGGCTCGCCAGGACCGGCCCGGAAAACATCCGCACCAGCGGCTTACCGGCTGCGAGACGCCGGAAGGCCGGTCTATAGCGTTCGTTAAAGGCTTCGCGGCCCGAACAGGGCGCGGCGTCGAAGCCGTCCTCATAACGCGCATAAGCGCGGTAGCGCAACAGATTGAGCATGTAGACCGGCTGGCCGGGGGGAAGCGCGCGCTCGGCGACGTCGAGGGCTTGCAGCGTGATTTCGATGGGGTTCATGGGACTTCTCGCGGTTTCTAGCGGCGCAGCATGCGCGCTGACGCTCCCCATTTGGTCCATCGGAACGGCCTCTTGTAGCGACCCCGTCGCCATGACTATGTGGACTGGATGTCCACAACGGCCTTGCCTCCCGACCTCTCGCGCCTCCTCGCCTTCGTCCGCGTCGTCGAGGCGGGCTCCTTCGCCGAAGCCGCGCGGCGGGCGGGGACGACCACCTCGGCGATGTCCAAGGCGGTCGCCCGCCTCGAACAGGCTCGCGGGATACGGCTTTTGCATCGCACGACCCATTCGCTGGCGCTGACCGAAGAGGGCGAGCGGCTGATGGCGGCGGGACGCGCGCTGGCCGAAAGTCTCGATCGCGTCCAATCCGCGCTCAGCGAAGCCGCGCGTAACGATGGCGGACGGGTGCGAGTGACCGCCCCCGCCTCGTTCGCGCGTGCCTGCATCCTGCCGCGACTGCCTGCGTTCCTGCGGGAGCGGCCCGAAATCGAGATCGAGATCAAATTCCGCAACGAGATTCTTGATCTCGCGGCGGAAGGTGTCGACGTCGCCATCCGCACAGGACCCCTCGCTCGCGCGCCCGGTCATCTGGCGCGGCGGCTTTGCACGTTCTCCTGGATCGCTTGCGCCTCGCCCGCCTATCTGAACGCGCGCGGTGCGCCGGCGACTCCATACGAGCTTTCCGAACATGACCACGTCGGCTTCCGCAATCCCGCGAGCGGGCAGATCCTGACCTGGCGCTTCACCGACCCGCGCGGCAAAAAACTCGTTCGCGTCGCGCCCAAGCCCAAGCACATTTGCGACGACGCGCACGCTTCGGTCGCTTTGATCGCGAATGGGTTCGGCATTGGCTGGGGCCCGGCATGGCTCGTCCACGACGACTTGCGCACAGGTCGGCTCGTCGAAGTGCTTGAGCCGTGGCGCGCGCTGGCGGAGCCCCTATGGGTGCTGCGCACCTCGGACCGCCGGCCGCCGCTGCGCACGCAGCGCGTCATGGCGTTCCTCGCTACGCTTCCCGCCGCGTTCAGCGACAAATCGGGATGAGGCGTCGGCCGTCAGCTGGGCTCTGCGGTCGGCGCGTAGGACGCCAGCCGGCTTGGGAGGGGAAATCGGGGACAGACCACGATTTCCCCGGCTTCCTGGGCTTCCGCCTGGACGCGGTCAGCAATCTGCAACATGCCGGCAAGAACGGGCTGCGCGTCGTCTCGCAACGTCGTCCATCCGTGGTCAGTCAACATGCAGACTGGGCACATCCGAGTTCACCTCGACAGAAGGACACGGCAGTACCTACCCCGAGACGTAGGAGGCACCGGGGGCGCCGTGCAAGAAGCCGTTGGCGAATGGAACGTCCGGATAGATCTCGCGCAAGCGGTCCCTGGCGGCCTCAGCTTCCGCGCGGCCCGCCAGGACCGCCTGGAATTGCTCGGACACCGCGACCATGTCGCAGGCCTGAGGTGACAGCCGCAGCGATCTCACACCGCTCTGCGTCAGACGATCGAGATCGCCGAGCAGGTTGCAGCAACCATGCGACAACGTCTGCACGCCATTCATGGTGAGGAACGCTTCATCGTCCAGCGTCGTGACGACGAGGCCGTCCGGATCCTGCTCGCACACGAAGCGGCAATTGTCCTTGGCTAGCTTGTGCAGGCGGGCGTGATAGCAGCGCGCGGAGATCGCGAGCGGCACACGGCCGAAGGCGAACACTTCGATCGCCACCTGCGGCACGGCGCCGGCGATCGCGGCAACCGAGGACAGCGGCAGCTCCGGCGGGAGGCAGATCCGGGTAGCGCCCTGGGCGGCATGAAACGCGGCGCTGGCCTCGTTGTAGATGTTGACGAATGGCCCGATGGCATGCGGCCGACCGGCGATCGATTTGAGGCAGGTGAGGTCGTTGACCTCCACCAGACCGTGGCCAAACTCGGCGAGGCTTGCCATCTGCCGGCGCTCGCGTCGCAACGACACCAGGACCAGCGAACCCAGCAGCACCTGCTTGCCGGCAGCCATAAGCCGCTCGATGACTTCAGGCAAATAGGGTTCGAAGAACGGCGCGCGCTTCGAGCAGACGACCTCGCCGACCACAACGCGGTCGAGCGGGGCCTCGTCGGCCATCCGAAAGTAAAAATCACGCCAGCGCTCGGGCTGCCAATTGTAGAGCACGGGCCCCAGAGTGAGCTGCATTCGGCCTGCGCCTTGTTCCGCCATTGTCATGTCGTCCTAGCGCCAGGTCTTGCGGTAGGCGCCCTGCGTGGTGGCCTGCCCTTCGGTGAACGCCGTGAGGTCGGACGCGTCGGCGGGCCGCCCGGCATCGAGCGCTGCCAGCACGCTGCGGAAATGCCGCACGACCCCGTCGACATAGGCGCGGCCGCGCTGGCGGCCCTCGATCTTGAGCGCGGTGACGCCGGCTTCGCGCAAGCCTGCGAGCAGGGTCGTGGCATCGAGGCTGACCGGATCCTCAAAGATGTAGCCAGAGCCCTGTGCGGTCGAGAAACGCCCCTTGCATAGCGTTGGATAGCCGGCAGGTTCGTTGCGTCCGAATCGATTGATTGTGAAAGCGCCAAGCCGCGAGGTCGTGCCCAGTATCGTCTCCTGATAGACGACATGACTGGCCGGCGAGCACACCCCCTGCATGTTCGGCGACTTGCCGGTGGCGTAGGAGGACAGCGAGCAACGCCCCTCGGCCATAACGCATAGTCCGCCAAACACGAACACTTCGGTCTCGCATGCCGTCTCACGGGTGATCTCGGCGATCTCGGGCACGCTCAGCACGCGCGGCAGCACCACGCGGCGGGCGCCGAAATTCTCGACATAGAACGCAATCGCGTCGACATTCGCCGCCGCCGCCTGCACCGAGACATGCAGTCGCTGTTCGGGATGGCGCCGCGCGGCATAGTGCATCAGCCCGACATCGGCAAGGATCAGCGCGTCGGCCCCGGCCTCGACGGCATCGTCGACCGCCCGACGCCACAGCTCGACGGCGCCGGCGCGCGGGAAGGTGTTGATCGCAACCAGCACCTTGGCGCCGCGCCGATGCGCGAACGTTACTCCTTCGCGCATCTGCTCGCGGCTGAAATTCAGCCCGGGAAAGTTGCGGGCATTGGTCTCATCGGCGAAGCCGCAATAGACGGCATCGGCACCGGCTTCGACCGCGCTCTTCAGCGCCGCCGGCGTCCCTGCCGGACAGATCAGCTCCATCGTCGCATCCCGCTTTCGTTCGTCGTTGATCTCAGCAGCGAGGCACGCGCGGCCGCCAGCAGGCGTTGCGCGGGCACGCCGAACGGCCCCGAAAGCGCTGCGATCTCGCCGACCAGATCCAGACCGGCATCGTCGATCGCATTGCGGAGCGCCAGCACCGCCTCGATATCGCCTTCGATGACGAGCTGACGCGAAAACATCAGCGCATCGCCGTCGAGCCGGCCCTCGACCAGCGCCAACAGGCTCACGATCGACGCGGAGATGGAGGCATCGAGGCCGGTGGGCAGCTCGCGCACCGCCGCGAGTTGCGGCTGCTGTGGGCCCGCCTGAATCACGAATGCGAACGGCAGATCGGTCGGCTTGATGCCAAAGCGCTTTCCGCGATGCGACCCGAGCCGGTCGAGCAGATGCGGATGCCGACGCAAGAGCCCACGCAGGAAAGTGCCGAGCGCGATCTGCAGGGGCAGCAACGGCAACGGACGCAGCACCTGCCTGAGCAGTGGCGGCAACAGGGGCAGTGAGGTCGAAGACGCGTCCTGAAGAGAGCTCATGGCCCAAGCTCTGGCCGGATCGGCTGGAGAAGTATTTGACCCGGAACAAAGATCACACTGATTGTTCCAGCTACGAGGCGTTTTTTGAACGGAGCCTGTCGTTGCGACGTGATGTCCCTCGCTTCCGCGAGCTGTCGGATTTCCTGCGCTTCCTCGACGAGCGGGGACAGCTGCGACGCATTCGCGACAGCGTCTCGGTCGTCCACGAGATCACCGAGATCCATCGCCGCGTCATCTCCGCCGAAGGGCCCGTGCTGCTGTTCGAACGGCCGATCAAGGCATGCGGCTCGCTCTCGGCAATGCCGCTCGTCACCAATCTGTTCGGCACCGTGGAGCGGGTGGCCTGGGGCATGGGCGTGCAGCCGGAACGATTGGCGGAGCTCGGCGAGATGATGGCGGAGTTGCGCGCCCCGCAGCCGCCGCGCGACATCAGGGAAGCGCTGCAGAAGCTGCCGCTGGCACGCGCAGCACTGTCGACCCGGCCGAGGCTGCGATCAGCCGCGACGGTGCATGAACGTGTCACGATGGGCGATGACATCGACCTGACCACCTTGCCGGCCCAGATCTGCTGGCCGGGCGAGCCGGCGCCGCTGTTGACGTGGCCGCTCGTCATCACCGTGCCGCCGGACGCGTCCGCCGGCGAGCAGGAAAATGTCGGCGTCTACCGCATGCAGGTGCTCGGCCGCGATCGCGCCATCATGCGCTGGCTCGCCCATCGCGGCGGCGCCCGCCACCACCAGCAGTGGCAGGCGCAGGGGCGCGACATGCCGATTGCGATCGTGATCGGGGCCGATCCCGCCACCATCCTCAGCGCCGTGTTGCCATTGCCCGAAACCATCTCCGAGCTGCGCTTCGCCGGCGTCCTGCGCGGCGACCGTCCCGAGCTGGTCGAATGCCTGACCGTGCCCCTGACGGTGCCGGCGGCCGCCGAGATCGTGATCGAGGGCATCGTGTCGGCCACGGAGACCGCGCCGGAGGGGCCCTACGGCGATCACACCGGCTACTACAACGCCGTCGAGAGCTTTCCGGTGCTTCAGGTCACCGCGATCGCCACGCGTCGAAGTCCGCTCTATCTGTCGACGTTCACGGGACGCGCGCCGGACGAGCCGTCTCGAATTGGCGAGGCGCTGAACACGCTGTTCGTCCCCTTGATCCGACGACAATTCCCGGAGGTCGTCGACTGCTATCTGCCGCCGGAGGCCTGTTCCTACAGGATCGCCGTGGTGGCGATCAAAAAGCGCTATCCGGGCCAGGCAAGGCGCATCATGCTCGGCCTGTGGTCGATGCTGCCGCAGTTCAGCTACACCAAGCTCCTCATCGTGGTCGACCAAGACATCGACGTCCGCGACTGGCGCGCGGTGATGTGGGCCGTCGCGACGCGCAGCGACTCCTCGCGCGATCTCGTGCCGCTTGCCAACACGCCGATCGACTATCTCGACTTCGCCTCGCCAAAATCCGGCCTCGGCGGGAAGCTCGGCATCGACGCCACGACCAAGCTCGGTGTCGAGACCGAACGCGCCTGGGGCGAGGTGCTGGCGATGGACCCTGCTGTAGCCGCGCGCATCGACGCGATGTGGCCGAGCCTCGGCCTCGGCGACGCCATAGCCGACCGAACGGCCTCGACATGAACGGGCGGCATCACGTCATCGTCGGCATCAGCGGCGCCTCGGGCGCCGCGATCGGTGCGCGCATCGTCGAACGGCTCGCGGAGCAGCCGCAATGCGCGGTCCATCTCGTGGTGTCCGACGCTGCCGTGCGCACCTTGCACGAGGAGGTCGGCCAGGGCGGCCTCGCGCGGCTGCGCGAACTGGCGGCGCATGCTCATGATGTCGCCGACATCGGTGCGAGCATCGCCAGCGGCTCGTTTTCTGCAGCCGGCATGATCGTGGCGCCCTGCTCGATCCGCACCCTCTCGGCGATCGCCTGGGGCCAACTCGACAACCTGCTGGTCCGCGCCGCCGACGTTCAACTCAAGGAGCGCCGCCGGCTGATATTGTTGGTGCGGGAGAGCCCGCTGCATCTCGGTCATCTCCGAGCGATGACGCAGGCCACCGAGATCGGCGCGATCATCGCGCCGCCAATGCCGGCGTTCTACCTGAAGCCCCAGTCGCTCGATGACGTCATCGAGCAGATCGCCTGTCGCGCGATCAACCTGCTCGGCGTCCCCGGGCTCCACGCCAACGCGCGGGAGTGGCTTCCGGACCGGACGACCGAAGCAGGCAACCTTGTTGAGATAGGGAAGCAAGACAGGCAATAGGATTTGAAGACAGAACACGACAGATCCACTCGGGCGATGGGCCGAAGGCGTCCACGACGGTTGACGTGTTCTTCGACGAGCGGGCGTAACGACGCCGCCTCTCCGGCCGAGCGCTGCCAGCTTTTCGCTTTCGTTCGGTCAATTGACGTTGTCGAAACCCAGCGCAGCACGAACGGCCGGATCAATTCTGGATGGGGTCCACGGCGGATCGAATGTCATCGTCACGTCCACGGCTTCGACGCCCGCAATCTCCGCAATGCTGCTTGCGACCCCTTCCTTGAGAAAACCTGTTGCGGGGCACCCGGGCGTTGTGGCCGTCATCGTGACATGCACGACGCCATCCGTCGCCGTGATCTCATAGATGAAGCCGAGATCGACCACGTTTTCCCCCAGTTCCGGATCGATGACCACGCGCATTGCGTCGCGGATGCGGTCGATGACATCGCGGCTCATAGCGGAGCCCTCACCGACAGTTCGTAGGTCGATCCATCCGGCGTAAACCCGCCGAGCCAGCGAAAGCCGCGCTTCTCAAGTTCAGGGAACAGGAAGACCGGCTCGCGGCCCAGAAGTGCCGACAAGGTCTCTCCAGGGCCCAGCTCCTCCGCAGCCGCGAGGATGCGCACCATCGGCTCGGGTGGGTCGAGCTCTCGGTTGTCGAGCGTGACTACGGGATCTGGCCATTGCTCGAAGGCGAGGCCGGCACCAGCGTCTTCCTGACCGGCGTCCTCGGCAGCCAGCGGCGAAAACAGCACTTCCCAATCGCCATCGTCGAGCGGTCGATCGGTGTGGGCGAAGCCCTTTCTTGCCATGACGGAGAGCAGCGGAACCGGCCTGAAGCTCGCGATCAGCCGCACACCCTGGCCTGGCGCCAGCCGGTCGACCGCGTCCATGATGATGGAGAACGGTTCGCCTCCGGCCCTGAGAATCGGTCGGACGTCGACGTCAATGTACGCGGTCATGGCTCTCCTCCTAGTTTCTGGCGAACAACAGGCTTGGCGCGATGGCTCCGGCCGGAAGCCTACGGGAGCCCGCAACGTCGGAAAGACGTCGGACTCGCACAAGCTCGTGTATGATTCCAATACTGCCCACGGCCATGACCGCCGCGGCGCCGCGAAACGCCTGGCCCTCGCCCATCATCAACATGATGGTCGCCGCCCAGACGCCTAGAAAATAGATGATGAACCACTTCTCGGACCGACGTTCCACCGCCAGGTCCTGAACCCGTGGCGTCGGGGCGCGCCCCATCACGGGACCGTAGGTTTCGAGCCAGGTCAGAAAGGCGACAATCTTGTAGAGCTTCGCGAATATGAGACCAGACAGCCAGCCGAACACGGCCAAGAACGCGAACGCGCCGACATGAACGCCGACCTTTCCGCTGACGATGATGACGGTGCCGAGCGTCACCGTCGCCGCCAGGTTGGCGAAAGACACGGTTGCCATCCGCATGTTCAACTCGAGCTGGCGCCGTTTGCGCGAGCGATAGATCGTCGCGATGTCCCGTCCATAGAGCGCAAGCGAGATCACCCCAAGAACGGCGGCGACGATGAGCACGGCTCCGAGCCCGGCCTCGAGGCCGATCGCGAACAATCCGCCCACGACAGCGACCGATAGCGCGAGCGCACCAAATTTCAGCGCGGATGTGCTCTGTCGCTCGCCGAGGTCCGCCGAGAGCATGAACATGGCCAGCAGGCGATAGCTCACCCCCATGGCGGTCAGGGTCAGCCAGCCTCCCAGCCCGGCAATCGCATGGATCGGAATCGCCGCGGCCAGGAGCGCGTCGCCGTAGGCGCCCGCCGATCCGGCGAGAGCAAACGCGAACGCGACGCCGAGCGCGACAGTTGCGCATAACGCGCCAAGTCCGGCGATGACAAAGAGAGCAGATCCCTTCGGCTGGCTGACGAGAGTCAGGCCCAGATCGAGCGCGACCATCGCCAGACCCGCGCCGAGCACCACGCTGCCGGCCGGCAGAAGCCAAACGGCTGGAGCAATTCGTCCGGCCAGTGAGAGGAAGCCCAATATCAAGCAGACCAGACCGACGTTGATGAGGAACAAGGCCGGCAAGGCCCATTTGTCGAAGGGGAGCGGCCTTGCGACGAGAACGGGAACGAACTGGAACAAGGCGCCGCATACCGAGAGACTGAGCCAACCGATACAGACCGCATGCACAACGACAAGCGTATCGGGAGCGCCGAGCTCTGCGGCGGGGTAACCGAGTCCGCCGACCAGCATTGCCAAGGCAACGAGCAGCCACCCCAGCGCTGCCGCGAAATAGCTCATCGTCCAGCGCGAGATCTTCGCCCCAATCATGAGCGGCTCCAGTTGTTGATCGCGGACGCAGCACTCGCCACGACGATGCGCCATTCGGCAGTTGCCGTGGCGCCCGGAGGAACGCAGCCAAGGGGGCGCGAACAATGAGCTTGCGCCATACAATCCCCGGCGATCGGAAAGATGCTAAACCGGCGCGACCGGCCATTCTTTGTCGGAGCGCAACATTCCGTGTCATCAGCGTCGTGATGACCACTCCAGATCGACCGGCGGGTTTCCTGTCTCGTCGAGGAACATCCATGTCAGCCGGCAGACATCTTCGACGGTCTGGCTTGGCAGTTCTGTGTCCCCGACCCCTCGATTGCTCGCAATCGCAATCAGCGCAGCTGGCTGGCTGAGTCTATGGTTCGATCCTGCCGAACACTTTCCAGCCACCGCTCCACGTCTCCGCGGGCTTCGAGCTCAACCCCCATATCTCCGGCGAAACCTCTCCAGGCATCGATATTGCTGCGCGGCACGCCGACAATCGTCGGTATCGCAAGGTCCAACGCGCGGGCGATCAGATCAAGCGTTCCGCCTCCCCCGCACTCTGCCTTACCAAATTTGTTCAACACCAGGATGTTTGGACGCGCATCCAAGCTGGCGAGGACCCGAACTGTCACCTCTGCAAGCGCCGATTCATCCAGCCGGCAACCTCTCGCTCCCGATCCACGATCCTCGAAGATCGGGGTTTGATTTGCCGTGTCGATCTCCTCGAGCAGGACGTCGCACCTGCGATTTTCGTCGAGGAACAGCCTTCGCTGCAGTGCGCCGGCGACCTTCAATCGCGCTCGACGCGAGTGATCCACGAGGTGATCGAACGTCTCGTAGGGATATTTCCCGTCGTCGTATACGAGCGCCACGAGCGGCGCGGCCGCAACGCCGACTTTCTCTACCATCACATCGTGCATGCGAATCCCAACATCAATTTGACGCTTCGACATTTTTGACCCGCCCCTCCAGCACGGATAGCCTGCGGTGGATCCGTTCTAGGAGAGCTCGATTTCATCCCTCTGCAGCGACCACTTGATCATGGACGTCAGACAGACGATCGCGGGGTCGGCGGCGCGGTCGATAGCGCTCATCAACCCGAGCCAATCCTCATTCTCTGCGAGATTTGCAAAGCGCCGGACAGCAGCCGACGCATACTCACCGACATCCTCGCCGAGGCGATCCGCGACAGAGCTGATGCGCACCAGGAGCGTGAGGTCGCCGCACCCCTGCAACACCGCACTCGACTTCGCGTCGTCACTGAGATCGTGAATGAGATCCCCGAGCAGCATGATCGCCCCCCTACTGCGGCAGTACCGATTGCGGCGCCGGCAACGTCACGCCAACGATCTCCGCGCGGTCTGCCAGATTGGCTACATATTGCGCGAGCGCCTGATGCCGCACACGCTCGGTGAGATATTGCGAAATGCGCGCCCTTGCCATGTCGAACGGCAGGACTTGTCCGAGGGCCCGTCGGTCGAGGCGCACGACATGGATACCAAAGCGTGTCTCAATCAGACCGACCTCTCCAACCGACATCCGGGCCAGCGCGGCGTCGAACTCTGCGGTCGTCTGCCCACGCGACAGCTGCCCGAGCCTGCCACCATTCTCCGCCGAGACCCTGCAATCGGAGCGATCGCGCGCGATGGTCTCGAACAGTTCCGGGCTTCTCTGCACGGCCTCCACGATCGTCCGCCCCTCGTCTCGCGCAGCCGACCGAGCCAGCGAATCGCTGCTCGGCGCGATCAGCAGGATGTGAGACGCTTCGTAGAGTTCTCCGGCCAGGAACCGCTGCCTGTTCTGATCGTAGAAGCGACGGCACGTCGATTCGTCCGGCTCGTGTATCAGAACCTCACGCGCGATCAGCGCCCGCATCGCCGCCTCTTCCTCGGTTTCGCTGCGACCTTCGGCATCGCGCAGGGGAGCGGCCGTTATGCCGAGCCGCATGACCTCCTGTCTCAGCAATTCGCGCACCGCAAGCGCGCGCGCCGCCGCTTGCCAGGCGAGGATCGGCTTGTCCGACGGATGGTTCTGAACTTCCCGGGCAATGACGTCGCGTTCGATCACGACCCCGTTCACACTGACCAGCTTCGGCTTTGGAAGCGCCGCGCCCAATGAACAGTCCATCGGCTACTCCGCGGGCTGAATTGGTTGCACAAGATGACGGCGCCCGTCGCGGCTGCGCACCACCTGATAGCCGCGGCGGCCGAGATACCACACCGGCGCACTCCAGATGTGGACAAGGCGGGTGAAGGGGAAGAGCAGGAAGATAGTCATTCCCAGGACCAGATGCGCCTTGAAGATCGGATGGACGTCGACAATGTTGGCGGCGATTCCGGGCTGCAACGTGAGAATGTCCTGCGCCCAGGCCATGAACTTGACCATTTCATGACCATCGAGATGACCGAGCGACACGGGGATGGTTGCCAAGCCAAGCAGCAGCTGGACGAACAGCACCAGAAGGATACCCGTGTCAGCAAAAGACGACGTCGCGCGAATCCTGGGATCGAAAAGCCTGCGATGCGCGAGGAGTGAAATGCCGACCAGACACATCAGTCCGGCGCCGCCACCGGCGACGATCGCGAGCATCTGCTTGAAGCCGTGGGACACGCCGAGCATGTCAAACACCCAGATCGGCGTCAGCAGCCCGACGAAATGACCCGCAAAAATGAAGAGGATCCCAACATGGAAAAGGTTCGAGCCCCAGATCAATTGGCGCCGCCGAAGCAGCTGACTCGAGCCTGAGCGCCACGTGTATTGCTCGCGGTCGAATCGAATCAGACTGCCGACCAGAAAGACTGTCAGGCAGAGATAGGGATACCAGCCGAAGACGATGGCATTGAGTGTTTGCATGGCCAATCCCTCATTGCAACTGTGACGGCGGCGCGTTGACCGCACGTTTGGCGTGGCGCAGTTTTGCGATCAGATTGTCGTGCCCACAGGCTGCCTGGTCGCCCCCTCCCGGGCCGAACCTGACCTCTTCATCCTCCCAGGCCGCGTCGAGCGCGTGCAGGTCCATCGGATCCACGTCCGCCGCCTTCAGCAGCTCATCGACGATCTCCGCGCGGGGCTGCTCCGCGGCGATCTGGAGCAGCGCATCGAACACCGCCCTATAGCTCGACTGCCGACGCCCCAGTCGTTCCGCGAGCGCGGCGATGATGTGGCTGGTCTGGCCAAGCAACTCGCGCGCGTCCGAAATCTCCCGGGTGGCGAGAAATTCGAGGAACAGCGGCAGATAATCCGGCAGCTCGTTGCCGGCGATGACGAGGTTCGCTCGGTCATACATGGCCCGCAGGTCGACCATGGCCTGGCCGCGGTCGCGGCCTTCGCCATGAACGTGCTCGAA
Source organism: Bradyrhizobium sp. SZCCHNS1050 (assembly GCF_032484785.1). NCBI lineage: Bacteria > Pseudomonadati > Pseudomonadota > Alphaproteobacteria > Hyphomicrobiales > Nitrobacteraceae > Bradyrhizobium > Bradyrhizobium sp. SZCCHNS1050. The sequence continues at coordinate 4,164,814 of NZ_JAUETR010000001.1, read as the reverse complement.
CAGATGCAGCGCCAGGGTCTTGCTGCGGTCGAACAGCAGGCCGTAGCGCTCCTGCAGGTCGTAGACGTCGCCCGTGGCGATCTCCTGCAGCAGCACATCGAGCTCCCGGCGAATGCCAGGCTGGACGAGGCCTTCCTGGTCGAGCACCCGCGCGAGCTCCGGGATGGCCGTGATCAATTCCCCGCTCGGATAGTTCAGCAATGCCGACAGCACCTTGAACGTCTTCATCAGGCGACCTCCATCGGGTTCTTGGCCTTACGCGGCGATCCGAACAGGTTGACTTCGCTTTCGCCCCCGGAGCAGCCGTTGCCGAACGAGAAGCCGCAGGAGCCGCGGATATCAAACGCGTCGGCACCGAGCTCGCGGTGCGCGGTCGGGATCACGAAGCGGTCCTCGTAGTTGGCGATCGCCATGATGTGGTACATGTCGTCGATCTGCGGGCCGCTCAGGCCGACGCGCCTCGCGATCGCCTCGTCGACCACGCCGTCGATGGTCTTGGCCCGCATATAGGCACGCATGGCCAGCATTCGCTCGAGCGCCAGCGTCACCGGCTTCTCGTCGCCCGCAGTCAGCAGATTGGCGAGGTACCGCATCGGAATGCGCAAGGATTTGACGTCGGGCATCTCGCCATCGTGCCCGATCTTGCCGGACGAGGCCGCCGACGTGATCGGCGACAGCGGCGGCACATACCAGACCATCGGCAGGGTCCGATATTCCGGGTGCAAGGGGAAGGCGACCTTCCATTCCATCGCCATCTTCCAGATCGGCGACCGTATCGCCGCCTCCAGCCATGCATGAGGGATGCCCTGGCGCTCGGCTTCCGCAAGCACGTTCGGATCGTTCGGATCGAGAAAGATGTCGAGCTGGGCCTGGTAGAGATCGCCCTCGTCGGGCTTGGCCGCGGCCTCTGCGATGCGGTCCGCGTCATACAGCACGACACCGAGATAGCGAATGCGCCCGACACAGGTCTCGGAGCACACGGTCGGCTGCCCCGCCTCGATCCGAGGATAGCAGAAGATGCACTTCTCCGATTTTCCCGAGGACCAGTTATAATAGATCTTCTTGTATGGACAGCCGGAGACGCACATTCTCCAGCCGCGGCACTTGTCCTGATCGATGAGGACGATGCCGTCCTCCTCGCGCTTGTAGATCGCGCCGGACGGGCAGGATGCGACGCATGCCGGATTGAGGCAATGCTCGCACAGCCGCGGCAGATACATCATGAAGGTGTTCTCGAACTGGCCGTAGATCTCCTTCTGCACGCCGTCGAAATTGATGTCCTGAGAGCGCTTGGCGAATTCGCCGCCCAGGATCTCTTCCCAGTTCGGTCCCCACTCGATCTTTTCCATCCGCTCTCCAGACACCAGCGAGCGCGGCCGTGCCGTGGGCATCGCAGATACCTCGGGCGCACTTTGCAGGTGCTGATAGTCGAAGGTGAACGGCTCGTAGTAGTCATCGATCTCGGGGAGGTCGGGATTGGCGAAGATATTCGCCAGAACCCGCCACTTGCCGCCGATCCGCGGCTGGATCGACCCGTCGCGATTGCGCGACCAGCCTCCCTTCCAGCGGGACTGGTTCTCCCAATCCTTGGGATAGCCAACGCCTGGTTTGGTCTCGACGTTGTTGAACCACGCGTATTCCATCCCCTCGCGGCTGGTCCAGACGTTCTTGCAGGTCACGCTGCAGGTGTGGCAGCCGATGCACTTGTCGAGATTGAGCACCATTGCGATCTGAGCACGGATCTTCATTCTGCAGCCTCCGAGGGGGTCGTGGCCGACCGGTCAGCAGTCGGCTGGTCCAGCCAATCAATCTTCGACATCTTCCGGACGATGACGAACTCGTCGCGGTTGGCGCCGACCGTGCCGTAGTAGTTGAAGCCATAGGCCTGCTGAGCGTAGCCCCCGATCATGTGCGTCGGCTTCGGAACGACACGCGTGACCGAATTGTGGATGCCGCCGCGCAGCCCCGTCTGCTCGGAGCCCGGCACGTTCACGATCTTTTCCTGAGCATGATACATCATGCACATGCCCTGCTTGACCCGCTGCGAGACCACAGCGCGCGCAACCAGCGCGCCATTGGTGTTGTAGGCCTCGATCCAGTCATTGTCGGCAATACCGGCAGCCTTTGCGTCGATCTCGCTGATCCACACGATGGGACCGCCGCGCGACAGGGTCAGCATCAGGAGATTGTCGGTATAGGTGGAGTGGATGCCCCACTTCTGGTGGGGCGTAATGAAGTTCAGGATGACGGACGCATTGCCATTCGGCTTGCGATCGATCACCGGCTTGACGGTCTTGGTATCGATCGGCGGCCGATAGACGCAAAAGCCCTCGCCGAAGGCCCTCATCCATAGGTGATCCTGATAGAGCTGCTGCCTGCCGGTCAGCGTCCGCCAGGGGATCAGCTCGTGGACATTGGTGTAGCCGGCGTTGTAGCAGACCTTCTCCGACTCGAGCCCCGACCAAATCGGCGACGAGATGATCTTGCGCGGCTGCGCGACGACGTCGCGGAATCGGATCTTCTCGTCCTCCTTCGGAATGGCGAGATGAGCATGGTCGCGGCCGGTGAATTGCTCCAGGGACGACCACGCCTTGACCGCGACCTCGCCATTGGTTTCCGGCGCCAGGCTGAGGATCACCTCGCAAGCGTCGACCGCACTGTCGATGCGAGCCAGCCCCCGGGTCGGCCCGTCGTCGGCGACGACGCCGTTGAGGCGCTTCAGGAGCTCGACCTCATGGTCGGTATTCCAGGTCATCCCCTTGCCGCCATTGCCGAGCTTGTTCATCAACGGTCCAAGCGAGGTGAAGCGCTTGTAGAGATTCGGATAGTCACGTTCGACCACCGTGATCGCTGGCATGGTCTTGCCGGGGATCGGATCGATCTCGCCCTGCTTCCAGTCCTTGACGTCGAACGCCTGCGCGATTTCGCCCGGACTGTCATGCATGATCGGCGTCAGCACGACGTCCTTCTCGACCCCGAGCACTTCGGGCGCGACCCTGGAGAAGGCCTCGGCGATCCCCTTGTAGATGTCCCAATCGCTGCGCGATTCCCACACCGGATCGATCGCCGCCGAGAGCGGATGGATGAATGGATGCATGTCGGACGTATTGAGGTCGTTCTTCTCGTACCAAGTGGCCGTCGGCAGCACGACGTCCGAATACATGCACGTGGTCGACATCCGGAAGTCGAGCGTGACCAGCAGATCGAGCTTTCCTTCCGGGGCCTCTTCGTGCCAAGCGACCTCGACCGGTCTATTGTGGCCCTGGTCGCCGAGATCCTTGCCGATCACGCCATGCTTGGTGCCGAGCAGATGCTTGAGGAAGTATTCGTGGCCCTTGCCTGAGGCGCCGAGAAGATTGGAGCGCCAGACGAACAGGTTGCGGGGCCAGTTCTTCGGATGGT